>UQWI01000022.1 GCA_900544765.1 uncultured Eubacteriales bacterium | reverse complement strand
GCTTCATACCATTCTCCATAAAAATTCCCGTCCGGGCTTTTGCCCGGGCGGGAATACTCTTTTGCGCGTGGAGAGAATGGCGGTATGTCCGTAACTCACGCACAAAAGTACAAGTTTGAGGCGCTTTGGGGCGAAAGTGTTGACTATCGCGGCTGAAAAGTATAATATGGTCTCAGGATTCAGTCCGCTTCGAGCGGACATGGGAGGTATGGATATGTCTCTTACGCTGAAGGACTTCGAGCTTGCGCAGAAGCGGCTCGAGGGCATAGTACACAAGACGGAGCTGGCGTGCAGCACCACCTTCTCGGAGATGGCGGGCGGCGAGGTCTGGCTCAAATGCGAGAACCGGCAGAAAACCGGTTCCTTCAAGATTCGCGGCGCGGCGAACAAGATAGGCGCACTGGTGGAGCGCGGCGAGGTCAACGCCGTAGTGGCGTCCAGCGCGGGCAATCACGCCCAGGGCGTGGCCTATGCCGCGCACAGCCACGGCATCCCCGCGACAATCGTCATGCCCAAGGCCGCGCCGATTGCCAAGGTCCAGGCCACGGAGGGCTACGGCGCCAAGGTGGTGCTCCACGGCGACTGCTATGACGAGGCCTATGCAAAGGCGATGGAGATATGCGAGCAGGAGGGGGCCACCTTCCTGCACCCCTTCGACGACTACGAGGTCATGGCCGGGCAGGGTACGGTTGCGCTGGAGATACTCAGGGAGCTGCCCACGGTGGACACGGTCGTCGTGCCTGTCGGCGGCGGCGGGCTTATCAGCGGCGTCGCGGCCTGCATCAAGCTGGTGAACCCGCGGGTCAAGGTGGTCGGCGTCCAGGCCGAGGGCGCGAGCGCGGTGTACCGGAGCTTCAAGGCCCGTGAGCACATGTCCACCGACGGAGTGTCCACGATAGCCGACGGCATAGCGGTCGGCAACCCGGGCGAAAAGACCGTTGCGGAGATACTCAGGCACGTTGACGACATGGTCACGGTCAGCGACAACGATATATCCTCGGCCATACTCCTGCTCATGGAGCGCTCAAAGCTGATAGTCGAGCCCGCCGGCGCGGCAAGCCTGGCGGCGGTGCTCAGCGGCAAGGTCGACACCGTGGGGCGCAAGACCGTGTGCCTGCTCTCCGGCGGCAACATAGACGTGAGCTTCATCCACCGCGTGATAGACCAGGGCCTCGTTTCGCGCCACCGCCGCATGAAGTTCACCACGCGCATGCCGGACGCCCCGGGCAGGCTGATAAAGCTGCTGCAGGTCGTGGCGGACAGCGGCGCGAATATCCTGGAGATAGGCCACGACAGGCTGTCGAGTGTGCTCGGGCCGAACGAGATACTTGTCCACGTCGCCTGCGAGGTCGGAGGCGAGGAGCACGGCCGTTCCCTGATTGACGCCCTCAAGGCCGCCGGATATGGAGTCACGATAGAGCAGCAGTAATGGATATATACGAGGTTGGCGGAGACAGGCGGCAGTACATGGATTTGCTGCTGCTCGCGGACGAGTCGCCGCGCATGATTGAGACATATATCGAGCGAGGGAAGCTCTTCGTGCTCAGCGACATGGGCAGGGCCATAGGCGAGTGCCTCGTCACCGACGAGGGCGGCGGGGTGCTGGAGATAAAGAGCATCGCCGTCGTGCCCGCGTACCAGAAGCACGGCTGCGGCCGCATGCTGATAGAGCACATAGAGCGCGAGTTCGCCGGGGAGTACCACACCCTGCAGGTCGGTACCGGCGACAGCCCGATCACCGTCCCGTTCTACGAGCACTGCGGCTTCGTGCGCTCGCACGTTGTGAAGGACTTCTTCACGCAGAACTACGAGCGGCCCATTTTCGAGGGCGGAGTGCAGCTCGTAGACATGGTGTATTTCAGCAAGCGGATATGAAAATCGGTCCGCCCGGCGTCAAACCGGGCGGGCCGTCGTCATTCCGAACCGCTGCCGGGCGGCAGCAGCGTGATGAGCGCGAATACTTAAGCGGCATGAGCGAATACCAGTCCAGGCGTATCAGAAGCATCGAGTGTACAAGCCGGGTACGCGCGTCTGCGGCGCTGCGCCGGTGAGGGCTGAGGCAATTGCCGGGATGAATAGCAGAAACAGGAAATAATTTGCACGAAGCTTGGCTGATAAATACCGATACTGCTGGCTGTTTCCAACATATATCGCCTCAAATAAGGAAGCGGCGATCCCGAGAGCCAGCGGCCCTGCAAATCCCAGAACCAGCAGTATGGTGCCGAGCACAACTGAAATGTTCCTGCTTTCGCCGCGCGCGGAGTCCTCCCGCGCGCCTGCCGCGAGCCTGACGCCTTCGTCCTCGCAGAGCAGGTAGTCCGTCGTGACGCCGAAGAGCCTGTCGAGAGCGACGGCGTTCTTCGTGTCCGGCAGCGCGGAGCTGGCCTCAGGAGCTTTCCGCCGAAGGTCATGCACACTTCCCCTTTGGACATAGCTTAGCACACAGCGGGCGGGAAGTCCGCAAATTCCACACGGAAATCGCGCAACCAGAGTTTACATGATGGACCTGGGCGCAAAATGCGCTGAGGAGCTTTACATCTGCTCGCGGCTGTGCTATCATGTAGGCAGAAACTGAGAAAAGGGTGAAAAGATGTCCAATACTTCCTGCAAATAAAAAGACGGGCGGCAGTAGTGCGCCCATTGCAGGAAGCTCATACTTTGCGCACAGCCCGGCGCGTATATGTGTACGGGCAGCTGATGTGCTGCGGGAAGTCTGTCTTCCTGCGGCATTTTGTTTTTTTGGAGGTGCGCATATGTCTATAATAAAAATAGAAAACCTTACCTTTGCCTATCTCGGCAGCGCGGACAACGTGTTCGAGGGGCTCAATTTGCAGCTGGACAGCGACTGGCGGCTGGGCTTTGTCGGGCGCAACGGACGCGGCAAGACCACACTGCTTCGGCTGCTGACGGGCGAGTACGAGTATTCGGGGAAGATAAGCGCCGGAGTGCGCTTCGAGTACTTCCCAAAGCCGGTGGCGGACGCCTCGCGCCGGCTGTCCGAAGTGCTGCGAGAGACCTGTCCCGACGCCGAGGACTGGGAGCTTGAACGAGAGCTGGGGCTGGTGGGCGTGGACGAGGGGGCTTTGGAGCGGCCGTACGGCACGCTCTCGAACGGCGAGCAGACCAAGGCCATGCTTGCGGCGCTGTTTATAGACCGGGGCGGCTTCCCGCTCATCGACGAGCCCACCAATCATCTGGACGCCGAGGCGCGGCGCCGCGTGGCCATGTACCTGAGCCGGAAGCGGGGCTTCATCCTGGTGTCGCACGACCGGCGCTTCCTGGACGGCTGCGTCGACCACATACTGTCCCTAAACCGCTCAAGCGTGGAGCTGCGTGCGGGCAGCTTTTCGGCCTGGCTCGAGGACTTTGAAGCGAGGCAGGCCTCGGAGCTGGCCCTCAACGACCGCCTCAAGAGGGATATAGCAAGGCTGAAGCAGTCCGCGGAGCGCACGTCGAACTGGTCGGACAAGGTGGAGGCGTCCAAGAAAGGGGCGGCGGACAAGGGTTACGTCGGTCACAAGGCGGCCAAAATGATGAAGCGCTCCAAGTCCATCGAGGCCCGGCAGAACCGCGCCGTTGAGGAGAAAAGCACCCTGCTCAAGGATGTTGAGAACGCAGAAGAGCTCAAGCTCTCTCCGCTTGAGTACCGCTCCGAGGTGCTTGCGCGCCTGGAGGACGTCTCTGTCGTATACGGCGGCAGGCGGGTCTGCGGCCCGGTGAGCTTTGAAATCAGGCGCGGCGAGCGGATAGCGCTCGCAGGCGGCAACGGCAGCGGCAAGTCCAGCCTGATAAAGCTGCTGCTCGGCGAAAACGTGCCTCACGAGGGCAGAATAAGCGCAGGCAGCGGGCTGCTGCTGTCTTACGTCCCACAGGACGCCTCGCGGCTTTGCGGCAGCTTGTCCGACTACGCGCGCGAATACGGCGTGGATGAGAGCCTGCTCAAGACCATACTGCGCAAGCTGGGCTTCGAGCGCGCGCAGCTCGCGCGCGACATGTCGGAGCTGTCCGGGGGCCAGAAGAAAAAGGTGCTCCTGGCGCGCAGCCTCTGTGAAAAGGCGCATCTCTACGTCTGGGACGAGCCGCTGAACTACATAGACCTCTGGTCGCGCATGCAGCTGGAGCGCCTGATTGCGCGCTTTAAGCCCACGCTGCTCTTCGTGGAGCATGACGCCGCCTTCCGCGAGAACATCTCCACCCGCACGGTTGAGCTGTGACGGCGGGTGACAAAGCTCACGGAGTTATGTAAACTTAATTTCTACTAACTTAATTCTCGAAATCGGCCGGAAGTGGATTGACTAATCCGGCCGATTTTTATATTATATTAGAGATGACTTACTGATGAAAGCAGGGGGAACGCAATGTATTTGAAGGACGTCCGGACGGGCGACACATGCGTGGTGGAAAAGCTGAACCTGCCCTTCGAGCTGGAGCGGCGCCTGGAGGCGTTGGGCATGACGAACGGGACGCAGGTCAGCGTCCTCAACCGCAAGGGCAAGGGGATAATGATAATAAAACTCAGGGGCACGCGCTTTGCCCTGGGGTACAACATTACGCGCAGCATAGAAGTGGAGGAGGCGAAGGGCGATGGCCAATGAGGCTGCGGGCACGATGACTATAGGTTTCATCGGCAACCCGAACTGCGGCAAGACGACGCTCTTCAACGCCTACACGGGCGCGAACCTGAAGGTGGCCAACTGGCCGGGCGTCACGGTCGAGAAGGTAGAGGGGCATATGAGCTTCCAGGGCGTGGACATCCACCTCGTGGATTTGCCGGGCACCTACTCGCTGACGAGCTACACAATGGAGGAGACGGTTTCCCGCAACTTCATCCTCAGCGGCGATGTGGACGTCATAATAAACGTCGTGGACGCGAGCGCGCTCGAGCGCAGCCTCTATCTCACCTTGCAGCTGCTGGAGCTGGGTAAGCCGGTAGTCATGGCGCTGAACATGATGGACATCGTGGAGAAGCGCGGCATGGAGATAGATATGCACCGCTTCCCGGAGATGCTGGGCATACCAATAGTGCCGGTGTCCGCGCGCAAGCGGCGCGGCCTGGATGCGCTGATGCATGCGGCGATACACCACAGGGGCCAGACACATCCCGACACGCTGATACACGAGCACAGCGAGGTCAGCTATCATAAGCACGACCATCACAGCGAGTACACGATGGTTTACTCCGACGCGATAGAGGACAAGATAGACCTGATAGTGCCTGAGCTCAAGCGAAGGTATCCGGATTTGACGAATTACCGCTGGCATGCGCTGAAGCTGCTCGAAAGCGACAAGGAGGTCTGCTCCAAGTACCCGGTGAACCTGCCGGATGTGCTCGACAGGAGTTACGAGTCGGACATAATCAACCAGAAGTACGACTTTATCGGCGAGGTGATAAGCGAGGTGCTGCTGCACAAGCAGCGCCAGGACGTGCTGACCGAGAAGGCGGACGCCGTGCTCACCAGCAAAATCTGGGGCATACCGGTGTTCCTGTGCATTATGGCGGTCATCTTTATGCTCACCTTCACCGTGGGAGACTGGCTCAAGGGCTGGCTCGAGCTGGGCATAGACTGGCTCAGCGGAGCCGTCGCCTCGGGGCTTGAGGCGGTGAAAGCCAGCGGGGTCATAACTTCGCTCGTAGTTGACGGCATAATAGCGGGCGTCGGCACGGTTGTGACCTTCCTGCCGAACATACTGATACTCTTCCTGTGCCTGGCGCTGCTCGAGGACAGCGGGTACATGGCCCGCGTGGCTTATGTCATGGAGGGCGTTATGAGCCACATCGGGCTCTCGGGCAGGGCCTTCATACCGATGCTGCTGGGCTTCGGCTGCACGGTGCCCGCCATAATGGCCTCCCGCGCGCTAGAAAACAAGCGCGACCGCTACAAGGTCATGCTGGTCACGCCCTTTATGAGCTGCAACGCCAGGCTGACCATCTACATACTCTTCGCGGAGATGTTCTTCGGCGACAATGCGATGATTGTGGCGTACTCGATGTACCTCATCGGCATCGTCGTTGCGATAGTGGTTTCGGCCATAATCCACCTCATAGACAGGAAGAAGAGCGTAAACTACCTCATGATAGAGCTGCCGGAGTACAAGCTGCCCGACTCGCGCACTGTGGCCATCTACGTCTGGGAAAAGGTCAAGGACTACCTCGGCAAGGCGGGCACCACTATCTTCGTTGCTACCCTGATAATCTGGCTGCTGCTCAACTTCGGCGTACACGGCTACGTCACGGACATGTCGGAGAGCTTCGGCGCTGTGATTGGCCGCTGGCTGGTACCCTTCTTCGTGCCGATAGGCCTGGGCTTCTGGCAGATTGCCGTCGCGCTCATAGCGGGCATATCCGCGAAGGAGGTAGTCGTGTCCAGCTGCGCCGTGCTCTTCGGCATCGTGAACGCCTCCTCGCCCGAGGGGATGAGCGAGTTCTCCGCCGCGTTGAGCTCGATAGGCTTCGGCAGCCTGAACGCTCTGTGCCTGATGGTGTTCTGCCTGCTCTACATACCATGTACAGCCGCGCTTGCGACGGTCAGACGCGAGTCCAGCACAAAGTACATGCTCTTCACCGCGGCCTTCCAGCTGGCCGTGGCCTGGATAGTGACCTTCGCCGTATACCAGATTGGACAGTTGGTGATTTGATTTGTGGATTGACGTGCTGATAGTTCTCGGAATGGTGGTGTGGGCCTATATCGCCGTGCGCTACCTCAAACGGCCCCGCAGACGCGGCTGCAACAGGGATTGCACCAAGTGCGGAGCCTGTCGCACGGGCCGTTACGGCTTCAAAACCGGCGAGCAGGGCGAGGAATAACCCGCAGCTGTAAGAGCCCGACACGAAAAAATTAAACTGTGAGCCGCCCCGGCGCTTTGTGCGCCGGGGCGGCTTTTACTGTTTTGAGGCGTGTGACGTGTACAAAAAAGAGTGGGAAACGAGCGGATAACGCCGGCAGACGCCCAAAAAACGCCTCGGAGCCGCAGCCTGGCGGCAGTACATGGCATAGTGCACAAGAGAACGATAATTACAAAATATCGGGCGACATTTGACGGAAGAGAGCAGATTAAATACAAAAACACGATATTTGAGCGCATAGACGAACAAAAATCAGGGCAGTAAAATATCTAAACAGGAGATAAATTTGTTTAAAGCGCAGAATATTGTGATAGATACAAAAATTTAGCTCAAAATACTTTACAAATCATCCAAAACATTGTATAATGCGAGCGTGGAGGTGAGGAAGTGTCCAAAACGAACAGACAGAGGCGGCTTGAGCTCAGGGGGAAAATAGACGCGTACTTTGCCGAGCGTACAAAACAGGGTAGGTTTCCGACGGAGGCGGGGATGCTGCTCTCGCTGGAGCTGGGAGAGGAGGAGTACGAGCGGATGCGCGGCGAAAAGCTGTACTCCGGGGAGTTCGAGCGGGCGAAGCTGGCGAGGATGGACTGGCTGGAGAACCAGATGGTCACGGAAGGGGGCAAGGCGACGGGCTGCATGAACGCGCTCAAGCAGGAGAAGAACGGAGGTTATGCAGACAAGGGCAGTCAGGCGTCCAGGGAGCAGAAGCTGGTAATTGAGCTCAAGGGCGTGGGAAGCGGGGCGGCCGAGTGAGCGCCGTTTACGAGTGGGACCCGGGCGAGGCCAACCCCAAGCAGAAGCTTTTCTTCGCCTCGCGCAAGCTCTACACGGGCTACGGAGGGGCCAAGGGCGGGGGCAAGACCTGGGCCGTGCGCACAAAGGCCATGCTCGGCGCGTACAACTATCCGGGCATCCGGATACTGATAATGCGCAAGACCTATCCGGAGCTGCAGTCGAACCACATCGAGCCGATGATAAAGCTGCTCAGGCCGGAGCTGGCCGCCTACAACGGCTCGCTGCACACCATCTATTTCGTCAACGGCAGCGTCATCCACTTCGGGCACTGGTCGGGCGAGGCCAGCGAGCTGGAGTACAACGGGCAGGAGTACGACTGGATTTTCCTCGACGAGGCCACGCAGTTTACATGGAGGGCCTTCCAGTTCCTCGGCGGGCTGCTGCGAGGCGTGAACGACATACCAAAGCGGATGTACGTCACCTGCAACCCCGGCGGGGTTGGTCACAGGTGGGTCAAGCGGCTGTTCATAGACCGGGAGTACATACAAAACCGCGAAAACCCGGAGGAGAACGAGAACCCAGACGACTATGCGTTCATCCCCGCGACGGTGGAGGACAACACGGTGCTGCTGAAGTCCTCGCCGGGCTATCTGCGGATGCTCTCGTCAATGCCGGAGGGCCTGCGCCGGGCCTACAGGTACGGCGACTGGGACTCGCTCGGCGGGAACTACTTCCCGGAGCTGAGCGAGGCGCTGCACGTTTCGCCGGTGTTCAGCATACCGAAGCACTGGAAGCGCTACAGGGCCTTCGACTACGGCCTGGATATGTTCGCCTGCGCATGGTTTGCCGTGGACGAGGCCGGCAGGAGCTGGATGTACCGGGAGTACTCCAAGAGCGGCTTGATTGTCCAGGAGGCGGCGAGAGCAATGCTGGAGCGCACGCTGCCGGGAGAGCGCATCGAGGTCACCTTCGCGCCGCCGGACATGTGGTCGAGGCAGAAGGACTCCGGCCGCACTATGGCGGAGCTGTTTCTCGACTGCGGCGTGCCCATAGTCAAGGCGGACAACTCCCGCGTGCAGGGCCACATGCTCATCAAGGAGATGCTGGCCAAGCGGGCTGACGGCCGTCCGGGCCTTATGTTCTTTGAAAACTGCAGGCAGACGATAGATGACCTCAAAGACATACAGGCAGACGAGCAGGACCCCAACGACTGCGCGAAGGAGCCGCACGAGGTCACGCACAGGGTGGACGCTGTGAGGTACTACTGTATCTCCCGCGTGGAGAGCGCCGGGCTGGAGACGGAGCGGACCCGGGATGCGGAGGCCGGGCTGGAATACGACGAGTTCATACATGGAGGCGAGCCGACGGCGGGGTATCTGAGGTTTTAGTACGGCGTATTTTGCACAGCAAAGACGGACAAAAGGCGGAGAAGATTAAGGAGGTACAGAGATGGTGGAGATAATTGCCCTTTCCCTCTTGGCGGCAGGCTGCGTGGGAGCTTTCCTGACGGTGCGCGTCTGCGCGAAGGTTCTGGGCGTGCTTGAGAGGCTAGAGGCCTCGGTCAGGGCGCTGAGCTCCGTGACGTCATCTGCGGCCGAGACTGGGCGCGGGAACGCCGAGCAGGAGAGGTACGAGCAGGGCGTGGCCAATATTCTGGCCTACGGCACGAGGGAAATGCTCAGAAGGAGGGGTGAGGCGCAGTGAAAGCTGAGAAGGACGGCAAGCTCACGGCGGAGAGCGTGTGGCGCGAGTACGAGAGGATGCTCGCCTACAACGAGAGCATACAGCTCGACGACACCGTGCGCGTGAACGAGAACTTCTTCGTAGGCAAGCAGTGGGAGGGCGTGGAGTCCAACGGCCTGCCTACGCCGGTTTTCAACTTCCTCAAGCGCGTGACGCTCTTCACTGTGGCGAGCATAACCAGCGACAGGGTGAAGCTGCTCGCCTCGCCGGTGGATTCGCACTCTGGCGACGGGCGGGTCATACGCGCCGTGGACGTGGTTAACGCGGAGTTTGACGCGCTCTTCGAGCACAACAAGCTGCCCACGCTGATTCAGGAGTTTATGCGCAACGCCGCCGTGGACGGCGACGCGGCTACCTACACCTACTGGGACAGCGAGGCGCCTGCGCCGGGCGGAGGCAGGGGCGCAATAGCGACGGAGATAGTGCCGAACACGCGCGTGGGCTTCGGCAACTGCGCCGACAGGCGTGTGCAGAGCCAGCCGTACATACTCATCAAGCGGCGGGAGCTGACGGAAAAGCTCAAAAAGCGCGCAAGGGAGCTCGGCTGCGCAGGGTGGGAGGACATCCGCCCCGACACCGACGAGCAGTACGCCGACAGCTACAAGGAGACCGGCGACAAGACGACCGTCATCCTACGGCTCTGGAAGGACGACGGCACCGGTACGGTCTGGGCCTGCGAGTGCGTGCGCGGCATGATGGTGCGCCCGCCCTGGGATCTGGGCTTGACGCTCTATCCCGTCACCTGGCTGTGCTGGGATTATGTGCAGGACAGCTATCACGGGCAGGCGATGCTCACGGGCCTGATACCGAACCAGATTTACATCAACAAGCTTTTCGCCATGACGATGATTTCACTCATGACTACGGCCTATCCCAAGGTGGTCTACGACCGCACCCGCGTGCCGAAGTGGGACAACGGCATCGGCAAGGCCATCGGCGTCAACGGCGGGGACGTGACGGGCGTGGCCCGCATCCTCGACCCGGCGCAGGTGTCGCCGCAGATTGCGCAGTTCATAGAGCTCACGCAGGATATGACGCAGTCAAACCTCGGCGCGACGAGCGTGGCGCTGGGCGAAGCAAGGCCGGACAACACCAGCGCCATTGTGGCTCTGCAGCGCGCGGC
Source organism: uncultured Eubacteriales bacterium (assembly GCA_900544765.1). Classification (GTDB taxonomy): domain Bacteria; phylum Bacillota; class Clostridia; order Oscillospirales; family Oscillospiraceae; genus Scatomorpha; species Scatomorpha gallistercoris. The sequence continues at coordinate 564 of UQWI01000022.1, read as the reverse complement.
GGCCACGCCGAACGAGCTCACAAGGCAGAGCCTGTATCAGAGTATCGAAGAGCTGGGCGCAATTTACCTGGACTTTATGGCGGGATACTACGGAGTGCGCATGGTTGAGGTCGACCCCGCCGAGGAGGTGCCCGAAGAGCTGCTTGCCTTCGCCGGGGACGCGCTGCCGCTGAGCGCGGGCGGTACGCTGGTGGTGCCATACGACTTTGCACAGCTGCGGGACATACCCATGCTGCTCAAGCTTGACGTGGGCGCAAGCGCCTACTGGAGCGAGATAGCCAGCGCGCAGACGCTGGACAACCTGCTCGCCGCCGGTCAGATAAGCCTCGAGGAATATCTGGAGCGAATCCCGGATGAGTACATAACCGACAGGCAGGGCCTGATAAAAGCTGTGAAGGCGCGGCAAACGCTCACGTCGCAGTGAATGAGGCAGGACGTGAAATACGGTTCCAGGCGGACGTTGAGAATGATTTTGGGACATAACCGGCAGACCGGCCGGAGAAAGGACAGCTCATGGAAGAGAAAAACATAGTCGAAGGCGGCCCGGAGCACGCCCGGGCGGGG
>UQWI01000021.1 GCA_900544765.1 uncultured Eubacteriales bacterium | reverse complement strand
GGTAAAGCTCCTGACGACCCGGAAACACCCGGGCGTGAGTCTCCGTAAAACTCTAAGCGCCATAGGGTACAGCATGGAGCTGCGTCCTATGGCGCTTTTGTCAACAGGGCCATATCGCTGTAGCCCTCGGCGGACAGGCGCGCTTCAATGACGGCGGCGGTGTATTTCGGCCAGAACACCGCCGTCACTGAGACGGCCGCCGCCAGAATGAGTGCAAAAACGGCAAACTTGATCTTGCCGAGCCTGAACAGCGTCGCCGCAAGGCAGCGCCGGCGCAGCCAGCCGCGTTGCGGCGAAGAGCAGGATGAAGCACACCGGGCTGAGCGCACGTTTCAGCGTGTCCAAGCCCATACCCCCAATCGAGAGCTTACAGGACAATTAACGCACTGCCGGGTGGGAAAGTCAAGTTAAGCCTGTGTAAAAAATCATCCCGGATTTCTCCGGGATGATGGGTTTTATGTTATTTTTCCGGCTTGGATTTGAGGGATTTGCCCTTCGGCTCTGTGGGAGCGGGGGAGAGCGGGTTCAGGCGGCCGTACATACGGGTGTATTCGTAAATCTTGGCCGCGAGCTCGTCCGTGAGCTGGCCGGGCTGGAGCCTCCAGCGCCAGTTGCCGCTCGGGTTGCCGGGCTCGTTGATACGGGCCTCGGCGCCCAGACCGAGGAAGTCGGAGAGCTGGCCCACGAAGAGCTCAGCCACGCTGGACATGCCTCCGCGTATGAGGCCCCAGTTTATGCCCTCACGGGAGTTGAGGCCGAGGTAGCGGCGCGCGTAAGCCGAATCCGCGCGGGAAATCTTCTTCCACCACTGCATTGCCGTCTCATTGTCGTGCGTGCCGACGTAGCAGACGCAATTCGGCGTGTAGGTGTGGGGCAGGTAGTTGCTCGGCTCGCGCGAGTCGAAGGCGAACTCGAGCACCTTCATGCCGGGGAAGCCGCTGTCCTTCACAAGCTGCATGACGCTCGGCGTCAGGTATCCGAGGTCCTCCGCGATGAAGCGCGTGTCGTGGAACCAGTCGCGCAGCACGCCGACGAGCCCGATGCCGGGGCCTGTGCGCCACTCGCCGTTCTTCGCGGTCTCCTCGCCGTAGGGTACGGCCCAGTAGCTGTCGAAGCCGCGGAAGTGGTCTATGCGTATGACGTCGTAGAGGCGCTTGGCGCTCTCGATGCGGCGTATCCACCAGCCGTAGCCGTCGGATTTCATGTGCGCCCAGTCGTAGATGGGGTTGCCCCAGAGCTGCCCGTCGGCGCAGAAGTAGTCCGGCGGCACGCCCGCGACCACCGTGGGCACGTTGCGCTCGTCGAGCAGGAAGCTCTTGGGGTCGCTCCACACGTCGGCGCTGTCGAGCGCGACGTAGATGGGGATGTCGCCAATTATCTCTATGCCCAGGGAGTGGACGTACTCGCGCAGGGCGTCCCACTGCTCGAAGAACTTGTACTGCGCCCAGGTGAAGAGGCGTATGTCGGCGTCGAGCTCGCGGCGGTACTTTTCGATGACATCGCTCTTGCGCATGCGCGCGTCCTCGTCCGGCCACTCAATCCAGCTCTTCATGCCGAAGTGCCGCTTCAGCGCCATGAACAGGGCGTAATCCGGCAGCCAGCCGCGGTTCGAGTCGACGAATGCGGCAATCTTTCCGGCGTCGCCCGCCCAGCCGCGCTCGCAGGCGAGACGCAGCACATCGAAGCGGTGCTCGTATATTTTGCCGTAGTCGATATACTCGGGCTCGGAGCCCCAGTCGACGCCCTCAACCTCGTCCTTGTCAAGCAGGCCCTCTTCAATAAGCTTGTCGAGGTCTATGAAATACGGATTGCCCGCGCTCGAGGAAAAGGAGGAGTACGGGGAGTCGCCGTAGCTCGTCGGCCCGAGGGGGAGAATCTGCCAGGCGCCCTGGCCGGACGCGGCGAGGAAATCGGCGAATTTATAGGCCTCCTCGCCGAAGGAGCCGATGCCGTATCTGCTCGGGAGCGAGGAGACCGGCAGCAATATTCCGCATTTGCGCATAACTTATCCCTTCACGGCGCCGGAGAGGACGCCCTTTATGATGTGCTTCTGACCGAGCAAGTATAGCACGACTATGGGCAGGATTGCAAGCACGATGCAGGCCATCATCGGGCCCCACTCCACGCGGCCGTAGCTGCCCTTGAAGAACTGTATGAGCATGGGTATGGTCTTGTACTTCTGCACGTCCAGCACCAGCGTGGGCAGGAGGTAGTCGTTCCATATCCACATGGCCTCCAGTATGGCGACGGAGACCATTGTGGGCCGCAGCAGCGGGAAGACGACCTTGAAGTAGGTCTGGAGCGGGTTGCAGCCGTCTATCATGGCGGCCTCCTCAATTTCGAGCGGCACCGTCTTCATGAAGCCCGCGAACATGAACACCGCGAGGCCCGCGCCGAAGCCGAGGTAGATTATCCAGAGCGTCCAGGGCGTGCGCAGGTGGAGCGTGTCCGCCATGCTGGAGAGGGTGAACATGACCATCTGGAAGGGTACGACCATGGAGAAGGCACACAGGCCGTACAGCAGCTTGGTGAAGCGGGTGTGGACGCGGGTTATGTACCAGGCGAACATGCTGCAGAAGATAAGTATCGCGAAGACGCTCGTCACCGTTATCAGCACGCTGTAAAAGAGGCTGGAGAAGAAGCCCTGCTGGTTTATCGCGTTTTCGTAGTTCACGAAGCCGGCGAAGGTGTCCGCGTTGGGCAGCTCGAAGGCCGTGGCGGTGCTTATCGCGGTCGGCTGCTTGAGCGAAATCATAAGGGCCATGAAGATGGGGTACATCCAGAGCACGCAGACGAGGGTCATCACGACGCTCCAGAGCCGGCTTGAAAAGCGGTTTGCCTTTGCCATTACTGCTGCACCTCCTTTTTGCGGGTCGCGCGGAGCTGGATGAAGGATATGGCGACGACGATGAGGCAGAATATGACGGCCTTCGCCTGGCCTATGCCCTTCCACTGCGGCCCGGAGCGGGAGTAGAAGGTGTAGTAAATGTTATAGGCCAGAAGCTCGCTCGCGTGCGCCGGCTCGCCTTCCGTGAGGGCGAGGTTCTGGTCGAAGAGCTTGAAGCTGTTCGTTATAGTGAGGAAGAGGCAAATCGTTATGCTGGGCATGAGGTTCGGCAGCTTGACCTTCCAGAAGGTCTGCCAGGGCGTCGCGCCGTCTATCTCCGCGGCCTCTATGAGCGTGTCCGGTATGCTCTGGAGGCCGGCGATGTAGATTATCATCATATAGCCTATCTGCTGCCAGCACATGAGTATGACAAGGCCCCAGAAGCCCGCCGTGGCGTCCAGCTGCAGAAGCGGCTTCTCCAGGAGCGCGAGGGCGCAGTTGAGCAGGATCTGCCAGATGTAGCCGAGGACGATGCCGCCAATCAGGTTCGGCATGAAGAACACTGTGCGGAAGGCGTTCGTGCCGCGTATGGCCTTCGTGAGTATGAGCGCGACGGCGAGGCCGCCGACGTTTATGGCCAGGGTGCTGACCGCGACGAAGGCACAGTTATACCAGAAGGCGTGCGTGAAGGTGCTGTCGGCGAAGGCCTTCGTGAAGTTCGCAAAGCCTATAAAGCTCGCGTCCTTTATCGTCATGAACTGGCAGAGCGAGAGGTACACGCCCTGTATGAACGGTATGATGAAGCCGATGATGAACGCGATAAGCGTGGGCAGGACGAACACCGGCCACCACTTTTTGATGGCTTTTTCCATTTTCCATCCCCTCTTTGCAAGCATGTCGCGCCGTCCGGGCCGGACGCGCCTTTGAGGCCCCGAGGGCCCGACGCGCGGCCCGCCCGGCCGGCGCTGATTTTCAAAAAGGGGCCGCCGGAATCTCCGGCGGCCCCGGAAAGCTATTGCTTTCTAAACAAAGCCTATGCAGCTCAGCCGTTGGCCAGGGCGTACTCGGCGGCCCAGTTGTCAACGAAGGCGGAGACGACGGCGGCCCAGTTCTCGTCGGTCTGGTCGGCGGCGTAAGCGGCGAGCTTGGAGCCGAGCAGGTTCTTCCACTCCTCAGAAGGCATGGTGGTGAAGTTCCAGCTGACCGGGGTCTTGCCCTCGGCGGTCATCTCGGCGTCGAGCTTGACGAAGAGGTTCTGGCTCTCGGGCGCGGCCTTGAAGGGGATGGCGAAGCCCATGCCGGCGCCGCCGCTGGGCATCGCGCCCTCGCCGCCGGTGATGGCGGCCAGTGCGGTCTCGTTGGTGACGCACCAGTACATGAAGTCGAGGGTGGCCTGGATGTCCTCCTCGCTGGCGTTCTTATTGACGCACCAGTAGTTCTCGGAGCCGGTGCAGAGGCCCTGGTTGGCCTCGTCGCCCACGCCGAAGTAGATGGGGATCATGGTGACGTCGTCCTCGGCGAGCTTGCCCTCGCCGGTGACGTTGGCGAACTCCCAGGAGCCGTTCTGATAGAACACGGCCTGGCCGCCGACGAACTCGTTGACGGCGTCGGTCGCGGTCTTCATGGTGAGCTCGCTGGGATCGCAGGTGGCGTTGTTGATGTAGAGATCCCAGATGGCGCGGTAGTTGTCAAGGTATTTGCCCTCAATGGCGTCGGTGGAGGAAATGCCGCGATCCTGATACTCAAAGTAAATCGGGAGGTTGGCGAGGTGGGTCTTGAAGCGCCAGTCGGAGCTGCTCTCCATGCCGGCGGAGGTGAAGGCGGAGAAGCCCAGCTCGTCCTTGCGGGCGGTGATGTCCTCGGCGACGGCCTTGAGGTCCTCAAAGCTCTGGATGTCGTCGACGGTGTAGCCGGCCTGCTCGAGCAGGGCCTTGTTGACGATGATGCCGTAGGACTCAATGACGTAGGCCACGCCGAGGACCTCGTCGCCCTCCTTGAGGGCGTAGTCCTCGCTGGTCAGCTCGCCGTAGAAGTCGCTGCCGGAGAGGTCGTAGCAGTAGGTCTTCCAGTTGTTGAGGCCGACGGGACCGTTGACCTGGAACAGGGTCGGGGCCTCTTCCTTGGCCATCTCGCTGGTCAGCATGGTCTCATAGGTACCGGAGGCGGCGGTGACGACCTTGACGGGGACGCCGGTCTCCTCGGTGTAGATCTCGGCGAGCTCCAGCCACTGCTTCTCCTGTTCGGGCTTGAAGTTCAGATAGTAGACGCTGGCGCCCTCGGTGCTGACATCGCCGCCGTCGGACGGAGCAGTGCTTCCCTCTGCGGGAGGATTGCTGGTCTCGGTCTCGGTAGTGCCGCAGGCCGCGAGCGCAAATACCATTACGAGCGCGAGAAGCAGAGCAAGAAACTTCTTCATACTTTTTTACATCTCCTGTTTAGATTTTATTTTCACGGCTCAGGCCGTAAAAACCATTCAAATGGGCTTTGCCTGCAAAGCCCAAAACAGCCATGGCTGTTTTTGTTGTATTTGCCGCCTCAGCTGGACGGAGGGGGCGCTACGGAGGCGCCCGCCCTGAAGGTGGGCTCCACTGTGACATGGCGGTGGCCGCTGCGGCCTTCTATAACGTCCAGCAGTATCTTTACACTCTCCTCGCCCATGCGGGCGGTGGGCTGGCACAGCGTGGTGAGCGTGGGCCGCGTGTACTCCGAGAGCGTCAGGCCGTCAATCGCAATGACCGAGCAGTCGCGCGGGACGCTCATGCCGCAGTCCTCAAGGGCCTTTATCGCGGCAATCGCCATCGCGTCGGCGATTATGAACATTGCGGTGAAGTCCGCGCCGGAGCGGGCGAGCCTTACCGCTGCGTTGTACGCGTCCTCCATGCCGAAGGAACCGGCGCGGGCGACAAGCCCCTCGTCGGGCTCTATGCCCGCAGACTCCAGCGCCCTGACATATCCGCGGTAGCGCAGCTCGCTTATAGAGCGGTCATCCGTCTCCGAAACCAGGCAGGCTATCCTGCGGTGGCCGAGTGAAACCAGCTCATGCACGGCGCGCTCTGCGGCCAGCTCGTCCTCTATGCTGACGGACGAGTAGCAGGACAAATCCAGCGAGCCGAAGCTGTTCGTATAGGAGCAGCAGACGAAGGGGACGGTTATGCGCCCGAGCTCGTCGGGGGAGTAGTCCCAGCGCCCGCCGAGAAAGATGAGCCCGCGCAGCTTTTTCTCGCGCTCCATGAGCGCGCCGCGCTCTATCTCATCCTCGTTGGAAGCTATCTGCTGCATCACCATGGTGCAGTCCGCCGCGTCTATCTCACGGCCTATCACCTTTATGATGTCTGCGTAAAATGGGTTTGAAACGCCTCGGACAACAAGCCCGATGGCGTCCGAGCTTGTCTTGACCAGCGCCCGGGCGGAGTTGTTGGGAACATAGTTGCTGTCGCGCACTGCCGCCCAGACGGCTTCACGCACGGCCGGGCTGACATCCGGTCGGTTGTTTAGCACACGGCTTACCGTGCTCACCGAGACTCCGCAAAGCTTTGCGACGTCCTTAATAGTCACACGGCCGCCTCCTCTCTGAACCGCGCGAGCTCGAAAACGTTCCCGGTAACGTTTTCAGCTTCTCTGCAATTAAACTTTAGCCGTTGTTGTGCGAAAAGTCAATCGAAATTGCACTCGAACGATTCGATTTGTCGAATATGTTGAGAATGGCGCGGACGTATTTGGGCATATTTACCGGACACTTGCCGCCATTGTGTCGGATTTTCAGATTTTGAATAAAGTTAGTCAAGACTATTGACAAAACGGGTGCGATGTATTAAACTGCGTATGTGGTTAGATAAATCTAACCGAGTGACAGGAAAGAGCAGCTAGAAAGGATGAGCGCCATGCTTCCGCTTTCCATGGCCGGTGAAGGCGAGGGAATGATTATAGACAGGATAACCGGCAAGGACGAGGTGCGTAGGCATCTGGCCGAGCTGGGCCTGGTAGAGGGGCAGCAAGTCAAAATTGTGAACTCTCTCGCGGGCAATCTTATAATCCAGGTGAAGGACAGCCGCATAGCCCTTGACAGGGGACTGTGCAGCAGGATCCTGGTCAATGAATAGGGGGTAGTCATGTGAAAACACTCAAGGACGCCAGAGTCGGTTCCACCGTAACGGTGGCCAGGCTGAACGGCACGGGGGCTCTCAAGCGCCGCATTATGGACATGGGCGTCACGAAGGGCACGGATATCTACATTCGGAAGGTTGCGCCTCTTGGCGACCCGATTGAGGTCACCATCCGCGGCTACGAGCTGAGCATACGCAAGGCCGACGCCGAGATGATAGAGCTGCAATAAGGCCGCGAACGCCCCGAGGGGGCTTTTTAAAGCGGCATAAGGTAGCGAAACCTAACTCGCTGAGGGGTACGCCCCGCGCCGGCGGATCCGGCCGGCAGACATTCGGCGGCTGAGCCTGAGCCGCCTGATTAAGAGAGGAGTTTTAACGTATGGAAGTGAAAATTGCCCTGGCGGGCAATCCTAACAGCGGTAAAACGACGATGTTCAACGCCCTGACCGGCTCCAACCAGAGGGTCGGCAACTGGCCGGGCGTCACCGTCGAGAAGAAGGAGGGTACGCTCAAGGGCAGCAAGGGCGTCGTGATACAGGACCTGCCCGGCATCTATTCCCTGAGCCCGTATACGCTTGAGGAGGTCGTCGCCCGCAACTACCTGGTCAATGAGAAGCCCGACGCCATCATCAACATCGTCGACGGCACAAACATAGAACGCAACCTATACCTGACCACGCAGCTGCTTGAGCTCGGCATCCCCACTGTGGTAGCCGTGAACATGATAGACGTCGTGCGCAAGAACGGCGACGCCATCGACCTCAAGAAGCTCAGCGACGCGCTCGGCTGCCCCGTCATGGTCACCAGCGCGCTCAAGGGTGAGGGGAGCATGGAGGCGGCAAAGCGCGCCGTTGAGTTAGTCGAGACTCATAAGCCCGGCAGCATTCCCTGCGTCTTTGACGGCAGTGTGGAGCACGCCATCGCCCACATCGAGGAGAGCATCGAGGGCAAGGTGGACAACTGCTTCCTGCGCTGGTACGCCATCAAGCTCTTTGAGCGGGACGAGAAGGTCATCGAGGAGCTCAGGCTCGACGCCGGGCTCATGAAGCACATCGAGCAGCACATAGCCGACTGCGAGCGTGAGCTCGACGACGACAGCGAGAGCATCATCACCAACCAGCGCTACGCCTACATAGCCCGCGTGGTGGGCTCCGCCGTCAAGAAAAAGAGCAGGGGGCTCAAGATGACGGCCTCCGACCGCATTGACCGCATAGTTACGAACCGCATAGCGGCCCTGCCCATCTTCGTCGTGGTCATGGCGGCGGTGTACTGGATAGCCATGGGGCCGCTCGGCACCTTCCTCACCGACTGGACCAACAACGTGCTCGTCAGCGAGTGGGCGGTCGAGGGCGCGCGCGGCCTGCTCGAGGGCAACGTGGCCGACTGGCTGGTCGGACTCGTCTGCGACGGCATCATAGCCGGCGTAGGCGCGGTCATCGGCTTTGTGCCGCAGATGCTGCTGCTGTTCCTGATGCTCTCCATCCTCGAGGACATCGGCTACATGGCGCGCATCGCCTTCATCATGGACCGCATTTTCCGCAAGTTCGGCCTCTCCGGCAAGAGCTTCATCCCCATGCTCATCGGCTCCGGCTGCGGCGTCCCCGCCGTCATGGCCAGCCGCACCATAGAGAACGAGCGCGACAGGCGCATGACCATCATGACCACCTGCTTCATCCCCTGCGGGGCAAAGCTGCCCATTATCGGCATGATCGCCGGCGCGTTCTTTGACGACGGCTGGTGGGTAGCCACGAGCGCCTACTTCGTCGGCGTCGCGGCCATCATCATCTCCGGCATCATCCTCAAGAAGCTCAGGGCCTTCGCTGGCGAGGCGGCCCCCTTCGTCATGGAGCTGCCCGCCTATCACGCCCCGGCCGCCAGCAACGTCCTGCGCGCCACCTGGGAACGCGGCTGGAGCTTCATCAAGCGCGCCGGCACCGTCATCCTGCTCAGCTCCATTCTCATCTGGTTCCTGCAGGCCTTCGGCGTCACCGAGAGCGGCTTCGGCATGGTCGAGGACAACAACGACTCCCTGCTCGCCGCCGTCGGCAGCGCGGTCGCGTTCATCTTCATCCCGCTCGGCTTCGGCACCTGGCAGGCCACGGTCGGCGTCGTCGGCGGCCTGGTCGCCAAGGAGAACCTCGTCGCCATCATGGGCGTCTGCTATGGCTTTGCCGAGGTCAGCGAGGCCGGAGACGAGATGTGGGGCATCCTCGCGAGCGAGTACACCGGCATCGCGGCCTACAGCTTCATGGTGTTCAACCTGCTGTGCGCCCCCTGCTTTGCGGCCATGGGCGCGATCAAGCGCGAGATGAACAGCCCCAAGTGGACCCTTGCCGCCATCGGCTACATGTGCGCCTTCGCCTACTGCGTCAGCCTGATGATCTACCAGATAGGCGGGCTCATCACCGGCGACGTCAGCTTCGGTCTGTGGACGGTCGTGGCCTTCGTGGTTCTCGCAGCTATGATCTACCTGCTCGTGCGCAAGAGCAGGTACGGCGAGTACGGCGAGCGCCTGACCTCCGACAGGAGGGCGGCCGTCAATGTTTGAGTGGATTGCAGCCAACCTGGCGACAATAATAGTGGCGCTTGTGCTCCTTGCTGTCGTCGTCCTGGTCATCCGCAAGATGATACGCGACAAAAGGCAGGGCAAGGGCGGCTGCTCCTGCGGAGGCAGCTGCGGCTCCTGCGGCGCGTGCAGCGCCTGCCACGGCGTGCCCGCAGCTCAGAAGAAGTAAATATCTCACCCTTCCGTTTTCCCTTGTGTAAGGCCCCGGCGTGAAAGCGCCGGGGCGCTTTTTGAGCTTGCAGGTGAATTATACTGTCAAGTGCAACAATTTAGGTAAATAAAGGGTTTATATAGGTATCTGTAACAGAAGATGTCTGACCTCCCTGCATACATCCAAGCCCGGCAAGCGGACAGGCGGGCAAACCTGACCGTGCTGTGGCAAATCCGCGATGACCCTGACAGCGCACCGGCTGAACGGCTGGAGGCTATCAGGTTGCTTCTGGGGCTGGAGGCCAAAGAGTATGGCAAACATATCTGAGCGCCGCGACAAAGACGGCAACATCATAAGCTATCAGATTCGCGTATTTCGATGCCGCGACGCCTCGGGAAAGCGTCTGAAAGACTACCAGATGACGTGGAAGCCCGCGCCGGACATGACCCCGCGTCAAGTCAAGAAAGAGCTTGAGCGGCAGGCCACGCTGTTTTAAGAGGCTTGCAGGAATGGGCAGGTGTCCATTAAAAAGCCGACTCTTGAGAAGTACGCCAACTATGTCATTGACCTAAAGCAGCGCAGACAAATTAAATGACTGTATTGTCCCGCTAAAGTACCGCCACAGCAATTGGAAATAAAAGAAACCCAGTGATTAAGGCAAAACCTCAAAATCACTGGGTTTCTATGGCACGCCGCAAGGGATTCGAACCCCTGACCTTCTGGTCCGTAGCCAGACGCTCTATCCAGCTGAGCTAGCGGCGCATGTCGGCTCGCTATCGAGCCTTTATATGTTAGCACAGCATGGCGAAGTTTGCAAGAGTTTTTTTAATTTTTTCGCAGATTTTTTTGAAACCGCTTCCGCGCCCTATTCCACGTCGCGCAGCAGCTCCCCGGCGCTGACGCCGTAGAGTTTTGCAAGGGCAAGCAGGTTCGTCGTCGAGGGCTCCGACGCGCCGGTTTCACACATTTAAAGACACTGGTTTACGTTCAATCAATTTTGCCGACGAAGCTGTAGAAGATTTCTACTTCCTGCTCCCGTGTGCCGTCGGTCTGTTTGACGGCTTCATGTATCAGGATTTTCTCAATCAAGGTGTTCAGCAGTTCGGCGGTCAGCTCGGTTGGGTCGGTGTATTGGCGTATGAGCTTGACCCACTTCTCGGCGTCCGCTGTGGACTGCTCCTGAGTGGCGAGCTGAGTTTTTAGGGCCTCAATCTGCTCTGTAAGTGACTGCTGTTCGGACTGGTACTTCTGCGAGAGCATATTGAAGTTGTACTCCGTGATGCGTCCCGCCGCCCAGTCCTCGTACATTCTGGCGAACAGGCGGTCTACTTCGGCTTTGCGTTTTTCGGCCTTTTTGAGTTCGTCGGCCTGTTTCTTGGACTCTGCCTGACGTTCCCTGTCACCGGTTTTAAGAAGCCGTTGAAGTAGTACATCCTCGTCAATCTCGGCCTGTTTGGCCCAGTAGCGCACTCGTGCAAGCACGTAGGTGTAGAGCACATCGTAGCGGATGTAGTGCGGTGTACATTGACCTGTGCCTTGCCCGTATTTGCTGCAACGATAGATGCCGTATGGTGTTTTACTCTGGGTTTTCAAGGCATATGCCATCGACCAGCCACAGTCGGCGCACTTTACTATCCCGGCGAATATCTGCCGTGTGCCGTCTTTCATCTTTCTGCGACGGTTAGCTATCTGCTCCTGCACCTGCTCGAACACATCTCTGCTGACGATGGCCTCATGCGTATTCTCCACGCGAATCCATTCCTCAACCGGCTTGCGTACTCGCTTTTTGCTCTTGTACGAGATATTTGTCTGACGGTTGTGGATGGTGTTGCCTATGTAGGTTTCATCTTTGAGCATAGTCTTTACCTGGTTTGTCGTCCAAGCGTACCGCTTTTCCTCTGGCGCATCCGCGTAGATGTTGGCGAACGTACCGTAGCGGGTGTAGTTCAGCCATCCGGGAGTTGGCACACGCTCTTCTATTAGCCGATGGGTTATGCTCGCAGCGCCGGAACCGTGGAACGCCATATCGAAAATCTTCTCGACAATCCAGCGCGTGTTCTCGTCAACCACAAGGGCGTTTTTCTTGTCCGGATCGCGCTTGTAACCGAGCGGCGCATAGGCAAATATCCGCTCTCCGTTTGCAAACTTGGAGTGCAGCGCGGCCTTAACCTTGCGGCTTGTGTCTTTCGCAAACCACTCATTAGTTCACTTCGCATAAAGCATGACAAGCTCACAGGTCGATATGCCCGATGAAATTGTAGTAGATATTGAAGTTCCGTTCCTCGTGGCCGTCCACCATACGCTTTTCGCCGACCTAGATTTTCTGGATGAGCCGCACCAGCGTAGGACGGTCAAGCTCTTCCAGATTGTAATAATCCTGCACCATGTCCAGCCATGCGTCCACAGACTGCTCATTCTCCCGGCTGGCGGCAAGCTGCTCTGTCAGCTCCCGGCGGCGCTCCTGCTTGGCCTTGCGCTCGGCCTCATAGCCGTTGAGAAGCTGGACGCAGAGGTTTTCCGGGATTTTGCCCAGCACCTTGTCCTCATAGGCGGACTGCACCAGCCGGTCAAGCTCCGGCAGCCGTCGGTCGATGGCGCTCAATTCTGCTTGGAGCGTTTTCGTTTTCTCGCGGCCAGCGGACTCCTTCTGCGCCAGAAGTTTTTCCCGAATCTCAGCCCGGCCAAACTGCGCCCACATCGACTTGCTGCGGATGTCCAGCAGCACCACATGAGCCAATGCTTTCTGGTTGATGTAATGGGAAGAACAGGCGTCTTTGCCGCCCGAAGCGTACCGGTTGCAGACATACGCCTTGTACTCCGGCTCCTTGCCGCTGGTTTTCTTCCGGTAATCCCGCATATACCGCATGGAGGCCCCGCAGTCCACGCACCGCAGCAGACCGGCAAACAGAGAAACGCTGCCGCTCTTGCCGCTGCGCCCTCTGGACGGGTGGTTGTCCATCCGCTGCACCGCGTCCCACACATCCTGAGAAATCAGCGGCTCGTGGGTGTTCTCCACCCGAATCCATTCGCTCTCCGGTTTGCTGACCTGCTTGTGGTTCTTGTAGGAGACTGTGCCCGTCTTGTTCTGTACCATGTGGCCGAGATAAACCTCGTTGCGGAGGATGGTTTTCACCGTCACATCGTTCCAGCACTCCGTCTCGCCCCGGCGGTTCTCCCGCCCCTCCGCCATGTAGTAAAAGGTTCTGGGCGAGGGGACTTTTTCGGCGTTCAGTTGCAGGGCGATTTTGCGGAAGCCGTACCCCTGCAACCGCAGATCGAAGATGCGCCGCACCACCGGGGCCGTCACCGGGTCGATCTCCAAAATGTGCTTGTCCGCCGCGCTCTTTCGGTAGCCGAGGGGCGCATAGCAGCCCACATATTTCCCGGCCTTGAAGGTGGACAGCTTCACCGCCTTGATCTTGTTGCTGGTGTCCCGCGCATAGAGGTCATTCATGACATTTTTCAGAATGACCAGCATTTCATTGTTCTTGCGGATGGTGTCCACCCCATCGTTGAGGGCAATGAACCGGCATCCGAGGGACGGGAAAATGAAGTCGGTATATTTGCCCGCTTCGATGTAATCACGGCCTAACCTGCTGAGGTCTTTGGTTAGTACCAAATTGATCTTGTGGTCGGTCGCGTCCTGCACCAGCCGGTTGAACCCCGGACGGTCGAATAATGAGGTGTGATAGCGATAGCGGCAAAAAGCTAATAAAATCAATGGTTTTGCGGACAGCGGATAGACAGGGAATGTGTTAAAAACTGAATACGCACACAAGCGGCGTTACCTTAACCCCTTTTGGGGAGAAAGTAACGCCGTTTTTTTATGCCCGCAGGAAAGGAGGTACAGCCGGAATGTATTTCATAAAAGGCAAGCAGCGGGCATTTGAACTGCTCATGCAGCAGAAGCCGGGATTTGACCGCTATCAATCCGGTTGTGCCGGAGATGATGAAGATTGCGGCACTTGCCGTTTCTACCGCCCCGGGTGGAAATATGAGTTTTGCGTTTTCAAAGAGTGTCCCTATTGCCCCGGCAAAAGGACGCGGAAAACGCCCGCCAGCATGGACAAATAGACGGGCAAAAGCCCTTGTGTCATGCGGCTTTGCAGACGCGAAAACGGCAAAGGGCATATTGCAATACCAAAACAGCCGAAAACGGCTTTCTAATTGTCCACGCAGACCAAGAGAGGAAGTGAGGAAAAATGGCAGTTTTCAGAGTGGAGCGAAATACGGGATATACCGTTATGAGCAACCACCACTTGCGAAACAAGGAATTGTCCTTAAAAGCAAAAGGCTTGCTTTCGCAAATGCTGTCCTTGCCGGAGGATTGGGATTATACCCTTGCGGGCTTATCCCATATCAACCGGGAGAAGATCGACGCAATCCGCGAAGCGGTAAAGGAACTCGAAAAAGCCGGATATATCGTGCGCAGCCGGGAACGCGACGAAAAGGGACGCTTGCGGGGCGCGGATTACGTCATATACGAGCAGCCGCAGCCGCGAGAGCCGGAAGCAGCTACCAGCGGCGGACAGCCGCCTATATTGGATTTACCTACATTGGAAAATCCAACATTGGATAATCCA
>UQWI01000020.1 GCA_900544765.1 uncultured Eubacteriales bacterium | reverse complement strand
GTCTATGTTAAGGTGATTGTCGGTTACTTCCGCAACGGTCTTTATCTGAACCAGCTGAACATACTTCACGTTGCCATATCCAGTGATCGGAAGCCTGGTGCCGCAGTTCTCAATGTTGACGTCGGCGCCATTCTCGAGGTCCATCTTCTGACCATAAATCGCACATAACTCAACATTCTCAAAATTCAGCGTGGAATTGCCAACAGTGAGCTCTTCTATACTCAGCGCATGGCTGCCAATGTTGGTGAAGGAAACTTCCGAGCCTTCGATGTCAACCACGCCGCCGTTGGAGCCGTTGCCGGTAATGTCATGAACGTTCACAGTGGAATTGTTCACGTTTACATTGGCGTCCATGCCGCCCTGCATAACAAAGGCGCTGCGCAGCTCGGAAATTTCAACCTTGCTGTTGTCTATGTTCAGCCCAGCCCAAACGTCAATGGCGTCGGCGCTTGTGCCGGTCGTTTCTGTTATGGTGAGGTCAACATTGTCGAACGTAACTGCAACGTCACGAGTGTTTGTATCGCCGATACTTAGCGCCTGGCTGTCCTGCTTGGCGTTCAGTATGATTTTATGTCCCTGGCCATCAATCGTGATAGACTTATCGATGATAATCTCGCTATCAGCCGTCACTGTATCAACCAGCGTGATGGTGTCGTTGTCGGAAGCGGCTTCAATAGCGTCAGCGAGGGTTTCGTATCCAACTCCGTTTACTACGGCAACTGCGTCATCGGAAACAACTATTTCGCCGCTATCGGGGTCGACCTCCATTGCCATATTATCCGGTATATATTTGTTAGCGTCCTCGCAGCCTTTGTTTTCCCCGGTTTTGAAAGTCCCGCCGGTTATCACAACTTCTACATCTGAATTCTCTGCTTGAACAGCAGTAAGATTGTTAAAAACACCGCCGTTTATTTCAAGCTTGCTCTCAATTTCATAATCATATGCGTTTACGATGTAGGGCGCATCAAATGTGCCGCCACTAATTTTGTTATCAGAGGGGCCATACGTTTCTGAATTACTATACGCAGCTACCAAACACGTACCACTTGTTACTTTCACATCTTCATCTGAAGAAGGAGCGATATTAAGTTTACGTGTTTGAAAAGCTTCTTTCCCTGTATTAAAAGTACCGCCAGTCACGTTTACCTGTGTATAAGGGGCCTCGACGCCAACGCCTTTAGGAGAATTTACAGTCCCTCCGCTTATGCTGACGGGCTTCGCCGCTTTTCCTACATCGATTGCTATTCCATTAGGTAATCCACTGGTCTGATCAACGGTGCCTGCGGTCATACTGAAAGTACCTCTAACATATACAGCTGTTCCATTATTGCTACAAGTTATTGTCGCACCATTCAATTCAGCAGAAGCATTTGAATTGACATCGAGCGCATATCCAACGCTTCCGCTGTTGATAATTTCGCCACCATTCAATTTAGCAGAAGCATTTGAATTGACATAGAGTGCTTCTCCATTGTCTCCGCTGTTGCTAATTTCCCCGCCATTCATTTCAACAGAAGCATTTGAATTGACATAGAGTGCTTTTCCATTGTTTCCGCTGTTGCTAATTTCCCCGTCAGTTATTTCAACAGAAGCAGTCCTCTCGGCATGGAGTGCATATCCACTGTCTCCGCTGTTGCTAATTGTCCCGCCATTTATTTCAACAGAAGCATTATAATCAGCATAGAGCGCATATCCACTGCTTACGCTGTTGCTAATTTCCCCGCCGGTAATTTCAAAGGTACCATATACCTCAATGACTTTTTGGAACGTGTCAGAACCAGTATTCGTAATTTTGCCATCACCATCACTACTGCTATCGCAGATTGTAAGGTTCCCGTTGTCATCGATAGTAAACGCCGGATCGCCTGAAGCCGTAACAGTGTGGCCATTGAGATCCAAAACCACATTACCGCTGATTACTGTCTTTTCGCTAACTGTGACATCTTTCGCCAACTTGTAGTTACCGTCAGTAAGAGCTCCTCCAGACCACTCTTCAAAATCACCGCTATCATTCGCGGCCCATGCCGTCACCGTACCCAGCGCAACTACCAGGCACACGGCCAACAGCACTGTGAGTATGCGCTTTTTCATACCGATTCTCCTTTTCTGAAACATTCTCCATATGGCAAGACATATCACTTCATCCCAGATGAAGTGGATGGCGCTAGCGCCATCTCGGGTTGTATATATCATGCTATCACAAAAGCAGGCTTTCGTCAACGCGGTTCCAAAAAATCGGGCCAGGCTCAGGCTCAGCTTTAAAAGTAGAACAGCTCTTCAAACTTTTTGTCAAGGGCGATGCAGAGTATCAGGGCCAGCTTGGCCGTGGGGTTAAACTGCCCTGTCTCTATAGAGCTGATGGTCTGACGCGATACGCCGACCAGCTTTGCAAGCTCGCCCTGTGAGAGCCCCCTTTCCGCCCTGGCAACCTTCAGGCGGTTCCTCAATACCAGCTTATCTTCCAACGTCCGCGCCCCGCTCACAAGGTATTGGCCACATACAGCGTGAGCGCGCAGAGCGCGCCCACAGCGCCCAGTATTCCGGTGACAAGCATGGCCCTCTCCCGCCTTGCGCCGTACCGCCCAAAGGCCTCGCAGCCGATATATCCCAGCAGGAAGGCCACGGGCAGGGAGCTGTCAAGCCCTCTCGCCAGATTGTAAGCCAGCACGGCGACGCACAGAAACAGGAAGCCGACCACGCCCCAATGCATTCCCTTATTGCGCGCATCCTCCACGCCCTCGTCGCGTATCATATTCTCCCTGCGTCCCTTTTCCAGTATCTCTTCCCTGTCCACAGCTGCACCTCCGGTGAGAGATTTTCGCCGCAGTCCATATCTGCCGCGCAGTCACATAATAGCACGCTCCCGCCGTTCTATCAAGTATACTTGGCATTATTATAATATAACTTGGCATAATCCTCTATAAAAAAACACCCGTGGCAAAGCCACGGGTGTCAGCTTGTCGAAAAAGCCTCGCAGAGTTTCGCCGCCGAGGCGGCGAAATGAAATAAGATTCGTTTTCGACCGCGACATGTACGTGGTCGAAAACACTTCTCGGCCTGCAAACGTGCGAACTGTCCGCCTCTGGCGGACGGTGAGTGCGCTGCAGCAGGCCGCAATCCCCTTGTCGGAAAAGGCGGCAGCCTTTTTTGACAGTCTCAAACACCCGTGGCAAAGCCACGGGTGTTTTCGTTAATACTTGAAGTCGTGCGCCTTCTGCAGCACCATGTCCTTGACCTTGAGCAGTCTGACCTTGGTCGAGTTCTCGTTTTCGGCGAGCTTCATGGAGATGTAGTGGATGTTCTCCTCCAGCTCGGGAATCATGACGTACTCGAGGGCGTTGACGCGCCTGCGGGTCTTTTCTATCTCCTCGGCCAACAGCTGCATGGTCTTTTCGACCTGCGCGAGCTCGAGCATGTCCTCGAACACGCGGGCAAGCTTCTCCAGCGCGTCGTCGAGCTCACCGCTCGTCTGCGCGAAGCCGTAGGGATATATCTCGCTCGGGTCGTTGTTCTTGGTGCGGAAGGTGTACTCGGGGACGTTGACGCTCATGACGTTCTTGAACTTCATGTCCAGCTCGACGCTCTGCCTGGGGTAGAGCAGGCTCTGCTCGAGCATTTCCGGGGACATGATGGCGCTGGCGACCGTGAGGGACGCGAAGGCGCCCGTCATACCGTCCTCGACCTTGGCACGCAGCTCCTTATTTTTGCGGACTACGTCCATAAACTGGCGCATCAGCTCGTCGCGCTTGTCTTTGAGCAGCTTGTGCCCGCGCCGGGCAGTCTTTAGACGGCCCTTGAGCTGGTTGAGCACCATTCTTGTCGCGGCAACAGCGGTCTTAGGCATTACATCACCGCCTTATTCGCCGTCTTTGGGAAGGTACTTCTCGATGAACTCGGGCTTGATACGCTTCAGCTCACGCGTGGGCAAGATGTTCAGCAGCTCCCAGCCGAGGTTGAGCGTCTCTTCTATCGTGCGGTTAGTCTCGTTGCCCTGGTTGACATAGCGCTGCTCGAACTCGTCGGCGAACTTGGCGTAGAGCTTGTCGTCGTCTGAGAGCGCGGCCTCGCCCAGTATGGTCATGAGCTCCTTGGCGTCCTTGCCGCGGGCATAGGCGGCGAAGAGCTGGTTCATGGTGCCGGAGTGGTCCTCGCGGGTCTTGCCCTCGCCGATACCCTTGTCCTTGAGTCGGCTCAGGCTGGGCAGGACATCGACCGGCGGGACTATGCCCTTGCGGTACAGCTCGCGGGACAGGATTATCTGGCCCTCGGTGATGTAGCCGGTCAGGTCTGGGATGGGGTGGGTCTTGTCGTCCTCGGGCATGGTCAGGATGGGTATCATCGTGATGGAGCCCTTCTTGCCGACGCGGCGTCCGGCGCGTTCGTACATCTGAGCCAGGTCGGTGTAGAGGTAGCCAGGGTAGCCGCGGCGGCCCGGGACCTCCTTCTTGGCTGCGGATATCTCACGCAGGGCCTCGGCGTAGTTGGTTATATCCGTGAGGATGACCAGGACGTGCATGTCCTTCTCGAAGGCCAGGTACTCGGCCGCTGTCAGCGCCATACGCGGGGTGGAGATGCGCTCGACGGCGGGGTCGTTGGCCAGGTTGGAAAAGACGACGGTACGGTCGATTGCGCCGGTGCGGCGGAACTCGTTGATGAAGAACTCGCTCTCCTCGAAGGTGATGCCGATGGCGGCGAACACGACGGCGAAGTTCTCGTCGGCGCCGAGCACTCGGGCCTGACGGGCTATCTGCGCGGCCAGCGCGGCGTGCGGCAGGCCGGAGCAGGAGAATATGGGCAGCTTCTGGCCGCGGACCAGGGTGTTCAGGCCGTCGATAGTGGAGACGCCGGTCTGTATGAACTCGGCGGGGTAAGCGCGTGCAGCGGGGTTCATCGGCAGGCCGTTTATGTCGCGGTAGGCGTCGGCCAGTATCTCGGGGCCGCCGTCGATGGGCTCGCCCATGCCGTTGAATACGCGGCCGAGCATGTCCTCGCTGACGCCCAGCTCCAGCGGGTGGCCGAGGAAGCGCACCTTGGTCTGCGCGAGGTTGATGCCCTGCGCCGACTCGAACAGCTGCACAACGGCGGTGTCGCCGTCGACCTCGAGGACCTTGCAGCGGCGGACTTCACCGCTGGGCAGCTCCAGCTCGCCGAGCTCGTCGTAGGTGACGCCCTCGACCTGCTTTACGACCATTAGAGGGTTGGCGACCTCGGCTATAGTCTTGTATTCGCGTATCATTCGTCCTCACCCCTCTCTGCAATCTCAGCGGCCTCGGCCTTCATCTCTTCGATTATGGCGTCGTAAGCCTTGTCGACCTCGTCCTGCGGGACCATCTTGGCGCGGCCAATCTTCTCGCGCGCCGGGATGTTGAACAGGGCGTTGACGTCGGCGCCCTGCGAGAGCGCGGCGCGGCAGACGTCGTCGTACTGCAGCACCATGTCCAGGAGCCTGAACTGCTTGTAATAGGATGAGTAGGCGTCCTCGTCCACGAAGGCGTTCTGCTGCAGGAAGTCCTCGCGGATGCTCTTCGCGGTCTCGAGGGTGAGGCGGTCGGCCGGGGACAGGCTGTCCTGACCGACGAGTCGGACAATCTCCTGCAGCTCGGCCTCCTCCTGGAGGACGTGCATGGCCTTGTCGCGGTTGGCCATGAACTTGTCGCCGAACTGCTCGTTGTACCAGGCGCGGAAGTTGTCAACATAGAGGCTGTAGGAAGTCAGCCAGTTTATAGCCGGGAAGTGGCGCGCATAGGCGAGCGAGGAGTCGAGGCCCCAGAAGACCTTGACTATACGCATCGTGGCCTGCGAGACCGGCTCGGAGGTATCGCCGCCCGGAGGCGAGACGGCGCCGATGGCGGTAACGGAGCCGCGGCGGCCGTCGGCGCCGAGGCAGTCGACCACGCCCGCGCGCTCGTAGAACTGGGCGAGGCGGCTGGCGAGGTAGGCGGGATAGCCCTCTTCGCCGGGCATTTCCTCGAGTCGGCCGGACATCTCACGCAGGGCCTCGGCCCAGCGGGACGTCGAGTCTGCGAGGACGGCCACGTCGTAGCCCATGTCGCGGAAGTACTCGGCTATGGTGATGCCGGTGTATATGCTGGCCTCACGAGCGGCGACGGGCATATCGGAGGTGTTGGCGATAAGCACCGTGCGCTTCATCAGCGGCTCGCCGTTGCGCGGGTCGGTCAGCTCGGGGAACTCCATAAGGACGTCGGTCATCTCGTTGCCGCGCTCGCCGCAGCCTATGTAGACGACTATGTCGACGTCGGACCACTTTGCCAGCTGGTGCTGCACGACCGTCTTGCCCGAGCCGAAGGGGCCGGGGACGGCAGCGGTGCCGCCCTTTGCTATGGGGAACATCGTGTCAATGACGCGCTGTCCGCTGTTCATGGGGCGGTTCGGCGTGTGCTTGGCCGCGTAGGGCCTGGGGATTCGCACGGGCCAGCGCTGGATGAGGTTGAGCTCGTGTGCCTCGCCCTTGTAGTCCTCGAGGACGGCCACAGTCTGCTCGACGGTGTAGTCGCCGCTCTCGACGCTCTTGATAACGCCGCTCATTCCGGGAGGCACCATTATCTTGTGGAGCACGGCCGGGGTTTCCTGCACCGTGCCGATGACGTCGCCGCCGGAGACGTGCTCGCCTACCTGGGCTACGGCGTCGAAATGCCAGACGCGCTCGCGGTTGAGCGCGGGCACCTGCACGCCGCGGGCGATGCACTCGCCCGTCAAATCCCTAATCTCAGGCAGCGGGCGCTGAATTCCGTCGTATATGTTCTCAAGCATACCGGGGCCGAGCTCGACGGAAAGGGGCAGCCCCGTAGTCTCGACAACGGCGCCGGGTCCAAGGCCCGAGGTCTCCTCGTAGACCTGGATGGACGCGCTGTCGCCGGTCATATTCAATATTTCGCCTATGAGCCGCTGTTCGCCCACGCGGACGACGTCCGACACGTTGGCGTCGGCAAGTCCATCTGCGACGACCAGCGGGCCCGAAACTTTGGTTATGATTCCGCTCATCTGCAAACCCTCTTTACAAAATATCCGTCCCAACGGCTTTCTCGACCGCGGCCTTCAGCGCGCTCTGGCCGAGCCCCAGGGGGCCTTCCCTGCCTGGGATGAGGATTATCGCGGGACTTGGGACGTCCTTGTACCGCGCTATCTCGTGCTCCAGATAGCCAGCGAGATTTTCCTCAACATAGATTATCGCGTACTGCCCGTCGCTCTCGCGCGCAACATGGCGGAAGGCCTCGCGGGCCTCCTCCTGATTCCCGGCCGCGAAAACGTCCAGGCCCAGGGCCTTGAAGCCCATGACGGTGTCGGCTCCGCCTATAACAGCTATTTTAAGCATTTATATCACGCAGCCTTTCTCGTATGACCTCCGGCTCTATGCCTCCGAGGCGTCCTGTGAGTATCATCCTCGCGGCGGTTATCTCGCTTTCCACGAGCGCCAGATACTCCCCCACGGGCTCCACGCCGAAGGGGATCATCTTCGCCCCGGCGAGGTACGCGCTCACGGCGTTGTCACACTCGAGCTCGAAAGCGGTCATCGCACCGCCCTTCATGGCCTCTGCGCCCAAATGGGCCGCCTTCTCGAGGCCGCTCGCGTTAAAGCATGCGGCCAGGCTCTCGCCGTTCTCAGCAGCCCTGGCGAGCACCTCGGGGTCTACGCTTCCCCCGGGCGCCATCGCCGAGAGCATGAACGCGCGGTCCTTGCCCATGCGCACTGTGCGCACAGCGGCGCGCAGATTGGCGCTGTCAATCAGCACCTCGACGTAACCGGCGAGGAACTTGCTGCCGCTCTCCGCAGCCAGCTCGCCTATCAGGGCGAAGTAGCGCCTGTCGAGCTCGAAGTCCGCGAGCTGCGGGTTGCCCGTGCGGTTCAGGACGCTCACGGCTTCGGTGTAGGCCTCCGCCATGTCCTGCGGCAGCGAGCTCAGCCCGCCCTCTTCGGAGACGCACTGCGCAAGCTTCCCGGCCTCCACGCGGCCGCATCCGGACAGGATGTGCCCGGCGTCCACGCCCATGGCCTTCGCCTTCACCAGCGCCTTCAAATTGTGGTAGTCGTATTTTACGCGGAAAATGTCCACGACCTCGCTGTGCGGGGACATCTTCGCCATTTCGGCGAACACCTCGCTGCGGCGGCGGGTGAGGGCGTCGTTGACGCCTTCGAGCGAACACGCGCTCATGTCCTCATAGCCGCAGTCGCAAAGCAGCTTGGCCGCCTCCTGATAGCTGGGCGCGGAGAGCATACGGTCCATCCGCTCCCTGGTCAGCATACCGGCCTCCCTGGCCCGCAGCATGCTGGAGAGCATCAGGTATTCGGTATCTTTTACTTTCTTAGCCAAGACCTTACCTCCCTGCCCGTCAAATTCCGGCCGTCAAACAGCCCTTAGCTCTCAAAGAGCACCTCGGCCACGCGCGCGGCCAGCTCGCCTCTCGCGAGGTCGAGCAGGGTGTCCACGGTGCAGTTGACCTCGATGTCGCCCTGTTTGAGCATGAGCCCGCCGGAGAACTCACGGGTGGTGTCGGAGAGCGTGAGCATGCCCGGCATGCCCTTGGCCGCGAGCAGTTCGTTGGCGGCCTTGACGGCCTTCGCCCCGACGCTCTTGCGGTCGCGTTCGCAGAAGATGACCTCCTCCTGCCCGCTCACTGCGGCCTCGCTGGCCTCGCGGGCGAGGAAGGCGACGTAGTCGCGCTCGGGCAGCTCGGCAATCTTGCCCTTAGCCAGCTCGAAGGCGCGGGAAACGGTCTCCTGCTTCATGTTAAGTATGCTCTTTTTGGCCTCGAGCCGGGCTGTGCGATCCAGGCGCTGGACGCGCTGCTCCGTGTCCTTGACGCCTTCACGCACGAGGCGCAGATATTCTTCCTGCGCGCGGCGCTCATTTTCCTCGCGTATGGCCGCGACACGCTCGTCGCTCTCCTTTTTGACGGCGGCGCACTCGGCCTCGGCGTCGGCAATGATGCGCGAGGTTATTTTGTCAATACCCTTCATGGCACTCGACCTCTCGGCTCAAACTCAACCGATGTTGAGGATCATGAGCATGGAAGCGAGCAGGGAGAGTATGGCGTAGAACTCGACGGTAATGCAGAGCACCATGCCCTTGGACCAGTCATCAGGCTTCTTGGCGAGCAGGTTGATACTGGCCGCGGCGACCTTGCCCTGTGCGATAGCGGACAGCCAGCCGCCGAGAGCCATCGGGATGCAGGCCACAAAATAACGGAGGCCTTCAGTGACGGTCAGATCCATGATGGTGCCGTCGAGCAGACCCATCTGGAAGCTGGCGAAGAACCAGACGACCAGGCCGTACAGGCCCTGGGTACCGGGTATGACCTGCAGTATCATGACCTTACCGAACTTGCTGGGGTCTTCACACAGGAGGCCTGCGCCCGCCTCGCCGGCTATGCCGGTACCGATAGCGGAGCCAACGCCGCTGAGTGCCGCCGCCAGGCCCGCGCCGAGCAGGCCGAGAGCCATTCCGCCAAACTGTTCAAGAAACATTTTCTTTTCCTCCTCGTTAGTTATCGTTGGTGACTGTTACATACTTGGTGTTTACTTCAAGCGGCCTGAACGGCTTGCCGCCGTCCTCGTAGAACTTGCCGAAATACTCCAGGCACTGGAGTCGCAGGTCGTGGACGAAGCAGCCGAGCAGGTTGAGCGCGAAGTTGAGCGCGTTGCCCACTATGGATATAAGCAGGAACACGAAGATGTTGCCGGCTATCGCGCCGATGGTGTTGAACACCTGGGCTATAACGCTGCCGGCGAGCATCAGCGCCATCAGACGCGAGTAGCTGAGTATGTCGCCGAAGTAGCCGGTGACGCCGTTGTAGATGGCGCCTATGAAGCCGGAGATGATGCCGAAGCCCTTCTTGCCCTTGGCAGAGCCTATGAAGAGCATCACGACGCCTATGACCAGCACCACAGGCACGCCGCCTATGCTGCCGACGCCCAGCGCCAGGCAGGCTATGCCGGCGAAGATCACCCACCAGGTGCCCTCCTCGAACACTGCGGAGAATATCTCGCCGCGCCGCACCTTTATCGTTACGCTGACTATCATGCCGGTGATTATCTGGACGAAGCCCAGGCACATCGCGCCGATGAGTATCATGATAGTGTCGTTGAGCGGCGTGAACAGGGCGGGCAGCCCCTCCCAGGTGGTGTCCGGGTTGATTATGCGCGCTATCTGCAGCGGCGCGTCGGAGAACAGGCCGCCCGTTATCGCGCCCCAGATAGTGGTGGAGATCCCGCACCAGAGCATCAGCTCGAAGAAATTGCGCATACCCTTTCTCGGCTTTGCCTTGGCCAGGACCACCGCGGCGGCAGCTATCATCAGCACGCCGTAGCCCATGTCCGCCAGCATGATGCCGTAGAAAAGTATGAAGAACGGAGCCATGAGCGGATTGGGGTCGACGTTGTTGTAGGCCGGCAGGGAATACATCTCCGTGACCATGTTCAGCGCCCTTGTGAACTTGTTGTTCTTGAGCTTGACCGGGACATCCGGATACTCGTCCTCGGTCGGTTCCGCCGTCTCCCAGGCGCAGTCGTACTTGCCAAGTGTACGGCCCAGCTCCTCTTCCTTCTCCGCAGGCACCCAGCCGGTCAGCAGCACGGTGCTCTCCGTACCCATGAGTTTTTCCTCCGCCTCGGCCCGCGCTATCTTGGTCGAGAGCGTGTCCGCCCTGAGCTTGAGCTCGTCACGGTAGGAGGCCAGCTGAGCTATCTCGGTAACCAGCCTCTGCTTCTGCTCGGCGAGGCCTCGAATCTTGAGCTCAATCTTGGCCGTCTCCTCACGGGCGGTGCCGGAGCGGCTGCTCGGGCTCATCAGTGCGAAGCCGTAGGGGCGCAGGGCCTCCTGCGCGGCCTCGAACTCCTCCTTGAGACAGACGAGCGCCACATAGTTGAGGGCCTTGTCGCTCGACACGCGGAACAGCTGCGACTCCGGGGCCGCAGCTCCTAGCGCCGTGTCCACCTCGGCCATATCCGACGCCGCCGGCAGCGACGCGGTGGCGAACACAGTCCTCTCCGTACCCTTGAAGCCGATGGGCACGTCCAATTCCAGCCACGGGGCGAGGGCGGCGGCCTCGGCCTCCAGCCTTGCCGTCTCGCTCGCGGCACGTTTGATGTCTTCTTCCTTGCCGATAACTTTCTCCGCTATCGCCCTGTCGGCCTGCAGCGGCTGCTCGTCGAGCACCGAGGCCATTTTGGCTTCGGGCAGCGGCGAGAGGAAGCCGCCTCCCTTGGCCGGGGCGTAACGGTTCATCAGCTGTATCGCGTCCGTAAAAGCCGCCAGGTCAGCCCTGTCCTCGCCGAGCTCCGGGCTGGAACAGCGCCGCAGTGATTCAAACTGCCCGCTCTCAAGCTCGCTCGGCTCGCTGACCTCTACGCAGCCCAGGAGCAGCAGGTCCTTTAACAGGGCCTTCCGCTCCGAGGCCATGACGGCCAGACGCAGCTTTTTCATCTTTACGATAGCCATATCAGCCGTTCACTACCCTTTCCACAATGAGCGCTGCTGCCTTGTCCATGCGCGTGTCGGCCCTGGCGCGCATTGCGGCCTTCTTGTTCTCCGTGTCGGAAGCCAGCTCCATCGCGTCCTGCTTCGCCTTTTCGTCGCTCTTGGCGCGCAGCTCGGCCACCTCTGCGGCGGCCTTCTTCCTCGCATCGTCGAGGGCGGCCTTCCCCTCTCCGGTCGCTGCCGCCTCAGCGGCCTTGGCCGCCGCGAGGGCGTCGGCCTTCATCTGCCTGGCCCTGGCCTCGGCCTCGTCTATCGCTGTAATCGCTTCAAAGGACATTGATACACCTCCTGCCGAAAAAAGCGGTTTTGCTCCGGATTCCCACCGCTCACATGTATGTACGCTAAAATCATAGCAAAAAACTTTCCCTTTATCAAGCATTTTTGTGCATTTTCTATGATATAATCACGACAATTTGCTTTACCTTTGATACGTTAGTAATTTGTCAATCTGTACGAATATCGACGATTTACACTGCTAGAGGCAAAAAACATCTTGATAAGCTCGTGCAAAAATATTATAATAACATGCTACATTTGATTTTCCGGGAGGTTTCCCCATGGCCAATAATACTCGACGCAGGCTTGGCGACCGCAGGGAGGGCCGGAGGCTCCGCACGCTGAGCCCCATTATTTCGTTCACGCCCTTCATAATGCGCGACCGCAGCGACGCCTGCAACTACTTTGAGGGCACCGTAGACATCACGGAGACTGACCGCTGGCTG
Source organism: uncultured Eubacteriales bacterium (assembly GCA_900544765.1). Classification (GTDB taxonomy): domain Bacteria; phylum Bacillota; class Clostridia; order Oscillospirales; family Oscillospiraceae; genus Scatomorpha; species Scatomorpha gallistercoris. The sequence continues at coordinate 6,665 of UQWI01000020.1, read as the reverse complement.
CGTGAGAAGCGCCGCAGCGGCTACAAGGGCCTCGGCATGCTGCACATGTTCATCGCCGCGTACATAAGGGTGGTCAGCCACATGCCCGGCCTGAACCGATTCGTGGCCGGACAGCGCGTATACGCCCGCAACGACATCACCATAGACATGATGGTCAAGCGCAGCGTGGACCTGGAGAGCGAGGAGACCGTTGCCAAAGTCGTGTTTGAGCCCACCGACACCGTGTTCGACGTATACCAGAAGATGAACGCCGCCGTCGAGGACATCCGTTCCTCCGACGACAGCGGCACGGAGGCCACCGCGCGCACGCTGCTCAAGCTCCCGCGGCTGCTGCTCAAATTTGCCATCTGGGTCATCCGCGTCCTCGACTACTTCGACTTGCTGCCCTCTGCGCTGCTGGAAGTCAGCCCCTTCCACGGCTCCATGATTATCACCGACCTGGGCTCGCTGGGCATCCCGCCGATTTACCACCACATCTACAACTTCGGCAACCTGCCCATCTTCCTGGCCTTCGGCGCCAAGCGCACGGAGACCGGCATCAACGCCGAGGGCAAGGTCGTGCACCGCAAGTTCGTGGACTACAAGATAGTCTGCGACGAGCGCATCTGCGACGGCACCTACTATGCCAGCGCTTTCAAATACCTGCGCTACTACCTCAAGAACCCCGATGAGCTCACCCGCCCTCCCGAGAGCGTGGTCGAGGACATATACTGAGTTTATCTCTGCGATAACATTACATTATAATGTAGGGACGCCTTCGGGCGTCCCTTTTCGCTGCCGTGGACGCATTCAGCAGGGAGCGTGCGTCTCTCTATGGCGCTCATTTGTACACATCACACAAACACAAGCCTGTTTAACGGCTTTTATTGTGTTTGCGCAAAGGGGAGGTAAATGGTATAATGCCAGTACCCGGCATTGCCGGCACAAGACAAAATTACACTCTTGGGGGATAACGACATGGACTTTGCACATCTTCGCTCTTCCGACGAAGAGATATACGCCGTGATGGAGCAGGAGCTCGGCCGTCAGCGCGACCACATAGAGCTTATCGCCAGTGAGAACTTCACCTCGCCCGCCGTCATGGAGGCAGTCGGCAGCTGGCTGACCAACAAGTACGCCGAGGGTTATCCCGGCAAGCGCTACTACGGCGGCTGCGAGCACGTCGACGTGGTTGAGGACATCGCGCGCAGCAGGGCCTGCGAGCTCTTCGGCGCGGAGCACGCCAACGTGCAGCCGCACTCCGGCAGCCAGGCCAACGTCGCCGTCTATCTCGCGCTGTGCAAGCCCGGCGACGTGCTCATGGGCATGGACCTCAACTGCGGCGGCCACCTGACCCACGGCTCAAGGGCCTCCATCACCGGCAAGTACTTCGACGTGCGCCCCTACGGAGTCGACAAGGACACCGAGCTCATCGACTACGACGAGATGGAGCGCCAGGCAATGGAGCTTCACCCCAGGATGATAATCTCCGGCGCAAGCGCCTACTCGCGCATCATAGACTGGAAGCGCATACGCGAGATATGCGACAAGTGCGGCGCCTATATGTTCGTGGACATGGCGCACATAGGCGGCCTGGTCGCTGCGGGCGTCCACCCCTCGCCCGTCCCCTACGCCGACGTTGTGACCACCACGACGCACAAGACCCTGCGCGGCCCGCGCGGCGCAATCATCCTCTGCAAGGAGGAGCTCGCCAAGAAGATTGACTCCGCCGTGTTCCCCGGCACTCAGGGCGGCCCGCTCATGCACGTCATTGCGGGCAAGGCCGTGTGCTTCAAGGAGGCCATGCAGCCTGAGTTCATCGAGTACCAGAAGCAGGTCGTGAAGAACGCCGCCGCGCTTGCGGAGACGCTCTCGGCAGGCGGCATGCGCCTGGTCTCCGGCGGCACCGACAACCACCTGCTGCTTGCCGACGTGATGAGCCTCGGCGTAACCGGCCGAGACGTGCAGGAGCGCCTGGACCGCGCCCACATCACCGCCAACAAGAACGCCATCCCCTTTGACACCCAGCCGCCCCACCTCGCCTCCGGAGTGCGCTTCGGTTCCCCGGCGGCCACCACGCGCGGCATGAAGGAGGCTGAAATGCGCCAGATAGGCGAGTTCATACTCCGCCTCATCCGCGAGGGCGAGGACGCCGTACCCGAGGTACGCGCCGCCGTCATAGACATGTGCGAGCGCTTCCCGCTCTACGGCGGCGTAGTGTGATATGATGAACTACCGCATCCTCGTCGTGGAGGATGACGACGTCATAGCCGGCGCCGTAGTCAAGCATATCAGCTCCTGGGGCTGCGAGGTGCGCCGTGCCACGAACTACGCGGACATAATGGCCGACTTCAGCGCCTTTGAGCCGCAGCTCGTGCTTCTGGACATCGGCCTGCCCTATTTCAACGGCTACCACTGGTGCAGCGAGATACGCCGGGTGTCCAAGGTGCCGGTGATATTTATCTCCAGCGCCTCCGACAACATGAACATCGTCATGGCCATGAACATGGGCGCGGACGACTTCATCGCCAAACCCTTTGATTTGGACGTCCTGACAGCCAAGGTGCAGGCCATGCTCCGCCGCACCTACGACTTTGCCAACCCGGACGCCAACCGCCTGAAGGCGCACGGCGCGGTGCTCGACCTCGGCACCGGCGTGCTCGAATACGAGGGCGCCCAGCTCGAGCTCACTAAAAACGAGCTCAAGGTACTGCAGTGCCTGCTTGAGAAGAGCGGCCATGTCGTCAGCCGGGACGAGCTCATGATGCGCCTGTGGCAGACGGACAGCTTCGTCGATGAAAACACGCTGACCGTGAACATCACGCGCCTGCGCCGACGGCTGGAGAACATCGGCCTCGGCGATTTCATCAAGACGCGCAAGGGCCTCGGCTATATAATTGAAGAGTGAAACGACAAATGGCGAGAGGGCCCGTACGGTCCTCTCGCTTTTTTACAATGTTGAGGTGGCAATTTTTACAGAGACATGGTAAAATAATTTGAAGTATTTTGAGAGGACAAGCTATGCCGACAACTTACACACATCAGCGCTTCGGCTCCGAGTGCCTGGCGGCTCTTCCGGAGGAGCGGCGCGAGGCCGTCCAGCGCTATCGCGGGCTGTACGACACGGGCGTACACGGCCCCGACATACTCTTCTATTACCACCCCGTCTGCCCAAACCGCGTGACGTCCTACGGCAGCGCGCTGCACCGGCGCAGCGCGAGGGAATTCTTCACCCGCGCCCGCCTGCCCTGGATGACCCACCACGACAAGGACGCCATGCTGTCCTACCTGCTGGGCTTCCTGAGCCACTTCGCGCTCGACAGCGCCTGCCACGGCTATGTGAACAGCGCCGGGCCGGAGCTGGGCGTGAGCCACAACCGGCTCGAGGCGGTGTACGACGCCTGCCTCATGCGGCGCGACGGCCTTGTCCCCACGCAGGTCATGCGCGGCGCCGCGCTGGAGCCCACGCCGGAGAACGCCGAAGTCGTGGCGCGCTTCTTCGACCTGCCTAGGCAGAAGGTGCTCTCCGCAATGCGCGGCCAGGAAATGGTCATGCGCCTGCTATACTCTCCCGACGGGCGGCGCAAGCGCGCGCTGCGCGGAGTGCTGCGCACCCTGCACATACCCGGCCACCTGGACGACATCTTCATCGACGACGAGATACCTCCGGAGCTCTGCGGGGCCATGGACAAGCTCGACGCCCTGTCCGCCGCCGCGCTCGCGGAGTATCCGGACATGGCGCGCAGCCTGGCGGACTTCCTGGACGGCCGGGGGGAGCTGTCCGCGCGGTTCGACCGCGATTTTGAGTGACATTGAGAGGGGATAATCATGCTCAAAGCTCTTAAAGAAAAGCTCACGCCCGTAGAGCTGGCGTGGGTACTGTACGACGTCGGCAACAGCGCCTTCACAATGCTGTCCTGCTCGCTGATACCCATCTGGTTCAAGTCACTCGCCATAGGCGACGGCCCCGGCCGGCTCAGCAGCGACGACGCCACCGGCACCTGGGCGCTCGGCGTCTCTCTCGTGACGGTCATCGTCGCGCTGATGGGCCCCGTCTGCGGCGCGCTGAGCGACCGGCGGGACATGAAGCTCATCTTCTTCCGCACCAGCGTGTTTATCGGCGTCGCGGGCTGCATCATAAACGGCCTCGCCACGGGCTGGGTGCTCTTCCTCGTGGTGTTCATCATCTCAAAGATAGCCTACTCATGCTCGCTCACCTTTTACGACTCCATGCTCGTCGACGTCACAACGGAGGAGCGCATGGACGAGGTGTCCAGCTACGGCTACGCCTGGGGCTACATCGGCTCCTGCATCCCCTTCCTCATCGCGCTGGTGTTCTACATCCTCGGCCCGGACATGGCCGGCGTCATATCCGGCTTCGTCTCCAAGCTGCTCGGCTTCACCGTGACGGCTGTCTGGTGGCTCGTCGTGACCATCCCGCTCCTGCGCCGCTATAAGCAGCGCAACTACACCGAGCACAAGCCCCACGCCGTGCGCGCGGCCTTCGCCAAGCTCGGCGGCACTATAAAGCGCATTGCCACGCAGGACAAGAAGGTCGGCTGGTTCCTGCTCGCCTTCTTCCTGTACATAGACGGCGTCGGCACCATCATAGACAACTGCATCAACATCGGCACCGACTTGGGCCTGGACACCGTAGGCCAGGTCGTCGTGCTGCTGGCCACGCAGGTGGTGGCCTGGGTGTTCGCGCTCATCTTCGCCAAGCTGAGCCGCCGCTACGCCACCGTCAAGCTGCTGAGCGTGTGCATAATAGGCTACTTCGTCGTGTGCCTCTACGCCTTCACGCTGAAAACCATGCTGCAATTCGGCATCATGGCCTTCGGCGTAGGCATGTTCCAGGGCTCTATCCAGTCGCTCTCCCGCAGCTATTTCACGAAGATAATCCCGCCCGAGAACTCCGGCGAGTACTTCGGCATCTACGACATCTTCTCCAAGGGCGCGAGCTTTATCGGCTCCGCCGTCATCGCCGCCGTGAAATTCGCGGGCGGCACCATCAACATCGCCGTGGGCCTGATGGCCATATTCTTCTTCCTCGGCTTTGTGCTGCTGCGCGTCGCCGACAGGAAAGAGAGCGCCAGGGTATAAGGCACCTGACAAAAGCTGAAACATCGTGTATAATATGGCCGGTGCACCGCACCGGCCATATTATCAATGAGGTGATACCGTGCTCAACTGCATAATAGCCGGACTCGGCGGCTTTGCAGGCAGCGTGCTGAGATATCTCGCAGGGAAGCTGCCGCTCGGCTCAACCACCGGCTTTCCTGTGAACACCCTGCTCATAAATGTACTCGGCTCCTTCGTGATTGGGCTAATCGCCGCGCTGGGAGCAAAATACTCCGGCCTGGATTCACGGCTCGTGCTGTTTTTGAAGGTCGGCCTCTGCGGCGGCTTCACGACCTTCTCCACCTTCTCGCTCGAGACCTTCGAGCTCATCCGCGCCGGGGCCTGCGGCACGGCGGCGGCTTACGCCGTATTGAGCGCCGTGCTTGGCGTACTCGCCGTGCTGCTCGCGGCGGCACTCGTCAAAGCATAAGGGGGCGAAGCGCATGTTCCTGAAATACCTGAAAAGCCGCTGGCCCATTCCGGCGGCGCTGCTGCTCTTCGCGCTCATATTTGCGCTCGTGCTCTCGCTCTACGACATGCCGTCTGAATCCGTTCTGTACGCCGGCCTGCTCTGCGCATCCTGCGGCGTGTTTCTGGTCGCGCTCAGCTACACGAGGTGGCTGCACCGCTGCCGCGCGCTGGAGCAGCTGCGGCGCAGCATATGCGTCAGCGACGAGGGCCTGCCGTCGCCCTCGGACTATGAGGACGAGCTCTACCAGGAGCTCGTGCGCACGCTCTCGAGCGAGCGTGCCCGGCTGGACGCCGCCGCAGACGCTGAGCGCCGCGACGCCGCCGACTACTATGCCATGTGGGCGCACCAGATAAAGACGCCCATCGCCGCCATGCGCCTGCTGCTGCAGCAGCCGGAGCTGGACAGGGGCTCGCTGGAGGCCGAGCTCTTCAGGATAGAGCAGTACGTCGGCATGGTGCTCGGCTACCTCAAGCTAGAGGGCGACTCCAACGACTTCGTGCTCCGCAAGCGCCGCCTGGACGATGTAGTGCGCGGCTGCGTGAGGAAGTACGCGCGGCTCTTCATCATAAAGAAGCTTCCGCTGAACTTTGAGGAAACGCGCATGACCGTGCTCACGGACGACAAGTGGCTGGCCTTCATGATAGAGCAGCTGCTCTCAAACTCGCTCAAGTACACCTCGCAGGGCGAGATACGCATTTACGCCGACGGCAAGGCCCTGGTTGTCGAGGACACCGGTATAGGTATCTCCGCCGAGGATTTGCCGCGCCTGGGCGAGCGCGGCTTTACCGGCTACAACGGCCGCGAGGACAAGAAGTCCACCGGCCTCGGCCTGTACCTCTGCCGCCGCATCTGCGCCAAGCTCGGCCACAAGCTGGTCATCGAGTCCACCCCCGACGTCGGCACCCGTGTGAAGATTCTCTTCGCCGACTCGACCATGCTCTATGAGTGATAAAACAGTTGACTTTGGCAAGTAATATGATTGACAAAGTCAACTGTTTTTGCTATGCTGTACTCAAACGGCAGGAGGTGCGCCATGACGGCCCTGTTGACAAAAGCGCCATAGGACGCAGCTCCATGCTGTACCCTATGGCGC
>UQWI01000019.1 GCA_900544765.1 uncultured Eubacteriales bacterium | reverse complement strand
GGTGCTTTTCGCATAAGCTTTTACTTACATTGTTTAATTTACAAGGTACACTCGCAACCTCGAAAAGCCTTGAAAATCAACCTTTTTGGCCAGCCTCGCAGCTGTCTGTCGGGTTTCTTTCGTTCCGGCCTCTCGGTGAGGTGCTTGACTAATATAGCACTTGGAGTCCGGAATGTCAAGTCTTTTTTCAATTTTTTTCGAGATTTTTTGTCCGGTCTTTTCAAACCGTTAACCGTTCGCTTACTTTTGAGCTGCGTTGGGGAAATGCTCTCGCTCCCTGTCCTCCGCTCATCGGCGCTCCCGGCGAGGCAATATAATAACCGATGGGATGGCATTTGTCAAGCATAAATTCAAAAAAATTTCCCCTGGTGTTTACCAGGGGAAACCAGCCACTATATGTTGTATATTCTCACCTTACTGTGTTCTCCAGGACGCCTATCCCGTCTATTTCGCAGCGCACTACGTCGCCGCTCTTGAGGTACTTTGGCGGGGTAAAGCCCATACCCACACCTGCAGGCGTACCCATGGCTATTATAGTGCCGGCCTTGAGCGTCATACCGGCGGATAGCTCCGCTATGACATGGGCAGCGCCGTATATTTCAAAACGGGTGTTGCTGTCCTGGCGCTTTTCACCGTTGATGAAGCAGCGTATACCGCGCTGCGGCTCCCACTCGAACTCGTCGCGCGTCACAATCCACGGGCCCATTGCCGTGTGCGTGTCCAGGCTCTTGCCGAAGTAGAACTGCTTGTGAGCGGTCTGGAGATTGCGCGCGGATATGTCGTTGAGTACGCTGTAGCCGAGGACATAGTCCTCCGCCTCCGCTTCGCTGACCCTGTAGGCGTCGCGGCCCAGCACCACGGCGAGCTCCGCTTCGTAGTCGAGGGAGTCCACGATGTCGAAGTGCCCGTCTATATAATCCCCAGGCCCTATTATATATGATGCGCGCTTGGAGAAGTACACGGCCTTTCCCGCGTTCTTCTTAAACTCAGCCTCGCCGCCCCACCTCTCGGCCTCTGCGCTGTGCTCGGCGTAGTTCATGCCGAGGCATACAACGTCCTGAGCGGGCTCCGGGATAGGCGCAAGCAGCCTGACGCTCTCCAGCGGCAGCGCCTCGCCCTTGAGGAGCGAGCCGTCCGGCAGGGACCCGCTGAGCGACTTTATCAGTGTGAGCATGTCGGGCGCGGCCTCGTAGACGTACTTGCCGTCGCTCGCGGCTGCAAAGGCTCGCCCCTGATACTCGCAGGTCAACAGTTTCATAGCATTTTCCTCCTGTCCTCTATTTTATCAGCGTTATCTCTCCAATTCCGGGCAGCGGCTTACGCTTGCCCTTGAGCGCGTTGCTCAGTCCGCACACAAAGCAGACGATGGCATATATGTTCAGCACGCCGACGAAAGGTATGAAGTCAAAGATGTTTATAATCACGCACATCAGGAAGAACACGAGGCCCTGATTGACGTGATACCGAACGAAGGAGCTCTTCGGCTTGAGCAGCCACGAGAGTATGAACATCGGCCCGAAATAGCAGAGCGCCGCGAGGAATTTGTTCTTTTTCGCGTCGCTGCGGTACTCGCTCTCGTAGTCGCTCCTGCCCTTCGGCTCGTAGTGATCGCGGCTACGTGAAGAGCCTCCGTATGTGAACGTCCCGCCGTCGGCGCGCCTGGAGCTCTCGTATCTGAACGTGCCCCTGTCCGAAGCGCCGCCAGTACCCGCGGCGCTCCGCCGCTCCCCGGCCCCGGAGGCGCCGCCGCCTTTTTTATCCGGCTTTTTGTACGAGTAGTGGTACTCCCCGCTCTTCTCCTGCGCCGCTCCGGCGGAGGCAGACGAGGCCTGTCCCGTGGTTTTCTTCTTCTGCGTTGTCTTTTTATTTTTATCCGCCTTCGGCGCGCCGCAGGCCGGGCACTCGTCCGCCCAGTCCGGCATATAGGCTCCGCAGGAGGTGCAATAGCTCATATGTATCCCTCATTTTCGCGTTATGGGTACATTATATAACGCGCCGTTGCGGTTTGCAACACATTAAAGCAGATGCGCAAAGCCGCAAAAGGGCGGCCCGTTTCGGGCCGCCCTCGTCTCACGCACAGAAGCGGTGCTTGCCTATGGTGACTATTTCCTCGCGCGACCAAATCCAGGCGTTTGTCGCCGTCACCGGGTTAAAATAGTAAATTGCGCCGCCCGACGGGTCAGAGCCGGCCAGGGCGTCACGCGCGGCCTGGTATGCACTGTCCGCCACAGGCTCGTCCCACTGTCCATCGAGCATGCAGCTGAAGGCTCCGGGCTGGAAAATGACCTCAGCTATCGTGTTTGGAAACGACGGGTGCTCCACGCGGTTGAGCACTACGGCTCCGACAGCCACCTGCCCCGCGTAAGGCTCTCCGCGCGCCTCAGCCGAGATGAGCCGCGCCAGGAGCGCCAGCTCTCCCGAGGCGTCCTCTCCGGGCGTGTAGCCGCTCACAGGCAGCCCCAGCGCCTCCAGTGTGGCGGGCCCGGTCCTGCCGTCCACAGTAAGGCCGTTTTTCTCCTGGAACAGGCGCACGGCAGCCTCCGTGGCGCTGCCGTATATGCCGTCCACGCTGCCCTCGTAGTAGCCCCAGTCCTTCAGCAGCGTCTGAATTTCGCGCACCGTGGAGCCCGAGTCGCCGCGTTCATAGGTCTCGGCCCGCGCAGCCTGGATAAGGGCTATGGCGGCTATGTTGAGCGCAAACAGCAGCGCTATGGCAAGTATGAGCTTTCGCTTGGTTGAAATAATAGAAATCGCCCCCTCGCACTTAGCATACGAGGGGGCGTGTCCCGATATACTTGTAAATTTTTGCTCAGGCAGCCGCGCTGACGGTCAGGGTGGTTCCGTCGTTGGCAGCGACGGTGTAGCCGTCGCCGGCGCTGACGTTTTCAGAAGAGCAGGCGGGTTCGCCGGTGGCGTTCAGGGCGCACTCGACAGACAGGCTGCCGCTCAAGTCGATGGCGGCCGCGCCGGTGGCGGACATGGTCAGGGTGCCGTCACCGCTGATAGTGAGGTTGCTGTCGCCGCCGCTGATTATGCTCGCGCCGCCGGTGGAGGTCATGCTGCAGTCGCCGACTACAATTATCTCGAGGTCGCCGCCCTCAAAGCTGATGATGGGCTCATCGGCCTTGTCGTTGGTAAGAGCGACGGAATCTATGGTCAGGGTGCCGTCCTCATATGTGCAGCCCCTGTAGCCGAGGCCGGTAATCTGGCCGTCGCGGATTATGTGCAGCCCGCCAATGGTGAGGCTGGTGATGTCCTCCGGCACGGGAGTGGGTGTCGGGCTGACTACGGGCATCAAATCGGACGGGGTGGAGCCGTCGTTTACGGTGTCGTTCCCGTCATCGGAGCCGCAGGCGGCAAGGACGAACACCATGCAGAGGGCCAATACCAGCGCCAGGATTTTCTTCATCAAATGTCCTCCTTTGAATTACTCAGCGAGGTCGAGACTGCGGGTGCGGATCTCCTCGCAGATATCTGCGACGAACTTGTCGAGGGCCATCGCGCCCCTGTCGCCGCCGGAGCGGGTGCGGACGGAAACCGTGCCGTTCTCGCTCTCTTTGTCCCCTATCACAAGCATATAGGGGATCTTCTTGCTCTGCGCCTCGCGAATCTTGTAGCCTATCTTCTCGTTGCGGAAGTCGCACTCCACGCGCACACCGTGCTTGTTGAGCTCCTCGGCCACCTTCTCGGACCACTCGCGGCTGCGGTCGGTGATGGGCATGACCTTCACCTGCACGGGGGCCAGCCAGGTCGGGAAAGCTCCGGCAAAGTGCTCGGTGATGACGCCGATAAAGCGCTCTATGCTGCCCAGCAGCGCGCGGTGAATCATTATCGGCCTGTGCTTGAGGCCGTCCTCGCCGACGTACTCCAGCTCGAAGCGCTCCGGCATCTGGTAGTCGAGCTGGATGGTGCCGCACTGCCAGGTGCGTCCGAGGGAGTCGGAGAGGTGGAAGTCCAGCTTCGGGCCGTAGAAAGCGCCGTCGCCCTCGTTTATCTCGTAGGACTTGCCCAGCTCTTCAATAGCGGACTTGAGCGTCGCCTCGGCGCTGCGCCAGGTCTCCTCGTCGCCCATGTGGTCCTCGGGCATGGTGGAGAGCTCTATCTTGTACGTCAGAGCGAAGGTGGAGTAAATCTCGTCGAAAATACGCACGACGCCCTTTATCTCGTCCTTCATCTGCTCGGGGGTCATAAAGATGTGAGCGTCGTCCTGGGTGAAGCACCTGACGCGGAAGAGCCCGTGCAGGGCGCCGGAGAGCTCGTGGCGGTGGACTATGCCCAGCTCCGCCATGCGCATAGGCAGGTCGCGGTAGGAGTGCGGCTCGTTCTTGTACACCAGCATGCCGCCGGGGCAGTTCATGGGCTTGACCGCGTAGTCCTCGCCGTCTATGACCGTGGTGTACATGTTGTCCTTGTAGTGGTCCCAGTGGCCGCTGCGGTGCCAGAGCTCCTGGTTGAGGATTATAGGCGTGGAAATCTCCACATAGCCGTAGCGCTTGTGTACCTCGCGCCAGTAGTCGAGCAGCGTGTTCTTGAGCACCATGCCGTTGGGCAGGAAGAAGGGGAAGCCGGGGCCCTCGTCGGCCAGCATGAACAGGCCGAGCTCGCGGCCCAGCTTGCGGTGGTCGCGCTTCTTCGCCTCTTCTAGACGAGCGAGATAGGCGTCAAGTTCCTCCTTTTTCATAAAACAGGTGCCGTAAATTCGCTGGAGCATCTTGTTCTTGCTGTCGCCGCGCCAGTATGCGCCGGTGCAGTTCATAAGCTTTATGGCGTTGCCCTTGATGCGCCCGGTGCTGTCCAGGTGCGGGCCGGCGCACAAATCGGTGAACTCGCCCTGCTTGTAGAAGCTTATGGTCGCATCTTCGGGCAGATCCCGGATGAGCTCGACCTTGTAGGGCTCGTCCTTCTCCTCCATGAGCTTTATGGCCTCTTCGCGGGGCAGCTCGAAGCGCTCTATGGCCAGCTTCTCCTTGCATATCTTGCGCATCTCTGCCTCGAGCTTCTCGAGGACCTCGGGGGTGAAGGTGACGTCGGAGTCGATATCGTAGTAGAAGCCGTCGTCTATAGCCGGGCCGATGGCCAGCTTGGCCTCGGGGTACAGGCGCTTCACCGCCTGGGCGAGGACGTGGCTGGTGCTGTGACGGTAGGTATCCCTGTACTCTTTGTTTTCAAACGTGTAAAGGCTTTTCTTCTCGTCCATTAAAATTACCTCCAAAATGCCTGCCGCAGCCGCTGCAAAGGCGGACGCCGTGCCCGTCCCCGCAGCGATTGCGCTTAAAATGAAAAGCGCCCCTGACGCATTGCCAGGGGTGCGATTTCTCACACGGTTCCACCCTGAGTTTAACTCAAGTGCCTTAACGCGGCTTGACGTGCGCGCTTACTCAAGTTTCTGCGCGCAGGCTCGGGAGAGGTGGCTTTCTCCATCGGCCGGCCCGCCTTGCAGCCTCGGCGTGCTAAATGCGCATCCGGGCGGGCTCTCTGTGCGGCCTCATTGGAAAAAGCGGCTCCGTCTCAGCCTTTATCGGCGCTATATTATCACTATTATATGTGTATGTCAAGCCGCATAACCGCCAAATATCCGGTAATTCCCCCGGAAATTCATGTTGAAGCTTGACTGCCTAACGATTGTTAGGTATAATTAGCCTAACAATCGTTAGGTTGGTGAGCTTATGTCAGACACCCGGGAAAAAATAATCTCATGCTCGCTGGAGCTCTTCGCTGTCGGGGGTACAAAGTCCGTGTCCATACGCGACATCTGCGCGCAGGTAGGCATCAAGGAGAGCTCCGTCTACTACCACTTTAAAAACAAGCAGGCCATCATTGACGAGTTGTACGCCCGCTTCGAGCGCCGCGCCATGGAGCTCATGGAGGAACTGGACTCTGCGCTCGCGTCCGGCGCGAAGGCCGAGCGCGGCTCCTTCCTGAACGTCTGCGCAAAATACTTCGACAGCTATTTGTGCGACGCCTTCTGCAACCGGGTGCTGCGCCTGCTGACAATAGAGCAGCTCTCCGACCGCCCGGCGAGGGCGCTCTACCGCCGCTGGCTCTTCGACGAACCGCTCAGCTACCAGACCCGCGTTTTCGCCGCGCTGACCGGGCGCTCAGACGCGAGCTATCTCGCCGTACAGTTCTACGCGCCTATATATCTCTACGCACAGCGCTGGCTGCTGACCGGCACGCTCTCCGAAGGCGACAAGGCCGCCTTCCGTGCCGACGCATACAGGCATGTGCGCAAATTCTTCTCCTCGCTCACCGCGCGGCTCTGAAAACAAGGGGGAAGTCATGTCAAACATCGTAATTTCAGGGGCAAACGAAGGCATCGGCTTTCACATGGCCAAGGCCCTGCTGGAAGCGGGTCACCGCGTTGCAGTCCTCGACATCGCGCTCGACGGCGCATCCGTTCTCGCCGAAACGCATCCCGGCTCCTGCCTGTGCATCGAAGCCGACGTGCGCGACTTCGCGGCGCTCGAGCGCGCGGTTGCCGCGACCGCTTCCAGTTTCGGCGGCATAGACGCCGCGGTGCAGAACGCATGCCTCTGCCCCTTTTAAAGCTTCGCGGACAGCACGGACGAAACATATTTGTCTGTATATTATGTAAACTTTCTCGGCGCCGTCCATCTCGCCCGAGCCGCGCTGCCGCATATGAACGAGGGCGGACGCATTGCCTTCACCAGCTCCGGCGTCGGAGTGACAGGTTTCCCCTCGCTGAGCGCCTATGCCTCCACGAAAGGCGCCATTGAGGCCCTGGCGAAGTGCCTGCGCCTGGAGTATCCGCAGTACAGCTTCCACATACTCCACCCGCCCCTCACGCGCACCCGCTCAAGCTCCCCGCTGCCGGTGCCCAAAGAATTTATGTCAACTCCGGACGTGGTGGGACGAGGACTCGCACGGCGGCTGTTTTCGCGCCGCTTTATTATCTGTCACAGCGCCGCGCAGAAGCTGCAAACGCTGCTGTGCTATCTCACGCCTCTCAGCCTGGGCTCTCTTATGTCGAAAATGGCGGCCCGCGCGGGCAAATAAAAGAGCGGCCCGTCGGGACGCATCAATAATGATGTCAGCGTATTGCCCAAGGGCGGCGAGGCTGAAAGGTCATGCTGCCCCTGCTCCGCAGTCCGTCCCACGCCGGCAGGCATATTTCTCCGATGACGTCCCTGGCCCGTTTCTATATACCGCCTGCACGGCCGCTGGATTTGTCGGCATATGAAAGGCAGGTTTCAGGGACGCAAACAGCATACAACCCGCTTGACAAAGGCGGAGGCCCTTGCTATACTTTATACAGACCGTTGGTTTGTATGGAGGTGCAGGATGGCAAGAAACAAATACCCGGAGGAAACCGTGAAGCTGATTTTGGATGCTGCCACCCATCTGTTTGTTGAAAAAGGATATGACGCAACATCTTTGCAGGACATCATCAACGAAACAAATCTTTCAAAAGGCGCAATTTACCATCACTTTTCGTCCAAAGAAGAAATTTTTGAAGCGATCTTTCACCGTATAGGGGAAGAAAACACAAACGCTTTGGCAAAAGTACGCGATGATAAATCCCTGAACGGGCTGGAAAAGCTGAGGGAGATCTTTAAGGCCGCTTTGTTTAACTCTAACCAGAGCCTAATGCTGACCGTTACGCCCTGCCTATTGGATAATCCGCGCTTTTTGGCGGTGCAAATTGCCCAGCTCTATCAGATTGTTGCTCCAAAGTTCATCCAGCCGATCTTGCAGCAGGGGATTGACGATGGTTCCATTCAGGCGACAAATCCCCATGAGCTGGCAGAGGCCATCATGGTCTTATCCAATGTATGGCTCAATCCGCTGGTTAGTATGACGGATGAAGCAGGGATGCGTAATCGCTGCGAAACATTCAACGACCTGTTACAAGGCGTTGGTATCAACCAGCTTTTGGACGACGAAATGATAGACGGCTATATCAGCTACTGCAAGTCCCAGCACACGGCCTGACTCCCTAAAATGAGCTGCTCTCAATGAGCAGTTTATTTTAGACATATATCAAACCGACGGTCGGTTTAATAGTGAGATAATGGAGGTATTTATGCAAACAAAACTTTTCAGGCGGGATTTCACTCTCGTTGTGATCGGCCAGATCATTTCCCTTTTCGGCAATGCCATCTTGCGATTTGCCTTACCGCTGTATCTATTGAGGGAAACAGGTTCTTCAACGCTATTTGGTGTTGTGACCGCCTGCTCCTTTGCTCCGATGGTTATTCTTTCGATGGTTGGCGGCGTGCTGGCTGACCGTGTGAACAAGCGCAACATTATGGTAGGGCTGGACTTCTCTACGGCAGCCATCATCATGCTGTTTTACTTTTCGCTGGGGAAGATCCCCACAGTTCCGCTTTTTATCATTGTCTTGATGCTGCTTTATGGTATTTCCGGCACATACCAGCCGGCAGTACAGGCAAGCGTTCCACTTCTGGTGGCGAAAGAGAAACTGATGGCCGGAAATGCGGTAATCAATCAGGTCAATACCCTTTCCGGTCTGTTGGGGCCGGTGATTGGCGGTGTGATGTTCACCCTTTGGGGCATTTATCCGATTTTGCTTTTGAGTGCGGCGTGCTTTACTTTCTCCGCCATCATGGAATTCTTTATCCGCATCCCGCATGAAAAACGCCCGCGTGAAGTCGGCGTGTTTCAGGTAGTCGGAATGGACTTGAAAGAAAGCTATCAGTTTGTAAAGACAGAAAAGCCCATTTTCTTTTCAGCGGTCTTTCTGGTATCCATCTTCAATTTGGTTTTAAGCGCGGTGATGATTGTCGGAACGCCCATTCTCATTACACAGGTGTTAGGGATGTCTGATACCATGTACGGCTTCACACAGGGGGCGCTGGCGTTGGGCGGTCTGTGCGGCGGAGTTTTAACCGCAATCGTATCGGAAAAACTGAAGATTCAAAATTCGTATGTGCTGCTTTTGGCTTGCTCTGTTGCCGTGGCGGTTATGGGGATTTCCCTTTTCCTGAACATGCCCGCCATCGTATCGTATTGGGCAATCACTTTAATGAGCTTCACCGCTATGGGTGCCTCTACGCTCTTTATGGTTCAGATTTACACACTGGTACAGACGCATACCCCGCCTCAATTAGTCGGTAAGATCATGGCAGCGCTGATTTCTATTGCGATGTGTGGGCAACCGATTGGACAGGCGATTTACGGTGTTCTGTTTGACATTTTTGCGGCGCATACATGGGTGGTTTTAATTGGGGCTGCGATAGCTGCATTTTTGATTTCTCTTTATTCAAAGAAAATATTCGGCAGGTTGGAAAATAGCAAGTAACCCACTGCTGTGATGTGCAAACGCTTTATTATTGGCTATATCAAAACGGACGCCTAAAAAACGCTGCAAAAGAAGCATAAAAAACGCCCATGATTCTCAATGACGGAATCATGGGTGTTCTCTTATAAAACATTAGCGTTCACTTGTTGGACCGCTTTTATTTATCACTTGTCCACGTTGCGCGCGAAGCTCACGCCGTCCTTGTGCAGATGCACGTCGAGCGTAACCCGGTCGGCCCTGATAAGGCTCTGCGTAAACTCGTATACGGAGCCCGACTCTGTGCGAGTGCGGCGCTGCACGGAGAAGGCGCAGCTTCCGGGGCGTGTGCCGAGCAGCTCGGCCTCGCGCCTGCCGAGTATGACGGCCTCGTAACTGTCCACCGCGCTGTAGGGCACTATGCCCTCTTCGTAGAGCAGGCTGTAGAAGCTGTGTGTCTCCAGCAGCTCGCGTGTCAGCTTGGGGTAGATATATGTGGGGTAGAAGCTGGTCTCAAGTATCAGCGGCTGCCCGTTCACGTTCCTGATGCGGGAGAAACGGTAAATTTTCACGCTGCTGCTCTCGAGCTCGAGCATGGAGACGATATCCGGCGGAGGGCTCATGACCTCGAACTCGAGTATCGTTGAGCTCGGCGTCATGCCCATGGAGTTTATCTCACTGGTGAAGGAGTACACGTTCTCGGTGCGGCGGCGCATCTTGGGCTCCGCCACGAAGGTGCCGCGGCCCTGCTTGCGCACGACGAGGCCCTCGCTCTCAAGCTCGCCTATCGCCTGACGCACCGTGGAGCGCGACACGTCGAAGGTGCGGCAAAGCTCCGCCTCGCTGGGCAGCAGCGCGCCCGGCGTCAGCGTGCCTGCGGAGATATTACGCTTGATAATGCTCACCAGCTGGCTGTACAGCGGTATGTCGCTGTCCATGCTCAGCTTGTTCATCAAAACAGGATTAGTATCCATCGCTTAACCTCTTACCTGACTTGTTATAACGTCTGATATGTCTATATCATTTATCATATTATAATCGAGAAAGACGCTTTTGACAAGTCAAAGTTAATGGCATGTTTTGTGTCCGGGATTTCTCACCGGCGTTGCGTTATTTCTCAAGCAGGCCTATTATTCCCCACTCTGCGGCTCATATGCCGTCCAGCTTGTCGTCTATCCGGTGAAACACCTCATAAAAAACTGACAATTTGTCCGGGTCCAGGCCGCCGCTGACGGCGTTCAGCTTCTCGGCGACTATCTCGCGCATCTCCAGCGCCTGCGCTCGGCCCGCGGCGGTCAGCGTCAGGCTGCCGCGGTAGCGGCGCTTCATGCCGGGGGCAGTCTCGCAGACCAGCCCGCGGGAGGCCAGGTCGGCGGTGACGCGTGAAATCTGCGCCCTGTCCACGCCGCAGAGCGCGCTGAGCTCCGTGGCGCTCAGGCCGTCCGGCGCGTCCAGCAGCCTGAGCAGGCAGGAGACATGCACGCTCCTGAGCCCAAAATCGCGCATATACCTCTCCTGTACACGGTGGAGCGCCTTATATGCGCGCGACACCAGCCCCGTAAACTCGTTGAATTTCTCGGTTTCGTTCACGTCGTCACAGACTTCGCAGATTGCGGCGCAGCTTCGCGCCGGAACCCGCTCAGTGCCCTCCTTCCTTCAGTCGGAGCCGGCCCGCTTCACGCCCGGCCCCGCAGTCAGCAAATATAATACAACTTAGATGTTGACAAGTCAACTTTTCTGGCGTATAGTTGTTGAGCACTCAACATTTGAAATATGGAGGACAGTATGGCTGTTAAAATACTTGTCGACTCGACCTTTGACTTCACGGTGCAGCAGCTCGCCGAACTGGATATGGCCGTTGTGCGCCTGCGCGTGCACTTCGACGACGAGGAATTTATCGACGGGCTCTCGATGACCCCTCGTCAGTTCTACGAACGCCTCATTGAGAGCGACACGCTTCCGACCACCAGCCAGGCCGCTCCGGCCGAATTTGAGCAGGAGTTTGAGCGTTTGACCTCGCAGGGGCACGACGTTGTGGCCCTGACCATCTCTTCCGCGCTCTCGGGCACCTACCAGAGCGCGATGATAGCCGCCGCAGATTATCCGGGCCGTGTCAGGGTAGTCGACACTCAGAGCGCCACGCTGGGCGCGCAGATTCTCGCGCTGTACGCCCACCGTCTCGCCGACGAGGGCAGGGGTATGGACGAGGTCGCCGGGCTTGTAGAAGAGGTCAAGAGCCGAGTCCACCTCATCGCCCTTCTCGACACGCTCGAATACCTCAAACGCGGCGGACGCATATCCGGCGCAGCCGCCCTGGCCGGAGGCATCCTCTCCATCAAGCCCGTCATCACCCTGCGCGACGGGGCCGTCGCCGTCATAGGCAAGGCCCGCGGTTCCAAAAACGCCGGCAACCTGCTCTCGCAGATGATAGAGAAGTACGGCGTGGATTTCTCCATGCCCTACGCCCTCGGCTACACCGGCCTCTCTGACGCCACGCTGCTCAAATACAAGGAGGACAGCGCCCGCCTCTGGGTCGGCCACACCGACGACCTGCCCATCATGGCCATCGGCAGCGTCATAGGCACCCACGCCGGTCCCGGCGCTCTGGGCGTCGCTTTCTTCGGCCTGAAATAGGCCTGCAGCGGTCGTAAAACCCATCCCGCCGCCCCTTCGGGCGGCGGGATTTTTTCGCGCTCCGGCGGTTTGGGCAGACGCTACAGCCGTCATGGACGTTATAAACGTCACAGATGTTTTGTGCATTTTGTTTAAAAAAATTTGCTTATTTCACAACATTTTTTGTACTCGTTGCTTGATTTCTCAAGAGTTTTACGCTATCATAACATCAGGTTGCAGAATACTCTGCGAGAAAGTAAGGAGTGATGGACGAATGGAGAACTACTTCTGGCTGGGACTGGTCGGTGCATTTATAGCCCTGCTGTTCGCCTGGACACAGACCCGCAGGGTCAAGAGGTACTCTGAGGGCACGCCGCTGATGGAGAAGATAGCGGCCGCCATACGCAAGGGCGCTAACGCATATCTGAAGCGCCAATACAAGACCGTGGCGCTTATATTCCTGATAATCGCAATAATACTCGCCGTGCTGGCCTATGTGCCCTGGATAAACGGCGAGGGGCTGGTGAACAAGTTCGTACCCTTTGCCTTCCTGACGGGCGGGTTTTACTCCAGCCTCGCGGGCTTCATCGGCATGCGCATCGCCACCAGCGCCAACGCGCGCACGGCCAACGCCGCGAGCGAGAGCCTGAACCGGGGCCTGCGCGTAGCCATATCCTCGGGCTCCGTCATGGGCTTCACGGTCGTGGGTCTCGGCATACTCGACGTCTCAGTCTGGTTCCTGATACTTCAATACGGCTTCGGCTGTGATGCCGACACTATAGCCAACACGATGGTCATGTTCGGCATGGGCGCATCCTGCGCCGCGCTCTTCGCGCGCGTGGGCGGAGGCATCTTCACCAAGGCCGCCGACGTGGGCGCGGATTTGGTCGGCAAGGTCGAGGCGGGCATACCCGAGGATGACCCGCGCAACCCGGCGACCATCGCGGACAACGTGGGCGACAACGTCGGCGACGTAGCGGGCATGGGCGCGGACCTGTACGAGAGCTACGTCGGCTCCATCCTGGCCACCTTTGCAATAGGCGCGAGCGCGGGCTACGGCTGGAGCGGTATGTTCCTGCCGCTCGCCATAGCCGTCGTGGGCGTCATCTGCTCACTTATCGGCTCCTTTATGATAAAGACCGGCGAGAAGGCCAGCCAGCGTGAGCTGCTCAAGAGCATGCGCACCGGCACTTACTTCGCCGCCGCACTCTGCGCGGTGCTGTGCATACCGCTCACCTGGTTCGTCATGAAGGACGTCGAGGGCGCGAGCTGGATAGGCATACTCGTCTCCATCTTCTGCGGCCTGGCTGCGGGCTGCGCTATCGGTTACGTCACCGAGTATTACACCTCGGACACATACAAGCCGACGCAAAACCTCGCCGACGCCACCGAAACCGGCGCAGCGACGACGATAATCGGCGGAATCTCTCTCGGCATGGTCAGCACAGCCGCCCCCATAATCATAATAGGCATCGCCGTCATAGTGAGCTTCCTAGCCAGCGGCGGCACACTGACTACGAACAGCGAGCTCTATGAGCTCTCCTTCAACAACGGCCTCTACGGCATAGGCATTTCCGCCATCGGCATGCTCGCCACGCTGGGCATCACGCTTGCCACCGACGCCTACGGCCCCGTCGCGGACAACGCCGGCGGCATCGCCGAAATGAGCGGCCTGGGTGAAGAAGTGCGTGAGCGCACGGACGCGCTCGACTCCCTGGGCAACACCACCGCCGCCACCGGCAAGGGCTTTGCAATCGGCTCAGCCGCGCTGACCGCCCTCGCGCTGCTGGTCTCCTATGTCGACGTCGGCGAAAAGGCCATGGGCTCGCCGATGGATTTGTCGGTCACGAACCCCGCCGTGCTTGTGGGCCTCTTTGTCGGTACGATGCTGGTGTTTGTCTTTGGCTCGCTGACGATGAGCGCGGTGCAGAAGGCGGCGCAGCACATCGTCGTTGAGGTCCGCCGCCAGTTCCGCGAGATTGCGGGCATCATGGAGGGTGAGACCGAGCCCGATTACGAGCGCTGTGTCGACCTCTGCACGACGGGCGCGTTGCGCGCCATGGTGCTCCCCGCCCTGCTGGCCGTCATCGTCCCCATCGCCACGGGCCTGGTGCTCGGCGTCGAGGGCGTAGTGGGCCTGCTGGCAGGCACCACGGTCTGCGGCTTCGGCATGGCGGTGTTCATGTCGAACTCCGGCGGCGCCTGGGACAACGCGAAAAAGTACATAGAGGCCGGACACCACGGCGGCAAGGGCAGCGAGTGCCACAAGGCCGGCGTCATAGGCGACACGGTCGGCGACCCCTTCAAGGACACCTCCGGCCCGAGCCTGAACATACTCATCAAGCTCTGCTCTACCGTATCCATAGTGTTCTCCGCCGTCATAGCGAACGTACACCTGTTCTGAGCAAATCAAAATCGCCCCCGCGGCTGCGGGGGCGATTTTTCACGCCTCGTATATTGCTCTGAAGCTGTAGTATGCCTCCCCGCCGCACAGCGGGAAGTCCCAGTCTACGCGGACGGTGTAGATGTGATCGCCGGGCAGGAGCTCGAGCTCACCGACGTTCACCTCTGCGGGCGAGGAAGTGCGCGCGTCCTCGTCCCAGACGACGGCAGAGCTTATCGCGGCGGGCCGGGTCATATACCTGAAGCGCGCCATGCCCTCTTTCGTCACGAGCGGGGCGCGCCCATCCAGGTCAAGCGGGTCGGCGCTGTCCGAATCCACGCCCGTCATTGCGCCGTCCCCGCTGTCGCAATGTCAGGAATATGAGCCCAGCGTCGCCTCCGTGCCCTCATCGCCGCATACAACCGTCAGCCAGGGCGGGTTATCAAGCAAGTATGCGTCCGTGTCCCCCGCCAGCTTGTTTGCATAGCTCAGCATCTCTTCGCATGGACCGTACTTGGCCCGATAACTCACGCCGTCTATGATTAGGTAAGGGCTGTACGACATGACCGTCGTCACCGTGCCGTCGGAGAGCGTGAGCGTGTACTCGGCGCCCTGTCCGGAGTAGTTCGTAAAGCTCCCGTACCTGCGGTATACGACCGCCTCGCTAATGAGCCGTGCGAGCTCATCCGTGTCCTCTACCACGAGCGTGACGTCCGGCGGCCTGAGCCGGACTGTCGCCGAGACGATGTCGTCACCCTCCAGCGAGCGGAAGGGGCGGCGTCCAATTCCGCCGCCGAAAAGGAACAGCACTACAGCGACTACTATAACCGGACACAGTGCAAGCGCTATTTTCTTTCTCTTGCTCACAAAGATTCCCCCTTGCCTTCAATGACGATGGCAAGGGGGAAAAGTTCCGCTTAATCGTATACGCTCTCTGTCTGCGTGTGCAGCACTGCTCCCGTGTTGGGTTCAATGACGTACTCGTACTCCGTCGCCCCGTTCACGAAGCTGACATCGTAGTAGACGAGTCCGTCGTCCCGCTCGAACTCACTCCTGGCGCGCTGCACTTCGCTCGCGGTGAAACCGGCGTCGTTCAGCGCTGCGGTGAGCGCGGCGTCCTTGCCGATGTACGCGCTGTCGTTCCAGACAAAATACCACACGAGGCCGAGGGCTATCGCGGCGGCAAGCAGCACGGCGACGACGATTATAATTATAGTTTTCTTTTTCAACTTCTTTTCCTCCTGAAATGTTTTGTGTTTCCCTTGGCTGTATGATGCCACACGAAAATTAGAGCTTCATTAAAAACTTTTAAATTTCTTTTCAGCCCGAAATGCGCTATCATTTTAATGCGGCTCTAACGAAAATACGCTATTATTTCCTCGAAGGGATGTGTTTTTCATGCGCATACTGGTCGTAGAAGACGAGCGCGACCTCAACCGCATAATCGTAAAACGGCTCACCGCCGCGCGCTACAGCGTCGACGCCTGCTACGACGGGCTGGAGGCGCTCGACTACCTCGCCGGAGCGGACTACGACGCCGCCATCTTCGACGTGATGATGCCGCGCATGGACGGCTTCGAGGCCGTGAGGCGCATGCGCGAGCGAGGCGACGCCACGCCCGTGCTGTTCCTGACCGCGCGCGACGCCGTATCCGACCGCGTTGCGGGACTGGATTTGGGCGCGAACGACTACCTCGTCAAGCCCTTCTCCTTTGACGAGCTGCTCGCGCGCATCCGCGTCATGACGCGCAAGAGCGCGGGCGCGTCCACCAGCGTCTACACCTGCGGCGACCTCACTCTCGACGAGGCCTCGCACACCGTCACCCGCGCCGGTCAAAAGATAGAGCTCTCCGCCAAGGAGTTCGGCGTGCTCGACTGCCTGATACGAAACAAGGGCAGCGTGCTCTCGCGCGAGACCATAGAGAACAACGTCTGGAACTACGACTGGGAGGGCGGCACCAACGTCGTCGACGTCTATATGAGCTATCTGCGCCGCAAGGTGGACTCGGGCTTTGAAAAGAAGCTCATCCACACCGTGCGCGGCGTGGGCTGGGTACTTCGGGAGGAATAATGCGCTTTCTGACGATAAAAACACGGGTGACCATATATTTCACACTTATGATGCTGCTCATCGTGGGCCTGGTGATAGGCGTCATACTCATCGCCGGGCGAGGTGTCATATCCGACACGGCCGAGGGTACGCTTCTGGATGTCGTACACGACGAGATAGACGACGTGGAGTTTGACGACGGCTATCTCGACCTGGACGAGCTCGACTTCTACCGGCACAACGTCTACGTCCAGGCCTACGATGCGTCGGGCCTCCTGCTGGGCGGCGCAGGGCCGAGCGACTTCGACGGCGCGGTCGAATTCCACAACGGCGAGATACGCTCCGTCAGCGTGGACAACCAGCCCTGGCTGGTCTATGACCTCTACCTGGCCGACAACAACGGCGGCGTCTGGCTGCGCGGCATCACAAGCGCGGACAACAACTTCTCCGCCGCGCGCGTGATAACCATACTCGCGCTCATCATACTGCCCGTGCTCGTAGCAATAACGGCTGTAATCGGCTGGCTCATCGCGCGCCACGCCTTCAAGCCCGTGCGGCAGATTACCGACACCGTCGACGCCATAAACGACGGCGACGACCTCACCGCGCGCATCGGCCTTCACCGCGGCCGCGACGAGATACACCGCCTCGCCGCCACCTTCGACAGCATGTTCGACCGCCTGGAGCTGAGCTTCAACGCCGAGAAGCGCTTCGCCTCCGACGCCTCGCACGAGCTGCGCACCCCCGTTTCAATCATCCTCGCCGAGTGCGAATACGCCCGCGCCAACGCCCAGACCGTTGAGGACTATCAGGAGAGCCTCGACGTCGTGGAGCGCCAGGGCCGCCGCATGTCCAGGCTGATAAACCAGCTGCTGAATATAACGCGCATGGACCAGGGTACCCAGGCCATATCCCGTGAGGAGGCCGACTTCTCCGAGCTGGTGGACGTAGTGACGGACGAGGCCGTCCGCGCCAGCGGCAAGGACTTCACCGTGGAAAAGCACATAGAGCCCGGCGTCACGGCAAATATAGACGTGGGGCTGATGAGCCGCCTGGTGCAGAACCTCGTTGAAAACGCCTGCAAGTACACCCCCGACGGCGGGAAAATCACCGTCTCTCTGCACGCGGCAGGCGGCAGGGCCACGCTAACCGTGTCCGACACCGGCATCGGCATCGCCAAACGTGACCTCGGCCATATCTGGGAGCGCTTCTGGCAGGCCGACTCTTCCCGGGGCGTCGACCGCGGCAGCGGCCTCGGCCTGGCCATGGTCAAGCAGATTGCCGACGCCCACGGCGGAAAGCTCAGCGTTGAAAGCGAGCCCGGACAGGGCAGCAGCTTCAGCTACAGCATGGAGTGTTGAAACTAAAAATACTTTTGTGTTAACAGAAATTTATGTTGACAAATTCGACGACTGAAACTATAATAGTTTCACAAGGAAAACGTTTCTTTAGTTTCTACCGTTATTTGCTTAAGGAGGTCGGAAATTGTGGCCGGAAAACTCTGTGTTATAGGCGATTCCATCACCGGCGGGGTCGTTTACAAGGATGACGCCGGCAGATACGTCAAGTGCAAGGACTCGTTTGTGAACCTGCTCGCAAACTCTCTTGAGCTGGACCTGCACAACCACTCGCGCTTCGGCTGCACCAGCACGGCGGCGCTTGAGCGCATGCCGCGCTACGAGTCCGACGTGGCGGAGTGCCCTTACACCCTGGTCATGCTGGGCGGGAACGACTCCGACTTCGACTGGCCCGCTGTCGCCGCCACGCCCGAGGAGGAACACGAGTGCAACACGCCCATAGACCGCTTCATGGACTGCTACGCCAAGGTGCTTGACAAGATAATCTCCCTGGGCAGCCGCCCGATAGCGCTCAACCTCATACCGGTGTTCGGCCGCCGCTACTTCAAATGGTTCTCCAAGCGGGCGGACCCGGAGCAGCTCATGCGCTTTTTGGGTACGACGGACAGCATCGAGCACTGGAACGAGATGTACAACCTTGCCGTCATGCGCGTGGCGGCAGAGCGGAACGTCCCCGTCCTCGACGCGCGCAGCGCCTTCCTGTACCGCCGCGTATTCGACAGCCTCTTCTCCACCGACGGCATCCACCCGAGCGTGGAGGGCCACCGCAGGATGTACGAATTCCTGCTGCCCCAGGCCAGGCGCGTACTGGCCTGAGCGCCCGCCTCACTCCCCCTTATTCGACGCAAAAACAGCCCTGCGCGTTTTGCACAAAACGCACAGGGCCTGTTTTCGTCCAAAATGGCTTTTGAAGCCTTGGCTCCAATTCTGGTATAATATCCTCGTAAAGTTCAATAAACGCGTATTTTATCAGATTAAGGAGGTTAATTAACCATGAAACGTATCAAAGCCGCCTGCCTGTTCCAGACGATACACTTCACCCTCAAGGATGATGTACCCCATGACGCAGCCGTGCGCGGCGTACACGACGAGCTCGCCCACTTCAAGAGCATGCTCGACCGCAACAGGACGAAGTACAGGATAATCGACGAGTCCGAGCAGCCCGACGGCTCCATTATCGTGCGTCTGAAAAAGCAGTACAACAGCTACAGCTGTGACGAATACATGAACTGAACGGCAAAGCCCCGCTCGTTGAGCGGGGCTCTTGTTTCGCGCGCAAACGCGCCGTCTCTTCTTTACATCGGACCGCCTGCAATCACGCAGCGCACGCGTAATTGCTGCCGTCAGCCCCGCTCACGGGACTTTGCCCGCTTAGCCTTGACGAAATACGGCGCGTACAGCAGCGCTATCACCGCCGCTGCCAGAAGCGCTATTGCCGCCGCATAGAGCATCCACTGCCATTTTTCACTTATCCCGAGGTCGAAGGGCGGCTCATATGTGAAAAAGAAGTTCGTAACATAGTCCAGGCCCACCAGCTCCCCGTTTTCGTACCTGGGCGAAGCAAAGGCGCTGTTGAGGTAAATGGACGCGAAGCCCAAACCCAGCAATATGCCGAGGCTGGAGAGATAGTGTTTTGGTTTTATGTCAACCTCTCCCGAGAGCGGTATGTAGGCTCCCAGAACAATCAGCGCGCTGTGGTAAAGGAAGTACTGATAGGCCAGAGGCGCGCGGAACATGTCCTCCACGGCCACGGAGCCGGGTACGATGCTGGGCATCAGCAGGGCCAGCAGCGCCCCGGCCAGGCAGCTGGGATACATAAAGGCGAGCAGCGCAGTGCGCAGCCGCTCATTGTGCGAAAACCTGGTATAGAAAATGAAGGCTATCTGTATCGAGCAGAGGTGGAAGGGCAGATGTGCCAGCGGCAGGTATGGATACATAGTCTGCCCGTCCTTGGCGGGTACCATCTCTATACATGAGAGCACCTTGACGCACTCGCTCGCAATACACACAAGGCAGAACGCCGTGAGTGCGCTGCTGAGCCTTGGCCGCCGGTTTATGAGGTACCCCAGCCCTGCGGCAATGCATACGGCGCATACTGCCAGCCAAATAAAATGGTTAGTCGTAAACATGTCTATTATCTGCTGCCGCGCAGAGCTTTATTGCCTTACTGCGTCCTCATGGCGCTTCCAGGGGAAATCCTGCCACTGCCCGCCCTGCGCTCTATGCATCTCTTCGGTCGCCATCATCCACAGCTCGGCGGTGTCGCCGTCGGGGTAGAACTCCGTGAACTCCCCGTCCACGAAGGTGTAGAAGCGCGACACGTCTGTGCACATACCGTAGGTCGGCAGCTGCTTTATAGGCACGAAGAAGCTGTAGGCCTCGCCGGATTTTGTCCCCTCGAAGTGCAGGCCCTCGGCGTCGAGCTTCAGCTCGCCCTCGCCCACTATCTCGCTCGTGGCCTGGTTTTTGAGGTAGCTGTACTTGGGCAGCACGCCTATTTTGACGTGCTCGCTGAGCGTATAGCCGTCCTCACGCACCATATTGCGCACATGCTCACGCTGCATGTCGAACCAGACGCGCGGGGTCTCGGGCAGGGTGCTGCCCTCATCGGGGATGAGGTCGTAGTACTCGTTAAGATGTCCGCCGTTGCCGCACTTTTTGCAGCGGATGCTGTCGCCGCTGCTCTCCATAGTGAGGTCGGAGCCGCATTTTGGGCACCAGAAAAGCAGCTGATGCATGTTCTCGGCCATCCGTCCCTTGCCGTCGAACTTGACGCGGGCCGTCTTGTTCCACTCGTAGTCGTCGTGGTAGAGCTTCTCGTCGAGCTGGCTCTGGATTTCCTCGGCTGTCATATCCTCAAGCTGCTCAGGTGTGAAGAGCACCCCGGCCTCTATGTCGACACGGCCGACGCGGTCGGTGAGGTTGTACTTGGGCGCGGTGAGGTAACCGCCTGAAATCTTTGTGTACAGCACAGGCACGCCCAGGCTCTTGAGCAGGTGCCCGCTGCCCAGCGCGCAGGGCTGGTTTGCGCCGGAGATGCTGCTCATGCCCTCGGGCAGGATAATGATGCGCCCGCCCGAGCGTATAACCTTGATTATCTGGCGTATCGCATAGGGCTGATGCACGAAGTTCTTTTTAGGTATGACCTGCATCATGCGCAGTATCATGGCCAGATGGCTGCGGAAGAACTCGTTGTAGCCCACAACGAAGTTAAAGGCGTCCGGAAGGAAAGCCGGAGCGGTAAAGACGTAGTCCATGCGGGAGGCGTGATTCGACACCACCACATAGCTCTGCCCGCGATACTTGGACACATCGTCTACATATGTAAAGTGGGCGTTGTACTTCTTGGCAAGGACGCCGTTTACAACCACGCGTCCCAGAAACCTGTATATAAGCGGCGACACCGGATGCAGCTTGCGTTTCTCCAGCTCCTGCTGTACGGTGAGCTTATCCATATGATGCACTCCCTCCTGCTGGGTTTCACTTGATTATAATAAACTATTTCAAAAAACGCAAGCAAAACCACATTTCCCGCACATCCCGACAAAAGTCTCAGGCGGCCTTGCGGC
The DNA here is from genome assembly GCA_900544765.1 of uncultured Eubacteriales bacterium. Classification (GTDB taxonomy): domain Bacteria; phylum Bacillota; class Clostridia; order Oscillospirales; family Oscillospiraceae; genus Scatomorpha; species Scatomorpha gallistercoris. Next base: position 11,099 of record UQWI01000019.1, on the reverse strand, counting down.
CGCCTGTTTTCATATCCCTGCCAGCAGCGACTGCATGTCGTCGTAGCTTATGCGCCCGTTGGCAAAGTAGTCCCGCACCATACCGGCCTTGTTCTCGCGCGTCAGGCCCGGTATGCGCGAGAGCTGCGAGCGCAGCGCCGCGGCGTTGTCCGCCAGCTCCTGCGCAGAGGGCGGAGCCGGCTCATCGTCGGTTTTCCGGGCAGCTGTCCGGCCCCCTCCCCCGGACGTTCCTGCCGCTGCCGTCTCCGCCGCAGCCGGCGTACCGGCCAGGGTCAGGCCCCATGCCGCGAGCAAATCCTCTGAGTACGTCCGGTAGCTGGACTCGACCCGCACCGCCTCGTCGTACAGCGCCTGAGCCCTCTCCAGCTCGCTGGACGCTATCGCCTCGGCAACCGCGGCCTTGTACTCGCTCTCGGCCTCGGCCCTGCGCATCTCAAGCTCCGCCAGTGCGGCGGCCTGCTCCCTGCCCAACGCGCCAAGTGCGCCCTGCTCCGCCACGGCCAGGCTCAGGCGGGCTTGTCCCGCCGCGCCCGTGTTGAGGCCGGAGGCCGCAAACTGCTCGTTCACGCTCTGCCTGGCGAGCGCAGCCTCGGCGGAAGCCGCGTTGCGCGCATCGTAATACTGCGCCGGTATGCGCGCCGCCGCATAGTCGTATGACGTCACTTCCCTGTCGTAAGCGCTCTCAAGAGCGCTGAGCGCCTGTTCCCTCGCCGTGTCGTAGAGCTCGTTTATGTAGTCGGACCTGTCCTCGGCCTGATAATAGCCCAGCGGCCTGCCCAGCTCGTTGGTGTACACCGAGGTCTGCGCATACGGCAGCCGCTCGGCTGTAATCTTGGCGTTGCGCTGCGCCTCGTACTGCGCCAGCAGCTGCCGGTTTGCGTTTACTCCCTTGGCCGCCTCTTGGGCTATGAGGTCAGAATAGTCCACATTTGGGTCATATGTCGCCATTTTTACCCCCGTTCTTCTCCAAAACCGTTATCCTTGTCTCATGTGCACCCACGTCCGTGCGCATCCGGCCTATCCTGTCTGCAAGCGCCGTATGCACGGCCGAATTGCTGCGCTCGAGCGCCGAGAGCTTGTCCGACAGCTCCTCGACCAGCACGGTAAGCCTGGTCAGCGTCGTGTTGAGCTTAATCACCGGCGCGACCAGCGTCGCCGCGAATCCGGCCAGGGCTGCGAGTACGCCCACCACACCCCACTCCGTCATATCACCCGGCCCTCTTCGGCTCGGTGTAACCGAGCGCCTGCGCGCTGTCGCCAACGCCCTCGGTGGTGGGGTCGTTGACTATACCCAGCAGCGCCAGCACGGCGAAAAGCGCGTTCATCACGTCGAGCAGTTTCGCCGCCAGGCCCTCGAGCTCAATATTGAGCCCGAAGAGCGCGACCGCAGTCTGTACAAAAAGCAGCACAGCCGGGATAAAACTCAGCCAAAATCCCTTGTTTTTGAACCTTACCAACCAATTTATCATTTGTACCCCTCCAATCTGTAGAGCATCACCCAGAGCTCCTGCCTGGTGACAAAGTCGTCCGGCCTGGTGCCGTCGGATATGCCCTGCCGCATCACCCAGGCCCTGGCCCTTTCGGCCTCCTGCTCGTATCCGCCCTCGTTTTCGTCCTCGCCTCCGCCGTTCTCCCCGGCGATGAGCGCCGGATAGTCCTTGTACGCCGCGTCCATGTCCACGCGCCCGTTTATGCCGTTCACCGTGCCGCTCGAAGTGTACTGCCACATGCCGCCTGATTGCTCCGGCTCGTTCTCCGGCTGCGGGTCGCGAGGCCACTTGGCCAGCCAGATGTCGAACTCCTTCGGTATATCCGCGTCGAAATAGGCCGCGAGGTAATTAGGGTTGGCGTATACCATCGGGTAGTATCCGCCGGCCTTCACCTCATCGCAGAACGCGCGCGCCATAGAGCTGGCCAGCGCTTTGGTTACGGACACGCCCTTGTCGGCGGCGTTGTCTACGCTATCGTATTCAAAGTCGAAGGCCATCGGGTATTGAAGCTTATACTTATCCGCAGCGTCCATGCAGAACTGCGCCTCTCGCCTGGCCATGTCCGCCGTGCAGGCGTAGGAAAACCAATACACGCCGAACGGTATACCAAGCCTGGTGCACTCACTCGCGTTTCGCTCAAACTGCGGGTCCATATTGCCCTGGCCGTACCCGGCCCTCAGCATGGCGAACTCTATGCCGGAGGCCTTCACCTTTTCCCAGTCCACCGTACCCTGCCACTTGGACACGTCGATGCCTTTTTTATACATTTTTCTCCCTCCTTGCTCTACATAATATGTGTCCGGCTGCGGCCCCGTCACAGTAAAGAGGCCAAATACTCGATGGCGTCCTGAACGTTGTCGGCGTCGATGCCGGTGGAGCCGGGCGAGAACTTTATCAATGAGGCGCTTATCTGCGTCTCAGTGCAATAATTTATGCGCAGCCCGCCGCTGTTGAGCATAAACAGTTCGTGCATGGTGCTCTGAGCGAAGAAAGTGAACTGCGCCATGGTGTTCGCCGAGTCTATGCACACCAGGGTGTAGTTGACGCTGTCGTATACGGCTATCACATCACGCCCGCCCCGGTACGCAGCGACGACCTCTTCAAGCGTGTGGTCGGTGCTCAGATTCATCTGATCGCTTCCGGTAAACTGGACGTACAGCGGCCCGCCCGCCGACGCGCTGATTGTCAGCGTAGAGCCGGACTGCTCTAGCTCCACATTTTCGCCCGCTGCCAGCGTAAGCGCGTTCACACCGTTGATGGTCGCAGCCGCACCTGGTGCGCCGGGAGCCCCCTGCTCCCCGGTGTCGCCCGTGTCCCCCTTGTCGCCCTTCGGACCTTTTATATTTACGGTGGCCGGGTTTTCCAGGTTTCCGTTGTTCGTCCAGCTCAGGTTGCCCGCCGCGTCCACGCTGGGCGTGAAAGTCGCGCCGTCCGCCCCATCGTTTCCGGGCTCTCCGGGCTCTCCCTGTACGCCCTGCTGGCCCTGCGGACCCTGCGGACCCTGCTCTCCGGTGTCGCCTTTCACCCCCTGCGGGCCGCATATATTGGCCGAAGGCGCCGTGGGCATCCCGCCCTTGCTCGCCGACCAGGAGAGGTTTCCGGAGGCGTCGACAGACGGCGTGTAGTAGCCCCCGTCGTCACCGGACGCTCCGTCCTGCCCGCTTGGCCCGCGCTCGCCCTGCGGCCCTTTTATGCTGACCGGCTGCGGGTTTGCCCTGCCACCGTCGTTTGTCCAGCTAAGCACCCCTTCTTCGCTCACGGACGGTGTGAAGGTAGCGCCGTCGGCCCCGGCCGCTCCGTCCGCACCGGCGGAGCCCTGCGGGCCGCGTATGCTCACCGGCGCGACATCCGGCATCCCGCTCTGGGAGCCCGCCCAGGACAGCACTCCATTGCCGTCGACACTTGGCGTGTAGTAGCCGCCCGAATCCCCCTTGTCTCCCTTCGAGCCCTGGAGCTGACCGCCGTCTACCCACTGCGCCGTCCCGCCGGCGTTCGTCCAAGTGTAAATGCTGTACGGGGCCGAAGCGCCTACATAGTAGTTGTCGCCTATCTCCGGGCTCGTCACGGCCGCCTGGAGCTCTTCAAGGCTGTCGTACTGACCGAGTATGTCCAGCCCCGTGCCCGGGTCCCCTTTGGGTCCGACGGGCCCCTGCGGGCCTGTCTCTCCCTGCGGTCCCTGCTCTCCCGTGTCTCCCTTCGGCCCTTGCGGGCCTGCGTCACCAGTGTCGCCTTTATCTCCTTTCGGCCCCTGCGGGCCTGTTTCTCCCTGCGGCCCCTGCTCTCCCGGCGGGCCTTGGTCTCCGGTGTCGCCTTTGACGCCCTGCGGGCCGCGCACGCTGACGGGCTCCGGGTTCGTAAGGCCGCCGTCGTTTGTCCACGAGAGCAGGCCCTCGTCGCTGACGCTGGGTGTAAAGACGTATCCCACGTCGCCCTTGTCGCCTTTTACGCCCTGAACGCCCTGGGCTCCCTGCGGGCCGGTCGCTCCTTGCGGGCCTGTCGGGCCCTGCGGCCCGGCCTCGCCTGTATCCCCTTTAGGCCCCTGCGGGCCTGCGGGGCCGCTTATGTCGGCCGGGACGGGGTTTTCAAGCCCGGCGTCGTTCGTCCAGGACAGGACGCCTCCGGCCACGCTCGGCACATACACCGCGCCCGGGTCGCCCTTAGGCCCCTGTACGAGCCTGGCGGAGCCCGCGTCCGCCTCCAGGCGCCCCGCGTCGAAGAGCTCCACGCTGAGCCTGTCCATCAAAGCACCACCTCACTTGCTGCGTCGGCCACGGCGAAGCTCTCCGGTCTCTGCACGCCGATGACGTTCCCGCCCACGAACTTTACTCGTATGTCCAGCGCCACGGACTCCCCCGCCGGGAAGGCGAAGGTCTCCTCCTGCGTGAGCGGCAGGTAGAAGCAGTTGTCCGCACTGTTGTACTGCACGTCCTGGGGCCAGAGCTTGCGCGTCCCGTCGCCGAAGGTGAACTCCACCTCGGCGAGCTCATCTATGTCGACCGTCTCCCCGTTGAGCCGTATTAGAATAGGCACGCTGTACTGGTCGCCCTGTTTTATCCGTATAGCCATCTTTCCCTCCTTATCTCACATACCCCGTCCCGCGCACCCGGATGTCCACGCTGACCACCGTTGCCGTCTTGTCCGCCGTGTTGTTCGCCAGGATGAGGTTGTAGTAAGTAAACTTCTTCGCCTTGAGCTTGATGCGGTTCATCTCCGGCACCTGGGCCGCGTCCACCGTCTCAAAGCTGTACACGGCGAAATCCGTCTTGCGGTCGGTCTTGGCGCTGACCTCGAGATAGCCGTTGTCGTCCGGCCTGATGCCGACCCACAGCATCGCGGAGTATTTGCGCTGGAAGTCCGCCGCGAAGGGCATGGAGCCGCTCTCCCAGTAGGCGTCTATCGCCTCGCCCTCGTCCGAGAAATACTGCGTCGAGAAGTGCCTGAGATACCCGTCCGCCGTGCCGAAGTAGAGCTCGTCCTTGTAGTTTATGAGGCACCTGGCCGCGAAGTTGGTGTAGACATACCAGGCGTCCGCGTCTATGCCGTGCACCAGCGCCGTGCCGTCCGCGCCGATGACGTAGTACTCGTGCGCGTACTTGTCGTAGAAGGTCTTGGCAGTTTCCAGGTCAAAGGTGCGTATCGTCTCGTCCACGCGCTGAGAAACGCGCTCTGCGTTCCTCTCGTCGCCGTTTATGTTGCCGCTGGAGGAAGTGGACTTCCACTCAACCACGCTGCGCCCGTCCAGTGTGCGCGGCCTGTTCTCCACCAGCACCGCCTGCCCCGGCGCGCAGTTGCCCACGCTGCGGTTGATGGGCGAGACATAGAACCCCGCCGTCACCGTGCCGTCGGCCAGCGTCACCTGTGAGTAGCCTATAGCCCACGCGCTGTCGAGCTTAAAGCACAGCAGCCGGTCATAATGGCGTATCATGGCGGTTATGGCCGTGTTCTCGTCACCCACATGCGCCACGTTCAAGTCCGGGAAGTAGTCCGCCCGCGGCAAACCGTCGTAGTCTATACCTGAGTAGAAGCACCTGTTCGTCCCGTCGCCGTAGACGAACACCCTCGTGTCCTGCGAGCCGTTGTACAGCTCTGCGTAGCGCATCGCCTGAATCTCGTCCGCCGTATCGTCAGCGACTGAATAGCCTATCTCTACGCTGTTCGTACCCTCCGCCGGAGCCGGTGCGATAGTCACCGTGCCTGCCGTCAAATCTACGTCGTAGCTGGTTATATCCGCGCCCGACGCCACATACTGCACATAGTCCACGCTCGCAAGGTTCTGCTCAGGCAGATGAAACACAGTGGCCGTGCCGTCCGGCGACACCCGCACACGGCGCGCGCCTGTGAGCTTGTTCACCTGCTCCAGCGCCGTCCCACCGCCCTCAGGCGGCACACTCACCGCCACCAGCGGCCTGTAGCCGCCCACATCCGTGAGCGCCGTGCCATTCCAAACACGGTATTGGGAACCGTTGAGCAGATAGAGGCTGTCCGAGAAGCCAAACATGAAAACGTCCTCGTCGGTGTCTATCGTGCCGCAGGCCGTCTTGCTCCACGTCCCGTCCTCGCCGAGCGAGAGCTGCCACAGGTAGCCGTTGCAGGCCGCGCACAGCACCTCCTGCCCGGCCACAAAGCCCGACCAGAGCCCGCGCACCACCGTGTCGGTGGTGTTTGCCGCCGCCGTGACCTTGCAGAAGTTCCAGACGAAGTAGTTGGAGCTCTGCGCGGAAAGCTCGCAGGAGGCCTGACACCCCAGCTGGCAGGAGGTCTGGCACGCGCTCTCACACGTCTCCTGGCACGAGCCCTGGCAGCCGGTCTGGCAGGTCTGGCAGCCCGCCCCCTGGCAGTTTTGGCAGACCCCCTCGCAATAGCTCTCGCATCCCTCGCAGCTCTGGCAGGACGCGCCCTCACAGTTCTGGCAGTACACCTCGCAGGAGCTTTCACAGTAGCCCTCGCAGTTCTGACACACCGCCTGGCAGCCGCTCTCGCACGAGCCCTCGCACTCCTCGCAGAACAGCTCACACATGTGCGTACACCCGCCGCCTGCAACATAGCTCACCGACATGTTGCCCGAGGCGTAGAGGTCTATGTACGCGCTGTCGCTGGTGATGTAAACATAGTACGTCCCCGCCGTGAAAGAGCCGCTGAACGTGAAGCTAGCCGTACTCCCCGCGCTCGGAGCGCTGAATGTGGTGTCAGAGCCGACCGCCGAGGGCGTCGGATTGCTCAGCTCGCTTGTGCGAATCTCCGCGCGCATCGTGCCGCTTGAAAGCCGCCTGTACACGCTGGAGCTGATGGTGATGCTCGACGCCGACTGGCTTATTGAAAACCTCACCGCGCCGACATAGCCCGAAGAGCCGCAGGCTATGGTGTTCGGGTTCGCCCAAGACGAGCTGTTTATAGGCGAGCCGTTGTGCCAGCTCTTAAATCCGCTTACGCTTCCGCTCGGCATTGCTCTGCCTCCTTTACCCTCATAGCCTCATGTAGCACCGTGCGCCGCCACCAGCAATACATTTCGGGCATCCTGCCCAGCCTGCCGGTGACCATGTAGTTGTTTGCAACGCATCCCCCATCACATATCCTGTCATATTCGCACACGTCGTCGCGGACTGCACATCCTTCCCCTCCGCGCGAGCGCGAAGGCTCAGTCGTTCCGTCGCTCCTCCTCTCCCCACAAAAGCTGCGCTTTTGCGGGGAACCCGAGCAGTATTCGCCCCGCACGGGTACGCTGTCAAAGCTCTCCGCCAGCGCACGCCGCCGGTTATTGTCCACGCCGGAATATATGGAGCCTATATAAAAGGCGCTTTCCTCGCCCTCGTTGCTCGTCATCTCCTGACAGGCATACAGGTTCCCGTTCGGATGGATGGACGCAAACCGCGACGTACCCAGCCCACACTTGCCCTCGCTGCGGCACTTGGGCATAGCCCTGTATGCTCCCTGCTTTTCGGCCAGCTCTATCTGCTTCATGTCCTGGAACGCCTGCTCAAAGGTTGAGAACGTGATAGGCCTCACGCCCCGAGCCTTACAGTCGGCGTAGTAGTCTGCATACTTGCGCAGCTCACCGGCCAGCACGTCCCGCGCCGCATCGTCCCAGGCTTCAAACACATTCGGCGTCACAAAGAAGTTCGTAAACCCCTGCGCCGAAGCCCACATAATGCTCTCAAACAGGTGCGAACACGTCTCGGGAATCGCCGTCATGCGGAACGTCGTACCCGGCCACGCCGCGAGCACCTTCGGCACAATGGGCTTCAGTATAGTGAACGACCCCTTCCCGTCGGCGCATGGCCTGTTGTAGTCCTGCACAGGAGCGTTCCCGTCCATGGAGAGCAGCAGCCCGAAGCCGTGCCGCTGCATGAAACGTATCCGCTCGTCCGTCAGCAGCGTCCCGTTTGTCGTAATGGAAAACCTGAACGGCTTGCCCAGCTCATCGTGCACCCACTCGACCAGCGGCTTTATTACCGTGTCGAACTCGAGCATCGGCTCGCCGCCGAAGAAGTTTATCTCCGGCGTCCCGCCGCCTGAAGCCACGGCGTTGGCCATGAGGAACCTCGCCGCGTCCTTCGCCGTGGAGAGCGCCATACGCTGCGGCTCCTTCTGCACAAAGCAGTAGCAGCACCGGAGATTGCAGCCATGCGTGACCACCAGCATGGCGGATGTAATTTTCGGCAGCTCTCTCATCTTCTCGACCTCGTCAATCCCTCAAAGCGGTATATCTCGCCCGTGTTGTGCTGGAAATAGTACCCCTCGTAGTCGTCGGCATTGCTCTCCGTGACAGTCACGGGCTCGCCCGTGAGGCTGAGAGCGCCCATGCTGTCGACCTGCACACCCGGGTACATAGTAAATTGCAGCACGCTGGAGCCGAACTCGGAGTACAGCCCCACGGGGTTGTCCTCGTCCACCTCGACGGTGTAGCTGTTGAGCAGACCCGCCACGTTGACCGAGCCGCCCCGTTTTTGCAGCGCCCCGCCCGCCGTGACCTTGAAATTCCGCATGACCGCCGCCTCGCCCATCTCCAGCGAAGCCTCGCCCTCCTGAGCCTCGTTGACGCCTTTCCAGCGCTTTATCTGGTAGACGGATTCAGAAATGTTAGTCGGCACTCTTGCCATATTGACCTCCTTCCCCGCAAAAAGCTTTCCCACCCATATCCCACCACTAATTAACCGTTTCCCCACTGACCGCGGCGACGCGCAAGATGGTATTCCGGCGCTTGCGCGGGTATCCGGGGAGAAAATCCCCCGGACGCTCTCACCAGTGGGCGAACTCCCCGTACTCTATCCCGCCGTAGACGTTGACCACATCCCCCGTCACCGCCTGCATCCTGGCCAGATAGTACGCTCGCATCTCCTCGTAGCGCTGCTGATAGAAGCTGGCCGCCGACGGGTTTTCGTCCACAAGCAGGTTGGCCGCCAGGCCGTAGGGCAGCGCACCCAGCGAGTAACTGGTGTCGCCCACCGGCACCACGTCCTCGAGCGACTCTATAGGCAGCCAGTCGCCGCGCTCTCCCGTAAGTATTTTCAGCTCGCTCACGAGCATGTTCACAATGGACGGCGTCCGCAGCGCGTACTCCTCCGTGTCGCTCGTCCTCGCCTCGCCGTCCACGCCGAGCTCGTCCATTATCCCCATCGCCGCATTAAAAACGTCCTCAACGTATGCCATCGACACATCTCCTTACGCAAGCCCATACCCTCCCACCCTTCTTTAAATCAAAACGATTTCACCAACGCCGTGCGCATGTCAGACGGCAGCCTTCTCTACAACTCCGCTGGGATACTTTTCGTCCGTGAAGGCGTAAGCTTTGAGCACCTGCCCAGAAGTTATGTTAACCGTGCCGCCGGAGGCCACGAGCTCCCGAGTAGCGCTGTACCTGGGGTCGGTGCCGTCCACGGTGTAGTAGATGGTCGCGCCAGCAGCGGTGACGGTGACCGCATTGCCGGTGCCGCCGAAAACCGGCGCGTCCTGGACGGAAGCCGAGGCGGCGTAGACATAAACGCCGTCGCACTTCTCTGCGAGTACACCGGCCCAGTAGCGCACGCGCCCCTCAATGACGTTGCCGTCTATGCCCATGGGGTCCTTCTGAATCTTGTACTTGGCCAGCTTCTGGACGAAGGGGCAGGCGTCCTTGTGCTGAAGGATGAAGTACACGCCCTCGAGCATGTCGCCGTCCGGTACTACGCGCACGTCGAAACCGGCCACGCGGGGCAGGCGGTTCTCGCTCAGGGCCTCGCTGCCCAGGCGTTCGAGGTAGGTCAGGTTGGCGAGGTTGGGCAGCATAGCCGCGTAGGTCTCGGCTATGAACATACTGCGCCCGCGGCGGGGTACATGGTGGTTGTTCATGTAGCTCGCACCCGCCTGGATGAGCCCCAGCAGGGTCTCGGCCGTCGGTGCGTCGCCGCCGACCACCTTGCCTGCGCCGTAGGCCCACTTGCCAAAGACGTAGGTCTCCACCTCAGGGATGACCACGTCGCGTATCTGGACATGCAGCCTGGCGGAGGCGTCCTTGACGTTGTACTGGTCCTGGGCGTTGCCCTCGTCTATGGAGCCTGTAAAGGAGCGGTCGCGGTCTATCTTGAAGGTCTGCACGCGGTCGCCTATCTCCTCCACGCTGCCGTAGCGGGAAGTGCCGGAGGGGTTGTAGTCGTTCATCTCCATCTTGTCGACGGAGTAGACGCTGACCTCATTTACGCCGGTGAAATCGACGCGGTTGCTCGTAGCGCCCGCGAGCAGGCACTCGTGCTCGAAGGCGTCGTCTACATATTTGCTGAACTTGCTTGCAAGGTTAATCGCCATATTTTTGTTTCCTCCTCAAAATCATTTTTCCTGTGCTCGCGCCGCTATCGCGCTCACACCTCGTTCCAGCCCAGCGCGGCAAGGTCGCGCTCGACCTCCCCGCCGTCGCCGGTGGTACTGCCGGTGCTCCTGACCCGGTTGCGCTTCGCCTGCCTGGTCTCGGCCAGCTCGCGCTCGAGCGTGCGCACGCGCTCGCTCTGGGCCTTCGCGCCCTCGCGCAGCTTCACGCCCTCCCACGCGGCGCTCAGGCTCTCCCCGGCCCTTACGCGCCGCCACACCTCGTCCGGTATGGCGCCGCGGTCGGACACCAGCTGCGCCGCCGCGTCCGGGTGCGCGGCGAAAAACTCGCGCACCTCCCTCTTGGCCCTCGAGCCGTCGGAGCCCTCCGCCCCGGTCCGGGCGGAGCGCACGCTTCGGACGCGCTCAAGGGCGGCGTCGAACTCAATCCCCTCCCTCTCGGCCAGCGAGCGCGCCGAGAGCTCGTCCCTGAACTCTTCGGGCGGCTTCCCGCCCGACACCTCGCTCATCCAGTTCTCGAAGTCCGCGAGTCGGTCCCTCGCGCTCTCGAGCTTGGCTCGCACACGGTCGTAGTCCAGGCCCTTCTGCGCCAGCTCTATGACCTTGTCCCGCGACACCGTGCGCACTTCGTCGAGGTGCTTGAGCGTGTAGCTCTCGCCGCCCTCATTGCCCTCCCCGGCCGCGGTCACGGCCTCGCCGGGCGCTTCCGCCTCGTCGCGGACGCCGTCCATAATCTCCGCGACGTCCACATTCCACTCCCCCGCCCGGGCGTGCTCCGGGCCGCCTTCGACTATGTTTTTCTCTTCCATGAGC
>UQWI01000018.1 GCA_900544765.1 uncultured Eubacteriales bacterium | reverse complement strand
TTTCCTCCAGTATACCATATGCGTCGCGGCTATGCGTAATTTTGTCAACAGGGCCATGACGCAGCAAACAGATGAAATAATACTCCGGATGAGGGACTTCAACCGGTACTACACAAACGTTCTTGGGCTTTTGAACCAGCACATACTCGGCAGCGGCTATTCCCTCTCCGAGGCGCGGGTGCTCCACGAGATAGGGCGCACCCAGCCGTGCACCGCGGCGGCGCTGGCCGGTGCGCTGCACATAGACGCGGGCTATCTCAGCCGCATGCTCAAGCGCTTTGAGAGCGCCGCACTGCTCAGCCGCGAGCGCTCGGAGGCCGACAGCCGCTCCTACAGCCTGCGCCTGACCCGCGAAGGCGAAGCGGCGCTGGCCGCGCTCAACAGGAGCAGTGAAGAACAGCTCGCCGGGCTCATCAAGCCGATGACGGAGCGCAGATGCATGGAGCTGCTGCGCGGCATGCAGTCCATACAGGCCGCGCTCGGCAGGGAAATTGACCCCGGCGAGGTCACCGTGCGCACCGAGCTGCGCCCCGGTGACGCGGGACACATCACCGCCATGCACGGGCGCATCTACAGCGAGGAGTACGGCTATTCCAGCTCCTTCGAGGCCTATGTGGCGCAGTCATTTTTCGATTTCCTGCTGAATTACAGCCCCGGGCGCGAGCGGCTCTGGTGCGCGGAGCACTTCGGGCAAACCGTCGGCTGCATAGGCGTCGTGGATCGCGGCGAGCGGGCGCAGCTGCGCTGGTTCCTGCTTGAAGCGCCGTACCGCGGGCTCGGCCTGGGCCGACGCCTGCTCGAGAGCGCGCTCTCCTTTGCCCGCGAAAAGGGCTACAAAAGCGTCTACCTGGACACCACCGACGACCTTGAGGACGCCGTGAGGATGTACAGCCGCGCGGGCTTCACGCCGGTGGCGGGCAAGCCGAACGACAGCTGGCGAGCAGGCGTAAACGAGCTGGAAATGGAGCTGAGCCTGGTTTGAAGCGAATACGGCATCACCCACGATAAAGCCGGGCGGCAAGCATGCCGCCCGGCTTCTTCACGCAGGGACGTATATTGTCGCGTACTCGTTGGGCGAAATGAAGCTGTAGAGGTAAAACCGGCCGGCGGCCGCTTCGGTCAGCTCTGCGAGCGCGCCGTCCCGGAGGACATACGCCGCGCCAATCTCATTTGGCTCCGCGGCGTCGGCAGGGCCGTTATACATGAAGCCCGCGTCCCGGTCATCGTCCCAGCCGCAGCCGTTGAGCGCCGACAGGAATTCGCAAAAGGTCTCATACGGCGCGGCAGCGTCGTAAAAGCCGCCGTCGGATCCGAGCGACCACTGCTCGAAGAGCTGCCCGGCGCAATTGACCTCTATGCGCGACTCGCGCGTCATGCCGTCCTCCCTCGTCCAGGCGGTGAAGCGCAGGCCGGAGAACTCCCCGTCCATGAAATCCAGTGACAGGCTGCCTATGCGCAGCCCGTCCGTGGACATGCCACAGCTCTCCAGAGCGTCCTCGACCACGCCGGCGGCCATGCCCGGGCGCTCAATTGTAAAGGTCTCGAGCTCCACGGCGGGCGCCGTCCCGCCTTCGAGCCGGTCGTAGGCCGTCTTGTAGCCTATAAAGTAACTCGCTACGGCCACTATGGCCAGCACCAGCACGGCGCAGACCGCCGTCACCGAGTGCGGCGCGGCCATCGGCCTGGACTCCCCTCCGCGCCTCCGCAGGGCGCGGTTGACGTGCGCGCGGTAAATCAGCAGGTAGGCACAGACGAACAGCACCAGCAGCGCCGCCGCGCCCAAAATCAGTGCAAGCGGTATTGCAAAGCCCACGATAACACCTCCTATATGCCCAGCGCTTCTTTAAAAGCGTAATAGTAGCTGCGCGTCACGTCCACCTCCCGCCCGTCCGAGAGCATAAGCGTAAAGCGCATGGACAGCGCGGGCTTGATGCGCTTTATCTGCCGCAGTGCTACGATTACGCCGTTGCTTACGCGCAGGAAGCGCTCCGGGTCGAGGCGGCCCTGCAGCTGATAGAGCCGCTCTGCGGTCGTGAACACACCGCGCGCTGTGCGCACCTCTATATCCCGCCCCACGGCCTCCACGCTCACTATCTCCGCCACGTCCACGCGCACGAGCCCGCCCTTCCCCCGGTCACGCATGAGCAGGCTGTCGGCATAGCGCCCGGCCTCGCTGAGGACGAGCGGCGACGCCTCGTCTATCTCTATGCCCCGCTCCCGCAGCTCCTTTGAGAGCGCGTCGTAACGCTCCCGGCTCACGTCCAGCCTTATCTTCACGCGCCCACCTCCATGCCGCCAGTATATCAGCGGGCGCGCCGCGCTTCAACTGCTCCGGCACAGCTTGTACCCCGGGCGGGATACCTTGCACTGTTTACGGGCTCGCACCGCCAACCTTACATTTTTGTAAGGTTAATGTAAGGTAAATCGATGGCACGGTAAGATTGCGGGTGGTATTATAAGAGCGTAATCCACAGGAGGTAATCAACATGGCACTTCTCGAAGTCCAAGGACTCAAAAAGATATACACGACCCGCTTCGGCGGCGCGCAGGTACAGGCGCTCTCAAGCGTGACCTTCTCGGTCGCCGAGGGCGAATACGTCGCCATCATGGGCGAGAGCGGCAGCGGCAAGACGACGCTGCTGAACATCCTGGCCGCGCTCGACAAGCCCACCGGCGGCACCGTAATGCTCGACGGTAAGGACATCACCAAGATAAAGGAGAGCGACCTCGCCGCCTTCCGCCGCGACCGGCTCGGCTTCGTGTTCCAGGACTTCAACCTGCTGGACACCTTCTCGCTCCAGGACAACATCTTCCTGCCGCTCGTGCTGCAGGGCAAGAGCTACGAGGAGATGAGCGGCCGCATCGCCCCCCTGGCGAAGAAGCTCGGCATCAGCCAGCTGCTGAACAAGTACCCCTACGAGGTCTCCGGCGGCGAGCAGCAGCGCGCGGCGGTCGCCCGTGCGCTCATCACGAACCCGCGCCTCATCCTCGCAGACGAGCCCACCGGCGCGCTCGACTCCCGGGCCACGGAAGCCCTGCTGAACCTCTTCGGCGATATCAACGCCGAGGGCCAGACGATACTCATGGTCACCCACTCGGTCAAGGCCGCGGCCCACGCCACGCGCGTGCTGTTCCTGCGCGACGGCGAGGTGTATCACCAGCTCTACCGCGGCAAGCAGACCGTGGAAGAGATGTTCGGCAAGATATCCGACACGCTGACTGCGATGACCCAGGGCGGTGAGATAGATGACTAAGCTCGGCTTTTACCCCAAGCTGGCCGCGCGCAGCATCAAGAATAACCGCCAGTTCTACCTGCCCTACATCCTGACGGTCATCGGCACCTGCGCGGCCATGTATATACTCTACGCGCTCAACTTCGACCCCGGCTTCAGCCAGCTCGGCGAGGGCACGTCGAACGGCCAGGCGTACGTCAGCATGTTCATGACGATAGGTATCTTCCTCGTCAGCATCTTCTGCTTCATCTTCCTCATATACACGAACAGCTTTTTGATGAAGCGGCGCACGAAGGAGCTCGGCCTCTACAACGTGCTCGGCATGGGCAAGCGCAACATTGCGGGCATCATGGTCTTTGAGAGCATCTACATCGGCCTCGCCGGCATAATCCTCGGCCTGGCGCTCGGCATACTGCTGCACAAGCTCATGACGCTCCTGCTCTACTCGCTGATGCGCCTGCCCGCGCCTTTCGGCTTCACCGTACAGTTCAAGGCGCTCTTCAACACCGCGGCGTTCTTTGCGCTGATGATTTTCCTCACGCTGCTATTAAACCTCTGGCGCGTGGGGCGCTCCAAGCCCGTAGAACTGCTTCGCGGCGGCGCTGTGGGTGAGAAAGAGCCCAAGATAAACTGGCTCATAGTAATAATCGGTGTGCTCTCCCTGGGCGGCGGATATTTCATCGCCATGTGGACGCCCGACTCGATGTGGGCCATAGCTCTCTACTTCGTCGCAGTGTTCCTCGTCATAATCGGCACCTACTGCCTGTTCACCAGCCTGTCCATACTCGCGCTCAAGGCGCTGAAGAAGAACAAGCGCTATTACTACAAGGCAAAGCACTTTATCTCCGTCTCCGGTATGCTCTACCGCATGAAGCGCAACGGCGTGGGTCTTGCGAACATCTGCATCATCGCCACGATGGTCATGGTCATGATCAGCGGCTCACTCAGCCTCTACCTCGGCTGCGACGAGGTCGTGAGGCTCAATACTCCGACCGACATCGTGGTGCAGGGACGGCACTACTACCATTACACCACCGACGAGAACGGCGAGATAGATCCCGAGCAGACCGTGCCCATAAACCCCGAAGCGCTGAACAACTATGTGCTCGACCTCTTTGCCGAGGCGGGCGCTGAGCCGACGAGCGGGTATCAGATAGAGGATCTGGACGTCAACACCGAGGTTATAACCAAAAACGGCACGCATGTATCCACCGAGTTCTATATCATCACCGCAGACACCTACGCCGCCATCACCGGCGAGGAAGCACCTGTTCTTGGCAAGGGCGAAGCTCTGGCCGTGCTCAGCGTACCCGGAGCGAACGACCAGCTCCGCGAAGGTTTCAGCTTCCAGGAGTACGACCTTGACGGCAACCTGACCGGCAATCCCGGCCCGGAGTTCACGATAGTCGGCGAGTGCGAAAACATCCTGAACAACATAGTGCGTACCGACGCGCTGCTTGCCGCTGGCGAGGAGAATTACGTCCTCATGGTCGTGGACGGCACGGAAACCCTAGACGAGATAGGTAAGACGACCGTTACCGGCATCTACTACTGGGAGGGCCGCTACAACTTCGCCCAGCTCAGCGACAACGAGCAGAACGCGCTTGACGAAGCACTCTGGAGCATGGACACTGGCATTTTTGACTTCTCCACAAACGGCTGCGGCTATGTGAGCTACTTCACGACCGAGACGCGCGTTGACGTCGAGCAGAGCATCTTCGGCATGTCCGGCGGCTTCCTCTTCCTCGGCGTGTTCCTGGGCCTCGTGTTCATGATGGCCGCCGTGCTCATCATCTACTACAAGCAGGTGAGCGAAGGCTACGAGGACCAGCGCAGGTTCGACATCATGCGCAAGGTAGGCCTTTCCCGCCGTGAGGCCCGCCGCTCGATACGCAGCCAGATACTGACCGTGTTCTTCCTGCCTCTTATAGTCGCGGCAGTACACATCGCCTTCGACTTCCGCCTGATGCTGCAGCTTTTGACGATGTTCCAGCTGCACAACGTCACGCTCACCACGCTGTGTACGCTCGGCACGCTGGCCGTGTTCTGCGCCATCTATGCCGCCGTGTACCTGCTAACCGCGAGGGCCTATTACAGGATTGTCGACACCCAGCCCCGAGAGGCCCGCAACTGACGGGCCTCCCAGAAAGGAAGTTACCATGCAAAAGCTCCACAACGTACTCCGCGCCATGTTCTTATATGTCATACCGAGCTGCGTAACGGTGTTCATGCTCATATTTATCGCGGACATTCTCTTCGGCCTGGGCATGTTTGAAACGCCCTATCAGGTACAGGCCCTCGCGGAACGCGCGCCCTACATCGCCCAGGCCTTCCTAAACCTCGCCATGCTGGTCACCGTCTGTATCTGCGGCGCGCTGCTCTATACGAAGAACGGCATCAGGACACGGCGCGGCCTTCTGATAACGGCCGCCGTCTCCTTCGCCTGCGCCGTGCTGATGCACGCGATGGTCTACGGCATCGTCATCGCCGTCCCCGCGCCCTACACGCTGCTCGCCCATGACCACGTCACGCTGCGCATCTTCGCCGGGCCGGACGCCGCGCCCCTCTCCGGCGCCGCAAGCGTACCCCTCGTCTACGCGGCGGGGATAGTCATCCACCTCTTCGCGCCGCAGGTGCTGCTGGCTCTCGCCGTGTGCATAATCGCCCTACGGCGGTATGTGAATCTCGACGGCGACAGCTGCCCCGGCATCCCTTCCAGGGAAACCGCCCGGCGTATCGGCCCCCACGCAAAGGCCTGCCCCTGAAGCTCCACACGGCAGCCCGGTGCGCATGACAGCAAGCCCTTATTCATCATAAACTCACTCAACCACAGCCAAAAACGACAGTCAAATCTTACAGGAGGTTCAGAAATGATTAAAATGGATTCCGTAAAACTTCTGACGATAATAATCATAGTCTCACTCATCATTCTGCTGGCGGGCCTGAGCGTCTGGGCCTTCCGCATGAACGGCGGGACAATCCCGCTGCCAATCGCGGCCGCCGCAGCTTAAAGTGCTAACCTCTCCCCCATTTCTACAAAGAAGCCGTCCAGGGCATGCTCTGGGCGGCTTCGAGTATACACAGCGAAAGGAGAAAACCGTGAAGCGAATAGTACCTCTGTTTTTAATCGTGTGCTGCCTCCTGTCCCTTACAGCCTGCTCTAAAGACGAAATCATCGGGCAGTACAACCAGGCGCTGCAGGCCATAGGCGACGACGCCCTGACGGGCAGCGGCGAGCTGCAGGGCAGGCGGCGTCTGGGCGCGGACAGCTATGTGGGGACTTACGAGGCCGAATATGAGGACTTTTCCGGCCGGGAAATACTCTTCGGCGGGACGGCCCTCGAGCGGGAAGGCGGAAACGAATTGAGTATATCCTGCGATATAGATGGCGAGAGCGGGGAGCTGACGCTGCTGCTGCAAACGGGCGCGGAAGAGCCCTTGGTCCTCTGCGGCGCCGGGCGCTCATACTCCGGGACTGTTGAATTGCCGCCGGCGAGCAATTACATCATTGTCGAAGCAGAGGGCTTTACCGGCTCGCTGAATCTGACAGTCGAATGAAAAAACGCACCGTCTGTGACGGTGCGTTTTTCTTGCGGTTTTTCAGCACTCGCGGATAAGGCGGACGTAGAACTCGGTGCACTTGACGGCCTTCCAGGTCGGTATGCGCTCGTTCACGCCGTGAATGGTGCCGCGCTCGGCCTTGGAGAGCTCGAGCGGGCAGAAGCGGTAGACGTGGTCGCTG
This sequence comes from uncultured Eubacteriales bacterium, assembly GCA_900544765.1. GTDB lineage: Bacteria > Bacillota > Clostridia > Oscillospirales > Oscillospiraceae > Scatomorpha > Scatomorpha gallistercoris. The sequence continues at coordinate 29,095 of UQWI01000018.1, read as the reverse complement.
ATGCGGTCGTAGTGGCGCGAATCGCTGGCCGCGAGCATCAGGTAGGGGCTGACGACGGCCTTCGGCCAGGTGCGCTTTATGACGCCCGTGAGCTTGTCCCAGGCCTCTCCGCTCGTCTCCGAATACTTGCTCGGCTCGGCGGCGTAGATGCGCCGGACGGTGATGTCCGGGTCGCTCACCGCGTCGCGCACACGCGCCTCCGCCTCGTCGCAGCTCTCGCCGTTGATGACGCGCAGGTTGAAACCTACGCTCGCCTTGGCGGGCAGGACGTTGTTCTCCGGGCTGCCGGACATCTGCGTGGCGGCGCAGGTGGTGCGCAGCAGGGCGTTGAGCTCGCCGCCGCTCAGCTGCGAGACCACGTCCAGCACGGGGCGGAAGATGTTCAGGTTGGCGAGCACCACGCGCATCGGGAAGCTCGCATGACGGCCCAGGGTGTCGAGCATCTGCTCTACCGGCGGCGTCATGATGAAGGGCGCGCCGGTGGCGTCGACCTCGCAGACGGCTTCGGCCAGCTCTCCTACGATGGTCTGCGGCGGAGGCGAGGAGGCGTGTCCGCCCTTGCTCTCGGCCTCGAGCGAAAGCCTGAGCTGGCCCTTCTCCGCCGTACCCACGAGGGCGCATGGCACGCTCACGCCCGGGAAAGCGCCGGTGACCACCGCGCCGCCCTCGTCGAGCACCAGCGCGGGACGCACGCCGCGCTCCTCAAGCGCGGTTACGATGTCGCCCGCGCTCGGCCCGGCGGGCTCCTCCTCGCCGGAGAAGGCGAGGTATATGTCGTTTTCTGGCACGAAGCCCTCTTTGATTAACTGCTCGGCGGCCTCCATGATGGAGCAGAGCGTGACCTTGGTGTCCAGCGCTCCGCGTCCCCAGATGATGCCCTCCTTGACCGCGCCGCTGAAGGGGGGCTCGGTCCAGCCCTCGCCGTCGGCGGGGACGACGTCGTAGTGGGCCATGAGCACGGTGGGCTTCTCGCTCGAAGCGCCTCGCCAGGTGTAGAGCACGCCGCAGCGGCCTATGCGCTCGGGGGCGCACTTCCCGGCCAGCGTCGGATAGCGCTCGGTGAGGTAGGCGCGGAAGCGCTCGAACTCGGCGGCGTCCTCCTTGGACGCGTCTGCGTTCGAGACCGTGCGTATGCGTATCATTTCGCTCAGGCTCTCGACGACGCGGTCGTAGTCTACGCTCACCGCGTCGGGGTCGGCGCGCAGCTCGGGGCCGGGGCGGTACAGCGCCGCGCGGGCCAGTACGACGCCCGCGCCTGCGGCCAGGGCCGTACCCGCCGCGCCCAGCAGGAACTTAGCGGCTTTCTTCATCAAACCAGACCTTTCTTATAGAGTATGCGCGCCGCGACGATGGCGATTATCGCGCCCACAGGCACGAGTATGCCCACGCTGTCGGCCAGCGCCGGCACGCAGATGAACAGCACTATCATGAATATGAGCGGGGCCATGGCGACCTTCCAGTTCTTCGAGACGTACACCACCGCGAGAGGCCCGAAGAGGGCGGGCAGGATGTTGTCGAAGGCCGGCTGCAGCGCCGGGGACTCGATAAACCCGCGTATGGAGCTCAGCAGCAGGACGCCGATGGCGATGACCGCCGTGGTCACAAGGCTGGAGACGCCGATGGCGATGGTGGATATGAGCTCACCCTCCTCGGTGCCCGCCTCGACGCCGCTGGCCTGCATCGCGTTGAGCGCGCAGGGGACCTTCAGGCTCGTAAGGTTGCCGGTGAGGAAGCCCAGGTAGCTGCCGCCGGTGCCCAGCATGGGGACGTAGGTCAGCACCTCAATCGTGCCGACGGTCCAGTAGATGGGCGCGACGCCCAGAAGGCCGCGCAGTATGTCGGTGATGGGGGGCCAGGCGTCGTAGACGACGCAGATGGTCGTGGGTACGGCCAGGAGCAGAAGGGAGCCGGTGAGCATCCACCAGCGGCCCACATAGTGCTCGTAGTCGCGGAAATCAGCGTATTTTTGTGCTCTTCTCATGTCTGTTACCCCCTCAGCCCGCTATCATGTTCACGAGGTTGGTGATGGGTATGCTCAGCGCCATGCCGCCCAGCATGCTGATGGGCAGGGCGTAGTCCTCCATCCACTTCCAGTGCAGGACCTTCACAAACACGGCGCAGACGCACATGATGAGTGCAGATGCTATCATTACGAAGCAGGGTATCCAGCCGCGCAGGCCTTCGCTCACCGTTGCAAATATCATGCCCAGGAAGGCGCTTATCATGCCCAGGAAGAGCGCGGTCATAAAGAGGCTGCCCCAGTGCTCGTCCTTCTGGCGGATGCGCATGACGCCGTTTTCAATCTTCTTGCCGATGGTAGGCACCAGCACGGGGCCAGGGATGATTCCCAGCGTCATGACCCAGGCAATCGCCGCAAAGACGACGGGGTCGGTGATGAGGTTTGACAAATCCGTACCCATAGCGCTCGCGGCGGAGGCGGCGGCAGGGGTCTCATAGGTCAGCGCGCCGATGACCGAAAGCCTCAGCCACGGCAGGGGGAAGCCCAGTGCGCGGGACAGCGCGATGACGCCGAGCAGGATGCTGACTGCGGGAGCGATGGTGAATATGGCCGAGGATATGGCAACGCGGCGCAGGACCTTGGGGTCCATGCCTATCTTTTTTGCTCGCTTCCAGGCCATTACAATGAAGCGTATGCTCATAGCTATGACGAACAGTATGACTATCGCCGTCATGGCGTACATGAGCGGCCCGTTTGGGTCAAACATTTTAAACACCTCTCTTTTTCGAGTGAGACAAGTTTACCACAAAGCGCGTATACTGACAACAAAAACCGGAGGCGGGAAGTTCCGCCTCCGTTGCATGTCAATACAGCTCCGGGTGATTCGTATAGCAGAAATAGGTGCTGCCGTAAACGCTGTCTGTAAGTTTGAGCGCCACTCCGCCCTGCCGTCCGCCGGACTGGAACACGACCCGCCCGTCGTTCAAAACACGCTCACCCCCCAGCAGCCGAAGCGCGGCCTCGAGGCAGCTCCGGTACGGGATGAGCACCTCAAACCAGTCCCGGTCGGCCGCCGAATACTGCCCCGGCTGAAAAACAACCTCCTCGAGCGTGTCGGGGAACTCTGGACTGGCCACACGGTTTAAGACCACCTCGCCCACAGCGAGGCGCCACTCGTCCGGCAGCCAGGCGCTGCCCGCCTCAGTGTGTATGACCTGGGCCAGCAGGACGAGGTCGTCGTAGGCTATGTATGGCGCGTCGAGCCCGAGCGCATCTATTTTCGCGTTGCGCAGCCGCTCGTAGAGCCTGCCGCGCTCACGGTCGCCGGACAGCGCGCACTCAATCATGCACTCACCGTAGTCGGCGTCCCACACCGCCGCAGCAGGCGCGGCAAGGCACACGGCCATGGAAAATCCCGCGACAAAACACGCCGCTTTTTTCATAGGACAGCCCTCCTTTCAAAAGGCCGGGCCATTATAGCGCGTCCTCAGCGCGGAATGTGCCGCTTTGTGCGCGCCCGCTTACAGCAGCCCCGTGATGAATATCTCGAGGCCTATGAATATGAGTATCACGCCGCCGAATATCCCCGCCTTGTTCGCGAGCTTTGTACCGGCCTTCTTGCCTATTACTATGCCCGCAAGGCATATGAAGAAGGTGACGGCCCCAATCAGCAGGCAGGCGAGCAGCGCCTCGGCAAAGCTGTACTCGGCTATGGTGAAGCCCACGGACAGCGCGTCTATTGAAGTCGCCACGCCCTGCACCAGCAGGCCGCCGAGCCCTACGGCGGGCTTCTCCGCTTCGCATCCGTTTTTGCGGCATTCGTAAATCATGTTGCCGCCTATGAGACATAGCAGCACCAGGGCTATCCAAGGGATGAACTGCTCAAAGACGCTGAAATACTGCGCGATGGTCGACACGCACACCCAGCCAATCAGCGGCATAGCGAACTGGAACGCGGCAAAGATAAAGGCGACGAGCGCAATCCTGCCCCTTTTCATGCACGGCTCGTTCAGCCCGTTCGCCAGCGAAACCGAAAACGCGTCCATGGCAAGCCCGACGCCGAGCAGTATGCTGTTGAAGAAAAAGGCAAATCCTAATTCCATAGCTGTCCCTCCGAAAACAAAAAATCCAAGTGCGGCAAATACCACACTTGGCGTCGGAAGAAAAAAGACTCCATGTATGGCTTACCACAGCATACATGAGTCTCGCAAATTAAAACAAGCCAGGCCTTTCGGCCAGTATGTTGACTTGTCACGTTGGGCAACGCTTGCTACTCCCTCATTGTCGACAAAATTTATAACATGGACAGCGTGTTTTGTCAAGACGCGGAGCGAAGCCTTTCCCGTCTTTTTTGAATACCGGCGGCGCAATATGCGCCGCCGGTATTCACGTCACATGCTGTCTACAGCGTTTTGCAGCCCCTCCAGGAACGAGCAGGTGTGATAGCCGTCGCAGACGGCGTGGTGCACCTGCACCGCGACGGGCATAAGTGCGCGCCCGCCGTCCTCGCAGAATTTGCCCAGCGTAAAAATCGGTATCAGGTAGCGGAAATCCGCCGTATTCAGATTGAAGCCCTCAAAGCTCGCCCAGGGCAGCATGGACACTGTAAAGCAGTTCTCCGGCGCGTCCGGCTTGGCCGCGAAGGCCTCGACGCCGCCGTAGAGCCTCAAATCCTCCTCGTACCGGCTCAGGAATTCGCCGTAGTCGGGCGAGTACTCCGTCCAAAGGTTTGAAAAAGTGTGCGTTTCTCTATGGAAAACAGTGTAGCTCGGCTCCATGCGGCTGTAGCGCACGAGTTCTCCATCCAGCCTGAGCGCCATTCTGAACTGTTCGCAGCGGTTCACGGCCCCAGTCAGCAGCCAGAGCATGGCCGGATACAGCCGCAGCCCCTTCCGGCGCAGGTTGGTGATATCCAGCCTGACCGTCATGCTGTAGGTACAGGGCACGGCGTTCATGTAGTGCTCAAAGTACTCCCGGCGCGGCCAGGAGGCTATGTCAATGACCTCGTAATTCACACTCTCCCCTTTCCGTCCAGTCAAGGGCCTCGCGCTCATATCTCTTCACGAAGGCGTCCTTGCCTTCACAGTAGGCCTCAATATCATAGGGATACTTCTCCGCGAGGGCGCGCTTGAGCGCGGCGTACTCATCCCTCACGTCAGGGTGTTCCCGCAGATAGTCCCTGAAGGCCAGATGCCTGGTTATGTTAACTTCGTCCTCGGCGGCAAAGACGTGTACCTGGTGCGTGCGCTCGTCGCCGCCCTTGCGCAGGTAGCGGCGGCCCGGTATGCCGAATTCGCCCAGGTACTCGTAGCCAAGCGCTTCCAGGCTGTCCTTCGCCGCGTCCACGGCTTCAAGCGAGCGCACGACGGGCAGGATATCTATGATGGGCTTCGCCGCGAGGCCCGGCACCGATGTGCTGCCGATGTGGTAGACCTCCAGGCAGTTTTCGCCCAGCGCGCCCCGGATGCGGGACGCCTCGCGCTCGAACTCCAGCGGCCAGGCCGGGTCGTATTCAATAACCGTAACGTGCTGAGCCATGTCTCACTCCCCACGCAGCAGCGAGTCCATGCGCCAGGGCCGGATTACCTCATGCATGCTTCCGCCTCCCTTGAAAAAACCAAGCTGTATCTGGTAGTATATAGTCAAGCGGACAAAAAAGCAACTGTCAGGCGCGCAAATGTCGCGCCCTGCTGCTGGCGTTTACCGCCTGCTGCGGGTATATTGGACACGGAGGCAAGACATGCTGGCTGAACGTATCTACACATTGAGGAAACAACACGCGCTCTCGCAGGAGCAGCTGGCCGAGGCGCTCGGCGTCTCACGTCAGACCGTTTCCAAGTGGGAGAACGGCACGGCGACGCCCGAGCTGGAAAAGCTCCGCGCGCTCGCCAGATGCTTCAGAGTGACGCTCGACGAGCTGGTGGAGGACGGGGAACCAGCCCCTGAGCGCAAAAGCGCACCGCTCAAAGGCGGGCGGCTGGGGCTGGCGCTGTGCCTGCTTGGCGCGCTGGGGCTTTTCGCCGTTGGCGGCGTCATGCTGTTCATGCCAGGGCGCGCCGAGGCGCTCAACGAGGCCTCGGCGGTCGCGATTAACGGCTCGGGCATCGCGCTGTTTCTCTGCGCCGCCGTCATGTGCCTCGGACTTTGGCTGACGCTGAGACGAAAGTGAGGTGTGTCAATGAAACGCCGTCTGTCCGCCGTATTCGCCGTCCTGGCGGTGCTGTTGTTTGGGCTTATGTGCGCGGTCGTGGCCTACAACTATGCCGCGCTGCTCTGCTGCGAGACGTGCAGCGCCCCGGCGAGCGCAGCGTTCCTGCTCGCCGTCCCCTTTGCGGCCGGGATAGCGGTCTGCGCCGCCGTGGCCGCTTTTCTTCGCAGACGTCCATGAAGAAACAGCCCGGAGCCTTCACCCTCCGGGCTGTTATTATGCCCTCACTCGGATTTGCCCCATCCGTCGAGCGGCAGACGCTGCATGGCGCCGAACACCTTGTCCTTGAGGTCGGGGTATTCCGCCGAGAGCCGCGCTATGAGGGACTTTATCTCCTCGCGCTTGGAGTGCTTGTCCTCGGGGCAGGTTGTCGGCACCACAGGCAGGTTCAGCTCACGCACCAGCGAGACTATGCTCCCCTCGCCCAGGTACAGCATGGGCCTTATCTGCGTCACGTCCGCGCGGGACATGTAGGTGCTCGGCTTGAAGCAGCCTATCTGCCCCGTGAAGAGCAGGTTCATCAGGAAGGTCTCCACTGCGTCGTCAAAATGGTGGCCCAGCGCGAGCTTGTTGCAGCCGCGCGCCTTTATGGCGTCGTTGAGCGCACCGCGCCTCATCTTTGAGCACAGCGAACAGGGGTTGTCCTCCTGCCTGGCGTCAAAGACAATCTCGCGGATGTCCGTTTTTATTATGGTGTACGGCACCTCGTGCTCGGCGCACCAGGCGCTCACCGGCGCGAAATCCATGTCCGGGAAGCCCATGTCGATGGTTATGGCCTCGAGCCCGAAGCGCGATGGGTGGAAGCGCCGGAGGTGCGCCAGCGCCGCCAGCAGGGCCATGGAATCCTTCCCGCCGGAGACGCCGACCGCCACGCGGTCGCCCGGCACGAGCATCTTGTAGTCGTCGGCGCAGCGCCGCACAAAACCTGTAAACCTGTTCAAGTCCATTTTATCACCCGAAAAATTAAAAATTGAAACCTAGAATCAGCGAGTATTCGAGAGCATACGCGAGCATTTGCGAGATATCATAGTTGAAATCAAATTTGATGTTGACAAGTGCGCGGCACAGTGGTATAAAAATAAGGCGCGCTGAGGGTATTTTAAGTGTCAGCGCTACGTTTGTCAAAGAAATTATCTATAAATACTGGAGGCACACGAAATGTCCACTACCATTCTGAAGAAGGACGAAGTCGTCCGCAAGTGGTATGTCATCGACGCCGCCGGCAAGCCCCTGGGCAAGACCGCCGCTCTCGCGGCAGATCTGCTCCGCGGCAAGCTCAAGGTCGACTACACTCCGAACGTCGACTGCGGCGACTATGTCATCGTCATCAACGCCGAGAAGGCCGTCCTCACCGGCAAGAAGCTCGAGCAGAAGTACTACCGCCGCCACTCCGGCTATCCCGGCGGCCTGAAGGAGACCCGTTACGATCGTCTCATGAAGCAGAAGCCCGAGCTGGCCGTCAGGCTCGCCGTCCGCGGCATGCTGCAGAAGAACACCATCGCCAACTGGCAGCTGACCCGCCTGCGCGTTTTCCGCGGCGCGGAGCACACTCACGCCGCCCAGAAGCCCGAAGTCTGGGACCGCTAAGGGAGGTAAAGTATAATGGCTACCTATAAGAGCAAGAAGGCTTACATGTACGGCACCGGCCGCAGGAAGTCCAGCGTTGCCCGCGTGCACCTCTTCCCCGGCGGAACCGGCGCCATCACCATCAACGGCCGTGACATCGACGATTACTTCGGTCTCGAGACCCTGAAGCTCATCGTCCGTCAGCCCCTGGTCACCACCGGCACTGTCGGCAAGGTTGACATCGAGGCCACCGTCACCGGCGGCGGCGTGACCGGCCAGGCCGGCGCCATCCGCCACGGCATCGCCCGCGCCCTCCTCTCCGTCGACGAGAGCTTCCGCGCCCCCCTGAAGGCCGCCGGTTATCTGACCCGCGACCCGAGGATGAAGGAGCGTAAGAAATATGGCCTCAAGGCTGCTCGTCGTGCGCCTCAGTTCTCCAAGAGATAATCTCAAGATATATTTACAAAATGCCGTCCAATGGGCGGCATTTTTCTTGTGCTTTTCTTCCCGTGCACTGTAAGCCGTCCGAGCAGCGACGTGTGGGAGGCATTCTCGCCTTTAACGTGCGCTGCGCATATGAAAACGGCGCGGACAGTTTTGTCCGCGCTGTTTTCATACCCGTCTTTACTTTTGCAGCAGCTCGTCGCTGAGCTTCATAATCTCCGGGGCCAGCTTCTCGCGGCGCTTTTTGGTCATGCGCCTGTAGACCACGGGGGCAAGAGCCACCGCTATTATGCCGGCCACGCCTATCACTATTCCCGGCACGAACCATTTGTCGGACCAGACCATGGTGCAGCTCATGCCTACACCCAGCAGGAGCGCGCCTATGATGCCGAGCGTCCAGCCGGCAATCATTCCGGGCTTGGACGCGCTCGCGTCCAGGCGCCGCAGCTGAGCCATTTTGTCCTCGGTCTCCGTGGGGGCCGCGTACTTTTCCCTTATCTTTTTCACCTCGGCCTGCTGTTTTGCCGAGTAACTGTAACTGAACTTCTCATCAGCCATTGTTATTGCCTCCTTCGCTCTCACGCAGCGCGCGTGAAGAGTGGACTGTCATATAAATACCCGTCCCCACCATGAGCGCAAACACCGCGCAGCCGGAGAGAATTATCATGGTACGGCGGAAATTGATTTCGTCTTCGGCCCCGAACTGCGTGAGCATGGCGACCTCGAGAGCGAGCATGGACACCGCGGCGCTCGCAAGACTCATAACCCGGGCCGAGCTCATCACAGGGCTGTTGTACATGCGGTACCGGACTACGTTGATTATGGCCATGGTAATCGTGTAAAACGTGTAGGCGGCCATAGCGTATATGAGCGTCCCCGCATATGAAAAGCCGCCGTCCTCGTGCAGCAAAAGTATGACCTCGCCCACGAGCACTATGCCCAGCGGGACGAGCAGCGCGCCGCAGAGCCTGTATCGCCGCCACTCGGCTGCCATGTTTGAGCCTATGCCGTGTATGTGCGCATACCTGACCAGCAGGAAGCGTATAACAGCGAGCATGAGGTAGTACGCCGCCAGCGTCGCAAACCATGCCGAAACATACATCACGCTGTACAGGGCGTTGAGCAGGGCGTAGAGCGCGTTCACCGCCAGAGAGCCGTAGAGCGACACGCTGACCTTAAACGGCACGTCCTCCAAATAGCGCCCGACGTACTTGTTGGACTTTGCCCAACTGCGCCCGCGCCGCACAATCGGCACCGCGTTTGCGCAGAGGATGACCAGGGCGTAAAAGCTCAAAACATACGCCGCATAAGTCAGCGGATGCCCCTCTGGCGCTATTGCAAAGGCCCAGGCGAGCGCCGCCGCCGCAGCCAGAGTGCATATCACAACCACGGCCGTTCCCGGGAAAAGCAGCTTGAAGAGCACGCGTTTAAGCTTCTCCATTGCCGCTCCTCCCCAACCTGACCGTGAAAGTGCTGCCCACGCCGGTCTCGCTCTGGACGGATATCTCGCCGCCGGTTATCTCGACCACGCGCCTGACGAGCGCAAGGCCGAGGCCGTTGCCCTCGGTGGCGTGGGACGTGTCGCCCTGATAGAACTTTTCAAATATGTGTTTGCCCGCCTCGGGCGAGATACCGCAGCCGGTGTCGGATACGCTGACCACAGCGTCGTCCCCGTCCGCGGCCAGCGTGACTGAAACCTTACCGCCCGGCTCCGTGAACTTTACCGCATTGGAGAAGAGATTGCTCCACACGAGGCTCAAAAGCTCGGCGTCCGCGCTGACCCTGACGTCCTCGGCTATGTCGGTCTCTATATCCAGGCCCTTGGACTCCCAGGCCTCCTCGAAGGCCAGCAGGCACTCGCAAAGCTGCTCACCGAGGTCATAGCTCTTTGCAGTGGGGAAAATCTGCTGGTTCTCCAGCTTGTTGAGCTTCAGGATGTTGGTTATAAGGCCGGCGAGGCGCCGGGACGCGTCTGTGACCGCCTTGGCGTACTCCAGGCGCTTTTCGTCGGGGAGCCCGGGCTGCTGGAGCATCGTGCCGTAGTTCTGTATCACGGCGAGCGGGGTCTTGAGCTCATGCGAGACGTTGGCGATAAAATCCGTGCGCAGCGTCTCGGTGCCGGAGAGCTCCTCGGCCAGGGCGTTGAAGCAACCGGCTATCTCGTCGAAGCCGTCTACGCCGTACATTTTCGGCACGCGGGCCGAGAAGTCGCCGGAGGCCATCTGCTCCGCAGCCTGCACTATTTTACGCACGGGCCGCACGACCATGAAATAGCGGCGGACGGCGTCCAAAAACGTGAGCAATGCCGAGAGCAGCAGGATGTTCAGGGCCGTGGCCTTGGCCGCCTCGCTTACATACTCCTCTGTGAACTCTATCCCCGTGACCCTGGTGACGGAATTCAAAAACAGCAGCATGCTGCAGCTTATGACAAAGGCCAGAACGGCGAAGAACAGCAGGTAGCGCCGCAGCAGGTAGAGCCAGCGCCCGCCCTTCACTTGAGCACCGCCTTGTAGCCGAGGCCGTGCACGGTGACTATCTCAAAGTCGGGGCAGTGCGAGAATTTGTTCCTGAGCTTTGTGATATACACGTCCACGGTGCGCAGGCCCGAGGTGGTGTCCCCGTCCCAGAACTCGTCCATGAGCTGGCTGCGGGTGAAGGTCTTTTTCGGGTAGCTGAGCAGCTTGTAGATGATGTTGAACTCCCGCACGGTCAGCTGCACCTCTTCCCCGGCCACATAGGCAGTGTGCTCGTCGGCGTCCAACACCAGCGAGCCCAACTCTATGCGGCGTGAGTGGGCTATCTTTGCGCGGCGGAGCAGCGCCTCCACCCTGAGCAGCAGCTCATCCAAATCCACAGGCTTGACCATGTAGTCATCCACACCGGCGCGGAAGCCGCGCTGCTTGCTGGCGAAGTCGTCGCGCGCCGTCATAAAGAGGATGGGGATTTCGGCATCCAGCTCCCGTATAGTCTTTGCAAATTCGAAGCCGTCCACCTCCGGCATCATGATATCCGAGATGATAAGGTCGACCAGCGTGCCGGAATACATCACGTCGTAGGCCTCGTTGGCGCTGAGGCATCCCACGACGTCGTACCCGTTTTGGCTCAGATACACGCAGACTGTCTTATTCAGTTCCCTGTCGTCCTCTACAACCAGCAGCTTGAACATGCCAAGGCCTCCCTTTCCCTTTTACCGGTGTATTAAAACACAGCAGTGTTAACGAAATGTTTAAGTTCGGGCTTCGCCGCTAATATTCTAAAAGTAGGGCGGCACCGTGTCAATGCCGCCCTTTAAAAACCCTGCGCTTCACTTGCCGCCGTGCTGCCCGGCGCCCTTTGCCAGGCGCTCCTTGGCCTCCTCTACGCTCTCGCCCTCGCGGGTGAACAGCGCTTCGACGAACTTGTCGCTGACCTTGTTGAAGCCCTCGACAACGCCGGACTCCATCTTTTTATATCCTCCGACCACGCCGTTTTCTATGGCCTTATAGCCCTTTACCACGCCGTTTTCGACGGCCTTATAGCCTTTCACGACTTCGTCGGCTAGCTTCTCGTTGGTTTTTTCAAAATCAGACATTGTAAATTACCCCCTGCAAGCTCACTTCAGTCCCTTGATTGCAGGAATGAGGCACAGCAGGGCGACAATGCCCACGACACCGACGATGATGCCTGGCGCCATCATGTCCCATATCATTGTCATGCACATGCCGACGCCGAGTACGATAGCGCCTGCAACGCCGAGAAGTGTGATTCCGATGGCGCGGCCGTTGAACACGATGGCCTTCTTGCCGCTCATCCTGCGGCGGACGATAACCATAATGAGCAGCACTACGAGGCCGACGGCGCCGACCACTATGCCTTCCATGAATGCGTTCCACTCAGGCAGCAGGGCCATGCACATGCCAAGCGCGAAGAGTATGCCGCCGACGGTGCTGAGTATGAGCGTTACAAAATCTTTTTTCTGCATGATTAAATACCTCCGTTTGGTTTATGGCCAAAGTATAAGCCGGAGGTTTTTACGAAGTGCTATAGAGACGTTAGCGTTTTGTTAAAATGCGCTTGCCGCGCTCAGCGTTCCCGGATATAATGCTGCTGGAACGGAGGGTGAGCCTTGAGCGAGAATTACAAGTATTTTGCGCACCATGAGTGCGAATATTTCCCCTGCCACGCAGGCGCGGATGCGGACGACTTCAACTGCCTCTTCTGCTACTGCCCGCTATACGCCCTCGGCGAGGGCTGCGGCGGGGACTTTGAATATCTGCCGGGCGGCGTCAAAGACTGCAGCCGCTGCACATATCCGCACCGGCGCGAGAGCTACGACGGAATAATCGCACGCCTCGGCGAGATTGCCGGCGAGTGAACGCAGCCGGCCCGGAGGGATTTTCTCCGGGCCGGCTGCTCGTATATTCGGCGCGTTCTCAGTTGCCGTCCCCGGCAAGGGAGGCCAGGGTGACGCCGTCAAAGTATTCGTTTGTGAGGTCTTGATAGCCCCGCCACATGGAGAGCGTCTTGCACTCGTCCGCCCTGCCGCAGGGCTCGGCATCGCAGGCCAGGCAGGCCACGGGCGCGAGGTCGCCCTCGGTTATGCGCAGTATCTCACCCACGGTGTACTCCCCGGGGCTCCGTGTCAGGCGGTAGCCCCCGCCCTTGCCGTGCACGCCCTCCACCAGCCCGTTTTTGGACAGGGCCGGCATTATCTGCTCCAAATATTTGAGGGAAATGCCCTGCCTGGCGGCGACCTCTTTCATGGGGATGTAGCCGTCGCCCGCGTGCTCCGCGAGGTCGACCATGACGCGCAGCGCGTATCTGCCTCTGGTTGAAATCATACTTGAACACCTCGATTACTCGCCTCCATTGTATTACGAAACCGGCGCGCAGTTCAAGCCCGAATTGCGCGCCTCGTCCCTATGTTCCAATGGAGTGCGCCGGCGGCGGCACGCCGCCCTTCGCGGTCAATTCACCCCTGTGCGCCGTAGCTCACCTGGCAGGCGTCGCTCTCCATGCAAGCGGGATTATATTCTATCCCCCTGCGCCGGTAGTAGTCCTCCAGCGCCTTTTTGACGGCCTCCTCGGCCAGCACGGAGCAGTGGAGCTTGTGCGCGGGCAGGCCGTCGAGCGCCTCGGCGACGGCCTTGTTCGTAAGCTCCATCGCCTCGGAGACGGGTTTGCCCTTGATCATCTCCGTCGCCATGGAGCTGGACGCAATGGCGCTGCTGCAGCCGAAGGTCTCGAACTTGACGTCGGTGACGACGTCGTCGTCTATTTTAAGGTATATCTTCATAATGTCGCCGCACTTGGCGTTGCCGACCTCGCCGACCCCGTCCGCATCCTCAATGACGCCCACGTTCCTGGGATGGCGGAAATGTTCCATAACGGTATCGCTGTAAAGAGCCATGATGTTCACCTCACTGAATAACGTATTGTTTTACTCCGTTTTCAAGGTCGCGCCACACCGGGGATATGCTTCTGAGATATGCCACGACCTCCTTAACGGCCTTTATCGTGTAGTCTATGTCCGCCTCGCTCGTCTCCTCCGAGAGCGTGAGGCGCAGGGAGCCGTGCGCCACCTCGTGCGGCCTGCCTATGGCCAGCAGGACGTGGCTCGGGTCGAGCGAGCCGGAGGTGCAGGCCGAGCCCGAGGACGCGCAGATACCCCTGTCATCCAGCAGCAGGAGCAGCGACTCGCCCTCAATGCCCTCAAAGCAGAAGTTCACGTTGCCGGGCAGCCTGTGCTCTGCGTCGCCGTTGAGCACTGAGTGCGGCATTTGCGAAAGCCCGGAGATGAGCCGGTCGCGCAGCGCAGTCATTCGCGCGCCGTTGCCCTCCATGTTGCGGCAGGCCTCCTCCAATGCCGCCGCCATACCCATAACTGCCGCAGTGTTCTCCGTTCCGGCCCGCTTTCCTCGCTCCTGTGCGCCGCCCTCAATGAGATTGGACAGCGCTATGCCCCGCCTGGCGTACAGCGCGCCCACGCCCTTGGGGCCGTGGAACTTGTGCGCCGAGAGGGACAGTAGGTCTATGTTCTGAGCCTGTACGTCAATGTGTATGTGCCCCGCCGCCTGCACGGCGTCCGTGTGGAACAGTACGCCCTTTTCCCGGCAGATACGTCCAATCTCCGCTATCGGCTGTATCGTGCCTATCTCGTTGTTGGCGTACATGACCGTCACCAGGCAGGTGTCCGGACGGATGGCGGAAACCAGCTCCTCGGGCCGGACGACACCGTTTTCATGCACGTCCAGCAGCGTGACTTCAAAGCCCTCCTTCTCCAGCTTTGAGAGCGTGTGCAGCACCGCGTGGTGCTCAAAGGCCGTGGAGATTATGTGCCGCTTTCCGGCCCTCGCTCCTATGGCCGCGGCAGAGCGTATGGCCTGGTTGTCCGCCTCGCTGCCGCCGGAGGTGAAGATTATCTCCCCTGCCTCACAGTTGAGCAGCCCGGCCACCGTTTCCCTGGCCCGCTCCAGCGCCTCCTTCGCCTCCTGGCCGAAGGCGTACAGGCTGGAGGGGTTGCCGTACTGCTCCTGAAAATACGGCAGCATGGCGCTGAGCGCAGTGTCGCTCACGCGCGTCGTCGCCGCGTTGTCCAGATATATAAACATGGTAAACCTCCTAATCGTAATAGCCCGGTTTATTTACCTACTTATTAACTAGGTAATAAGATAGCGCCATTTGCCTACTTTGTCAATAGGTAAATGCGATTTAAAATAGCTCCCCCGCCGTGCGGGGGAGCCCTGCGGGTTTGAAATTACAGGTCGTCTACCAGCGCGGTGCTCTTGGCGTAAGCTGTGCTCTTGGCCTCGAAGAAGTCGGTCTTGACCATGTTGGCGTTGGAGTACTGGCTGACCCAGGCCATGTTCTCGGGCTCGGTCTCAAAGCCCTCGTACAGCGTGCCGTAGCCCAGGCCCGCCCAGCGCAGGTTGCCGAGGTACTTGATGTAGCTGCTGACCATGTCGCGCGTCAGTCCCGGGATGTCGTCGCCTATGACGTAGTGGCCCCAGGCTATCTCCTGCCTGACGCCTTCCTCAATCATTTCGCGCAGGACGGCGACGTTCTCGTCGGTGAAGAGCTCCGGGTTCTCCTTCTGCAGCTCGTGGATGATGCTGCGGAACAGCCAGAGATGTGTGTTCTCGTCGCGGTTGATATAGCGTATCTCCTGCGCAGAGCCGGGCATCTTGCCGTTGCGGGCGAGGTTGTAGAAGAACATGAAGCCCGAGTAGAAGTATATACCCTCGAGGATGTAGTTGGCCATCATGACCTTGAGCAGGGTAAAGGCGTCCTTTTTCACCTGGAACTCGTTGTACAGGTCGCCTATGAAGGTGTTGCGGCGCAGAAGGTGCTCGTCTGTTTTCCACTGGTAGAGGATGTCGTCGCGCTCCGTGGGGGAGCAGATGGTGTCAAGCATGTAGCTGTAGCTCTGCGAGTGGACGCACTCCTGGAAGGTCTGTATGTTCAGGCAGAGGTTCACCTCGTTGGCGGTGACGTACTCGCCTATGCAGGGCAGGTTGGCGGTCTGGATGCTGTCCAGGAACACCAGGAAGCTGAGTATCTTGTCGTAGGCCGTGCGCTCGCTCTTGGAGAGGTTCGGGTAGTCCTTGACGTCCTGGCTGAGGTTTATCTCCTCTGGTATCCAGAAGTTGTTCATCGCCTGGCGGTACCAGCTGCTGACCCAGGGATAGCGCATGTTGTTGAAGTCGTTGAGGTTGGTGGTGTTGCCGCCTATCATGCGGCGTAGGCGCACCTCGGTGTCGCCCGTGGGGTTGAAAAGGGGCTTTTTCTTCAGCTCTGCCATGTTGCTCTCTCCTCTCAGGACGCGCAGCTCTCGCACTCTTCCACTTCGAGGGACTTGCTGCGCACATAGTATATGGTCTTGACGCCGCACTCCCAGGCGAGGACGTAGAGCCGCAGCACCTGGCGCATGGTGAAGTCGTTGGTTATATAGAGGTTCATGCTCTGCGCCTGGTCTATGTGGCGCTGGCGCACGCCGCAGGCGCGCACGGACCAGCTCTGGTCTATGACGTGGGCGTTCTTGTAGAACCAGTAGGTCTCGGGGCTCAGCTCCGGCGCGACACGCGGCAGCATGACGCCCTTCTTCTCCTCGAGGAAGAAGCGGTTCATCACGGGGTCGAGGCCCGCAGTGGTGCCGGAGAGGATGCTGGTGCTGCTGGTGGGGGCGATGGCCAGGAGGTAGGCGTTGCGCATGCCCTGCTTCGCCACGGTCCCGGCGAGGGCCTTCCACTCATCCGAGTCGTAGCCGCGCTTGGTGAAGTACTCCCCGGTCTGCCAGTCGCTGCCCTCGAAGTAGTCGTAGCTGCCTTTTTCGGCGGCGAGGGCGCTGCTGGCCGCGATGGCGGCGTGGTTGATGCGCTCGAACACCCTGTCGGCGAAGGCGAGGTGCTCCTCGCTCTCCCACATGATGCCGCGCTTGGCCAGCATGTGGTGGTAGCCGCTCACGCCCAGGCCGATGCTGCGGTAGCGGCGGTTGGTTATCTTCGCATACGGCAGCGGGTAGAAGTTGAGGTCTATGACGTTGTCCAGCGCGCGCACGACGGTGCCGACAAGCTCGTGCAGGTATGCGTCGTCCTCCACAGGGATGTTGCCGAGCACGAGGCTGGCGAGGTTGCAGACCACGAACTCGCCGGGGCGCGTGGTGGTCACTACCACGGTGTCGCCGCCCTCGGTCACCACCTCGGTGGACACGCTCTCTATGGGCGCCATGTTCTGCGCTATCTCCGTGCAGAGGTTGGAGCAGTAGATTATCCCCCGGTGGCCGTTGGGGTTGGCGCGGTTGACGGCGTCGCGGTTGAAAGTGAAGGGCGTGCCGGTCTCCACGGCGCTCTTGAGCACCAGTCGGACGATGTCCTTGACCGTGACCGTGCGCTTGGATATGCGCGCGTCAGCTACGCAGTCGAGGTAGCGGCGCTCCCACTCCTCGCCGTAGTAGTCCTCGAGGGCGTAGCCCTTGACCGTGAGTATCTCGTGCGGGCACATGAGATACCAGGGGCTGTCCAGGTTCTCTTTGGCCAGGCGCCAGAAGAGGTCGGGATAGCAGACGGCCGGGAAGATGTCGTGCGCCTTCATGCGGTCGTCGCCGTTATTCGTGCGCAGCTGCAAAAACTCCGGCAAATCCTTGTGCCAGGCGTCGAGGTACACCGCCGCCGCGCCCTGGCGCATGCCGAGCTGGTCGACGGCCACGGCCGTGTCGTTGACGAGTTTGATCCAGCGTATGACGCCGCCCGCCGCGCCGTCGAAGCCGCGTATGGAACTGCCGGTGGCGCGCACCTTGCCGAAGTAGAGCCCCATTCCGCCGCCGAACTTGCTGACCTGGGCGAAGTTGTCTATGCTGCGGTAGATACCCTCCAGGCTGTCCGGCACGGTGTCTATGAAGCAGCTGGAGAGCTGGTGATAGGGCTTGCGCGCGTTGGAGAGCGTCGGCGTGGCCATCGTGACCTCCTGCCGGCTGAGCATGTCGTAGAACTTGCGCACCCAGCCGAGGCGGCCGCTCCCCTCCTCCATTGCCAGGTGCAGCGCGATGCCGAGGTACATCTCCTGCGGCGTCTCAAGCGGCACGCGCTGGTGGGTCTGAATCACATAGCGGCGCAGCATCAGGTCGAGGCCCGAATAGGTGAAGAGTTTGTTCCGCTCCTGGCAGATGAAACCCGCCGCCTCGTCTATTTCCTCGCGAGTGTAGTGCTCGAGGATATACTCGCCGTAGAGTCCCTCGTCGGTCAGGTAGCGCAGCTTCTCGTAAAAGCTGTGTATGCCGCGGCTCTCCAGCTCGCCTGCAAGCTCCAGCTCAAAGCTGAAGTTTAGCAGCCGCGCCGCGATGAGCTCCCACTTCGGCGCCTGCTGGGTGGTGAGCTCCACCGCCGCCTTCACCAGTGCGGCGAGCGCCTCGCTGCGGCTCATGCCGCTCTTGAGGAAGCCGGAAAACTTGCCGCCGAGCGTGGTCAGATCGTACTCCTCCTGAGGGAAGTCTCGCTCTATCCCGAGCAGGCAGTCCTCCAGGCCCGGAGCCCCCGCAGCATCCGTGAGCGCACGGCGCACCGCGCGCTTTTCCGAGCGCTTCTGGCGGTACAATATGTAGCTCTTGGCGGCGTCGTAGAAGCCGTTCGCCATCAGCGCGCGCTCCACCTCGTCCTGTATGGCCTCAACGGTGCGCGCCCCTTCCCCCATGGCGCGCTCTACCTGTGCGAGCATGTCCGCAAGCACGGCGTCGCCGCAGACCTGGTTCACGCTGGCAAAGGCCTTCCTCATCGCGCCGGTTATCTTCTGCGGGTCATACTCCTGCACAGACCCGCTGCGTTTTATCACATCCATGACTCTTTCTCCTTATCCAAAATCACACGGAGGACATTATACGCTATATGTGGTACACTTGCAATAGGCAAAACGCTAAATAATGTATCTGCACCGCTTTGAGAATTCTCACGGCCTTCTCTGCGCCCACATGCAGCGCATTATAAAAGGCGTGCGCCTTTCCGGCGCACGCCCTGCTTATTGAATTTGCGCGATTGCAGCCAAAAGCTTCAACGCCGCGGCCGCTCACGGGAAAGTCCTGAGAAGCCGGGACACAAATGCCCTAACTATTTCGTAAATTGAATAGGCCGGATAATCCAAATGTGCCAGCTCCATGGCCTCCTTCTGCTTCTCACTGGCCGTCGTGTACGGATATACGCCGAACATGAACGGAAACAGGGCGTATATGAATTCCTGCCTGTCCAAATCGCTCATGCGCGGGAAAAACTTCTTCAGGCAGCCTGCCACGGCCTCTCGCGCAGCGGCATAGACGGTTTTGAAGGCCACAAGGTTTTCCATGCGGCTGTTGCCCTCCATGTCGTAGAGGTTCATGCTCATAAGCTTTAGCATGCAGGCGCGCTTCTCCAGCGTGCGGGAGAGCTCGTCCGCGAAGCCGTCGGCGGATAGCGTCTCGTGACTGCGCGCTATCGCCTCGAGGTCGGCTGTCCATAGCTCGTGCTCCCGCTGCAGGAGGGCCAGGAATATCTCTTCCTTCGTCTGAAAATAGTTGTATATCGAGGTACGGGTAAAGGTGGTCTTGGCCGCTATATCTCGAATCGTCATGTCCCTGAACCCTATCGTCTCATAGAGGGCGGCGCAGGCGTTGACTATCTCTTCTTTTCTGGCGTTTGTCAGCTCTTCCGAGCCCCTGGGCATGGCTCATACCCCTTTTCCGTGTTGATTGCAGCCCTCGCTCAGCCGTTGAGGGCGCGTTTCGCCCATTCACCGGCTCCGGAGCCGCCGACGCGCTGTCCCTTCTCCCACTTTGCACACGGGCAGTTGGCTCTGAGGCTCTTTTCGGCCTTTTCAATCCCGCTGCCGCCGGAGGTGGCGAAGGGTATCACGAGCTTGCCGGAGAAGTCACAGCTCTCGAGGAAGGTGTCCACGATGCGAGGCTCAACATACCACCAGATGGGGAAGCCGAGGAAAACCGTGTCATAGCCGCTCACATCCGGGACGTCCCCGGCCATGGCCGGACGGCTCGCGGGGTCGTTCATCTCCAGCGTGCTGCGGCTGCGCTTGTCCATCCAGTCCAGGTCCGCAGCGGTGTAGGGCTTCTCCGGGCGAATCTCATACAGGTCTCCGCCCACGGCGCCGGCTATCTCCCTCGCCGCGCGCTTCGTGGCGCCGGTGGGCGAAAAATAGGCTACAAGTATGCCGCTCATTGCGTCAGCCCCTGCCTCACAGCTCTATGAGCTCGTACTCGCGGGTGCCGAAACCGAGCTCTGCCGCGGCCTCTATGGTGTGGATGCCGTTGCGGGAATTGACGCGTCCCATGAAGTGCTCCTTGCCCGGGTCGTCGGAGCCCATGACGAGGTCCATGCAGGCCTGGTCTATGGCCACCGGGTCGAGCGAGGCGAGGATGCCGATGTCGGCCATGCAGGGGTCCTCGGCCACGGCGCAGCAGTCGCAGTCGACGGAGAGGTTCTTCATGACGTTGACGAAGGCGATCTTGCCCTCAAAGTGGCGGTAAATGCTGCTCGCCGCGTCGGCCATGGCCTCGGGGAACGCGGTCTTGTCCGCGTGCTTTTGCCAGCACTCAAAGCGGTCGTTGGTCACGCCCGCGGAGTGGATGAGCGCCTTGCCCTTGGCGCTGGCGCAGCCGATGGCCAGCTGCTTGAGCGCTCCGCCATAGCCGCCCATGGGGTGGCCCTTGAAGTGCGCAAGGACGAGCATGCTGTCATAGTTCACGATGTGCGCCGGGACGTGGTTCTCCTTGAGCACCTTGCCGTCCGGGATGGGCCAGACCAGGTCCGGGCCCTCGATGTCCATGAGATCGACGGTGAAGTACTTGTTCCAGCCGTGCTCCTCTATGAGCTTGAGGTGGGTGTCAGTGTGGTCTCGCACGCCCGCGCTGGCGTCGCCGTAGGCGGTGTTGGTCTCGCACACGGTGCCGCCGATGGCGTCTATCATCGGCTTCCAGAACTCGGGCGGCATGTAGTTCTGGTTGCCCTGTTCCCCTGTGTGAATCTTTACCGCCACCTTGCCCGGCAGCGCTACGCCCAGGGCGTTATACGCCTTGACAACAGCCTCGGGGCTAAGCTCTTTTGTGAAATATACCTTGGATTTCATAGATGTTCCTCCCACTGGCTTTAAATCAAATTTTTAGCGCCATATCGCTGACACAGTGTCAGCATGTGTATTGTAGCACCATCCTGACGTGATGTCAATGCGCCGGAAAGGAAAAGCGGTGAAGCGGGACTTATAACCCGCTTCACCGCTCATGTTTGACCACGCAGGGATTTGGCGCCGGCCTGCCGCTCAGCCGTCCAGTATACCAAACAGCAGCATGCCCAGCACCAGCTTGGCCTGCTCCTCGGCGCTGCCCCCGCCCTCGCAGAGCCGCAGCATCAGCTCGGGCAGCAGCGCCTCGACCGCGTCGAACCAACGTCGAGTTTCGCTCTCGCTGATTCCGGGCCGGAGCCGCGTCTTTTCGAGCATGCGGTTCAGCAGCTCGCGGTTACGCTCGCGCATCGGGCCGCGCAGCCGCTTTATCTCATCGGCCAGCTGCGGCGGAGTGCGCAGCACGGCGTCCTCAAACACGGCGCGCATATTTGGATTGGCGGCGAAGAAGCGTTCCCTGCTCATAAAATAGCCGGAGAACAGGGCCTCGGCGTCCCCGTCGTCCGGGTTCTCGAGGTATTCGCCCAGGCATCCCGCCAGCGCGGAGAACATCTCCTTCACGCACTCGCAAAAGAGCTCGTCCTTGCCCTTATAGTAATGGTACATCATGCCCTTGGATATGCTTCCCCGTGCGCAGACGCCGTCCACAGTGGCTCCGGCGTACCCGCGTTCCCCGAACTCGGCGAACGCCACGTCAAGTATGGCCGCTCGGCTCTTTGCGCGTCTCTCAGACTGTTTCATGCCCGGGCCTCCACAGCCGCTTTCTTGGCCTCATCGGCTTTGCCAAGCTCTCCGGCCCACTCGAAGCCTTTGCGCGCGATGAATACGGCAATAATCTCGTTTATAACCGCTGCGGCAGCTATCGTACCCTGTATCAGCTGCGCGCACTCCGGGGCCGGACCCGCAAGTACGGACACGGATATGCCCGTGAACACGAGGGACACTCCCGAGTGGGGCAGCAGCGTGAAGCCGAGGTACTTCTTGACCGTGTCCGGGGCGTGCGTGGCTGCCGCGCCGACATATGCGCCGAAGTACTTGCCGACGGCTCGTGAAACGATGTACACGGCGGTGTAGATGCCCGCGCCGAACACGAGGTGGTAATCGAGCGGAGCGCCCAGGTTGAGGATAAGCAGGATGAGCGAGAAGCTTATCACCGGGTTCATAACGCGCATTACGCCGTCAAGCTTCTCCTTGGGTATCATATTTGCAAAGGCCGTGGAGAAGGCCATGCCCAGCAGCATGAAGTTCAGGGACGCGCCGGTGAGTACATTCTCATTCAGGTACATTGCGAACAGGGCTGTGGCCAAAAGAAGCGCCAGCATGGAAGCAATCGTAGCCGCATTGGAGCGGGTGTGCCGCATCACGAAGCCGGCTATCACGCCCGTCACCGCGCCTATCAAGACCGGCGCAAACACTATCGCCAGCGTCGCAATAAAGCTCGTGCCCGCCACAGACAGCGTAGAGGAGACAAACGCTACGACGGCAAAGAACACCACCGCGCCGACCAAATCGTCAAGCGCCGCCATGGGTATCAGCGTGCTGGTCACCGGTCCGGCCGCCCTGGCCTCGTTGACTATGGACAGGGACGGAGCAGGGGCCGTGGCGAGCGCTATGCCGCCGAACATCGCCGCGAGATACAGCGGCGTGCCGGTGAAATAGAATATCACGCCGAACACCAGGGTTACAACCAGGAATGTGCCCAGCGACTCCGTTATCGTCGTCACCACTATCTGCTTGCCTGAGCGCTTCATCTGCGACCATATGAGCTCCGTGCCTATCATCAGGCCCACGACGGACTCCAGCAGGCTCTCGGTAGTGGTGAACCAGGCTGAATCCATGACCGCGTCGTTCATCAGTCCAAGCGCGTGCGGACCAAGCGCCATGCCGGTTATGAGCCAACCGAGTATAGCCGGCAGATGCAGCTTCGCCACCAGCTTGCCGGCGCAAAACGCCACGGCTATAGTTGCGAGTAAGCGCAGCACTTGCAGTAGTATTTCCATGATAAGCATCCCTTTGCTATAAAATAGACGTTACCGTCTATTTACGAGTATATCGCAAACAGACGGCAGCGTCTATTATTTAAGCGTACAAATTTTATCCTGGCTTTGGAGCCGCGCTTTGTAGTTTTTGCAGTCTGGTTTGTGTTGACACGGTGGATTAAATGAGGTAAAATAACAAAGCTTGAATAAGCCCCCGTACCTCACCAGGATAGAGGGTCCGCCTCCTAAGCGGAATGTAGTGCGTTCGAGTCGCGCCGGGGGTGCCACGTCGTCGCGGACTTCGCATCGTTCGCGGCGGCGTTTTCTTTTTCAAAGCAAACGGCGCAGCTCACTCGCTGCGTCGCTCCTCCTCTCCAACTGCGGCCCGCTTCGCCGGCCCGCAGTTGGTTTTTAATTTAGATGGCTGCATTTGTGTCCAGCAGCCGCATCCATAACATTTATAACGCTTGCAGATAGAGCTTCTCCCCGGCTGTAAATATGCTCAAAAGGATTAGAACGCATTTTTCGGACTCGAACAATCCGAGAAGATTTTCGCTAATTAAGATTTTACCCGTATTATCCTGTAGTACCTTGTACCGCTCCGTTCAATAGCTGCGCCAGAGTGCTGGCCGGTCCGGGCTGCTCTTGCAGTTGACGTATGAGCGCCCCCAGATCAGCGGTTGCTGGCGGCAGGCTTTTCTGTGCCGACTGCGCCTCTATCTGGCGCATGTCGGGGTTTGAGTAGTTTATCCCCAGCTTGTAGGTAGTGCTGAGGTGGCGCAGCAAGTACAGATAAGGCCTTTGGTTAGCTGTCCGAAGCTCCGTGCCTGAGACGGCAAACGTCCCAGCGTCCATCCCTCCGGCCGCGCCGGCGCCGTGAAGAGCATAAACACCTATGCCGCATCCTCGAAAAAACGACGGCATAAAAACAGAATCCACGGTGAAAATATATTGGAACTTCCCGCTTGAATTTGAAGCTGGAAAGCGCAATAAGTGTGGGGCTGATTTTTACTGACAGAAAGCCCGTGGAGAAATTGAGCAGTTACTGGGGAAAGCCGTCCCGTGAGGACGTGTTCCGCAGCGTGCCGGTGCCGTCTGCGCTGAGAATCATGATTCTGCCGTCGGTGATAAGCCAGCTCATCGTGCTTATCTACAACATGGCCGACACCTTCCATGTCGGACAGACCAACAACCCGGACATGGTCGCGGCCACCTCGCTTATCCTGCCCGTGTTCAACATCTGCCTTTGCCTGGCCGGTCTGGCCGGCGTGGGCGGCGGCTCGCTCATATCCCGCCTGCTCGGGCAGGGCAGGGATGACGAGGCCCGGCGCGTGGGCGTCTTTTCGATATATCTCGGCCTGGCTGTCGCAGTGCTCTTTGCCGTGCTCATCAGGGTATTCATGCGCCCGCTGCTCGGCCTGCTTGGAGCCGACGAGCACACATACGAGTACGCGCGCCAGTACGCCATGTGCGTCATCGTCGCCGGAGGTATACCGACGGTGCTCTCCAACGTACTGTCAAACCTGCTCAGGAGCGTGGGCCGCTCGGGCGCGGCGGGCTTCGGCATCATACTCGGCTGTGTGCTCAATATAACCCTCGACCCCGTCTTCATGTTCGTGCTGCTGCCGAACGGGCTGGAGGTGTTCGGCGCGGGCGCGGCCACCTGCCTTTCAAACTGCATCGCCTGCGTGTACTTCTTCGTCGTACTGTACATGGGCAGGAAGGGCTCGGTCATAACCTTCAGCCCCCGCGTGGGCATGACCTCCCGTGAGAGCATACTCGCAGTATTCGCCGTGGGACTGCCGTCGGCGGTCACCAGCTTCCTCTTCGACCTCGACTACGTCATCCTGGACAAACTCATGGTCTCCTACCACAATA
The DNA here is from genome assembly GCA_900544765.1 of uncultured Eubacteriales bacterium. Classification (GTDB taxonomy): domain Bacteria; phylum Bacillota; class Clostridia; order Oscillospirales; family Oscillospiraceae; genus Scatomorpha; species Scatomorpha gallistercoris. The sequence goes on along the minus strand of UQWI01000018.1, from coordinate 4,431 downwards.
CGGCGCTCGCCGCAATTGGCATAGTGCTGAAGGTGGCGCATTTCCCCCTCAACGCGGACGTGGGAATATGCCAGGGCATGATGCCGCTGGTCGGCTACAACTACTCGGCCGGTAACCGCCGGCGCCTGAGAGATATAATCCGCATGTCGCTCACGGTCGGGCTCGTCATCGCGGCGGTGAGCATACTGCTCTACGAGCTGTTTGCCGCGGAGCTGGTGCGCGTGTTCCTGGACGACTCCCGAACAGCGAGCGTCGCCGCTTTTCCGTTTACATGCTGGAGCTGGACCCGGGCAGCCGCTGGACAATCGAGGCGCATCCGAGTGGGACGACGGAGTTCATAACCGTCTTTGAAGGCTCGCTGCAGGTGGACGCCTCAATCCGGCTGCACCGAGCTTCTGTACTCTCTCGGCGTGCGTCCGTAAAAGCGCTTGAACATTTTGGAGAAGTTGCTGGGGCTGTCGAAGCCGCAGTACGCAGCCGTTTCAGAAATGCTGCTTGAGGGCTCCTCGAGCAGCATTTTTGCGCCCTGCATGACCCTGTATTTTATGAGATACTGTATGGGCGAGACGCCGAGCGACTTGTGGAAGCAGCGTATACATTCACGCTCGCTTATGCTCGCGGCGGCGGCTATGTCTGAGACCGAGACGCTTCCGCCATAGCTGCCGTGTATGTAATCGAGCATTTTTCTCATCCTCAGCCCGTCCCTGCCGGCGGCTCCTGCCGAGTCGCTCGGCTTTGGAGCCAGACGCTCGTAAAGCAGCAGGCATATATGAGAGAGGCTCTCGCGCACGATAAACTCAAATCCCGGGCTGTCTTGCGCCAGCGCCTCAAAGGCGGCGTTGAACCACCCGGCGGCCTGCCGCGCGTCCTCGCCGCTGAGCTTATACCCGGAAAAGGCCGAGGATATGAGGGGCTGGATATACTTCCGGGCGATGGCGCTCTGCCCTCCACCGATTATGAACGCCGGGCTGAAAACCAGCGAATGCAGCACGCACTCTGGGGCGGCTGCGGCAAAGTGCAGGGTATTCGAGTTTATCGCCGCGAGCTCCCCCTGTACAAGCACAAAAGACTTCCCCGGAGTCTTTACATCCATGCGTCCGCGCGCGATATTATATACAAGCTCCATTTCCTCGTGCCAGTGCCAGGGAATGGCATCCTCGGGCCTGTCCGTATGACTGGAGGAATACCCCGCACAGGGGAACTCCGCGCTCCCGTGCGGCTGAAGCTCCATGGACACGCGGTTTAGATTCAATCCGCACTCCTGCAGCGGCATGAGCGATCACCCTTTCTCGTGATTGGCGGTTTTGTTATATTATACGGCCGGATACAGATTGAATCAAGAGCATTTTAGGCGTTATTCTTATGACACTAGAAAATGGAGGAATACTTATGACGCATCTTCTGCTGGCGATTATATATCTGGCCTTCATCAGCCTGGGACTTCCGGATTCGCTGCTGGGTTCTGCGTGGCCTTCGATGTACGGGGAGCTTGGCGTGCCGGTGTCGTACGCCGGCGTGATATCCGCCATCATATCGGCGGGGACCATATTCTCAAGCCTGCAGTGCGACAGGCTGACGAGACGCCTCGGGACCGGGGCTCTTACGGCGCTGAGCGTGCTGACGACGGCGGCGGCGCTGTTCGGGTTTTCGGTCAGCCGCTCTTACGCGGCGCTCTGCCTCTGGGCCATACCCTACGGGCTCGGCGCAGGGAGCGTGGACGCCTCGCTAAACAACTATGTCGCCCTGCACTACGCGAGCAGGCACATGAGCTGGCTGCACTGCATGTGGGGACTGGGAGCCTCCGTCGGACCCTATGTGATGGGCTTCGCCCTATCCGGCGGAATGGGCTGGAGCGCAGGCTACCGCTACATAGCCCTGTTCCAGGCGGCGCTCACCGCCGTCCTGCTGATAAGCCTGCCACTGTGGAAAAAGCGCGGCGCCGGGAGCCGGGAGACGGACGGTGCCGGCGCCGGAGTCTTGTCCCTGCGGGAAACAGTCCGCGTACCCGGGGCGAAGGAGACTATGGCGGCGTTTTTCTGCTACTGCGCAGTTGAGCAGACTGCCGGGCTTTGGGCGGGCAGCTATCTTGTGCTGCGCTGGGGCATGGCCGAAGAGAGGGCTGCCTCGTTGGCCGGCATGTTCTTTATAGGCATAACGATTGGCAGGGCTCTGAGCGGCTTCCTGACCATGAGGCTCAGCGACACCGGGATGGTGCGCCTCGGCCAGACGCTCATATTGCTGGGGACGGCGGCGATGCTTCTCCCGGCCGAGGGCGCGGCGGTGCCAGGGCTGCTGCTTGTCGGGCTGGGCTGCGCGCCTGTTTACCCGTCGATGATACACGCCACACCTGAGCGCTTCGGAGCGGCGCATTCGCAGTCGCTGATAGGCGTCCAGATGGCGTCGGCGAGCGTCGGAACATGCGTCATGCCCCCGCTGTTCGGCCTGATAGCGAACCATATAAGCGCATCTCTCCTGCCGCTGTACCTCCTGGCCGCGCTCGCGTGCATGGTTTTCGTACATGAACGGCTCATCAGAAAACGGAGGTGAACAATGTGCCTGCAATGAAAATATACCACATTCCTAACGAGGGTAAGCTGCTGTCGGCGATAAGGCAGAGCGATGGAACGATTCTCCTCAAAGCAGGGGACAACAGGTATCTGGAGCTTGCACCGGACGGCGAGGGCCTGTCCGCGCTGAAAGACGAGCTGACCCGCAATGGAAGCGTTGAGCTGTATGTTTCCGATAAGGGAGATCTCGTAAGACTCCTTGGCTATTTTACATATGCAAAGATGTCCTGAGCGGCGAAGGGCGGGAGAAGAAGCAATGGCAATGCCCGTATTATAGAGAGGATGAAGCGCGTCCGGGCCTTGATCGACTGCCCGGACGCGCTTGCTCATATTTTAATTATTTGTTCCCTTCCGCCACATGCTGCGCGGTCAGCCGTGCCTGGTGGTGCGTTCTGGTCATAAGTAGCAGCTCGCAGAAGGCGGCGGAGCTGAGGCTCACGGCTACACGGTTTTCAGGCTCGCTCCCGAAGCGCGGGACGATGAGGCCTTTGGCGTTCTTCTCGCCGGAACCACTGTCCGCGACGAGCAGGAAGCCGGATTTGGCTCCCAGCAGTAGCTGGAACGTGCGCAAGAGGCTCATGCCGTCAGGCCTTGTGCGCCCTGACACAAGCCTTTCGGCCGGCGTACCGCCGAGTTGCTGGTAGATTGCGCCACGCTCGCGGGCTTCCGCTTTTCGCGCAGCATCGCCCACAGCTCATCGGACTCGGCCTCGCGGCACAGCTTAAGCAGCGTTTATCTGGAGGAGGAGATTGCCGTGACGGTTTACAAGTTTTTTGCTTCATGGAGCCCGTGCGCAGCAACCTGCTTGAGACAGCCGTACCTGCTGGTTTTTCCGGACTCACTCTCAGCGCGGAGACAAATGTGACGGACGTGGATATAGACGACGTCCATATGCAGAGCATACGGCTCAAATCCGGCGCAGGTTCGCTGCGTGTGCGTGGGGTGTATACAAAATACCTGTCCGTGGGCAGCGACTCCGGCTCAGTTTTCTGCCTGCTGCCTTTGACGTTTATCTTTCCCCGGTGCAGCTCCACAATCCACTCCGCTATCGACAGGCCGAGGCCGAAGCCGCTGCGGTCGCGCGCGCTGTCCGCACGGTAGAAGCGCTCAAAAATCTGCGGCAGGTCCTCATCGGAGATACCTATGCCGTCGTCCGCAACCGTGATGTGCGTGCCATCGTCCCGGGCCTCGGCGTCGAGCCAAACGTTCCCGCCCCTCCTTCCATACTTTATGGCGTTGCCAATAAGATTAACCAGGAGCTTGGTCATCAGGCTCTGATCGGCCAGAATGAGCATCCCGTCGGCTGCGCCGTTGTGCAGGCGAATCTGTTTTTCTGAAGCGGAATCCTTCAGCCCGTCGCAGACTGAGCCGAGCATTTCTCGGAGGGCTATTTGCTCCGGCTCGAGATGTATCCGCCCTTCATAACCGCGCGAGAGCATAAGCAGCTGGGAAATTATCTTTGTCATCCGCTCCGCTTCCTCCCTTATCGTCAGCAGGCTTTCGCGGCTGTCGGACGCATTGCTGCCCAGGGCGTCTTTAGCGCAGGCAGATACAACCGCCAGCGGCGTCCTGAGCTCATGGGATGCGTCCGACGTGAATTGGCGCTCTCGCCGAAAGGAATCCTCGAGCCTGTCAAGCATCTCGTTAAAGGTCTCGGAGAGCTCGCCTACCTCGTCCTCGGTTTCCACGCCGGTTATCCGTCTGCTGAGTTCCCCGCTGCCTATCACTTGCGCGGCCTGGGTTATCTGCCTTATGGGCTTCATGGTAAACTCGTCATGCTCAAAAAGCAGGTATTGTTCGGCGGCTCCATAGTCGGCGTTTTTAGAGTTGATATGCTTGAGTGTTGCCAACCGCGTCACCTACT
>UQWI01000017.1 GCA_900544765.1 uncultured Eubacteriales bacterium | reverse complement strand
TCCCACGATGGCAATAGGAACGGCGCAGCAGATATTTCTTCTGTGCTGTGTGCGGGTAGTAGGTGGGGATGTCGTACATATGGGTACAGTTGCGGCGGATCTCCCGCGACACCGTGCTGACGTTTCTGCCGATCAGCCGGGCGATCTCTCGGTAGCTCAGACCGTCCACGTAATATTTTCGTATACAAGAGCGCTCTTCTATGGTAAGATGATGGTAGTTCATACAGTCCCCTCCTGGTGTCTTGGTTGTGTGGTTACTCCATTCTACCACGTGGGGTTCTGTATGAACTCTTTTATTCCCTTAAAGTGTTGCACTTGATAGTATAATTCACCCTCCCTTATTTCGTGTCGGATACTTTCTTGTCGCCTCCGATTTGCCCGGGCGATTATCTATTATGCCTGCTAAACATATTGGTTTAGCTTGTCTTAATTATACTATGCATATCTGTTTAAGCCAATGGCATAAAACTAAACGAATTATTTTAAGTTTTGCTTGATATTCCTAAGCATATATGCTATATTAACTGCGATGAAACCTTTGGATTGGAGCGATTGACATGGCGATAGGCGAACGCATACGCTATTTCCGCAACAAGCGGGGCATGACGCAGAAGTACCTCGGCACGGCGGTGGGCTTCCCGGAGAAGTCCGCGGATGTGCGGCTCGCGCAGTACGAGTCCGGGACGCGCTCGCCGAAATCCGAGCTGACGAAGGCGCTGGCCGAAGTGCTGGACGTTTCCCCTGCTGCTCTGACTGTGCCCGACATCGACTCCTATGTCGGCCTGATGCACACGCTGTTCACGCTTGAGGACTTATACGGCCTACGGATTTCAAACGATGCAGGCGACATCACGCTTCGCATAGACCCGCGCGCCGGGAAAGACGCCAACCGGCTGCACGAGCTGCTATGTGCATGGGCTGAGCAAGCCGAGAAACTCAAGGCCGGTAAGATAACGCAGGAGGCCTACGACGCCTGGCGCGACCACTATCCGCAGCAGGACACGACGCAGAAATGGGCGGGCGTCATGTCGCAGGGATTGAGCGATATGCTGTTTGGGGATGAATAACAAAAAGGCTCTGCCGATTTTAAGTCGGCAGAGCCTTTTGCTCTAACGTGTATCAAGTTGAGGACGCACCTGCAAACCACTCGCCACTTCCTGCGGAAATGAATGATTGCTCAAAATAAGGTGCTATCAATCTGCTATCAAATGGGGAAGCGGGAAGCAAAAAATCCAGTGTTTATGCGCCTTTGCGGCCCCTCATATCCACGTTTTGCTTATTCCCACTCAAGTCACGGTTAGTATTGGTCTTGAAAATGCGCACTCTCAATTCGCTTTTTGCACATTTAATCCACCTCATCTGCCTTATACACGGTGTCCACGGAATTTTTGTAGCCAAAGTGTAGCCACTCGAATTCACATCAAAACCAGCCGAAATTACTGCCAAGGAGTAAGTACCATGAGCAAACTCATATCCTGCGAGTTTAACATTGACACCGCCTGCATCGAGCTGCGCTATGCCGATGGTGGCAGCATAAACATCTATTGCCCCGGCGTTGAGGACAGCTTTGATACCACGCTGCCCATGCGCACTGAGATGGACTGGCTTATTTACAACGCGCCGCTCGAGTACGCGAGGATGGTGCTGGATGGAACGCTGGAGGGATACCTCAAAGAAGCTTCCGGTATGCATGACTTAGAGGATTAGCCACAGCGCAATGGCGTTGCCATTATCCGGAGCGCAGCGACGCAAAACATCCCGGATGCTCAGGCATCCGGGATGTTTACGCGCATACATGGTAGCTATGTATAGAAGTGCGCCCTTGCGCGCCGACGTCAAATCAGGTGGGTGCTTTTTCCTACAATCAGGCTCGGCAGGGTGGTAAAACTCTGAACTCGCAGCTCGGGCTTTTTCAGTTCCTGCAAAAGCTGCTTTGCAGCCACGCGACCCATGTCGCGCACGTCTATCTGCACCAGAGTCGGTTCGGGCACAATGAGCGGGCTGTACGGGTAACGGTCAAAGGTTATAAGCTGCACGCCGTCAGGGATACTCACTCCGAGCTCATGCGCCGCCTCGGCGAAGGCAAAGGCGAGCAGGTTGCTGCTGCACACCACGGCATCCGGCCTGTCCGGAGCCGTCAGCAGCTCCAAAGCGGCGGCGCGCCCAGATTGCAGCGTGCCGTCCGTGTGCTTTATCCAGTTCTCGCGATATTCGCAGCCATTCTCTTCCGCAGCGGCACGGAAGCCCGCAAGACGCTCATTGGATATGTCATCCGTCTCCAGCGCGCCTATGAAAGCCACGTCACGGCAGCCGCACCCTGAGAGGTGCTCGACCGCGATACGCCCTCCGAGGGCGTTGTCCGTATCAACCCAGTTTATGCGCGTGTCGCTCGGGTGGCCTATCACTATGTGGGGGAATTTCCGGGTGACAAGGAGCTGATGGATTGGCTTTGTCAGCGCTCCGCCGTGGACTATGAGCCCATCTGCGGCTCGCGACAGCATTATCTGCTCTACATCCGTAATCGTCGCGTCCAGTAGCATCAGGCTGTACCCTTTTTTGCTCAGTGCCTCCTGAACCCCGCACATGATGTCAAAAAGGTGCGGATTGGTGTATGGCTCAAACTCTTCGAGCTTGGCCAAAAAAGCGATGCAGCGCGCGCTTTTCCTGGCAAGCCCAGCAGCGCGGCTGTTTGGGGCATACTCAAGCCGCCGCATTATTTCCTTTACCCTCAGCGTTGTCGCCTCGGATATACCGGGCATGTCGTTTATTACCCTGCTGACGGTGGAAATACTGACCCCGGCTTCGCGGGCGACGTCTTTAATGGTAACTGGCATTTTCATCCCTCCACAGCATTATAGTATAACGTTTTCATAAATAAATCAAGAGAAATATCGCAATTTCTATTGACTTACACAAATATTGTAGTTATACTTCAAATCAAGAGGTGCGTATTGTACAAGTTTTTCACTTATATCAAGCATTATCTAAGTAAAACGTTTTACTATATTGATTAGAACGGAGGATGAAAAAATGAAGAAATTCCTTGCCATACTGCTCAGCGCCCTGATGCTTATGACACTGCTCGCAGCCTGCGGGACCTCAAACGAACCCAGCAGTGAGAGCGCCGCGCCCGCATCGGAAGCGCCGGAGTCGGAAACGCCGGCTGAACCCGTAGAGCTTACAGTCTGGCACGACAACGACGAAGCCCTCATGCAGGCGATGGCCGACGCCGCAAACGCAAAGCTCGAGGGGACAGGTGTGACGCTTACCTTTGAAAAGCGCACCGGCCTTTCCGACCAGCTCAAGCTCTACGGCGGCGACGCGGCCAACGGCCCCGACATGTACCTCTGGGCGCATGACAGCCTCGGCACATTTGTGGCGATGGACATTCTCGAACCGCTCACTAACCTCATTGACGAGAGCGTACTTGCCGACGACCTGCCGCTGACCGTTGAAGCCGGTCAGATAGACGGCACTCAGTACCTGCTCCCCGTGTACTTCGAGACTCTGCTCTTCCTCTACAACAAGGAGCTCTGGCAAGGCGACATACCCGCGACGACCGAGGAGCTCTATGAGTACATGGTAGCAAACACAGATACCGCCGCCGGTACATACGCAGTCGTCAACCAGCACTCGACTTCGTATAACGTCTCGCCCTTTATAAACGGTTTCGGCGGGTACATACTTGACGATGATGGCAACCCGGGACTCAACGACCCCAAAACCATCGAGGCTGTGGAGTACAACAAGAAATTCGCCGACCTGGAAGCCGACGGAGATTACAACACTGTCACGACCCTCTTCAATGAGGGCAAGGCTCAGGCCATAATCGGCGGGCCTTGGCTCGTCGCTGGGATTCGTGCCGCTGGCATTGACCTAGGTGTGGCGTCGCTCTCCGACATGACTCTTCCCAACGGAGAGCCGCTAGCCCCCTTCTCCGGCGTCCAGGGCATCGGCGTCATGAAAGTAGCCGCGGAGACGAAGGGCGACGCGATTGCGCTGGCTCTTGAGGCTCTCGCTTCGCCCGAGGTGGGCGTCGCCCTCGCGAAGGCCGGCGGATGCGCCCCGGCGAACTCGCTCTCTTATGATGACCCGGACGTTGCCGCCGACGAGATAATAGCGGCGATTGAGCGCACGGCAGACACCGCCCAGCCCATGCCTAACGCTGCAGAGATGAACGTTATGTGGGGTCCGGTTGACAGCATGCTTGCCGCTGTCAACAAAAACGGCCAGGACGCGGCGTCTGCTGCTGAGGAAGCTCAGGCCGCGGCTCTTCAGGCCATAGCGGATATGCAGTGAGAATGTATGAATTAAGGGGCGGCGGCTTCGCCGCCCCATTTTTGGAGGCATTGCCATGAGCCTTAGACGCAAATTGAAGCCCTGGTGCTGGTGCGTACCGGCGGTGCTGCTCATACTCATCATCATCGTCTTTCCTATCATCTATACCGGGTACATTTCACTTACCAATATGAACCTCTATCACTGGCAGGACTACGAGGTGATAGGGCTGGACAACTATGCCCGCGCGCTGTTCAAGTTTGACTCAGGATTTCTGTCCGCTCTGGGCACGACGCTGCTCTGGACGGTGCTCAACATGGTCATACAGCTTGCGCTGGGCTTTCTTATCGCCCTGGGGCTCAACGCGCCCAAGCTTAGACTCAGCCGGCTGTACAAGACGCTGCTTATGGTGCCTTGGGCGATGCCGGCGTATATCTCAATACTGCTTTGGCGCGTAGGGATGTTCAATACCGAACTCGGCCTGCTCAACAAGTGGATTACGGCACTGGGTTTTGAAAAGGTGGACTTCCTCGCTACCAACGGCATAGCCTTTGTGTCCTGTCTCGTGCTCAATCTCTGGATGGCGCTGCCGTTTATGATTTCCACGATCGACGGAGCTCTGCAGAGCGTTGACCGCAGCTTGTATGAGAGCGCCACGCTCGACGGCGCAGGATTCTGGACACGCACCTGGAAAATAACAATTCCAAGTATACGGCCCGTAATAGCCCCTGCCGCCGTTATGACGACGTTCATAACTTTTAAACAGTTCGATATCATCTATCTGCTCACGCAGCAGCGCGGCTACATGACCGGCGCGACGCTTAACACAGTGATAACCTACGTCCACCAGAACGCCTTCGTCTCGAACAATTACGGCCTGTCCAGCGCAGTGAGCATGCTGCTCTTCGTGATTATAATCATCTTCTCGCTGGCCACCAACCGAAGCCTGAGGGAGGACTGAGCATGAAACGTAAAACTAAAGAGCGCATAGGGTATATAGCCCTCAATCTGGCCTTCATCCTCCTGTGCCTGGTCACGCTGATACCGATATACTACGCGGTAAACGTGTCCTTCTCCGGGCCGGGCAGCTCGCTCTCCGGGGATTTTTCGTTTCTTCCAGAGAACCCCTCGCTGGAAAATTACCGCGCCATCCTTTTTGACGAGCCATTTTTGCTATGGCTCAAAAATTCGCTGCTGCTTAGCGTGGGTACAGTCGCCATAGCCATGCTCTGCGCCGTGACGGCGGCGTACGCCTGCTCTCGCTGGAGATTCAAAGGACGCCGCCCACTGCTCATGGCTTTACTCGTACTCAACGCCTTCCCGCAGGTGCTCTCGCTCTTTGCCTATTACCGCATACTGCGCCTTGCCGGGCTGCTGAATTCCCACATAGGGCTGATGCTCATATACGCGGGGAGCATGTGTGTCTTTGCCGTCTGGAACATGAAGGGATACTTCGATTCCATACCGGTCGAAATAGAGGAGGCGTCAAAGATAGACGGTGCAAACGATGCACAGATGATATGGCGTATCGTCCTGCCGCTTGCGAAACCGGCCATCGTCGTTACCTGCGTCATGGTGCTCATAACCGTCTGGAACGAGTACCTGTTTGCGACTACCTTCCTGCTGGACAGCGATTACTATTCGCTCTCGGCGGGGCTTTATCAGCTGCAAAGCAACGACTACACCCGCTCTTGGCCGCTGTTCACGGCGGCAAGCATACTCGCGTCGATACCGCTGCTGCTGATTTTCTTCAAGATACAAAAATACATGGTCTCCGGTCTCACCGCCGGCGGCGTGAAAGGATAAACATGAAAAAGGAAGCGATATTTCACCGGCCAATGAGCGAATACGCCTTTGGCCTGGACGAGGACACCACAGTATTCCGGCTGCGCAGCGCTCCCGGTGACATCGAGCGCTGCATACTCTGGTACGGCGACACTTCAAGTCCGGAGACACCTGTGCCTGTATTTCATGCGGAAATGGCGCTCAAGTATCACGGTGAAAACTGCGACTGGTGGGAGACCGAGCTGCGCGGCACTTTTCACCGACTCTATTACTACTTTGAGCTCACGGGCGACGAGACGCTGTATTACTCCGGTGAGGTATTTTTCACTCAGCCAAGTGCAGAGCGCGCTGAATACTTCAAGTTCCCATTCAACCACCGCGCGGATATCGCCCGCGTCCCTGATTGGGTGTCGGATGCCGTGGTGTACAATATTTTCCCCGACAGCTTTGCAAGTTCCCGGCGCGCGATTGCCGGAAGTGGTACCGAAAAACATACCAGCGGCGCTCTTTCCCGCTCGCGTCTCGGCGGCACGATAAACGGCATACGCGAAAATCTCGATTACATATCCGCTCTCGGGGCCAACTGTATCTATCTGAATCCCATCTTTGCCGCCGGGCAGTATCACAAGTACGACACGATAGACTACCTACACATTGACCCCTGCTTAGGTACGGACGAGGATTTCCGCGCTCTTGTGGACAAGTGCCACGCACGCGGGATACGCGTCATACTTGACGGCGTGTTCAACCACTGCGGCGCACAGTTTTTTGCCTTCCGCGACGTGCTCGAAAGGCAGGAGCGCAGCCGCTACGCAAGCTGGTTTTACCGTCTGCAGTTTCCCGTTGCATACCCCGAAGCAGGCGAACGGCCAAATTATGAATGCTTCTGTTATGAACGGCTTATGCCCAAGCTTGACACGTCAAACCCAGAAGTATGCGACTACCTCTGCGCCGTCGGTGAGCACTGGCTGCGCGAATTTGACACAGACGGATGGCGTCTCGACGTAGCAGACGAGCCGAACGACGGATTCTGGAGGGAGTTTCGCCGGCGCTGCAAATCCGTCAAGAGCGACGCGCTGCTCATAGGCGAAGTTTGGGGCAGCGCAAGGCATTGGCTAAGCGGAGATATGCTCGATTCCACCATGAACTACGACTTCCGCAATCACTGCCGGCACTTTTTCGCCGAGGGCAGCATCGACGCGCGCACCTTCGCCGGGCGTTGCTCGGATATGCTCATGCGCTATAAACGTCAGATTGCCGCGGCACAACTGAACCTGCTTGACAGCCACGATGTCAGTCGCTTTCTTAATCTATGCGGCGGCGATGTACGGCGCTTAAAGCTGGCAGTTATGTTCATGTGCTGCTTTCCGGGTATGCCCTGCGTATTCTATGGCGATGAGCTTGGCGTCTCAGGCACAGATGAATTGGATTTCCGGCGCGCCATGCCCTGGCAGAGCGGGGACGCGGAGCTGCTGGAGTTTTACCGCGACGCGATAGCCCTGCGGCGAAATCACCCCGCGCTTCGTCACGGCGAGCTGCGCTTTCTCCGCGCCGAGCCGGGTGAACGCGTGCTCGTGTTTGAGCGAAAATTGCCAAGTGATAAACTGATAGTAGCTATCAATTCAGCAGAAACCGAGTATAATTATTCCGGTCATAAGATCCCGCCGCTCTCATGGGTAATAGTAGAGCAATAAAACCTCGCAAGTGGGGCGAGTGGCTAGCCACTCGCGAAAAACACCTTGTTGGGATTACATCCCAAACCCTAAAAAACTCAGAACAGCCCGACCTTATGTTCGGGCTGTTCTTTCGGCCGCGCGCCCTTGCGGGCGCTTATTTTATCCTCCGCGACGGTTGCAACGGTTGCGACGGTTAAATTTGTAGTCCTCAGGCTATCGTTGCAACCGTCGCAAGCGTTGCGCGCTCCGCTTCACCTACTACAACAGCGCCTGTCAGCCTGATGCGCCGTCCCTCGTGCCGGGCCAGGCTCTCGTATTTCACATTATACTCGTCCAACAACCGACCCGCATTCACGTTCAAATGCCGCGTCAGCCGGTTGACCGCCATGTCCGAACCCAGCGCGAGCGCCAAATCCGAGGGGCTTCCCTCCCAATGACCGCCGCTGTCCTCAACCAGTTTTCTCACCGACTCAAGCACCGCGTCGGGCGGCTTTTTCCAAAGCTCCGTCTCGGCACTCTCAAGATTCCATACAAGGCTGTCACGCTCTTTCACAATATGCAGCCGCTGATCGGGCTGGTCGCGCCCGACCACATCCAGCGTCGCCGTGAGGTCGGTGCGCTTTTCCTTGCGCATCAGCAGCGCGCCGTCAGCGCAGCCCAGCAGCCCGTTTGTCCCCGAGAGCATCTCGAAGCAGTCGCCGGCGGCCTGCTTTCTCGTGTGATGTACTGCCAGCACGCAGAGCTTGTGCTTGTCCGCAAAAGATTTCAATCGCGTCACGAGTTCGTAGTCGCTGCCGTAGCTATAGTCCCTCGACGCCTCCCTCACCTTTTGCAGCGTGTCGAGCACAATGAGCTTCGTGTCCGGGTGCTCGCGGACGAAGTATTCGAGCTGCCCGTCAAGGCCATCAGAAAGCAGCTTGGCTTGGACAGAGAAGAACACGCTTCCTTCAGCGCCCACGCCGAACATCCGCGACATTCGTCCCTGCAAACGACCGTAGTCGTCCTCCAGCGCGAGATACAGCACCGAACCCTGATGTACCTCATAGCCCCAAAGCGGTTGGCCTGTGCCGACGTGATACGCTATCTGCGCGACGAGAAACGACTTGCCAATTTTCGGCGCACCCGCTAGGAAGTATGCGCCCGAGTACAGCAGACCGTCTATTATAGACGGCCTGCTTTCGTACACGTTGTCAAAGAGTTCATTCAACGATACAGTATGCAGATAATCCGGGTTGTTCATCTGTCTCATCTTCCTGAGCAACCTGTTCATATCCATTTCTTCAGATTTACATTCGCTCATTTGACTCACCGCCAATCTGCATCCCGTAAAACTTCTTCTGAAAGTATTGAACCGGACACTTGCCAGAAACCGTTATGTATCCCATCCCTTTTAACTCCCGATTCATGTCCCTGACGATTTGATACGCCTTACTCCTGCTTACTCCCATGATTTCTGCCACATCGGCTGCCGTGATAAACTGCGCTCTCATTTTGCCTCCATTATTTAATTTGTGCATTTTTAATGCGCTCATTTCCATCAGTCTTTCATAATGCGCACTTTTAATACGTCTTGCATTATGCGCATTCTTGTCAATATCATTTTTGAGAAATATGTACTTGTAATTCGCTTTTATTTTTGTTATACTCATCTCGAGGTGAATTTGAATGGCACATTTCGATGAATCAGATGATTTCAACTATGAGGCACAAAGCTCTGAGTCATACGACGCGAAGGAAATCGGTCGCCGAATAAAGCTGGCTCGGAAGGCAAGACGTATAAGCCAGAAAGAGCTGGCTGAAATGCTCAACCGCTCACTCAGGACAATCCAGAAATATGAGAGCGGCGACATTGAGGTATCAGTCGCGGCACTTGTTTCCGTCTGCCAAGCGCTGCGCGTCCCGCTTTCGTATCTGGTGGGTCTTGGGACACGCAAGGCTCTTATCACGAGTCTTGCCGACGTAATGGACTTCCTGTTCATGCTTGAAAAAGTGAAAGAACTCCACTTTGCAATCGAAGTTGAAAAGCCACCAAAGGACAGGGACTGGAGATGCTCCGTCTCCTTCAGCGGCACGGGTACGGAGGCCAGGCATAATGCCGCGCTGTGCCTTCTGCTTGAACAGTGGCAAGACCAACGCGAAAAACTCGCGGCGGGCAAAATCACAGATAAGGACTACGCCGACTGGAAAGACCAGACCATATCCTACTGCTCGTTTGAGCGTATCGAGCCTGTCGGGAGCAAAAATTCTGATCCCATGGGGCGTCCGTCCGATGAAGTACCCGAAAAAGCAAATGCTCTCTCCGGGGATGAAATGGCAGCGCTGCGTAAGCTGCTGAGTAAATAAGCGAATTGAATACAGACCGGGACTTGGGAGAAAGGAGCGATTCATGTCAGTAACAAAAGACAACAAAACAGACAAGTGGATGGCTCAACTCCGCGTCAAGGATTGGACAGGTAAGGTTATCCACAAGAAAAAACGCGGCTTTGCAACAAAGCGGGAGGCGCTGCAATGGGAAAGGGACTTCATCGCTCAGGCCAACGCCAGCCTCGGCATGACGTTCAGAGACTTCATCGAGCTGTACAAACGCGACATGGAAAAGCGGCTCAAACCCTCGACCGTCGCAGGCAAGAAGTGGCTCATAGATTTGAAGATAACGCCTTTCTTCGGCAAGATACCTCTCAATGAAATAAAGCCCACAGACATACGCCGTTGGCAAAATGGCCTGAGCAGCCATCGCGATGGGAACGGGAAACCATACTCCCAGACCTATCTGCGTTGCATCAATAATCAGCTCACAGCGATTTTCAACTATGCGGTAAAATACTACGGCCTGAAAGAAAACCCCTGTCACAAGGCGGGGAGCATGGGCAAGAAAAACGCCGATGAAATGTTGTTCTGGACTAAGGACGAATTTTCTCAGTTCATCGCCGCGCTCAAAGAGCGCCCCGCTTCCTACGCCGCGTTTATGACCCTGTACTACACGGGAATGCGCGAAGGAGAACTGTTGGCGCTGACTCCTGCCGACATAGACTTTGAAAAATCCACCATCATCATAAACAAGAGCTACCAGCGGCTCGGCAAAGAGGACGTAATCTCAACGCCAAAGACCGAAAAGAGCAGACGCACAGTGACCATACCCTCCGTCCTCAGCGACTGCCTCAGGGAGTATATAGGCAAGTGCTATGGGCTTCAGCCCACAGACAGGCTGTTCCCGTACACGAAAAGCTTCCTGTATCGCGAGATGGAATATGGCTGCAAGGCCAGCGGCGTCAAGCGCATCCGAGTACACGATATTCGTCACAGCCACGCGAGCCTGCTTGTAGAAATGGGCTGTTCCCCGCTGCTCATAGCCGAGCGGCTCGGCCATGAGCGCGTCCAGACTACAATGGAAACCTACAGCCATCTCTACCCAAACAAACAGGCTGAAGTAGCACGTCAGCTCGACGGCATATTCGCCGCAGGCTGATGGCTACAGAACCTAGCAAAGTGTAGTCAATTTGTAGCCGCTAAAAATAGCAAAATCCCTGAAATGCCTGTAATTACAGGCATTTCAGGGATGTATGGTATATTAAATTCTTATTCCCACTCGATCGTTGCTGGCGGCTTCGGGGTGAGGTCGTAGAGGACGCGGTTGACGCCGGGGACTTCACTGGTTATGCGCTCGGTCAGGCGGCGCATTAGCGGCCAGGGCAGCTCCTCGATATCCGCGCTCATGGCGTCGCGGGTATTCACGGCACGGATGACGACCGGCCATGCGTCCACGCGCTTGCCGTCGCGCACGCCGGTACTGGTCACGGGCGGCACCACGGTGAAGTACTGCCACACGGTCTTGTCCAGGCCTTCACGGGCGAACTCCTCGCGCAGGATGGCGTCGCTCTCGCGCACGGCCTCAAGCCTGTCGCGGGTGATGGCGCCGACGCAGCGTACACCAAGGCCGGGACCCGGGAAGGGCTGACGGTATACCATGGAGTCCGGCAATCCCAGCGCCTTACCAACTACGCGCACCTCGTCCTTGTACAGGAACTTAAGCGGCTCAACCAGCTCAAACTGCATGTCCTCCGGCAGGCCGCCGACGTTGTGATGGCTCTTGACCGGGCCGGATTCGACGATATCCGGGTAGATAGTCCCCTGTGCGAGGAAGCCTATGCCCTCAAGCTTGCGCGCCTCCTCCTCGAAAACGCGGATGAACTCCGCGCCGATAATCTTGCGCTTCTGCTCCGGGTCGGCGACGCCCTCGAGCTTGTCCAGGAAGCGGTCCACCGCGTCGACGTAGGTCAGATTCGCGCCCAGCTGGTTGCGGAACACTTCGATGACCTGCTCGCTTTCGCCCTTGCGCATAAGACCGTGGTTGACGTGTACGCACTCGAGCTGCTTGCCGACGGCCTTGATGAGCAGCGCCGCAACGACGGACGAGTCCACGCCGCCGGACAGGGCCAGCAGCACCTTGCCGGTGCCTATCTGCTCGCGCAGGGCCTTGAGCTGCTCGTCGATAAACGCCTCGGCCAGCTCAGGAGTGGTGATACGCTCCATTTCGGGTCTAGTGTTGGAATTGCTCATAACAACCTCCATATTTGGTAATGATATGTTGGGGTGATAAACTTGACTATAGTAATTATCCGAACGCTGATTGTCTATTTCGCACTGCTTATTTTCATGCGCCTCATGGGCAAGCGTCAGCTCAGCGAGCTGGAATTGCCCGAGTTCGCAGTGGCCGTGCTGATAGCTGACCTGGGCGCGCATCCGCTGCAGGACATCGGCATCCCCCTGCTCAACGGGCTGCTGCCAATTGTGGTGCTCTTCTGCTGCGAAGTGCTCATTTCCGGCGCGGCCATGTCCTCGCCCAAACTGCGCAGAGCTCTCTTCGGGCGACCGAGCTTTCTCATCCGCGAGGGCAAAATCGACCAGCGGGAAATGCAGCGGAACCGCTTTACGCCGGACGAACTCGCAGAACAACTGCGAAGCAAGGACATACTGGATATCTCGCAGGTCCAGTACGCCATTCTGGAAACCGACGGCGACCTCAACGCGATTCTCTACCCGCAGTTCCGCAGCGCGACCGCGTGCGATTTGGGGCTCACACCTGAAAGCAACGGTTACCCGGTCATACTGATAAACAACGGCCGTGTGCTCAGCGACAATCTGCGCGCCATGGGCCGCGACGAGACCTGGCTCCGCCGTGAGCTCAAGCGCTTCGGGCTGAAGTCGGCAAAGGACGCGTATCTGCTGATAGCGGACAAAACCGGGACCACCTTCTGCGCGCCTATGGAGGGGAAAAAGTGAAAAAGGAAATCGTCGCCGCAGCGCTGCTTCTGACGCTTATCGCAGGCGGCCTTTACAATACGCATTATCTTCACGAGTTCACGGACGGCCTGACCGGCTCGCTGGCACTCTCCCGGGCCTACTGTGAAAACGGCGAATACGCCCTCGCGCTTGAACACGCGCAGAAGGCGGAGTCCGACTGGAAGGCAAACGAGCTCTACGCGGGCATATTCCTGCGCCACACCGAAATCGACGCCGTCGGCTACGGACTGCGTGATCTGACCGCCACACTCGCCTCAGATGAGCCGGAAGGGGCGTTCCCCCTCTACGCGAGCCTAATTGCGCACATTGAGAGCCTATGTGAAATGGAAAGCCTGAGTCTATCCAGTATTTTCTAACAGCTTCTGCACACGCGCAGGAAGAACCAGAGCAAAAACAGGACGGCAGTGAGCGCAAGTGCCAGCCAATAGACAACCATCCTGCCCACCGCAAATGCCAGCACCACACCGGCCGCCGGCACGGCGGCCAGTGCAAGGAGCGCGTTGGCCGCCCTGTGCAGCCCGCTTTTCCGTCTGCGTCTGAGCATCACGCCCATCAGGAGCAGCACGGCGCACACGGTGGCGGTCAGGGCAATCCAACGTACGTCCATGACAAAACCTCCATGTCAGAACACTCTGCCGGCAGCATAGTTGCCGGGAAACGGGGTATATATCAACTGTCCTTCTGCTTGAGCAGCTTGGTTAGCTCCTCCATAAACGTGTTTATGTCCTTGAAGGAGCGGTACACGCTGGCGAAGCGGACATAGGCCACCTCGTCGACGTCCTTGAGCCTGTCCATGACCATCTCGCCTATCTCCGTCGTGCTGACCTCGCGCTCGAGGTCGCTCTGGAGCTCCTGCTCTATCTCGTCGGCTATCTGCTCGAGCGACGAGAGCGACACCGGGCGCTTCTCACAGGCGCGCACCATGCCGTTGATGAGCTTGACCTTGTCAAAAGTCTGGCGCGAACCGTCACGCTTCACGACCACCAGCGGCAGCCGCTCTATAATCTCGTATGTAGTGAAGCGCTTGGTGCAGGCCAGGCACTCGCGGCGGCGGCGGATGGTCGCGCCCTCGTCGGCGGGACGCGAATCTATGACGCGGCTCTCGGTGAAGCCGCAAAACGGACATTTCATATCTGATTAACCCCCTGCTACAGCTTTACATAAGTATAGCACACATGTGTCCCGTGTACCAGAACAAAAATGCCCCGCTGGCAATTTTTTTGCCTTGCGGGGTTTGCTGCGCCGGGCTACAATGGGCCTGGTGATACATATGAAAACTATACGCCGGATACTGTCCATGTCCCCGGCGGCCTGGGAAGTTGTGATACGCGCTCTGCAGCTGAGCTGCGTCATGCTCTTCTGCGCCTGGATGCTGCTGCTGGACGGCGGAGTGTTCACGGCCGGTACGGCACATCTCTACCGCCTGGCGCGCGAACTCATGACCCTGCCGCAGGCGGTATTGCTTATAGCAGCGCTGGCGAGCGTGCTCATAGAGGAGAGGCAAGCCTCCTGACAGCGGCCTCGAGCTCATCGCGGGTATAGAGCGCGCCGAGCACGTCGCGCAGCGCCCCTCCCTTCAGCTTGGCGGGCAGGCCCAGGCTGGCCAGCAGGGCCGCCCTGAGCTCCGTGGAACCCTCGCGCCCCATCAGGCCGAGTTCATAAAGCTCCGCCGAAGTGACGTCCCCCCTGCCCTGCGCGGCGCTCTGTCCGTCCAGGGTAGCTCCTGCGCGCCGCAGCGCGTCAACAAGCACCTCGGGCTTCATCCCCTCCACGCCCAGAGTACCGGCCCGCGAAGCCGTCTTTTTGCGCTTCTCGCGCCCGGGCACGTCCGGGATATATGCGTGCTTGACCATGGCGGGGTCTATCGCCCCCTTGAGATAGCCGCGAATCTGGAAGCCGGCGGCGTCACTGTCTGTGAGTATGACCAGGCCCCGGGCCTCGGCCAGGCGGCGCAGGAGCTCAAGCTTCTCGCGGTCGTTGAACACGCCGAAACCGCCCGTCTCTATGATTACGGCGTCGAACACCTGGCTGAGCGTATCCTTGTCGTAGCGGCCCTCGCAGACGATGACCTCACGCACGCTTATCACCGGCACTCCACCGCCAATCTGAGCAGCAGCTCG
This sequence comes from uncultured Eubacteriales bacterium, assembly GCA_900544765.1. Taxonomy (GTDB): domain Bacteria; phylum Bacillota; class Clostridia; order Oscillospirales; family Oscillospiraceae; genus Scatomorpha; species Scatomorpha gallistercoris. The sequence goes on along the minus strand of UQWI01000017.1, from coordinate 28,272 downwards.
TTCAAGCGCTCCTGCGCGTCGCCGCCGGAACTCTTCATGGCGTAGTCGGTCTCGACGCATAGCTCCACTGCACGGCGCAGCCCGTCAAGGCTGAAGCGTCTGGCGCTGCCGGTGAGCTTGTCATAGGCAAAGCTGCTCTTGGCGCCCGTGCATTTGACCACGAAGTCGCGCCCGAGGCGCTCCTCCTGCGCCAGCCGGGCCGCGTAGAGACGGCGCATCTGGTAGCTGAGCGCGCCGAGGATGAGCAGCGGCTCCTCCCCCATTGCGACCAGGTCGCTCATGCAGCGCGTCGCGCCGTCATAGTCGCGTCCCGCAATGCAGTCCGTCATGTCGAAGGCCCTGGTCTCCGGGATTCGGAAGGCGAGACGCTCAACGTCCTGCACGGTTATCTCCTCTCCCGGCGTACCGGCGGCTATCTTCTCAATCTCGGGCAGCAGCGCGCCCATCAGATTCCCGCTGGCATAGATTAGCGCCTCGCAGCCGTCGCTGCCGATGCGCTTGCCCAATGCTGCGAAGCGCCGGCGCAGCCAGTCGTTTAGGGCGCTGCCGCCCTGCTCGCGGAAGTCTATGTCGCGGGCATATTTTTTCAGCATCTTTACGGACTTCAAGCGTCCGTCCGGCTCGCTTTGCCCACGGTTTATGAAGGCAAGCGTGGCATAATCAGGCACGTCCGACACTATGCCCTCCAGGGCCTTGAAGTCCGAGTCCTTGACGTGGTTGATGTCGTAGCCGCGCACGAGCGTGAGCGTGCGCTCCGTGGCAAACGGCAGCGCATTCACGCTGTCTGAGAGCTCCTGCATTGAGAGCGACGCCCCGTCAAGCTCCCTGTATGAAAAATCGTCCCTGCCCTCGGGCAGGCAGGCGCGCGTGAGCTCCTCAACGAAGCGCGAAAGGAGGTAATCCTCCTGCCCATGCAGCAGGTACAGCCTTGCAGGGCCGGAGCGTTTCAGCTCACGGCTTATTTCCGCGTAGTTGAAGCTGTCCTGTTGGCGGAATGCTTTTCTGGGCATCGGATACCTCCTCTCTGTTGTGCCGCCGGCTCACCGGGCCCCGGCCCTCAGGCCGGCGGCAGTTTTGAATTACAGCAGCTTTTCTGCCATCTCGGCGCCGGCGAGTATGTGGAAGTGCAGGTGGGGCACTGTCTGCCCCGCGGCGTGGCCGGAGTTGGTGATGACGCGGAAGCCGTCGCTCAGCCCCTCCTGGGCGGCAATCTTGGCAATGACTTCAAAGCAGTGCGCTACTGCGGCGCTGTTGGCCTCAGTAATCTGGGCGGCGCTGTCGGCAACGTGCTGCTTGGGTATCACAAGGATGTGAGTCGGCGCCTGTGGATTGATGTCCCTGAAGGCAAGGACGCTCTCATCCTCGTACACCTTGTTGGACGGGATCTCTCCCGCCGCTATCTTGCAAAACAGGCAGTCTGACATGATTTTACCTCCTTATTTTCCCGGGCAATAAGCCCATTCCACTCGCCGGCAACGGCCTCGCCTGAAGCCGCCCGGCCTCAAATCAAGGCAAGGAGGGCGCGAGGCCCTCCCTGCACGTTATTACTCTTTCGATAGCCCAAGCTTCATGGCGACAAAGTTGTCGACCATGGCCAGGGCATTGTCGAGCATGAGCAGGTCGTGTCCGCCGCCCATGGCGCTGTCGGGCTTGCCGCCGCCCTTGCCGCCGGTGAGCGCGGTTACCTGGCGGATGATGTCGCCGGCCTTGACGCCCGCAGCTACGGCGTCCTTGCCGCAGACGGCCAGGAAGGTTATTTTCCCGTCCTTGACAGAGGCAAGCACGGCCACAATGCCGGGCTCACGCTCGCGCAGGAAGTCGCCCATGCGGCGCATGTCCTCTCCGCCGGTCTCGGGGATGGTCACGGTGACGACCTTCAGGGAGCCCACGGCGTGGCCGGAGGTGATGAAGTTCTCAATCTCGCCGGAACGTATCTTGTCCTGGAGCGCGTCGACGCGGCGGCGCATCTCACGCAGGTTGTCCAGCGCGGCCCTGGCCTTCTCGACCACCTCGTTGGGGCTGGTCTTGAGCATGTCTGCCATGGCAAGCAGCTTGCGGTTGTTCTCCTCGTTCTCGCGGAAGAACTCCAGGCCGGTGACGGCCTCGATACGCCTCACTCCGCTGGCAACGGAGAACTCGCTCTCTATTCTGAAGGGGCCGACCTTGGCAGTGTTGTCGACGTGGGTACCGCCGCACAGCTCGCTGGAGAAGCCCCCCATCGTAACGACGCGGACGCTCTCGCCGTATTTCTCGCCGAACAGGGCCTGTGCGCCCCTGGCGCGCGCAGCCTCGAGGTCCATAACCTCGGTGCTGACGCCGTCTCCCGCGAGAATCTCATGGTTTACTATGCGCGCGACCTCGAGCAGCTCCTCGCCGGTCATGGCGGAGAAGTGGGTGAAGTCGAAGCGCAGCCTGTCGGGCTCGACGAGAGAGCCCGCCTGATGGACGTGGTCGCCCAGGACGCGGCGCAGCGCGGCGTGGAGCAGGTGCGTGGCAGAGTGTGCGCGCATAATGGCGGTACGGCGCTCGGCGTCTACGACAGCCTGGACGTTCTCGCCCAGATGGAAGCTGCCGCGCGTCATGGTGCCGGTGTGCAGGTACTTGCCGCCCTTGGTCTTTTGCACGTCGGTGACAGTGAACTCGGCGCCGCCCTCGCCCGTGATGACGCCGTGGTCGGCCACCTGACCGCCCATTTCGGCGTAGAAGGGCGTTTTATCCAGCACTACGCTGCCCTCGGTGCCCTCGCCCAGCTCGCCGGAGAGCTCCCCGGCGGCGATAAGCGCCTCCACCGTACCGGTGTCGGAGAGGGTGTCGTAACCGGTGAACTCGGTGGGTACGTTGTCGAGGCCCAAATCCAGGCCGGCCCAGCCGGAGATATCTCCGCGGGCGGCGCGGGCGCGCTCACGCTGCTCTGTCATGAGCTTATCGAAGCCCTCCGTGTCGGCGGTCATACCGGCGTCGGACAGGATGTCCTCAGTGAGGTCGAGCGGGAAGCCGTAGGTGTCGTAGAGACGGAAAGTGTCCTCTCCGGACAGCACGGTCTCGCCCTTGGCCTTGAGGCCGTCCATGAGCTCGCTGAGTATCTTCATGCCGCCGTCGATGGTGCGGGCGAAGCTCTCCTCCTCGGTCTTGATGACGCGGGTGATGAAGCTCTGCTTGTCCACCAGGTCGGGGTAAGCGGTGCGGTTTTCGTGGATTACTGTCTCGCAGACTTTGTAGAGGAAGGGCTCGTTGACGCCCAGGAGCTTGCCGTGACGGGCCGCGCGACGCAGCAGGCGGCGCAGGACGTAGCCGCGCCCCTCGTTGCTGGGCAGGACGCCGTCGCCGATGAGGAAGGTGGCGCTCCTGATGTGGTCGGTGATGACGCGCAGGGACACGTCGGCCTTCTGGCTCTCGCCATAGTGCGCGCCGGTGAGCTCGCTGACCTTGTGGGTGATGTTCATAACGGTGTCGACGTCGAAGAGGCTGGGTACATCCTGGCAGACGCAGGCTAGACGCTCAAGTCCCATGCCGGTGTCGATGTTCTTATGGGCGAGCTCGGTGTAGTGGCCCTGGCCGTCGGAGTTGAACTGGCTGAAAACGTTGTTCCAGACCTCGATGTAGCGGTCGCAGTCGCAGCCGACGGTGCAGTCGGGCCTGCCGCAGCCGTACTTCTCGCCGCGGTCGTAGTAGACCTCGCTGCAGGGGCCGCAGGCGCCGGTGCCGTGCTCCCAGAAGTTGTCCTCGCGGCCGAAGCGGAAGATGCGCTCGGGCGGGATGCCTATCTCGTCGCGCCAGATGGCGAAGGCCTCGTCGTCATCCTCAAAGACGCTCGGATAGAGACGGTCGGGATCCATACCCACCCAGTCGGGGCTGGTAAGGAACTCCCAGCACCAGGCTATGGCCTCGTGCTTGAAGTAGTCGCCGAAGGAAAAGTTGCCCAGCATCTCAAAGAAGGTGCCGTGGCGGGCGGTCTTGCCTATGTTGTCTATGTCGCCGGTGCGCACGCACTTCTGGCAGGTGCAGACGCGGCGGCGCGGGGGAATCTGCTCGCCGGTGAAATACGGCTTGAGCGGAGCCATGCCGGAGTTTATCAGCAGCAGGGACGGGTCGTTCTGCGGCACTAGCGAGAAGCTCGGCAGGCGCAGGTGCCCCTTGGATTCAAAGAAGCTCAGGAACATCTCCCTGAGTTCGTTAAGCCCGAAAGCTTTCATGTGTCAGCCTCCATTTTTCTTCGCATTTGCGTCATACTATAATATACGTCTTTCGACGTTTCGTCAAGTGGTGCGTCAGCGCGAATACGGCGGCGGGCACGAATCAAAAAACAGATCGTCTCTTGCGGAAGCCTTTCAGCAGCTGCATATGTCCTCAGGCACAGCCGCCTCACTTCATCAGCTCGCGGCACTGCTTGGCGGATAGGTGCTCGACAGTGAAATCCAGCGCGTTCAGCGCGGCCCACCCGCACTTTATCTCGCCCTCTACGTCCTCGGCGCTCACATTGGGGCAGTACTTGGCGCACAGCAGCTCAGCCACGCGGCGTTTGTCCGCGTCGCCGGTGAGCTCACGCACCCGCCCGAAGGCGATGGCGCTCCTGTAATGCGTAGTAAACTCCTCCTGCACCACGTCGTCTGCATCTACGACGGTGAAACAGGCCTTGTCGCAGGCCCTGACAGCGTCGAGCTTGTGGCCGGATCTGGCGCAGTGCATGTATATGTGGCCGTCGGCATAGACGTAGCTGATGGGCACTCCATAGGGGTATCCCCCGTCGCCCAGGACACACAGCACGCCGCTGCTGCCCCGGTTGAGTATTGCCTCCGCTTCTTCGCGCGCAAGCTGCTGTCTGGCCCTGCGCATTTCTCTGAACATAGTATACCTCCTTGTTGTGAACTGCGTGTTCCCCTCGCCGCCGGAAGCCGGCAGGGCTTTCCGGAGAAGGCAGCGTCACCGCCCGTGTTTGCGCCGACAGGCGCGCCGGAAACGGCGCGCCTGTTTTGCATTACATATCTCCCAGGAGGTCGTCCATGTCGTAGAGGCCCGGCTCCTTGACGGTGGCGATATACCTGGCGGCGGCGATGGCTCCGGAGGCGAACACGTCGCGAGAGAGCGCGCTGTGCTTTAGCGTGAACACCTCGTCAGCGCCCGCGAACATGACCTCGTGTTCGCCGACTATCGTCCCGCCGCGCATGGATGAAATACCTATCTCCTCACGGCGGCGCTTCTGCCTGACGCTGTGCCGCTCATAGACGTATTCGCTCTCGTGCGGCAGGCTCTCTGCCAGGGCGTCGGCCAGCATCAGCGCGGTGCCGCTGGGCGCGTCGAGCTTGCGGTTGTGGTGACGCTCGAGTATCTCGACGTCGAAGCTCCCGCCCAGGACGGCGGCGGCGCGCTTTGCCAGACGTATCATCAGGTTCACGCCCAGCGACATGTTCCCGCTCTTGAAAAGCGGCACGTGCTTACTCGCGGCGTCAATCTCGGCGAGCTGTTCATCCGAGTACCCGGTGGTGCAGAGTACGCCCGGTACGCCTCGCTCGGCGCAGAAGGCCAGTATGGCCGTGAGGTTGGCAGGGTTTGAGAAGTCTATCAGCGCGTCGGCCTCGCCGGAGTAGGCTTTGGGCTCGGAGTAGACGCGAAAGCCGTTCATCTCCTTCGGAGTGCGGTTGAAGCCGCAGACGGTCTCGACGTCGTCCATCCCGGAGCAGAGCTTGACGACGCTCTGTCCCATGTGGCCGTTGCAGCCGGAGACGATTATCTTTAGCATGGCGTTCTACCTCAGACGGTGGCTATGCCCAGAGCGTGCATGCTCTCGATGAGCTGGGCTTTGGTACCCTCGGCCATATCCACGAGCGGCAGGCGGAGCCTGCCGACGTTCAGCCCGGCGAGGTTCATCGCGGTCTTTACGGGGATGGGGTTGGTCTCAATGAAGAGCTTGTCGAAGAAGTCCGCGAGGCGGAAATACTCGGCCGCAGCGGCCTTGAAGTCCCCGTCGGAGCAGAGCTTACACAGCTTCGCCACGTCGGCAGGTATGATGTTGGAGGCCACGGAGATGACGCCGTAGGCGCCAAGGGCCATCATCGGCACTGTGTCGGAGTCGTTGCCGGACCAGAACGCGAGGTCGTCGCCGCACATGCTGCGGGTGAGGGCGTATTCGGCTATGTTGCCGCTGGCCTCCTTGACGCCGTTGATGTTCGGGTGGGCGGAGAGCGCCTTGTAGGTAGCGGGCTTGATGCCGATGCCGGTGCGCGAGGGCACGTTGTAGAGTATCATCGGCACCTTGACGCGGTCGGCGACGTAGCTGAAGTGGGAGATGAGACCGGACTGGGTGGTCTTGTTGTAGTAGGGTGTGACCATGAGTATGCCGTCGGCGCCGATACCCTCGGCGTGTTTGGCCTGCTCAAGCGCATGCTCGGTGTTGTTGGAGCCCACGCCGACGATGACCTTCATGCGTCCGGCGCAGCGCTTTACGGTGAGCTCGGCGAGCTTGTTGTGCTCCTCTGCGGTGTGGGTGGGGTTTTCGCCGGTGGTGCCGCAGACGAGGATAGCGCTGGTACCGCCCTCGTACTGCATCTCCAACAGCTCTTCATACTTTGCGTAATCCACTCCGTTATCTGTGTACGGCGTAACTATCGCGGTGCACGAACCCGTAAATATCGGTGTCTTGGCCATGATTATCCTCCTCTTTGTTATAGTTTCCAAATTCCTTATATCCGTGTACTTGCCGGGCTAAACGGCTCCGTTCTGCGCTTTATTTCCTCGTGATATACCCCTCGGCGGCGAGCAGCTCGGCGAGCTCTACGGCCCCGCCGGCGGCGCCGCGCAGGGTGTTGTGGCTCAGGCAGACGAACTTGTAGTCGTACTGGCTGTCGGGCCTCAGACGGCCTATGCTAATCTGCATGCCGTGCTCGTTCATGCGGTCGAGCCTGGTCTGCGGGCGGTCGGGCTCCTCGAAATAGCGCAGGAACTGCTCAGGGGCGCTGGGCAGCTTGAGCTCCTGCGGGCGGCCCTTGAACGAGGCCCAGGCGGCCTTCATTTCGTCCATGGAGGGCGTCTTGTCGAAGGAGCAGAAAACCGCGGCCATGTGGCCGTTTGCGGCCGGGACGCGCAGGCACTGCGCGGTGATGTCAGGGCGCACGGCGTTCTCTATGTGGTCCCCGGCGACGCTGCCCCAGACTTTCATGGGCTCGCGCTCGCTCTTTTCCTCCTCGCCGCCTATATACGGGATGACGTTGTCAACCATTTCGGGCCAGGTCTCGAAAGTCTTGCCCGCGCCGGAAATGGCCTGGTAAGTGCACACCAGTATCCTGTTTAGGCCGCAGTCAAGCCTGAAGGGGCTCAGGGCCGGGACATAGCTCTGTATGGAGCAGTTGCTCTTGACGGCGATGAAGCCGCGGCTTGTGCCCAGGCGCTTCTTCTGCGCGGGGATTATCTCCAGGTGGCCGGGGTTGATCTCGGGTATGACCATCGGCACATCCGGCGTCATGCGGTTCGCGCTGTTATTGGAGACCACGGGCGTCTCGTGCTTGGCATAGGCCTCCTCGAGCGCGAGGACGGCGTCCTTGTCCATGTCCACGGCGCAGAACACGAAGTCCACCTCGCCCGCCATGCCCTCTACGTCGGCCGCGTCCTTGACGACTATGCCCTTGGCACACTCGGGCATGGGCTCGTCGAGAGCCCAGCGCTTCCCGGCTGTCTCCTCGTAGGTCTTGCCCGCGCTGCGCGCGCTCGCGGCAATGGCCGTGAGTTCAAACCAGGGGTGATTGGCAATCAGTGTGACAAAGCGCTGGCCCACCATTCCGGTGCCGCCTATTACGCCCGCTTTCAGTTTCTGCATAGCAAGACCTTCCTTTCGCCATACGAACATCATATTCGCAGGTTGGTTAAATAATGCCGGGTACGCCGCGCTTGCAATTGTCAGCCCGTGCTACTATAATAGTAAGCAGACTGTCGAAGTCCGGCGAAACATTCCGGTTTCACATTATCATATCACTGTGGTCTCTTTCAGTCAACAAATCGTTAAAAGGTGAACAAATGAAAGCTGATAAATTACTAACCTGCTGCCTGGGCGCGGCCCTGGCTATCTCCATCGCCGCCCCGGCCTCGGCCTCCGGCGGAGTGTACATAGACGGCGAGGCCTTCGACAGCCTCGACGGTCTTTACGCCGTCGGCGACGGCGGCCTGGAGCAGCTCACGGGCGGCGGGCAGTACGTCATGACCTCCGGCGGTCTCGTACAGCTCGACGGCAGCCTCACCGCACCCGAGGGCGACCCGGAGCACCTGGACGTCACGGGCGAGCTTGAGCTGCCCTACGACAAGATACGCGTCGGCCTCTACTACTACGCCGGGGAGAGCAGCATACGCAACCCCACGCTCGAGTACGCCAACCTGGAAAATGAGACCGGAAGCGGCTATGAGCTCGGCTACTACGACTCGGAGCGCGAATTCCATGTCCTGGCCGAAACTGATGAGACCCGCATAACCATGTGCATAGACCGCAACGTCTCCACCGGCGGCGGCACTGTCGGCTGCTATCACATACGTCTGCCGGGTTCGTACACGAGCTACGAGGAGGCAATGTACGCCGCCGACGAGTACCCCGACGGCTTCGCCGCATACTACAACGGGCGCTTCTACGCCCTCTGCGGGGCCTATGAGACGGCTGGCGAGGCCCAGCTGGCGCTCGACGCCTCCGGCGTCTACGGCGAGGTCTACACAGCCAGTGACCGCTGCGTGGTTGTGACGCGCACTTCCGACGCGGGCATAATCTTCGAGTTCGACTGCGGCAGCTCTCTGAGCCTGGGCGTGCGCCCGCGCGGGGACGACACCCTGACCTGGTTCAGGGGCAACACCTATCGCGGCGGCTTCGACTACACGAGGCGCGACGGCGAGCTGCTCACAGTCGTAAACGTTGTGGACATTGAGGACTATGTAAAGGGCGTCCTGCCCTACGAGATGAGCGAGGGCTGGCCGCTCGAGGCGCTCAAGGCCCAGGCCGTCTGCGCGCGTACCTATGCCGCCAACCACTTCAACAGCCTGCGCGGCTACGGCTGCGACGTCTCCAACGACACCTACAGCCAGGTCTATCGCGGCACCGGCGCCTCCGGAGCGGGTACCGACGCGGCCGTCGAGGCCACCGCGGGCCTGTACCTGACCTATGACGGCAGGCCGATAGACGCCATGTACTGCTCCTCCAGCGGCGGCGCCACCGAAAACAGTGAAAACGTCATGGCCAACGCCGTCGGCTGGCTGCGCGGCAAGGTCGACCCCTATGAGGCCGCCTCCGACGGCCTGAACGCCAACAGCAGCTGGACGAAGAGCTTCAGCGGCAGCTCCCTTGCCGCCGCCGTCAACCGCTACGGCTACGAGCTCGGTACGGTCACGGACGTGGAGACCACCCTCTCCGCCACCGGCAACGTAATAGGCCTCACCTTCACCGACGCCGCCGGGCGCAGCGCGGAGTTTGAGCGCTCGAGCTGCTATAACTTCGTGACCGGCGCGCTGGGCCTGGGCGGCATACACTTTGAGGTGAGCGAGTCCGCCGGCGGCTTCACCTTCGCAGGAGGCGGCTGGGGCCACAACCTGGGCATGAGCCAGTACGGCGCCTACGCCATGGCCAGCGCCTACGGCTTCACCTTTGACCAGATACTAAACTTCTACTACACGGGCGTAGAACTCTCGCGCGGCGTGTGAGAAAGGCGTAAGATGAAAAAATCCGACTTCTACTTTGATTTGCCCGAGGAGCTCATAGCCCAGACCCCGCTGGAAAAGCGAGACTCCTCCCGCCTGATGTGCCTCGACCGCGTGACCGGCGAGGTTAGCCACCGCGTGTTCACCGACTTGGAGGAGCTCCTGCGCCCCGGCGACTGCCTCGTCATGAACGACTCACGCGTCCTGCCCGCAAGGCTGCTCGGCGCCCGCGAGAGCGGCGGCGCCGTCGAAGTGCTGCTCCTGCGAGATTTGGGAGAGGGACGCTGGGAGTGCCTGACCCGTCCCGGACGCAAGACCAAGCCCGGCGTGAAGCTGAGCTTCGGCAGCGGCGAGCTCACCGCCGAGGTCGAGAGCGTCGCAGAGGGCGGCAACCGCATAATCCGTTTCAACTATGAGGGCATATTCCTCGAGGTGCTTGAGCGCCTGGGCAAGATGCCCCTGCCTCCGTACATCAAGGAAGAGCTCCAGGACGCCGAGCGCTATCAGACCGTGTACTCCCGCGAGCTCGGCTCCGCCGCCGCCCCCACGGCAGGACTGCACTTCACGCGGGAATTGCTGGACCGCATCTCCGCCAAGGGCGTGCGCGAGTGCTTCATCACGCTGCACGTCGGCCTGGGCACCTTCCGCCCCGTCAAGGAGGACGAGATAGAGGACCACGACATGCACTCCGAGTTCTGCATAGTCCCCGAGGAGACGGCCCGCATTATCAACGAGACCAAGGCCGCAGGCGGCCGCGTGGTCTGCGTCGGCACGACGTCCTGCCGCACTCTGGAGAGCTTCGCCAACCCCGACGGCACAATGGACGCGAAGAGCGGCTGGACGAACATCTTCATCTACCCTGGATACAGGTTCAAGTGCATGGACGCCCTGGTGACCAACTTCCACCTGCCTGAGAGCACCCTGGTCATGCTGGTCAGCGCCTTTGCCGGGCGCGAGCACGTCCTGAACGCCTACGCCGAGGCCGTGCGGGAGCGCTACCGCTTCTTCTCCTTCGGCGACGCCATGTTTATCTCCTGACAAGCGCTTGAAAATCGGCCCACCCGGTAGTATCATATACGCATACGCGAAAATTGGAGGTACAAGTATGAGCTATATACCCACCCCGGAACAGGCACTGGAGCTTGTCAAGCGCTACAACAGCGAGCCCTTCCACATCCAGCACGCCGAAACCGTAGGCAAGGTCATGGCAGAGATAGCCAGGACTTATGACCCTGAAAACGTCGCCTACTGGCAGGCCGTCGGCATACTGCACGACATAGACTACGAGCAGTGGCCCGAGGAGCACTGCGTCAGGGCCCAAAGCCTGCTCAAAGAGCTGGACGTCGACGAGAGCGTCATACACGCCGTATGCAGCCACGGCTACGGCCTCGTCTGCGACGTGGAGCCCACCCGCCAGATGGAGAAGTTCCTCTTCGCCACCGACGAGTTCACCGGCCTCATCTGGGCCGCCGCCAAAATGCGCCCCACCGGCTACGAGGGTATGGACTCCAAGAGCGTAATGAAGAAGTTTAAGGACAAGAAATTTGCCGCAGGCTGCTCCCGTGACGTCATCACAAAGGGTGCGGAAATGCTGAGTATGACCGTGCCGGAGCTCGCCCAGATAACCCTCGACGCAATGCGGGCCTGAGCTTCACGCGGTGCCGGGATAAGCGGCGAGCAGCGCCCACACGCTGAGCGCGCTTGATACGGCAGCGGCTATCCGTCTATGTAAACGCACCGCATTACAAAGCTCAAGGCGCGGACCCAATACGGGTTCGCGCCTTTTTGCTCACTCCATCGCCGACATGCTCGGCGGGGCCGTCACGCTGTCGCTTCCGGACACCTGCGGCATGTGCGTCCCCGTTATGGCCGTTGGCACCGGCTTGGTATCCGGCGAATCCGTCACGACGCCGTCATCCGCATCCCCGCAGCCTGCGAGCGAGGCGAGCATGGCTGCCGCGAACAGCGAGGCAAGAAGCTTTTTCATAATATCCCTCCCGAACTGTTCTCGCGGCTATTATGCGCATTATGTGCGCGGATATGCACGGGATATGCAGTCTGTTACGGCAAAATTTCGCTTTTGCGCTTGCATTTTCGCAAAAATCGTTTAAGATGTATATGTACATGTGTCAGTGTACATTATGATAAGGAGGTCTATTGTTATGGAATTTAAAGACAGCCAGACATTCAAAAATCTTGAAACCGCTTTTGCCGGCGAGTCCCAGGCCCGCGTCAAGTACGAATACTACTCTTCCCAGGCCAAGAAGGACGGCTACGAGCAGATAGCCGCCGTGTTCGCCGAGACTTCCGCCAACGAGAAGGAGCACGCCAAGCTGTGGTACAAGGCCCTGCACGGCGGCAAGGTCGGCCCCACGACTGAAAACCTGAAGCTCGCCGCTGAGGGCGAGAACTACGAGTGGACGGACATGTACGCGGGCTTTGCCAAGACCGCCCACGAGGAGGGCTTTGAGGAGCTCGCCAAGAAGTTTGAGGGCGTCGCCGCCATCGAGAAGCTCCACGAGGAGCGCTATCTGGCCCTGCTCAAGAACATCGAGGAGGCCAAGGTGTTCTCCCGCGTAGGCGACCAGGTCTGGGTGTGCCGCAACTGTGGCCACGTCCATGTCGGCCCGAGCGCCCCCGTCGTATGCCCCGTATGCGCCCACCCGCAGGCCTACTTCGAGCTGCGCGCCGAAAACTATTGATGACATCAGAGCCTCCCTTGAGGCATGACAAAGGCCCCGCCTGCCGGCGGGGCCTTTGTTTTCGCTGTTGGGCCGCGAGCTCACTGCTCGGGCGTGTATTCGGGGTCGTACTCGCCGCCGAAGAGCGCGTGGGCGTCGTCGAGCGCGGCAGCCATATCGTTGTAGATATCCTGGGTTATCCACTCCCAGTTGTCGCCGCTCTCCCAGGCATCGATGGCGGCGTGGAGGTCAACCACGCGGTAGTGCCAGTCGTAGTCGTTGATGCCGTAGTCGTAGAGGTCGGCCATGTATATGGGCCTGTAGCTCACGTCGGTTACGCGTGTCACTCCTGTGTCGTTGTCACGGGTGATAGTGAGGTTGAGTATGGCCGAAATGTCGGTGTACTCGTCGTTCTGGCAGGAAATGAGGTTGCCGAGGCTGTAGCAGACGAAACCGGAGCGCTCCGTGCCGTCGTCGCGCTGCACCGTGCGCATTTCCATGGGCTGAGGGACGCGGCAGTGCCCGCCGATTATGACGTCGGCGCCGGAGGAAATGAGGTTGTCGGCGATTTCGTACTGCAGCTCGCTGGGCTCAGTGGAGAATTCGGTACCCCAGGACATGAACACGAACACCAAATCCGCCCCCGCCTCGCGCGCTGCAGAGATATCGGCATCCATGAGCTCGTAGTCGATGCTGGTTCCGCCGGTGAGGTAGTCGGTAGCACAGATGCTCGCGGCGTACTCAAAGCCGCTCACGGGGACATTGTTCGTGTCGCAGGTGTAGGCCAGGAAGGCCACGGAAATGCCGTTCACGTCCACCATAGTGCGGTTGCCGGAGCTTGTACGCTCGTCCTGCGTCCTGTAAGTGCCGACATGGGACAGCCCCGCTCCCTCAAGGGTGTTCAGAGTGTAGTCTATGCCGTCCTTCCAGGCGTCGGCCAGATGGCTCGTGGCCGTGTTCACGAGGTCGAAGCCCACGGAGGCCACCGCGTCGGCCACGGAAGTGGGAGAGCGGAAGAGCGGATAGGCCATGTAGGCGCTGCCGGACTCCACCAGCGTCGTGGCCAGCGAGCAGACGGCGTAGTCGGCGCCGGAGACCAGCTCGGGCAGCACGCCGAAGATGGGCGTGTAGTCATAGGTGCCGTCGCTCTGCAGGGCCTCGGTGTTGAGGCCGGAGTGCATTACGATGTCGCCTCCGACGGCTATGGTAGCGGTGGTGGTATTGGCGCCGGTGGAGCTTTCTGCCGGGGTCTCCTCGGGCGGTGTGCTTTGCAGCGCGTCCGGCGTCTGTGTCGACGGGGTCTCCACGGGCGGGGCCGACACATCGCCGCCCTCTTCCGAGCCGCCCGTGAGCACGGAGATGATAACGATGGCGAGAATGATGACGACTACCGCCGCCAGAATAATCAGCGCCAGTTTGAATTTGCTGTTCATTACACATACCTCGCTTGGGTCTGGGTTGTAACAAGGTATTATATCATCGTACGGTTAAAATTGCAAATACTGCGCGCGCGTGGTAGAATACCGGCATGGATACTTTGAAGAAAAACGATATATACACCGCTGACATAAGCGGCTTCACCTCCGAGGGCCTGGGCGTGGCCCACATCTGCGGCCGCACCGTATTCGTGCGCGGCGCCCTGCCCGGCGAGACCTGGCGAATCAGGATAGTCAAGACCGGCAAGAGCGTGTGCTACGGCCGGGGCGAGGAGTGCCTCTCCCCCGCCGAAGGGCGCGTTGAGCCCGACTGCCCCGTCTACGGCCGCTGCGGTGGCTGTGCCTGCCGCCACATGAGCTACGAGCTCGAGCTGGAATTCAAGCGGCAGAAGGTCAACGACGCACTGCGGCGCATCGGCGGGGCCGACATAGAGGTAGACGGTATTCTCGCCTCCCCCCTCGCCTCTCGCTACCGCAACAAGGCCATATTCGCTGTCGGCGGCAGCGCAAGTGAGCCCGTGTACGGCTTCTTCCGCGCAGGCAGCCACGACGTGGTGCCGGTGGACGACTGCCCGTTGCAGAGTGAGCTCTCGTCCCGCTGCGCCCGCACCGTCTGTACCTGGATGCGCAAAAACTCCGTCGCTCCCTACGTCAACGGCGCCGGCCTGGTGCGGCATGTGTTCACACGCACGGCAAAGGACGGCAGCGCCGTCTGCTGCATCGTGTCCGCAGGCGGCTTCGGCGCGAGGACGCAGTCGCTGGTGGCCTATCTGCGCGAAGCCTGTCCCGAGCTCAGGGGCGTTGTGCTGAACATCAACCGCACCAGCGGCAACACCGTGCTGGCCGGGGACTTCTACACGCTCTGGGGCGAGGAAGTGCTGTGCGACGAGCTCTGCGGCTTCAAGTACCGGCTCTCGCCGCAGTCTTTCTACCAGGTCAACCGCGCCCAGGCGGAGAGGCTGTACGAGCGCGCCGTAGAATTGGCCCTGCCGGAGCCTGTAGACACGGTGCTCGAGCTCTACTGCGGCGCAGGTACGATAAGCCTGCCGCTCTCCCGCCGCGCCAGGCGCGTGATAGGCGCGGAGATAGTCCCCGAGGCCGTAGAGAACGCCCGCGCCAACGCCGAAGCTAACGGTGTGCGCAATGCCGAGTTCATCTGCGCCGATGCCGGAGAGGCGGCGGAGCGCTTTGCCGAGAGCGGCGTCAGGCCGGACGTGATAGTCGTCGACCCGCCCAGAAAGGGTATGAGCGAGCAGGCCGTCGCCGCCACAGCCTCCA
This sequence comes from uncultured Eubacteriales bacterium, assembly GCA_900544765.1. GTDB lineage: Bacteria > Bacillota > Clostridia > Oscillospirales > Oscillospiraceae > Scatomorpha > Scatomorpha gallistercoris. Next base: position 13,217 of record UQWI01000017.1, on the reverse strand, counting down.
TGCAGCCGGAGCGCATCGTGTATGTCTCCTGCGACCCGGCCACCCTCGCGCGCGACATCTCGCGCTTCTCCGCCCTCGGCTACCGCGCCGAACGCGCCACCGCCGTGGATATGTTCCCAAGGACCTCGCATGTGGAGACGGTATGTCTATTGTCCAAACTTAACACCAAGCATTATATCGAGGTCAATCTGGACATGGGCGAGCTGGATTTAACATCAGCGGAGAGCAAGGCCACCTATCATTAAATCAAGGATTATGTACTCCAGCACAGCGGATTGAATGTCAGCAACTTGAACATCGCGCAGGTGAAGCGGAAGCACGGCATCATTGAGCGCGAGAATTACAACAAGCCAAAATCCGAGGATGCAAAAGTGCCGTAATGCCCGCCGGGAAAAGAGGCGGCAATTATAGAGGCGCTGCGGCACTTTGGGATGATTGAATAAAACTGACGATGTAGGTCAATGTACGCATCTACCTATTGCAAGTACGCGCAAACTCATATATAATAATTATACCCTGCGCGGCTTGCGGGGAAAAACGGAGGGCGGGGCATGAGAATTTACAAAAACCCTCTTGACAAACGGGGGTTTAACCCCATAATTAGACAGACAGACAGACAGACAGACAGACAGACAGACAGACAGACAGACAGGATAAGTCTGTCCTTTTCTGCTGCGCGGAATTTAATAATGCCGAAATCGGGCGCGCTGCGTCCACGGTTCAGCCGTGGGTGCGGCGCGCCTTTTTGCGTTCCATCAGAAAGGGGGCGGCGGCGTGTACAGCACTGAAACGCGCGTGGCGCTCGTGAAGGAGCGCGTGCGGGCAAAGGAGCGGCAGCGGCAAATGCGCGTGTACGCCGCCGCGCTGGTTCTTGCCGCTCTCGCTGCCGGGATTGCGCTCGGCGCGGTGTTGCGCTCCGGCACCAAAACCAAGGAGGAGATGACATGATACGGAAACGACTGCTGAGCGCCTGCCTCGCCCTTGCCCTCTGCCTGGGCCTGCTGCCCGCCACGGCACTGGCGGCGGAAGGTGCGCCTGGTAGCCTCTATGTAGCAGGGCAACAGATTACGGATGAGGGCTATTATACGCAATCTGGAGGTAATTGGACAAAGTCTGGCGATGCTTCCACACCGCCTTCAGCGCCATATTTCCATTATACGAAAGGCAACGACAACACCCCCGCCACCCTGACCTTAAGCGGCGCGACGATTCAGGGAGGAACTTCTACCGGGTCAGTTCCTTATGGCGCCGGGATCTATGCTCAGTGCAATAGCGGGGAGTCGGTTTCCCTGACCATCGAGCTGATTGGTGAGAATACCATCACAGGCTACTATGGGATTTATGTGAATGCTGAGATGTCAGCTAATAGCTACGGTACAGATGCCTCCCTAAATATCACTGGTAACGGCAGTCTCATAGTTACCGGCACAAACAGCCACGGCCTATTTGTCAAAAGCGGAACAGGCAATGCCTCCCTGAACATCAAGAATGTCGCTGTCACAAGCAGCACCAATGGCGATTATGCCGCCGGCGTCTATGTGATGTCCAGCATGTACGCTACCAACTCCCCGAAGATCTCTCTTTCCGTCGACGGCGGCAGCCTGACCGCCAGCGGCACTGGAAGCAGTGATGGGATACTGTTTTATGTGGGATTGTCTCAAGCCACCGGTGCCACTACCAGGCTGACGGTCAGCGGAAATGCGATCGTGGACGCCAGAAATGGCGGGATCAAGGCAACAAGAGTTTCGACCGTTCTTCCTACACCGACACCAACAGGTGAAAATAGCAGCGGCATCGTATTTGACGGCACGGAAGGCACCGTGTACGGCGATGTGACCTTGCAGGAGGACTTGGAGATCGGTACGGACGAAACCCTGACCATCCCGGAGGGGTCTACCCTCAACACCAATAACAAACTGACCAACAACGGCACCATTGTGAATACAGGCGGTACCCTGAATGGCGAACCGGGAGGCACGATTGTCTCCGCCCCCGCCATCACCACTCAGCCTCAGGACAAGTCTGTGACCGCGGGAAACACCGCCACCTTTACCGTTGCGGCCAGCGGCGAAAACCTCTCCTATCAGTGGCAGCAGAAAACTACTGACAGCGGAAGTGACTGGACGAATGTTGGTAGTGCAACATCCAGCAATACATATACCATTGACAATACCACAACAAATATGAGCGGCTATCAATACCGCTGCGTGGTGAGCAACAGCGCAGGCAGCGTCACAAGTGAAGTGGCTACCTTGACAGTCAATGAGCCTGCACCAACCACCTACACTATTACTGCCGATGTTACCCCATTGGGAGCTGGCACAGCCACCGCTGACAAGACCACGGCAACAGCGGGCGACACGGTGAAGCTCACCGCCACGGCCAACAGCGGCTACCGCTTTGTGGGCTGGACTTTCTCCGATAACATCACAGGTGCCGATTCTTCCAGTGCAAACACCACCTTCACCATGCCCGCCGGTAATGTGACCGTGACCGCCAATTTTAAGCAGGTCTATACGGTCACTGTCAATGCGTCGGCAGGCGGCACGGCCACCGCCGACAAGACCACGGCGGCAGCAGGCGAAGCCGTTACCCTCACCGCCAAACCCGACAGCGGCTATCGCCTCGCGCGCTGGGAGGTCGTCAAGGGAGATGTGACCATTACCGGAAACAGGTTTATCATGCCCGCCGAGAATGTGACCGTCCGCGCCGTGTTCAGCCCCGTCGTCAACATCCCCGACACGCACGAGATTGAGCTGATTGTCGGCGAGGGCGGCGAGGCGAAGCTGAGCCTCACGAACGCCTCGGTTGGCAGCACCATCACCGTGACCGTCACGCCCGACGAGGGCTTCGAGCTTGACTACATCACCGTCGACGGCGAGCGCATCGACGGCACAACGTTCACAATGCCTGAGCATGACGTGACCGTCCGCGTGTACTTCACCAACGGAAGCGCCACGCTGCCCTTCACCGACGTGAGCACCGGCGCGTGGTACTTCGACGCGGTCAGCTACGTCTACGCAAACGGCCTGATGGACGGCGTGAGCGACACGCTGTTTGACCCCGACGGCACGATGACCCGCGCGATGGTCTGGGCTATCCTCGCCCGCGTCGACGGCGAAACCGTCACCGGCACGAACTGGATTGAGACCGCTCGCGAGTGGGCGATGGCGAACGGCGTAAGCGACGGCGAAAACGCCAGCGGCTATGTCACGCGCGAACAGCTTGCCACCATGCTCTACCGCTACGCGGTTTACAAGGGGTATGACGTGTCCATCGGCGAGGACACCAACATCCTCAGCTACGCCGACTTCGCGGATTTGAGCGAGTACGCCATCCCTGCCATGCAGTGGGCCTGCGGCGCGGGCATAATCACCGGCGTGACCGACTCAACGCTCGTCCCGCAGGGCACCGCAACACGCGCGCAATGCGCGGCCATGCTGATGCGGTTTGTGGAGGCCAACAGCTAATTGCAGAAAGCATTAGATATAACCGGGGTACGTTCCGAAACGGAACGTACCCCGGTTTTTCAATACCACCACGGCCATTCCAGCCGCGCATTGTCCAACGCCTGCGTGTCAATTCACATATTGAAGCAGTTTGTTCAACATCACTGGTGTCAAAATACCGTGGGTGGGTATATTTTTGTTGAACATCAGCAGTTTTAGGGGTATACTATCCTTAGTTAACGTTGTCCCACCGGCCGCGTGCGGGTGGAAAAGCCGAAACTAAGACTAAGGAGATGAGAGAGAATGAACCCTGAGACCTGCGCACAATACATAAGCATACTTGAGGAGGAGCTTGTGCCGGCCATGGGCTGCACCGAGCCGATAGCCGTGGCCTACGCCGCCGCCCTTGCAAGGGACGCCCTCGGCTGCACGCCCGAGCACATCGAGGTACTGGCCAGCGCCAATATCATCAAGAACGTCAAGAGCGTCATCGTGCCGAACACAGGCTCGCTGCGCGGCCTCCCCGCCGCAGCCGCAGCCGGGATAGTGGCTGGGGACGCCGGGCGGAAGCTGGAGGTGCTTTCCGGCGTCACAGCTGAGCAGATTGAGGAGATAAAGCGCTTTACCGACACCATGGACTGCACGGTCGGGCAGTCGCACAACGAGCACATCTTCTACATAGAGATAATCCTCACAGCTAAGGAACACGGCTCGCGCGTTGTAATTGCCGGCAGCCACACCGGCGTGACGCTCATCGAACGCGACGGCGAGGTGCTTTACAAGGCCGAGCCAAGCGGCAGCGGCGGCGAGGGCGGCACCGACCACAGCGTCCTGACCGTAGAAGGCATAGTCGAGTTCGCCGATAGCGTGGCAATAGACGACATACGCGCTGTCATATCCCGCCAGATAGAGTACAACACGGCCATCGCCGAAGAGGGGCTGCGCGGCGACTACGGCGCAAATATCGGCTCCATCCTCCTGCAGAGCTACGGCAGCGGCGTACACAACCGCGCCAAGGCCATGGCCGCCGCGGGCTCCGACGCCAGGATGAACGGCTGTGAGAAGCCCGTCGTGATAAACTCCGGCAGTGGGAACCAGGGCCTCACCACTTCCCTGCCCGTCATCGTCTACGCCGAAGAGCTCGGCTCCGACGAGGACACGCTCTACCGTGCGCTGGCTGTGGCCAATCTCGTCACAATACACCTTAAGAGCGGCATCGGCCCGCTCTCGGCCTACTGCGGCGCAACCAGTGCCGGCGCAGGCGCGGCCGCCGGAGTAACCTACCTCTACGGCGGGCGATTCAACGCAATCGCGCACACTATAGTCAACGCCCTGGCCATCAACTCCGGCATGATATGCGACGGAGCCAAAGCCAGCTGTGCCGCCAAGATAGCCTCCGCCGTCGAGTCCGGCCTGCTCGGCTTGCAGATGCAGATGCACGGCAGCGAGTTCTACGGCGGCGAAGGCATAGTCGTCAAGGGCGTCGAGAATACGATACGCAACGTCAGCGCCGTGGCCCGCGACGGGATGCGCCTGACCGACGAAAAAATAATAGAGCTCATGCTCAACCCCAGCGTGTAGCTCCCCCTCCCCGCCGCTTCTGAGCGCAATATGCAGCCAAGCCCCCGGCACAGCCTGGCCGGGGGCTTTTCGCGCCCTTGTACGCACTTCCGGCGGCTCCATCCGGAGAATATATTTCAACAAATCACACAATTATAATTGACCAACTCACACGCCAGTAGTATAATGTCAATAATAAGATTGTCAGAAGAAAAGCAGTTTCGCCCGACAGTACAGCGTTTCAAAATATGGCCGCGCTGACTGCCGGTTTTTTGTTATAGTGAGTTATTCTGGTCTAACCAGAGTCAGATTAATCTAGGGGGGATAAATTTGCGAGACTTGAAGCACATGATTGAGTTTGAAGAACTGCTGCGCGCGGCCAACAACGACATGGTCAAAGCAGCCTGCGCCGAGGGGAGAAAGGCGCTCGCCTACAACTGCTCGCACATACCCGAGGTACTTCTGGATGTTGAGGGCTGCTTCGGCGTGCGTCTGCGCGCGCCAAACTGCTTCAGCCCGGACATGGCGACATACTACATGACGAACCGCTCATGTCCTTACTCCAAGAGCATACTCGAGCGGGCCTTTGAGGGCGGGTATAACTTCATATCCGCGCTGCTGGGCCAGGAGTGCTGCACGACGATGAACCGCATGGAGCAGTACTTCGACTACTGCGACCTGATTCCAAACGAGAAATTCTTCGTCTCCTGCATCGACATGCCGATAAACCGCAGCGAGTGGCACGAGGGCTACTACGAGAGGCAGATTCGGAAGAAAATTATCGAGCCGCTCGAGCGCGTATACGGCGTGGACTTCTCGGACGAAAAGCTGCTTGCGGCCATCGAGCAGCACAACGAGCTGTGCAGCATTATCACCGAGATGGGCGAGCTGCGGAAGGCGGAAAACCCGGTGATAACCGGCTATGAGTTCGCCGTCATGCAGCTGTGCAGCCTTACCTGCCCCAAGGACAGGATAATGCCGCTGCTGCGCGAGACGCTCGACGAGCTCAAGACGCGCGAGAGCGAGCCGAAGCCGACGTACCGGGCCCGCGTCATGGTGGTGGGCAGCGAGATAGACGACCCGGAGTTCACAAAGATGCTTGAGATGTGCGGGGCCTACGTCTGCGCCGACCGCTACTGCTTCGGCTCCATGCCGGGACGCGAGCAGATTGTCGTGGGCGACGGCGAAACGCCCCTGCACGCCATAGCGCGCCACTACCTCTGGAACAACCACTGTCCCCGCGCCATGGGGCCGCAGGCGCTCAAGGAGCGCAAGCGCTATGTGTACGACAAGGCGCGCGAATTTGGGGCCGAAGGCGTCATCGTCGAGAGCATGAAGTTCTGCGAGTACTGGGGCTACGAGCGCGCGCAGGACGCGATGTGGCTCACCGAGGGCTACGAAGTCCCCGGCACCCTGCCCGTCTGCCAGATTGAGCGTGACTATACCACCGCCGCTGCCGGACAGCTGCGCACACGGTTCCAGGCCTTCGTTGAATCGCTGGAGATAAAGCGTATACAGGGCGCGCTTGACGGCAAGGAGGTGCAGGCAGGATGAAAAAGCGTCCGTTCAAAGAGCGCTATCCGACGCTGAGAAGCTTTATCAAAGGCGACGGGAAGTGCAAGTACATCGGCGACAGGTACATAGAGGGTACCAATATCTACGACAGGCGCGAGTGGCGCGGCGTGGCGGATACGGCCTATGACTTCTGCTGGTGGCTGGCCACCTGGGTCAAGATGGGCGCCTTCGTGGCGAAGAACCCCGTGCGCATCGCCCGCGCGTTCTGGCGCTACCGCTGGCTGAGCTCATACCTCGTCGCGCCGCACATGGTCGACAAGTGGATTGCCGGCGACCGCGGGCTCATGCTGCGCTGCGACCGCCACGCGCTCAACGCCATGATATCCGACAGCGTGGATATACTCTGGAAGATGATACGCGCCGACCGCAAGCTCGGCGAGACCAAGTGGACGGCCAGGACCATCCCCTTTGACTACACCCTTCCCCGCCACATCATGCTCGGCTTCCCGGGCTACGACAGCGTGAATATCAACCAGCAGTGCGCCTTCATGCTGCCGCTGATGATAAAGCAGATGGGCGCGTATTACATAGACCAGAGCGTCTCCGTCGGCATACCGCAGGACATGTGCACGCTGCCGCTGACCGAGGTAGGCGTGGCCGTCGAGCACGAGTACCCGGATTTGGGCAACTGCTGGCTGTGCACAAACAACCCCTGCGACGCCAACATGATGGACAACGCCGTCATGTACCGCGAGCTCTCGGACAACGGACGCAAGGCCGTACACGCCTTCGTCACGCCGCTCATGTACGACGACCCGACAACGAAGGAGCTTGCCGTGCACGAGCTCTGCGAGGCTATACGATTCCTGGAAGAACAGCTGGGCGAGAAATTCAACTGGGACGCCTTCGCCGAAGGCCTGGAGCGCGTAAACCAGGTCACGCGCGAAGAGCTTGAGCGCTGGGACATATACGCCACCACGAACACCATAGGTATGAACGGCGTCTGCCAGGGCTTTTTCCGCATCTATTTCTACCAGCAGAGCGCAAACAAATACTTCGACAAGGAGAGCGCCAAAATACTCAAGCTCTTCTATAAGGGCGTCAAAAGCGGCATAAACACCGTGCCCTACGCGCGTCACCGCGCCGTGATGTGGAGCTGCGGCTCCACCTACAACTGCCAGGTGGCGGCCTGGCTCTACAACTGCTGGGGCATCGCGCCCATAATAAACATGGACTCGCTCACGGGCCACAACCTGGTGGACACCTCCGACCGGGACGAAATGCTCAGCGACGTGGCCGACTGGTACTGCCGCACGCCCATGCGCACGCACACCGTCGGCGGCAACCGCCACATCCTGCAGGTGTTTGAAACCGCCCGCAAATTCAACTGCGACATGATAATCATGTACGACGACATCGGCTGCAAGGGCATGGCCGGATGCCAGGGTCTCATTGAGGAGGAATTCCGCCGCCACTCCGACGAGTTCCACATCTGCTGGCTGCCTCACGCGCTGATGGACTACCGCACCGTGCCACCCGCGGAGGCGCGCAAGGCGGTCAACGACTACATGCGCACTGTGCTGGGAGAGGAGCCGCTCGACCCGACGCTCGAGGTCTTTGACGACGACGCGGGCTGGTGATAAGGAGGAATTATGAAATTTCTGTGGAAGCTTATGGCGGGCATCACCGCCCTGCTCGGCGGGCTCTTCGCCGTGTACTACTACAACCTGGACATGAAGCTCATGCACAGCGTCGTCATACCGCTGCTAAACAAGCACTACGACGCGCGCAAGATAGAGCACGAGATTTGAGGTGAGCGCATGGTAAACACGAATATAAAGCCCCGCGCACTTACCCCCGACGAGCTCGAGGCACGCCGGCGCGGCGAGTACGACAGCTTTGCCAACTACCTCGTGTTCTGCCCCAAATGCGGGCACATGGCCAAGACAAACATGTACGTCATGCGAGCCGAGGCATACATATCCAAGCTGGGAGATAAGCCCTGCCCCGCATGCGGCGCACAGGGCGTCTGGACGCTCGGCTACCCGTCCAACAGCAAAACCGGCTTCGTCAGCTTCTGATTAACCGGTTCACAGCAGGCAGCGCCCGCGCACTATGCGCGGGCGCTGTCTATATCAAAGCATTATTTCCTGCACGACAGGCAGCATTTCCGGTGAGTTCAGGGCCAGGACGGTGGTCTTTGCGTCCAGCGGCAGAGTCCCTCCGGCGATGTCGTAAACAGCGCCGCCGGCCTCGGTGACAATTATCCGCGCCGCGTTGAGGTCCCAGGGGGAAGAGCGCAGCGTGACGAACAAATCTGCCTCGCCCGCCGCGAGCTCACACAGCTCCAGGGCCACAGAACCCAGGCAGCGCACACCGCGCACGGCGCGGGCCAGCCTGCGCATACTCTCGTGCCACTCGTGCTGCGCAAGGAAGGTGTACTGCACGCCGGGCGTCGTCATAAGCATACCGTGGATGTCCCTGCGCCGCGTGACGTGAAGGCGCTCGCCATTCCGCCACGCGCCCTCGCCGGGTTTCGCCCAGTACAGCGCCTCGCGCTCCACGTCCAGCACCAGCCCGAACAGAGGCGTCTCCCCTTCCCAGCACCCGACGGATATGGCGTAATTGCGGTGCTGGTTCACGAAGTTTGTCGTGCCGTCGATTGGGTCTATATACCACACGACCCCCCCTCCGCCCGAGGGCGGATACTCTTCGCCGACAACCATGTCGTCCGGGAAGGCGGACAGGATTTCTCCCCGCAGCATCTGTTTCGTCCTTCTGTCCCAGTATGTCACCAGGTCCTTGTACCCGGTCTTGAACTGCACGTCTCCATCTTCAAGATGGCTCAGCCGCAGTGCAGCCCCGGCGCTTTTAACCGCGTCAACCGCCAGCTCAAACCGCTCCATCTTCCACCTTCTCTCACACAAACTCAGCCATGCTTTTTATCAAATCACATTTTCCGCCGCACGTCAAGCTCTCCTCGCCGGGTGCGTATTCTCCGGCGTTCAGCTCCTTTCGCGGTTATCCATCTGTAGCATAAATAATAGCTGCGCTTGCTGTCGGCAAAGGCCGGCGCCTCTCCCTAGTTCAAAGCCTGGATAATCCGCTCACGCTCGCCGCTGCCATTGGTGGCGAGGCGCAGAAATTGTGCTGTGTCCAGGACTTTTGCCATGTGAAGCCAAAGCAGCTCCACACCGTGCTGTACAAAGTGTGACAAAAAACAAATCCAAATCCCATGCGATGGGTGCGGGTTTGGGAAGAAGTGCGGCCCAGCAAGCGCGACCTGACTTTTTTCAGAATGAATAAAAGTCATGGCAAGCGATGTGACGCTTGCCAAAAAGCAAAAATCAGCTTCAAAACCATGGGTTTTGAAGCTGAAAGGAGCTGCGACAGAATGAGTGAGAAGTGACTTTTGCAAAAAGTCGCTGCGAACGATATGTCGTCCGCAGCGACGTGGTGCGCGAGGCGGGACTTGAACCCGCACGTGCGTAGTGCACACTAGAACCTGAATCTAGCGAGTCTGCCAATTCCACCACTCGCGCGTTTTTGAATTGCTCGATTATAATAGCACCACTGGGCTCACTTGTCAAGACTTTCTTTTATTTTTAAAGACACTTGAAAAAACATAAACCATAGTATATAATTAGCATACTGTGCCGGTGTGTTGGAACTGGTAGACGAGGTGGACTCAAAATCCATTGCCAGCAATGGCGTGCGGGTTCGATTCCCGCCACCGGCACCATGAAGGGTTGACAAAAAAGATGTCAACCCTTTTTTCTTAGTATTCATGCGGGTTTGCGGGCTTTTGGACGGAAAATCCGAAAAACGGTTTTACCGTAGATGTCCAAACAGCAAGCCGCAGTAAAATCCGTTATAGCGGAGTTTTCACCTGATTTTCAGGCTGGAAACTCCGCTTTTTTGCGTTCTGCGGCCCTTTTCCCCGTTGTCGGAAGTGTAGAAGTTTCCGGCAGGTTCATAGACAGATTGACGAAAGCCCAAAACGGCCCAAGATCAAACCCTCAAAATACAAGGGGGCAGTGCGCCCTTTTTCAGGAATTCTCCGGCTGGCAGGCCGGGAAGTTTTTTGCGCTTCCCCCCTCTCACGTTCCAAGTGTTTACCAGCTGGGAAAGAACAAGATACGCTTCGCTCTGAACCAGCAGGAAACCAAGTTTTCAACAACAGCCAAGAAAGGGTGAGCAAAACCATGACCATCGGCATCGACCATGGCTACTACTCCATCAAGACCTGGCATTTTTCTTTTCCAGCCGGTATCACCGCCTATTCCCATGAACCCTACACCCTGCAGAACACGCTGGAGTACGGTGGAAAGTTCTTCGTGTGCGGGACCGGCAGGCAGCCGATCATGCGAAACAAGATGGAGAACGAGAACTACTACCTGCTGACCCTTGCGGCCATCGCCAAAGAGATCCAGCAGCGGGGTGCCAAGACGGAGTGTTCCGTCACCATCGCAGCCGGCCTTCCTCTGGCCGGGTTTGGCCGGGAGAAGAAGTCCTTCCGGGAGTACCTTCGCCCTTCTTCCCAGCCGGTAAGCTTCCAGTTCGAGGGCATCCCCTACAAAGTGACCGTCGAGGATGTGAAGCTGTTCCCACAGGGGTATTCCGCCCTGATGATCCACCCGGAACTCCTCCAGAACGAGCCATCCGTCCTGCTCATGGACATCGGCGGCTGGACCGTAGACCTGATGCGGCTGGACAACAATGTTCCCAACGCTGCCACCTGCCGGAGCCTGGAACTGGGGATGATCCGCTGCATCGACGAGGTGAAAGAACAGGTTCGCCGGGATGTGGGGCTGTCCGTTACCGACGCCCAGGTGGAGCGAGTGCTGGCGGGAAAGCCCTGCAGCATGGACGAGGACGCCCGCGGCATCATCCAAAAGCAGGGCCGCCTCTACACCGAGCGCCTCCTCTCAGCGGCTATGGAAGCAGGATTTGACCTCAAGGCCATCCCGGTGGTGATGCTGGGCGGCGGCGCAGCGGTGGTCAAGCGCAACGTCGCCCCCCAGGACGGCCTGTGCCGGGTTTTTGCCCTGCTGGACGACAGGGTACGCCGAAGGATTCGAGCGGATTTTGGGGCGTTTGTCGGGCGGTGTGGGCCAGGGATGAGCAGGCCCCTTTTTATGTTCCGTCCAAACCTCCAGAATGAGGACCACCGCCGGGCATGGGCGCTGCTGCAGGCTGTGCCGGAAGGCCAGAAAAGCGCCTTTCTGGTGAAAGCGATTCTGGACAGCGCCAGGCAGGACGCCTTGGAGTCCACCCTGCGCCGTGTACTGCGGGAAGAACTTCAGGCTGTCCCTTCCCAACCGGTGCAGCAGTCGGAGGAAGCCATCCCACCGGAGATGCTCGGCTTCCTCAATACCCTCATGGATGACGGGTAAAATCCCCCAAAGCAGCCCCCAACATAGCCGTTATTGCTTGTGACGTTTGTTGCCCCTGCTTTGGCTGAAAGGTTGTTGGTCTTGGTAATAGCTTTCTCTTCGCTCTTCGGATATGCTTGTGTGTAGTTCCGTTTCCCCATAATAAATAATTCCCCCTGACGCAGTCTATTTTCCTACATCAGGGGGCTTTTGTCACTGTCCGTTTTTACTGGACCTGTTCACAATGCTGTAAGGCTCTGCGTTTTTCTCACACCGTGTGGTGCTATTCAAAGGCTTGATGCGCGGTAAAGCGTCGCAGAGATTTGGGCAGCGGGTTGTCATCTACTTCTGCTGTGTCGCCGCTCTGTATGATTAGCATAACGCTGTGGCTGTCAAGCACTTCGAGGACGGCGAATACTTTCAGAGAGTAGCGGCCTATGCGGTCGAGGTTGGCCATTAGGATGGTGTCTATCTCGTAATGCATGACTAAGCGCATTAACTCGTGTAGCCCCGGTCGGTCAAAGTCGAGGCCGCTGGCTATCTCACGGATTATGGCGTTACATTCAAGTCTATCGTTGCTGCGAGGCCTTGCAAGACTTGGACTTGCCAATCATGAGCTGTTTCGTTAGGGCCAGCTGTTCGAGCGCAAAGCGCAGTACGGTTCATTTTTGCTTCCCTCCCTCGTGCGTTTGCCGTGTCAGCGGCTGGTGACGGTGTGTCAGGCTCGCAGGTGATATAGACGCCCTGGCGAGTACATCGCCTCGATGTCCTCCTCGTTCATGCCCTCTTTCCTATACCATAACGCCTTCCGTTTCCACTCGGCGTCAAGTTTTCGCTTTTCCCTGGTGTAGTTGTATGCCATAAAATGACCTCCTGCTTTGATTTGTATGGGAATCAAAACAGGAGGTCAGGGGTATTCAGCTATGTAGCATAGCCAACAAGCTTGATTCTGCAGATAAATCAATTCAATATGCAGCAATTCTAAATGATGTGGCTTTGTATTCAAAACCTCATTGGCCATAAATAATAGGCACTATGTGTCCTGTTGATTTAATAGTCTGCCCAACACATAATTTACTCGTTGACAGGCCGTGCGACTGTTGATGAAATAATAATTCAGAGATGACGATTTATTCTTGTAGTAGCATTGTATTCTTTGGACAAGGGGGATTCGTCATGCTGGAACAAGACAATGATTTGATGTCCTGCAGTCTGTTTTATACTTTCGGTGAATTATACTATCAAGTGCAACACTTTAAGGGGATAAAAGAGTTCATACAGAGCCCCACGTGGTAGAATGGAGTAACCACACAACCAA
>UQWI01000016.1 GCA_900544765.1 uncultured Eubacteriales bacterium | reverse complement strand
GAGCACCTGACTCTTAATCAGGGTGTCCAGGGTTCGAGTCCCTGATGGTGTACCATAGTTGGTGCTTTTAACGGTGAGGGTCCACCCGTTCCCATTCCGAACACGGAAGTTAAGCTCACCTGTGCCGACGATACTTGTCTGGAGACGGACTGGGAAAATAGGTCAGTGCCAACACAAAAGAGACACAGCTTAATAGCTGTGTCTCTTTTGCTACATAGAATATTCAAGGTGGTGCGGGATGAAGTATTGCGTTATGTACATTGTGTCTCTGCTTATCTTCGGCTCAAACGGAGTTTTTGCTTCGCATATAGACATGACAAGCGCGGAGATAGTGTGCATGCGCACACTGATAGGCAGTCTGGCTCTGATTCTTGTGCTCCTTGTAAGCAGAACCAAGCTGGATTGGGCAGTTATGAAGCGGGAGGCCTTCAGGCTCATTGCTGCGGGTATATGTCTGGGCGTAAACTGGGCGCTGCTGTTTGAAGCATATAAGCTCATGAGCGTATCCATAGCTACGCTGACCTATTATCTTGCGCCCATCATCGTTCTCCTGCTCAGCCCGCTGCTTCTCAGGGAGAAGCAGAGCGCTCGCGCGTACATTGGTATGTGCGCTGCTGTCGTAGGCTTGGTGCTGGCGGTCGGGCTGGGGGACACCTCTGTTACCGCCACGGGCCTTATTGTTGGCCTGGGCAGTGCTGTTTTCTATGCGGGGCTCATCATATTCAACAAGAAGATTGACGGCGTCACCGGACTGCCGCTTACAACCATAGAGATGGTTATCGCAGCTTGCGTTATGCTGCCCTATGTGCTGCTGACAGGCGGCCGCGTCGGTTTCCCGCCGGATATGGAGGGCACGCTGTACCTTATCTTCCTTTGCCTTGTGAACACCGGACTGGCCTGCTGGCTCTACTTCTCCAGCATGAACAGACTGCCTGCGCGCGCGGTTGCGCTATTTGGATACGTCGATCCAGTCAGTGCGCTTATTTTCTCCGCCGCTTTTCTGGGCGACAGGATGGGTGGGCTCCAGATAGCGGGCGCTGTGCTCGTCTTTGCCGGGGCGGCCTTTGGCCAGTCAAAACCAAAAGCGCAGACTTTGACACAAAATGATCTATAGTATATAATGTCTGTCCCGGAGGTGTTTTAATGGAGCGCTGGCGCGACATACTTTTTGACAACGGAATTGAGGAGCACTATCATTTCCATATCGGTATGCGTATTATAAAAACAGCGCTTGCTGTGTTTGTGTGCGGCCTTATCGGATGGCTCCGCGACAGGGACGGGCTCAACTTCTTCTCGATGATTGCCGCCGTAATCTGCATACAAAAGAGTACGGAGGCAACGATTAAAAATTCGTTCAACCGTGTTGTCGGCACAGCAATAGGCGGCGCGTTCGGCGTTCTCGTGTTATTCGCAGAAACGCAAGTGCATTTGCAGCGTGTTTTTATGCCTCTGTATGTACTCGTCATATCTGTGATGATTATTCCTATAATAGTGACTACACTTGCTATTCACAAGCCGACGGTGACGGGTTTTGCATGTATCGTATTCCTGAGCGTGGCTGTCTATCACGTCACCGATGCCTCGCCCTATGCTTACGCTTTAAACAGAATGCTTGACACCATTGTCGGCATCATAGTAGCGCTGATAATCAACATCGCCATGCCGGGTGCAACTCCTATAAAGCCTGTCGAGAGCCCGCCGGCCTGCACCTGTGAGGAGAAGCAAACGGAGCCGGTGAATAGTGATAAAGCCTGAGAAAAGAGTTTACTTTCCGCCTCGGATGAGCTATAATATTCAAGCTAATATGCGCCCGTAGCTCAGCTGGATAGAGTGTCAGACTCCGACTCTGAAGGTCGTGGGTTCGAATCCCGTCGGGCGTACCACGTCAGGGCAAGCGTCACATCGCTTGCCCTGACTTTTATTCATTCTGAAAAAAGTCAGAGCGCGCTCGCTCCGCTGCTCCTCCTTTCAAAATTGAACCCACTTCGTTGGGCTTCAATTTTGATTTGTTCGGATTCATAAGCGTAAACGCTGCAAGAACACTCGTACCACCGCGTCGAAGCAAAGTCCACTTTGATTCGACGCGTTTTTTTATCTTTCGATGAAAACACGTCCCGCTTCGTTCCCTCGCTTCTCCTTTCAGGACCAAAACCAGAGGTTTCAGTCCTGATTTTTTTAGTTCTGCTGCCCTTCCTCTCAAAACTGAACCCACTGCGCTGGGCTTCAATTTTGATAAGAATCAGGCGGCGCGCTTATCAGAAATTTAAAGCTAAAACAAAGGGCAGGAAAAATTGCCTGCCCTAATTCTATGTAAGTGTGAAGATTCACGCCCTGCTCATCGCCCACATATTCGCAATCTGGCACGCGAGACGTTCATAGCTCCAGATCTGTGCGCTGCGCTCCGTGCTGTTGGGGTCGTGTACACGGAAGCCTCCGTCGGAGCTGCCGTATATCACGATAAAGTGGCCAGACTGCGTGAAATCGCCGGGAAGCATGCTGGCCACTATGACCGAGCCGGTATCGAGACACCCGTGCATTACGCCCTCATCCAGGGGTATCTCCACGCCGCTGAGGCCAAAATGCACGGCGCCGTCGGTAAACATAGACCATGTCGTGCCGGCGCCCGGAGCGTAGTAGCCGTTGGCCATTGCAAAGTCCGCAACTCTGGCCGGATTAATAGATCCGTCGCCGTTCAGGCCGGCCGCAACCATTGCGAGGCAGGTGGGACCGCATCCGGTGATGCCCATGACTGAGCTGCCGTAGGCGTGATAACCCCATCTCTCATCGTACTGAGACATGTAGGGAACTGCGCCCGCCTGCACCGAAACCTCCGAATCCAACCCGCTTGAATCCGGCGCGCGGAAGGGCAATTCGAGCGCAAAATCTATGTGATCCCCACCCAGAAGCGCTGTTTTTACTGCGTCTTGAGAGTATATTTCAACGTGGCTCGCAATAAACTCTAACTGTCTGGCACGTCCGGGTTCCTCACGCGCAAGGGCGCGCAGCTGCCCGGCCTCTGCTTCCCCGCATTCGTTGAGCTGCATGGCGTCCGTAACTGTTGCCTCAAGCGCGGAGAGCAGAGCGTCGACTTCATTCGTAGCAGTGGTGGCCTCCAGTCCGGAGCCGGACGCGCCTGCACGCGTCGTGAATTTCGCAGCTCCGATTACGAGAACAAGCGCCGTGCAGCACAGCAAAAAGAAAATCACGACGCCTGAATACTTTCTCTTCATGTCTGATTCCCTCCAAAGCGAATAATCGCGCGGTTTTTAGCCGCATAACAATTATTGCTCGGCCTTGTATCGGATTTGAATCAGAGTTGTATCCGTTGTGTATCCACAACAAATTGTGCGTTTTGTGAAAAATGGCATATTCAACTTGTGCAACCAGGATAAAACTTTAGGCATTTAAAACAGTTGACAGCAATGTGTTAAAGAGCTATAATGCAGGTACAGTGCAAGGGCGTACTGAATTAAATTTCTTTATAAAACAAAGAAATGTGTTCTGCCCCTGCGCCTTTTTTATATCCAATTCAAGGAAATAAATGGCAAAGGGAGAACTGCGCCCAATTGTTTCGGTAAAAAGCGGCCTGGAAAACCGCTTTTTATCCCCGGAATGGGAGCCGGGGAGTGGCGGCGCCTGGGAAACGCCGCCGACATAATTCACCCCTTGGACATGGGGGTATCCCCTCGGATATGGGGGAACAACGGATCAAAGGAGGAAAACACATGAAAAAGAAATTGCTTGCGCTTTTGCTTGCGCTCTGTATGGTCTTTGCGCTGGCCGCCTGCGGCACCAGCAGCGGGGATGACGCGGCCGATGACACCGGCAGCGACGCCAGCTCCGGCGGTGACAGCGCCGGCTCCGGCGACACCATCACCATCGGCATGATAGCGCCCATGACCGGCACGAACGCCGCCTACGGCAACTCGATGCTGGAGGGCCTGCAGATGACCATCGACGAGATAAACGAGGCCGGCGGTATCCTGGGCATGCAGGTCGAGCTCGACTACCGCGACGACCAGGGCGACGCCACTCAGGCGCAGAACGCCTTCAACGCGCTGATAGCCGAGGGCGTCACGCTCATAATCGGCTCGGCAACCTCCGGCGCCACCAGCGCGCTGACCAACCTGGCCAACGAGGAGGGCGTCGTGCTCATCACCCCGAGCGCCACGGCCGACGACATCACCACCGAGGACGACTATGTATTCCGCGCCTGCTTCAAGGATACGCTCCAGGGCGGCATCGCCGCGGCGTATGTGGATCAGCAGGGCATCACACGCGTGGGTACCATCGCCTGCTCGGCGGATACCTACTCTCAGGGTCTGGTCGACGCCTTCGCCCTGGCCTGCGAGGAGCGCGGCATTGAGGTCGTTGAGCAGCAGAGCACCGCGACGATGAACGCGCAGGACTTCACCAACCAGTTCACCGCTATGGTCAACGCCGACGTCGAGCTGGTCTACGCCGTGTACTACTACGACGCGGTCGGCCCATTCCTGGTCACCCAGGCCCGCGCCGCCGGCTATGACGGCATCATAATGGGCGCCGACGGCTACGACGGAGCGCTCGATTACGTCTCCGAGGGCGTGGACTACAGCGCCTTCAACAACGTGGTCTACACCAACCACTACGACGCCACCGACTCCAGCGAGGTCGTACAGAACTACGTCACCTCCTACGATGAGCTCTACGGTACCACGCCGCTGTGCTTCGCCGCTCTGGCCAGCGACTGCATGATGATGCTCCAGACGGCCATGGAGACCGCCGGCACCGCCGAGGCCAGCGCCGTGCGCGACGCACTGGCGGACACCTCCGTCACCTATGAGGGTGTAACCGGCACCTTTACCCTTGACGAGACCGGCACACCGGTCAAGGGCGCCGCAGTCATAAGCTTCGTCTATGACGAGTCCGTCGGCGGGCTCGATGGACTCGGCACCGAGCTGGTGACCACCATTTCCGCAGATGAAATCGCTTAAATAACGCTCCCATCCCTATCCCGGGGAGACGTCATGCTTCATGGCGTCTCCCCAAACTTATTCAACTCAGACGAAAGGTTGAGATAACATGGGTGAATTCCTGCAGACCCTGTTCGTGGGCCTGAGGCTCGGGAGCGTTTACGCCCTTATCGCCCTGGGCTACACGATGGTTTACGGCATAATCCGACTGATAAACTTCGCGCACGGCGACTTCATCATGGTCGGCGGCTACACGCTCATTTTTACGGTGCCGCTGATGACCGCCGCCGGCCTGCCCGCCTGGGCGGCGGTGGTAATCGCCATAATTGTCTGCGCCCTGGTCGGCGTGGGCGTGGAGCTCGTTGCATACAGGCCCGTGCGCAAGAAGGGCACTAACATGACCGCGCTGATAACCGCCATAGCCATGAGCCTGTTCCTCGAGAACCTGGCCCAGGCCATCCCGGCCATCGGCCCGAACCCGAAGATAGCCAGCAGCTTCTTTGCAACCGGCGGCATCCAGATAGCCGGCGTCACGCTTGACTACGTCACGATATACACCATAGTGATAAGCGCCGTCGTGATGCTGCTGCTCTACGTTTTTACGCAAAAGACCAAGATGGGCCGCGCCATGCGCTGCGTCAGCGAGGACAAGAGCGCCGCCATACTCATGGGCATCAGCGTGAACAAGACCGTGCTGACCACCTTTGCCATCGGCTCCGGCCTCGCGGCCGTGGCTGCGCTGATGTACATAGCCCAGTACCCCAGCGTCTACACCACGCTGGGCTCCCTGCTCGGCCTGAAGGCCTTCGTGGCCGCGGTCGTCGGCGGCATCGGCATAGTCCCCGGCGCCATGCTGGGGGGCATAGCCATCGGCATCGTCGAGAGCTTTTCCATGGCCTACATAAGCTCGAGCCTGTCGGACACCTTCGTGTTCCTCATACTCATCCTCGTGCTGCTTGTGAAGCCGGCGGGAATACTCGGAAAGAACGTGGGTGAAAAGGTATGAAAAAAGCATTCAAACGTGGTTATCTTGTCAATACCGCCGTTCTTGTCGCTGTTTATGTGCTCTGCGTGGTGCTGTCTGGCGCCTTCGCTGACTCGGGAAGCTTCCGCCTCACTATTGCGCCCAGTATCTGGCAGTGCTGCTATCTCATCATCCTGGCCGCGAGCCTGAACCTCGTGCTGGGCTTCATGGGACAGCTCTCGCTTGGCCACTGCGGCTTCATGGCCATCGGCGCATACACCGCCGCGCTGATGAGCCTGGCCTTCCAGCGCGCGGGAGTGTACGACGAAAAGAGCGGTATGGCGTTCATACTCATCCTCTTCCTGTGCATAATCTGTGCCGGAGTGCTCGCCGCCGTGTTCGGCGTACTGGTCGGCATCCCGGCGCTCAGGCTCAAGGGCGACTACTTGGCAATAATCACGCTGGGCTTCGGCCTCATCATCGTCAACGTCATCAACAACCTGCCCTTCGCGGGTCAGAACGGACTGGCCGAGGGCGTGGCCAGCTCTTCGCTGTACCAGAACGGCCTGGGCTTTGGCACCACGGCCAAGGTCACCTACCTGTGGGTCGCATTGGCGGCGGTGATCATCTGCGTTGCGCTGATGTTCATGTTCATCCGCTCCAAGTACGGCCGCGCCGTGCGCGCCATCCGTGACGATGAAATTGCCGCCAGCGCCGCCGGAATCAACACCGGCTACTACAAGGTGCTGACCTTCGCCTTCTCCGCGTTTTTTGCGGGTGTTGCAGGGGCGCTCTACGCCTGCTCAAACTCCACCCTCTCCACGGTGAGCTTCTCATTTACGAACGGGTCTATACTCAACTCCACCTTCGTGGTCGTCATGGTCGTGCTGGGCGGCATGGGCAGCCTTACCGGCAGCATCGTCAGCGCGGTTATCATGTTCCTGCTCAACTATCAGATCACCAACGGCGCCTGGCTCAACGCGATGCCGGGGTTTGTACAGGGCATCTTCGCCTACCCGATGCTGGTATACGCTGTAGTGCTGGTCATAATCATCATGTTCCGGCCAAAGGGCATCTTCGGCACATATGAGTTCTCACTTCTGCGCACGCCGGGCGACATAGCGCGCGGCTTCAAGGGATCAGGCAAAAAGAAGGCCAAGGCCGAGGGAAAGGAGGCGGCAGCGCAATGAGCGAGACGAAACGCGACGATTCCCCCGTCCTCGAGACAAGGGGCCTGGGTATATCCTTCGGTGGCCTGAAGGCCGTGCAGGACTTCAACATCAAGCTCTATAAAGGCGAACTCGCCGGGCTCATCGGACCAAACGGCGCGGGAAAGACCACGGTTTTTAACCTGCTGACCGGCGTCTATGTACCGACCGAGGGCAGCGTCATACTAAACGGCCAGGTGCTCAACGGCAAAAAAACGCACGAGTTTGTGCGCGCCGGCATTGCCCGCACCTTCCAAAACATACGTCTCTTCAAGCAGATGAGCGTAATTGACAACGTCAAGGCCGCCTTTTCCAAGGACATAAAGTACCGCATGGGCGCGGCGCTCTTCCGTACGCCGGCCTACTGGAGGGCCGAGGCGGCCATGGAGCAAAAGGCGCTGGAGCTGCTGGATATATTCAACCTAAAGGAATACGCCAACCAACCGGCCAGCAGCCTGCCCTACGGCCAGCAGCGCAAGCTCGAGATAGCCCGCGCGCTTGCCACGGACATGAAGGTGCTGCTGCTTGACGAGCCGGCGGCGGGCATGAACCCAACCGAGACGGCTGAGCTGGTCGAGTGCATCAGCATAGTGCGCGAACGCTTCGGCATCGCCATCCTGCTCATAGAGCACGACATGAGCCTAGTTATGAAGCTCTGCGAGCGCATCACCGTCATCGACTATGGACAGACTATCGCCGAGGGCGGGCCCGAGGAGATAGCCAACAATCCGCGCGTCATAGCCGCCTACCTGGGCGAGAACGACGAAGAGGAGGGTGAGCACCTTGCTTAAAATAGACGACCTCCACGTCTCCTACGGAGCCGTCCGGGCCATCAAGGGCATCTCGCTGGAGGTAAACGACGGCGAGCTGGTGTCCCTCATCGGCGCAAACGGCGCGGGCAAGACCACTACGCTGCACACCATCAGCGGCCTGGTCCCCGCCGAGAGCGGCAGCATAGAGCTCGACGGGCACGATTTGCGCAAGACCGCGCCGAACAAGATAATCGAGCTGGGCCTGGCGCACGTCCCCGAGGGACGCCACGTCTTTGCCCGAATGACCGTCGAGGAAAACCTGATGATGGGCGCGTATATCGTCCGCGACAAGGGCAAGATAAAAAAGCAGCTTGAGCGCGTCTATGCGCACTTCCCGCGCCTGGCCGAGCGTTCCCGGCAGCTGGCCGGCACACTCTCCGGTGGCGAGCAGCAGATGCTGGCCATGGGCCGCGCGCTGATGACCGAGCCGAGGATGCTGCTGCTCGACGAACCCAGCATGGGCCTCTCGCCCATACTCGTCAAGGAGATATTCTCCATGATAAAGGCCCTGCACGCCGACGGCATCACCATACTGCTCGTCGAGCAAAACGCGAAGATGGCGCTGTCCATCTCGGACAGGGCGTATGTGCTGGAGACCGGACGGATATCCATGTCCGGCAAGGCGCTGGAGCTGCTGCACGATGACAAGGTGCGCCGCGCCTATCTGGGCGCCTGAAAAGGGGGAAGAAAGATGGCAGCCAACTACGTTATCACCATCTCGCGGCAACACGGCAGCTGCGGCAACCACATCGGCAAGCTGGTGTCCGACCGGCTCGGCATCCCGTTCTACGACTACAAGCTCATCCGCATGGCCTCCGACCGCAGCGGCATATCCGAGGCCCTCTTTGGCGCGGCCGACGAGGATGTCCACCGCATGAAGCTGTTCAACGCGGCGAAAAAGGTCTATACGGGCCAGCTTCTGCCCCCGGACAGCGACGAGTTTACCAGTGACCTGAACCTGTTCACCTTCCAGGCGGAGATAATCAAGGAGTTGGCCGGCAACGAGAGCTGCGTGATAGTGGGCCGCTGCGCCGACTATCTCCTGCGCGATCGGCCGAACGTCCTGCGCGTGTTCATCCACGCTCCGTTTGAGGACCGGCTCAAGCAGCAGATGTACGTCCTGCCGCAAAAGACGGAGGCCGAGGTCCGGCGTCATATCCTGACCGTCGACAAGAAGCGCGCCGACTACTACAAGCGCTATACCGGCACGAACTGGATGAGCGCGGAGCACTTCGATATAAGCATAAACTCATCCCGCCACCCGGAACAGGAGGCGGTGGACATCATCGTCAGCAACCTGGATATTATGTTCAAAATAAACGCAGAAAAACTCTGAACGTTTCCTCCATAGCGGCCGCCCCCCGGATACAATCCGGGGGGCGGTTTGCCGTTTCTGCGGCCTTACTGTATAATGAGACGTGCATAGCCGCAGAAGGCGGCAAATACAGCGCGGAGGACGCGAAGGCATTCTATGAGACGCGCTTCGCGGCCCGATATGCTCTGGGAAGCGCGTACAGCTACGCCGTCTGCCTGAAAGGCGGCGAACCCATAGGCTACGTCAACGTCGGAGCAGAGGACGCCTTTGACTTCGGTTACGGCCTGCGCAGGGAATTCTGGGGCAGGGGCATAATCACCGAAGCCGGAAGAGCCGTTATAGAGCGGCTGAAAAAAGAAGGGATTCCGTACATAACGGCCACGCATGACGTAAAGAATCCGCGAAGCGGCGGCGTTATGAGGCGTCTGGGCATGAAATACCGGTATTCGTACGAAGAGCGCTGGCAGCCCAAAGACCTGACGGTCACATTCAGGATGTACCAGCTGAACCTGGACGGAAACAAGGACAGGGTGTACAGAGGTTACTGGGACGCCTCCGACATACATTTTGTAGAGAAAGACGTTTAGGCTGCGCCCGCCGGGCGCACGTTTTAAATGAGCTGAGCCGTATACGGCTCCGGCGTCACGGACCGGAACACCGGCAGCCACTCGATGCGCTCAGGCAAGTCAAAATACAGCGCCGAGGCCGCGGCATGGCATCCGGGCCTGTCCGGCCTCAGCATCACGCCTACCGCGCAGGCGGCGTTCGGAACAAACATAAAGCGGTAGCCTCCGTTGTTGTCGGGGAACTTCCGCCGCGGGGGCTCTCCCTCGGCGATGTCGTGTATGCTCACGGCGCGTCCCTCCGCCTCGGGCGAGAGCGTGTACTCCATGGTCGCCAGGCGCGTCGGATACTCGTACTCGTCGCTGCCGCCGAAGCTCTCCTGCTTGATTGCGTCCGTGCCGTATTCACAGGCCGTGAGCGTATACACCTCGCCGGTTTCGGGGTTTGTGAGCTGCGCGGCGTCGCCAGGGCCGGAGATAGTGAAGCTCTCACCGGGTATGTCGTCGGGACTGATGGTGAACGTTACGGACAGCGACTTTATCTCAGTGCGGCGTCTCCAGGGAAAGCACACGCGCCAAAAGAGCCAGCAGCGCTCTCTGTCCAGGCCGTAGTGCTCGAGCCAGCGCAGGGCGCGCGCTTCGTTGTCGTAGCCGTCGATGGGCGCCCAGCCGCCGCTGCTGGAGCTGTCGCTTCTGAGCTTGCGGCCGTTCAGCGTGAGCTCTGCGTAGAAGTCAAGATGCATCGGGTTTTCGTGCTCGATGCGCATGCGCTCTGCCTTCGTGAAGCCGCAGCGGTTCTCTTCGTCACCCGTATACCACTTGGCCATAAATGCGCGCACGGCCTGCGCGTCCGTCGCTATGGCCACGTCCATGACGAGGCCCTTCGCGCAGGAGCAAACCGACGGGATACGCCACTCGTGACCGGCGTAGTCGAAGCGCGCGTTGACGGGTATTTCAACGCCTGGCTTTTCGCGCCCGGAATTGCCCCAGTATCCGCAGGAGTAGCTCACGGACCAGGGCTCCTGCGTTTCTGGGCTGAGCTCGGCCGCCGTGTCGGGATCGGAGTATTTTATCCTGCCGTAGTCGAAACCGGCCTGCAGCTCGTGTATATATCCCCAGGCGTCGTCCATGGGCTCAAGCGCGAGCTTTGTGCGTATCTCGTCCATGACGGAGCGCGCCTCATCCGTGGGCGGGTTTTCCGCGAGGAAGGCGTCGAATTGTCCGCGGTTCCACTGCCAGCACTGCTCTATGGCCGAACCGTGACCGCACGAGAGCAGCAGGCTGAGGAAGTCGGCGAAATCCCGCGCCACGGCGTGGACGTAGTCCGGCGCGGCGTTTTCCGGGCTCACTGCGAACACGACGCCGCCGTACCCGCGCACGAAGCAGTAGTGTATGCCGTCCACGCCTTCCCAGCCGATGAAGCTCGCGCCGCGCGGCGTGCAGAAATAGGTCTCGTTTTCGCCTCGCCCGACGCCCAGCGCCGCGAGGTCTATGCCGGATTTTAAGAATTTCTGATAGGTTTTGTCCATTGTTTAAGCCCCCTGTTGATGAAAGCTTAGCACACGCAGGCGTCAAAGTCCATCCTCAACAGGCTTGCGCCTGTGTGCAGGCGCTTCTTATATGCGTGGGGTAATGGAATATGCTCCGCAAAACGAAAAAACGCCCCGGAGTTTTCCGGGGCGTGAGTTCATTTTTTGCTTTTCTGCTTGAGCACGACGGCCAGGACTATGCCCGCCACACAGACCACGAGGCCAAAGACGAGCATAAAACCTCCGAAAATGGTCACGGGGTTGTTGCTCGCAAAATTGTCAATGACGGGGTCGCCGAAGGAGCCGAAACCGCCGATTGAAGACATCCCCCCGACCATCCTCGACACCGCGAATCTGGCCAGCAGGCCCATGGCGGCAAAAACTCCGCCCATGACGGCAATGTAGACGCCCGCGAGCCAGCCCCAGCGCTTGGCGAGACGGCTTATGTGACGCGGCAGCTTGTCCGCCCAGTCCTCCTCGGGCTCGCTCGCAAACTGCGGCTCGTCCTCACTCAGCAGCCAGTCGATTGAGACGCCCAGCGCCGATGCGAGCGGGGCAAGCTTCGTCGCGTCGGGCATGGCTTCGCCGGTTTCCCACTTGCTTACAGCCTGCCTCGAGATACCCAGCTGCTCTGCGAGCTGCTCCTGAGAGAGCCCCGCGCGTCTCCGGGCGCATTGTATCTTTTCCGGTAGTTTTATGGTGAACACCTCCATATCCATGTGTGTTCAGTATAACGTCTGCAACCGGAATTGACAAGAAACCCAGGGCTTGAAGCTTCGCAACCTACGGTTGCGGCTGGTTGCGCTGCGCTCAATCATGCTTCCCGGACGCTTTTTTCGCCGCTTTCAATGTCGAGCGGCATGAGTTCCGTCGAAATCACGTCCAGCATGTGGGCGAGCTCGGTGATTTCCTTCGGCGTGAAACGGGCCCGGATGCGCTCGACCAGCGCCGCGACGTAGTCGTCGAGAAGGGCGGCGTTGGCATAGTACTTATCGGTGAGCACCAGGTAGTATTCCCGCCTGTCGGGGCCGGAGCGCTCCTTGCGCACATAGCCGAGGCGGATCAGGTTGGCGATTTTATAGGTCGCGTTCGAGCGGGAGATGTTCAGGAACTCCGCGAACTGGCCGATTGTCGGGCGGCCCAGCTGGTCGATGACCTCCAGGGAGAAGGCCTCGACGGCCGAGAGCCCGACGTCACGGTCGTGCCCGGCGCAGAAAACTTCACGGTAGAACTCCAGCTTCAGGCGTTCATAGACCTGTCTGAAGCCGGAGCCGAGACTGTCGCTCATTTGCTATAGACTACGAGGGCGATAAACTCGAGCTCGTCGCTCGTGCAGACCAGGCTGTGTCCCTCGCCGTCGGGGGTCCAGCAGACATCGCCGCCCTTTACGGTGGTCACGGTGCCGTTGTCGTTGAACTCGCCCTCGCCGGAGAGAATATAGTACACCTCGCCGTCGCCGTTGTGGACGTGATAGCCCACCTCGTCTCCGTGCTTGAGATAGCCGTGCTGGAAGAGGCGGTTCTTGTTGTACATGGTCTCCTGGCTGGCTATTACGCGATTGAAAATCTTGCCCGCACCGCCAAACATATTCACCTTTTCGTTTACTTCGCGGTCCTCAAACCTCGTTACCATACTTATTCCTCCTTGCCTTTGCAAATCTTGTATATCGCCAGCGCGAATATCTTGCTGGCCGTAAGCGCGTCGGTGACGCGGATACGCTCGTTGGCGCCGTGCAGGCGCGAGTCGAAGCCCGGCATGCCGGAGCCGAAGCCGACGCCGCCGGGTATGTCGTGGACATAGGTGCCGCCTCCGGTGGAGACGCACTCGCCCTTGAGCCCGGTGTAGTGCTCGTAGCATTTGAGCAGGCTCTGCACGAACTCGCCGTCACCGGGGGTGTGGTGCGCGGCTATCATGCCGCCGGTGACCTCAAACCCGGCCTCGCGGGCCATCTGCTCGAGCGCCTCACGGCAGTTGGCCTCGTCGGCGCAGATGGGGACGCGGGAGTCGCACTCGAGCTTCAGCCCCGTCTCATCGAGCTCGAAGATGTCGGCGGAGATAGTCAGCTCGCCTGAAATTTCGTCGGACTGAGCTATGCCGCAGCCCTCGCCCAGCCAGTCGCCGTGCGGGAAGAGGCGGCTCAGCTCCTTTACGGCCTCGAAGGCCGCGCCGGCGAGCGGCAGCTCGGAAATGACGGCCAGCAGCGCGGTGACGGCGTTTATACCGCTCTGAGGATACGCCGCGTGCGTCTGTTTGCCGCGCACGAGTATTTCACAGCCTGCGGGGGTGTCGGAGGCGATGAGCTCCACGCCGCATTTGTCGGCGCAGGGGCCGGCGAACTTGAGCGCGCCGGGGGCGTCCAGGCCCTCAATGACGGCCGTGGCCTCGGCGGGTACGACGTTTATGCGGAAGCCGCCCTGGGCGGAGACAAGTCTTGGCTGCCCAGCTTCGCCGGGCCAGCTGCGGGTTATTACCGGGCGGTACATGCCCTTTTCGACGTTGTAGACCGGGAAGCCGGTGTCGGGGGTGAAGGTGTTCGGCGCCGGCTCGTGCTCGTCGTAATAGTAGTGCAGGTCTCCGGAGCCGGTCTCCTCGTCCGTGCCGAACAGCAGCCTGCAGCCGTGCTCGAGCTCCACGCCCAGCTCCTTCAGGCAGCGCATTGCATAGAGCGCCTCGACCACGGGGCCCTTGTCATCGTCGGTGCCGCGGCCGTAGAGGCAGCCGTCGTCCTTCAGCGTGGCCTTATACGGGTCGGTGTCCCAGCCGTCGCCGGGGCCGACCACGTCCAGGTGGCCGAGTATGTCGAGCCGCGCGGCCTTGCCGTTGTAGTCCGCGCTGCCCATTGCGCCGTGGTAGATGTCCGTTGCGAAGCCGTATTCGCCGCACAGCTTGAGCATTTCATCAAGCGCCGCGCGCGGCCCGGGGCCGAACGGGGCGTCCGGCGCGCTCTCCCCGCCCACGCTCTCTATGGCGACCATGCGCGCCACGTCGCGCAGGAATTCGTCCCTGTGCGAATCTATCCAATCGCTTATGCGCTTTTCAATCATCACGGTCTATCAGCTCCTTGGTGTATTTTTCGGCCTCCTCATATATCCCGGAGGCGTCGCTGCCGACAAAGAACTCCCCGTTTTCATAGAGTATCTTCCCGGCAACCATCGTCAGGCGAACGCAGTCGCGCGTGCCGGAGTAGACGAGGTTTTTGGCTATGTCGTGCACAGGGCGCATGTTGGGCCTGCTCATACTGATGACGGCCAGGTCTGCCGCCTTGCCTTCAGCGAGGCAGTCGCAGCTGCCGAGGCCCATGGCCCTTGCGCCGCCGGAACAGGCGGCCATGAGCACGTCCTCGGCCGGGCAGGCCGCTGCGTCGGAGTGCGAGAGCTTTTGCAGCACGCAGGCGAGGTACATCTCGCGGAACATGTCCAGCGCGTTGTTGGAGGCCGGGCCGTCGGTGCCGACGGCGAGGCGTATGCCGCGCTTTTTAAAGCGGCCGAGAGGCGCTATACCGCTGGCAAGTTTGGCGTTGGACGCGGGGCAGGTCACGGCCCAGAGCTGCTTTTCGGCGAAGATATCCATGTCGCGTTCGCTGAACCACACGCAGTGGTAGCCGCCTCCGCCGAAGTCGTAGAGGCCCAGTGAGTCCAAATACTCCGTGGGCGACATGCCGTGCCGCTCAAAGCAGCCGTCGACCTCGCTCTTCGTCTCGCTGTTGTGCGTCCAGAAGGGGCTCTTGAGCTCGCGGACAAGCTCGCTCATACCGCGCAGGAGCTTTTCGTCCGCGGTGTACTCGGCGTGGACGCCGGGCAGGTAGCTTATGAGCTCGCCCATGGAGTTGTACTTCTTGTAGTCGTCCGCCGCGGTCGATATTTTGTCCCCGGCGGAGAGCGCGCCGCATATAACGGTGCGGAAGCCGCTGTCTATGTTCGCCTGGGCGTAGGCGTCGCGGTAAAAGTACATGTCGAAGCTCGCGGTGATTCCGCCCGCGAGGTACTCGAGTATGGCCAGGCGCGTAAAGGCGTAGACCGCCTCCGGCGTGAGCCTTGCCTCGAGCGGGAACACCTTGTCGAAGAGCCAGCTCTGCAGCGGCAGGTCGTCCGCATAAGAGCGCAGGAAGGTCATCGCCGAGTGCGCGTGTGCATTTTTGAAGCCCGGCATGACCAGGTCGCCCTTTAAGTCTATCTCGCGCTCGAACGCGGGCAATTCGCCGTCCCTGGCCGGACCGGCGTAGGCTATTTTGCCGCCGTCTGTCCAGACCTCGCCGGGGGCCACGGAGCAGTCCGAAACCATGGGCATGACCAGGCCGTTGTACAATCTTATCATTTGCTCACCTCGTAAAGTTGCAATGCCCGCCCCGCTGTGATATCATAGTCGGCGGAAAGGGGGCGCATCCGCGTGAAACCCGCAGAATTTATGGACTTTCTCCACATCCTTGAGAATATGAAGTGCAACACCCGCCACAGCTGGACGCACACCGGCCGGCACGAGAGCGTGGCCGAGCACACCTTCCGAGTCTGCTGCATGGCGCTGCTGCTCGAGGGTGAGTTCCCTGAGCTGGACATGGACAAGGTGCTGCGCATGTGCCTCATACACGACTGGGGCGAGGCCGTCACGGGGGATATCCCGAGCTTCCTCAAGACCGAGCGCGACGAGAGCCGTGAACTCGACGCCATACACGCACTTACGGCGAAGCTGCCGGACAGGGCGGAGTATTTGGACGCGCTCTACGCCGAGATGGAGGAGCGCGCCACTCCGGAGGCAAAGTTCTACAAGGCGCTCGACAGGCTGGAGGCCGTCATTCAGCACAACGAGGCCCCGCTGAGTACCTGGCTGGACTTGGAGCGGGAGCTGAACCTCACCTACGGCGTCGATGACTGCGCGCCGTTTGCCTTTCTCGCCGAAGTGCGGGAGCTCTCGAACGAGGAGACGCGCGCCAAGCTCGCGTCGGAGGAATAAGGGTTTTCGGCGGCGTCAGCCGCCGAATTTTTTTAGTGGAACTCGCGCATGTAGTCCTTGAGTGCCTTTGTCAGCAGCTCGCCTGCGCCGCTTTCAACCAGACGGCGGCGCAATTGCGACACGCTGTCGCCGGGTTTGACCTCGGCGCTCACGCGGCCGTAGCGGCGGGCCTCGCTGCCGTCGGCGTCGGCCAGCAGCGCGGTGGCCACGACGGCGCCGTCGCCCCGCTCAGCCGCGCCCTTCAGGCGCTCGCTGAGCCGCAAGCAGACGCACTTGCCCGAGTATTCGCGGTAAAAGCTCTCCGCGGGCTCCGGCTCCAGGGAGACAAGCACGGCCATCTCCGCGTCGATGTCCTGCAGCTTGGCCGACAGGGCGCGTGTGAACGTGGCTGCGTTGGGGAAGATGCCCGCATCCACCGTGTATGTGGCTATGTGCTGGGCCTCCGCGCGGCGCAGGGCGACGGAACCCGGCTCCGTCGCCACGACGGCGCTTAGGCTGAAGTTCGGCACCTCACCGAAGAACATGCCGTCCAGCAGGCTTTGCAGCTCTGCGCCGTCGCCGGTGACGACGGCCGCGGCCTTAACCATTACGCACTACCTCCTTGCCGAGCAGGCGAGCCGCCGCGAGCGAATTGCGCCCTTCAAGCTCGCGCAGCTTTTTCACGCTCTCGCGCAGGGCGGCCTCGTCGCGGCGCTTGGAGAGCGCGGCGTCTGCCAGGCCGCAAAGCTCGCCGCCGGACACATCCTCGAGCTTTACGCACTCGCCGTCGATGCAGCGCAGGAACGCGGTGACCTTCGGGTCGTAGCTCACGCCGACGACCGGCGTGCCCTGCCCCGCTGCGAAGATGAGCCCGTGCAGGCGCATGGATACTACGACCTCCATGCGGCCCAGGATGCCTATCGCCAGGCCGGAGGGCAGAGGGCCGGGCAGCAGCGTGTGCGGCACATCGCCGAGCAGCTTCGCCACCGCCTCGGCGGCGTCGGAGTCGCTCTTGTGGTTGATGGGTATGAACAGCGGCGTCAGGCCGTGTTTTTCATACAGGTACTTTGCGCATTCCGCTATGGCCTGCGCCTTTGGGGCGAAGCCCGGCCAGAGCCTGAGCGCGAATCCGGCGTAGCGGCCGGCGGGGTCCGCCCCCGCCGAGGCGAGGGCCGAGTCCACCTCGGCCCTCGAGGCAGGCAGAAGCGTCAGGGCCGGGTCGGCGGCGAGGATTATCTCCGGCTTGTCCACACCGAAGCGCGCGAGCTCCTCTATGCTGTCCGGCTCGCGCAGGGTGATGACGTCGACGCAGCTGTTGAGCGTCTTTTTCGCGCTCTCCACGCCTCCCTCGCGCGTGACGGGCCCGATGCCGCAGCCGTACATCATGACGCGGCAACCGCGCGCCTTGGCCGCGCGGAGCGTAAAGAGATAGTACCAGAGGCTGCGGCGGCTGGTCACGTCCTGTATGAGGCTGCCGCCGCCGTTGATATAGAGAGTCCGGCGCTTCATAATGCTCAGCACCTTCGGCACGTTGAAGGTGTGTACGGCCTCGACATCGAGCCTGGAGCAGGCCCCCTCGGGGTCGCGGCTGAGCACGGTGAGCGGCATAAGCGGGTCGATGGAGCGCATCTCGCCGACCAGCGCGTCGAGTATGGCCTCGTCTCCGGCGTTGCCCATGCCGTAGGCGCCGCAGATGAGCACGCCCGCGCGTCCGCCGCTGCCCTCGCGCTCGAGTATCTGTCTGTAGACCTCTATCTGCTCGCGGCAGGTGGCGTCTATGGAGTACTCGCGCGAGGCCTTCTCGAAAAGCGCCGCGCCGAGCGCGGAGCGCAGGGCGCCGTCCAGCGCCAGCCGGGCTATCCTCTCACCGAGCGTCTTGTAGTCCCCGACGTCGACGAGGTAGCCCGTCTCGCCGTCTATTATGAGCTTCGGTATGCCGCCCACGCGGGTGGAGACCGTGGGCAGGCGGTGCGCCGCGCCCTCGGTGATGGCGTAGGGGAAGGTCTCCGACAGGCTCGTGAGGGCGTTGATATCTATGGAGCCGTAGAATTCGTCCATGTCGTCGAGCCAGCCGCAGAGCGTCAGGGAGTCGGACATGCCCAGCTCTTCGGCAAGAGCGGTGAGGTTCGGGCGCTCCGCGCCCTCTCCGGCGATGACGAGCCTGAGGTTCGGGGCGCTCTTGCGCGCCTCGGCCACGGCGCGCACCAGGGTGGCCAGGTCCTTGACCGGGTCGAGCCTGGCGGCCGCGCCGATGACGACGTCGCCGGGCTCAACCCCGGCGCCGACACGCTTATAAAACGCCGCACGGTCAGTCGCGGGTATGCTGCGGCCGAAGTCTATTCCGTTATATATGGCGAAGGTGTCGTTGCGGCGGAAGCCGCGCTCGATGAGCAGGCGGCGCATCGCGTCTGAGACGCCGACGTGGTATTTGATGTGGCGCAGCGCCCAGGAGTTGAGCACGCCGTAGGTCATCGCGGCCATGGGACGACCCATGTAGTCGAGTTTCCAGTCGCTGTGTATGGTGCTGACGATGGGCAGGCGGGTGCGCCGGGCGAGCAGAGCCCCGGCAAGGTTTCCGCGCGAGCCGTGCGAGTGTATGAGCTCGAAGCCCTCGTCCCTTATCAGCTCCTCCACCTGGCCGAGGGCGGCAAAGAAGCGGCCGGGGTAGACGCGCGTGTCTATGCCCAGGGCCCTCGCCTCCTCGGCGAAGGGGCCGTCACGGAAGCAGACGAGCGTGACCTCGGCGGTTTTACCCAATGCATGCAGCAGGGAATGGACGTGGGTCTTTGCCCCGCCCGTGTCGCCGCCGCTTATCAAATGTATAACTTTCACATTGACCTCCGCGCCGCTTGCTTCTATCGAGCGAATATTGTAAAATAGCAAGTGGCATTACACGCCGGCACTATAACCGGCAATTATACCCTAGTATTATAAACGAGTTGGGCCTAATGGTCAATATCGACGGGACGGGAGAAAGCATGACGACGATATATCTCATACGCCACGCCGAGGCGGAGGGGAACCTCTTCCGCCGTGCGCAGGGGCATTGGAACGGAAAGGTGACGGAACGGGGCAAAAAGCAGATAGACGCCCTGGCCGAGCGTTTCAAGGACATACACATAGACGCCGTGTATTCCAGCGACCTGGAGCGCACGAAGGAGACGGCGGGCGCCATCCTGCGCGGGCGCAGCCTGGAGCTGCACACCTCGAGGCAGCTGCGCGAAATACACATGGGCGTCTGGGAGGGCGACAGCTGGGGCGACCTCTCCTACAAGTGGCCCGAGCAGATGTACAATTTCAACAACGACCCCGAGAAGTGGGTGGTGCCCGGCTGCGAGAGCTTCGTACAGTGCGGCGCGCGCATGACCGCGGCCATAACCGAGATAGCGCGCGCAAACGAGGGCAGGACCGTGGCGATAGTCGCGCACGGCATGTGCATAAAGACCTTCCTCATGCGCGCCATGGGCATGGAGCTCAGCGACACCTCGATGCACCACGGCGACAACACCTCCGTCAGCCTGCTGTACTACGACGGCGGCAAATTCACGGTGGAGTACTACAACGACAACAGCCACCTGGGCGAGCTGTCCACCTTCGCCAAGCAGCAGTGGTGGCGCGACACGAAGAAGGAGGATCCGAGCAGCCTGCGCTTCGCCCCGCTCAATCCGCGCAGCAGGCAGGAGGCGGATTTTTACACCGGCTGCTACCGCGACTCCTGGATAGCCGCGCACGGCACCGACGCCGGATTTATGAGCAGCGTTTACCTCTCCAGCGCGCGCAGCCACGCCGCCAGGGATCCTGAGAGCCTGCTGAAGGTGCTCTCCGGCGACACGCCGGTGGGCGTGCTCGAGCTCGACCCCAAGCGCGGCAAGGAGCTCAACTGCGGCTGGATAAGCCTGCTCTACCTCCTGCCCGAGTACCGGGGCCACGGCCTGGGCGTGCAGCTCATAGGTATGGCCGACGCGTATTTTTTCAAGAAGAAGCGCAGCGCGGTGCGGCTGCACGTCGCCGTGACCAACGAGCACGCGATAGGCTTCTATCACCACTACGGCTTCCACGACCTGCGCATAGAGCCGGGCGTGTCTAGCGACCAGATCCTCATGGAGCGTACATTGTAATGTTGATGCAAGCGCGTATTGAGCGCAGACGCTTCACCGGGCACGGACGCATATTCGCAATTTCGGATGTACACGGCAACCTGCCCTACCTGAAGGGCCTGCTGGAGAAGATATCCCCCACGGCCGGGGACACGGTAGTGTTCTGCGGGGACACGATGGAAAAGGGCCCGAGCAGCCTCGACACGCTGCACTTTCTCATGGACTTGAAGGAGCGCGTGAACTGTTGGTTCGTGCTCGGCAACTGCGACTACTGGTACGACGAGCACAACCACTCCATGCCCTGCCGTGACTGGTATGTTAAGGACTACCTGCTCACGAACGCCAACGGCAACGGCCCCGGCCTGCTGCAGCAGATGTGCGACGCCGCGGGCATAGTGGTGGACAAGGACTTCGACATAGAGAACTATTACCGCACCCTTGGCGCGATGTTCCCGCGCGAGTTCGAGTTTTTGGCCAGTATGCCGCAGGTCATAGAGACGGACAGCTACATCTTTGTCCACGGCGGCCTGCCGAAAGGCGACCCCGGGCATTGGGACGGCTGGGACTGCATGAAGAACGACGACTTCATGGGCCAGGGCCGCAAATTCGACAAGTGGGTCATCGTCGGCCACTGGCCGGTGCAGCTATACGGCGGCGACGTCTGCTGCGCCAACCCCATTATAGACCGGGACAGCCATATTATCAGCATAGACGGCGGCTGCGTCCTCAAGGACGACGGGCAGCTCAACGCCCTCGTCATACCGCATGACGGCAGCGATGACTTTGGCCTTATCGCCTACGACCCCTTCCCGGTGCGCCGCGTGAAGAGCGCCCAGGCGGGCGGCGGGCCGAGCACATATATACGCTGGGGCGACAATCAGGTCGAAATACTCAGCAGGGGCGAGGAGTTTTCCCGTGTGCGGCATGTGCGCACGGGATACGAGCTCGACATCCTGACAAAATACCTGTACGGAGAGAGCGGCGTTGTCCGCTGCAACGACTGCACCGACTACGCCCTGCCGCTTGAGGCCGGAGACGAGGTCAGCGTGATAGAAACCACGAGCCGGGGCTATCTCGTCAAGCACGAGGGCGTTTCCGGCTGGTACTATGGAGAACTTGAATGAGCAATGAGTATGTAAAGCCGACGAGGGCGGACTTCCTGCCCGTATCCGCCGAGGACATGCACGAGCGCGGCTGGTGGTGGTACGACTTCCTCGTCGTGGGCGGGGATGCCTATGTCGATCACCCGAGCTTCGGCACGGCGGTTATAGCGCGCGTGCTGGAGGCCGAGGGCTTCCGCGTGGCCGTGCTCTGCCAGCCGGATTGGCACAGCGCCGCGGCGTTTGAGGCCATGGGACGGCCACGCCTCGGCGTTATGATAGGCGCGGGCAACCTCGACAGCATGGTCGCGCACTACACGGCCAGCCGCCACCGCCGTCACGAGGACTTCTATTCGCCCGGCAAGCAGATGGGGCTGCGGCCCGACCGCGCCGTGACGGTGTACGCCAACCGGGCGCGCGAGGCCTTCCCGGGCCTGCCCGTCGTGATAGGCTCGCTGGAGGCGAGCCTCAGGCGCTTTGCCCACTACGACTATTGGCAGGACAAGGTGCGCCGCAGCGTCATATTCGACGCCAAGGCTGATTTGCTCGTCTATGGCATGGGAGAGTACGCCACCATAGAGATTGCCCGCCGCCTGAAAAGCGGCGAGGACATCTCGACGATGCACGACATACGCGGCACGGCGTATATCGGCTCAAGCGCGCCGGAGGGGGCGGTTATCCTGCCCGGCTATGAGGAGGTCTGCGCCGACAAGAGGGCGTATGCCGAAGCGACGCGCATAGAGTACGCAGAGCACGACCCCGTGCGCGGCAAAACCCTTGCACAGAAGCACGGCGAGCGCTGGCTGGTGGTGAACCCGCCCGCCATGCCGCTCGAGACGAAAGAGCTTGACCGCGTGGCCGAGCTGCCCTATACCCGCGAGGTGCACCCGATGTACGATGAGATGGGCGGCGTCCCGTCGATAGAGGAGGTGCGCTTTTCCGTCATACACAACCGCGGCTGCTTCGGAGGCTGCAACTTCTGCGCGCTGGCCTTCCACCAGGGCCGCATGGTGACCTCGCGCAGCCACGAGAGCGTGATACGCGAGGTCGAGGCCATGACGCATCACCCGCTGTGGAAGGGCTACGTCTCCGACGTGGGCGGCCCGAGCGCAAATTTCCGCCACCCGAGCTGTCAAAAGCAGCTCAAGAGCGGCATGTGCGCCAACCGCAGCTGCCTTGCGCCCACGCCCTGCCCGAACATCGACGCCGACCACTCGGACTACCTTGCGCTGCTGCGAAAGCTGCGCAAAATACCCGGAGTCAAGAAGGTGTTCGTGCGCAGCGGCATACGCTACGACTACATGCTCTGTGACAAGAGCGGCGACTTTTTCTCAGAGCTGGTGCGCTACCACATCTCCGGCCAGCTCAAGGTCGCGCCGGAGCACTGTATAGATTATGTCCTCGACTACATGGGCAAGCCGCACATCGACGTCTACGAGCGCTTCATGGACAAGTACAGGCGGCTCAACCAGCGCTACGACAAGGAGCAGTACGTCGTACCCTACCTTATGAGCAGCCATCCCGGCAGCACGCTTGAGAGCGCAATTTCGCTCGCGGAGTTTCTCCACCGCACGGGCAGGCGTCCCGAGCAGGTACAGGATTTCTACCCCACGCCCGGCACAATATCCACCTGCATGTACTACACGGGCATAGACCCTCGCGACATGAGCGAGGTCTACGTCGCGCGCTCGGCGCATGAGAAGGCGATGCAGCGCGCGCTGCTGCAATACACCATCCCGGCCAACCGCCGCCTGGTCATCGAGGCTCTGCGCAAGGCGGGCAGGGAGGACCTCATCGGCTACGGCAAGGGCTGCCTGGTCCGGCCCGAGCACTACGGGAAAAAGGGCGAAAGCCCCGCCAAGCCAGTCTCGAAAGCCGCAAAGGGCGGCGGAAAGCCCGCTGCAAAGCCGTCGCGGAAAACGGCCGGGACTGCGGAAAAACCGCGTCAAAGCGCGAAAAAGCCCGCGCCGGGTCGCGGCAGGAAGGCGGGCAGATAGTTGGAGCTGCTGTTGAAAATTTTGGTGCTATACCTTGCAATAATAAATCTGGACGCCTTCCTCCTCATGCGCGCGGACAAGCGCCGCGCCCAGAGGGGCAAGCGGCGGATACCCGAGGCGACGCTTTTCCTGGTCGCCGTGCTCGGCGGCTCGCCGGGCGTGATGCTGGGCATGAAGGCGTTCAGGCACAAGACCCTGCACACGAGCTTCACCGTGGGCATGCCTCTCATCTGCTTCTTTGAGTGCGCCCTGCTCGCCGCCGGGATAATAATTGCGTATATCGGGATATAAAACCCGCCCCGGGCAGCCGGGGCGGGTTCATACACGCCGTTAAAATTTGCGGCCCGGCGTCAGGGCGCCGAAGGCTTCGCCTCCCACGGCCAGAGAACCGACGGCGCAGTATCCGGCCGCGACGGCTCCCACGGCGCAGCCGCCCAGCGCCATTGCGCCCGCGGCCAGCAGGCCCACGGACACCGCGCCTATCGCCAGCCCGCCAAGAGAGACGAGGCCGATGGCCACGACGCCATTTGCCATTGCACCTATGGCTATAATACCCGTCGCGCGGTAAAATCCGCCGCGGCCCACGTTTATGTGCACGAGCGGCAGGCCGAAAAGGCTGCGGCGGCTCTTGTACTCATAGTGCCAGCGCCAGTCGGGACGCGGCGCAGGCTGGGGTGCGGACTGCTCTGCGCCCGTGTCATGCTCCAGGCCGGCGAGCCCGTCGAGGGAGATTTCAAATATGCGAGCGAGCTCCATGAGCTTTTCAAGCTCGGGCGTCGACTCGCCCCGCTCCCATTTGCTGACGGTTTGGCGTGTGACGTCCACCATGTCGCCGAGGGCCTCCTGTGAGAGGCCTCTTTCCCGGCGCAGCTTCATAAGGCGTTCGCCGAATGTCATGTGCATTCCTCCATTCCGACGCAGATTATAGCATGCGGCCCGCGCCGCGTCCAGCGAGCGGTGCGAACAAGCTGTCAACGGAAGTTAACATCGGAGGTTTTGCCGTCGCGGCGCCTGCCGCCCGGCGCAAACTTGACACATTCGTCCCCGGGTGCTATTATCTCAAAACGCAAAGGAGGCTGGCACATGAAAGTCGCTATTGTAACCGGCGGAAGCGGCGGCATCGGGCGCTGCACTGCGCTCGCCCTTGCCCGCGCAGGCTGCCGGGTTTTTGAATTCTCCCGACACGAAAAGCCCGCCGAGGAGCTTGAACACATAACCGCCGACGTAACGGACGAAGCCGCCGTGAAGGCCGCCGTCGACGAGGTCATGGCCCGTGCCGGGCGCATAGACATACTCGTCTGCAACGCAGGCTTCGGCATATCCGGCGCGGCGGAACTCACCAGCAGCGCCGACGCCCACGCCCAGCTCGAGCTGAACCTCTTCGGCATGGACAACAGCGTCAAGGCTGTGCTGCCGCATATGCGCGCCGCCGGCGGCGGGCGCATAGTCTGCATGAGCTCCATAGCAGGCATACTGCCCATCCCCTTCCAGCTCTGGTACTCGGTCAGCAAGGCCGCCATAGACGCCTACGTCCTCGCATTGCAAAACGAGGTGCGGCCCTTCAACATCAGCGTCTGCGCCGTACTGCCCGGAGACATCAAATCGGGCTTCACCGGGGCCAGGCGCAAGACCATGGAGGCCGGGGCCTACGGCGAGCGCGTGGCCCGCTCCGTCGCAAAAATGGAGCACGACGAGGAAACCGGCATGAGCCCCGAAGCCGCCGGCGCCTATGTCGCCAAGGTCGCCCTTATGCGCCGCTCTTCACCCCTGAAGGCCCTCGGGCTCCCGTACAAGGGCGCCGCCCTGCTCGCAAAGTTTCTGCCTCGCCGGACCTCAAATTATATCGTGGGGAGGATGTACTCGAAATGAAGGCTTCGCTTTAATAATATTAATGGTAATTTTAACTATTGACTTTAATATTATTAAGGGTTATACTTAATTTTGCTAAAGGAGGTGGGCAAATGTCCGTAAATATACTGCCCGAATGGATGTCCGGGCTGGACGAGGACGACCTCGCGTTTATGCGCCGCTTTATGCTCGCCTCGGGCTCGCTCAAGGAGGTCGCGCACCAGTACGGGGTGTCGTATCCCACTGTGCGGCTTCGTCTGGACAAGCTGATACAGAAGATACGTCTCAGCGAGGAGACGGCGCAGGAGCCGTACATCGCGCTTATCAAGCGCCTCGCGGTGGACGACAAGCTCGACGTGGACGCGGCGAAAATACTCATAAGCGAGTACAAGAAGCTAAAGGAGAGCTGACATGAGAACTTTATTGCTGGTTTTGCTGATGATAGGCGCGGTGGTGCTGGAGATGTACTTCTCGCGCAAACCAAGCCGCTGGCCGGGACTGGTCCTTCCGGCGATAGCCTTCCTCATTTCACTGATATACCCGCTGAGCATGGTGAACCTGGGCGGTAGCACGTCGACGCTGGTAACGCAGGCGCTTCTCGTCTGGCTGCTGGCCAACATACCCACCGCCATACTGCTGGCCATCTACGCGTCCGGGCGCGGCCGCGCCCGCCGCATGCGCGAACAGGACAAAATGAGAGCGCAGGATCTGTAAGCAAGAGCCGCCCATTACGGGCGGCTCTTGGCATATGTTCCGACTGTGAAAGCTCGGCCGGGACGCATACACACGTTCTGATAGTCCTCAAACGTGCTCTGGTCGACGGCCTTGACCTCGAAGGCCTTTTTCACCGTCACGTCGAAGTTGTATTCAATCATGCAGTGGGTGAGTATCTCCCCGTCCATCAGTATTACATGCTGGCCCTTCGTGTACTCGACAGTCTGCTCAGTGAAGCCGGAGGTGGTTACAAACAGGCCCTTGCCGGCCCTTTCCCGCGAAGGCCCCGACGACGGCCTGCACGTCAGGCCGTCCGGCCAGGCGCCCGGGGTTACGGCTCGTCGTCCGGCGTCCCTTCACAGACGGCATATGCCGGCCCGGCCGACGCGGCTGCTGAAGCAGCTCCGCCTGCCGCTGGGCAGCATCTGAGCCAAATCGTCGTCTGAAAGCAGGAATTTGGCTATGAGCTGCGACTTCAGCGCCCTGAAGGAGTGGGCCTTGCCGTCCTCCATAAGCTTCAGCATCAGTTTGTGGAATTCATAATACTTGGGTACGCTCATGCCGACCTCATGTATATAGCCGGTTAAGCCCATTATATGCGATGAAAAACCCATTTTTCGACAGTATTAAGGCACGGGGTGTACTGCCCGCGCCTTGCCTTGGGCCCCCGCGGCGCGCTCGAGCCTGAGTAACCAGGTTTTGCGCTCTATGCCGCCAGCGTAACCGGTGAGCGAGCCGTCCGCACCCACGACGCGATGGCAGGGAATTATGACTGATATGGGGTTCCTGCCCACCGCCGCACCGACGGCGCGCGAGGCTCCGGGACGGCCCAGCCGCGCGGCCAGCTCGCCGTAAGTCACGAGCGCGCCGTACGGGATATCACAGAGCGCGCGCCACACCTCGAGCTGGAAAGCCGTACCCTCTGGCGCGAGGCGCAGCCCCGAGAGCCCGGGCCGCCCGCCCCCAAGGTAACGCGCAAGCCAAGCGAAGGCCGCGTCAAGCGCGGGCGAAGCGCCCTCAGTGAAGTCCTTGCGGCCAGAGCCGTAGTACTTCTGCCCCTCAAACCATAGACCCGTTATGTATTCTCCCGCGCACTCTATCGTCACGCCGCCGAGCGGCGCCGGGAACTCTCTCGTCTGCCGGATGCGCCCAGCCTGTTCATAAACGCGCTCCATTGCCTCACCTCCGCTTTTTCACATTATATCACGCCCACTCGACCCTGAAAAGCGCTGCAGCGGAGAGCGCGTGCGCAATTCTGTCTGCTCTGGGCGGTAAAAATGGATAACTTTGTATTATCCTCGGCGCCCTTTGCCGCAGAGACGCGGTGAGCGGAATGTGTGCAAGGCCATTGCAAATCTACAGGAAGCAAAGAGAACGCCCTGCAAGGGCGTTCTCTTTGCTTTTAAGCATTTATTTTGCTTCGGTCCATTTCCACTCGGCGACCTCGGGGAGGTCGACGCCGTACTTGGCGATGTACTGCTTGTGCTCGACGAGCTTGTCCTTCATCTGCTGGATGAGGTAGCTGCCTCTGTTGCCGAGCTGCGGCAGGTTGTAGACGGCAGTCATGACGAGGTTGAAGCGGTCGAGGTGGTTCATGACGCGCATGTCGAACGGGGTGGTGATAGTACCCTCTTCGATATAGCCGCGCACATGGATGTTCTTGTTGTAGCGCTTGTAGGTGAGCTCGTGGATGAGGCTCGGGTAGCCGTGGAAGGCGAACACGATGGGCTTGTCGCGGGTGAAGAGCACGTCGTAGTCCTTCTGGCTCAGGCCGTGCGGGTGCTGCTCCTCGCTCTGAAGGCGCATGAGGTCGACGACGTTGACCACGCGTATCTTCAGCTCGGGGAACTCACTGCGCAGTATAGTGACGGCGGCGAGGGTTTCAAGCGTCGGCGTGTCGCCGCAGCAGGCCATGACGATGTCGGGCTCCTGGCCCTTATCGGTGCTCGCCCACTGCCAGATGCCTATGCCGTGGGTGCAGTGCGTGACGGCCTCTTCCATGGTCAGCCACTGCGGGCGCGGGTGCTTGCTGGCGACGATGACGTTGACGTAGTTGCGGCTGCGGATGCAGTGGTCAAAGCAGCTCAGCAGGCAGTTGGCATCGGGGGGCAGGTAGAGGCGCACGACGTCCGCCTTCTTGTTGGCGACGTGGTCGAGGAAGCCGGGATCCTGATGGGTGAAGCCGTTGTGGTCCTGCTGCCAGACGTTGCTGGCGAGGACGTAGTTGAGGCTGGCGATGTCCGCCCTCCAGGGCAGCTGGTTGCAGACCTTGAGCCACTTGGCGTGCTGGCTGAACATGCTGTCCACGATGCGGATGAAGGCCTCGTAGCTGTTGAAGAAGCCGTGGCGACCCGTGAGCAGATAGCCCTCGAGCATGCCCTGGCAGACGTGCTCGCTGAGCATGGAGTCCATGACGCGGCCGTCGGGGGCGAGGTGGTCGTCTATATCGAGCTCCTCGGCGTCCCAGATGCGGTCGGTCTCTTCAAACACGGCCTGGAGGCGGTTGGAGTTGGTCTCGTCGGGGCCGAAGGCGCGGAAGTTGCGCTCCTTGCTGTTGAGCTTGTAGATGTCGCGCACGAACTTGCCGAGCTCCGTCATGTCACTGGCCTCGACGCTGCCTGGGAAGGGTACGTCAACGCCGTAGTCGCGGAAGTCCGGCATGCGCAAATCCTTGAGCAGCTTGCCGCCGTTGGCGTGCGGGTTCATGCCCATGCGGCGGTCGCCTTCGGGGCAGAGGGCCAGAATGTCGTCGGTCGGGTGGCCCTCCTTGTCGAAGAGCTCCTCGGGGCGGTAGCTGCGCAGCCACTCCTCAATCTGGCGGATGTGCTCGGGAGAATCGGGCTGTATGGGTACCTGGTGCGCCCTCCAGTAGCCCTCCACCTTCTGGCCGTCGACGTAGGCCGGGCCGGTCCAGCCCTTGGGCGTGCGCAGGACTATCATAGGCCAGCGCGGGCGGGCCATGTTGCCGTTCTCGCGCGCGTCGGCCTGGTAGGCGAGAATCTTCTCGACGCAGTCGTCGAGCGCGTCGGCCATCGCGCGGTGCATCGTCATCGGGTCGTCGCCCTCGACGAAGTGCGGCTCCCAGCCGCAGCCGTAGAAAAAGGCCTCAAGCTCCTCGTGCGGGATGCGTGAGAACACGGTCGGGTTGGCTATTTTATAGCCGTTGAGGTGCAGTATGGGCAGCACCGCGCCGTCGGTCCTGGCGTTGATGAACTTGTTGAGCTGCCAGCTGGTGGCCAGCGGGCCGGTCTCGGCTTCGCCGTCGCCGACGACGGTCGCGGCTATGAGGCTCGGGTTGTCCGTCACGGCGCCGAAGGCGTGCGCGAGGGAATAGCCCAGCTCGCCGCCCTCGTTGATGGAGCCCGGGGTCTCCGGAGCGACATGGCTCGGCACGCCGCCGGGGAAGGAGAACTGCTTGAAGAGGCGCTGCATGCCCTCCTTGTCGCGGGTTATGTTCGGATATATCTCCTGGTAGCTGCCGTCCAGCCAGTCCTGGGCGACCATGGCGTTGCCGCCGTGGCCCGGTCCGGAGATATATATCATGTCGAGGTCGAATTCCTTTATGACACGGTTAAGGTGGGTATAGATGAAGTTCTGCCCCGGCACAGTGCCCCAGTGGCCGACTATTTTCTTCTTGATGTCGTCCTCGCTGAGCGGCTTCTCGAGCAGCGGGTTGTCCAGCAGGTAGAGCTGGCAGGCGGAGAGGTAATTGGCGGCGCGCCAATACTTGTCCATCCGGGCAAGCATTTCCTCGGTAGCGGGTGTTCTGGTCTTTTCCGTCATCGTATGTCCTCCCTTTAAGTCATACATAGATTGTTCCAGAGCTGATGCTTTCCGCCTTGTAGTATATCACATACGCCGGGGATTAAAAGAGAAATTTCGCCACGTTGTGTATTTTTTCACAATACGCCAAAATCCGGGCTTTGCAGGC
Organism: uncultured Eubacteriales bacterium; assembly: GCA_900544765.1. Lineage (GTDB taxonomy): Bacteria > Bacillota > Clostridia > Oscillospirales > Oscillospiraceae > Scatomorpha > Scatomorpha gallistercoris. The sequence goes on along the minus strand of UQWI01000016.1, from coordinate 26,254 downwards.
GGAATTTATAGTTAAAATATTCACAAGCACAGGCCAACCCCGCGCTTAACGGGGAGCCGCCTTTATCCCTCTGCGGTTTCACGGCTTTTGTTCAGTGCTTAGTTGAACCTCCCGGCGTTTCATCTTGCGTATATATAGCCAAACGGAGCCGAAAGCAACGCGCCCGGCGGGAAATCCCCGCCGGGCGCGTTTCGGTGTTGAATTTACAGTTCCTCAATAGACGCTCCGGACGCCAGGGTCTCGTCGGTCATGGCGTAGGCCGCGTCCATGAGGGCCTGCCGTAGCGAGCCGGGGCCGCGTCCGCCGGCGGCAATTTCGGCCCGCTCTGAGCAGCGCTTCCAGTACGCGCTTGCGGTTGCGGCGGCGGCGTATGCGTCGCCCGCTACGGCCAGGAACGCGCCGCACAGCACGCTTAGCATACAGCCGCTGCCTGTTATATAGGGCATCATGCCGCTGCCTCCGGAGACGGCGCAGCTGCGCCGGGCGTCGGAGACCACGTCCGTCTCGCCCGTGAGCAGTACGGTGCAGCAGAACATTCCGGCCAGGGCCGAGGCGGCGCGGGTGCGCTGCTCTATGTCCGTGCGTCCGGGACTGTCCACGCCCTGCTCGTTCGCTCCCAGGCCGAGTATGGCCTCGGCTTCGGCGAGGTTTACGCGGAGTATGTCAGGACTGCCGAGGGAGAGCAGGGACGAGGCCCCGTCCAGCCGCCACGCGCTTGCGCCGACGCCTACAGGGTCGAGCACGAAGGGCTTGCCGAGCCTTTTTGACTCCTCAATGCACACGCGGGCGGCGGAATATTTGTCCGCTGCAGGCGTACCCATGTTGAGCACGGTCGAGTCCGAGATAGCGGTTATCTCAGCCATTTCCTCAGGCGCTTCGGCCATCATGGGGCTGGCGCCCGCCGCCAACAGCAGGTTGGCGCAGTCGTTTGCCGTGACTATATTTGAGATGCAGTGTACCAGCGGGCGCTTGGCGCGCAGCCTGGCGAGGACTCCGGTATCAGGCATGGTTGATGGGTGTCAGGCTCCTTTGCATGCGGTCGAGGGCTCCGCCCGCCTTGAGCGCGAATACGAGCGCTCCGGCAATGAGGCTGCCGACGACGGTGGAGATGAGGAAGGGGATGATGTACGCGGTGACGGCGGTGGTGGCGGCGTCGACGTTCATGAAGAGCGTGGCGACGGGGTAGGCGCACAGGCCGCCCAGCACGCCGGTGCCGAACATTTCGGCGGCAAGGGTGGTGACGATGGCGACAACGTCGTTGTTGCGCTTACGCAGCGCCATGTAGACGAGGCCGCAGCAGAGCGCGCCTATCATGCTTCCGGGGAAGGCCATGAGCGAACCGACGCTCAGCAGGTTGCGGATGAGGCTGGCGCAGAAGGCCACGAGTACGCCCCAGCCGGGGCCGAGGAACACGGCGCACAGCACGTTTACCATGTGCTGCGTGGGCGAGCAGTTGCTGCCCAGGAAGGGGAACTGGATAAAGGCGCTGCCGACAACGGCGACCGCCACGAGCATGGCCGAGAGGGCCAGCTTCTTGGTTAAAATTGAAGATGCGCTGTAACTCATAATTCTTCACTCCTGAATTTGACTTGCGGGAAAATGGCGCAAAGGCAGCGTCAACCCCGCTAAAGGTTGGGTCGGTCGAGGCTTAATGGCCTCCTCTCACGCCGGAACACGGCTTCCCATCGCTGCTTTTTGGCCCGGATGCAGGGCGCTCCCCCTCCGTCCGGCACGGGATAAAAAACCCGAACGCCATTCAGTTTTTGCCCCTGCTCAGCCTCCTTTCAGGTACAGGGGAAAACAAACGCCTCCCGATAAGGAGGCGTCGAAATCCATATCCTCCCTACGTCGGCATTGTCCGAATCAGGTAAAGGGTCGAAGCGTTCGCTTCCTCTCAGCCGGTGGCTCCCCTGTTTTGTCACTGATATTATCGCACCGACGCCTGCGTTTGTCAAGAGCTGCGGAGGCAGTAAATAAGCGCCGCAGGACGCGGCGCCTCAACGCTGCGCACAAATACGTCGGCCGGATGCGCCGCCTATTTGTGCAAATTTCCGTGTTTACAAACGGCCGTTTCTGGTGTTACACTTAGTTTGTCGAAACCGATGACTGAGAAGAGTACTCAGGACACGATGTCTCCAGAGAGCGGCGTGTATGCTGTGAGCGCCGCGGCGGACGTCTTGGGGAATGGACTCAGGAGGGGAGCGAAGCTAACTCCCGGGATGGCGCCCGTTACAGCGCCGGCCGCGTGATGGCGCGGAAATAAGTGGGCTGCAAGCCAATTTGGGTGGCACCGCAGGATAAAGTTTATTCCTGTCCCAAAGACCGATGAGGTCTTTGGGACTTTTTATTTTCCCTGGCCGAAAACGGCGCAGCCGTTTTCGTGCCAACAGTCCCCCGGCTGAAGCCGATGGTGACCGGCGCTGCGTTCAGCGCACTCCCATCTGCGTGCGCACTGATGGGAGCACGTTCTCTCCGCGAGAGGTATTTTTGACGAGGCGGAGCCCCGCCAAAAATGATCTCAATTATTCGCGGCAGGCCGCGAACTCTGCGAGGCCGCATAACCTGTAGATACATCCGCACCGCGGAGTAGCTATATCGGTGAAATACGCCGAAATTCTTAATGGAGGTTGTCATCATGACCGAGAAGAAAATCCCTTACAAAATCTATCTTGAAGAAAGCGAGATGCCCCGGACGTGGTACAACGTCCGCGCAGATATGCCCATAAAGCCCGCTCCGCTGCTCAACCCCGCCACCGGCAAGCCCTGCACCGCCGAGGAGCTGGGCGCCGTGTTCTGCGACGAGCTGGTAAAGCAGGAGCTCGACGACACCACCCGCGACATCCCCATACCGCAGGAAATACAGGATTTCTACAAGATGTACCGCCCCAGCCCGCTGGTGCGCGCTTACTGCCTGGAGGAAAAGCTCCAGACCCCGGCGAAGATATACTACAAGTTCGAGGGCAACAACACCTCGGGCTCCCATAAGCTCAACAGCGCCATAGCCCAGGCCTATTATGCCAAGCATCAGGGCCTGAAGGGAGTCACCACCGAGACCGGCGCCGGCCAGTGGGGCACCGCGCTCTCCATGGCCTGCGCGTATCTGGGCCTCGACTGCAAGGTCTACATGGTCAAGTGCTCCTATGAGCAGAAGCCCTTCCGCCGCGAAGTGATGCGCACCTACGGCGCGTCCGTCACTCCCAGCCCGAGCATGAGCACCGAGGTCGGCCGCCGTATTCTCGCGGAGAATCCCGACACCACCGGCTCCCTCGGCTGCGCCATCAGCGAGGCCGTCGAGGACGCCACCACCCACGAGGGCTATCGCTATGTGCTGGGCAGCGTGCTCAACCAGGTGCTGCTGCACCAGAGCGTCATCGGCGTAGAGACCAAGATAGCCATGGACAAATACGGGATTGTCCCCGACATGATAATCGGCTGCGCAGGCGGCGGCAGCAACCTCGGCGGCCTCATCAGCCCCTTCATGGGCGAGAAGCTCCGCGGCGAGCGCGACTATCAGTTTATCGCGGTCGAGCCCGCGAGCTGCCCGAGCCTCACCCGCGGTGTGTTCGCCTACGACTTCTGCGACACCGGCAAGGTCTGCCCGCTCGCCAAGATGTACACCCTCGGCAGCGGCTTCATCCCCTCGGCCAACCACGCCGGCGGGCTGCGCTACCACGGCATGAGCCCCGTCTTGAGCGAGCTCTACCACGAGGGCCTTATGGAGGCCCGCAGCGTGGAGCAGACCAAGGTCTTTGAGGCGGCCGAGTACTTCGCCCGCGTCGAGGGCATCCTCCCCGCGCCCGAGAGCAGCCACGCCATCCGCGTCGCCCTCGACGAGGCCATAAAGTGCCGCGAGACCGGCGAGGAAAAGACAATACTCTTCGGCCTTACCGGCACCGGCTACTTCGACATGGTGGCCTACCAGCGCTTCAACGACGGCGAGATGAGCGACTATATCCCCACCGACGCCGAGCTCCAGGCGAGTTTCGACCAGCTGCCCAAGGTTTGACGCTCCCCGCCTCTCACAGCATGCCTGTCCGCCCTGCCGCATGGCGCGCAGCCGGCCGGCGGGCTGCCATTTGACGCGCGGATGACGGAGCTGCCGCCGCAAAGGCTTTTTAAATGCCTTGCTGATAAGCTCGCGGAAAAAAGCAGGCCCGGACGGCAAACGCCGTCCGGGCCTGCTGCTGTTCAAATGGTTTCACGGGCGTTCACAGCCCCGTGCCTGTCACCGCGCCGATAAAGAGCGGTATGCTGTACTGCGTGTCTACTATCATATAGAGGAAGGGCCTGTCCAGGATTACGCGCTTTGGCTCCGTAGGAGGGGCGGCCCCGTCGCCGGTTATGCCTATGCTGACTGCGGCGGCGCGGGTGCCGTGCGCGTCCAGCTCGATGTAAGCGCTGTGCAAAACGGTGCTGATGTAGATGCTGCCCAAACTGGAGCGGCCCATGCCCGTGAAGTCCGCCGAGTGCATGTCAAAGGCGTCCTCCATGCCGAGCGCCCGAAGCGCGCCGTCGAGCTCCATGTCGCAGCGGCATGTGAAGCTTGGCGTGGCCGTCTGCACCGGCGTGCTTTCGGCGTTCGCGAGCGTGGCGGTGAGCATGTCTCCGCTCAGCGAGGCGGCCAGCGTGTCAAGACTGGAGCCCTCGTCCGGCAGCAGCGCGGCAAACGCGTAGCGGCCGCCCTCGTAGGGCTTCATGAAGCCGGTGAAGCCGTCGCCCGAGAGGAAATAGCGCTCCTCGCTGTGCAGCATTTCCACAGTCCTGTCGCCGTCGGCGGAGTGAAAGATTTCGTCGTAGACCTCTCTGCGTTCGTACTTGTCCTCCCACGCGGAGTCAAAGTATAGTGCGTTCACAAGGCACATGGCCGTGTCCTCCGGCAGCTTCTTCACGGCTTCCGGAATCATGCCGTCTGTTTTGCCCTTGACCCAGCTGTTCATCTCGCGGCGCGTCCCGTCGTCAAACTGCCTCGCAAAGATGTCCGACCCCGCAAAGGAAGCGCAGTCGGCGAGGAACTCACCGTCCGGCTCGAATGTCCCGTCATCGCGGAACCAGATGGAGTTTGCAGCCTTTGCCACCGTGCCATCCAGGCTGGACATATACGCTGCAAGCGACGCCCGGAGCGTCTCCGCGTCCGCGCCGAGGGCCGCTTCCATCTGCGCCAGGGTCTCGCCCCGCGCGCCGGCCTCCGCCATTACCAGCACCGCGAGCACGCTCACGGGCGAGATGAGCGTGTCCGTGCCGTCGTAGACCTCGGCGAAGACCTGCGAGGTGAACTCCGCTGCCACAGCTGCGGCGTCCGCCGCGTCCCCGGCCTCCGACGGCTCCACTCCCGCGAGCAGGCCGGTTGAAACCTGTCCGCAGCCCGCGAGGGAGAGCGTCAGCGCGAGGACGAGGAGAAGCGCAAGCTTTTTCTGCATTTTCGCGCCTCCATTCCATATGCTGTGTTTTGGACGAGCTCCGGGCGGGCTTTGTTCCTTGCGCCCGTTAAAAACACGCCGTTCCGCGGGCGGCCTCGGGAATTACCGCACGCTTGACATGCGTGTCGCAGGGGGCTATAATCTGTATTAAGCCAATTAATACAGTCTGCGGAGGTGAAATGCTTGCCATATTACGACGACGGCTACTATCAGGACGAATATTATAACCCGCCGAGGCGCTATTACCGGCGCCGTCGCCGCCGCAGGCGCGTGGGGCTTGTGATATTTGCGCTCATATTGCTGCTGGCGCTGGTGTTTGTGTGGCGCTTTACGGACGGCTTCACGACCTTTGCGGGGCCGGACATGAAGAACGTGCAGAACGAGCTGAACTATTCCCTGACAACCCTGGCCACTGAAATTCAGCCGGAGATGAGCGTTAACGAATGCGGCGCGGATTACGTCTCGCAGCTGCGCGCTCTGGCGCAGGAGGACGAGGAGCTCGCCGAGCGGCTGAACTTCATCGCCGACCACATAGATATCTATACCGAGGAGGCGGTCAAGACTGCGCTCCAGGACGGAGAGAAACTGGACTTCGCGCTGTTGATGCCCTTCCGCCCGGCCGATGAGAGCGGCCTGAACGCCGTCATAAGCGTGGACGAGGGCGAGGTGCCGTACCTCATCCAGTACGACACGCGCTGGGGCTATCACGGCTACGGGAGCTCGGTCATGGGCATAACGGCCTGCGGCCCGACCTGCCTGTCCATGGTGGCTATCGGCCTGACGGGCGACACAAGCCTCACCCCCGCGCGCATAGCCGACTTCTCCGAGAGCGCCGGACACTACGTCTCCGGGGCGGGTACCGCCTGGACGCTCTTCACACAGGGCGCCTCATCCTTCGGCCTGAACGGAGAGGCGATAAGCACTGACGCCGGGGAGATGCGCTCCCGCCTCGACGACGGCGAAATCCTGATAGCCAGCATGCTGCCGGGCGACTTCACAACCAGCGGGCACTTCATAGTGATATACGACTACGGCCTCTTCGGCTTCAACGTCTACGACCCGAACAGCGTGGAGCTGAGCCGCCGCACCTGGAGCTTCGACAAGCTCGAGGGACAGATAGCGCAGCTCTGGAGCTTTACGGCCTCGTCCTCGGGCTCGCAGGCGGGCGGCGTCTGGTACGCCGACTGCGAGGAGTTCATAACCCTGCGCGCTGAGCCCAGCACTTCGGCCCAGGCCCTGACGACCATCCCGCGCGGCGGGCAGATGACCTACATCAGCCCGGCGGGCGAGTTCACCTGCGTCGAGTACCAGGGACAGCGCGGTTACGTCCTGACCAGCTACATAAAGCCGGTGGACGCGAGCGCGGCGGTCTCGCCGGGGAACTACGGGGGCGAGTGGACGGCGGACTGCGACGAATTCCTCACTCTCCGCGCCTCGGCGAGCACCGAGGCCGGGGAGATAAATACGATACCCAGCGGCAGCACCGTCGAGCTAATCGGCTGGCAGGGCGCCTTCGCGCTGGTGGACTACGACGGCGGGCGCGGCTATGCGCTCGCCGTTTATTTGAACCGGCCGGGGGAGGACTTCGGCCTGCGCACGGTGCAGCCGGGCGCCGGTTATTGCTATTCCGAGCTGTGCGCGGACCTGAATTCGCTTGCCGAAGAGTTTCCGGGACGGCTCACGGTGAGCGAGATAGGCCGCAGCGTGAACGGCAGGAGCGTTTTTGCGGCCGTGGTTGGAGAACCGGAGGCAAAGTACGACGTGATTATACAGGCCTCCATCCACGGGCGCGAGAACCTCTCGTCCGTGCTGGCCATGGCCCAGCTGGAGCGCCTGCTGAGGCTGGGCGTACCGGAGGACGTGCGCTTCCACTTTGTGCCTATGGTCAACCCGGACGGGGTGGAGACAAGCCGCACGCGATCCCTGACGGGCGCGCAGCGCGGCATATATGAGCGCAACGCCTCGCTGGGCCTCACGGATTTGACCGAGAGTGAATACGCCGCGCGCTGGAAGGCCAACGCCGCAGGCGTGGATTTGAACCGCAACTTCGCCGCAGGCTGGGACGGGCTGGACGGCAGGGAAGAGCCGTCATGCGAGCTCTATCCCGGAGAACGGCCCGAGGACCAGCCGGAGAGCCGCGCCCTTGCAGGCTACACGCGTGATGTGCAGCCGGACGCGACCGTCAGCCTGCACACCTCCGGGAGCGTGATATACGCCGAGTACGGCGACGCCGCCGCGAACAGTGCGTCCATGTCCCTGGCCGAGAGCGTGAGCGCGCTCACGGGCTATTCCATTTCCGACACGGAGAGCCTCGACGCGGGCGGGTACAAGGACTGGGTGCAGTCGACGATAGGCGCGGCGAGTATCACGATTGAGCTCGGCTTCGGCGACAGCCCGCAGGACGCCGGGGCCATATCCAGTACGCTCGCGCGGGGGATAAGCATACCGCAGGCTGTTGCTGAATGGCTGAGTAAGCAATAAAAACAGGCCGCCCGTCGTCGTCGCAAGCTGCCCGTCTTTCGCTGCTCCTCCTCTCCCACGAAGTGCAAAATGCACTTCGTGGGTTCCCGGGGCCGATGGAGACCGTCGGCTTACACGCCGCCGAAATTATCACAGTCCCTTTCGCGCCCATAGGGCGCGAAACTCTGCGAGACTTTTTCGACAAGCTGAACAGGCCGCCTTTCGGCGGCCTGTTTGGCGTATATTTAGGCTTTGTTTTTGACGGCGTCGAACTCGTCCTGAATCTCGCGGCTGGGCTCGCCGGTGAGCAGGCTCACGACGACGATGCAGATGCCGGAGATAATGAAGGCGGGCAGCAGCTCATAGATGTCCCAGATGCCGCCGAGCGGGCGGATGAGCAGGTTCCACACGAAAACCATGACGCCGCCGGAAATCATGCCGGCGATGGCGCCTGCGCGGTTTATGCGCTTCCAGAACAGGCTGAAGAGCATCAGCGGCCCGAAGGTGGCGCCGAAGCCGGCCCATGCGAAGGAGACTATCGTGAAGATTACGCTGTTCTCGTCGAGGGCTATAACAATGGCTATGGCGCAGATGATGAGCAGGGCGAAGCGGCTCATCCACATGACGTGCTTGTCGGTGGCGTCTTTCTTCATAAGGCCCTGGTAAATGTTCTTGGCGAAGGCGCTGGCCGCGATGAGCAGGTAGCTGTCGGAGGAGCTGATGGTCGCGGCGAGTATGCCGGCCATGACCAGGCCCGCAATAATGGGCGGGAGCAGATTGGTCGAAAGCAGGATGAACACGTTCTCGGCATCGGAGGCGGTGGTCAGGCCGGTCGGGAAGAGCTGGCGGCCCATGATGCCGATGAACACGGCGATGGTTAGGCTTATCAGCACCCAAACGGTGGCAATGCGGCGGCTGCGGGTGAGCTCGCGCTCCTCGCGTATGGCCATGAAGCGCAGCAGGACCTGCGGCATGCCGAAGTAGCCCAGACCCCAGGCGAGGCCGGACAGGATGGTCATTACGCCGTACCCGGCGCGCTCGCCGAACTGAGGCACACCGTTGACTACCTGCTGTACGCCGTTGGCGTCGGTTACCGGAGTAGCCATGCCGAAGAATTCCAGGAAGCCGGGTATCTGCTTTGCGTTGGTTATGACATCGTCTATGCCGCCGGCGCTTATGCAGCCCACGGTGACGACGACAACAAGCGCGACTATCATGACGACCGCCTGCATGAAATCGGAGGCGCTCTCAGCCAGGAAGCCGCCAATCAGCGTGTACAGCAGCACGAAGAGAGCTCCTACTATCATCATCGGCACATAGTCGAAGCCGAAGAGTGTGGAAAAGAGCTTGCCGCAGGTGACAAGGCAGCTAGAGGCATAGACAGTAAAGAAGATGAGTATGAACAGCGCCGCTATGGTCATTATGACCTTGCCGCCCTCGTGGAAGCGGTTTGAGAAAAACTCCGGCAGCGTGATGGCGCGCACCTTCTCGCTGTAGCGGCGCAGCCGCTTGGAGGTTATCAGCCAGTTTATATAGGTGCCGACGGCGAGGCCGATAGCCGTCCAGGCCGCGTCCGCTACGCCGCACCAATATGCCACGCCGGGCAGGCCCATGAGCAGCCAGCCGCTCATGTCGCTGGCCTCGGCGCTCATCGCCGTCACCCACGGCCCCAGCGTGCGCCCGCCAAGGAAATAGTCCTCGGTACTCTTGTTGGCCCTGCGCGCAAAAGCAAAGCCTATGCCGATGACAGCCAGCATATAGCAAATCATCGTTACCATGATTTGAATTGTGTCGGTCATAGTCCCCCACCTAACATGAATTTTTTTAATGTTTGCATAAGCAAATTTAATGTTACTTTGCAATGATAACACAACGCGGCAGAGAAATCAAGCCGATTCACAAAAGAGAGGGCTTTTCAATCGCAGAAAGCGAGAAAGCCTGTCAATCCATGCCGGCAGGCCGCGCTTGCAGCCGTTGGCTCAAGAAACGCCGGAGGCCTGCGCCGCGGGGCGTCGGGCCACGGCCGGGCAGACGCGGCATTTTTCCGCATCCATGCCGTGAGGGGGACAGAAAAAACAGGGGCGGCTTTACGCCGCCCCTGCCGGGCCTGAGCTCAGGCCTTCTTTTTCATCGGGGAAATGCTGATAGATATGATTATGAGCACCATGCCTACCAGGGCGGTGGCGCCGAAGAATATCCAGGCCGCGCCCATGCCGCCCTCAGTGGCGAGGAAGGCGTTCATAACGGGGGCGGTGAGCGCCTGGCCGATGTAGACGCCCGTCATCAGCGTGGCTGAGATGGCGGCAAAGTCGCGGCCGCCAAAGACGCTCTGGCCGATGAGGCCGGGGATGCTGGCGTTGAGGGGGTAGGCCAGGGCGGCGAATACGACGCAGCCCACGAGAATCAGGGTGGCCGGGTGGCCGTTCAGTGCAACCATGCAGGCCATGGCGGCCACGAAGGCCGCGCAGACGATGACAGTGAAGGCCTTAGGGCCGGTTTTGGCAAATACCTTGCCGACGGCCAGCAGCACTGCGCCGGATATGACGAGATAGATGGCGTTCCAGTTGGCGGCGGCAGTGGCGTCGAGGCCGTTGGTCTGCCACCAGGAGGGCGCGTAGCTCATGTAGGCAGAGCCGCTCATGCACACGAAGAGCAGCGCGGCGGCGAGCACCCAGAAGGCGGGGGAGCGCAGGGCCTCGCTCTTGCTGACGCCCGGGACCTCGACAGATTCGCCCGTGCTGTCCGTGGAGGCCTTGTCCCAGCCGAGAGGCTTCTGACCCAGCTTCTTCGGGTCCTTTATGAGGCAGATGACGGAGAAGAGGCCGATGGCCAGGATGAAGATGGAGAGGATGCGGTAGCAGCCCTTGAAGTCGACGACCTTGAAGAGCTGGCCGGCGGCGAATACCCAGATGGCCGCGCCGAAGCCCGCGCCGGAAAACACGACGCCGGAAATCTGCTCGCGCTTTTCGACGAACCAGTCGGCGATTACGCTCGAGCAGACGGCGTGGGTGCCGAAGGTTATGGAGAAGGAGGCCATGAATCCGGCCAGATAGTAGAACACGAGACTGGATATGTTGGCCCCGGGGGTGGCGAAGGTGTAGAGGTGTACATGTATTGCGCAGGCCAAAACAGAGATGAGCATTGTCGTGCGAGCGCCGAGCTTGCTCAGGGCCTTGACGGCGACTATGCTCAGCACGACGTTGCCTATCGTGTTGACGGTGCCTATGTAGCCGACCATGCCGAGATCCCAGCCGCTGTACTCGGAGAGCGAGGTGAGGAATATTCCCAGCGTGGTGCAGGCGCCGAGGTTGACGAACATGACGAGGAACGCTCCGACGGCGGCTTTATATCCGAAGAACTTCTTTTCAGAGTTCACTTTTTTCCCTCCTTTGGGGTCTGGTTTTACAGAATGCCCCCGCAGTGACGGCTGCGGGGGCATGAAATTTTAGTGGATTACTTGAGGCTCATCGCGGCGTAGAAGCCTTCGCGGATGGCCGGACCGGCCTTGGCGGGCTTCATGCAGTCGCCGATTATCGTGGTCTTGGTCGGATAGGCGTTCTCGATGGCGTCAGCCAGCTCGAGATTGCGCGCGCGGCCGAAGGCGGCGACGACTACGTCGGCGGGGACTATGCGCTTGGCGCCGTCGTGCTCGACCTCAACGCCCTCGTCGGTCACGCCGACGACCTTGGTGCTGGTTAGCAGTTCGACGTTGTACTCCTTGAGCAGGCGGTCGACACTTATCTTGTTGACCACCATGACGTCGTTGCCGACATCGGGCAGCATTTCGACGATGCTGATGTGACGTCCGCCCTTCGCGCCGTACTCTATGGCGGTGTCGCAGGCGGAGAGGCCGCCGCCGCAGATGACGACGTTCTTGCCCTCGGGCATGCCGTTCTTGTGGACGTCGACGACGTCGATGACCTTCTTGTTGTCGATGCCGGGGATGTTGGGCATGAAGGACTTGGAGCCGGTGGCCACGAAGATGGCGTCGGCGCTCTTGAGGACGGGGTCGTCTGCGGAGACCTCGGTGCTGAGCACGACCTTGACGCCCAGCTTCTCGAGCTGTACGCGGTACCACTCGATGAGCTGCGGCATGCGCCACTTGAAGTCGCCGGTGGCGATGGTGAGGAAGGTGCCGCCCAGATGGTCGGCCTTCTCGTAGAGGGTGACGGAGCAGCCGCGCTCGGCAGCGCAGCGCGCGGCCTCGAGGCCGCCGGGGCCGCCGCCGATGACGACGACGTTGGTCGGCTTGCTGACGGGCTTGACCTCCATGTAGCTCTCAAAGCCGACGGAGGGGTTGACGGTGCAGCTGAGCTGGGTGAGGCGGCCGAAGATGCGGCCGATGCACTCCTCGTTGCAGACGATGCAGGGGCGGACGTCCTCGCGGCGGCCCTCGCGCAGCTTGTTGGCGAACTGCGGGTCGGCGATGCTCTGGCGGCCGAACTGCACTATGTCGGCGTTGCCGCTTTCGAGCAGGGCGACGGCGCTCTCCATGGAGTGGTTGCCGGTGTTGATGATGGGCTTGGTGAGGTGCTTGCGGGCCTCTTCACACACATAGGCCATGCAGGCCTCGCCGGTGTAGCGGGTCGGGAAGATGTAGTCCATCGTCTCGTAGCAGGCGGCGTCGATGTCGAAGGCGTCGATGCCGGACTTGTCGAGCACGTCGAGTATCTTCATGCTCTCCTCGATGGTGCGGCCGCCGGGGAAGCGGTGGTCGAGGCTGATGCGGTAGGTGATGGGGAAGTCGGGGCCGACTACGGAGCGGATGGCGTCGACGGTCTCTATGGTGAAGCGGCAGCGGTTTTCGAAGCTTCCGCCGTACTTGTCGGTGCGGTGGTTCCATATCTCGCTCATGAACTGGTCCATGAGGTAGCCGGCGTGGGCGTGAATCTGGATGCCGTCGAAGCCCATGCGCACGGCGTTGAGAGCGGCGACCTTCCAGTGCTCCATCATCTCTTCAATCTCGTCGATGGTCAGCGCGCGGCAAATCATGTCGGGATTGTAGAAGCTCGGGTTCTCGGAGGAGGAGATGGGCACGCGCTCGCCTATCTGGGGCATGCCGTTGCGGCCGGTGCCGCAGGAGAGCTGGGCGAAAATCTTCGCGCCCCAGCGGTGTACGCGCTCAGTCAGAGTGGTGCCGCTCGGGATGCTCTTGTCGGTGGAGAAGTCGAGGGTGCGGCCGCCCTGGGCGGTTTTTTCGTCTATGAAGTACGCGCCGGTGTGGATAAGGCCGATGCCGCCCTTGGCGCGCTCCTCGTAGTAGCGCATGCCGCTCTCGGTCTCTATCTGGTCGACGGTGGTCGGGGTGAAGGTGCCCATACCGGACATGCTTATGCGGTTGCGGATGCGGCACTTGTTTATGTCGATGGGATGCCAGAGTATGCTGTAGTCGTATTTCTTATCGCAGCAGGACATTTGGTAGGTTCCTCCTTTTGATTTGCGGCTCAGATGGAAGTCCAGCCGCCGTCGCAGCAGCAGATATTGCCGGTGACGTAGGTGCTCTCGTCGGCGGCGAGATAGATGACAGTGGAGTCGAGCTCGCCGTCGTGGCCGGGACGGCCCATCGGGGTGCGGTCCTTGATGAAGTAATCCATCGCGGCCATGGCCTCGGGGTTGTTGGCCTCGCTGGGGAAGAAGCCCGGGCAGATGCAGTTGACGGTGATGCCCTTCTGCGCCCACTCGGTGGCCATCTGACGGGTGAAGTTGATGACGGCTCCCTTGCTGGTGGCGTAGTCGCTGATGGGGATCTCGGGCAGGCCGCCGTGGCCGAGGATGGAGGCGATGTTGATTATCCTGCCGTAGCCGGCCTTGAGCATCTCGCGGCCGAAGTCGCGGGTGCAGCGCATGACGCCGAAGACGTCGGTGTTGACGGTGTCGATCCAGTCCTCCTCGGGGAAATCGTCCAGCGGCTTGCTCTTGCCGCCGCCGGCGTTGTTGACGAGAATGTCGACCTTGCCGTACTCGGCCATGACGGCCTTGACCGCATTGGCCACATCCTCGGGCAGGCGGACGTCGCAGCGGCAGACGAGGCACTTCACGCCCAGGGCGCGTATCTCCTCTGCGACCTCGTTTAGCTTCCACTCGCGGCGGGCCAGGATGGCCAGGTCGGCGCCCTGACGGGCCAGGGCAAGGGCGAACTGACGGCCCAATCCGGCGGACGCGCCGGTGACAACTGCTACTCTACCGTGAAGATCAAACATTTTTTCTTCCTCCTGAATTAATATGTGTAGTTTTGTTGATTTATAGTTCGGGTGATTTGGGCTCTACTGTTCAGCAAAGCGCGTCCATGCCGGCGTCCATGCGGATGCCGCTGCCCATGATGTGGCTGGAGACGTCGCTGGCGAGGTAGAGCGCGAGGTTGGCGACCTCGTCCGCGCGGCAGTAGCGGTGGTCGAGATAGGCCGCGCCGAAAATCTGCTCGCACTCCTCGTGCGTCTTGGTGTCGCCGAAGGTGTTCTTCTCGATGCGGTGTATCATCGGGGTCTCGACGCCGCCGGGGCAGATGTAGTTGCAGTGTATGCCGTGGGGGCCGAGCTCGAGGGCGACGCTCTTGGCCACGCCCGCGCAGGCGTGCTTGCTGGAGCAGTAGGCGCTCATTCCGGCGCTGGTGGTATAGCTGCCGTTGGAGGCGATGACCACGATGGCGCCCTTGCCCTGCTTTATCATGTAGGGGGCCGCGTACTTGCAGGTGTAGACGACGCCGAACACGTTGACGCCGTAGACCTTCATGTAGGACTCGTAGGTGCAGTCCTGGATGAGCTGGTACTCGCCCTCGTAACCGGCGTTGGGTATGACAACGTCGATGGAGCCGAAGGCGGCGTAGGCGCCGTCGACAAAGGCCTTGACCTCGTCCTCGTGCGTGACGTCGGCAATGAAGGTGCGCAGGTTCTCGCTCGCTATGTCCAGAGTGGGCACGAAAGCGTCAAGCTTGTCCTGGGAAGTAGAGGAGATGGCGAGCTTGCAGCCCTCGGCGGCGAAAGCGCGGCAGAGAGCCTGTCCGATACCGCCTGTGGAGCCGGTTATCAGTACAACCTTGCCTTTTAGACCGTAATCCATTTTTCACTCATCCTTTCGTTTTTGCTACCGGTCCTCCCGGTGAATTCGTCTATAGTTTAACATTCGCTTTCGGGAAAAGCATTGTCAGGTCCGGGGAAACGATGCGTCACAAAATTATCAAAATGCACATGCACGTCAAAAAAACGGCGTAAAATCAAGGGCTGCGGGGCTGTGGAGACGGAATGTAAAAAACGCGGATTGAAAGCCCTGCGATTTCACGGTTTACACAGCGTTTATTGTGCATTTTGGACGGGTGTCAGCTTGAAATAATCGCACCGGAGTAGTATTATTATAATGATTTTGTGAAATTGATAACGGGAAAGGGGCGCGTATGCGAGTAATAGACTTCGAAAAGTTGGACGGCATATTGCTGGACGGTTTGCTCTGCGGCGACAGCGTGCAGCAGCTTTTCGACAGGGTGTACAAGCACCTTCAGCTGCCGCTTATATGCTTTGACACCACGTTCAGACTGGTGGCGTACGCTTTTCCGAGACCGTTCTACTACCCAAATTGGGAGCAGATTGTCGAGCTTGGCGGCGCATCGGAGAGCGACATACTCGGCTACAACTACCTCGAGTACCAGGAGCAGATGTACAGGAACGGGCGCTCGCTCTACTTTGACTCCGGCACCTGCGAGGGATATCCGCAGGCCTGCGGGCCTGTGCTAACCGATGGACGCCTTGTTGCCTATTGCGGAACAATGATAGAGGACGCGATAAAGGATGAGGCCCTGCGCGCAAACGACCTGCTCAGCCGCACTGTGGCGAAGCTCATACAGAACTCGGAGAGGAGCCGGATGCGCGACACGGCGGAGCGATTGCTGATACAGAACGAGTGCAGCGCGGCCGAGGCTGCGGAGCTCAGGGACGAGCTTAGCCCGCCTTACGCTTTCGTCATCTTCTCGGGCGAGGGCAGGGGCGTCTCCACACTCGAATATGTGCGCGGCACGCTCTGCGGGCCGGGCAAGGGCGCAATCGGATGCCTTGCTGGCTCGGAGCGGCTGTACATACTGCAAAGCGGCCTGGGCAGCGCGGAGAGCGTCATGTCCTGCCGCAGCGAGTTCGACATGCTGACACGGCTCTACTCCCTGCGCTGCGGGGTGAGCGACTTTTTCTGCGGCCTCGCGGAGACCTCGGAGCGGCGCGCCCAGGCGCTGCTGGCGCTGTCCTTCCGCGGAGGCGGCGGGCGTGTGCGCACCTTCCGCGAGAACTATGTGGAGATAGTCGAGCACTGCGCCGGGGACTATTACGGGCCAAAAGCCTCGCAGCTCGGCTGCCTGGATACGCTGGAGGATGCAGACGGCGAGCTGCTGAAGACACTGGAGCTCTACCTGCGTTCCTCGAGGCGTCCGGCCGCCGTGGCGGAGGCGCTGGGCCTGCACCGCAACACGGTGATAAACCGCATCCGCAAGGCAGAGGAGCTGCTTGGGCTGGACCTCTCAGACAGCGGCCTTGGCTCGGCTCTCCTTACGGGCATAGATATGCGCTCCCATGCGTTTGCCGCAAGAGGGGAGGGGGCAAATGGATAACAAACGTGGCTTTGAAACCGGGCGCCTCAACGAGCTTTTGCTGGATGCGCTGACGGAGGGGGCAAAATTCTCCGACGTCCTGGAGCGAATCTATGCGGGTACGGGGCTCGCCACCGCTATACTGGACATGGACGGCTCCGTCACGCTGTGCGCGCCCATGGATGCGGAGAGGCTTTCACCGCTGCTGGAGGCCATGCGCTCCCGCGCGGACGGGAAAATGGCCGGGCTGCTGAGAGGCGAGGTGCTGACCTTCCTGCCGGGGGAGACGGGCGAAGGGGCCGCGCTCTGCCGGCTGGTGCCGGCGGGCGGAGAGCCCAGGCACATCCTGGCGCTGTCTCTGCCGCTGGGTACCCAGGCCTCGCAGGGCGAGAAGGCTCTGGACAGGATATCCCAGCTCTACGCATATTACATAAACGGCAGCGGCGTTGAACCGCAAAGGCACCGCACCAGCTACCTGGAGTCCGGCCTGGCGCGAGAGCTCATCCTGGGCGACAGGGACATCGCAAACAGCGTCTTTGGCAACCTCTACGACTTGCGTTTCGGCGGATCGTCGGGAGTGCTGGAGCCCGGCTATGTGTTCGCCGCTTTGGGCGGAGCTCCTGTACAGGAACTGGCCGAAGCGGAGCAGGCCCTTATGCGCGTGCTGCCGAACAGCTTTCATCTCATAAACAACGAAAGGCTGTTCGTGTTTATCTCCGGCGTGAAGAGGGAGCAGTACGGGCAGATGCTGGGAAGACTTGCGTTCTTCGCCGAGAACAGCTCCCTGCGCTGCGGCGTCTCCGACGTGTTCGGCGATTTGGAGGAGCGCAGCGGCTTCCGCCGACAGGCGGAGCAGGCGCTGAGGCTGGCGGAGACGCCGGGGAGCGGCGGGGTGTGTACCGCTGTGGAGCAATATCAGCCGCTTATGTTGGCCGGGGCGCTTGAACAGGTGGGCAGCCGCGTCCTGGAACTCTCCGAGGTGCTGTCCCTCGCGGACTATGACGAGCGCAACCACACCGACTACCTCACTACGCTGGAGCGCTATCTGGCCTTCGGCAACCGCGTTTCCCCCGCAGCGGCGGAGATGTTTATAGACAGGAGCACAATGAAGTACCGCCTTCAAAAGATACGCTCTCTCCTAGGCGAGGATATAGACGACCCCGCCGTGGCGCGCAGGCTGGAGTTTGGGATCTCCATTCACCGCCTTGGCTCAAACGGCTGCAAATAGGCGGCGCGCTCCCGCCGACGCGCGGTTTCGCGCGGCAAAAAGGCCCCGGAGGAAACCCTCCGGGGCCTTGCGTTATGCTTGAGCTTATTCGGTTGATTTAACTCATTCGATTGCGATGGTGTTGTGGGCTTCAAGCTTCTTTGCGTCCGCCTTAGGCACGCTGAGCTTCAGGATGCCGTCCTCGTACTTGGCGTGGACATCGCCGCTCGGGATGTCGCCGACATAGAAGCTCCTCTGCATCGCGCCGGCGTAGCGCTCGCGGCGGATGTAGTTGCCCTTCTTGTCCTTGTCGTCCTTGTCAAGGCCCTTGCTCGCGCTTATCGTCAGGTAACCGTTGTTGACCTTAACGTCGATCTCGTCCTTGCTGAAGCCCGGCAGGTCAATGTCCAGCTCGTAGGTGCTGTCTGTCTCGCGGACGTCGGTCTTCATCATATTGCGGCCCTTCTTGCCGTACAGGGCGCGGTTCGTGTTGCGGGCCATGCGGTCAAAGGCGCGGTCAAAGTTATCAAAATCATCAAAGAAATCATCGAAAAGGTTTTCACCAAAAATGCTCGGCAACATAAGTCATTCCTCCATTCAAATTACTTTTGTTGTTGCCGCCGGGCTCATCGCCCGGTGCATGTTTAAACTTGTTTTTGAACTCTCCGGAGGGCTCTCATTTGTCCCTCTCTTTAAGTTCGTCTTTATTATAGCGCGAAAATTAGCGCTGTCAATAGGTGAGTGCTAATGTTAACAAATAAAGCGATGTTTGTTCACAAAATATGCGAAAACTAAAAAGAGCGCGGCCGAAACCGCGCTCTTTTGCCATTTTATTTCCTTTTATTACGGCAGATTCAGCCTGCGTTTGAGGGATAGGGCTGTCACAAAATACATGACCACGCAGTAGATAAGCTCCGCGGCGCATATGCTCAGCAGGATGCCGTGGGCTAGGTTCTCGGGGCTGAACTGCATGTAGACGCCGTGGTGGCCCATGCCGACATGTATCGCCGCGCCGGAGAGCACGGAGACGGAGAGGATCTGTGTGACTATGCCGATGCCGATGAGGATGAGTACGCTGTAAAGCACCTTGTGGTTTGAGAAACCGAAGCCGAGGCTCATGGAGGCGTAGAATATCAGGCAGGAGGCCAGGGCACCGAGCACAACGGCCAGGAGTATTTCAAACATGAAGGCTATGATGCTGCCCGCGCCTATACCGCTCTCGGCGTATATCCGCGCGAAGAGCTCGCCCCAGGGCAGGCGGAGCACTTCGCCGAAGGTGGAGGTCGTCAGCAGGAGGCTGAGTATGACCAGCACGCCGGTCAGGATTATCCACACGGCGGCGCAGATGAGCTTGGCGCCGAGCTGGGCGTGTATTCCGGCGGGCAGGGTGAAGGTGAGGTAGCCCTCGTCGGACAGGAAGCTGCGGTAGAAGCGGTAGACGAGCAGCACCAGCGTCACTATGCCTATTGCCGCGAGCATAACGAAATAGAGCGTGATTACTATGCCGCCGATTACGGACAGCAGCCCGCTGCCGTCGAAAAAGAAAACGTTTAGGGACAGCCAGGCCACGACGCTCAGCGCAAGCAGCGCGCCCAGGAAGGGCAGCATCATCCTGCCGGTGGCCTTGAACTCGTGCTTTAAAAGCTTGCCTAGCATCTGAACACCTCCCTGAACAAATCGTTGATGCTCTTGCCGGAGCGAGAGCGCAGCTCGTCGGCCTCGCCGGCCATGGCTACGCGGCCGCGGTCTATGAACACCACGTCGTCGAGTATGCGCTCCACGTCGGAGATGAGGTGCGTGGAGATTACCACGGCGGCGTCGGGCGCGTAATTTGCCATTATCGTGTCTATTATGAAGTCGCGCGCTGCCGGGTCCACGCCGCCTATAGGCTCGTCCAGCAGATAGAGCTTGGCCCGGCGGGACATGGCGAGCACCAGCTGTACCTTTTCCTGCGTACCCTTGCTCATCTGCTTGAGCCTGGCCTCGGGACGGACGTCCAGGCGGGTCAGCAGCTCTCCGGCGCGCTGCTCGTCGAAGTCGGCGTAGAAGTCCGCGTAGAAATTCAAAAGCTGCTGTGCGTTCATCCACATCGGCAGGGACATGCGGTCGGGCAGATAGCTGACCAGCTTCTTTGTCTCGACGCCGGGCGCTCTGCCGCAGATTTCAACCTGGCCGCCGCTGGGCTGCAGGAGCCCGCAGGCTATCTTTATGAGCGTGGTCTTGCCGGAGCCGTTCGGACCCAGCAGGCCGAGTATACGTCCGCTCCCAACCTGCAGGCTGACGCCGTCGAGCGCCTGCGCGCTGCCGTAGCTCTTCCTCAGCTCACGGCACTCAAAGTTGGCCATTTCCGTTCTCCTCCTTTACTAGCGAGCCCATAAGGCCCAATATCTCGCCGGACGTGTAGCCCAGCGAACGCATGGCTTCCAAAAACGCTTCAGCCTTTACGCGCGCAATCTCCCGGCGGGCCTGCGCTATCAGCTCCGCGTCCTCGGTTACAAACCGTCCGGCTGTGCGCTGCGGGAACACCAGCCCCTCGCGCTCCAGCTCTGTCATCGCCCTCTGCATAGTGTTCGGGTTAACCCCCGCCGAGAGCGCCAGCTCACGCACCGGCGGGAGCCGTTCCCCCGGCGCATATTCGCCGGAGACTATGCTAAGCCGCATCTGCTCGGCAAGCTGCGAGTAGATGGGCGCGTCCGCCGCCAATCGCCACTCCATGGCGGGCCTCCTTTCTGTATGTATTATTGTACTAAGTGAATAATACAATAATACAAAGTCTTTGTCAAGACTTATTTTGCCCGCCGCGCTTTGCTGCGCGCTCGGAATATTTAGCCTTTGATTTTCCCTCACTCTCTGATATACTAAGCGTGTATATCACTAAGGAGTGATGATATGAAACGCAGCGAATGGTATAAGGACATGGTGGTCTACCAGATTTGGCCGCGCAGCTTCTGCGACGGGAACGGAGACGGCATCGGAGATCTCTGGGGCGTGTATTCCAAGCTGGACTATATCAAGAGCCTCGGCGTGGACGCAATTTGGTTTTCACCGCTCTATCCCTCGCCGAATTTCGACTTCGGCTACGACGTAGCCGACTACAGGGCCATCAACCCCGAGTACGGGAACCTGGATATATTCAAAAAAGTGCTCGACGGAGCGCATGAGCGAGGCATGAGGGTCATAATGGACCTGGTTGTCAACCACACCTCCGCAGAGCACGAGTGGTTCAAGCTCAGCCGCGACAAGAACGATCCTCACCACGAGTACTACTTCTGGCGCGCGCCCAGGCGCGGCCGTGACGGCGGCAGGAAGCTGCCGAACAACTGGGACAGCTTTTTCGGCGGCGAGGCCTGGGAGTACGACGAGCAGGTGGGCGAATACTATCTGCACGTCTTTGCCAAGGAGCAGCCGGATTTGAACCATGACAACCCGCAAGTGCGCCGGGAGATAGTGGACATCATGCGATACTGGCTCGACATGGGCGTCGATGGTTTCCGCGAGGACGCCATTGTGTATATATCCAAGACGCCGGGCCTGCCGGACCAGTACCCGCGCCGGTTTGCGGCAAACGGGGCCAAAAAGTTCACCGAGGGGCCGAACCTGCACGACTATCTGCGCTACTACCGCAACAGTGTACACGATTACGACTGCGTTATTATCGGCGAGGCGGACAACGTCCCAGTGGACCGCGCGGCGCAGTACCTGGAGAACGGCGAGATGGATTTGATGTTCAGCTTTGACCACATGCGCGCCGACTGCGTGGGAACGGATTTCATACACCACAAGTTCAACGTAAAGAAGCTCAAGCGGGCCCTGTCCGCCTGGCAGAACGGCCTGGAGGGACGCGGCTGGAATACGCTTTACCTGGAGAACCACGACCACGCCCGCGTCATAAGCCGCTATGGCAGCGAGAAATACCGCGTAGAGAGCGGCAAGGCCCTCGCTGCGGCGTACATGCTGCTCAAGGGTACCCCCTTCGTCTATCAGGGCCAGGAGATTGGCATGACGAACCTGCGCCTGCCCCGCGCCGACATGTACCCCGACGTGATGACGCGAGGGAACGTGGCCAGGGCTACCCGCATGCTGCCTGAAAAAACGGTGCTGCGCCTGACGCAGGACACGGCGCGCGACAATTCGCGCACCCCCATGCAGTGGACGGGCGGCAAGAACGCCGGGTTCACGGAGGGCGAGCCCTGGTTCTATGTGAACGAGAACTACCACAGCGTAAATGTGGAGGCGCAAGAGGCGGACCCTGACTCGCTGCTCAACTTCTACCGCGAGCTCATAGCTTTCCGCAAGAGCGAGCCTGTGATTCTGCGCGGCTCTTACACCGAGCTGCTGCCGCAGAGCCCGAATTTCTACGTCTACTGCCGCGAATATGAGTCCCGTAAGATACTCGTCATCGCCTCGTTGGTGGCTAAGGAGACGTATTTCACCTGCCCGGAAGGCTTCAACCTCGCCGACGGCGAGTTGATATTCAAAAACCACGACCTCAACGTGTGCGTGAACAACGCCTTTACCGCGCGGCCCTACGAGCTTCGCGTGTACCTGTTTGAATGAAAAAAGACGGAAGCCGCAGGCTTCCGTCTTTTTACTTAAAGCAGCTCCGGCACTTCGTGCAGGTCCCGGATTTCGTAGTCGACATGCGCGCCGGTGCCGTTCTCCGCACCCTTGGGGTTGTACCAGCAGGTTTTGATTCCGGCGTTGTTGCCGCCGGCTATGTCGCTAGTGAGCGAGTCGCCTATTATGAGGACGCGCTCCTTGTCCACGGGTCCGATGGCCTCAAATACGCGCTCAAAGAAGCCTGGGGCCGGCTTTTCACAGCCCAGGCGCTCGGAGAGGAACACTCCGTCGAAGAGCTTGCCGAGGCCGGAGTTGCGCAGCTTTAGCTCCTGCGCGGCTATGGTGCCGTTGGAGACCGCGTACTGCTTCACGCGGCCCCTGAGCGAGGCGAGTATGTTATAGCTGTCGTCGCAGAACACCACCGTGTCACCCAGGCGTATCTGGTAGAGCTCGTTGAAGGCCTCGGCCACAGAGGTATCTATGCCGTACTCGGCGAAAAAATCCGCAAAGCGGCGCACGAGGATGACAGGCTTGGTCAGATCTCCGCGCTCGAGCGCCTCCCAGTAGTGTTTGTTAATCTCGGAGTAGCGCGCTATCATGGCGTCGGTACACTCGCCGAGCCCGAACTCGTGGAAGAGTTTTTTTATCGCGGCCTTCTCTGCCGCCAGGAAGTCCAGGAGCGTCCCGTCTACGTCCCAGAGCAACACGTCGAAATTCATAGCAAATCCTCCGAAAGCGTATAGTCGAAGTTTAGTTTAGCATGAACGGGGGAGAAACGCAAGCCGCCCCGGGCAGGACACCCGGGGCGGCCTTTGTTATTTTACATGGATGATAATCCCGCAGTGCGGGCATTT
Organism: uncultured Eubacteriales bacterium; assembly: GCA_900544765.1. Lineage (GTDB taxonomy): Bacteria > Bacillota > Clostridia > Oscillospirales > Oscillospiraceae > Scatomorpha > Scatomorpha gallistercoris. The sequence goes on along the minus strand of UQWI01000016.1, from coordinate 3,193 downwards.
CAGTGTACCGGTGCGGGAGAGCTCATAGAGGCCGTACTTGCCGGTCTGTATGAGCGTGCCGCAGTGCGGGCACTTTGCAGCTCCCTTTGTAACACAAAGGCGCACAACGCAGGCAATGCACAATACAATGCCCACGCCCACAAGCGGTATGGCGAGCTCAGGCGTGCCGCGAAGCATTATACCGGCGAGCGCGAGGGCGGCGCCCGCGATGATACCCCAGACGGCGGGGCGCATTTATTTTCTTGCCTTTCTCAGCCTGGGTATCACCAGGCCGGCGAGGGTGCCGCCGATGAGAGCGGTGCAGCCCTGCGGCCAGGAGAACATGATGCTGAGCATCTGCACCTGCTGCTCCTTGACGCCGGTGAGTACGCCGAGCAGGAGGGGGACGGATATCCAGAGGAAGGCGCACTTGATGACGGCGGCGAACACCATGGCAGCCCAGGCGCGCGTACCATGGCTGCGCTCACGACCTAGTACCAGCGCGAATACGACGCACAGCAGGGCGTTGCCGACAGCTACCACCGGGGACACCGCCGCCACGGCGGGACCGATGCCTATGAACTGCGCCAGCATGGCGGATACGATACCGATGGCTACGCCGGACCACATACCGCTTATCGCGGTGAAAACGAACAGCACACAGTTGACCAGGGAACCGGTGATAAGCTGGTTGACGCTGAACGGGCCGACTATGACTGCGCCGGCAGGGAACAGCTTGCCCAACAGCTGTGCGACGATGATTAGGGCGATGCCCATGGCAGTGCGAGCTATCCAGTGTACGGCGCTGTGAGAATGTGACACTTTTACTCTTCAACCTCCTTGAGACGGTCGACGAAGCTGCTGTCGAGCGAGTTCTGCTTCGCCGCCTTGGATTTGTATGCCCGGACGCTGTTGGTGGCGGACATGACGGGCTCTATGGTACCCGCGCCCGCAACGCAGCCGCCGGGACACGCCATTCCCTCGAGCAGGTATCCGTTGCGCTTTCCGGCTTTGGCCAGCATCAGCATTTTGCGGCACTCGCGCAGGCCGTCGGCGAACTCTATATCCACATGCCGCTCGGGATCGAGACGGCTTATGACCTCGGCAACCGCGGCCGCAACGCCGCCGCTGACGGCGAATCCGCGCCCGGAGCCGGTGCCGTTTTCAAAGTCCTTGTCGCACTCATCGGGCTCGAGAGCGGCGAAGTCTATGTCCTTGGCGCAGAACATGCCCTGCAGCTCCTCAAAGGTGAGCACGAAGTCCACGTCGGAGCGCACACTGCGGCGGGACGCTTCGAGCTTTTTAGCCGCGCAGGGGCCTATAAAAACTATACGCGCGTCGGGGTTGTCCTTCTTGACGAGACGGGCCGTGAGCACCATGGGTGTGAGAGCCATGGAGATGTTGTCCTTGAATTCGGGGAAGAGGGTTTTGGCCATAACGCTCCAGGCCGGGCAGCAGCTGGTACCCATCCAGTCGAGCTTCTCGGGGACGTTCTCCATAAAGTCCTTGGCCTCCTCGACCGTGCACATGTCGGCGCCAATGGCTACCTCTACGGTGTCGACGAAGCCGAGTATGCGCATGGCTTTGCGCAGCTTGTCGGGAGTGGCGTCCTTGCCGAACTGGCCGACAAATGCGGGCGCTACGCAGGCTATGACCTTGTCGCCCTTGCGTATCGCCTGGATGAGCTGGAATATCTGGCTCTTGTCCGCAATGGCGGAGAACGGGCAGTTGACGAGGCACATGCCGCAGGAGACGCATTTGCTGTAGTCAATCTTGGCGCGGCCGAATTCGTCGGAGCCAATTGCGTCCATGCCGCAGGCCTTGGCGCAGGGGCGCTCCAGGCGGCTGATGGCGTTGTACGGGCACTGGTTGAGGCAGCGGCCGCACTTGATGCACTTGTCCTGGTCGATGACGCTCTTGCCGTCGCGGCCCACAGAGATTGCGTGCTTGGGGCAAACGTTCATGCAGGGGTGCGAGAGACAGCCCTGGCAGTTGGAGGATATGCGGATCTCCTTCGGCGGACAGGCGTTGCAAGCGAAGGGGATGATGTTTATGAGGGGCGGTTCATAGTATTTTTCGGGCAGGGCGGCTTCCTCGATGCCGTCGCTGGCGAGGTGCTGCTCGGCGGCGGTGCGCAGGGGAAGGCCGCAGGCAAGGCGCAGCCTTTCGGTGACGATTGCGCGCTCCAGGAACACGTCGGAGCGGTACTGCGCCACTTCGCCGGGTATTATCTTGTACGGAAGCGCGTCTATCTTCTTATAGTCACCGCCTTCGTAGGCGAGCCTGGCAACCTCGGCGAAAACGTCACGGCGGATGTCGTCAACAACGCTGTGAATACCTCTCATTTCAGAGCCTCCTTGTCTGAATGATTATAACAGTTTATTATACATCATATAACTCTGCTTAAGCAAGGGGGAGCGGAGCTTAAATTATAGGAAACTAACATATGCCGTCGACGGATTGTGTTTCCGGGCAGCGTGTGCTAATATAATAGTAACTTTGCTTTGGAGGCGATAAGCGTGAAAATCATACATACTGACGCTGCTCCGGCCGCTGTCGGCCCGTATTCACAGGCGGTTGTGTCGGGCGGAATGGTATATACTGCGGGCCAGATAGCGCTCGACCCCGAGACCGGCGCCCTGGTGGGCGGAAATGTCGTCGAGCAGGCGCGCCAGGTGATGAGCAACCTGGCTGCTGTGTTGGACGCGGCCGGCAGCGGCTTCGAGAAGGCGGTCAAGACGACCTGCTTCCTGGCCGACATGGACGACTTCGCCGAGTTTAACGCGGTGTACGGCGAGTATTTCACCGGAAAGCCCGCGCGCAGCTGCGTCGCGGTCAAGACCCTGCCGAAGGGCGCACTCTGCGAGGTGGAAGTAATCGCGGAGGTGTGATTCAGGCCCTGCCGAAGGCCCCGCTTTGCGGGGCCTTTTTTGACATTGTACGTCAAACGTGGCCTTGGCCATCGGAAATGAAAAGTTTTTGAGGCAGTTGACATTGTTCGTCATGGTTAAGATTGCTGCGTTGTGAAAAGAAGCCGCTTGGAAGCGGCTTCTTTTTGTGTTAGGAAGCGTGCCCCGAACAAGCGGGGCGCGCTTCCTTCATAAAACGCTTGTGCGGCCAGACGAGTAGCAAGGGAAATCCGCCCAGCCGTTTGCGGCGCTTTGGTGCTAATGTTCGTGGGCTGGCTATAGGATATCCGTACCCGCGAGCATTT
>UQWI01000015.1 GCA_900544765.1 uncultured Eubacteriales bacterium | reverse complement strand
AGTTGCGGCGGATCTCCCGAGATACCGTGCTGACGTTTCTGCCGATCAGCCGGGCGATCTCTCGGTAGCTCAGTCCGTCGACGTAATATTTTCGTATACAAGAGCGCTCTTCTATGGTAAGATGATGGTAGTTCATACAGTCCCCTCCTGGTGTCTTGGTTGTGTGGTTACTCCATTCTACCACGTGGGGCTCTGTATGAACTCTTTTATTCCCTTAAATGTTGCACTTGATAGTTTAATTCACCCCAATACTAAAAAAGGACCGGCCGTAAGGCCGGTCCTCTGTGTATGGTGTTATCAGTCGACACCCGGGGCGTCGATGTTGTGGGACTTGAGGTACTTCTTGCTTATCTTGCGGCCGCCGAGGATGATGGCGGGCAGCACGATAATGGGGAGGTTCAGGTAACCCAGGATGGTGTAGCCGGTGGAGACCAGGGCGACAATGCCGAAACGGGATGCAGCGGCGCAGGCGAGCAGCATCAGGCAGACGAAGATGGCGTCGCGCAGCGGGGTGGTTTCGCCCTTGTGTCCCTTCGGACGGTAGTACTTGCTGAAGCGGGCGACGCCTGCGAAGGCGAAGCCGACGACGGTGCTCATAACGGCCAGGAACACCACGAAGATGTACACGGCGGTCAGCCAGTCGAAGCCGAGGCTCTGCAGAATGGCGTAGAACGGAAGCGCCTCGTCGGTGATCTTCATGACCGGGGTGTAGCTGTAGAGCATGGTGCAGAGGACGAGAAGCAGTCCGGCATTGCCGATGAAGCCGGCGATAGCGGACTTCTTGCTCTCGCGGCGGTCGGGGAGGGTGTCCGCGACGGAGGAGATGTTGGCGACGACGGTGGCCTGGAAGGCGCCGTAGATTATGGCCTGCCAGAGAGCGCCCAGCCAGTTGCTGAAGCCCCAGTCGGCCTTCGGAAGATTCTCGGCCTGGTTGGCGACAGCGCCGGCGAGGTCGGGCTCACCATAGACGATAACGAGTATCATGATGAAGAGCAGCACGCCGACAACGACGAACATCATGTAGGAAGAGCTCTTGCGGACGAGGTCGGCGCCGAACGCACAGAGCAGCATGCCGCAGATGACGACTATGCCGACGCCTATCCAGTAGTTGAAGCCCCAGAAGTTCTGAAGCAGGGTAGCGACAGCGTTGATAGAGCCGCCCAGAGCGGTGACAATGGTTACTACGAAGGAGATGTCGAAGAGTATGACAACCCACTTCATGTTGAACAGCTTTTCAACCCAGGACTGGTAGTCGTAGGCCTTGTAGATGCGCGAGAACTCCATGGAGCAATAGAGCGCGTAGGCGAGGAAGCCCATGGCGACTATCGTGACCAGGATTCCGGGCAGGCCGTACTGGACGTAGTACTGGTTCAGCTGAGTGCCGCTGGCGACGCCGGGACCAAAGTGCGTGCCCATCCAGACGGATGCAACACCTATGAATACCGGCAGGCCTTTTTTCTTGGTGTTTTCCATATTTGACCCTCTTTCATTCGTCTCGGCTTCCCCCTCAGAAAGCCGGCTTGGCGCACACTACGCACCTTTTCCTTGTGTTTGTGTGAGACACACAAACAATAACACGTTGTGCTCTGAAAGGCAAGAAAAAAATTGCCGAAATTGTCAGTTTAAACGTTAATGTCTTAACGAAGGCGGCGATTCGGTGTACTTATTTGTGCAACATGCACAAGAATTGCCGGGCCTATTTGGCGCGCGAAAGGATTGCCCGGGGACATGTTTTCTATTGACGAATCAGTCCCAACGTCGTAAACTAAGTATACGACATGCATATTGAATACTTATGCACTAGGAAAGGAGAGATAATAAGTATGAAAATTGCTATGATTGGTTCCGGTACCGCCGGCAGCGTGTTTGCCAGCTACCTGCGCCTCGGCGGCGCCGACCTCTGGCTCGTCGACCCGAACAAGGCGCACATGGACAAGGTTGCGGCCGACGGCATGGTTTTCCGCACGCCCGACGGCGAGTTCCACCCCACGGGTTTCCACACCGCGACCAGCCCCGACGGCCTGCCCGTCATGGATGTGGTTATCATAATGGTCAAGACCACCATCACCCGCATAGCCTGCGAGAGCGCCAAGAAGCTCGCCGGTCCGGACACCGTGGTTGCAACCATGCAGAACGGACTTGGCAACGAAGAGGTCGTGAAGGAATTCTTCCCTGCAAGCCGTGTGATGTTCGGCTGCGGCAACATGGGTACCGAGCTGCCCGAGCCCGGCGTATGTGTCGCTAAGCCCAGCGCCGGAGCTGAGAACATCTACTTCGGACCCTGCGAGATGAACGAGCGCACCCGCGAGGTGGGCGAGTACCTTGAGAAGTGCTTCGCCGCCGGCGGCGCCAAGCCGAAGTTCTACGAGGACGTGCGCGAGCGCATATGGAAGAAGGCCACCAGCAACAGCGGCTTCAACACTGTCTGCGCCATCCTGCGCCTGAAGATACGCGAAGTCTACGAGACTCCCGACGGAGTCCAGCTCGTCTGGGACATCTGGAAGGAAGCCTCTGACGTCGCGGCCGCGCTTGGCATCCCCGGCATCTGGGAGTACATGCAGGAGGAAATGCCGCGCGTAGTCAAGGGCCTGGGCGACTACTACCCCTCCATGGCTCAGGACTGCCAGCATCACCGCCAGACCGAGGTGGACAGCCTTACCGGCGCCATCAGCATGTTCGGCCGCAAAGTCGGAGTACCCACTCCCACCTGCGACGTCACCACCCGGATGGTCAAGGCTATCCAGGCCAATTTTGAAAGGCAGTATTGATTTATCCGCATGAACGAGATAAGGGCTATATTAATAAATGATGGCGACAATGTCGCCACCGTGACCACGGAGGCGCCCAAAGGCGCCTCCGTGGTCTGGCTGCGCTCCGGCGAGTCGGCAGGCGTGGTGTCTTTGGGCGTACCCAAGTACCACAAGATAGCGGTTGCCGACATACCCGCCGGGGCGCTTGTCTATAAGTACGGCGAGGTGATAGGCCACGCCACCGAGGACATACCCGCCGGGGCCTGGGTCCACAACCACAACATAACCAGCGGAGGTGAAAGAGAATGAAATTCTGGGGCTACAGGAGGCCGGACGGCCGCGTGGGCACGAGGAATCACGTTCTCATCCTCGCCACCGTGGGCTGCGCCGCCGAGACGGCACGCCTTGCGGCCGAGGGGCTCTGCGGGGCGGTGAGCTTCGTGAACCAGAACGGCTGCGGAGAATCCAGCAAGAATCTGCGCCGCACGCGCGATGTGCTCATAGGCCTGGCCGCGCACCCGAATGTCTACGGCGTCGTCGCCATCGGCCTCGGCTGTGAGATAAACCGCATGGACGACTTCCTCGCGGAGCTCAAGGCCCGCACGGATAAGCCCGTCGAGGCGCTGCTCATCCAGGAGGAGGGCGGCACCATCGAAACCGTCGCCAAGGCGAAGAAGATAGCCCGCCGCATGATAATCGAGGCGAGCATGTGCCGCCGCGAGGAGTGCGATTTGAGCGAGCTCATCCTGGGCGTCGAGTGCGGCGGCTCGGACGCGACGAGCGGCCTGGTGTCCAACCCGGTCATGGGCCTTGTCAGCGACCGCGTGGTCGCCGAGGGCGGCACGGCCATGTTCTCCGAGACGGTCGAAATGATAGGCGCCGAGCACATCCTGGCCCGCCGTGCCGCCACTCCTGAGGTGGGGCAGAAGATACTCGACTACGTCCGCTTCCGTGAGGACGAGCAGATTGCCGCCGGAGAGGACGTGCGCAAGACCCAGCCCTCCCCCGGCAACAAGGACGGCGGCATCACCACGCTCGAGGAGAAGAGCCTGGGCTGCATACACAAGGGCGGCCACACCCCGGTGGTGGACATGATAGACTGCGCCCACGCGCCCACCAAAAAGGGCCTCGTCCTGATGGACACGCCCTGCTACGACATGCTCTCCGTCACGGCCAAGGCCGCGGGCGGCGCGCAGCTCATCGTGTTTACAACGGGGCGCGGCAACGCGATAGGCAACCCCGTCGTGCCGGTCATGAAAGTGACGGCCAACGGCGACACTTACCGCAAGCTCTCCGACAACATTGACCTCGACATGAGCCCCGTGCTGGAGCGGGACATGAGCCTCGAGGAGATGGCGGATATCACGCTGCGGCAGATTGTCGACACGCTCTCCGGCCGCCTAACCAGCGCCGAGGTCCTAAAGCTGGGGTATTCGGAAACCATAATAAGCCGCGCCTGCGAATATTGCTGAAAAACGGCGGATTCGGAGCGCTCCCCTGGGATATTCAAATGCAAAGGAGCAGATACCATGCAGAATGTTACAGTGCCTTACGGCGAAGGCAGTCTCACCTTTCCTGTTGACGACGGGATAGAGATAACCCGCCTGGAGCTCAACGACTACCCTCCGCTGGAGGACTTCAACGCCGAGCTTGAGCGCGTGCTCAACCACCCGACGGGCAGCGCGCCGCTGCGCGAGAAGGTCAAGGCGGGCGACAAGGTGGCCATAATCATCAGCGACTTCACGCGCGCGAGCTACCGCACCGACCTCTACCTCGCCCGCCTGCTCGACGAGTGCAACGCCGGCGGCGTGCCGGACAGCGATATCACCGTTGTCGTCGCCACGGGCTACCATGACGCGGCCACCGAGGAGGAAAAGCTCATCCTCGCGGGCGAAGAAGCCGTGAAGCGCGTCAAGATAGTTTCTCACAACTGCCGTGCTGAGGACCTCGTACACCTGGGCAAGACCGTGCGCGGCAACGAGGTATATATTAATAAGATAGTCGCCGAGGCGGACAAGGTCGTGCTGACCGGCGGTATTTGCTACCACGTCTTTGCGGGCTTCGGCGGCGGGCGCAAGAGCATAGCCCCCGGCGTCGCGGGCTTCTCCACCATTGAGCAGAACCACCAGAACTGCTTCAGCAAGGAGGTCAAGTACGAGATAGACCCGCACTGCAACAGCGGCATACTCGAGCACAACCCCGTCAGCGAGGAGATGTTCGAGATTGCCGGTATGGTCGACCCCTGCTTCCTGGTGAACGTCATTGTCGACGACCACGGGCAGTTTTCCGGCGTCGTCGCGGGCGACTGGCGGGAGGCCTATTACGAGGGCGTCGAGATAATCAAGAAGATATACGGCGTCCACATACACAAAAAATTCGACGCCGCCATCATATCCAACGGCGGCGCGCCCAAGGACGTGAACCTGTTCCAGAGCGTCAAGGGCCTGCACAACGGCGGCTTTGCGATGAACGACGGCTCCTCCGTCGTGCTCTGCGCCGAGTGCTTCCAGGGCTTCGGCCCCGAGGGCTACAGGCAGGGCTTTGAGTGCGAGAGCTACGAGAAGCTCTGGGAAAAGCAGAGCTATGAGCGCTATGACCCCGAGATGGCCATTTCACTGCTGACGATGCGCTATCTCTGGCACATGAAGGTGTACCTCATCAGCGGCCTGTCCGACGAGGAGGTGCGCAAGGCGGGCATGATACCCGTCAAGACGCCCGAGGAGGCGTGGGCGCTTATCAAGCAGGATAAGCCGGAGCTCAAGGAGCTCATGGTGCTGCCCTGCGGCGCCCTGACCTGCCCAATAGTAGAGGAGTGACAGACATGGAAAAACACGAAATAGGCGCATTCAACACCTTTGACTTCATATCCAACAAGACCTGCTACAAGGCCTGCGGTTATACGGACGACGACCTCGGCCGTCCCATCATCGGAATAGCTAACTCCTTCAACGAGATGGTCTCCGGCCACATGAACCTGCGCAGCCTGGCCGAGCAGGTGAAGTACGGCGTCTACCGCGCGGGCGGCACGCCGGTCGAGTTCGGCATCATCGCCTGCTGCGACGGCATCACCGACAACCACGAGGGCGCGCACTACGTCCTGCCCTCCCGCGAGAACATAGCCGACGCCATTGAGATACAGGCCCGCGCCCACCGCCTCGACGGCCTGGTGCTGCTGGCCAGCTGCGACAAGATAATCCCCGGCATGCTGATGGCCGCGGCCAGGCTGGATATTCCCTGCGTCTTTGTCCCCGGCGGCTGCACGCTGAGCGCGCCCCCCTTCGGCAAGAAGGTCCGCAGCGACACCACCAGCATTTCCGAGGGCCTCGGCAAATACAGCAAGGGCGAGATAACCCTTGAGGAGCTCCAGGACCTCACCACGGTGTGCGCACCCAGCTGCGGATCCTGCCAGTTCATGGGTACCGCCAACACGATGAGCGTGCTCGGCGAAGCCCTCGGCCTCGGCCTCACCGGCAGCGGCCTCATCCCCGCCGTCTACAACGAGCGCCGCCGCTGCGCCTTCAGGAGCGGCGAGAAGGCCGTCGAGCTCGTCAAGCGCGGCATCACCGCCCGCCAGATTATGAGCTGGGACGCCATAGAGAACGCCATCATGGTGCTCATGGCCGTGGGCGGCAGCACCAACGCCGTCATCCACACCTGCGCCATCGCCCACGAGCTGGGCTTCGACACGGCTAAGGTCATGGAGACCTTCGACAAGTACAGCGAGATAGTCCCGCACATCGCGGCGGTCGACCCGGCCTCGCTCATCTACGACTGCGAAGATTTGTACAAGGCCGGCGGCATCCCCGAGGTCATGAAGCAGATGACAAGCGTACTGCACCTCGACGTTATGACCGCCGAAGGCCGCGCCCTGGGCGAGAACCTGAAGGCCTTCCGCAATATGTATCCCGCCAACCCTGACCTCATCCGCACTATGGACAACCCGCACAGCACGCTCGGCGGCCTGGCCATCATGCGCGGCAACATCGCGCCGGACACCGGTGTGGCGAAGCCTGCGGCCATCGCGCCCGAGGTGCGGCAGTTCACCGGCACAGCCATCTGCTTCGACGGCGAGCACGACTGCGTCGAGGCCATCAAGGCCCACAAGATTAAGCCCGGCCACGTCATTGTCGTGCGCTACGAGGGCCCCAAAGGCGGCCCCGGCATGCGCGAGATGTACCTGCCCATGAAGCTCCTGAACGGCCAGGGCCTCGGCACAAGCACCGCCCTCATAACCGACGGTCGCTTCTCCGGCACGAACAACGGCTGCTTCGTCGGCCACATCTCCCCCGAGGCCGCGGCTGGCGGCCCGATTGCCCTCATCCGCGACGGCGACCAGATTCGCGTTGACGTCATAAACAAGCGACTCGACGTGCTCGTTTCGGACGAGGAGCTCGCTTCTCGCCGCGCCGAGTGGAAAGCGCCGGAGCCGAAGCGCTTCGGCGGCTACCTCGACCGCTACGCGCGGCTCGTGTCCTCCGCCGCCGAGGGCGCCGTGCTCAAGTAAAATACGCGAAAGGCTCTGGCAGAGGCCAGAGCCTTTTTGCGCCGCGTCACTCCGTGACCTCGTCCTCCCTGGAGCGGAACAACAGGGATATGCACCAGAGCGCGGCCAGTCCGACGAGGGTGTAAATGACGCGGCTGACGGTTGCGGTCTGTCCGCCGAACAGCCATGCGACTATGTCGAAACGGAACAGCCCGATGCTGCCCCAGTTGATGCCGCCGATTATGGCGAGTACCAGGGCAATGCGATCCATTATCATGCCTTGCGGCCTCCTTTGCTATTTCTCATGCCATAGCATTGCCGCGAAAAAGCAATTTTATGCGTTCGACAAAACAAGTGAATTTGCGACGCCTTTCGCTCTTGCAAAGTTTTGCCCGGCGCGCTATTATTAGAGCACAGCTTATCCAATTGCTGACCGGCCAAACCGGTCAACAAGCGGTGACCCGGCTCATATCTTTATCCCACAACCCTGTTTTGGCGGGCCCTGAACGGCCCGCCGCTTTTTTAATCTTTTTGCGCAAAGTGCACGAAAAAGTGCTTGTAATTTCCACGAAAAAAGCCTTGCTTTTTTGTTAAGCCTGTGTATAATCATAGGTGCGCTATATCCGGGCTGGACCTGGAACAGCAGCAGGAGGTAATTTAATATGAGTAGTGTAAACACCGAGAAAACCAGGCGCATGGTGGGCCTTTCCATCCTCACTGCCCTGGTTATTGTTTTGCAGTTCGTGGCCGAATACATCAAGGTCGGCGCGACTCCGATAACGCTCACGCTCGTGCCCATCGTGGTCGGCAGCGCGCTGTACGGCGTGCGCGGCGGCGCTTGGCTCGGCGGCGTGTTCGGCGTCGTCGTCTGGCTGATGAGCATCGCCAATATTGACCCGACCGGCGCGTTGCTCTGGAACCTCAACCCCTTCCTCACCACCGTGATCTGCATCGGCAAGGGCGCTCTGGCCGGTCTGGCCGCCGCCGCCGCATACAGGTTCGTCGCCAGGAAGAGCGGCATCGGCGGAGTGTTTGCCGCGGCCGTCGTCAGCCCCATCGTGAACACCGGCCTCTTCATCGTCGGCGTCTACGTTTTCTTCAACGACACGCTGGTGTCCTGGACCAACGGCACCGCAATGCTGCCCTTCATCATCTTCACCCTCGTCGGATTCAACTTCCTTGTGGAGCTGACCCTCAACATAGTGCTCTCGAGCGTCATCGAGCGCATCATCAACTACCGCGTGAGGGCGCTGGCGTAACATGCTGCTGGCCATCGACGCGGGAAACACAAGCATATCTGCCGGGTGCCTTGAGGACGGCAAGCTGCTCTGTAAGGTGCAGTTTTCCTCAGAGAGGCGCTCTGCGGACGAGCTCGCCGTGCTGATAAGCTCGGCGCTGCGCATGCGCGGCATGGATACGGCGTTGTTCGAAGGCGCCGCCATTGCCTGCGTCGTGCCGCCGCTGCTCGAGGTGCTCAAGGAGGCGGCGCATCTGGTCACCGGCTGTGTCCCGCTTGTCGTCGGTGCGGGCGTCAAGACCGGGCTGAATATCGGCATAGACGACCCGTCCACGCTGGGCGCAGATTTGGTCGCCAGCGCCGTCGCCGCCCTCGCGGGCCGCACGCCGCCGGTTATAATCACCGACCTCGGCACTGCGACGACCATCTACGTCATCGACGAGAGGAGCCGCCTGCTCGGCGGGGCCATCCTGCCCGGAGCGGCGGTGTCGCTCGAGGCGCTGGCCGGCACGGCCTCGCTCCTGCCGAGCATAACCTTTGAGGCGCCCAGATGCTGCATCGGCACAAACACCAACGACTGCATGAAGTCAGGCGCAGTGTTCGGCACGGCCTCGGCCATAGACGGCATGATAGACCGCTTCGAGGCGGAGCTCGGCGAAAGGGCCGCTCTCGTGGCTACCGGGTATCTCGCCCGGAGGATAATCCCGTACTGCCAGCACGATTTGGAGCTGGACGACGACCTGACGATGAAGGGTCTTGCGATGATTTGGGAGCGCAACAAAAAGGCGCGCAAAAAGTGATTTGCGATATGCAAAGCTGCAGCGACGGGGTTCGGCGAGACCGTGAATTCTAAGCGGGATATAAGTTAATCAGCTACGAAACCTGGCGTTAATCAACGCCAGGTTTCGTTTTGCCGCTCCATCGGCAGGCCTGAGTGACTTCGTATGGAAAGCTGCGCATCAGCCTCTGCGGTTTAACGCGGCGGTAGACTGACGTTCTATCAGGTTTGAGGTGGTGATATACATCTGCACCTGCTTGTTCGGATGGCGAATCACGCTCAGCAGCAAGTCGGCGGCCTGAGCGCCCATGTCGCGCACGTCGATATCTACAGTGGTGAGCTGCGGGTTCGTCTGCCGGGAAAACGGGTAGTCGTCGAAGGTCATTACGCCTATGTCCGCCGGTATGTGCAGCCCGGAGGCGTGTATGGCTTCGACGCAGCCGAGCGCGAGATAGTTGTTCGCACAGATCACGGCGTCGGGCCTGGGCGACTGGCCCAGCAGGCGTCCGGCCATGCGCTCGCCGTCTGCAAGCGTGGAGTCGCCGAGCCAGATGAAGTTCTCGCTTATGGGTACTCCGGCGTCCTCAAGCCCCTTGCGCACTCCTTCCAGGCGGTTCGTGGAGCTCAGGTCATAGTCGCGCCCGCCTATGAAGGCTATGCGCCTGTAGCCACGCTTGACCAGGTGCGAAGCGGCGAGCACCCCGGAGTAGACGTGGTTTATATCCACCCAGCAGACCTGGCTGGGGAAGCCGGGGACGCCCAACGCCATGTGCGGAAAGCGCTTCTCCGTCAAAAGCGCGCTGAGCGCGTGGGACATCACGGAGACATGCACAAGCAGCGCGTCTGCCTCCCGGCGCGCGATTATCTCCTCCGCCGCGCCGCTGGCGTCGGTTTTGTCCGTGCCGCGCAGCTCGAGGGAATAGCCCCGACGGCGGAGCGCCTCCTCCACGCCGGCGAATATCTCAAACATGTGCGGGTTTTCAAAGGCAATGTTGCGGTAAAGGTCGGCGAGCAGCACGACCCGGTGCGTTGCGCCGCGCGCAAAGCTCTGGGCGCTGGCGTTCGGGTAGTATTGGAGCGCGCGCATCGTCTCGCGCACGCGCCCGGCCGTGGCCGCAGAAATGCTGTAGTGCCCGTTTATGACCTTTGACACCGTGGATACGGACACTCCCGCCTCGCGCGCGACGTCCTTTATCGTGACCGCCATGCTATCGCCTCCCATATGGCATTATACCACCGCGCGGTGCGCGGTGGTATAATTTCGTACCCTATTTCTCAAAAACGGCGAAGCCCCACGGAGCCAGGACGCCGTTTTCAAGGCCGTCCGCCCAGAGTGTTTCGCCGCTGGCGGGAGCCGGGGCCGGTGTGCCGCCGGCGTTCAGGCATACGGCAAGGGCCTTGCCGCCGTAACGGCGCTCAAAGGCCAGCAGCCCGCTTCCGGGCTGTGCGCTAATTACGCGGAAGCTTCCGCGCCGCAGCTCTGTGCGCTCGTGCCGGAGCGCAATGGCGCGGCGGACGAAGTCCCGCAAGTGCGTGTCGCCGCTGCCCCAGGGCATGGGCGAGCGGTAGTCGAGCTCGGCGACGCCCTCCATACCCAGCTCGTCGCCGTAGAAGAGCATGGGCATGCCCACAAAGCACATGAGAAAGAGCAGGGCGAGCCTGTACCTGCGCTTATCCCCGCCGCAGACGGAGAGGAAGCGGCTCACATCGTGGCTGTCGAGCAGGTTCATCTGCACGCCTGTCATCTGCAGCTTGTAGCGCATGAGCATATCCGAGCACCGCGCGGCAAAGCCGTAAGCGTCAAGGGAGCCCTCTGCGAAAAAGCGGCGGCAGTGCTTGCGGAAGTCGTAGTTCATCGTGGAGTCGAACATGTCCCCGTCCAGCCAGTGCCTGGCGGTCTCCCAGACCTCGCCGATGAGCAGGGCGTCGGGCTTCACCGCCTTGACGGCGGCGCGGAACGCCCGCCAGAAGCCGTCGTCCACCTCGCTGGCCACGTCGAGCCTCCAGCCGTCCACGCCGAACTCCTCTATCCAGTACTGGCCCACTCCGCAGAGGTACTCGCGCACCTCTCTGTTGGCTGTGTTCAGCTTGGGCATCATGCGTTCATAGGCGTAGGTAGTGTAGCCCGGATACGCCTCCGGGTCTGCAGGCCGCTCAACGGGGAACGTGAGGCCGTAGAACCAGTCGCGGTAGCGCGAGCGCTCCTGGTTTTTAATCACGTCCTCAAAGGCCCAGAAGCGCCAGCCGCAGTGGTTGAACACGCCGTCTATGATTACGCGTATACCCTCGGCATGAAGGGCCTTTACCATGCGGCGCATGGCCCCGTCCCCGCCGAAGCATGGGTCGACGTGCATGTAGTCTATGGTGTCGTACTTGTGGTACTCGCCCGCAGCGAAGATGGGGTTCAAATACACGCAGCTGAAGCCCATGGAGCGTATGTACTTCGCGTTCGCCGCCACGCCGTCGAGCGTGCCGCCCAGCCTGCCGCGTACTCGCTGCCCGTTGTGGAAGAGCTCGGCGCCGGAGCCGGGTATGCTCCCTTCGCCGGAGGCAAAGCTGTCGGGGAAGATGTTGTATACCACGGCGTCGCGCGCCCAGTCAGGCACTCGAGCTATGTCCGCGCGGTGGTTTATGGGCAGCTTGAAGTACTCGGAGCGGTCGTCCACCAGCGACTTCGTGAACTCGCCGCCGTAGTAATACGTCCACTCTCCGCCGCCGTAGAGAGTAAAATAGTAGTAGACGCGGTAGTATTTGCTCTCCACGACGGCCTGCCAGTAGTCGTGGTACTCGTCGCTCGCGGCGAGCTCCATCTCCACCGGGGTGAAGATTATGGGCGTCACGCGGCAGGCCGTGTCGCCGTAGGAGAGCGTCACTCGCTCGAGGTCGCCGCGCGCGCAGCGCAGGCGGTAGACGATGCGGCCCTCGTCCAGCCCGTGGCAGTATTCGCTCACGGGCCGGTGCTCTATTGCGGCAAAATTCATCCCTTAACACCCCCAGCGGTCAGGCCGGAAGTCATGTGCTTCTGGCACAGGAAGAAGATTATCAGCACCGGCAGCGACACCACGATGCTTGCTGCGGCGAATACGGGCCAGCTTCCGCTCATCTCGGTCGCCTGCAGGGCGTAGAGCCCGGCGGCGAGGGTGTAGTTCGCCTCGCCGGTCATGAAGGTCGTGGCGTAGATGTACTCGTTCCAGACATAGATGAGCACCATCAGGGCGGTGACTATCACGCTGGGTTTGGCGAGCGGCATGACGATGCGCGTCACGACCTGGACGTCGGTTGCCCCGTCTATGCGCGCGGCCTCCTCTATGTCCACGGGTATGGTGTCGAAGTAGCCCTTCATGTTCCAGAGCGAGAACACCGCCATAGTGCCGGTGTAGACTATGATAAGGCCCAGCCGGTGGTTTATGAGCCCCATCGGCTGAAGCAGCCGGTACACGGCGAACATGCTGAGTATGGCCGGGAAGGAGTTTAAAAGCACCAGCCAGCGAAGGACGAGCCTCCGCCCCGGGAAGCGGCGGCGGGAAAAGCAGTACGCCGCCGGGACGCTAACCGCCAGCGAGATGGCCACCGTGGCCGCGGCCAGCAGGATGCTGTTGCCGAACCAGGTCATTATGTCCTCGCCGGTGAACACCTCAGCGTAGTTAGCCAGCGTGAAATCCTTGGGTATGAACGAGAAGTCCGAGCTCAAAAGCGAGTTCGTCCCCGAGAACGACACACTCAGCGCGTAGAGTATGGGTATGAGCGTCACGAAGCAGAGGACGATAAAGAATATGTTCAGCGCCGTGAGGCCTATCTTTTCGCGCACACGCTTTTTCATAGCGTTTCCTCCCCTGCAAGCTTGAAGCGCGCCGAAAAGACGAGCATCAAGATGAAAATGATTATGGATATGGCGGAGCTGTAGCCGTAGTTGTTCGTGACGAAGGCGTTCTCATAGGCGTAAGTCAATATCGTGTGGAAGTTTGAGCCCGTGCGCGCGCCCATCTGCTGCGTGAGCAGGTACACGACGTCGAACTGCTTGAAGGTGGTGAACACGGTGATTATCACCGCCGGGGCGATGATGGGCTTTATGGACGGGATGGTGATGTACCGCGTGCGCTCGAGCCAGCTCGCGCCGTCGAGCAGCGCGCTCTCGTAATAGCTCTGGTCGATGCTCTGCAGCGCGCCGTCCATTATCATAATCATGAACGGCAGCGCGAGCCATAAGTTCACCACCGTGCAGCAGATGAAGGCCGACACGTCCGTGGAGAGCCAGCGCACCGTCTGCTGTCCCAGGGCCTCCATCCACTGGTTGAGAAGGCCGAATTCGCTGTTGAACATGCCGGTTTTCCAGAGCAGGATAGACACATAGCCCGGCATCGCCCAGGGGAACATGAGCAGGGTCTTGTAGAGCTTGCGCAGACGGAGCTTTTTTACGTTCAGCAGGCTTGCGAGCACGAAGGCCGCGACGAGCTGTATGACCATGTTCACGAACGTCCACAGCACCGTCGCGCCCAGCGCGGAGAGGAATCCGGAGTCGAACACAAAGAGCGCGCGCCAGTAGTTCTGTAGCCCTATGACCGTGAAGTCGAACCAGTGGTAGACGCTCATGTTCGTGAGCGAGATGAAGAAGGTGTAGAGTATCGGGAATACGACGATGAGCGCGATGAGCAGCAGCGACGGTCCGGAGACGAGATAGCTCTTTATTATGCTCTTGGTGCGTTTTTTCATGTTCACTGCATGTTCGCTATGAGGTTTTCGGCCTCGCCCATCGCCTCGTCGAAGCTCTCGTCCACGGCGCGGCCGGAGAGGTTCACGTCCGTCAGCAGGTTGCTCATGACCGTCCACATCACGTCCATCTCGGGGATGTTCGGCATGGGTACGGCTATCTCCGCCGTGGAGCGCATGGCCTGCACGAGCTCGTCGTTTGCAACGGCCTCGTCGTCGTAGCACTCGGCCCGCGCCGGGGCGCAGCCGCTGGCGAGCGCGAGCTGCACGCCTATATCCGGAGAGCACAGCGCCTCAAGCACCGCCCTCACGGCGTCTGGCTTGTTCTCGGCGGCAAAGGTGAGGACGTGCACGCCCTGTACGCCGGAGTACGGCGCGAGCGGCTCGCCCGTCTCGTCCACGGTGGGCATGGGCGCTATGCCGAGGTCTATGCCCGCCTCGCGCGCGCTGGGCACCATCCACGGCCCGCCGATGGTCGAGTCGGCCTTGCCCTCCAGAAACAGCGTGTTGACGGTGGAATATTCAGTCTCGCCCGGCATGAGCTGCACAAACTTGAGGTGGTACTCAAGCGCGTCCTTTACCGCGTCTGCGTCGGGGAACGGCTCGCCGTCCGCATTGATTATCTCTCCGCCGAAGCCGTGTATCCACGCCGCGGAGTAATAGGCCGTCGAGTGCTGCTCTACAAAGCCGTAGCGGTCGCGGCCGGTGTTGGCCTCCATGTAGGAGTAAAGCTCCTCCGTCGTGGAGGGCACCATGTCGTCCGTCATATAACGGCGGTTGTACATGAACAGCAGCGTCTCAAAATAGAGCGGGAGCTGGTAGACCGTGCCCTTGTAGGTCGCGGCCTCGGTCGTCATGCCGAGGTAGTTTGTAAGCTCGCCCTCCGGCAGCAGCTCCTCTACCGGCGCAAGTATGCCCATCTCGGCAAAGACGCCTATCTTGTCGTGCGCGAAGATGAACATGTCCGGCGCGCTGGAGGGGTCGTTGCCCACCAGCTTGAGCGAGTCGGTGAGGCTCGTCTTTTTCTCGAGCGTGATGTTCAGATCCGGCAGCGCCTCGTTTAAGTAGCTTTGCAGCACCTCGGCGACGGCGTCCTCCTTGTCGTGCCATATTACGATGCTGTTTGTGTCCGTCTCCTGCGAGCCGCAGGCCGCGAGCGTAAAGATCATTGCAAGCGCGAGCAGGAGTGAAAAGAGTTTTTTCATGCTGTACCCCCATAAATTACCGCTGGGCGGGCGCGCTTTGCACGCCCGCCCTTTTTGAGTGTGACAGGAAAATGATGAAGAAGTTACTTCTTTTTCTTTTTGTTGACCGCCACGGCTATGGCCGCGATGACAGCAATCACAACGATGACCACAACGACCCAGATGACGGTGCTGTTCCCGCCGCCGTTGTCCGCAGCCGGGGCCTCGCTCGGAGCGGGGGATTCCTCAGGAACCTCGCCGATCGGCCGCTCGTAGCTGACCGTGGCGTTCTCGGCGTCGGCGACGCTTATCCACACGTCCTTGCCCACCTCGACGGAGAGGTCGCTCGTCTGCACGCCGCCCTCGTTGGCGTTGATGATGATGGAGTTCACCCAGCCCGGCACCTCGATGGAGTACCAGCCGTCCTCGACCTCGGTCATGGCCTCGCCGGGCCAGGCGGAGAAGGCGTTGGTTCCGTCCGGAGCCGACCAGGCCCAGCAGCAGGGGCCGGCCCAGTCCGCTGGCACCTGCGCGTAGACGGTGATGGGCTCGGCGTCGGGCGCGTCGGGGTCTTCGTAGCTGACCTCATACGAGAGGTCGTTGTACACGGTCACCCAGACCTCCTGCGGCTCTATCGCGACGGCCTCTGTGGCGGCGGCTCCGTCGTTTCCGCTGAGGACAATCGACGCCGCCGTTACGGGGACGCTGGCGGTGAACCAGCCCTCTTCGCCGCCGGACATGGCCGCCGGCTCGCCGCCGTCGGCGGAAATACTAACGCTCTCCCACTCGAGCGGGACATAGGCGTGGACAGTGAAAGTCTCGACATATGCGGGTATCTCAACTTCCGACTGCGCATCGTAGCTCACGGTGGTCGTCAGGTCGTCGGCAATGGCTATCCAGACCTCGCGCCCGGCCTCAACCACGTCGCCCGCGGTCTGCACGCTCGCCTCGTTGGCGCTGATTATGACGTTCTGCACGAAGCCCGGCACATATATGTAGTACCAGCCGCTGTCGCCGAGCGGCTCCATCTGCCCGCCCGGCCAGGCCGCAAAGGCGTTCGTGCCGTCGTCTGCCCAAGCCCAGCAGCACGGGCTTTCCCATCCGTCGGGCACATCTGCGAGCACAGGCACCATCTCATCCGCTCCGCCCTCGTCTGCCATGACCGACGTGCCGAGACAGGCGACCACAAGCACACAGAGCAGCAAAGCCATCAGTTTTTTCATTTTTTGACCTCCATTCCGTTGGGTTTAATACGTCTCTGAGGTCATACTAGCATTGCAAAACAGACGCGTCAATGCGAAATTAAGAAACTGATATATTAGTGGTAACAGACAATATTGACAAATAATATTAGACATATTTGAGCAATAGTTCCGTTAAAAATGGAATATAATAACAATAATAAGTCAGATTAAACAACGGCGACTTAAATAATAGAGAAAACGGTTTCGCAATTATTTGTATCTGTTGGCCGCTTCGCAGCAACAGGGCATCCGTGGGCGGGCCGCGCATCTTTGGCTGCGCGGGCGCGTTTTATCCCCTGTGGCGCGAAAAGGCGGCAGCATGGCCGAAGGCGGCCTTGTATGTGCAGGTGCATGTGCTCGACGCAAAAAGTGCGATGCGGAGCTTCGGCTCCGCATCGCACATCTGTGTCTTTCAGGCGCGGTATTTGTCTACGATGGCGCGCATGGCGTCCCAGTTCTCCTCCATGTCCTGCACCAGCTTGAACTGTGTGCGCGCGCGGTCGAGGTTCTGGCGCGGGCGCTGGATGTGGAAGTAGTGGTCGCCCTCGAGGTAGTCGGTGAGGAAGCGGATGCCGCACTCGAGCGTCATCAGCTTTGCGCCCCAGGGCAGGTAGTCGAGCTCGGCGTCGGTCAGAGCGCCTCCGGCGCCCTCAAGGAAGGCGCGGGTGTAGACCTCGTAGAGCCCGAGGTTGAAGTGGACCTTGCTCTGGTCGGGTTCATCCTCCTCGTTGTCGTTTGCGCCGAAGCGGATGGAGTCGCCGAAGTCGTTTATTGAGAGGCCGGGCATGACGGTGTCCAGGTCTATGACGCAGATGCCCTCGCCGCTCTTGCGGTCGATGAGCACGTTGTTGAGCTTGGTGTCGTTGTGCGTGACGCGCAGCGGCAGCTTGCCCTCACGAAGGGCCTGCAGCGCGACGGAGCAGTCGCCCTCGCGCGCGTTGACAAAGGCCAGCTCGGGTCCAACCTCGGCCACCCTGCCCTCGGAGTCGGCCGCGACGGCGGCGCGCAGCTTGGCCAGGCGGTCCTCGGTGTCGTGGAAATGCGGTATCGTCTCATAGAGGGTGTCGGCGCTGTAGCCGCTCAGCTCGCGCTGGAAGCGGCCGAAGGCGCGCCCGGAGGCCGCGAAGAGCTCCGGCGTCTCGGCGTTTTGCAGGCAGACCGTGCCCTCGATGAAGGGGTAGCAGCGCCAGACGCTGCCCTCGCTGTCAGTGTAATACGGCTTGCCGTCGGCGGTCGTGAACACGGTGAGCGTCTCGCGCGAGGGGTCGCCGCCCTCGGCCTCGAGCCGTTTGCCGAGGTAGGCGGTCACGCCCGCGATGTTCGTCATGACCTGCTCCGGGTGCTTGAAGGCGGCGGAGCTCAGGCGCTGGAGTATAAAGCGGCGGCAGGGCTCCTCGCCCGGCTGCGTGTGGACGCAGAAGGTGTCGTTGATGTGTCCGTGGCCGTAGCGCACGGCGCCGACGAGCTCGCCGCCGAAGTCCCAGGCCGCCAGGGCCTCGTTCAAATACTGCTCAGCTTTAGACATTTCCGCACCCCCAGAGGTCGTCGGGATAGAGCCCGGACGCAGTCATGTCGGCTATGGCCTTGAGCACAACGGGCCTGTCCTCGCGGTAGGTCACGCCGTACCACTTGTCGGCGCTGCGCAGCACCTTTACGCGCGCCTTGCGCTCGTCTAGCAGCTGGCTGACTACGCTCGGCAGGAAGTACTCGCCCTTGAGCGGGTTTTCTGCGAGGGCTTTGTCCAGGAAGGCGGGGAAGCGGGCGCGGGCCTCGTCCATGAAGCTCCTGGTGAAGCCCCAGAGGTTCATGGAGACGACGGTGTCGCCGCTCAGATGCGTCCAGGTTTCGCCGCCGTCCTCGGTGAAGCGCGCGTCGGCGCCCTCGGCCTCGATGCGGGTGCGCTCGGTGACGCGCAGGAGGAAATTGTCCGCGTCCTCCTCGCAGACGCCGCGCGCAACGGAGCCGTTTTCGGTCACGGTGTTGCCGAGGCGGTAGCCGACCATGGCGTACTCATAGCAGCCGGGCTTGTCCGGGTTGGAGGACAGATAGTCGTAGATGGCCCTGAAGCCCTCAGGGCCGTAGTAGTCGTCGGCGTTGACAACGGCGAAGGGGCCGTCAATCACGTCCCTGGCCGCGAGTATGGCGTGGCAGGTGCCCCAGGGCTTCACGCGCCCCTCGGGTACGGAGTAGCCTTCCGGCAGGTCGCCGAGCTCCTGATAGGCATAGCGCACGTCTATGACCCTGCTCAGGCGGTCGCCGATTCCGGACTTGAAGGCGTCCTCTATCTCGTGCTTGATTACAAATACGACGGTCTCGAACCCCGCGCGCCGCGCGTCGTATATCGAGTAGTCGATTATGAGTTGGCCGTGGTTCCCCACGGGGTCAAGCTGCTTGAGCCCGCCGTAACGGCTGCCCATACCGGCGGCCATGACGACAAGAACAGGTTTGTTCATATTCCTTATCCCCCTAAAATTCAGCTTTGGGCTTTGCAGAACCTGCCGGTCGCGGCAAATGGAATCCGCTCAGCGAGCGTGCGGCCACCAGCCGTGGCTGGTGGCCGTGTGCACGGCAAATTGCCGCGCGCGGTTAATCAGCGGTTGTAGCCGTTCGGATTGGCGCTCTGCCACTTCCATGAGCTCGCGCACATCTCCTCGATGCCGTATTTGGCCTCCCAGCCCAGCTCGTCGCGGGCCTTTGCGGGGTCGGCGTAGCACTCGGCAATGTCGCCGGGGCGGCGCGGGTCGATGACGTAGGGCAGGGTTTTGCCGCAAGCCTTCTCATAGGCGTGCAGCACGTCGAGGACGCTGTAGCCCTTGCCGGTGCCGAGATTGCAGGTGAAGAGGCCGCAGTTCTGGGCGAGCTTCTTGAGAGCAGCGACGTGGCCGCGGGCGAGGTCGACGACGTGGATGTAGTCGCGCACGCCTGTGCCGTCGTGGGTGGGATAGTCGTCGCCGTAGACGTGCAGCTTCTCAAGCTTGCCGACGGCCACCTGGGCGATGTAGGGCACGAGGTTGTTGGGGATGCCGCGCGGGTCCTCGCCGATGAGGCCGCTCTCATGCGCGCCGATGGGATTGAAGTAACGCAGCAGTGCGACGTTCATCGTCGGGTCGGCGGCGCAGTAGTCCATGAGTATGCGCTCCTGGAAGAGCTTCGTGGTGCCGTAGGGATTGGTGGTGCCGCCGGTGGGGAAGTCCTCGCTTATCGGCACGCGCTCGGGGTCGCCGTAGACCGTGGCGGAGGAGGAAAAGACAAAGTTCTTCACGTTGTGGCGGCGCATGGCCTTGAGCACCTCGAGGGTGCAGGTGAGGTTGTTGTAATAGTACTCCAGCGGCTTGGCGACGCTCTCGCCGACAGCCTTGAGGCCGGCAAAATGGATGACGGAATCAATATCTCCGAAGCGCTCGAAGAGCTCCTCCACCTCGTCGGCGTGAGTCAGCTCGGCCTTGACGAAGGGGATGCTCTTGCCGACTATGTGCTCCACGCGGTGGACCGCTTCCTCGCAGGAGTTGCTGAGGTTGTCGGCGACAACGATGTCATAGCCCGCCTCGACGAGCTCAACGCAGGTGTGGCTGCCGATGTATCCGGCGCCGCCGGTAACGAGAATGGACATGAAAACCGCTCCTTTATTAGCATTTGAACCGGGAAAGCCCCCGGAATTACACCTGGTATTGTATACGTCCCGCGTCCGAAAAGAAATAGACGATATTACAAATTGTTTGTACTATCGTCCGGAGAGCTGCTGGGGAACTCCAGCAGCATCCTGACGCTCTGCGCGTATTCGCTGGGGGACATGCCCGTGAGCTGCCGGAAGCGGCGCGAGAAGTAGTGTACGCTCTGGAAGCCGCAGAGTGCGGCTATCTGCGTGAAGTTGCTGCGGCCGGCGCGTATCATGCGGCGGGCGGCGTTTATCTTAAGGCGCCCGAAATACTCCATTACCCCGCCGCCGGTGTGCTCATGGAAGAGCTTTTGCAGCTGGCTGCGGCCCAGGTAGTTGTCGCGGCAGACCTGCTCCAGGCTCAGGTTTTCGCCTACATGGCGTTCTAGGTATTCAACCGTGCGCTCGAAGCCGTCGGCGTTGGCAGCGGCCGCGTCGGGACTGCCCCCGCGCACGGTCATGCGGCGCGCCAGACGGACAAGCAGCTCCTCCAGCGCCGCGCAGGCCAGGGCTTCGGCCCCGAAGGGCGCGTCGGGCGCGCGCTGCAGGGCGGTGGTTGCGGGGTCGTCGAGCGGCGTTGAGAAGGCGGAGCCGCTCTCGGAGACGATGCGGGCCAGCAGCATGCGATCCGCCCTGCCCGCCTGCGTCACCAGGCCGCGGAAGCGGGACATATCTGCGCCCTCGCAGCTGAAGCTCACGACGATGAGGTCCGGCGGGGCGCCGTCCGACGACAGCGCATGGAATTCGCCGGGCGCGTGGAAGATTAGCTGGCCCTGGTGGAGCTCGTACACATGCTCTCCGGCCGTGACGTGTATCGCGCCGCGGTCGACGTACAGCAGCTCCCAGAAGTCGTGCGTCTCGCCGTGAAAGGCGTAGCCCGAGGCGTATTCAAAGTAGTGTACGGTGAACAGCTCCCGGACGGTAAACGGCCGCTCCGGGTACAGAGGTGAATACTGCGGCATGGCTAGCTCCCTACTGCGGTGACGGACCGCTCTTCCCCGGCAGTGTGCAGCTTCCTGTACTCCAGCGGGCTGACGCCCTCGGCACGCCGGAAACTCTGCGAGAAATAGCTCAGCGACGAGAAGCCGAGAATGCGCGCAATCTGCGAGAGCGAGTGGTCGCTGTTGGTCAGCAGGAACCGGCTCTCCTGTATGCGGCGGGATATGAGATAGTTTATGGGCGAGGTGCCGTAGGTCTTGCGGAAGGCGTGGACGAGGTAGTATTTGTTGATGTGTGCGAGCTCTGCAAGCTGGTCGAGGCTTATGCTCTCCTTGAAGTGCTCATCTATGTAGCGGCGGACGATGCCGCACTCGCCTTTGTCGCCGTGACCGGCGGCCTCGCTGGCCAGGGACAGGCCTCGCCGCCGCAGTATGCGCAGAAGTATAATCTCCAGCAGCCTCTGGCACACCTGCGAATAGCCCTCCTGCTCCGAGCGCACCTCCTGCAGCATGAGCCGCAGGCAGCCGGAGATTGGCTCCCAATCCCTGTGAAAATGTGTGAGGACGTAGCCCTGCTCGTTGGCGGACATTTCCAGGTTCTCTACGCCGAGCACTATGTACTCCATAGGGCTCTCGGAGGCGCTCTGCTCGCCGTGCATAACGCCCGGGTTTATTATGACCAGGCTGTGGCTGGCGACCGGGAAACTGTCGTGCTGCAGCTGAAAAACCCCGCTGCCGCTCAAAATGAAGAACATTTCCGCGTGCCGATGGGCGTGGAGCGTGGAGTTCCACTCGCTGCTGTACTGCGCCCAGGTTATGTTCAGCAGCTTGGCCCCGGACAGGGAAAGCGGGCCGCCGCCGTCATGCTTTATGTCGTAATAGGCGTTTGTCATGCGCTCACCTCGCAGTATAGTGCGGTTGTTTTATATTATAATGTTTTTGCGCCGTTTGCGCAACTTTGAAAACTCATTTTCAGGCTTTAACCCGACAACACAGGGCAAAACAGGAAGAATATGGCCTTGGACTTCTGCGCATTATGCATAAATTCAGCCCTGTCAAATAGGGCATTTTACATCAAAAACATGACTAAAGCAATATTTATAAAAAGTTGCGCAAGAAGTGGCTTGTTATCGGGGCGGAAATCTATATACTTGTCTTAAGAGTGATGCCAAAAGACCCATGTATTGGCATTTATATTTCTAGGAAATTTTGCAAGGAGGAAAATGAAGATGAATTTGAAGAAGCTGCTTGCCCTTGCCCTGGCTCTGGTGATGGTGTTTGCCCTCGCCGCCTGCGGCGGGGATCCGGCGCCCGCCGGATCCGGCGACCCGACCCCTGCCGAGAGCGGCGCCGGAGAGACCACCACCATCAAGGTAGCCGCTCTTGAGAGCGCCTACGAGGAGACCTATCCCGGAATGTGGCAGGAGGTCTGCGACGCCTTCACCGCCCAGACCGGCATTGTGGTTGAGCTCACCGTCGAGCGCAACCTCGAGGACGTCATCGGCGCTTCCATGCAGGGCGGCGACTACCCCGACGTCATCCACCTGGCCACCGGCCGTGAGGCCGGCCTGACCGAGCAGTTCATCAACGACAAGCTCATCGCCGACATCACCGACGTGCTCGACATGACCATCCCCGGCGAAGATGTCACCGTCGGCGACAAGATCATCGAGGGCTTCACCGACACTTCCGCCACCAACCCCTACAACGACGGCAAGACCTACCTCGCCCCCATGTTCTACTCCCCCTGCGGCCTGTTCTACAACGCCGGCCTCTTCGAGGAGAAGGGCTGGACCGTTCCCACCACTTGGGATGAGATGTGGGAGCTCGGCGACAAGGCCCTTGAGGAGGGCATCTACCTCTTCACCTACCCGACCGCCGGTTACTTCGACGCCTTCCTGTACGCCCTGATGAACGTTGTCGGCGGCAGCGACTTCTTCAACGCCGCCACCAGCTTTGAAGAGGGCATCTGGGAGACCCCCGAGGCCGACGCTCTCTTTGAGATTCTCGACAAGCTGGCCGATTACACCCACCCGAGCACTCCGGCCCAGGCCAACGACCAGGACTTCACCATGAACCAGCAGCTCGTCCTCGACAACCAGGCGATCTTCATGCCGAACGGCACCTGGATAGTCGGCGAGATGGCCGAGGCCCCGCGCGCCGAGGGCTTCCAGTGGGGCATGACCGCCCTCCCGGCCCTTGAAGAGGGCGGCATGGGCTACAGCTACACCTTCCTGGAGCAGGCCTGGATCCCGGCCGGCGCCGCCAACATCGACGCCGCCAAGCAGTTCATCGCCTTCCTGTACAGCGACACCGCGGCCGACATCTTTGCCAAGGGCGGCGCCGTGCAGCCCATCCGCGGCATGACCGACCAGCTCGAGGGCGACAACAAGCTGTTCTACTCCATCTACGACTCCGGCGCCGGCGCCGCTATGGGTTCCTTCGCCGCGTACAGCCCGATCCCCGGCATTGACAACACCAGCGTGTTCTTTGAGCCCATCAACTCCCTCGTTGGCGGCACCCTGACCATCGACGACTGGAGGGCCAACATTATCTCCGCCACCGACCAGATGCGCGCCAACCTGCTTGCGTGAGCAGCTGAATTCTGCCGCGGAATAATGTTATAACGGCAAGGCGGCGATGAGCAGTCTATGCTCATCGCCGCTCGCTTCTATAAGAGAGGAGCTGAAAGAGTGAAAAGCAATAAAAGACGCACAGGCTTCCTCATCCTGTGTGTGGCGCCGGCAACTATCCTGTTTTTCATCTTCATGGTGCTGCCGACCCTGAACGTCTTCCGCATGTCCCTCTTTGAGAGGGGCGCTTATTCCCCCACCGAGACCTTCGTCGGCCTGCAGAACTTCAAGCTGCTGTTTGCGGATTCCAATTTCATCCGGGCCATGCAGAACACGATTCTGCTCATTGTTGTGGTCACCATCATAACCTTCGCCATGGCGCTTGTGCTCGCCGGCATACTCACCCGCGAGAAGATAAAGGGGCGGAGCTTCTTCCGCGTCATATTCTACATCCCCAACATCCTCTCCGTGGTCGTTATCTCCGGTATCTTCTCCGCTATCTACAAGCCGGATAACGGCCTGCTAAACAGTATAATCGGGCTTTTCACCGACATGACCGACCCCATCCTCTGGAAGGGCGAGAGCCTTGTCATGGTGAGCCTTATAATAGCAATGATATGGCAGGCGGTAGGCTACTACATGGTCATGTACATGGCGTCCATGGCGGCCGTACCCCTGGATATCTATGAAAGCGCGTCCATCGACGGCGCGGGCCGCACGCGCCAGTTCTTCCAGATAACCATACCTCTTGTCTGGACGAATATACGCACCACCCTGACCTTCTTCATCATTTCCACCATAAATATGGCCTTCCTCTTCGTAAAGGCGATGACCTCCGGCGGACCCAACGGCGCGAGCGAGGTGGCGCTGAGCTACATGTACGGACAGAAGGACGCCGGCCTCTACGGCTACTCCATGGCCATAGGCGTCGTGATATTCCTCTTCTCCTTCCTGCTGTCCGCGCTGGTGAACCGCGCGACAAAGCGCACGCCGCTGGAATTCTAGGAGGTGACTTATGGTTAAATCAAGCTCAAAAGGCGATAGGGTGTATAAGGTATTTATATACGTCGTGCTAATCGCCATAGCCATCACTATCATAGTTCCGGTGGCCTGGGTGTTCATGGCCTCCATCAAGGAAAACTCGGAGTTCTATCAGAACCCATGGGCGCTGCCCGCCGGTTTCTACTGGCAGAACTTCGTCGACGCCTGGCAGAAGGCAAGCATGGGCAGCTACATGCTCAACAGCGTAATCGTCACAGCCCTTGCGCTGGTCATACTTATAGTCGTGGCCCTGCCTGCGGCTTACTGCCTCTCGCGTTTCAAGTTCAAGAGCCGCAACTTCCTGAACGTATGCTTCATGGCGGGCCTCTTCATCAACGTCAACTACATAGTCGTCCCCATCTTCCTTATGCTCCGCGACGGCGACACATGGCTGAGGAGCGTGTTCGGCGAGGGCTTCTTGCTCAACAACATATTCGTGCTGGCTGTGGTGTACGCCGCGACGGCGCTGCCCTTCACCATCTATCTGCTCTCCGGCTATTTCGCCACGCTGCCTCACGACTTTGAGGAGGCCGCGTATATTGACGGCGCGGGCTACAGCACAACCATGGTGCGCATAATATTCCCGATGGCACAGCCCTCCATAGTCACAATCATCCTCTTCAATTTCCTCTCCTTCTGGAACGAATACATCATCTCGCTTACGCTGCTCAGCAGCGCGAACGGTCCGCGAACGCTGCCGGTCGGCCTGCTTAACCTGATGCAGGCGCAGCAGTCGGCCGCGGAATACGGCATCATGTACGCCGGCCTCGTCATGGTCATGCTGCCCACGCTGATACTCTATATCTGTGTGCAGAAGAAGCTCATCGAGGGCATGACCGTCGGCGGCCTGAAAGGTTAAGGTGAGAGCATGAAATTCTGGAAAGAACATGCCGCCCTGCGCATCGTGCTGATTGCGGTGCTGTTTGTCGCGGGCCTGGCGCTCGTCATAGGCGGCTGGACGATGACAGGACAGATGAAAGGGCTCATTATAATGCTGGTGGGCCTGGCCCTGCTTATCGGGGCGCTCTTTATTTACAACAAGCCCTTCACGGATAGACGCTGAAGGGCGGGAGGACAGCTATGAGCGAAACAAATACCAACAGGGGACGTGTTACCATACCCACGGATGTGGACGTCGTCCCCGAAACCCTTGAGCTGCTCGGGCGCTGGGGCGCGGACGCAATACGCGACTGCGACGGCACGGATTACCCGGAAGAGCTCAAAAAGGTGGACGCCAAGGTGTATTCCACCTACTACACCACTCGCAAGGACAACGCCTGGGCCAAGGCCAATCCCGACGAGGTGCAGCAGTGCTACATCATGACCGGCTTCCACACCGCGTCCGGCGGACCGCTGGCCATAGAGCTGATGTGCGGCATCAGCCGTGAGCTGCTCGAAGTGAACACCCGCGACGACATAAAGCGCTGGTGGGAGGTCATGGACCGCACGACGGGCGAGCCGCTTTCCCCGGAGGCCTGGCGCTATGACGCGGACACCGGCTGCGTGATAATAGACGCGCCGGAGGCCTTCCACGACTACACGGTGAGCTTCCTCGCCTACCTCATCTGGGACCCGGTGCATATGTACAACGCCGTAACCAACGGCTGGACCGACTTCGAGCACCAGATAACCTTCGACGTGCGCCAGCCCAAGACGCACAAGTTCACCATGGAGCGGCTGCGCCGCTTTATCGCGGAGCACCCCTATGTGGACGTAATACGCTACACGACCTTCTTCCACCAGTTCACCCTGGTGTTTGACGAGCTCAAGCGCGAGAAGTATGTCGACTGGTACGGCTACTCCGCGAGCGTCAGCCCCTACATCCTGGAGCAGTTTGAGCGCGAGGCGGGATATAAGTTCCGCCCCGAGTTCATAATCGACCAGGGCTACTACAACAACCAGTACCGTATTCCCTCCAAGGAGTACCAGGACTTCATGGCCTTCCAGCGCCGCGAGGTCGCCAAACTCGCCAAAGAGATGGTGGACATCACGCATGAGCTGGGCAAAGAGGCCATGATGTTCCTCGGCGACCACTGGATCGGCACAGAGCCATATATGGATGAGTTTAAGGATATCGGCCTCGACGCCGTTGTCGGCAGCGTCGGCAACGGCTCCACGCTCCGGCTCATATCCGACATCCCCGGCGTCAGGTACACCGAGGGCCGCTTCCTGCCCTACTTCTTCCCGGACACCTTCCACCCCGGCGGCGACCCCGTCCGCGAGGCGAAGGAGAACTGGGTCACAGCCCGCCGCGCCATACTGCGCAAGCCTATTGACCGCATCGGCTACGGCGGCTATCTGAAGCTCGCCTGCGAGTTCCCGGAGTTCATCGACTACGTCCAGAGCGTGTGCGAGGAGTTCCGCGAGCTCTATGAGAACATACGCGGCACCACTCCGTACTGCTTCAAGACCGTGGCCGTGCTCAATTCCTGGGGCCGCGCCCGCTCCTGGGGCTGCCACATGGTGCACCACGCCCTCTACCAGAAGCAGAACTACTCCTATTCCGGCGTCATCGAGGCGCTCTCCGGCGCGCCCTTCGACGTGAAGTTCATCAGCTTCGACGACATAAAGGCGGAGCCGTCCGTGCTTGACGGCATAGACGTGCTTATCAACGTCGGCGGCGGCGACACCGCCCACACCGGCGGGACCTGGTGGGAGGACGCGGAGGTGTCCAGCGCCGTGAAGCGCTTCGTATATAACGGCGGCGGCCTCATCGGCGTCGGCGAGCCCTCCGGCCATCAGTACCAGGGCCGCTATATCCAGCTGGCGCAGGTACTGGGCGTGGAGAAGGAGACCGGTTTCACTCTCGGCTACGACAAGTACAACTGGGACGAGCACCCCGGCCACTTCATCCTCGCCGACTGCGGCGGGGAGCCGGACTTCGGCGAGGGCCAGAAGAACATGTACGCCCTTGAGGGCACGGAGATACTTGTCCAGCATGAGAAGGAAGTGCAGATGGCCGTCAACAGCTTCGGCTCCGGCCGCGCCGTGTACATTTCCGGCCTGCCCTACAGCTTCTCCAACAGCCGTGTGCTGCACCGCGCCATACTCTGGAGCAGCCACGGGGAGGACAAGCTGCTGACCTGGTTCAGCTCCAACTACAACGTTGAGGTCCACGCCTATCCGAAGAACGGCAAATACTGCGTGGTCAACAACACATATGAGCCTCAGTCCACCACGGTCTATCGCGGCGACGGCAGCTCCTTCGAGCTCAGCCTGGACGCCAACGAGATACGCTGGTACGAGCTGTGACCGCTGCGGCCCGGACTAAATGTCCGGGCCGTTTGACGGCTGTTTACTTTAGTGAAACGGAGGACTTGATATGGCTAATTCCCCGTCGGTGAACGAGAGCATAGCCAGGCTGGCCGCCTACGCGCTGCAAAAGGGCCTCATATCGGAGTGCGAATACATGTGGTGTGTCAACACCATCCTCGACGTGCTCAAGCTGGACGGCTGGGAGGACCCGGGGCGGTATGCGGGCGAGGTGGAGCTGCAGGAGACGCTCGACGTGCTGCTCGACGACGCCTGCGCGCGCGGCGTGTTGAGTGAAAACTCCGTCGTCTACCGCGACCTGCTCGACAGCGAGCTCATGGGCCGCCTCACACCGAGGCCCGCCCAGGTTATCGAGCGGTTCAACGCGCTCTACAGGGAGAGCCCCGAAGCCGCCACGGACTGGTATTACGCCTTCAGCCAGGACACCAACTACATCCGCCGCGACCGCATCGCGAAGGACGTGCAGTGGAAAACCGCCACCGAGTACGGCGAGATAGACATCACGATAAACCTCTCCAAGCCCGAGAAGGACCCGAAGGCCATTGCAGCGGCCAGGAACCTGCCCGCCTCGGACTACCCCCGCTGCCAGCTGTGCGCGGAGAACGAGGGCTACGCGGGCCGGGTCAACCACCCCGCCCGCCAGAACCACCGCATCATACCTATCACAATCTCGGGCAAGCCCTGGTATTTGCAGTATTCGCCCTACGTCTACTACAACGAGCACTGCATCTGCCTGAACCGCGTCCACACGCCCATGAAAATAGACCGCGACTGCTTCGCCAAGCTGCTCGACTTCGTCAGGCAGTTTCCGCACTACTTCGTCGGCTCCAACGCGGATTTGCCCATAGTCGGCGGCTCAATCCTCGCCCACGACCACTTCCAGGGCGGGCGCTACACCTTCGCCATGGAGCGGGCGGAGATAGAGACGCCCTTCGTGTTCCCGGGCTACGAGGACGTCCGGGCCGGTATAGTCAAGTGGCCCATGAGCGTCGTGCGCATCCGCTGCGCCGACAGCGGGCGGCTTGTAAGCCTGGCGGATGATATCCTGCACAGGTGGCGCGAGTACACCGACGAGGCGGCGGTCATCTACGCCGAGACGGACGGCGTGCCGCACAATACCATAACGCCCATCGCGCGGCGGCGCGGCGGGGACTACGAGCTCGACTTGGTGCTGCGCAACAACCTCACGACCGAGGAGCACCCGCTGGGCCTCTACCACCCCCATGCGGAGCTGCACCACATCAAGAAAGAGAACATTGGCCTAATTGAAGTTATGGGCCTCGCGGTGCTGCCCGCCCGCCTCAAGACTGAGCTGGCCGCCGTCGCGGACTGCCTAGTGAGAGGAGACGACCTGCGCGCGAGCGAGCTCACCGCAAAGCACGCAGACTGGGCCGAGGGCTTCCGCGGCAAGTACGGCTTCAGCGCCGAAAACGCCCTCGACATAGTGCGGCGCGAGACCGGGCTGGTGTTTGCCCAGGTGCTCGAGCACGCGGGCGTGTACAAGCGCACGCCGGAGGGCAAGGCGGCCTTCCTGCGCTTCCTCGAGAGCGTAAAGTAAAAAACGCCCACCCGGGGTGAGCGTAAATACCGGACCCGGCGCAGCCGGGCCCTTGGATTTCAAGCTGTTCAGTTCAGCGCGGGCAGGCTGGCCGCAGCCACGGACTGGCCGACGCGGCGCGCCTTCTCGTCGGGGAGCGTGGGCACTATCTGCCCCGCGGCCTCGGGGTACTCGTCGGAGAGCACGGCCTTGCAGGTCTCGAGGATGATGTCGCCGCCGCGGCCGGACATGACGCGGCCCAGGAGCAGGACGTACTTCAGCCCGTAGAAGCTGTGGTAGAAGGCCAGGGTGTGGCCCAGGTAGACGCCGATAGAGCGGTAAACCGCCTCGGCACGGCCGTCGCCGGCCTCCATCAGGGCCTGAACGGCCTTGAGCTTCTGCGCGGGGGCGTCGTTCTCATTGAGCTCGATGCCGGCGCGCGGCGCAAGCTTGATGACGCCGTCCTGTGAGAAGTATTTGACGCCGCAGCCTATGTCGCCCGACCACTCGTCGGCCATGGCCTCCGGGTTCGCGTCCACGGGGGCGAAGGCCAGCTCGTTGAGCCAGCCGGTGACGGCTCCGTTTTCGTCGACGTAGCCGACGGCCTCGCTGGTGCCCATCGCTATGCCGAGGATGTTGTTTTCGCCCAGGCTCATCGCGCCGGCGAGGGCGCTGACGTCGCCGTCGTTTGCGACAACTACGGGGATGTCGCCGAAGGTGTCGCGCACGGCGCGGATGTATATATCCTTGACCTTCGCGTCAAAGAGCTCGGGAGGCACCTTGAGGAAGAGGCTGGCCACCATCGTGCGGTTGTTGATGTAGATTCCGGCGCTGGACACGCCCACGGCGTCGACTCGCGGCATGTGCTCCGCCGCGGCCTTGAGCGCGGAGACGATTCCGTCGTAGTGGTAGTCCGGGTCGGCTGTGACCTTGGGATACCAGACGACCTCCTCGGAAAAGACGCTCTCGCCGTCTATCACCGCGCTGACCTTGCGGTCGCTGCCGCCAGCGTCGAAGCCGATGCGGCAGCCGTCGAGGTGGCGGCCAACGGCCTGCGGGTTGCTGTACTCGGCCGGGACGGCGCCGCACTTGACGACTTCGAAGGGGCGCTCGTAGACGTTGGCCATGAAATCCGCGTCGAACTCGCGGCTTCCCCCCTTGCGGTAGGCCGCTGCGATGTACTCATATATCTCGTTGCTGCCGGCAATGTGAACCCGGAACCCGCCCTTGCTCCAGAGCAGGAACTTGACCAGCCTGTCGGCGTAGTACCTGTCGGCTGCGGCGAGCTCCGCCGTGCCGTGTATGAAGGTGCGGTAGACCGCTACCTCGCCTCCGGCGCGCTCCACCGCGATGTCCAGCGGCTGCTTTGCGCCGGAAAGGAAGGCGGAGAAAAACTTGCCCATCGGTATGAAACCGGCGTCCAGCTCCGGTACGTTCTTTACCGGCACCTCTATCCCAAGAAAATCCATTACAAATGTGTCCTCCTTCGTGCTGAGAATACACGGATTGCTATAGCTATAGACTACCAGTTTTTTCGCCGCTGTCAAGCCAAATCCGGGATTTTTTAAGGGCGGAGGACGTTTTTGAACAGCGCCCGCTGCGGGGCCGGCCAAGGGCTGCGGCCGCTGTGCAAAAAGGCGGATTAATTCAACCACAAATACCAAAGTCAGGGGGAATTTTCGTGAAATTCATCGAATCGCGCTCTACCGTTAAAGACCGCTTTGAGCCCGTCTCAGCAAGCAAGGCAGGTGACGTGAAATGAGGATAAGCGGCGGACAGGTATTCGACCTGAAAGAGGGCTTCGTCAGCCGCGACGTGTGCTTCGACGGGAAGCTCATCTCGGCGCGCTCCGACGGCGGCAAGGTGTATGACGCCTCGGGCTGTTACGTCATACCCGGCCTCACAGATCTGCACTTCCACGGCTGCATGGGCCGCGATTTCTCTGACGCCGACGCCGAGGGCCTTGAGATAATGGCGAAGTACGAGCTCTCGCGCGGCGTGACGCAGATTTGCCCGGCGGGCATGACCTTGCTCGAGGAGCAGCTGCTAAAGGTGTGCGCTGTGGCGGCGGAGCATCGCGACACCTGCAAGGAGGGAGCGGAGCTGGTCGGGATAAATCTCGAGGGGCCGTTCCTCTCTATGGCCAAGAAGGGCGCTCAGAACGGCGAGTGGCTGCATGCGCCGGACGTCGCCATGTTCCGCCGCCTGGCCGAGGCCGGGCGAGGGCTGGTGAAGCTGGTCTCCATTGCCCCGGAGGAGCCGGGCGCGATGGAGTTCATCGAGGCCGTCGAGGGCGAGGTCACCGTGTCCATAGCGCACACCACCGCCGATTACGACACCGCAATGGAGGCCTACAGGCGCGGGGCGAGGGAGGCCACGCACCTCTTCAACGCGATGCCGCCCTTTACCCACCGGGCTCCCGGCGTGGTCGGCGCGGCTTTTGACTCGCCCCAGGTCAGGGTGGAGCTCATCTGCGACGGTGTGCACATACACCAGAGCGTCATCCGCGCCGTGTTCAAGCTCTTCGGGCCCGAGCGCGTGGTGCTAATCTCCGACACCATGCGAGCCGCCGGTATGCCGGACGGGGACTACACCCTCGGCGGGCAGGCGGTCAAGGTCGAGGGCAAGTACGCCACGCTCGCCGACGGAACTCTCGCCGGCAGCGTCACAGATCTCATGAGCTGTATGCACACCGCCGTCAGCTTCGGCATACCGCTCGCCGACGCGGTGCGCGCCGCGGCGGTAAACCCGGCCCAGGTGCTGGGCATATATGACCGCCACGGCTCTCTCGAGCCCGGAAAGCTCGCCAACATCGTCGTGCTCGACAGCGAGCTGAACGTGCGCGACGTGTTCTTCCACGGCGAGCTCATAGGCTGAGCCGCCGGCCGAAGCAAAAAGGCCCTGCGTGAATTCACGCAGGGCCTTTTGCTGTACGCTCCGCAAGTGCGTTGGAACGTGCCAGGCCGTACCGCTTCAGCGGAGGCTTATCTTGGAGGCGGTGATGTCGCCTATCGTGCGGGAGTTGGTCATTATCATGAGGTTTTCAAGCTCGGCGCGTTTCGTGTTCGCATAGAGCTCCACGCCCTCTGCGCCGCTGCCCAGAGCGCTGCCTCCGACGGCGGCAACGACGAATGGACGGCCTATCATGGCCGCGTCCGCGCCCAGGGCGAGGACCTTGAAGATGTCCGCGCCGGTGCGGATGCCGCCGTCCACGATAACTGTCAGGCTGATGCCGACAGCGGCGCGTATCTCGGGCAGCACCTCGGCCGTAGCCTGGGCGGAGGCGATGACGCGGCCGCCGTGCGTGGAGACGATGATACCTGCGCATCCGGCCTCGGCGCACTTCACAGCGCCCTCGGCGGTCATGACGCCCTTGGCTATGAAGGGGATGGGCGAATTCCTGGCTATTTCGGCCAGGTCGGCAACCGACTTGGCGCAGAGCTCGCTGGCGGCGGAGCCCATGTTGGCGTAGGCGGCGGTGTCCACGTCGCAGGCCACGGCGGGGCATCCGGCCTCGGCGCAGGCCTCGGCTCTGGCGATTATCTTGGCGTTGTCGCGCCAGGGCTTGACGGTCGGGACGCCGAAGCCGCCGTTGGCGCGGATGGCCTCGAGGCCGAGCTCGAACTGCACGCCCAGGGCGTTGTCGCCGGTGAAGGCCAGCACGCCTGCGGCCTTGCAGCCGGAAGCGGCGGCGTTGGACCAGTACTCGTCGTTTATCGCGCCGTTGTAGTTGTGGCTCATGCCGCCTATGGGCGCGAGACACACGGGCGCGGATAGCCTGACGCCGAAGAGCTCGACGGAGGCGTCGGGCGTCCAGGGTTCGTGCAGGGTGTCCATGCGTATTTTCACGCGCTCGAGGAACTCGGTGCAAGCCGTCCAGGAGCTGCCGTCGCCCATCGCGCCGACGCCGGGTACCTCGCCGCGGCAGGCCTTGCCGTTGCACACGGGGCAGGCGCGGCAGTTGGGGCCCATCATTTCGCGGGCTTTGGCCCAGATTTCGTCCAAAGTCATTGTTTGTCCTCCTTGATTTCTTATTTCTCTCTCATTATCACATGGAGCCTATCAGCGAGACTATGACGTTGCCGACGGCGTCGGCAAACTGGCTGATATGGCGTATCCTGACCAACTCGCGGCCGTATATCTTGCGCGCGTTCGGAAGGTCCGCCTCCTCGCCCGTGAACACGCACATGACGCGCACCCCCATGCGTCGCAGCCGCTCAACCTCGGAGGAGGAATCCCTGACGCCCTCGTCGCCCTGATATTCGCGGCGGCGTCCGGAGGCGTCCACTATCTTGTTGACATCGTTAGGGCTGCAGTCCGAGAGGGTGATGAGCAGACGGTTTTCGTAGTGCGTGCCGGAGAGCATGTAGTTCGCGGCGCGCAGGGCCAGTCCGTCGCGGTTGAATCCGGCGGCGGCGTAGTCGAAGATGGCTTCGTTTTTCTTGACCTCGTCGTAGTCGCGGTAAATGCGAACAACCGTGCAGGTGCCGACGGAGCAGAAGGAGTAGACGCGCACGGGTACGCCGCAGCGCGTGAGGCTCTCGGCCAGGATGTATGCCTGCGCGGCCACGCTCTCCTGACGCTGCAGCTGCGAGGCGCTGCCGTCGAGCAGCACGTCCACGGAGAGCTCGCTGTCCGTCGTGCGCTCGTGCTTCTGGAATATGCGACCGTCATTCAAGTACACCGCGCGCCACACCGCACGGGCGTCGAGCTGCCCGGCGCGGGATTTTATCATGGCGTCGTCGAGGTGGACAAGGATGCAGTTGCGCACCTTCTCCGTCAGACGGATGATGGCCAGCCTGTGGGCGGTCAGGCCGTCGGCGTAGTACTTGCGGTTGAGCGAGGCCTGATTCTTGCTTACCTTGCGCTGCAGGATGACCTCGCCGTCCCTGGCTTCGCCGGAGGAGTCGCCGCGCGTGAAGTGCAGCATGCAATCTGCGTGCTTGTCCCGGCAGAGCCTGTCCTCTATGTTCTTGACCTCGCTCGGCGCATACATGCTCTCGCCGAAGCAGCCGGATACGAAGCGGCGCAGCTGCTCAGGGCTCTTCTCGCCGGTCATCCTCGCCAGGCGGCCGACCTTGCCGTGCTTGGAGACCTTGACGTCGCCCGAGCGCACACGTGCGCCGAGCGTGTATTTCCTGCGCCCTAAGCTGCCCATGAACTGCGGCAGCTTGGCCAGGCTTTCGCGGCGGAGCATGCCCCCGGTCACGCCGAAATACTGCGCGAGTATGGCGCGCATGCGCTCAACTATCTCTTCACTGCTCAGCTCCGGCGGGAACTCGAGCTGCTCGAGAAGCCGCTCTTCGCGCGCGATTAGCTTGTGACCTTCGCCGAGTATGCGCCGGTAGTGCTCGAGCTTGATGCGGTCGGAGAGAGAAAAGTCGTTGTCGCCCTTGTTGCCCGCCTGCTTTACTATGCCCCGGGCGTAGCCCTGGCGCAGCAGCCTGAAGGCCGGACGGTCGCTCACCGCGCGCAGATAGGCGCAGTTCTCCAGCCCCGTCCAGAACAAATCCTGATAGTCCTCTCCGTGCGGGGCGTTCTCCATGCCGTCGAGCAGCTTGCGTATAACGGCGTAGTCGTAGTATTTGTAGATTGCGCCGACAATGCTGTTCATGTACACGTCGGCGTATCCGTCGGTGTCATAGGCGCGGGACTCGGGGTGGAGTCCGTAGTCTCCGGCGGCGTTCCAAATCAGGTTCGTCGCGCGGCGCTCTTCGCGCTCGGCTTCGCGTTCGCTGAGCATATCAGGCAAATAGGCCGTCCCGGCCGAGGTCGGCGGGGATGCGGGAAGTGACGACGTCCTCGACCAGCTTGCGCTCGAAGGGGTCGAAGGCCTTGTTGATGATGCCCATGCGCAGGGCCTCCACGGCGTTCAGGCCGTGGGACATCAGCTCCACCGCGCTCATCAGGCCGCGCAAATCCAGCGCCTTAGTGGATATCTCCGCGCTGTCCACCTTGCGGCGTATGTCCTGGTACAGCCCGGCGAACTGGTTGACCCATTCGTCCTTCAGTGCCGGGTGCTCGCGCTTGAGCAGCTTTTTGAGGTTGTCCTCGGTGATGGCGGGCATTTCGATGACGACGAAGCGGCTGACAAGCGCCTCGTTGAGCTCGCGTGTACCCGCGTAGCCGTAGTTCATCGTCGCAATAAAGCGAGTGGCGGGGTCCATCTCAATCCTGTCGTAGCCCGGCACGTCGATTATGCGCCGGAAGTCCAGCGTGGCGTGCAGCACGGCCAGGGACTCGTTCTTCGCCATGTTTATCTCGTCGAGCACCCCGAAGCCGCCGAGCGTGGCGCACTGCGTGATGGGGCCGGGACGGAAGCTGACCGCGCCGTCCTTGAAGGTGTCCGTGCCGACCAGCGAGGCCGCGTCCGTATTTATATAGAAGCTCACGTCCCAGCTGGGACGCCCGAAGGCCGCCGCAAGGCACTCGGCCAGCACGTTCTTGCCCGTGGCCTTGGGGCCGACGAGCAGCAGGTTTTCACCGCAGAGCAGGGCGGTGGCCGCCTCTTCCCAGATTTCCTTGCCGTAGTACTCAAACCTCGGCGCCTCGGCCACACGCCGCTGCGCTTCGGCGGCAACGGGATGGGCCTTGCGGAACTCCTCTATACCGGAAATTATGCCGGGATCAATGCCCTCGCGTCGCAGAAAATCAAGCATAAATAATGCCTCCCCAAAAGCTGTTTCGGTTCACAAGCTGATTCTATCACATTTTTTGTATATGTCAAAACAATTCAACCGCCTTTTAATCCAGAGCTCCCGCGCCCGCTATTTATGTTTGACTATTCGCATATCATATGTTAAACTGTAAACAAATTCTTTATGGTATTTTTACAATTATATTTGCGAAAAAACAGGCGTATTTGGTCGAAAGATTCAGGTCTGACCAGAGAGGAGAACGTTATGCTGAGGACAATCGAGATAAAGCAGAGTGTGTTTGAGAGCAACGACCGCGAGGCCGACAAGGTGCGCGCGGAGCTGAAGAGGAGGGGGATTTTCCTGCTCAACCTCATGTCGTCTCCGGGCAGCGGCAAGACTACGACACTCGTCAAGACGATAGGCGCGCTCAAGGACGAGTACCGCATAGGCGTCATGGAGGCCGACATAGACTCGGATGTGGACGCGCACACGGTGGCCGAAGCGGGCGCGAAGGCCATACAGCTCCACACGGGCGGCATGTGCCACCTCACGGCGGACATGACCATGCAGGGACTGGAGGCGCTGGGTACAGAGGACATAGACTTTGCCATACTTGAGAACGTAGGCAATCTCGTCTGCCCTGCGGAGTTTGACACCGGCTCGGTAAAGAACGCGATGATACTGTCCGTGCCGGAGGGGGATGACAAGCCGCTCAAGTACCCGCTGATGTTCGAGGTCTGCGATGTGCTGCTGGTGAACAAGATAGACGTCCTGCCGTACTTCGACTTCAATCTGGAGGCCGTGACCGAGCGCGCGAAGAGGCGCAACCCGAAGATAGAGATAATACCCATAAGCGCCCGCACGGGCGAGGGCGTAGACGCCTGGTGCGACTGGCTGCGCCGTGAGATAAAGGCGTGGAAGGAAGGCTGAGCCGCCGCGCAGGCAACGAGGTGTTAAGGTACAACTATTAAAATGAAGGGAGAGCGGGCATGAGAGCAAGCATACTGAAGCTGGCGACGAAAATAAGCATAGAGTGCGGCACCTATACGGGTGTCACGCCCAACGACCCCGAGTACAAGATACTCGACCCCGTAATAACCGACGAGATGGCTGAGATAGCCATGGGCCTCAAGGTGCGCAAGTACGTCACCGCCGAGCAGGTGGCGAAGAAGGTCAAAAAGCCGCTGGGTCGCGTAAAGGAGGTGCTCGACGAGCTGACGCAGATTGGCGTCTGCCGCTGCAATTTCAAGGACGGCGAGGACAAGTACTTCCTGCCAATCTGGGTGCCGGGCATCATGGAGATGATGGTCGGCAACAAGGAATTGTGCGAGCGCTATCCGGTTATAGCCGAGTGCTTTGAGGAATACACCCGGCGCCGCATCGCGCCGCTCGCGCCGTTCATCCCCGTCGGCCAGGGCATGATGCGCGTCATCCCCGTCGAGATGGCAATACAGAACGACGCTCACAGGGGTACATACGAGGAGATACACCAGATTGTCGACAACTCCTGGGCCATCGCGGTCACGGATTGCTCCTGCCGCCGCACCCGCCGCCTGATGGGCGAAGGCTGCGGCCACCTCGAGAAGGACGTGTGTATCTTCTTCAACGAGAGCGCGGAGTACCACATCCGCACGGGCCACGGCCGCAAGATTGACCGCGACGAGTGCTATGAAATACTCAAGCGCTGTGAGGAAAACGGCCTGGTTCACGAGATATCCAACCTCGACGCGCCGAACGGCGCGGCCGCAATCTGCAACTGCTGCGGCTGCTCCTGCTTCTCGCTGCGCATAGCCGAGTACCTCAAGACGCCGGACGTCATTCGCTCCAACTACGTCGCCGAGGTCGACGCGTCCAAGTGCGTCGCCTGCGGATTGTGCGTCGAGAACTGCAACCTCGGCGCGCTGAAGCTCGGCCAGAAGCTGTGCGCCACACCCAGCCGGCCTCCCGAGCACGACACCCCGCACGACAAGCTGCTGTGGTTCGGCGAGGACAACTACGACAAATACTACCGCACCAACCGCGGCTACACCGCCGAGGGCGGCACCGCGCCGTGCAAGACGCGCTGCCCGGCGCACATCCCCGTGCAGGGCTACATCAAGCTCGCCAGCCAGGGCAGGTTCGACGAGGCGCTGGAGCTCATCCGCCGCGAGAACCCCTTCCCGGCTGTCTGCGGCCGCGTGTGTCCGCGCTTCTGCGAGGAGGCCTGCTCGCGCGGGGATGTGGATGCGCCCGTGGCCATCGACGAGGTCAAGAAGTTCCTCGCCCAGCGCGAGCTCGACCCCGCCACCCGCGTCATTCCCAAGATGCTCAACACCACCGGAAAGCCCTTCACGAACAGGATTGCCGTCGTAGGCTCCGGCCCCGCGGGCCTCTCCTGCGCGTACTATCTCGCGCTCCAGGGCTATCCCGTCACCGTGTTTGAAAAGCAAAAGACCGTCGGCGGCATGCTGACAAACGGCATACCCAGCTTCAGACTTGAGAAGGACGTCGTCGCCGCCGAGATAGACATCCTGCGCGAGATAGGCGTCGAGTTCAAAACCGGCGTCGAGGTCGGCAAGGACGTCACGCTCGATGAGCTGCGCTGCGAGGGCTATCAGGCCTTCTTCCTCGCCATCGGCGCCTGGAAGGCCATCCCGCTGGGCATACCCGGCGAGAGCTACCGCGGCGTTATGAGCGGCCTTGAGCTGCTTCGCCGCGCCGAGAGCCCGCGCCCGCCCGCCGTGAGCGAGAACACCGTCATAGTCGGCGGCGGCAACGTCGCCATCGACGCCGCCCGCGCCGCCGTGCGTCTGGGCGCGAAGAACGTCACCGTCGTGTACCGCCGTGCCCGCGAGGACATGCCCGCCGACGCCGAGGAGGTCGCCGAGGCCGAGGCCGAGGGCGTAGCTTTCAAGTTCCTCGTCAGCCCGATACGCATCAAGGGCAGCGACGGCAAGGCCACGGAGCTTGAATTGCAGGTCATGGCCCAGGGCGAGGCCGACGGCGCAGGACGCAGGAAGAGCGTCCCCGTCGAGGGACAGACCGAGACCATCCCCGCCGGAACCGTCGTGGCCGCCATCGGCCAGCGCGTGGACTGGGGCGACATGCTCGCGGGCAGCCGCGTACAGCTCCGCCGCTCCGGCGCAGCCATGGCCGACCGCGTCACGCTCCAGACCATGGAGCCGGACATCTTCGTCGGCGGCGACGCGCTCACCGGGCCGAGCTTTGTCATCGACGCCATCGCCGAGGGCAAGGAGGCCGCGATTTCCATCCACCGCTTCGTGCAGCCGGGCCAGAGCCTGACCATAGGCCGCCGCGTCAAGGACTATATGGAGCTCGACAAGAGCGAGGCCGACCTCGCCGGTTACGACCGCGCGCCGCGCCAGCACACCGCCGAGCCCGACCACAGCAAGGCCAGGGAGACATTCCGGGATTTGCGCGGCACCTTCACGGCGGAGCAGGTGCTCAAGGAAACCGAGCGCTGCCTCGGCTGCGGCGCGACCGTCGTCGACCAGA
Organism: uncultured Eubacteriales bacterium; assembly: GCA_900544765.1. Lineage (GTDB taxonomy): Bacteria > Bacillota > Clostridia > Oscillospirales > Oscillospiraceae > Scatomorpha > Scatomorpha gallistercoris. The sequence continues at coordinate 21,219 of UQWI01000015.1, read as the reverse complement.
GCGCATGCGTCGGCTGCGGCGTCTGCACGACCAAGTGCAAGTTCGACGCCATCCACCTCGTGCGCGTGACAGATTCCTCTGGCAAGGTCTACGAGAAGCTCATGCCCGAGAGCGGCAAGAACCTCGCCCGCCGCGTGAAGGAGATAGCCGTCAAGCGCGTCGCCCGCCCGCGCAGCAAGTGATATGCACGAGATGAGCTTGGCCATACAGGCCATCAGAAGCGTGCTGGAGTTCGCGGAGGACAACGCCATAGACGAGATTGACACCGTGGTGCTCGAGATTGGCGAGCTGAGCATGGTTGTACCCGAGTACATGGAGGAGGCCTGGTACGCCGCCGTCAAGAACACAATGTTGGAGAAGTCCAGACTGCAAATAGACGTCATGCCGGGCAACGGCCTGTGCGAAAACTGCGGCCAGGTGTACAACATCGTCGAGAACAAGGGCGTCTGTCCCAAGTGCGGCAGCCGCGACAAGGAGATACTTTGCGGCCGGGAGTTTAATATTAAAGAGCTGCTGGTCCCGGGATAATGGGCAAGCAGAGAGGGATAGGGAAGCCCGGCGCATATGCACCGGGCTTTCTCTTGACAAAAGCGTCCTACAGCTGTAGTATAGAAGCGTACTACAATTGTAGGAGGGATAGTGTGCGACTGACCGACGCCGAATGGGCCGTGCTGGAGACGCTTTGGGGCGGGGAGCGCTTCGCCCTGGGCGAAGTGGCTTCGGCCCTGCACGAGAGCATGGGGTGGAACAAGAACACCGTTTACACATATCTCACGCGCATGGCCGCGAAGGGCCTGGTGAACATAGACCGCAGTCACGCAAAGCCGTATTCGGCGGCGGTGACGCGCGACGACTGCGCCGGGCAGGAGCGGCGCAAGCTCTTGGAGCGCGTCTATAACGGCTCGGCGGGAGAGCTGATAGCGGCGTTCCTGCGCGAATCGCACATATCGCGCGAGGAGGCGGAGCGGCTGCGCCGTATGCTCGACGAGATGGAGGTGTAGCCGTGAGCAACGTCTGGGAAGCGCTGTATCAGACGCTGAACGTCTCGCTCGCTGCGGCGGTACTGCTGCTGGTGAAGTGGCTGCTGCGGGATAAGCTCTCTCCGCGCTGGCAATACGCCGTTTGGGCCGTGCTCGCCCTGCGCGCGTTCATACCGGCGGGCGTAGCGCGCGGGATAATACCGCAGCTGTCGCTGTGGCTCGAGACGGCCAGGAGCGCCGCGGAGCTGCACCTGAATTCTGCCTACACCTCGGCCTTCGACGTCATAGACATGGAGAGCGTATTTCCGTGGATAGACGCGGCCCCGGTGAGCCTGACCGACTGGCTCTTCGCCGTCTACGCCGTGGGTGTGGCCGCCGCCCTCGTCTGGTACGCCGTGAGCTATGCCCGGCTGCGGACGCTGCTCCGCCGCGGGCGTGAGGCGGGGGGAGATGTCCGCGCGGCTGTTGACGCAGTCGCGGAGAAATACGGGCTCAAAGCCTGCCGCACTGTGGCTGTGCCGGGATTGAAGGGCGCCTTTGTCTGCGGCATCATCAGGCCGGTGCTGGCCGTGCCGGAGGGCGAGGCGCCGGACGGCAAGATAATTCTGCACGAGCTGCTGCACCTGAAACACCTCGACGCGCTGCAAAACGTGTTCTGGTGCGTATTGCGCGCGCTGCACTGGTGCAATCCCTTCATGCACTATGTCTTTGACCGCGTGGGAAACGACATGGAGTCGCTGTGCGACCAGCGTGTGCTCGAGCGGCTAGAGGGCGAGGAGCGCCGCGAGTACGGCGCTATCCTGCTCGGCATGGCGAGCAAAAGCTATGCCAGCGCGCCGGGCACGAGCTCAATTTCCAACGGCGCGAAGAATATCGCGCGGCGCATCGAAGCCATAGCCCGCTTCAAGCTATACCCGCGCGGCATGGCGCTGGTCAGCGTGTGCGTGGTGCTTATCCTGGCCTCTGCGCTGCTCACCGGCGCGAGCGCGGAGTACGACAAGTACATGAATCCGAGGAATCCGCGCGAAGTCTTTCCGTCGCTTGCAGCTGCGCGAATCGAGCGCTGCTCGACCATACCCGGCGCTATCGACACATACTTGAAGGGCTTCATTTTCTCCGACTGCGGCAGCCTCGCCATGGCCTCGCCGCTCAGCGAGCAGGAGCGCCTATGTAGCGAATACCGGGAAAAGCTGGACGGGGATTGGGCGTATCCGGAGGTTGCTTTCAGCATGAGACCCGAGATTTACTCCGCGCGTGTGGATTCGGACGGGGTGTTCCGCGCCAATGTGGTACTTTCCGGTGGCTCTTTTGCTTACGAGCCGTATTTTGGCGAGCCGGACAGCGACGATATGGTATATGTCATGCCTATCGAGGTCAGTTACGCAGACGGCGGATACGTTGTGCGGAGCGGTGGCGAGCCGTTCCGGATGCAAATGGGAACGCGGTTCCGGTACTCCGATATGCTGCCCGCGTACAGCGTAAGCGAAGCAACGGAGCTTGGTACGCTTACGGCGTATCTCAACTCCATGGGCGCGATACAAATTGAGACGTCCGCCTACGACGACGGAGGCATGTTTACCGCGATCCTGGGGCATACGATGAGCGACGTTCCGAACCCCGACGCCGCCTGGGAGGACTACTACGAGAGCAGCTGGAGCCTGACGCTGGAGTTGGCAGATTACCTGGCCGCGCATGAGGATGCGCAGACGGTGAACGTGAATTACCAGTGGTGCGACAGCGCCGAAGAGGCGCGGGAGTTCTTTTCATCCGAATGCGCGGCGTATCATGCCGGCGGGGGCGAGCGCTGTCAGGGCGACGATGGAGGCTATGGCTATGACAGCGTTGACCGCCGCCGGCTGGCGGAGGACGATTATATCCTGCGCATGGACGGCCACGAGAGCTGGAACTACGGCCTCGAGCCAAATGCCGCGCCGTATTACCCCGCGTATGCCGCCGTCACAATCTACATCGACGGCGAGCGCGTGGGCGAGTACGTGCTGGAAATGAGGGAGGCCGTGCAATGAGCCGCAATCCGCTGGTCATAGCCGTCGGGCGCGTGGCCTGGGGATATGTGTTCTTCTACTGTGCGCTGCCCTTCGGTTACATGAACTACGCCACAATCGACCTCATGCCGGATTGGGCCTTCTATGCCTTCGCCCTCGCGGCGATCCCCGCTATAGCGCGGCGGGAACGCAGCGCGGCGCTGCTACGACCGCTGGGCTGGCTGTTGCTTATCACCGAGTTCGCCGCCTGGGTGCTCGAGAGCTATGAGGTGACGCTCACCGGATGGTATGTTTATCTGCCTGGCGCGCTCTGCTCCGTGTTGGCCATGTATTTCCACTTCCAGCTGCTGACGAACCTCGCCGACGCGGCCGCTCCCTTTGTGACGCGGCGTGTGCGCAGCATCAAGGCGCTGGCGGCCGTGTCGGCCGTCCTGGCGACGCTGAGCACGTTGCCGCTGCCCGTGGATCGCCTGGACGAATACGACGCGGGCGGGCTGGTGATGGTAATTGTGCTGGTTTGGGCCATAATGCTCACATGGACGCTGTTCACGCTCACCGGCCTGCACGGTGAGCTGCGCCGGGCCATGCCGGAAGATGATATAAAGGAGGATGGGGAATGAATTCACTGGTTGTCTCTATAGGGCGCGTGGCCTGGGGCTATGTGTTCCTGTATCTCGATTTCAATCTCAACATCAACGCCATGTCGCTGAACCTGCTGCCGGACTGGGCCTGCTATGTCTTTGTCCTCACTGCACTGCCGGGCCTGGCGCTCGCGGAAAAAAGCAGCGCGCTGCTGCGCCCGCTGGCGTGGATACTGCTGGTCGCCGAGGCGATACCCTGGCTGCTGGCGCTCTTGGGCATCAGCCCGGATTCCGGCATGCTGTATACAATAGTAAGCGCCGTAATCAAGGTTGTGAGCCTGTACTTCCACTTCCAGCTACTCACGAACATCGCGGACATAGCGATGCACTACAGCGAATACAGGGCGAAGAGCATACGCATCCTGAGGAACGTCACCGTCGTGCTCGGCACTATAACATTCCTGCCCTGGCCCGTTTACCTGTTGGACGTGGGAATGCAGACTGCGGTCGCGCTTTTGCTTATCATCGTGGCGCTGATACAGGTGATATGGACGCTGGCTGCGCTGTTCGGACTGCGCGGCGAGATAAGGCGCGCGGGTGAAGAGCGCGTCGGGGAGTGAACGCAGCGAGGGCCGTAGATTCGGAAATCCTCAAGAAAACCCAGCGATATCTTGAAAAAACCCACCGTCTGTGATACGATTTCACAGTCAAATCGCATCTAGGGGTGGGAGAGTGAAGGATTGGACAACAAAGGCCCGGGCGGCGTCGGCGTTCGTCCGGGCGTTTTTCAAGTGGCTGGCCGTCGCGGCGGTGACGGGCGTGATATGCGGGCTGGTGGGTTCTGCGTTCTACGCCGCCGTCGCATCGGCGACGAACCTGCGCGCGGCGCATCCGTGGCTGCTCTGGCTGCTGCCCGTGGCGGGCGCGGGGATTGCGCTGCTCTACAGGCTAACGAAGCTTGACGGCCTCGGCACTGACGCCATAATCGACGCGATACATGAGGGCCGCGCGATAAGCGTACTGCTCGTGCCGGTTATCTTCGTCTCGACGGCGGCGACGCACCTGTTCGGCGGCAGCGCGGGGCGCGAGGGCGCGGCGCTGCAAATAGGCGGCTCGCTGGGCCAGAACATCGCGCGCGTCTTTCGCCTGGACGACAAGGACAGGCGGCTCGCCACGCTCTGCGGCATGAGCGCGCTGTTCTCGGCGCTCTTCGGCACGCCGCTTACGGCGACGATATTCGCCCTCGAGGTCATCAGCGTTGGCGAGATATATTACGCCGGGCTGGTGCCGTGCCTGGCCAGCTCGCTCGTGTCCTTCGGCGTGACGCAGTTGTTCAATATCGCGCCGACGCATTTCGAGGTGCTCGCCCCGGCGCTGAGCGCGGACGGCATATGGCGCGTGGCGCTGCTGGGTGTGGCCTGCGCGATTATGAGCGTTATCCTTTGCCTGAGCATGCACGGCAGCGAAAAACTGTTCAAGCGGCTGGTGCCGAACGGCATACTGCGCGCCGTGCTCGGCGGCGCCGTGATAATCGCGCTGACGTACCTCGTTGGCACGAGGGACTACAACGGCGCTGGCACGGACGTCATAGCCCGGGCCATAGAGCAGGGCGAGGCGCGGCCATGGGATTTCGCGCTCAAGCTGCTGTTTACGGCGGTTACTCTCTCTGCGGGGTTCAAGGGCGGCGAGATGGTGCCGACCTTCTTCATCGGCGCGACGCTGGGCTGTGCGCTCGGGCCGCTGCTGGGGCTCCCGGCGGGCTTCGCGGGGGCAATCGGGCTCGCGGCGCTCTTCTGCGGCGCGGTGAACTGCCCGGTCGCCAGCGTGATGCTGGCCGTCGAGCTCTTCGGCGCGGATGGAGCCGTGTACTTCTCAGTTGCGATAGCGGTATCCTACATGCTCTCAGGCTACACCGGCCTCTACCGGAGCCAGAAGATAATTTATTCCAAACTCAAGGCCGAGTTCATCGACATACACGCGAAATGAAATAAGCGCCACGGGACACCGTGGCGCTTGGTTTATGATACGCAGCTGTATATATTTAATGACATCGAAAAGGAAAAACTTACATTTACTGTTGATTTTAGCGTGCTTATATGATAATATGATATCCAAGGACGGAAATGGCGCTAGCGCCATTCACTTCATCCGGGATGAAGTGATAAGTCTTGGCCTATGTAGAATATTTTAGAAAAGGAGAATCGGTATGAAGAAACGATTGCTAACAGTGCTGTTAGCCGTGTGCCTGGTGGTTGCGCTGGGTACGGTGACGGCGGCGGCGGATGATACTACAGTCACATCGGCTGACGAACTCAAATCCGCAATAGAAAATGCCCGAGACGGGGATGTAATTACCCTAGGGGCGGATATTGTACTTGACCCTGACTATGGCGATTTTACCGTTGACCCTGAGAAAGGGCCTGCTGATCCATATATGACAATTACGTCTGACATTACTGTGGATTTAGATGGACACAGAATAGGCTGGGACATTTCAAAAGTTACGGAGTTAGATGGTACTCCGACTGGGATACCATATACTCTTTTAATATTTGATATTAACAATGCAAGCGTCACATTTTGTGGCGATGGGGTTATTGATGCGGAAGCAAATTTCAATAATTCCTATTGCATCAATGTGAATGGTGGAGAACTGACGATTGAAGACGGCACTTATTATGGAGCGATGACCGCCGTACAAGTGCAGGAGGGAAAACTAAAAATATTCGGCGGGACGTTCGATTTGGCCGAAACTATCAAAATGCATGCTCCGAATTATTCTAAATATCTAATTAATTGCATAGACAGTGCATATGAAAGCGGTGAGACCCAGGTAGCCATTATTGGCGGTACTTATGTTGGATTCGATCCAACAAAATCTCCGGAGAAGGGTGAACCTTCTTATGTTCCAAATGGAGTCGAAATCGAAACAAGTAGCGACGGATATGCAGTAATTGCAAATACGACACCTGGGAATGATTCTGTTGCTGTAGTAAACCGTGTTTACTACAATAAATTAGAAGACGCTATAAGTGCGGCACTTAAAGGCGACACGGTTACGCTGGTTGATAATGTAGCTGAGGACATAAATGTTGAAGAAAGTAAAGTAATTACTCTTGATTTGGCGGGCAAGACGCTAACCAGCCCGTCTGACTCTATGGTTTACGGAGAACTAACGATAGAGGACTCCTCTAATTCTACAGGAACTTTTGTGTCAGATAAAAGCGTAAGAGTCGATGGAGGTATACTTACTCTCGAAAGCGGTACAATAAATATTAAGAATGATTATGGTATCTACTGCCTTAACGACGGTACTGCTATTGTGAATGGCGGAAAAATTGAGTCTTTGTATGCTTCACTTAACGGCAATAACACTACCGGCGACATGAACTTCACGGTCAATGGCGGCGAACTTACAGCTCAGTATGGCCCGGCTATATATATGCCCGGACAAGGCGTGCTTACAATTACAGACGGTGTTCTCAACGGTGGTATTTCTCTCCGCATGGGACAAGTAAATATTTCCGGCGGCACCATTTATGCAACTAATGGGAGCATTGATTCTCCGTCTGAATTTTATAATTATAGTGGTAATGCTTGGCTTCCAGATGCACTTTATGTATTCAATGGCACATATGGCTCCGAAAATGATAAGAAAGGAAACTCGCTTAACATAAACATAACAGGCGGCGAGTTTATATGCGAAAACGGACAAGGCAGCGCTGTCGCAATTTATGATTTGGGCAAAGTAGCTCAGAATTCTGAGGTCAAAATTTCTGACGACGCTACTTTGGTTACTAATGCTTCCGACCGTGATGCCTATCAGGTGCTGAGCCTTTCGGATATTGGTGTTGGGACTCCTGAGTTAGGATATGGACATACTGCCGGAGAAGTTGGAAGTTCCATTTCCGGAGGCACATTTTCAACGGCAGTAGACAAAGAGTATTTGGATAGCTCTATTAATTATGAGCTTTCAAGCAACGGAAAATTCACATACTATACCACCCTTGCCGAAGCTATGGCCGCGGCAAACGATGGAGACACCATAAACTTTGTTGGTGACGAAAGTGCTATAACTGTTCATACAGTAACGTTTGTCAATAACGGCGTCAAAACGACTGTTGAGGTCACAGATTCCATCACCCTTCCCAATCCTGACTCCCGCAATGGCTACACCTTCGGCGGCTGGCGCTACGGCAACACCGTCTACAAGGCCGGTGAGACTGTCAAGGTTACCAGCGATATGACCTTCACGGCCATCTGGAACGCCATCAACATCCCCGACACCTATGACATCGACCTCATCGTCGGCGAGGGCGGCGAGGCCAAGACGAACTTCAGCAACGCCAGCGCCGGTACGACCATCACCATCACCGTTACCCCCGACGAGGGCTACGAGCTCGACTACATCACTGTTGACGGCGAGCGCATCTCCGGCACGACCTTCAAGATGCCCGACCACGACGTCACCGTCCGCGTTTACTTCACCGACGGCAGCTCCACGCTCCCCTTCACCGACGTCACTGCGAACCAGTGGTTCTACGACGCGGTTGCGTATGTTTACACCAACGGCATGATGGAAGGCGACAGCGCGACGACCTTCAATCCGGACGGCCGGATGACCCGCGCGATGTTCTGGGCAGTGCTGGGCCGCATTGACGGCGCGACCATCACCGGCGCGAACTGGGTTGAGACTGCGCGCAGCTGGGCGATGGCCGAGGGCGTGAGCGACGGCACGAACCCGAATGACTACGTCACCCGCGAGATGATGGTGACGATGCTGTGGCGCTACGCCGGCGAGCCCGCGAGCGAGGAGAGCCTGAGCGGCTACAGCGACGCGGCGAACGTGTCCGACTGGGCGGCCGAAGCGATGAGCTGGGCGCTCGAGACCGGCGTCATCGAGGGTGTGACCGCGACGACGCTGCAGCCTCAGGGCACTGCGACCCGCGCTCAGTGCGCGACCATCTTCATGCGCTACGACGCGCTCGTTGCATAAACAATCAGCTTCATACCATTCTCCATAAAAATTCCCGTCCGGGCTTTTGCCCGGGCGGGAATTTGCCTTCTTTTCAGCTGCCGTACAGGCGCAAGATTTCAAGGGAAAGAGCAACTTTACGGGGCCTGTGAGCGTCCGCTGCGGCGGGCGTGTCCGGTCACGTGGCCGGGGAGGAGAAATATTGCAAAACGCGGAGCTCCACCGAAGAGGTCTCTTTAGCAATATGGTACGAATCGTAATAAATTTTGCGCAGACGATTGAATTTCTGGAACATATCTGCTATTATTGTCAGCGCTCTTGAAATGAATCTTAGATTATCAAGGTGACGAACGTTGAATCGTGAAATGACAATCGACATGTGCTCCGGCTCTCTGCCGGGAAAGATATTGCGATTCTCAATACCGCTCGTGCTGTCCGGTATATTGCAGCTGCTGTTCAACGCTGCGGATATTATCGTCGTAGGCAACTGGGACAGCAGCCAGGCCATGGCCGCAGTCGGCTCCACCAGCTCGCTGAATACTCTTATCGTCAACCTCTTCCTCGGCCTTTCGGCTGGAGGCAGTGTCGTCGTGGCGCAGTATTACGGCATGAAGGCGTGGAAGGACGTGGAGGAGGTCGTACACACCGCCATCCTGCTGGGCTTTGTGTCCGGCGTCGCGCTTGTGTTCATCGGCGTTTTCCTGGCCGAGCCCATGCTCACGCTAATGGGAACCACCGAGGACTGCATAGACCAGGCCGTGCTCTATATGCGCATAGTGTTCGCGGGCATGCCCGCTATGATGGTCTATGACTTCGGCGCAGGTATATTGCGCGCCGTCGGAGATACTCGCCGTCCGCTGCTGTATCTTTTCGCCGGCGGCGTGGTGAACGTGGGCTTCAACCTCTTCTTCGTCATTGTCTGCCACATGGGCGTGGCCGGCGTCGCCATAGGCACTGTGATGAGCCAGTGTATCGCAGCCTTCCTCACCGTGCGCTGCCTGGTCAAGACCGACGACCACTACGGGCTTCAACTGCGCCGCCTGCGCATAGTTAAGCACAAGCTCCTGCGCATAATGCGCGTAGGCGTGCCGACCGGCATCCAGGGGGCCGTGTTCTCTATTTCCAACGTGCTTATCCAGTCGGCGATAAACTCCTTCGACTCTTCCATAATAGTCGCGGGCAATACCGCCTCCTCGAGCATAGAGAACTTTGTTTACACCGCCATGTACTCCGTGTACCAGGCGTCTCTCACCTTCACCAGCCAGAACGTCGGCGCAAACAAGGTGAAGCGTATCGTGCCCATACTGCTCTGGTGCCTGCTGTGCGTCGCAGCTGTCGGGCTGGCGCTCGGCTCGCTGGCCGTGCTATTCGGCCGGCCCCTGTTGGCCATATACGACCCGAACCCCGAGGTCATAACCTACGGCTTTGAACGGCTGAGCCTTATAGCCACTACATACTTCCTCTGCGGGCTGATGGATGTTGTATGCGGCTCCATCCGCGGCCTTGGCCCTTCAATTACGCCGACCATAGTCTCGCTCATTGGCGTCTGCGCTATGCGTATTCTGTGGATATACACCGTCTTTGCCGCGAACCGCACGCTTAGGATTCTCTACTGGTCCTACCCGGTGACTTGGATTATCACCTTCCTGGCGCACACGGTGTGCTTTATTGTGTTCTTCCGGCGGTGGAAGAGACGTGTGGAGGCGCAGTGAACATCATATCAACAAAGCGGCGGGACGCATATGCGTCCCGCCGCTTTCAATTTCTCTCAATTCACAGCTGTGAGAGCACATGCTCAACACGCGAGCAATGGTTTGGAAAGCGCTCCAAAAGCTCAGGGGAGGCCGTTTCCATTATGTATCCGGTTCCGGCGGCGGCAAGCATGGACGCATCGTTAAAGCTGTCGCCGAAGGCTATGACATCGGAGAGCGGGATACCGAGCAGCCCGCAGAGACGGCGCAGGCCGTCGCCCTTGTCGGTGGAGTTGAAGTCCAGCCACTCAGCTCCGGATATGGCCGTGCGGAAGTGGCGGCTCCAGCGCGGGGCCAGCAGCGGCTCAATTGTCTCGGAGCCCGCGGGGTTGAAGGCGGCTATCTTGACGATGGGTTCCGGCACTTCCTCGGGGGAGGACACGATAGTGACGTTGTTGCCGACCGTATCGCGCATCAGGCGGACTATCTCCTCGCCCTTGGGGCAGAGGTAGCTGCGGTCCTCGCCGGATATCTGTATTTCGCAGCCGGGAGTGCTCAATATGTCGTGGCAGAGCTCCATGGCGAGCTCGTGATCCATTGAGACCTTGCTGAGCACCTCGCCGGGGCTGCCGGGCCCAAATATTACGGCGCCGTTTTCGCATATATACGTCAGCTTGTCGGCTACGGGGGCAAACAGCCGCATAAGGCTGGTGTGCTGCCTGCCGCTGGCCGGGCAGAAGCGTACTCCCCGGGCGGTGAGACGGCGTATCTGGTCAAAGACCGCGCCCGCTATCTCGGAGCCGTAGCCGTCGAGCAGGAGGGTGCCGTCGAGGTCGCATGCTATCAGGCGTATCACAGCCACACCTCCCGGCCGAGACGTGGAAGTTCAAAGCAGTGCATATCTTCTTCCCCCAATCGTTTGTAGCGCGGTTTTTAGCCGCGCTACGATTATATCACAGAGAGGCCCCTGTCCCAAGTGTCTCGGCGGAGATAATCTTCCGAAAAAACTCGCAAAAACACGCGCACATTTGGAATAATTGCCGCCGCATGTCAAAACGGCGCCGCTGCAGCGGACCTGAGGCCGCAGAGAGAAGCTGCAAGCGGAAGGTAAGAAGTCAGACGACGCAAGGCGGGCGTCCTCATAGAGTTTGAGCGTGTCGACTGATTCTTATCAAAATTGAAGCCCAGCGCAGCGGGTTCAATTTTGGAAGGAAGGGCAGCAGAACTAAAAAAACAGGACTGAAACCTCTGGTTTCGGTCCTGAAAGGAGAAGCAAAGTGGACTTTGCTTCGACGCGGTGGTGCGAGTGTTCTTACAGCATTTGAGCAAAAAAGCCCGTAATTACTAGGTTTTTTGGCATTCGGCAAGTGGCGTTTTAGTGCAAAAACCGTTTTTCAAGGGCTCATTTTGGGGCGCTTCATGTTTTGGAGCGCCCTATTATTATGCCTCGGAGGTGATTCAAACGGGCGGTAAACTTGACACAAATTCAGGCGGCAAAATAGCTGCTGGCGGCGAGCTCGTGACGCTCGCTTTATCGGATTTGCAGCCGTTCAGCAGGCACCCGTACAAGGTACGAGACGATGAGGCGATGCGGGACATGGTTGAGAGCGTGAAGCAGTACGGCGTGCTTTCTCCCGCAATCGCTCGACCTATGCCAGACGGTGGCTACGAGCTTGTTTCAGGTCACCGGCGTAAGCGGGCTTGCGAGCTCGCTGGGCTGGAGACGATGCCGGTTATCGTGCGCGAACTGGACGATGACGCGGCTGCGATCCTCGTCGTGGACAGCAATTTGCAGCGCGAGGACTTGTTGACGAGTGAGAGGGCGTTTGCGTATAAACTCAAGTTGGAGGCCATCAGACATCAGGGAGAACGCACCGACTTAACTTCGGCCCAAGTTGGGCCGAAGTTGACAGCAGCAGAAAAAGTTGCAGAGGAAAGCCCGGATAGCAAGTCTCAAATCAAACGCTATATACGTCTCACCGAGCTAATCCCGCCTCTGCTGGACATGGTAGACGAGCGCAAGATTGCGTTCAACCCGGCCTACGAGCTGTCGTTTCTCACCAAGGACGAGCAGACTATGCTACTCGACGCGATGGACAGCGAGCAGGCCACCCCGTCGCTGTCACAGGCTCAACGGCTGAAACAGTTCAGTCAGCGCGGCGAGTTGGATGCGGCTGTTATGCGCGCTATCATGTCCGAGGAGAAGAAAGAAGTTGAGCGTTTGACACTCAAGGGCGACACGCTGCGCAAGTATTTTCCCGCCTCGTACACGCCGAAGCGCATGGAGGAGACTATCATAAAGCTGCTGGAACAGTGGCAGAAGCAGCAGAAGCGTCGGCGTGAGGCTGAACGCTAATTGAATACTACACCACAAGCCGGGCTTTCCCGGCTTTTTTCATTGGGGGGGTGAAAACATCGTACCACTACAAACCTGAGGACGTATCCTGCGAATACTGCGTCAACAGCCGCAGGCGGCGATGTCGCATAGCCGGTTGCCCGTGGCTCGCTGAGCGTATTGAAGCGGGTGTGGTCAGCTATGCTTATGCCGTGCGCGGGCTGTTCGGAGGCGTCGAGAACGAGGCGCTTATCCAACGGCTCGGGCAGCTTGTGCTGCACTTTCGCGGTTCGTTTTGGCTCAGCGCCGAGCACGAATTTAATACCCGCCTGCTGCTGCGAAGCGTGGGATACCAAGCGTGGAGAAATCCACGCTTTTTTGCTTCTCTTTACCTGTTCGGCTCCAACCGTGGGCTGCTCAAACGGGCGTGGAACGCCTGTATGCCGGGCGGTTTTGAACCGGTGTTCATAGTCATGCGCGGTGTTTCGGAGCGCGACTATACGCTCATCCAGGCGGCAAAGGCGCTCATGTGCGGCGGGCTGGGCCTGACGCTCTATGACCTTGCCGATGCTGAGATTGTTGACGATGAGGAGTTTCGGCTCATCATCCACGCCTTGCTCATAGCCAACTACGGCCCCGACGTGCTGAAGCTAGGAGGAACAGAGCTTGAATACTGACGTACTCCATGTTGTCTCTCTCTCAGGCGGTAAGGATTCGACCGCCATGCTCCTGCTCATGATGGAGCGGGGATGGCCTATCGACGCCGTGCTCAATGCGGACACCGGCATGGAGTTCCCGGAGATGTACGAGCACCTGCGCAGGCTGGACAAACACCTCTACCGCGAGCGCGGCCTGCACATCACAACGCTGAAAAGCGCCAAGAGCTTCGAGTACCTGATGTTCGATGAACCGAAGCAGAGGCCGTCGTGCATCGCCAACCGGCAACGCCTTGGCATTCCTTGTAAGGGCAACGGCTGGCCGGGCATCCGTGTGCGCTGGTGCACTGGTCAGCTCAAGACGCACCTCATTGGGCGCGAGATAAACCGGCTGAAGCAAGGCCGTGAAGTCGTGCAGTGCATAGGCATCGCCGCAGATGAGACAAAGCGCTGTAAACCCGGCAAGCGCTATCCACTGGTCGAGTGGGGCATAACCGAAGCCGACGCGCTCAAAATCTGCTATGACCGCGGGTTTACTTCGGCGGGCTGTATGAGATATACCGGCGCGCCTCCTGCTGGTGCTGCCCGTTCCAACGCATAGGCGAGCTGCGCAACCTGCGCCGGCACCACCCGGAGCTGTGGGCGAGGCTGCTGGACATGGACGAACGGGCTATAGCGCAGTTCGGAGACTCACCGCTGGGGCGGTTTAAGGACAACTGGAGCGTGGCGGCGCTCGACGAGCGCTTTGCGCGTGAAGAAGGGAGAATCACTATGTCTGAGAAATTCCGCATTGAAAAACGAAGCAACTTCACCGTCGTGTCCAACGACATCCTGATGAACAACTTCATGTCTATGAAGGCAACCTGTCTGCTGCTGAAGATGCTCGGCAAACCGGACAACTGGGACTACACCATTAGCGGCATGAAAACCTTTTGTAAGGAAGGACGCGACTCCATCCGTTCTGCGCTCAACGAGCTGGAATACTTCGGCTACCTCGAACGCCGCAAGGTGCGTGATGCCCGCGGTCGCTACACGGACATCGAGTACATCATCTACGAGGTGCCAATTTCGCCTCCTCCGCAGTCGGGTTATCCAGAGTCGGAAAACCCGTCGCTGGAGAATCCGCTTTCGGAAAACCCGACGGTAATAAATAAAGAAATAAATAAAAACAGAAAAAACAAAAAACGGACTCAACAAAATATCGATTCTATTCCTTCCCCGCCCTCCCAAAGCGAAATGAATGAAGCGACTGAGAGTGTGCGGGAGCAGATTGAGTACGACCTAATCATCGGCGAGGACGGCTATGACAGTGAGCTTGTGGACGAGGCCGTCGCTCAGATGGTCGAGGCCATTTGCTCTACCAAGCCAAACATCCGCGTTGCAGGAGAAAACCGCAGTGCGGATGTTGTGCGTTCACGGCTCCTGGAGCTGAACCGTTTCCACGTCGAGTTTGTGCTCGACTGCATGAGGGAGAACACGATGGAGATACGGAATATCCGAGCCTACCTGCTCACGGCGCTGTACAACGCGCCGTTTTCAATGGGCAGCTACTACGCCGCCAAAGTCCGGCACGACATGAGAGGAGGTGATGTGACGTAAGGCTCAAACTTCGGCACCTGGTGGTTCCACCTTAGCGCGCTACCGCAAAACCAGGACACAAAACTTTTGGAGGTTTAAAAAGTGAAAAACAAAAACACGAAGAAATCTGAAGGGTACAAAAAGATAGGCATCGGCGCGGCGATTGTCGTTGTCATTGCAATCATCATCCTGCTGCTCCTGCGGAGCTGCGGCGGGCCGGTCGATGACCCCGGCGGCATCGAGTTTGACCCCTCGGCGACGGCGGGAGGCTGGGATGAGGCCGACCTCGACGCCATCCGTGACTCACTCAACGAGAAGGTCGAGGAGGGCATGATCAACATCTCGATGAACACCTCGCCGGTGTTCTCTGACGGCGAGAGCGCCGGTTCGCTCATGATCGTCAACGAGGACATAAACCGCTATCCGCTGAGCGTCGAGATTACCCGCAACGACAGCGGTGACGTTATCTACACCTCGAAGGCCGTGCCGGTAGGCAGCAAGATTGAGAGCGACACGCTCGACGTTGACCTCGACGCCGGTACATACGAGTGCACCGCGATGTTCTTTAACCTTGACCCCGACACCGGCGACAAGCTCGGCAGCGCGGGCGTTGTAATTGAACTCACCGTCCTTGAATAAGGGCAAAATCTTAAATTTCGGAGGTATTTCACATGACCAAAACTCTGCGTAAACCTGTGACCATGCTGCTTGCGCTTTGCATGGTGTTCACCCTTGCCGTCGGTGCCTGCGCCGATGACATCACGTCCAGCGGCGGCAGTGCCACCAGCCCCGTCAACCTGACCACGACCAACGAGGGCATCGGCGGCGGTGATGGCGGCGGCGAGACTACGCCGACCCGCATGAGCGTAACCGTGCCGACCGCCCTGCCCATGGCCATGTCTGACGACGGCACCGTCGTGACCGCCAGCGACTGCAAGATAACCAACAACTCCTACGGCGCGGTCCGCGTCCGCAGCGTGAGCATCAGCGCTGCCGAGGGCTGGAATCTCACCGCTTTCGGCGACAAGTCCAGCCTTGCCGGTGAGAAGGTGGACTCCAACAAGCTCGGCTTTGCGATGAGCATCGGCGGCGGCGCTCAGGTTGCCACCGCCAGCAACGAGGCCACCCAGAACCTCATAACCGCTCCCATCGAGGGCTGCTACATGACCGGCGTAGGCGATACGAGCCGCAACAGCGTCAGCGTTGCTTACAGCGCCATCGTCACCCCGCTGAGCAATGTCGTTGAGAACGCCAATGTTGCCAACGTCGTGTTCGTCATCGAGTGGGACGACGTGACTGAGTGATACATACAAGTCCGGGGCGGCTCAAGCCGCCCCAAACTCTTAGGAGGGAGGTTAAAACTTGAAAGCTAAACGCATAGGCGCGCTGGCTCTCGCCCTCGCGCTCTGCCTCTCGCTCGGCGCGCTCGCTGACACGAGCACCACCGCAACGGTGCCGGTCACGCTCACGGTGGACAACGAGTACCGCGCGGTCAACGTCACTGTCCCGGCGTCGCTGCCCATACACGTCATAAACGGCACCGTGGTCACTGCGGACAACGCGAAGATTACGAACAACTCGACGAACGGCGCGGTGCGCGTAACCGGCGTCGAGGTCACAGACGGCGCGTACAAGGTAGGCGACTACAACAGCTTCAGTGGTGCGCACCGCGTGGCACTCAAAATTAACGGCTGTGCCACCACCGGCGCGGGGAAGCTCGCCATCAACAGCACGGGCTTCCCGGTCATCCAGCCGCAGAGCGACATGGCACTTGAATACTTCGCCAAGATAAGCGCCGACGCACCGAACAGTGAGAACGTGAACGCGCTCAATGTCGTGTTCACCATCTCCATCGTCTAATTAGGAGGAAGAATCTTATGAAAAAACGTTTAATATCCCTGCTGCTCGTCTTTGTGCTCGCGCTCACGCTCGTGCCGAGCGCGTTTGCGGACACTTCGGACTGCGGCCTGGCGGGCTGCACCTGTTCCGGGTACTGCTCTTACGCATATTACAATTACCGCCCCAATGACGAAGATACCCACTTTTACGGCGTCTACTGCACTGGCTGCGGCATTGGCGGTGGCGTAGTCCTTGAGGGCTCGCACACCTTCTCCGGCAACACCTGCACGCTCTGCGGCTACACTAAGAGTGGCGGCGGTGGCGGCTGGGAGCCGGATTACTGCTACCACGACTGGACGTACCGCGAATGGGACGGCTGCTACTGGTATGAGTTCTGCGAAGACTGCGGCGATCTGGTGGACATGGGCGTCAGCCACGGCGTAACCGTATATGACGACTGGGAGTATTACTCCAGCAGCCAACATAGACGCTACGCCTACTGCCGCGACTGCGGCGATGGCGAGTACGAGTACGCCCGCCACAGTACCAGAGAGCAGTATGAGCAGTACACCTCTACCCAGCACCGTGTGGTAGACTACTGCTCCACCTGCGACAGCAACGTGGGCAGCGCCACCTACGAAAGTCATTCTTTCTCTTATGGAAGTTGGCAGAACTACAACGGCACCCAGCATCGCAGGACTAAGACCTGCCGCGACTGCGGATACAGCAGCTACGACTACGCGAATCACAGCTACAGCTACGGAAGTTGGACAAACAGCTCGGATACGCAGCACCGACGCACGAAAACGTGCTCTACCTGCGGCTATTCGACCTACGAGTACGCCGATCACGCTGACACGAACGGCGACGGGCTTTGCGACGGCTGCTCGAAAGAGCTGACCATCTACGTCGATGTTACCCTTGACGCCTGCGGCGGCGTGCTCGCCGACGATACCGTCACTGTCATCTTCGGCGACACCTATGGCGAGCTGCCTGAGCCTACCCGCGAGGGCTACACCTTCGACGGCTGGTACACCGAGAAGGACGGCGGCGAGCTGGTCGAGCCTGGCACGGAAGTGGGCAACAAGTCTGACCACACGCTCTACGCTCACTGGACGCTCACTAAGGTGTTCTCTGTGACCGTTCCCGCCGGGCTTGCCGCTTGCAGTTGCCGAGGATGGCGTGGTCACGTCCAGCACCGACGCGGCCATATCCAACAACTCCACCTGTGAAGTGCGCGTGACCGGAATTTCGCTCAAAACCGAAAACGGCTGGACGCTGGTGCCGTTTGAGTACAACATGGCTGCCGCCAAGGTGGATTCCAAGCTCATTGGCTTTGCCATAGGCGGTGCTCAGTCCGTGGATAACGGCGACAGCTAGACACTCGCCCTCACCGGCGACTGGAGCATCGACGCGGGCGCTGTTCTACCGCTGGACTACGACGCCAATGTCTCCGCTACCTCAGTCGGCATAAACGAACAGGTGCTTACGGTGGTGTTCGTGGTGGAGGAAGTGGCCTGATGGAAGTGCTGCTTGTTGAGCCGGGCAAGGAGGCACGGATTGCCGAGATTGGTAACGACCTCAAGTCCTTGCAGGCCGCAGTCGGCGGCTATATTGAGGCCATCTACCCTTTCTACGACCCGGTAGCCCTCGTCTGTAACGACGAGGGCAAAATTATGCAGATGCCGCTGAACCGCGCGCTGCGCGGCGAGGACGGCAAAATCTACGACGCCATCGCTGGCTCGTTCTTTATCTGCGGACTCGGTGAGGATAACTTCTGCTCCCTGCCAAAAGACTTGCAGGCCAAGTACCTTGAGAAATTACGCTGGCCTGAGAAATTTCTCGCCATCGGCGGCAATCTCGTCGCCGTACAGGACAGGCCGAGCGAGGCGGCGCATAAGCCTGCGCCTGAGAGGTAACGTGGAGGTGCCTAAATGCAGGAGGAGGTTGAGCAGCGGACACTGACACTTGTCATTAACGGCACGAAGTTCTCGGGCAGGGTGCTCAAGAGCGCCGTCTCCAAGTTCGTAGCCTTTTGCCGCAACCAGAAAGCTAAGAAAGTGAATGTCCACCCCAAGGGTAAGAAGTCTGTGAAACAGCTCACCCGGCAGGGCCAGGGCGTGAACACGATGGAGATTGACGACGCCAATCTGCGCCAGTTTGAGCGCATCACGCGCAAGTACGGCGTGGACTACGCTGTGAGGCGGGATACCTCGGCAGATACGCCGCGCTTCCTCGTGTTCTTTAAAGGGCGAGATGCCGACGCAATCATGGCAGCGCTCAAGGAGTTCTCGAGCGCAAAAGAGCGCAAAAACGAGCGTCCGTTGCTGCTGCAAAGGCTCCGGGACATTGTGCCGGTCGTGGGCGCGCAAAAGGAGCGCAAAAAGGAGCTTGAACGATGAACGTGAAGAAACTTGTGCTCACGAATCTGCCCTACGTCGTGCTCGGCCTAGTATGTACCAACCTCGGTGAAGCGTGGCGCATGTCCTCTGGCAGCGATGCCTCGGAGAAGATACTGAGCCTGTTTGGGGCCATACCCGCCGCGTTTGGCAATCCGCTGCCGAGCTTCCACGCGCTGGATTTGCTTGTTGGCTTGGCCTGCGGCCTGCTTCTCAGGCTGGCGGTATATCTGCGCGGCAAAAACGCTAAGAAATACCGCCACGGGTACGAATACGGGTCGGCACGTTGGAGTGCATAATCTTAAGTGTAAAGAACTCTACATGGACGCACAGGAGGATATGCACATGAATGATTACAACAAAATCACAGCCCTTTACTCCCGCCTTTCCGTAGGCGACGAGGACAGGGACGGCGGCGAAAGCAACTCCATACAGAACCAGAAGAAGTTTTTGGAAAGCTACGCCAGACAGCTAAAATTGACGAATATCCGGCACTACATTGACGACGATGAAAGCGGCAGATTTTTCGACCGCTCCGCCTACTCCCGCATGATAGAGGACGTAGAAAACGGTAAAATCGGCGTGTGTATTATGAAAGACATGACCCGCTGGGGGCGCGACTATCTCCAAGTCGGCAACGCTATGGAGATATTCAGACGGAACAATGTGCGCTTTATCGCGGTCAACAACGGGATAGACAGCGAGAAGCCCGACACATTGGAGTTTGCGCCCTTTATCAACATCATGTCGGAGTGGTACGCAAAGGACATCAGCAAGAAAGTAAAGACCGGCATTAAGACGAAGGGCATGAGTGGAAAGCCGATTGCCACCGAAGCTCTCTATGGCTATGTCAAATCCCCGGACAACAAGGATTTTTGGATAATCGACGAGGAAGCCGCCGGAGTTGTCCGTTTGATTTTTCGCCTGTTTCTGGACGGGAAAAACCGCAACCAAATCGCCGTATATCTGACGCAGGCGCAAATCCCAACGCCCACATTCTACATGAAAGAGCGCGGGCGGGGAACGTGCAAAAACAGGGCGCTCAATGAGGATAACCGTTACAAGTGGAACAAAGCCACTTTGACCCATATCCTTACACGGCAGGAGTATTGCGGCGATGTAGTCAACTTCAAGACTACAAAGCATTTCCGGGACAAGCGGAACCACTATGTAGACCGGAGCCAATGGCAGATAACCGAAAATGTGCATGAGCCGATTATTGACCGCGCCGACTTTGAAACCGCACAGCGGATTTTGGAAAACGCGCCCGTCAGACGCCCCAACGGGGACGGGGAAATCCACCCTTTGTCGGGCTTGCTTTTCTGTAAGGATTGCGGCGCAAAAATGCACATCCGCATAGATTACAGAAACGGCGGCAAGCGGCACGTTGCCTATTGCAGCGAGTACCACAAGGGAAAAGCCAAAAACCCCAAATGCCATTCCCCGCACATCATTGACGCGGACTTGCTCATGCAGACCGTCGCGGAAGTGCTGAAGAAAATCGAGGACTATTCTATCAGCAACCGGGCGGAGTTTGAAGCCTTAGTGAAAAAGAACCTTGCCATGCAGCAGACCGACCAGACCAAAAAGCAGCAGAAGCGTATCCCACAAATCACGACGCGCCTTGAACAGATCGACAAGGTGCTGAACAAGCTCTATGAGGACAACGCCCTCGGCACTATCCCGCAAGACCGCTACGAGCAAATGTCGCAGAAGTATTCAGAAGAATACTACGCATTGAAAACGGAGCTTTCCATACTCCAAGAGCAGCTATCCGCTTATGAGAACGCGGGAGGACGGGCGCAGAAGTTTTTGAAGCTGACGGAACGCCATGCCGCCTTTACTGACCTCACCCCCGCCATTCTCAACGAGTTTATCAGCAGGATTGAAGTGCATGAGCGCGACCAGAAAAGGGCGAGATACGCAATCCAGCACATCAGCATATATTTCAACTATATCGGCAGATTTGAGAACGAAGTAACGCAGCTTGCAGAGCCGACAGAGCAGGAAATCCGGCAAATGCGGGAAGAAATCGAAGAAGCCAAAAAGGAAAAGAGCCGCGCCTACCACCGGAAGTATTCAAGGGAGTACCGGGCGCGAAACCTTGAAAAGCAGCGGGAGTATGAGCGTATCAAGGCGCGGGAATACCGGGCAAGGAGAAAGGCGCAGACCGCCGCCGCAC
>UQWI01000014.1 GCA_900544765.1 uncultured Eubacteriales bacterium | reverse complement strand
CTGCTGCACTCCATCCCTGCGAGTCATCATCCCCACATCACCGCCTTTGCTTTTCTCCCAGTATACCATATTTCTCGCGGCTATGCGTAATTTTGTCAACAGGGCCGATATCGCGCTCTGCACCACGCTGGACAGCGGCTCCATTTTGCGCCCCGACGGCGTAGTCTTTGAAGCCGCAGGCCCCGACGGATACAGACAGCGCCTGCTGGCAGACCTCAGCGACGGAAGTTCCCAGCTTTGGACCTGATATTTGTACCTGCAACGCTTGCTTCGGGCGCTATACTGTGATAAACTCGATTTAAACAGATATTCGGAGGTGGCATTATGGGGGAAAGCTACTGCGGCAAATCCTGCGACTCATGCCCTGTGCGTGAGCCCGAGAACTGTCCCGGATGCAAAAATGGCCCCGGCAGTCCCTGGAGCGGCGAATGCGAGCTGGCGCGCTGCTGCCGGGACAAGGGCCATGACAGCTGCAACACCTGCAACCTCTCCTACCAGTGCAGCATGTACAACAACCGCGAATGGCAGCCGGATTACCGCGCCCGGCGGCGCAGCGACAACGCCGCCATGATTGAGCGCAGCGCGGCCAAGGCCGGTTATCTCGCCAAGTGGCTCACGCCGCTGTTCTGGCTGTACATCTTAAACATCGCCGCCAACCTGATGACGGATGAAAATGTGCTCAGCGTCCTGCCCGGTCTGTACTGGCCCGGCACCATACTCACCCTGGCGTGTTATGCCGGCATCATCGTGGTGCTGTATAAGCTCAAGGCGGAGGACGAGTTCTACGGCAAATCCGCAAACATGCATCTCATCAACCTGCTCCTGACCCTGCTGGCGCTCGCCTCCCAGAACGTGCTCGGCATACTGATACTCATTGCCTCGGCCGCGCTGTCCCTGGCCTCAACCTACTACGAGTTCACGGCGCATTCCCGTGTGCTGGCAGGTGTGTCCAACACCATGTCCGAGAGCTGGAGGAAGCTTTGGCGTTGGTTCTTATACTCCTACATAGGCGTAATCGTGGCGGTCCTGCTGCTGTTTATATCCGCAACACTTGCAGCGCTGCTGACTTTTGCCGCCGCGTTGGCAATGTTTGTCGTGGGCATAATGAAGCTTGTCTACCTCTGGCGTACAATTAAGTGCTTCAAAAACATGACGAAGTAAAAATTCCGGGGATAAACTCCCCGGAATTTTTTGAAACCCCGCGCGTCAGCCTGCGTGTTATAAATTAGAAGCAGACGGGAGGGACGGCATGGAAGATAACAGGATAATAGAGCTATATTGGGCGCGTGACGAAGCGGCCATATCCGAAACCGACGCCAAATACGGCCATTATTGCTACACAGTGGCATATAACATCCTCGCCGACGGCTCTGACGCCGAGGAGAGCGTGAGCGACACATATTTTGCCGCATGGCGCTCCATGCCTCCCCACCGCCCAGGCGTGCTGAAGAGCTTTCTGGGCAAGCTTACGCGCCGCTGCTCGATCAGCCTATGGCGGAAAAACCACGCGGGCAAACGCGGCGGCGGCCAGATTGAAGCCGCGCTCGAAGAGCTCTCCGCGTGCATACCAGACCGCCACGGCATAGACGAACAGCTCGAGCTGCGCGAGCTGGCCGGGGCTATAGACACCTTCCTGCGCACGCTGCCAGAGGACAGCCGCCGCGTGTTCATACGGCGGTACTGGCATTTGGACTCCATTGACGCCATATCCGGACGCTTCGGGTACAGGCGGGGGAAGGTCAAGACGATGCTCTTCCGCACGCGCGAGGCGCTCCGGGACTATCTGTCGAAGGAGGGTCTGATAGATGGACGCTGACAGGCTGCTCGACGCAATCGGGGAAATTGGCGGGGATCTCATACTTGACGCCGAGGCCATGCCGGCAAAGCGCCGCCGCAGGACACTGCGTATTGCGGCAGCAGTCGCCGCCGTTACCGCCGCGCTCATGCTTGTGTTTTTCCAGACTCCGTCAGGCAAGGCCTTTGCCGAATATGTCTCCGAGGTGTGCGGGGATCTGATAGAGCGGCTCTTCCCGCCGAAAACTGTAACCGTTCCTATAGAAGGGATAAACGAGCAGATTGACGCCGAGGCGCACGGCGAGCTCTCCGTGACGGACGCACCCTCGCCCTGGGCGGACTATGTGATTTACATTGACGACCGCTACAAGGTCACCGAAGGCGAAAACTACCTGCGCGCGAGCTTCGATTACACCGCCGAGCCGGTCACGGAGGACTTCTACAGCTCCCTTCCGGAGACGTACATGGAGATAGTGCAGGTCGCGGACACGACCCCAGACAGGCTGGCCGCAAGTATCACCGGGGAGGAGGCTGGACTCGGGGTGCTCGAGCTGGACAATATCACGGAGCCGACCGGGGACTTCCCGTTCCTGTGCCTGACGTTCAGCTGCCCCGGCGAAATCTCCTTCGACGACTGCGTGCGGAGCTACTACATCTGCGAAAACGGCCGCGGCGGCTGCTTCCGCATCATCATACAGACCTTCCTAGAGGCCTATGAGGGTCACGGGGCGCGCCTGCGCGGCGCGCTTGAGGGGCTGGAGATAGTCGGCTGAGACGCGGTTATCCCGGCGGCGTCTCCCGCCTTTTCCTCCCGGGCTCCCCGCCGTCCCCGCTTTTTGCATTTTGTCCATTTTCAGCTTGCCGAAACCCGGCTGTTCTGATATAATATACAAACAGCGAGGTGGTTGACTATGTTGATTGGCGTAGATAAAGTGAACGTAGGGGGAGCCCGCCAGGAGCTTGCCATGCACGGCACGCCCGAGTTTCCATGCGCCGCCTACACCCTCAACCTGGCCCAGGACACGCTCGACGAAGTGCCCGTGCACTGGCACGAGGAGCTGGAAATACAGTACGTCGCCGCCGGAGAAGTGGAGCAGCGCGTACCTGAGATGAAGAGCTACGCCGAGGTCGGCGACTGCTTCTGCATAAACTCCAACGTACTGCACTACACACGTCCTGTGGAGGACAGCAAACTGCGCGTTTTGGTCTTTCGCCCCGAGCTCATCTCCGGCAGCGAGGATACGGTATTTGCCCGCCGCTATATCCGCCCCCTAGTTGAGAACCGCTCCTTCAGCGGGCTGCTCCTGCGCGGCGGCGAGCACCCAGAGGCCGCCAGCGCCTTCCTGGAGGCCTTCCGC
Organism: uncultured Eubacteriales bacterium; assembly: GCA_900544765.1. Taxonomy (GTDB): domain Bacteria; phylum Bacillota; class Clostridia; order Oscillospirales; family Oscillospiraceae; genus Scatomorpha; species Scatomorpha gallistercoris. The sequence goes on along the minus strand of UQWI01000014.1, from coordinate 75,624 downwards.
GCGATGGAGAGCGAGGCCCCCGGCTACGAGTTTGTGGTCAGAGACAAGCTGAGCCGTCTCTGCCTGCTGATGGCGGACCGCTTTGTGGACATGACCGAGGAGACCTCACGCGCAGAGCGCGAGAGCGCCCATATCAAGCTGATGCTCGACTACATACACAAGAATATCAACCTGCCCATACGCCTGCGCGACATAGCTGCGGCCGCCGGGCTCGGCGACCGAAAGTGCGAGCGGATATTCATACGCCAGCTCGGCATGACCCCCAGGCAGTATGTGACCCGCCACCGCCTGAGCCAGGCCGCCGCCATGCTCCTGGCCCGGCCGGACATGAATATACAGGACGTCGCCTCAGAGTGCGGCTTCACAGGCAGCACCGTGTTTTCACGCGCCTTCAGCGACTATTACGGCTTCCCGCCGCGCGAATACCGCGCCCGTATGAGCGGCGCGCGGCAGCAGGAATAAGCACGGCCTCGTCTCGTTTCAGAGCACAAAAACGCACCGGATTAATCCGGTGCGTTTTGTTTTAAGTTTCAGTCGCCCTGGCGGAGTATCTGCATGAACTCATCGCCGGTTATGGTCTCCTTTTCGAGGAGGTACTTGGCTATGCGGTGCAGGGCGGGCTCGTTGGCCTTGAGTATCTCCACAGCCTTCTTGTGCTGCGCCTTTACAAGGTCTATAACGGCCTCGTCTATCTCGCCCGAAGTCTTTTCGCTGCAGGCCAGGGACGCGTCGCCGCCCAGGTATTTGTTGCTCTGAGTCTCGAGCGCGACCATGTCAAACTTGTCGCTCATGCCATAGCGCGTGAAGTAGGCGCGGGCCAGCTTCGTGGCCTGCTCTATGTCGTTGCTGGCGCCGGTGGTAATGTAGCCGATGACAACCTCCTCGGCCGCGCGTCCGCCGGTGAGCGTGGCTATCTTGTTCTCAATCTCCTCTCGGGACATGAGCACGCGATCGCCCTCGTCGACCTGCATGGTATAGCCCAGCGCGCCGGAGGTGCGCGGGACGATGGTTATCTTCGTAACCGGAGCGCTGTTCGTCTGCATCGCGGCGACCAGGGCGTGGCCGGTCTCGTGGTAGGCGACGGTGCGCTTGTCCTTGTCGCTGAGCACCGCGTTCTTGCGCTGTGCGCCTGCGATGACGGTCTCGACGCTCTCCTCCAGGTCCTCCTGGGCCACAATCTGCCGCCCCATTTTCACGGCGCGCAGTGCCGCCTCGTTGATGATATTGGCCAGCTCCGCGCCGGAAGCGCCGCTGGTCGCGCGGGCAATGGCCTTCAGGTCGACATCGTCGCTCATGCGGACTTCCTTGGCGTGAACCTTGAGTATGGCCTCGCGCCCGGCGAGATCCGGCAGCTCCACGGGGATGCGGCGGTCGAAGCGGCCGGGGCGCAGCAGCGCGGGGTCGAGGCTCTCGGGACGGTTCGTGGCGGCCAGGATGACGACGCCCTTGGCGGCGTCGAAGCCATCCATCTCGGCGAGCAGCTGGTTGAGCGTCTGCTCACGCTCGTCGTTGCCGCCATATGCGCCGCTGTCGCGCTTTTTGCCTATCGTATCTATCTCGTCAATGAACACGATGCAGGGGGCCTTTTCCCCCGCCTGTTTGAACAAATCGCGCACCTTTGCCGCGCCCATGCCTACGAACATCTCGACGAACTCGCTGCCGGAGATTGAGAAGAAGGGCACATGCGCCTCGCCCGCAACCGCGCGGGCCAGCAGGGTCTTGCCGGTGCCCGGAGGGCCGACGAGCAGCGCGCCCTTAGGCAGCTTGGCGCCTATTTCGGCGTACTTGCCCGGGTTGTGCAGGAAGTCGACAATTTCCTTAAGCGCATCCTTGGCCTCGTCCTGTCCGGCCACGTCCGCGAAGGTGACGCCCGTCTCCGTTTCGGCGTACAGCTTGGCACCGCTCTTGCCGAAGCTCATGGCGGGCATATTGCCCATGCCTCCGCCCATTTTCTTTATCATCCAGCGGTACAGCAGAACGCTGCCGCCGTAAATGATAATGAGCGGGAGTATCCACGTCAGGAAGAAGCTAAGCAGCGGCGAATTCTGGGTGGGTATCTCGTTCGCGTATGTTATCTCGTTCGGAGCGGCTTCGATACGGTCCTGCAGGTCGAGGTCCGGGAAAATGCCTGTTTTGTAAATCTGCTCCGTGCCGTTTTCATCGGTCGCAATGAAAACTATCTGCGACTCCGTTTCCTCATAGGCAATTTCCTTCACGCGGCCGTCGTCAACCATTTCAAGGAAAACGTTGTATCCGACTTCTGTCACCTGCCTCTGGAGCATCGACGGGAACAGCAGCGCGTTCAGCAATATGAGTATGAGAAGTGCTATAACATAGTAATAAATAATATTTCTTCTGGGTTTTTGCTTATCGTTGTTAGGCTCTGCAATCATATTATCACCCTTCCATCTTGATACCGGATAGTTAATTTTAACCCGAAAGCCCTCGCTAATCCACGGTCACATTTTGAACAAATGTGGAACAATCTATGAACGCACACGTCAAACCTGTATAATATGGGAGGATGATGGAAAATGAAGAAACTGTCACTAATCCTGGCGCTGTCCCTTCTGCTGTCCCTGGCCGGCTGCGGCACGGTGGACGCGGGCCTGCTCAAGGGCGTGACGCCCGCAGAGGCCGGCGACGCGTCTCTTGCGGCGGAGCCGGTTGCGGACTTCACCTCCGGGCTGTTTGCGCGCCTCTACGACGGCGGTGATGTGCTTGTCTCGCCGGTGAGCGTGCTCGCAGCGCTGGCCATGACCGAGGCCGGGGCGCGTGGTGAGACGCTTGCGCAGATGGAGCAGGTTTTCGGCCTTGACGCGGAGGCCATGCGGGCATCCCTCGCAGCATACATGTCGAGCGTCGAGGGCACGGAGGCAAAGCTTGCAAACTCCGTCTGGTTCCGAGACGACGGCACGTTTGAACCAAACCGGGACTTCCTAGCGGACTGCGCATCCTTTGCGGGCGCAGAGGTCTTCGCGCGCGAGTTCGACGCCGAAACCTGCAGTGATTTGAACGCCTGGGTCAGCGAACACACCGACGGCATGATAGAGGACATACTCGACGAGATACCCGCCGACGCGGTCATGTACCTCGTGAACGCCCTGGCCTTTGAGGCCGGCTGGGAGGTGGAGTACAAGGAGCATCAGCTGCACGACAGCGTATTCCACGCCGCGGGCGGGGACAAAACCGTGCAGATGATGTACGGAGATGAGCAGACCTACCTGGAGGGCGAGGGCTTCACCGGCTTCATGAAGCCATACGAGGGCGGACGCTACGCCTTTGCGGCACTGCTGCCGGACGAGGGCGTGGGCCTCGACGGCCTCATCGGCTCGCTCACCGGCGAGGCAATCACCGCCGCACTTGCGGGCGCGGAGAGCACAACCGTGGAAACAGCCATGCCCAGCTTCAGCAGCGAGTTTGAAAAAGAGCTGCGCGAGACGCTCGAGGCGATGGGTATGACAGACGCCTTCGATGCGGCAGCGGCCGACTTCACCGGCATGGGACACTCAACGCTGGGCAACATCTATGTCAGCCGCGTGCTGCACAAGACTTTCATCGACGTGACGCCGCTCGGAACCCGCGCGGGCGCGGCCACGGTGGTGGAGATGAACGCGGAGGGCGACATGCTTGTGGAAAAAAGCGTGATACTCGATCGCCCGTTCCTCTACATGATAGTCGACACGCAGTACAATATCCCCCTCTTCATCGGCTCCATGACCGGGGAGGGACTGTAAAAACTAAAAGCCCCCGTCCGGGGGCTTTTATGCTTCTGCTGTGTCCAGGCCGGCGAAGAACTCGTCGTAGGTGCAGCCGTATATTTTCCTCAGCTCTATCAGTACGCTCGCGCGTATGTTCAGCTCGCCCGACTCATACTTGGCGTAGGTGGTACGGCCTATGTCGCAGCCGCGCCGCTGCAGCTCGGCGCACAGCTTTTCCTGAGATATGCCGCGCTCTTTCCGCAGGCGGCGCAGATTAGCGCCCATGTTGCGGTCGCGCCGTATCTTCTGCTCCAAGTGTACACCCCGCTTTTTGACCAGTATTGGTTGCAGTTTTCTCTATCTTATGCCAAGCTGTGAGAAAATATTGACCGTGATACTGGTCAAAATGAGGTTTTAAGCATGGACGGATACCGGAAGATGTACAGCATTCTTTTCAACCGCATTACCGACGCCATAGAGTGCTTGAGCAGAGGGCGGGCCGCTCGGGCAAAGGATATTCTGACAGCCGCCCAGTGCGAGGCGGAGGAATTGTTCATCTCCGTGGCGGCGGAGCCGGAGAGGCAACTTGAGGCTTAACTGCATAGTATGACCACAGGGCGGCGGATAGGTCTGCCGCCAGTAGTTTAAACTGTGGGGTCTTTGCATGACAGAATGGTTTACGGCGCTGCCGCACACGGTGCAGGCGCTCATCGCCACGCTGTTCACCTGGGGAGTGACGGCGCTGGGAGCGGCGGCGGTGTTTTTCTTCCGTGAGCTCAACCGCAGCGCCCTTGACGCCATGCTCGGCTTCGCGGCCGGCGTGATGACGGCGGCGAGCTTCTTTTCCCTGCTCAGCCCGGCGATGGAGCTCTCCGCGCAGCTGGACATGAACGTGCCTCTGACCGTCCTCATCGGCTTCCTCGTAGGCGGGGCTCTGCTCTTTCTGGGCGACCGGGCCTGGGCGCGGCTGGACGCGCGCGGCGTGGGAAACAGGCGCGCGGCAATGCTGGTCAGCAGCATCACGCTGCACAACATACCCGAGGGCCTAAGCGTGGGCGTGGCCTTCGGCTCCCTGGCCTACGGCATACCCGGCGCGACGCTGGGCGCGGCCTGCATGCTTGCGCTGGGCATAGGCTTGCAGAACTTCCCGGAGGGCCTGGCCGTGAGCGTGCCGCTCAGGCGCGAGGGGGCGTCAAGGGCGCGCGCCTTCTGCATCGGCCAGCTCTCCGGCGCGGTCGAGCCCATAGCGGGCGTCGTGGGTGCGCTGCTGGTGCTCACCGTGCAGCGGCTGCTGCCGTATATGCTCTCCTTCGCCGCCGGGGCGATGATATACGTCGTCGTCGCGGAGCTGATACCGGAGAGCCAGAGCAACGAACGCAGCGAGCTAATGGCAATATCCACGCTGGCCGGCTTTTCGGTAATGATGGTGCTGGACGTGGCGCTGGGATGAAGCGAAGCCCGCCGGACTTTCCGTCCGGCGGGTTTCGTACCGCCAATTTTATCTAATCCTCCAATTCCCAAACGCTCCCGTGTGTGTTATCATACGCTGTGGATATAAAGGAGGCTTCCACGCATGGAAAAAAGCAAGGCGCCCATCCTGGGCCAAAAAATCTTCCTGTACCTGACCAGCTTTTTCTCCGGCATGTCGGTCATGGCCATAGAGCTCGGCGCGAGCCGCCTGCTGGCGCCGTACTTCTCCAGCTCGCAGATAGTCTGGACGGTCATAATCGGCACCATCATGATAGCCATGGCCATCGGCAACGTCTGGGGCGGACGCAGCGCGGACAAGCACCCGGAGCCGGAGCGGCTCTTTAAGCGTCTGCTGCTCGTCGCCGTCTGGACGGCGCTCATCCCCTTTATCGGCCGCTGCGTCATCGCAGGCGTGACCGGGCTGCTGGCGCTCTTTTTAAACTCTAACTTCCTCGTCTGGGCCTCGATGGGCTCCTGCCTGGTGCTGTTCGTGTTCCCGCTGATGCTGCTCGGCACGGTGACGCCCTCGCTGATGAAGTACACCACCGACAGCCTGGACGACAACGGCAAGACCCTCGGCGAGCTGGAAGCCCTCAACACCATAGGCAGCATCATCGGCACCTTCCTGCCCACCTTCGTCACCATACCCGCCGTCGGCACGGCGCGCACCTTTCTCATCTTCGCCGCAATCCTCGCCGTCATCTCCCTCGCCTTCTTCATCTCGCGCAAGCGCTGGATAGCCCGCAGCGCCGTCTGCGCCGTCGTCATCACCGCGCTCATCTTCACTCCGATGAACTACTCCTTCGCCTTCTGGGCCGGGGACGACATCGTGCTCGAGGATGAGAGCATCTACAACTACCTCCAGGTCACCGAGGACGAGAACAGCATCAACCTCTCCACCAACGTGGCCTTCGGCGTACAGTCGCGCAAGATGAAGTCCGGCGGCATGACCGGTATGTACTATGACTACGCCCTGGCGGCCCCGCTCATGGCGGAGGACGTGGAGGACGTGCTCATTCTCGGCCTCGGCACCGGCACCTTCGCCGAGCAGTGCCTGGAGTACTTCCCGGGCTGCAGCGTGACCGGCGTCGAGATAGACGAGAAAATTGTCAATATAGCGCGTGAATACTTCGATTTGCCGGAGGAAGTCAACGCCGTGGTCGGGGACGGCCGCGCGTGGCTGACGGCCAGCGACGAGCAGTGGGACGTCATCATGGTCGACGCCTACCAGGACATCACCATTCCCTTCCAGATGAGCAGCGTGGAGTTCTTCACCGAGGTCTATAACCACCTCAAGCCCGGCGGCGTCATGGTCGTGAACATGTCCATGCGCTCCGAGAGCGAGGGCTCCATGAACGAGTACCTCATGGACACCATAAAGAGCGTGTTCCCCTACGCATGGACCGTGCGCGTGAGCTCCGGTACCAACATGGAGCTCTTCGCCACCGCAGACGCGGACGCGCTCGCTCGCTTTGAGGAGCGCCGCGGCGATGTACCCGACGAGTACGCCGCCATCATGCAGCGCGTGGACGACGGCCTGGAGGCCGTAGAGGGCGGGGACTATATCCTCACCGACGACAGGGCTCCCGTGGAGCTGCTCGGCATGCGCGTACTGGACGAGATTATCGCCGGCGAGCTTGAAGTCCTGCGCGGCCAGATAGCAGAAAACGGCATAATGAGCCTGCTGCAATAGCCTCAGCAATACAGCGCCCGGTTTCGACAGCGGGCGCTGTTTCACGATTTATTTCGGCAACCGGGCACATTCGTCTTGTGTTTTCGCGCTGTTTAAATTATAATAAAGTGAAAGAATTATGCAAAGGGGGGCGGTTCGGTGGCTCAACAGCCGGATTACATCATTGAAATGCTCCACATAACCAAGGAGTTCCCGGGCATCATTGCCAACGACGACATCACCCTGCAGCTGAAGCGCGGAGAAATTCACGCACTGCTGGGTGAAAACGGCGCCGGCAAAAGCACGCTTATGAGCGTGCTGTTCGGGCTCTATCAGCCGGAGCAGGGCATAATCAAGAAAAATGGCGAGGAGGTCAAAATAAAGGACCCCAACGACGCCACGGCGCTGCACATCGGCATGGTGCACCAGCACTTCAAGCTGGTGGATGTTTTCACCGTGCTCGACAACATCATCCTCGGCGCCGAAACTACCAAATTCGGCTTTCTTCAGAAGAAGGAGGCCCGCCGCCGCGTGGAAGAGCTCAGCGAGCGCTACGGCCTGAAGGTTGACCTCGACGCAAAGGTTGAGGACATCACCGTCGGCATGCAGCAGCGCGTTGAAATACTCAAGATGCTCTATCGTGACAACGAGATACTCATCTTTGACGAGCCCACGGCGGTCCTGACTCCGCAGGAGATAGACGAGCTCATGGCCACCATGCGCGAGTTTGCCAAGGAGGGCAAGAGCATACTCTTCATCTCCCACAAGCTCAACGAGATAATGGAGGTCTCCGACCGCGTCACCGTGCTGCGCAAGGGCAAGTGCATCGGCACGGTCAACACCTGCGACACCAACCAGCAGGAGCTCTCCAACATGATGGTCGGACGTCCTGTACAGCTTGTCGTCGAGAAGGGCCCGTCCAAGCCCGGCGACGTGGTGCTCGAGGTGGAGGACCTCAGCGTACCCTCGCACCTGCATAAGCGCGACGCGGTCAAGAACGTGAGCTTCAACGTCCGCCGCGGCGAAATAGTGTGCATAGCCGGTATAGACGGCAACGGCCAGACCGAGCTCATTCACGGCCTCACCGGCCTGGACAAGGTCTCCGGAGGCAGCATAAAGCTCTGCGGCAGGGACATCACCCGCGCCTCCATACGCAGGCGCGGCGAGAACATGAGCCACATACCCGAGGACCGGCACAAGCACGGCCTCATCCTCGATTTCACGCTGGAGCAGAACATGGTGCTGCAGCGCTTCCGCGAGGCCCCGTTCCAGCACGGCGGCTTCATCAATGACGCCGAGGTGCGCAAATACGCCGAACGCCTCATAGACGAGTACGACGTGCGCTCCGGCCAGGGACCCGTCACCGTGGTGCGCAGCATGTCCGGTGGCAACCAGCAGAAGGCCATTATCGCCCGTGAGCTCGACCGTGACAAGCCGCTGGTCGTAGCGGTGCAGCCCACGCGAGGCCTTGACGTCGGCGCTATCGAGTACATACACAAGCAGCTCGTCGCCGAGCGCGACGCCGGGCAGGCCGTACTGCTCGTCAGCCTCGAGCTCGACGAGGTCATGAGCCTCTCCGACCGCATCCTCGTCATGTACGAGGGCGAGATTGTCGGCGAGCTCGATCCGAAGAAAACGACCGCGCAGGAGCTCGGCCTCTACATGGCCGGCGCCAAGCGCCAGGGGAAGGAGGCCACGGCATGAAGCCCAACCGTCTTGTGACGCTCTACAACAAGGACGGCACGCGCACCGTGCTCGCCTCGATAATCTCCATACTCATCGGCCTCGCCGTCGGCAGCATCATAGTGCTCATAGTCGGCCTGACCAGCTCTTCCCTGAGCGGAAAGAGCACCTGGGAGGGCATACGTCTTGTCCTCTTCGGCATCCTCTCCACGGGCCGCGACGCCTCCGGCAGCCTGACCTTCGGCTTCAACCCGACAAGCATAGGCAACATGCTCTTCCGCGCCACGCCGCTCATAATGACCGGTCTCTCCGTCGCGGTCGCATACAAGACCGGCCTCTTCAACATCGGCGCGCCCGGCCAGTACCTCATGGGCACCATGGCCAGCCTGATGCTCGCCCTGGGCATCCCAACGGACGTAGTCCCTGCCGGGCTCGTCTGGGTCATCGCCTTCCTGGGCGGCATGGCCGCCGGCGCCGTCTGGGGCGCCATCCCCGGCTTCGTCAAGGCCTATCTCAACATCAACGAGGTCCTGGCCAGCATAATGACAAACTGGATAGCGGCAAACGTGGTCACATGGGCCTTCGACGTCAGCAACTTCAAGAACGTCGTCGAGAGCACGAAGAGCGCGTATGTGTACAAGACCACCTTCAACGGCGTCGAGACTCCGAAGTTCGGCCTCGACCAGCTCTTCCCCGGCTCGCAGGTCAACGGCGGCATAATAATCGCGATAGTAATCGCGATACTCATGTATGTCATAATGACCAAGACCACGCTGGGCTATCAGCTCAAGGCCTGCGGCAGCAACCGCCATGCGGCCCGTTACGCAGGTATAAAGGACAAGCAGAGCATCGTCATGTCCATGGCCATAGCCGGCGCGCTCGCCGGCGGAGGCGCGGCGCTCTACTACCTCTCCGGCAATACCGAGTTCTACTGGAGCACCTACCAGTCCCTGCCCGACACAGGCTTCAACGGCATCCCTGTCGCCCTGCTCGCGGCCAACAACCCCGTTGGCGTCATCTTCACCGGCCTCTTCATGTCCATGCTGGACATCGCCGGAGTGCAGCTCACCGCTCTGACGCCGTTCAACGAGTATATAACAGACGTCATAATCGCCACCATCGTCTACCTGAGCGCTTTCTCCCTGGTCATCAAGATGCTCCTGGGCGGCCGCAAGAAGCACAAGCCCGCCAAGGCAGCCGCGGCCGGGGAATCCGGCGCAGGCGCGGCCTCCGGCGAAGCAGCGGCCGAAGAGGCCGGGAAAATACCGGACGAGTCGCCTGACGGCGGCGGTGACGGCTCCGCGCCGCAGGAGGACGAAACGCCGCCCTCGGACGGCTCCGGTGTAAAAGGAGGTGAGGCGAAGTGACGTTCCTTATCCAGCAGACCCTTATCTACGCCATTCCCCTCATGATAGTCGCTCTCGCCGGCGTGTTCGCCGAGCGCAGCGGTATCATCAACCTGGCGCTTGAAGGTATTATGATTTTCGGCGCGTTCATAGGCGTGCTCTTTGTCAACATAGTGCAGCAGACCGACTTCTTCATGGCCGCCAAGGACGCGGACAACTACTTCGCGCTCCAGGGCCTGGAGATGCTGGCCATGCTGGCCGCCGCAGCGATGGGCGCGGTATTCTCCCTGTTGCTTAGCTTCGCCTCCATCAACCTGCGCGCCGACCAGACCATAGGCGGCACGGCCCTGAACCTCATGGCCCCCGCCCTGGTGCTCTTCCTCATCCGTATAATCGCCAACCAGAACACCCTGACCATGGCAAGCGGCGACGCCGCCAGCTGGTTCATGATTAAAAAGGCCATGTTCGGCTACGGCAGGACGGAGGACATGGGCTTCTTCGGCTCGACCTTCATTGACAAGACGTATATAGCGACATACATATGCATATTGCTCTTCGTCATCCTGTCTATCATCCTCTACAAGACGCGCTTCGGCCTGCGCCTGCGCTCCTGCGGCGAGAACCCGCAGGCGGCGGACTCGCTGGGCATCAACGTCTATAAGATGCGCTACGCCGGTACTACGATATCCGGCGCGCTCGCGGGCATGGGCGGCTTTGTCTACGCGCTGACCACTTCCAACTGCATGGCCACCGGCGACGTCGCGGGCTTCGGCTTCCTGGCCCTCGCAGTCATGATTTTCGGCAACTGGAAGCCGCTGAACATAGCCGGAGCCGCTCTGCTCTTCGGCCTGTTCAAGTGCATCAGCGCCAGCTACGCGAGCATAGACATCAACGGCGACGGCGTGTTCCTGCTTGCCGACCTCGGCATCAGCGTCCACCTCTACCGCATGCTCCCCTACCTCATCACGCTGATAGTCCTTGCCTTCACCAGCAAGAACTCCCGCGCTCCCAAGGCGGAGGGCATCCCATACGACAAGGGCAAACGATAAAAAAGCAAAAGGCCGGCAACAAAATCTACCGTCTAACAAGGACATTTCTAAAGTTTAAGGAACAGGCAGGTATTGCAGATGCAGTACCCGCCTGTTCCTTTATGCGCTTTTCGCAGTATCCAAGGCGCCAACTATGCCGATGTCAGTGAATGGATCTCCATCGTTCGTTTTGCGTGCTTGGACCACTTTACGTACTTCTCATGCACCACTATTTTCTCAATGAACAACAGCAGCAACCCCGGCGTCAATTCCGCGATGTGGTGTAGCGTTTCGCCTTGGCTATGAAGTTGCCCGTACCGGAAACCGTTTCTCTCAGCTTTTGAAGCGCAGCCTCTTTTTTCGGCAAGTCGGCCTTTAACTGTTCCTGCTCGGTAATATAGCTGACAGAGAGCGTCCGGAACTGGCCTGTCGTGATGCGCCCAGCACCGAGTCCTCGTATAGCCGCTTAAAGACAGAATTCAGTTCCGCGCTGCGCTTTTGCATCCCAGTTGCATGGCTTGTTTACATCCAGCCCTGTGTGCGTAATGCCAAACCTCTTATACGCATACATGGACGGACAAAGTACTTTCTCTTCACTCAGCTGCCTCGCAATCTGACTCGTGCCTCGTCCTGCTGCACAAAGAGAAAAGATGCGGCGAACAACCTCGGCAGCTTCCTCATCAATAACCAGTTTCCCCTTGTTGTTCTCGTCCTTTTTGTAGCCGTAGGGCGCCCGTGTGCCAAGCCGCTCCCCACGTTGGGCCTTGGCTCTCTGAACCGCTCGGATCTTCCGGCTGGTGTCCAGAACAAACCACTCGTTGAATAAGTTCTTGAACGACATCAGGTCATTGCTTTCAGCTTGATGTCAAAACGCACCTGCAGGGGATACCCCTGTCCCAAATGTCGACTGCGGATGGAAACAAACGGGTATGACAGTATTGTCATACCCGATTTTTCATTATAAGATTATTGGATACATCGAACTTATAAATGGTAAGCGCATCCGTGGTTTCGTCATATTCACGCACCTCGCGAATGAGGTCATGAGATTTTTCGCCATTACCAGTATAGATATTAAAAATATCTGTTAACAACGCGGCAAAGCGCCCTGGCGGGGATAATGTGATTTGGCGGCTACTATATAACCAGGTCCGGTTCTCTAAGTGATATTAGGACATTTTTCGTAGTTAATTTCCGGTTTCAGGCGAAGCTGTTCCGTAATGACTTTTTCGGATTATATCCCTCAAAATCAATGGCGCTGCCGGTCCTGCATATCCTCCGGGTTTTGAACAAGCAGTTCGTTTTTGATTGGCACATTGGTGAATTCCGCCATATCCAGGTCAAAACCTACAAACACATACTCATCCATACCCGCCCTTTTTGCTTTTTCAAACGCTCACTGCTCTTCCTGCAGGCAGTAGCCGTCGCTGTCGAACTCATAGGTCACACCGCCTATTTCCGCGCTGCGGCCCTGGATATAGCTGCCGTCGGCATTGCGATAGCGCCAGCCGTTGTCGTCGGCAGTCCAACCTGCGCAGCTCACGCCGTAGTACATGTAGATATTCAGCGCAAGCGCCTCGCGGGTTTCATTGTCCTGGAAGTGCCACCACTCGCTGGTCAGGCCGCCAAAGCCTGCATTCTTCATATACTTATCAAGCAGATTTGCATTCTCGTTATTCCTGGATATCACCGAATACACGGACAAGTCGTGCATATCCGTTTCCATCTCCAGCTCCTCGCCTGTCTCCGCATTCTCCAGAGTGAGGTCGAGGGCGATGCCCATGTTATGCATTGAACCGCTTCTGGCCAGGAAGTTGGGAAGGCTGTAGCTGCCCTCTGTAACCAGGCGGCGGTAAGTCAGGTTTTCCTCTTCCGGCAGGTCGTCCGGCACCTCACCGTAAAAGTCCTCCTCCGGCAGCGGGTCGTCAATTATAAGCTCTGTCGTGTCATAGATATAGCGCGTAGCCATCTGCGGGCGGTAGGAGTCGTATATTTTCAGCCTATAGCCGTCTGCAAGGGCGGCGTTTGCTGCCTCGTAGAGTTTTTCACAGCAGGGATAGAGATATGGTACGAGGTATACGTCTTCTGCGAGTTTTATGTGCTCATAGCCCGTGATGACCGTATCGCTGACTTCGGGGATGACATATCCGTGTACGAGATATTTTGAGGCGTAGCTGTTGGTTATGTCGTAGCTGAGCAGTTCGCCAAGATACTCCGACAGGTTTATGAGGCAAAAGTTGCTGTCTATCCAGCCGTATACCCCATCGCTCACGCGCACCCGGAACATGCCGTTTGCTTCTTCGAGCACACAGTAGGCCGCGGCGGCGGGGACTGTGTATTCGAGCTGTTCATTCATCTGGGCGTCGGAGTACACGGCCAGCTCTGTCAGCGGCCAGATAGTGCAATACTTGCTTGAACGCTCTGTCGTGAAGCTCTGCTCATCGCTTGAAGACACGCTCTCCTCCACGCCCTCGTCATATCCGGCTATGCGGAAAGTATACTCCCGGCAGCTCTTGAGCGTACCGGTGTAGTATGTGAGTTCAGCGTCGCAATCTACCTGGGCAAGCGTCTGCCAGTCCCCGGTACCGGTCCTGGCCTGAATCTCATAGTAGTCGCCTTTAGCTTCGGTCCAGCTCAGTATGTAGCTGTTGTCGCCCGCACTCTCGATGGTCAACTCGCCGGTGTCTCCCAGCAGGTCTTCGCGCTCCAGCAGATATGTCTCGCTGGGCAGGCCGGTAATTGTGTAGCCCTCCCCGCTCACCACGGCGCAGACAATGAAGCTGTATTGCGAGCCGTATTCCGGCAGACCGAGTATCTCATCTTCGCCGAAAGCGGCAAGCAGCTTGCCGGAAGCCGTGTCCGCAAGCTGGCGCCGGCCTAAGTCTGACACCTCATAGAGCAGGTACTCCAGCCCAGCCATGCGCTCCGGCTGTGCCAGAAGCGTGTCCGCGTCCTCGTCAACCGTCCACTCTACCGTGGGTGCACCCGGGCTCTTCAGGTTCAGCGCCAGGCTGAACGGCTCGCCTTCGCGCTCGTGCTCACCTCCGAGCAAGCTGAAGTGTCCGACGGGTATGATCTCTATGGTCACGCTCTTTTCGTCCAATCCCTCGAGCGTGCACTCCGTCGTGTCGGAGACCGCCTCAAAGACCCGCTCTCCTGCGCTGTCAAGGACGCGGACGCGGTAACTGCCGGCATTCTCGCCGGACGGCCAGGAGAGCTCAAAGTCCCCGTCACCGAGATCGGTTAAAGACAGCGTGGCCCCCTCCGGCATGGAGGAGGCCGCGTTTATATACGGCAGTACCAGGAGCAGAAAAGCCGCGATAAGCAGCAATGGCGTGATTGCCACAACGCATATCAGCGCGATCTTCCTCTTCTTCATGGTACTGCCTCACTTTCAGGTTTATTCGACGTAGTTCACTGTCTCAGCGCCGGAAGTGTCGCGGTAAGTGTAGACGGTGAAGCCGTCGTAGTAGAGGTTGCCGTCTTCGCCTTCACCCAGGCAGCTTGGCGCATAGTCGGAGCTGTTAGGATCGCCGATTGCGGCTATGAGCTCGTCCACATTTGCTCCCTCGTAGCCCTTGGCAATCTCAAGCAGGCTGCCTCCGGTCTCTTCGGCGGGCTCCGCAGTTTCAGTGCTCTCAGCCGCAGGGTCGGGGGTCGTCGTATCCACAGCGGCGGGTTCGCTCGGGGCCGCGCTGGGCTCGGTGCCGGACTCGCCGCAGGCGGTAAGACCGAGGGCCAAAATCATGGCCAGGGCCAGGCTCAGTATGTTTTTCATGTCATTATCCCTCTTCCTATTATATGTTTGCGCTTATGTCGCAGCCCGTCAAAACTCCGTTTGAATACCAGAACACGGTGTACTCGCCGCCTCCCTCGCCGGGCAGGCAGATCGTGTATCCATCCGATGTCAAACCGGCCGCGTAAACGACGCCATTATACTCTATATACACCGGTGACGCAACATCCATTTCACCGCTTATTACGCCGCTCACGCGGTGCGCGTCCTCATACGCTTCCTCGAACGTCGCAGTGGCCGTGCCACTCTGCGCAGCAGTGAATTCGAGCTCGCGCTCAGGAGCGGGATATGTCGCCGCCTGTTCATAGAGCCAGGAGAGGTTTCTCTCGACAAGTTCTATGACGACGGCCGTACTGGAAAGTTCCTCCGCTAGTGTCAGGTCGTAGGCTGCCATGCGTGAAAAGCGGGCCGCAGCGCTACTCTCTGCCATGAACGGATAGAGCAGTTCGCCAAAGCTGTCTCGGAACATCAGCAAGTTGAGTTCACCGGCGCCGGTGGTGTCTATGGTTATGCTGTCCGGGCGCACGTTTTCTCCCTGGTTGAAGTTCATCGCAGTGGGCTCATCGTTGGTTTCTCCGTCCTCTCCGGCGGGATAGAGCATTTCAAAGAGGTCGCCCGTGTGCTGACTCGTCTCATAATCAAAGCCCTCGCCGTAGTTTGAACTCACGCCCAGAGCGGAGTTTATGGCGTCGGCTGCAAGGGCCGCGCCGCGCGAGTTCCAGTGCGAGTCGTGCTCGAAATAGAGCACTTCATCCTGCGACTCAAAGAGCTCGAAGAGGTCCACATATGCCACATCGAGTTCGTCAAGCACCGTCTTGAGCCTCTCGGCATTTGACGGCGCGTCTGACTCAGGATAACCCGGGAGATGCTCCGGATATAGCGAGCTCTTGTCCGGCGCTATAGTGAATGCAAAGCGCGCGCCCAGGCCGGCGGCGTATTCCTGCATCAGCGAGAGATTGTAGGCGGCGGCGAAAATCTCCCTGTCCGTCATGGTCTCAACCCCCGCCCACTGCTCAATTTCCGGGGCGTAATATAGCCAGCCGTCCGTACCGAGGATCACGTCATCCTCAGCGCTATGCCCAAGCGGGGTCAACAGCTGCGCCCAGAGCGTTATAAGCTCCTGACGGGCGTAGAAGCCGTCGTTGACATAGTCGGCCAGTTCAGAGAGGTATGCCGTATTCAGCAAGCCATCTCGTTCCGTGAGCTCAGGCATCTGCGCGGGCACCTCATTTGCCCCGGCGCTGGCGGGCCCCCAGACCACAAGTCCCAAGCCCGGCACAAGCAGCAGCGCGAGTATCAGCGCCACAAAGGCAAGTTGTACTTTCCTCACGCCGCACCTCCTAGAACTGGAAATAGATGAATGGTGTAAAGCCGCCGCGAGCAAGCGCAGAGACGCACACTACTACCAGGGCCAGGCAGCCAAAATAGCTGGCCAGCTCAAGCCTTCTCTCCACGCGCTCACCCGAACGTTTTGCAAAATCCCGCATTTTGCGCAGCACCGGCAGTGAGAGGACTGCTGATATCACAAGCGTTGCAAGCGTATAGCTGTCCACGCTGCGCGCGAGCAGAAGGTCTCCCGCAATGGTGAAATCCCAGCCGGTAAACATCGCTCCTATGATTTCAAAGCCCTGGGAGACGCTCTCAGCACGGAACATGGCAAAGCCCAAGCACACGGCCAGGAGCGTATACACGCGCGAAATGACCCGGCCTACGGCTGTTTTCCTCCAGCGCGCCACATCGAGAACTTTAAGGCTCTCGAGCGCCGAGAGCAGTGCGTGCCAGGCTCCCCATAGCACGAAGGTCATATTGGCCCCATGCCAGAGCCCGCACAGCACAAACACAACGGCCTTATTAAATGCAGCACGCCACTTGCCGCGCCGTGAGCCGCCAAGCGGTATGTAGAGGTAGTCCCTGAACCAGCTCGAAAGTGTGATGTGCCAGCGCCGCCAGAAGTTGGTTATGCTGGTTGCGGCATAAGGGTAGTTGAAGTTCTCCGGGCAGGCAAAGCCCAGCATGGCGCCGAGGCCCACCGCCATATCCGAATAACCGGAGAAGTCGAAATAGAGCTGTAGCGAGTAAGCTATGGCGCCCAGCCAGGCCATGCGCGCGTCGAGCGCATCCCCGGCTGAAAACGCGGCATCCACCAGAATCGCGCAGCCACCTGAGAGCAGGAGCTTCTTAGCCAGGCCGAGGATAAATCTGCGCAGGCCGTGCGCCGTTCTCTCTATACTGCGCTCTCGGGAGGTGAGCTGCCCTTCAAAGTTCTCAAAGCGCGAGAGCGGGCCGCTCATGACCTCAGGCAGGAAGGAAATATAGAACAGCACCCTGAAGAAGTTCTTGGAGCCGTTCTCCGGACGCCTGCAGGCGTCCACGACATAGCTGATGCCCTTGAAGGTGAAGAAACTCACGCCGGCCGGAGCCACAATGGCAGGCAGGTTGAGTTGCACCCCGATAAGGGCCATACCCTCGCCTAAAAAGCCCAGGTACTTGCAAACGCCCAGCAGCGCCAGGTTGAGCACTGCCGCGCAGACCACGGCCGCTTTCACGCCGCGCATGGCCCAGAGGCCGAGAGCCCAGTTTACAAGCGCGCTCGCTATTAGGGCGGCGAGAGCCCAAAGCTCCCCGAAGGCGTAAAAAATCAGACCCGCCAGGCACAATAACACGTTTTTCGCCCGTATCGGGCGTATTGCCGCCTCGAGTATCAGCAGCAGCGGCAAAAAAGCGAAAAGGAATATGGCGCTGTCAATGCTCATCCAAACTGTTCCCCATAGATGTAATTCCACTGGTTGGCTTTCCACGAACCCATTGCGTACATATCGACGTCATAGCGTCCGCGCTGATAGCGGTAGGCCATCTCGAGCTCCACGTCGTAAGTAATTCTCTCGCCCTCGGCGTCGTACATTATAACCCAGCCATGCGGGTCACGGTCCCAGCCGACGGCACCGGCCACTGCCGTGGCATCGTAGCCCAGGCCGCGAGCAAGTGCCCAGAACGCCGCGGCGTAGTTATAGCAGTTTCCGCGCGAAGTGCTGAGCATGGTCACAGCCTCGTCTATCTGCCAGCCATCGTCGCCCACGGAGTAATAGTTGCGGCGCAGGTAGGTGAAATCGTCGCGCACATACAAATATGCCGCACGCAGCATCTCCTCGCGGGTCTCATACTCATCACATATGGGTGCAAGCGCATCGGCTACCAGCGCATCGAGCTCGGCGCTGCCTGAGGTGTAACGCCCGTCAGGGCCGTAATACAGGCCATCCACAGTCTCGTCCATGTAGAAGAGTCCCGCATCGTCTGCGCGGTATAGATAACCGTCTAAGTTCACGAGGCCCTCTTCGTAGTGCACGGCCCCGCTCTCATCTACGCACTCGGCCATGGCGTCAGCTCCGTCGCGCAGCGGGTCGAGGTCGGCGGCAACGACACGATATTCAGTGTCGTAACCCCAGGAATCGCCATAGAGCGAGTTCATGTAGAGCGGATAGAGCACCTGGGCGCACTCGATGCGCGTCATGGGCTCTGTACCGCTCAGGCTCTCCAGCAGCTCAGGTGCGAACAGGCCGTACAACACCTCGAAAAGCTCGCTCTCGCTCACAGTCTCCAGCTCGTCCATCCCATCCGGCTCATAATCTGCAAACAGGGCCGAAATACCATCGGCTACCTCCTCGCCGCTCACCAGTGCATTGGGGTGGACAAGCCCGTTCTCATCCGGGGAGAGCCATGGCTCCATCTCCTCAGCCAGCGCCGGAGCTACAAGCGCTGTGTATGATGCGTTATATTCGACCGGCTCACTGAGGTCGGCAGTCTGACCCGAAGGAGAGAGCCAGGCCACAATGCGTTCACCTTCCATAGCAAGTGAGGCCAGCTCATCCACATTTAGCACATCGCCCGGCTGGGCGTGAAGAGTGCGCGTCTCGTCCCCCACTGACAGCGTGACCGTCACACGTGTAAACAGTCCATCACCCCACGCTCCACATACAAGTACAACTGCCAGTATGGCACACAGCAGTAAAATGCTTTTCTTTTTCACCGGCATATCCCCCATTATTACATTTCTGAGTATTAATAATAATTCATCCACGTGGCTATTTCAAGCAAATTCGACATTTTTCGTCAGCATAACCACACATTGAACATAATTATACATTTCCGCTGCGATAACAGGCGGTTTTCTGGTGCTTATCCTCAAGCAAATACCGTTGTTAACCCCGCTGGCAGAAAACAGCACCATGGAGATTGTAATTTACCACTGCCTCGTCCTGGATTTTGCAGCAATGGCGCTCAAGATGGCCAAGGAAAAAGAAGGTCTCCACTGTCAAGGCAGAATAATCCGGCGCAATCATGGCCGTAGGCTATCTGATACAGGCCCTCATTGGGCTTGTCATCTCGATAGCATTTTTCTAGGCCGGAAGCTCGTTCTACGCGGAGTGGCTTATTTCGCCTATGGGCTTTGGTCAAAACACCGGCAGCGCCCTGAGTTTAGGCAGCAGCTTGGAAACGAACTACGGTTTAACCGGCGGCGCCGACTTGCCGGCGCCTACGGCATAATGCTTCTGCCGGCCGCCGTACCCGTGCAGGCGAGCGGGGATTTGGCCTGGGGCCTCAACTTCCTCTGGGTATTGGTGGCGGCTCTTACAATCAAGGCCGTCGTGTCGGCACTGAAGAAAAAAGACGTGATAAAGCGCTGCTACACCAACAACCACCTGATGGGCCGCATCAGCGGCACCATGTTTGACGCCATGATAGCCGTCGGCATTATGGCCATCGCATTGAGGATGTAATCGCTAATATTTGGCTGCTCATTGCTGCATGCGTTATAGGAACAATCGTCACTTTCTTCTATGTATGTGCGGCAACCAACCATGCGTACAAGGGATATGCAGAAAGACATTCAATAGCATCCCCAAAAACCGCACCGTTGTGTTTGAGATGGGCGATGATATTTGCTGAAAACCTGGCTTGCTTTTGAAACTGAGAAGTCGTCATATTGCGCTCTATCAACAAGTGAAACAGCTTTTTATAGCTGTCAGCCATAATAGCGCTCCACCTCCACACTTGGATACAGTGTTGCTAAAAGTGATTATGTAATGAAAGCGTGACTTTTCAAATATCTGAGGTACACTTATTCTCATATTCAGATAGGCAGAAGGATTAAAGCATTCCTTTAAGACCTCATATTGATATTTGCGCTCGAGTGGAAAAACGTCCATCACAGAGTTCTGTGATGGACGTTTTTTGTGCTCTGAAACGGTATTTTGGGTTGTCCTTGTGCGTCTCGCCCCAATGGGCCTTTTCTTTTTGCCTTTACCGGTCGCTCTCTTCGGCGCCGGTACTGCCAAATATGAGATCGTCGATGTCCCGATCCATTTCAAGTCACCTCCGAAAGAAACAGCATACATTAATTATATGCGCCGCAATCCGGAAGTATGACTCAAATTTTCCTTCAATTGTCCCAGGGGCCGTCGCCGCGTCCACGGCGGTGCTGCTCCTCATAGCGCTGCTCGCGCTCGTACTCGCGGCCGTAGCGCCCGCCGGGGTCGTGCCTGGAGTCCACGCCGGTCACAGCGAGGTAGAAGCCCGCCATAGTGACGCCCCTGTACGGGGTGACGTAGACGCTCACCGCCATCCCCACATACGGTATAATCTCCAGCAGGCTCCAGCCGAGGAAGGACAGATCCAGCACAAAGAGCTCGCCCTTTCGCCCGGCCATGAGCCGCTTGCTCTCGCGTATGCAGGCCATGACTCCCATTTCCGGATGCTCCAGCAGCAGGTAGATGGCCAGCCTGTAGCGGTAGGCGGCGATTATGCCCGGGATGACAAAGAGCAGGCTCCACAGGAAGATAAACAGCCCCTCTGCCAGGTACAGCAGGAAAATGCGCGGAAACTGCACGAAGCCGTCGAAGAGGTTGCCCACCGAACTCGCCGCGCGTCTGGCCACGTTGAGTACGAAGATGACCATACCCGCACCCAGCATCATGCTGGAGATATCTATAAGGAAATATATGACGTATGCCAGCGGCGGCCTGCTGACGATGTACTCCAGGCCGTCAAACGAAAAATACGCCATCAGGCGTCCGTATTGGTCCTCAGCAAAATATATCAGGTTGTCCGGTATTACGAGCCGGTTTGCCAATAACGCCAGAATATACGATATAAGGATATACACCAGCGCCGTTATATACGGGTTGGCTTTCGATTGGCGCATGCACGCCTTGGCCTCCGCCTTCAGCGCGGCGCGGTTGAACCACATTTATACATTCCCCATTTCCCGCCGCAGCTGCGGCTCTTCATATATTATATCAAGTGATTGGCTATATAACAACGCCTTTTTCCAGCCTGTCGGGCCTCACTTCCACCAGCGTGTCCGGAAATGTGTCCGCATATGCCGCCGCCGCGCAGGCGCAGCCGGGTATGTCCGCGTACAGGCGGCACTCCACGCCGTCAAAGGGCGGCGCTATCACGCCCCCCTCGCGCCTGAAGGGCATGGAGCGCATGCTGCCGCGGCCGCAGAGCTTGTAGACCGCCTCGCGCAGGCACCACAGCTCGTGCAGCGAAAACTCGGCGCGCTCCCGCTCGCTCATCAGTCTCGAGGCGAAGCGCGCGTCCCTATCTGACACGACCTGTACGTCCGCCCCCACAGGCACGGATGAAAGCGCACAGAGCACATAGCCGCGCGTATGGCTCAGAGAGAAGCATATGTCGGACACAGTGGGAAAATACGGCTTCCCCGACGCGTCAAGCGCTATGGCGGGCAGCGCGTCGAGGCCGCGCTCACGCCGCAGCGCGAAGAGCAGCAGCGACCAGGCCGCCGCGCTCTCAGCCGAGCGCCCCCGCCCCGGAGCTATGGCCCGCGCGGCGTCAAAGCCCTGTGTGCCGGCAAAGTAAATGTGCATCTCTTCCGCTCCCTTCCGATAGTGCATTTTCCCGAATTTGCGTTCGTGACGGCTAAATTATACTACATCTAGTAATCTAACGCTACCACATTTGCGAAGCTTGTGTTATAATAGCTACACTGCTCATTGTGTGCAGTAAAACTTACCGTTGAAGGGGCGTGTGCAAAATAAGCAAGAAGATACTTGTCCTTGAAGACGAGAGCGGCATACGCAGCTTTGTCGTTATAAATCTGCGCCGCAACGGCTACGAGCCGGTGGAGGCGGCGACGGGTGAGGAGGCGCTCAACGCGCTCTCGTCCGACCCCGACATAAGCGTAGCACTGCTGGACGTCATGCTCCCGGATATAGACGGCTTCGAGGTCTGCCGGAGGATACGCGCCTCCGGCTCCAAGATGGGCATAATCATGCTCACCGCCCTGGGCCAGGAGATGGACAAGGTCACCGGGCTCATGAACGGGGCCGACGACTATGTGACCAAGCCCTTCTCCCCCGCCGAGCTCATCGCCCGCGTGGACGCGCTCTGCCGCCGCATGGGCGCATCCGAAGAGCCGGAAGAGCCGGAGCTCGTGAGCGGGCCCTTCCTGCTCAACCCGCGCAACCGCACTCTGGACAAGAACGGCGAGCGCGTAAAGCTGACGCAGACCGAGTTCTCCATCATGAAGCTATTCATGTCCAACCCCGGCAAGGCGCTCTCCCGCGAGGACATACTCGAGAACGTCTGGGGCGCAGATTACAAGGGCGAGCTGAAGATAGTCGACGTCAACATCCGCCGTCTGCGCATAAAGATTGAGGACAACCCCACCGCCCCGGAGTACATCACCACCATCTGGGGCTACGGCTACAAGTGGGGCTCGTGACATGGAGGATAAAAATATCAAGCCTTCACAGGCCGCGCCGCAGGTGGCCTCCGGAGACAAGAAGCCCGGCTTTATAAGGCGGCTCTTCTCCGAGGACCGCCCCGAGAGCCTGCGTGGGCTGAAGGGCATCTGGCTGCTGGTCAGCATCATCTGCGCCCTTTGCGTCCTTTTTGCGCTGCTCTGCGCCCTCTTTTGGAGCGTAATATGGGCCTGCGTCCTCACGGCCGCCGCAATACTGATACTGCTGCTGAGCAACCTCTGGTTCCGCGAGCGCGTGACGAGCCCCATACTGGGCCTTGGCGACACCGCGCGGCACATCGCCGACGGCAGCTACGGTACGCTTGCCGAGCGTTTGCGCGACGACGAGATAGGCGCGCTCACCGACGCAATAAACGACATGAGCGTGAAGATTGGCAAGGCAGACCGCGTACAGAACGAGTTCATATCCTCGGTCTCGCACGAGCTGCGCACCCCGCTCACGGCCATCACCGGCTGGAGCGAGACCCTGCTCTACGACGAGGCGCTCCAGGGCGACTCCCGCCGCGGCATCGAGATAATCTCCCGCGAGGCGGGCAGGCTCACCGGCATGGTCGAGGAGCTGCTTGAGTTCACGCGCATGCGCGACGGCCGCTTCACGCTGAACCTCGAGCAGGTAGACGTGGCCTCCCTGCTCGAAGAGGTGTGCTTTACATACAGCGAGCTGCTGCGCCACGACGGCATAGAGCTCGAGTACGCCCCTCCGGAGAGCGGCCTGCCCTTCGTCACCGGCGACCCGCGCCGTCTCAAGCAGGTGGTGCTGAACATACTCGACAACGCGGCGAAATACGGCCGGGGCGGACGCAAAATAGAGGTACGCGCCATGCAGCAGGGCGAGTACGTCAAGATATCCGTGCGCGACCACGGTCCCGGCATCGCCCGCGAGGACCTTCCGCACGTCAAGGAGCGGTTCTACAAGGGCCGGGGCAAGGAGCGCGGCAGCGGCATAGGCCTCGCCGTCTGCGACGAGATTGTGGCGCGCCACTCCGGTAGGCTCATTGTAGACAACGCACCCGCAGGCGGCGCGCTGATAACAGTGCTGCTGCCCATAGAAACTCAGTAAAGCAAAGGAAAAATCAATGGCAAAGAACGACAACAACGTCTGCTTCCGCACATCCATAGGCGGCCAGGCGCTGATGGAGGGTATCCTGATGCGCGGCCCCGACAAGCAGGCCATCGTCTGCCGGACGGAAAACGGCATAGTCGAGAAGGTGGAGCCGCTGAACCTGCCCAAGGACAAGTATCCAATCCTGGGCTGGCCCTTTGTGCGCGGCATCGTGACCTTCGCCGACTCCATGGTCAAGGGTATGCGCGCGCTGACCTATTCCGCCAGCCTGCTGCCCGAGGAGGAACAGGAGCAGCCCAGCAAGTTCGACCTCTGGCTTGAGAAAAAGCTGGGCAGCGAGAAGGCTGAAAAGTACGTCATCGGCATCGCGGCCGTGCTCGGCGTACTGCTGGCCGTCGCCCTGTTCATACTCCTGCCCACGCTTATTGCGGGCTTCATCCCCGGCATTGAGGGGCACTACACCCTGCGCAGCCTCATCGAGGGCGTGATAAAAATAGTCATCTTCCTCGTATATCTGGGGTTGGTGGCACATATGAAGGAGATTAAGCGCCTGTTCTCATACCACGGCGCGGAGCACAAGACCATCTTCTGCTACGAGAAGGGGCTGCCGCTCACCGTGGAGAACGTGCGCCCGCAGAGCCGCTTCCACCCGCGCTGCGGCACGAGCTTCCTACTCGTTGTCATCATACTCGGCCTCTTTGTGGGCCTGCTCATCCAGGTGGACAACACGCTGCTGCGCATAGCGCTGCGTATACTGCTCCTGCCCGTGCTCGTCGCCGTGGCCTACGAAATCAACCGCTGGGCCGGCCGCCACGACGCGAATATCGTCTCGCGCATCGTGACCTGGCCGGGCAAACAGCTCCAGCGCCTGACCACTAATGAGCCCGACGACGGCATGATAGAGTGCGCCATCCGTGCGATGGAGCTGGTAATACCCGAGGAAAAGGGCAAGGACGCCTGGTAAGGCTGCTTTGAAAGGCCGTAGCGGCCTTTCAAAGCAAAGCCCCCAGCTTACGCCGATGGGACAACACTTCGTTCAGCGCGCGTTGTGCGCGCGACGCCGAGGCAAAGCCCCGGAAAAACAGATTGAATTTCACGTCCGCAAAGCGGACATTTCACTTAAGCCGCGCAGCGGACAAGGAGAGGGGGGAAATCATGCCGCGCACATACAGCGAACTATACATTTCCGTGCGGAACACCCTGCGCTCGGCGGGCGTCGAGGCCGCTAACGTCGAAGCTAGGCTGATAGTTGCAACCGCCTCGGGCAAGACGACGGCCCAGCTGCTGCGCGACATGGCCCTTTACGACACCGACGAGGTGGAGAAAAAGGTCGGGGACATGCTCCGCCGACGCCTCGCGGGCGAGCCCGTGGCGTATATAACCGGCGTGTGGGAGTTCCGTGGACTGCCTATGGAGGTCTCGCCCGATGTGCTCATACCGCGTGTCGACACTGAGGTGTTGGCCGAGGAAGCCATCAACTGGCTGACTAAAAACCGCCGCGACGCGCGCGTGCTCGATTTGTGCTCCGGCACGGGCTGCATAGGCTGCGCAATCGCCGACGCGCTGCCGCAGTGCCACGTCGTACTCGCGGACATCAGCCCAGAGGCAATAGAGCTCAGCCGCCGCAACGTCGCGCGCAACGGTCTGTCCGGCCGCATGAGCTACATGCTCGCCGACGCGACGAAGGCCCCGCCCGTCATGAGCGGCACATTCGACCTCATTGTCTCTAACCCGCCGTATATCGCAACCTTCGACATACTTACGCTCGACCCTTCCGTCCGCGACTACGAGCCCATATGGGCGCTGGACGGCGGAGAGGACGGGCTGGACTTCTATCGCGCCATACTCAAGCACTGGCTGTCCTCGCTCAGGCAGGGCGGTATGCTGCTCTTCGAGGTCGGCGAGGGGCAGGCCAATGATGTCAAGGACATGATGCGCATGTCCGGCATGCACGACGCCGTAAGCGTCAAGGACACGCGCGGCGTGGAGCGGGTGGTCAAGGCGACGTTATGAGCAAAAAGCGAAAGCGAACAATCCTACTCGCCGCACTGCTGGCGGTGTGTCTGCTCGCCGGGGCGTGGCTGATACGCGCCGGGCGCGAGATAGGCTTTATCTCTGCACGCGAGGGATATGTCGAGCTGTACGACGGGCGGATATATGGCCCGTGCGAAGACGATTTCCGCGCCAACGACCGTGGCCGCCTTCTGGGCAGGCTTGACGGCGGCGAATGGCTGGTATTTGATGTGCGCGGCGGAGACGGCGAGTACATCTACATCGCCTCCATGGGCCGGGGAGAGTTACTGCGGCTCACCGAAGTCGATACAACGTCAAATAATGAAATCTTATAAATACAACTAAAGAGGTGTAAACATGGCTGAGAAGAAAAAGGCCGCGAGCGCTTCCCCTTCGCCCGCAGCGTCGGCGGACAAGCGCAAGGCGCTGGAGACTGCTATAGCACAGATAGAGAAAAACTACGGCAAGGGCGCCATAATGCGCCTGGGCGACGACATACCCGTGAACGTGGAGGCCATTTCCACCGGCTCGCTCTCCCTCGACCTCGCGCTAGGCATAGGCGGCGTGCCTCGCGGGCGCATCGTCGAGATATACGGCCCCGAGAGCTGCGGCAAGACCACCCTCGCGCTGCACATAGTTGCCAGCGCGCAGAAAGGCGGCGGCGAAGCCGCGTACATAGACGTTGAGCACGCGCTCGAGCCCGCCTACGCCAGGGCGCTGGGCGTCAACATAGACGACCTGCTCATTTCCCAGCCGGACACCGGCGAGCAGGCGCTGGAGATAACGGAGCAGCTGGTGCGCTCCGGCGCGCTCGACGTCGTGGTCATCGACTCCGTCGCGGCCCTGCTTCCGCGCAGCGAGCTCGAAGGCGAGATGGGCGAGAGCAGCGTCGGCGTCGTCGCGCGACTGATGAGCCAGGCTCTGAGGAAGCTCGCGGGCGTCGTCAGCAAGACCGGCTGCATCGTCGTGTTCATCAACCAGCTGCGCGAGAAGATAGGCGTAATGTACGGCAACCCCGAGACAACGCCCGGCGGCCGCGCACTGAAATACTTCGCCAGCGTGCGCATAGACATGCGCCGCATAGAGACGCTCAAGAGCGGCACCGAAATGGTGGGCAACCGCACCCGCGCCAAGATAGTCAAGAACAAGGTCGCGCCCCCCTTCAAGGAGGCCGAGTTCGACATACTCTACGGCCAGGGCATATCCAAGGTCGGCGAGCTCATCGACCTGGGCGTAAAGCTCGGACTCATAGACAAGGCCGGTGCGTGGTTCACCGTGGGTGAGCAGCGCTTCCAGGGCCGCGACAACGTGAAGGAGTACCTCAACGCCAACCCCGAGGTAGCCGACAAGCTTGAGGCGGATATACGCGCCAACGCGCACAAGCTCATGAGCCCGCAGGCCCGCAAGGCCGCCGTCGCCGCCGGAAGGGCCGTCGACATCAGCGCGGACGACTTCGACGAAGGCGATTGATGACCGCCGAGGAGACGCGCAAGAAGGCGCTCGCCCTGCTTGAGAGGCGCGACTACGGCTCTGCGGAGCTTTGCGCGAAACTTGTCGAAAAAGGGGCCGAGCCCGACGACGCCGCGCTTGCTGTTGCCCGCATGGTCGAGCTCGGCTTCGTCAACGACAGCAATTACGCCGCCATGGTCGTCCGGCACTACGCCGCCAAGGGCTACGGCGTCTCGCGTGTGCGCGAGGAGCTGCGCCGCCGCAAGCTGGATCGGGAGCTCTGGGACGCGGCGCTCGAGGAAATGCCCGAGCCCGACGACGCGGTGGACACCCTGCTGCGCAGCAAAATGCGCGGCAAGGGCTCCGACCGGGACGCGCTCAGGCGCGCCGGGGCCGCCCTGGTGCGGCGCGGCTTCACATGGGACGCCGTCAAGGCCGCGACAGACAGATACATGGCAGAAATGGAGTGCGAAGAATGAAGGTCGGTATGATATCCCTCGGCTGTCCCAAAAACCAGGTGTCGGCCGAGCAGATGCTCTACCTCCTGCGCGAGGCCGGGCACGAGATAGTCACGGAAGAGGAAGAGGCCGAGGCCATAGTGGTCAACACCTGCGCGTTCATCGAGGACGCCAAGCAGGAGGCCATCAACACCATACTTGAGGTTGCCCGCCACAAGGAGGAGGGCAGCCTGAAGCTGCTTATAGTCACCGGCTGCCTGGCCCAGCTCTTCAAAGAGCAGGTGCTCACGGAACTGCCGGAGGTCGACGCCGTGGTGGGCGTCGGCTCCTGCGATGAGATATGCGAGGTCTTGAACCGCGCCGAGGCGGGCGAAAAGCCCGTCGTGATAGGCGACAACAGCGCCCCCGTCAGCGAGTGCGGCCGTCTGATAAGCACCGGCCCGGCCTGGGCCTACCTGCTCATAGCCGAGGGCTGCGACAACCGTTGCAGCTACTGCCTCATCCCGAGTATACGCGGCCGCTTCCGCTCCCGCGCGCCGGAGGACATTCTCGCCGAGGCCGACAAGCTCGCCAGCTGGGGCTACCGCGAGATTATCCTCGTCGCACAGGACCTCACACGCTACGGGCAGGACATACCCGGCTGGGACTTGGCGCGGCTGCTGACCGAGCTCGTCAAAATAGACGGCATAGACTGGATTCGCCTGCACTACCTCTACCCGCATGAGCTGAACGACGGGCTTATAGACGTCATAGCCAACGAGCCCAAGATAGTCAAGTACCTCGACATCCCGCTTCAGCACATCAACGCGGACATACTCAAAAAGATGAACCGCCGCGACACGCCCGACGAGATACGCGCCCTGCTCAAGAAGCTGCGCGAGCGCATCCCCGGTCTCGTGCTGCGTACCAGCCTCATCACCGGCCTGCCCGGAGAGGGCGAGGCGGAGTTTGAGGAGCTCTGCGAGTTCCTGCGCGAGTATAAGATTGAGCGCGCGGGCGTGTTCCCATTCTCGCCCGAGGAGGGCACCCCGGCCGCCAGGATGGAGCATGTGGACAACGAGACCGCGCGCGAGCGCGCCGCGCTCATACAGGAGCTGCAGGCCGGCATAATGGACGAGTGGGAAGCCTCGCTCGCCGGCAGCGTAGTGGACGCCATATGCGACTACTACGACCCTGAAACCGGCACACCCATCGGCCGGGCCTACTTCGACTCGCCCGGTGTCGACGACATGATGGAATTCGTGGGCGAGGTCTCGCCCGGCGACATCGTGAAGGTCGAGATAATCTCCGCCGAGGGCGGCGTTCTGAAAGGAAAAGTAGTATGAAGCTCACGACAGCAAGCAAAATAACCATAGTGCGCATGATACTTATACCCGTCGTGCTCGTACTTATGTATGTGGACTTCCCGGGACACATGTATTGGGCGCTGGCCGTGTTCATCATAGCCTCCTGCTCCGACTTCGTCGACGGCTATATAGCCCGGCACTACAACCAGGCAACGAACTTCGGAAAGTTCCTCGACCCGCTGGCCGACAAGCTGCTGGTCATCTCCGTCATGCTCGTCTACGTCGACTGGGGCTACATACCCGCCTGGGTGGCCATAATAGTTGTGGCGCGCGAGCTGGCAATCACCAGCCTGAGGCTCATCGCCGTGGAGGGCGGCAAGGTCATCGCCGCAGCCTGGTCCGGCAAAATAAAGACCGCCTGCACTATGGTGGTTTTCTGCCTCATGATGCTGCCCATTCCCGACGTGCTCGTCACAATCGGCTGGGTGCTCGTCCTGGCAACGACCGTCTATTCCGGCGCAGAATATTTTGTCAAAAACGCCTCGGTTTTCAAGTGAGAAAAAAGTCGACGCAGCTGGAATTTTGTCGAGCAGTAAAAAATTCATAGGTGTTATGTCGAACAGAATAGATTTTTGCCGACAAAATATTGTATTTTAACACTAGCTTTTTCTTGCAATATATCCGACCTTGTGCTAAATTATTTATAGCTTAAACGGAAATCCTGCTTCAAAGATAGATTGCAGACCGTAAATGTAAAATTATCGGAGGTTGGATTATGGAAACCAAAATTCGCGTCCTCGTCGCCGATTCAAACGAGGACACCAGGCGTGAACTCACCCAGTGTTTGGAAGCCGATGACGGCTTTGAGGTAGTTGGTACGGCGAGCAACGGCATCGACGCACTGGCATTGGCCTGCGAGCTTCAGCCTGATTATATCATCACCGAATTGGTCATGAGCAAGCTGGACGGCCTCGGCGTCCTGCGCGGTATCCGCGAAGCCGGGCTAAGCGCCAAAACCATCGTTATGTCTGGTTTCTATAATGACAACGTCTGCGCCGAGTGCATGCAGCTCGGAGCCCTGTACTTTGTGGTAAAGCCTTTTGATTCGTCCAGCGTGCTGAAGCTGATACGCGCGCTCTCTACGCAGCACTCTACTGCGGCTCAGAGCGAAGAGGTGGATCTCGAGTCCATGGTGACCGAGATAATCCACGAAATAGGCGTCCCGGCGCACATCAAGGGCTATCAGTACCTCCGAGAAGCCATCATTTTGGCCGTAAACAACATGGATGTCATCAACGCCATCACGAAGGTCCTGTATCCCAGTGTCGCCAAGCGCTTCAACACCACTTCCTCCCGCGTTGAGCGCGCCATCCGCCACGCCATTGAGGTCGCGTGGGACAGGGGCGACATCGAGGTGCTGCAGAGGTTCTTCGGCTATACGGTCAGCAACATAAAGGGCAAGCCCACCAACAGCGAGTTCATAGCCATGATTGCCGACTACCTGAGCCTGCGTCTCAAGTCCAAGCGCAGCGAAATACTCAAATAAGTACATACAAGGCCGTTTCACCGTCCAAAAGCGCCGCCTGACAGGCGGCGCTTTTATTTTCCTCGGCTTCGTCAGAAACCGGCAATTTTCTCTTAACAAGAGCTTGTAACGGGAATACAGGCGTGATAGAATGTACGCACTATGTCGTCTCTTGGAGGAAAAAGATGAACGGTTACACGAACATTATATATTTAGCGGCTGCGGTGCTGGTTGTCTTTGCAGCCATCCTGGTCATACACTTTATCGCCGGTTCCAAGAAAATGGAGCGCAACCACAAGCTCATCCCCCTCTACTGCGGCGCGGTGTTTCTCGTCGGAGTAGGTGCGCTGGTGTTTTTGGCGCACAGCGCGCAGAGCAGCGACACAATAGAAGGCTACAGCCCCTTCGGTCCAAGCGAGCTCTCCAGGGCCGGCATACTGCTGAGCGAGCCCGTGTATGACGACGCCGGGAACCTTGATTCCGAAGTGTACATCTCCGGAATGAACCTCGCGTTCAATGACGGCAAATTTCTGGATATAAGATTCGACGCCTTCTGCAGCGGCGAGCAGCGCCCCTTCCAGGTCACCGGCAGCGGCAAACTCTACCCGGGGACTAGCTCCGACGCTCCGGCAGAGCCGGAGGACGCCGTCCCCCTGTCCATCCTGCTCTCTGCGTTCGTGCAGCTTGAGAACATAGACTGGCTTGATAAGCTCGGTTTGCCTGACGGCGGCGCCCTGGTGCTCAGCACTGCGGAGCACGGCGCTGCGGCCGTCCCCGGCGGCTCCACGTACCTGCTCAGGAACGACGAGCTTCTGCCGGTCAAGGACATGGACAACATCAAGCTCCCGACGCTCGTGTACACCGCCGGAGAGCAGTCCGGCTGCATCTATCTCGGCGAAGCCCTGTAAAAAACGCAAGAAATCCGCCCGGCCTAAAAAGGCCGGGCGGATTTTCGTGTCAGGCGACGGATACACCGTATCGGAAATACACCGGTGTCCGGCTGTAGGAAAACTCTCTCGTAAACTGGTTTTCCAGCATGTCGCAGTAGAGCAGCTCACCGGAGGAGCCGTCGTATATGCACAGCCTCGCGCAGTCCTCTTCAAGCCACTCGCCGTCCTTCTCTTCCTGGAAGCTCACCTGGCCTGAGTCGAGCACCGCCAGTCTTTCACCGTCCCAGGCATATTCGCTGTACTCGATGTATTCGTCGTATCCGTAATTGTCCCAAGTGTACTTCTCCGGCAGCGGAGCATCGTTCACGTCCAGGCAGAGCTTGAGCTCATAGTCGCCGTCGCAGGGCTCGTAGACATACAGCGTGTCATAGGCCGAAAATACGGCGAAGTCCTCGTAGAGCGTACATTCCATATTCCACACCCCGTACTCCGGCTCCACATCATAGCCGTCCACATCAAACACCGGCGGCATTTTCTCGCGGCTTAGCGCCTCGCCGCTCGTGATGTCGATGACCGTGAAGTACAGCTCACCACCCT
The DNA here is from genome assembly GCA_900544765.1 of uncultured Eubacteriales bacterium. Taxonomy (GTDB): domain Bacteria; phylum Bacillota; class Clostridia; order Oscillospirales; family Oscillospiraceae; genus Scatomorpha; species Scatomorpha gallistercoris. The sequence goes on along the minus strand of UQWI01000014.1, from coordinate 43,864 downwards.
CGCAGGTTACAAGCTGCAAGTACTGCCCGTCGTAGCTCAGGAAGAGGTTTGCCGCCGTACACCCTGCGTCCAGGGGGAACACCAGCTCGCTGCCCTCCGGCTCAGCGGCAACCCCGGGGTCGTCCGTCCACCAGCGCACGCCCTCGGGCTCCCCGGCGGTGAACTCGCAGGGAATACGGTACACGCCCCAGCTCCCTCCGGGCAGGAGCGTGGCGTCTGCCTGAACGCCGTTTTCGTCCATAAGCAGCATGAGCGAGTATATGTTCCCGTCCGCCGCAAAGGCGCTTGCCGAGCTTGGTATGTACTGCCCCAAATCCGCGTCGATATTGAATTCGCCGCCGTCCTGCCATCGCGTCATAGTAAGGCGAACAGGCACGTCCTCCTCAAGCGGTACGCGAAAAACTCTTTTAAGCTGCTCTTCATCATCGTTCTCTATTCTGAAAGCACTGAATTCCAACGGCAGGGTGTCGGTGTAGTCGTTCAGAAGCACGGTCTTGCTCACGGTATCGCCGACTTCCACCTCGTCCTTGATTGAATTGTAGAGCGCGTCCTCTACGCTTTGCCCATCGTATAGGCGATCCATGTTGCTCGTACCGCTCCAACTGACTCCGCTGTCTAGCCACGCTCCGCTCAACCGGACCTCCGGCGGATAACTTCTCTCGTACAGCTCCGCATCAGACCACGACCAGTGGTGATTCGTCGAGCGCTCGCCGGTGGACGGGACGTAGCGACTGGCCCAAACGACATGTCCGCCGAGCACCGCGTCGAGGTTAACGGTAAAGCCCTCGGCTGCTGCGGCGTCGCCGCAGAGCGCTTCACCGCTTATCTCCAGGTTGTCCGCGCGTCTGTCCATGTACGCCGAGGCGCCGCCTATGAAGCACGCCGCCAGTACCGCAAGCACAAGCAGCGCAGCCGTCACACGTTTCATACCGCCCTCCTCAGTTACTTCCGAAGCGGCTCAGGCCAAGGCTTTCGCCGTCCATGTACACCCGAGTGTCTTTCGACACGTACCTTGAGTTCTCGGGGTGTGCTCCGCTCAGCCTCTGGCGGCAGCTCAAGGCCCCGTCCTCGTAGACCTCCAGCCGGTAATCGCCGGTGTATCTGCCGTCCGGCTCAAAGAGCAGGGCGCACAGCCGGGTGCTGTCCCCGGCGAAGGACACTGGGAACGCGCCGTTCAATTCAATCGTGTACGCCGGTGCGTACTCGCCGCCGACATAGTTGAGCACTGCGGCCGCCCTGTCCTCGTAGCAGAACACGGCGCAGCTCTCGGACGCGAACTGGCTAATCGCGCCGTAGTTGAGGCTGTTAATTGTCTCGCCCGGCTCGAGTATATCCGCCGTCTCGAAGAGCCGGACGCGCTGCCGCTCTGCGCCCGTGGCAGCGTCGATGACGGTCATGTACAGCGCGCCGTCCTCCTCGGTGTAGACGAGGACGCTCTCCCCGTCCCAGCTCACGTCCAGCGCCGCGACGCTCGCATTTTCGGGCAGCTCGCAGACCGTTTCAAGCGCGTCCCTGCCGCTCTCGACCATAAAGTTGTAGCCGAAGCCGTCTTCAAACCACCAGCGGCTGTCCGCCACTGCTTCGTCCTGGCCCACGATGTCTTCATACTCGTCATACCTTACGATTTGCGTACACTCCGCCGGCAGGCGGTAGAGCGTCCAGCCGTCGAGAGCCTCGCCCGTCTCGGCCGAAGTCACCGCCGCGACCATATAGATGTAGCCCCCTGGGACATACACGCTGTCCGAGTCGGTGTAGAAGGTCAGAGGTATGACCGAAATGCCCCCGGCAGATACGCCCACGTCCGCCGTCATGCCCTCGGCTACAGGGATTCGGAGCGCGTCCGGAGTCTCCCGGCCGAACGTTTCCCCATCCTGGTAGTATATATCCGCGTACATGCTTTCCACCGATATAGGGTAGCTGTCGCAAAAGTCGCTCAGGTCTACTTCCTCCTGGGCGTAGCCGCCCTCCCCGTATTTCGCGGCTATGTAGTCGTAGATATTGCGCATACCCTCATCCATGTTGCTCAGGCCGGTGTCGGAATCCGGGGAAAAGGTGTAATTTCTCCATGTGCGTATGCCGGGCAGGTTCCCAATATCTCCGTCGACCGTATCCCGGCTCCAGCCGTCCTCGCTCTCGCCGGACATCCGCCCGGCGTCGTAGCTGAGCTCCCAGGTGATGTGGCCATCCATGTGCGCGCGCTGCTCAACCGTAATCCCCTCCGCCGCCGAGGCGTCGCCGTACACGCTCTCGCCGGTGAAATTCGGCGAAGCCTGCACAGCGAGCATGTACGCGCTCGTGCCCGCGAACAGGGCCAGCGCGAATAGGAACAGCGCTGCGGACGCCGCAAACTTGTGCTTCATACTTCCTCCCTTCCCGTCACGCGTCCACGCGAAGGCCGTAGACGCTCTCCAAATATCCCGCTCCGGCGGCGCTGCTGTCCAATATGAGCTCCTCCGTCACGCCGCTGCCTGAGAGTATGCGCAGCCGCAGCTCCTTGCCTAACCATCCCCAGTCCAGCACCGCCAGATGCTCGCCGTCCCAGGCGCAGGCAAAGCCGTAGTAGTTGACGACATAATCGGGGAACTCGTCGTTTCTACCAAACGTTGAAAATTCCACGCGCCACACGCCGTTGTCCCGGACAATCCCGACGAAGTTGAACCCGCTGCCGAACACAATGCTGTCCACACCCATGGCGCAGTCCACGGTGCTGCTGCCGAAAGAGCTGTCGCTCACCTTAAACCGCTGCTTTTCAGCGCCCGTCTCCCTGTCGACCACGGTGAACCACTCGCCGTCGTCCTCCCCGGTGAAGAGCAGCAGCTCGCTGCCGTCATCGCTCAGCTCGAGGTGGATATCGTCCCAGTTGCGCGTTATCGGATAGATGTTCTCCACGCGCGTGAAGTCCGGCACCGGCCCGTCCGCGGCCTGGGTGCAGGGTATACGGTATATGCCCCAGCTGTCGCCGGGCAGCCCCGCAGGGTCGGGGTGGGAGTCAAGCACGGTCTTCATGCTGTACGAGCTGACCTCGCCCTGCTCGTTATAGTGTATGGATTTGTACTCCGTGTCGCACACGTCGAGTACGATATAAAATGCGTCGCCGGTGTAGACGCAGTCCGAGCTCACCGAGTATTTGCTCGAGAACCCGGCGTCGGTGCCGACGCTGAAGCGGTTGCGCGCCGCGCTCAGGTTCAGCCGGCCGCTGACGGACAGTATCTCCGGCAGAGCCAGGCCGAAACCGCCGCTCAGCAACATGCCATCGTACCCGTCCAGATCGTGGAAGGGGTAGGCCGTCCGGAGCCTCTGGCTGTCAAGCCCGTCGGCGTACACCCCCGCGGCCTCGCCCAGCCCGCGCGCGGCAAAGGTGAGCGGCACGGTGTCCATGTAGTCGCTCAGGCGGTGCGCCACGAGCACGGTGTCCTCGTCCGACCCGGCCTTGTCATACGCCTCGTCGAGCAGCTCCTGCGCAAAGGGCAGCGGTATTGTGCTCTCGTACTCCAGATCGGTGTACCAGCCCTCTTCGTAGTCGAAGCCCACCAGCGCGGCGCGCAGCTCGGGCTCCGGCTCGGACACGGCCGTGTCCCTGAAATTCCAGTCCCGGCGCGCGCTCGTCTCCCCGCTCGCGGGTGAGAACGTAAGGTCAACGACCTCGTGGCCGGACACCACGCTGTGCTGCGTCACCGTGAAGCCCTCAAACTCCGAGACGTCCCCGGACACGACGCGTATCTCCGCCCCGTCTCCCGTGACGGAGGCGTAGACGTTCAGCCCCACGCAGAAGGCCAGCGCAAGGCACACCAGCAATATGAATCCCACGGATTTTTTAGGCATTGTCTGACCTCCTTAAAGCGCCGTCAACGCTCCGTCACTCCCCGGCGAAGCCTATCTCGCAGGTGCCGGCGAAGCCCGCGCCACTCCCCGGCCGGTTGTATACACCCACATATTCCGTGCCTCCGGCGCGCTGCACGACGAGGGCGTACCCGCGCCTGTCTGAGCCCGTCTGCCAGGGCAAGAGATTGCGTTGGGCATAGAGCGTACACAGCCGCTCGCCGTCCCAGGCGCAGTCTGCGGGCTGCATGGTGAACAGGCTCAGGTCCGCCGCGTATCTGTCTATCGCCGCCGTGAACTGCGGCGCATAGCGCCCTTCGGAGTAATCCGCCGCGACGGCCCAGTCCCGGAGCGCCCTGATGAAAAACACCGCGCCGCCGTCCGAGGCGTACTGCCTTACGCCCAGCGCGTCTATGCCGTAGTCTTCAAGCGCCTCGCGCTCGTCCTCCGGCATCCCCGCCGTGAGCTCCAAACGCTGCACGGCCGCGCCGGAGTTCGGGTCAAGCACGTTCAGCCAGAGCTCAGCGCCCTCGAGCGTGTAGAGCAGGACATATTCCTCGTCCGCGCTGGCATCCAGCAGCGCGTCGTCCCAGTCCCAGCCGCTGAAGGCGAGCTCGACGCTGCCCAAATCCGCTGTCACGGAGTAGTCGTCGTCAGACCACCAGGGCGCGCTGTCCTCTTCGGCCCTGACGCGCCAGACGCCGTGCCCGCCGGGGAAATCGGTCTCCAGCTCCGCCGCGCCGAGCTCGTCGTACACGTCCAGCGTGAAGTAAAAGTACCCGCCCGTCAGGATGCTGCTCTCCTCGCTGACCGCGTTCACGCTGTTAACCCTGTCCTCGTGGCCGCCCTCGCTCTCCCAGCGCTGCGTGACGCTGAAGGTGTATTCGACGGGCTCCCCGTTCACCGAGCGGGACATGGAGGCCACCGCTTCCAGCTCCGCGCCCTCGGGCAGCGCGACGCGGAAAACGTCCGACCAGTCCACCCGCTCAACGCCGCGGCCCTTGAAAGCCGTGTCGTAGCCGTACACCTCGACCGGGATGTGCGTGAAGTAGTCCCCGGCCGGGTAAACCGCCTCATAGTCTTCGTCAATGTCCTCCGGCAGCCCGCCGCCGTACTCCGCAAGCAGGGCGTTGAAAATCTCCAGATACGGCCCCGTCAGGTCACGGGGCAGGTGGCCGGGCTTCCAGACAAAGCTGCGCGACAGGCTCTGCAGCTCAAAACCCAGGCTCGGGCCGTATTCGACGGTATAACCGTCGTGCTCTGGGTCGCCCCTCACCAGCGAGGGCGACCAGTACGATTCAATTTCCCGCTCCATCGTCGCCGCGTCCTGCTCCAGCTCCCAGACGAGGTGGCCGCCCACTATTGCGCGCTCACGCAGCGTCACGCCCCGCGCCGCCTCCGCGCCGCCCGAGACGGTCTCCGCCTCGAGGGCGTAGTCCTGCGGGGCGCCGGACATGTACGCCGCGCCTCCTGCGAGAATTGCAGCGGCAGCCGCGACAAGGGCAAGGAAGGCTGCGGCACGCTTCATGTCTGCCCGTCCTCCCCGCTCAGCTCTTCTATGGCGCTCCTGATGCGGTCGGCGCGGTAGTTCCAGGCGCTCTTGACGTAGTCCATGAGGCTCACGCCCTGTTCCTCGAGCTCGGACATGCTCACGTCGCCCTTTATCCTGCCCTGGTGCAGCAGCACCGCGCGTCCTATGAAGCCGCTGACCTCCTCGAGCAGATGCGTTGAGAGCAGTACGGTCTCGTCCTCGCCCAGGATGCCGAGCAGCACCTTGTAGAAGTCCTCGCGGTTGAACACGTCGTTGCCCGCGAAGGGCTCATCCATCAGGATGTAGTCCGCGCCCTGGCTGAGCGCGAGCACCACCTCGAACTGGTTCTTCTGTCCGGTTGAGAGCTTGCGCGCGGCGCTCTTGCGGGGCAGCTCGAAGAAGTCCATCAGCACGTCGTAGCGCTTGCGGTCGAACTTTGGGAAGTGGGAGGCGTAGAACTGCGCGTGTCCGTCCGGGCTCAAGTCCGGGAAGAAGCTGTGCTCGCTGGTGGCGAAGGCGATGCGGCCTATGTTTTTGCGCGTGATGGGCTCGCCGTCGAGCGTTATTGTGCCTTTGTAGCCCACGAAACCCAGAATGCACTTCATAAGCGTGGTCTTGCCCGCGCCGTTTTCGCCGAACAGTCCCACGAGCTCTCCGCGCGGCAGGCTGAGGCTAACGCCGTCAAGCGCGAGTTTTTTGGAATAAAGCTTGCTGACGTTGTTTATTTCAAGCATTGCGAGACCTCCTCATATCAAGAAGAACGTGTTTCTCAGCACCTGCTCCCAGGCGTCGGGCGCCAGCCAGCGCTCCGGCGTCGCCCAGACGTACACCGCGCCCAGGAACAGCGTCAAAAGTATCCACCCCACGACGAGCAGCGCCAGGCCGATGAGCGGTATCGTGCAGCAGCGCCGGTAGAACTCGCCCCGGCTGCTGATACGTTTCATCGTATAGATACAGCGCGACCCGCCGGTGTAGTGATAGGACACATACTTGCACAGCGCCCAGGCAAGCAGCACGAGTACGATGACAACGCATATACGCCCCACCGTCAGCATGCTGCCGAACGCCGCAAATTCCGCGTCCTTGAGCTCCACGCGATGCGTGCCCTCCGTGCTGTACATGTCGCCGTGCGCCGAGATGTACTCAGCCAGAAAGCCCAGGAAATGGGCTGACGCGAAGCACACGGCGCAGCACAGGACGTTGAGCGTCTCTTTCCTGCCGGAGAAGCCGGGCGGCACACAGCGCTCCACCGACTTATACAGCTTCTCCATCCGCCGTACCCTCCTCTTCGTCCTCACCGTCATAGCGGCGCAGCCTGGCTCCGGCGATAATGAACGTTATCACCGCCAGCGCCCCCAGTACCAGCAGCAGCTCGGCGACGCCCTCGCCGACGGCTGCGGGCAGGAAAACCAGCGCCAGCGCCACGACGACGAAAGGAGTGGCGGAAAAGCGCTTGCCGTGGCGCGAGAGTATCGACGAGTAGGAGCAGCCGAGGCCTATCGCCAGGCAGAACATCGCCATGCGCACATACACCGCCGCGTCGGCCAGCGGCATCAGGGCGTGGGCCGTGCGGCTGCCGTAGAGCATGACCAGCGCGCTGAGGTTTCCGGCCTCGCCCAGGCCCTGCGCCTGGTAGCAGAGCGCGTAGCCGAAAAGCGCCGCCGCGGCAAAGGCGAAGTACACGAATACGGCCAGCGCCGCAGCCAGGCCCTGCCAGGCAAAGGCGGCGAACTCGCTCACGCCCAGGCGGCGCAGAGTGTAGCCGGGCTGCACCCCGCCGCGCTCGCGCATGGAGCGCATCAGCAGTACCACAAGCAGCACAAGTCCGACGTACAGCACTATCCTCGCCGGGAAGAAAAAGTCGTCGCTTGAGCGGTTCAAGTACAGCTCGTCGGCCCTCTCCCCGAAAAACAGCATGCATACAAACATTGCCGCCGACGCGCCCAGGGACACAATCAGCGCGGGCCAGAACGCGAACCTGGCCATCAGCATGGATACGGAAAAGTGCTTCTTCATTTGTTTTCGTCCTCCTCCCAGGCCCGGCCTATCAGGGCCACGGCCTCCTCAAGTGTTATCCCAAGCCGCTTGAGCGCCAGCACGCTCGCCTTCGCGCCCGCGGCCAACAGCTCTACGAGAAGCTCGTCCCGCTTCTCGGGCGTATATGTGACAAAGCTCTTCGCGCCCGTGTGGGACACGAGTATCCCCTCCTCCTCCAGCATACGGCAGGCCTTCTGCACCGTGTTCGGATTCACCCCCAGCAGCGCCGAGAGCATTCTGCGGCTGGGCAGCTCGTCGCCGGAGGGTATCTCGCCCGCGACTATGCCGCGCTTGATATAGCCCACAATCTGCAGGTATATCGGCTCAGAGCCCTCGGGCCTGAAGCCATCAAATGAGACCAAGCTGTCCACCTCCAAACTGTATCACTCGAATAATACGCTTTCTAACCGTATTATACGCGTAGTACAGTTTGCCTGTCAAGCAAATTGTCGCTCCTTATATTGCCATGCGCGGGTTTTCGACATATGGCGTACTGCGCTTGCGTTTGGCTTATCGGTGTGATAGAATATATTGAAAATTTGCACGAAGCGCTGTTTTTCGTCCGGAACTGCAATAAGGCGCGGCAGTTTCCGCCCGGCGTCACATGGACGGTGCCGCACGCGGCCGCCGAAAATCCATGCGGCGCACAGAATACAGTTAAGGTGATATTATTGAACGACATAATCCTTCTAAAGCAGGGCGAGGTTGTGCTCAAAGGGCTGAACAAGCGTTACTTTGAGCAGAAGCTGCTCGCCAATATACGGAAGCGTCTGAAGCAGCTCGGGAATTTCCGCGTCTACTGCGTGCAGTCCACCGTCTACGTCGAGCCCGAGGACGAGAGTGCGGACATGGACGCGGCCTTCGAGGCCATGCGCCATGTGTTCGGCATAATCGCGCTGACCCGCGCCGCCGCCTGCGAAAAGAACGAGGACGCCATATTCGAGAAGGCGCGCGAGTACCTCAAAGAGGACATGGAGAACGCGAAGAGCTTCAAGGTTGAGACGCGCCGCTCGGACAAGAGCTTCCACATGACGAGCATTCAGCTCTCCCAGTACGTCGGCGGTCTGCTGGCCGACGCCTTCCCGGACACGAAGGTCGACGTACGCCACCCGGAGCTGGTCGTCCACCTCGAAGTGCGCGACTACGCAGCCTACGTCCATGCCGCGCCCACGCCGGGCGCCGGCGGCATGCCTGTCGGCTCCAACGGCCGCGCAATAACGTTGCTCTCCGGCGGCATAGACTCCCCCGTCTCCAGCTACATGATAGCCCGCCGCGGCGTGAAGCTCGTGCCCGTGCACTTCTTCAGCTTCCCCTACACGAGCGAGGCGGCCAAGGAAAAGGTCATCGAGCTCGCCCGGCTGCTCGTGCCGAGCTGCGGGCCCATGTGCCTGCTGGTAGTGCCCTTCACGCACATCCAGGAGGAAATGCGCGAAAAGTGCCCGGAGGAGTACTTCACGCTGGTCATGCGCCGCTTCATGATGCGCATTGCGGATATACTCGCCGACCAGAACAGCTGCAAGGCCATAGTCACCGGCGAAAACCTCGGCCAGGTCGCAAGCCAGACCATGGAGGCCATGGCCGTCACCCGCGCCGTCACAATGAAACCCATTTTGCAGCCGCTCGTCGGCATGGACAAGGAGGAGATCGTCCGCCACGCGCGCAATATCGGGACGTTCGAGACCTCCATCCTCCCCTACGAGGACTGCTGCACCGTGTTCACCCCGCGCCACCCGCGCACCAAGCCGCGTCTTGAGGACGTGGTCGCCGCAGAGAGCGCGCTGGATATAGATTCGCTCGTCCAGGAGGCCGTGGACGGCGTCGAAAGGATATGGATAGACATTGAAGGCTGAGATAATCTCCGTAGGAACCGAGCTGCTGCTCGGCACCACTATAAATACAGACGCCGCAGATGTGGCTCTGCTGCTCAGCGAGTACGGCATAAACGTCTACTGGCAGACCGTCGTGGGCGACAACCCGGGCCGGGTCATAGAAGCCGTGCGCCGCGCCCGCGAGCGCGCCGACATTATAATAACCACAGGCGGCCTTGGACCCACCTGCGACGACCTGACCAAGAACGCTCTCGCCGAGGCCTTCGGGCTGAAGCTGGAGCTCAACGAGGGCGAGCGCGACTGGCTGCTGAACCTCTGGCATGAGCGCCGCTACTCCCAGTTCACCGAGAACAACATGCAGCAGGTCATGCTGCCCGAGGGCTCCACCCCGCTGCGCAACGACTGGGGCACCGCGCCCGGCTGCACCTTCAAGGCGGGCGATGTGCTGGTGATAATGCTCCCCGGCCCGCCGCGCGAGTGCAGGCCCATGCTGGAGTACCGCGTGAGGCCCATCCTGGCAGGGCTCTCCGACAGCGTCATCGCCTCGCACAACATACACTTCTTCGGCATAGGCGAGAGCGAAATGGAGTACCGCCTGCGCGACTATATGGAGGAGCTGACCAACCCCACCCTCGCCCCCTACGCCAAACAGGGCGAGTGCCTGGTGCGCGTGACGGCAAGCGCTCCCACCCGTGAAAAGGCCGAGGAAATGATGGCCCCGGTTGTGGAGCGGGTGCTGTCCATGTTCGGCCCCCTCGCCTACGGCATGGACTGCGCCAACCTCGCCGAGTACACGACTAAGCTAATGATAGAACGCGGCGTCACCGTCGCCGCAGCGGAGAGCTGCACAGGCGGCGAGTTCACCAAGGCCATCACCGACATTCCCGGCGCGAGCTCCGCGCTGCTCGGCGGCGTGGTGGTCTACACCAACGAGGCCAAGCACAAGCTGCTCGGCGTGCCTCAGGAGCTGCTCGACACCAAGGGCGCCGTCAGCTTCGAGGTCGCCGTTGAGCTGGCCCGGCGTGTGCGCGAAAAGCTTGGAAGCACCTTCGGCGTCGGCATTACCGGCCTCGCCGGGCCGGACGGCGACGGAGTACACGAGGTCGGCACGGTGTTCATATCCCTGGCCGACGGGGAAAACGTCTGGGTGCGCGAGAAACACATCACGCAGCGCGAAAGGGCCCAGGTGCGTCTCTACGCCTGCCAGAACGCCTTTGACATGATACGCCGCCGCCTGGACGGCTGCGATGTCGGCGAGATAAGGGTGGATCCATGAACTTATACCTCATAAGACACGGGGAGAGCGTCTGCAATGTACAGCGCATGCTCTACGGCCGCACGGACTGCGCCCTGACCGAGCTCGGCTGCCGTCAGGCGCGCGAGGTTGGCGAAAAGCTCAGGGGCGAGGATATATCCCGCTGCGTCTCCAGCCCCCTCATCCGCGCCGCCGAGACCGCGCGGCTCGCGCTCTGGGACAGGGACATACCCATAGAGCTCGACGACGGGCTCATGGAGCAGGACATGGGCGAGTGGGAAAACGTCTCCTTCGACAATATGCTCAAGGAGCAGCCGGAACTGCTCGGCGCTATGCTCGGCGACTGGACGACTACCACGCCTCCGGGCGGCGAGCCCTTCACCCTCTTAAAGGCGAGGGCGCAGGAGGTGCTTGAGCGCGTCATAGCGCGGGACGAAAACACGCTGCTGGTGGCGCACAACGGACCGCTCTCCACACTGATGAGCATACTAATGGGCATGCCGGATTCCAGTGTAAACAAGCTCTGGTTCGAGCAGGGCTCCTGGACCTGCTTCTCCATAGAAAACGGCGTGGCCAAACTCAAATACTTCAACAAATAACCCGGATATCCGGGCTGCATTTTAGCGCAGGAAGGGGTACATAGAATGGAAGAGAAAGGCCGGGGCGGAAAGACTGCCCTGCACATACTGGCCTTCATCGGCATTACGCTTGCGCTGCTGATAGTCGCTGCGCTCGCGGCGCTTTACATCACAACCAGAGGGCCCAGCGAAGCCGCGCGCGACAACTTTGTCGAATGGGCCGACAGTCACGGTCTCGGCTTTGCCGCCGGCCTGTTCATATCCGACGAGTTGGAGGACGGAATCCTGAACCCGCCCAGCGTGGACGGAGAACAGCCGGTGCCTTCAAGCGCGCCGCTGATAACCGTCTCCGGGGAGGCCCCCGAGGCCTCGGCCTCGCCCAGCGAGTCGCCCGAGACTAGTGCAGAGCCGGAGACGAGCGCGGAGCCGGAGGCGTCCCCGGCGCCCAGCGATAACGGAGAGGAGGCCGAGGCATGAGCGACGATAGGTACAACTTTGAATTTCACGGCCTGTCCGACGATGAGGAGCTCGAAAGGCTGCTTGAGAGCGTACGCCGCGACATAGGCGAAGCCTCGCCGGAGCCTGCCCGCAGCGCTCAGCCGCAGCCGCGCAGGAGCGAGCCGGAGCCCGAGCCGGTGCAAGAGCCTGCTCCTCGCCCGCAGAGGCCGGAGCCGCGCCAGTCCGCCCCCCACGCCCAGCAGCTGCGCCAGGCCCGCCCGAACGCGCACAGCCCGCGCCCCGGCTCTGCCCAGGCCGGCGAGCGCCGCGAGCAGCCGCGCCGTCAGGCAGTGGCCGAAAAGGACTTGCCGCCCCAGCGTGAGCGTATCCGTGTGGTCCACCCCGAGGACGAGAGGCCCGAACGGAAAAGCAGCCGCTTTGGCCTGGCCTTCGGCATTTATACAGCCGTCCTGGCCCTGGTGCTGATAGCCGGATGCGTCCTGCTGTGGTTCTACCTCGGCTCCTATGAGGCTACACGCCCGGAGCAGGTCATGCAGGACTTCTCGGAAATGGCCGACGAGGCCTACTGGTCCGACGCCATAAGCGGTGCGTTCACTGTCGGTGAGACTCCCTTCGAGACGCGCGATGAGCTCATGGAGGAGCTTTGCCTCTCCGTGCTGCGCGACAACCCGATGGAGTGGCGCGAGGATGAAGGCTACAGCGCCGATAACATGGTCTACATGGTCTCCGCCGGAGGCGTGGACTTCTGCCGCGTCACGCTTGACGAGGTCGCCGAAAACGGCGACGCCGGGTTCGGCTTCACATACCTCGAGGTCACCCGCGTGGAGCTGCTGGCCAGCTTCACCGCCCCGGAGGCGCACTCCATCACCATCACCGCTCCCACGGACGCCGTGGTAAGCGTAAACGGCGTGGAACTCACAGCCGAATACGTCGACGCTGAAATGGCCGTGGATAACGCCGCCCTGCCCGATTTGGAGGCGAACATAGCCGACAAGCTCTACACGGTCTACACCGTGACCGGGCTCTACGCACCCGTCGAGGTCGCGGCCGTGGACGCCGGGGGCAACGTGCTCGCCGCCGAAGGCGAGGTCACGGATGATGCGGTCACCTTCGCCCTGGGCGAGGGTACGCTCGACTACCGCATCCTCGTCCCCGAGGACAGCACTGTCACGGTCAACGGCGTTGAGCTCGACGGAAGCTACAACACCGGCGACGCCGTCGTCCCCGCCTTCCTCGAGGGCTACGGCGACTACGGCACCCTGCCCGAGCTGGAGCTCTGGCTGGTAGAAGGCCTGCACACGGCCCCCGAGATAACCGTCGCGGACTCCGAAGGCGAAGAGCTCGGTGAGCCTGTGGTCAACGGCAATGAGCTCGCCTTCTTTGCCGCCGGCGACCAGACGCTCGAGGACGCGCACTCCACCGAGGCTTCAAGCTTCATGAATGCCTACATCGACTACCTCACCGGCGAAGGCAGCAGCGATGAGGACTACACCGCCCTGCAGGCCCTGGTGCTCGACGGCAGCTCCCTCGACACCGCGCTGAGCGAGCTCCACGACAGCTATGAGGCCAGCGGCCTCACTGCGGAACGTGTGCGCGTGCGCGACGGCAGCTTTGTGAGCATCGGCGCCACCTGCTTCACCTGCACGGTCGACGTCGAATACGCCCCGGCCGAAGAGGACGGCGAGAACACGAACGTCGCCTACACCGTCGTGTTTGTGATGAACGGCGGCATCTGGCTTGTGTCCAGCGTCGTCAGCTGAATAAATACGTCATATGGGCGCCCGACTGTGTCGGGCGCCTTTTGCGTCTGTATTCAGATACGGCTTTACAACGGCTGCTGTCTAAGGCATAATGATTCCAGGGCAGCACACCATCTGCCCATAAGGAGATAAAAATGAGCCATATACTCTACTTGGCCTCGGCTTCCCCGCTCGAGACGCGTCCAAACCCGCATATGCGCAGCCTGAGCGCAAATAAGGCGTTCGCCGAGGGCCTGGACATACCGGACTTCATGCTGGAGCCGGACTTTGACAGGGAGGGCGGAAATCGGCGGCGCGCATTTGAGAAAAGCGCGAAAACCCGGCTTTTTTAGCATTTGGCGGAAACATTTGCCCCCGGTCTGCGACTATATAAGTGAAGGGAGGCGGAAGTGTGGAGGACGAGCGCATAATCGAGCTTTTCAACGCGCGCGACGAGGCGGCGATACGCGAGGCCCAGGCCAAGTACGGCGCGTACTGCTCCGCTATCGCCATGAACCTGCTCGGCGTGCGCGAGGACGCGGAGGAGTGCGTGGCCGACGCCTGGCACGCGGCCTGGAACAGCATCCCGCCGGAGAGCCCACGCTCCCTGCGCGCCTTTTTCGGGCGCATGACGCGCAACATCTCAGTCAGCCGCTGGCGGCGCGAGCACGCGCGAAAGCGCTGCGGCGGCATGGATGTGCTGCTGAGCGAGCTCGACGAGTGCGTCCCCGGCCCCTTCGACGTGGAGCGCGAGGTGGAGTCCCGCGCGCTCACAGAGCTGATAGAGCGCTGGCTGGCCACGCTGGACGCAAGGGAGCGTGCGCTGTTCGTCCGCCGCTACTGGTACGGCGAGGGCGTTGCCGAGCTCGCGCGCGAGTGCGGCTGCTCACCGGCGCAGCTGACCCAGCGGCTTTACCGCCTCCGGCAGAGACTCCGCAGGCAGATTGAATCGGAAGGAGCGCAAAATGAAAGGTGAAGACATCTATGACGCCGTCACCAACCTGAGCGACGGCGTGGTCGAAGAAGCTAAGCAGCAGCCGCTGAGAAGGCGGCGCAGGAGGGCCTGGTTCGGTGCCATCGCCGCCGTGCTGGCAGTGGCCATGGTCGCAGGATATTTCCTTATGCCGGGCAGCAGCCCCCTGTCCACAAACGCCTACGCCATCAGCGAGGCGGAATACCCCGAAACGGCGCAGTATCCGAACGAAAACGACTATTTTGGCGCAAACGGCGAGTTCGACTCGGACGCCTACAGCGCCGCCTACGACGCCTGGTGGGAGGACATGCGCGCGAAACCCGACGCCTCCGGTTACGCCAACGGGCTGGTGGGCTATTTCACATCTAGCACGGCGCAATTCCTCTCTGGCTCAGGCAGTGAGAACGTCGCGTTCTCCCCGCTGAACGTCTATATGGCGCTAGCCATGCTCGCCGAACTCACGGACGGCGAGAGCCGCGCGCAGATACTCTCCCTGCTCGGCTCGGACAGCATAGAAGCGCTGCGGCAGCAGGCAAACGACCTCTGGAATGCGAGCTATGTAGACGACGGCGCGACGGCGAGCATACTGGCGAGCTCCGTGTGGCTCAACGAAAACGTGAGCTTCAACCAGGACACGATGGATACGCTCGCACAGAACTACTACGCCTCGAGCTACCAGGGCGCTATGGGCTCGGCTGAGTTCAACAAGGCCCTGCAGGACTGGCTCAACGAACAGACCGGAGGGCTGCTCTCAGAGCAGATAGGCGGGATTGAAATGCGCGCACAGACCATACTCGCCCTGGCCACGACCGTGTACTTCCGCGCAATGTGGTCGAGCGAGTTCAACGAGGCCGTGAACACGCAGGATCTGTTCCACGCGCCGGACGGCGACGTGACCGTGGAGTTCATGCACCAGAGCGGCATGGGCAATTACTACAGGGGCGAGAATTTCAGCGCGGTGTACCGCGCGCTGCGAAACAGCGGCTCAATGTGGTTCATCCTGCCCGACGAGGGCGTGAGCGTAGACGAAGTGCTGGCGAGCGACGAGTACATGCAGCTTATGCTCAACCCCTGGGACTGGGACGAGGCCTCCACCCCCGAGATAAACTTCTCCGTACCCAAGTTCGACGTTTCGAGCCAGATTGATCTCATAGACGGTCTGAAATCTCTGGGCGTCACGGACGTCTTTGACCCGTCTATAAGCGATTTCACGCCCATGACCACGGATGTGGACGAGATATATATTAAGCAGGCCCTGCACGGCGCGCGTGTCGCCATAGACGAAGAGGGCGTCACCGCCGCGGCGTACACGGTAATGATCGCCGACGCGGGCGCCGCCATGCCCGACGAGGAGATAGACTTCACCCTCGACAGGCCGTTCATCTACGCCATAACTACCAACGACAATTTGCCCCTCTTTACCGGCGTTGTGAATAACCCCGCGTAAAGCAAAAGCGGCGGCCCGCTGTGGGCCGCCGCTTTATTCAAGCCATCTCCTTAAACCATCGAGGTAAGCGGAGTGAATTGTCAAACTAAGTGCAACAGGAGTAGAGCTCAAAGTCCCATAGCTCCTGGGGAGAATGGAAGTTCAGAACTTTGCGAGGCCTGGCGTTGATCAACGCCAGGTTTCGTTTTAGCGTGGCAGGAGCGGCACAGTAAAGCAGACAGCGCAGCGACAATGGCATTCTCCATGGTCTCCGCTCGTCTGTCCGGCATCTTCACGGCAATGTAAAAGCGCGTCTTGCGTTCCGCCAGGGTAGCGAAACAGGCTCTGCTCTTGCCCTGTCCGCTCACCACCGTATCCGCTTCCCAGTGTCCGGCTTCTTGGCCTCTTCAGCTCGCACGGTGTGCAGGCTATCTGTTCCGGTGACCAGGTCGCCCGCAGCATGTACTCAATCACTTCCTGTGAGCGGAACATCCCGCCTACCACAGGGGCTGTATGAACTCTTTTATTCCCTTAAAGTGTTGCACTTGATAGTATAATTCACCCGCGGCAATAAAAAACAGCCCCTTGCGGGGCTGTTTTTTGCTGTGCTATCTTATCAGATAACGTTGATGGTGAGGTTGGGGAGCTCGAGGCTGCCGGCGTCGTCCATGTTGTTGGCGTCAACCGGGTAGTTCGGGTCAACAACGAGGCTGCCGTCCTTGATGGACTCGAACAGGGTGTTGTACTCCTCAACGGTGTAGTTCTCCAGGGACCAGGTGTCAGTCGGAAGGCCGACGGCGTCGTCCTTCGCACCGAGAGTGGTGGTCTTGCCGCCGATCTCGTCCCAGGTGCCGTCATAGCTGTGGCCGATGGCCAGGATAGCGGCCTGGTCGATGCCCTTCATGGCGCTGGTCACGACAGTGTCGCTCTCGCCGCTCTGGTCGACGTCGACGCCGATGACGTAGCCGTCGTTGGCGGAAGCCGCAGCAGTGATGGAGGCGAACATGCTGCCGCCGCAGGCGAACACGATCTCAGTGCCGTTGGTGTACCAGCCGGCGATCATGCTCTGCAGCTCGGGGGAAGCCTGGAAGGTGTTGCCGTACTGCCAGGAGTAGTTCACGGTGACGTCAACGCCCATTTCCTCAGCAGCAGCGCTGGCGCCCTGCAGGAAGCCGTAGCCGTAACGGCAGCAGGCCGGGTTGGTGCCGCCGCCGCCGCCGGAGAAGCCGAGCTGGGTGAAGCCGTCCTTGACGACAGCGTAGCCGGCCAGGTAGCCGCACTGCTCTTCGCTGAAGTTGATGCCGGCGACGTTGGTGAGAACGGCGCTCTCGGCATTGTCGGGATCCTCAGTGAGGGAGTAGCCGTCGATGAACACGAAGTGTACGTCCGGGAACTCAATGGCCGCGCGGCGCAGGGCAGCCTCCTGGAGGTAGCCGGCGCAGACAACGACCTTCGCGCCGCCGTTGACGGCAGCGGCCATGGCGTCGTAGCGGTCATCATCGGTGGCCTCGTCGCCGTTGGCGGGCTGGTAGTACTTGTAGCTCAGGCCGTTCTCATAGGCGTAGGTCTTAACGCCGTTCCAGGTGCCCTCGTTGAAGGACTTGTCCTTGAGCTGGCCGACGTCGGTGACGAAGGCGACCTCATAGGTGTCGGCCTCCATGGTGTCGGAGATGTCGTCCGGATCGGTAGCGGCCTCGCCGTCGTCGGGAGCGGTGCTCACGTCGGTGGTGGGCTCAGAGCTGGGCTCGGTCGGATTCTCGCTGGGGGTGGTGGTATCTTCGCTGCCGCAGGCGGCGAGGGCGAACACCATCACAAGGGCGAGAAGCAATGCAAGAAACTTCTTCATTTGTGTAAGTATCCTCCGTTTCATAATATGATTCGAGTCTTACTTGCTGCTTTTACAGCAGTCTGATTATATCACCTATCGGTGTATGGTTCAAGTAAATTTAGAGTTTTTCAACTGTAAAGTTTCTGTTGCTCAATTATGAACGACATCCAGGGGCAAGTCCTCATTCAGGTTCCGGTCGCATGGAACGGAAGTTTACCAAGCGGGACGGCGCGGCCGTCTTTCCGTGCAAGTTGAGTGTGGTACCTGCTCACAGCGCGAGCGGCGTCCGGGGCCGCAATCCCCAGGGAGTTATCCCATTTCTGCGGCGGTGTCGAGCGCGATCTCTATCATGTCGTTCATGGTGCTCTCGCGCTCCGCCGGGGTCAGCTCCTCGGTGCGGTACATGTGGTCGGAGATGGTACACAGGCACAGCGCGCGCTTTCCGGCCCGGGCGGCGGTCATGTAGAGGCCGGCGGCCTCCATTTCCACGGCCAGGACGCCCATCTTCTTCCACTGGTCGGGCCCGTCGGAGCCGTCGTTGTAGAAGTTGTCCGAGCTCATGACGTTGCCGGCCTTGATGTCTATGCCGCGCTCCGCGGCGCACCTGGCGGCGGTGGTCAGCAGCTTCCAGTCCGCGATGGGTGCGAAGGTGCCCTTGAGGTTGAACTGGTGGGCGAAGTTTGAGTCGGTGCAGGCGCCGACGGCGGCCACGACGTCGCGGAGCTTGAGCTCGTCGGCTATGCCTCCGGCGGAGCCCACGCGGATTATGTTCTCCACGCCGTACTGGTTATAGAGCTCCCAGCTGTAAATGCCGATGCTGGGTATGCCCATGCCGCTTGCCTGGACGGAGACGCGCACACCCTTCCAATAGCCAGTGTAGCCCTGGACGCCGCGGACGTTGTTGACGAGCTTGGCGTCGGTGAGGAAGCGCTCTGCTATGTATTTGGCGCGCAGCGGGTCGCCGGGCATTAGGACGGTCTTTGCAAAATCGCCCGCCGCAGCGCTGTTATGCGGGGTTGGCATGTAAATTCCTCCTTATGTCATAGATACATATAAAATAGCATAAGCCGGGTCAAAAGTAAACACCGCGCGTTGACACGGCTCGTGCCCGAGGGTATAATATAGGCGGAAAGAGACGCCGCGACAGCCGGTTTGGCTCTTCAAGTTAGCTTGTCAATTGGTTTTTATGCCAACGGAAACCGTCACTTGCCAGAGTGGCGGTTTCCGCGTTTCTTGACGGTAATGGTAACTGTAAAGCTGCCAATATGCATCGTAAGCCTCACGTCTCTCACCTCCTTTCGGAGGTTATGAGCCAAACCGCCTGCCGAATGCGCAGCGTCTCTTCCCCCACTTGCGTGGGACATCATTATACCAATTTCGCCAGCTGCTGTTAACGCGAGGCCGCCCGGACAGGCGGCTTTATTGTTGCAACGAGGCGTGTTCTGTGTTAAGATTGTCGAAAGAGGGGGCCTGACCATGGGGAACGTAATGACCATAGGTATAGCCGGCGGCACCGGCAGCGGAAAAACCACCATCACGCGGCGATTGCAGCAGCGCTTTGCCGACAACGTCAGCGTGATATACCACGACAACTATTACAAGGCGCACAACGACATGACGTACGAGGAGCGCTCCAAGCTCAACTACGACTGCCCGGACGCCTTCGACACCGAGCTGATGGTGCGGGATTTGACCGCGCTGCGCGCCGGGCACAGCGTGCGCTGTCCCGTGTACGACTACACCGTCCACAACCGCTCGGACAAAACCGTGCTCGTCAACCCGTCTCCCGTCATCATCGTCGAGGGCATACTCATCTTCCAGGACCCGCGGCTCTGCGAGCTGCTGGACATCAAGATTTTCGTCGACACGGACGCCGACGTGCGCATACTCCGCCGTATAGTCCGAGACGTGCGCGACCGCGGGCGCAGCCTCTCCAGCGTGGTTGACCAGTACCTCACGACGGTCAAGCCCATGCACGAGATGTACGTCGAGCCGAGCAAGCGCAACGCCGACATAATAATACCCGAGGGCGGCCACAACCTTGTGGCGATGGACATGCTCATAGAGCGCATAAACGCCCACGTCGCGGAGGTCAAAAATGGCTAAGCTCTATTTCAAATACGGCGCCATGGGCTCGTCCAAGAGCGCCCAGGCGCTTATAACCCAGTTCAACTACGAGGAGCTCGGCATGTCTGTCTGGCTCATCAAACCCAGTGTGGATGACCGCGACGGCGCGGATATTGTGAAAAGCCGTGTCGGTCTCATGCGTCACGCCACCATAATCTACCCCGAGGACAACATACGGGAGCGTTACGAACAGGCAGGAAAATTCGACGTCGTGATAGCAGACGAGGCGCAGTTCTTTACGCCGGAGCAGATTGACGGCCTGCGCGAAATGGTCGACGACCTCAACCTGCCCGTGCTCTGCTTCGGGCTGCGCACCGACTTCCTCACGCACATGTTCCCGGGCTCGCAGCGGCTCATGGAGCTGGCGGACTCCATAACGGAGATAAAGACCGTCTGTGAGTGCGGCTCCAAAGCCACCGTCAACGCCCGCATCGGCCCGGACGGCAGGATAATTACCGCCGGAGACCAGATATTCCTCGGCGGCAACGACAGCTACGTCGCCATGTGTCACAAGTGTTGGCGGCGGAAGATAAAAGAGCAGCAGGGCGAATAATTTGCCCGCTGTAGCAAAAGGGAAGGCGCGCGCCTTCCCTTTTGCTGTATTACGGCTTCGCAGGGCTTGTGTGAGGCGCAAAAAATCAAAACGTCTTTTGGAATAGCTTTACCTCGACAAACCGCGTGCAGCAAATGTGAAATCCACCAGTCCGCAGACTGGTGGATTTCTTTGCGCGCAACTATACGCCGCGCCATCGGCCGAATGGCCGGGCATATTTGTATAAAGTTTTTATACAGTAATCTTCCAAATCTTCTCGGCGTACTCGCGCACGGCGCGGTCGGCGGCGAAGATGCCGCTCTCGGCGATGTTGACGAGGCCCATGCGGGCGAACTCGCTCTTGTCGCGTATCTTGTCATAGAGCCTGTCGTGGCACTCGACATAGCTGGCGAAGTCGGCGAGCAGCATGTACTGGTCGCCGCCGTAGAGCAGGCTGCTGACGAGGTCCGCATAGCTCTTTCCGTCGGCCAGGCCGTGGTTGAAGCGCTGGAGCACTCTCTTGAGACGCGGGTCGTTGTCGGAGTACTGCTGCGGGTTGTAGCCGCTGCGGCGCAGCTCCTCGACCTCGTTGGCCCTCAGGCCGAAGAGGAACATATTGTCGTCGCCCAGGCGCTCGTACATCTCGACGTTGGCGCCGTCGAGAGTGCCGATGGTCACGGCACCGTTCATCATAAGCTTCATGTTGCCGGTGCCGGAGGCCTCCTTGCCCGCAGTGGATATCTGCTCGCTCACCTCGGCGGCGGGCATGAGCTTCTCCGCCACGGATACGCGGTAGTTCTCCAGGAAGAACACCTGCAGCTTGCCCCGGCAGACAGGGTCGGCGTTTATGTCTGCGGCGAGGGAGTTTATGAGCTCAATCGTGCGCTTGGCCGCCTTGTAGCTGGCCGCCGCCTTCGCGCCGAAGATGAAGGTACGCGGCACGAAGTCCATATTCGGGTCGTCGTGCAGCCTATCCTGCAGGTGAGCGATGAGCATGGCGCACATCAGCTGGCGCTTGTACTCGTGCAGGCGCTTGACCTGTACGTCGAACACGGCGTCCGTGTTCATCACGAAGCCCTGCGTCTTATTGGCGTACTCGGCCAGGTACTGCTTGTTGAAGCCCTTTATCTCGCGCAGGCGCATGAGCACCTCGCTGTCGTTCTCGAACTTGCGCAGCTTGGCAAGGTCCTCGGGGTGGCGCATATAGCCCGGTCCGATGAGCTCGCGCACGAGGGAGTCCAGCTTCGGGTTTATCTGGCTCAGCCAGCGGCGGTGGTCGATGCCGTTGGTGATATAGGTGAACTTCTCGGGCTCAAACTCGCAGACGTCGCGGAAGAGGTCGTTTTTGAGTATGTCGCCGTGCAGGCCGGACACGCCGTTGACCATGTAGCAGCCGGCGAGGCACATGTTGGCCATGTGCACCTTGCCGCCCTCGATGACGGCGTTGCGCGAAATCTTGGCGTTGTCGCCGTTGAATTTCTCGCCCAGGAAGGCGCGCCAGCGGCGGTTAATTTCGCTGATTATCTCAAAAACGCGCGGCAGCAGGCTCTGAACCAGGCCCTGCGGCCAGGTCTCGAGCGCCTCGGACATGATGGTATGGTTGGTGTAGGCCACGCAGTTGGACACGATGTCCCAGGCCTCGTCCCAGCCCAGGCCGTCCTCGTCCATGAAGATGCGCATGAGCTCGGGGATAATGAGCGTGGGATGGGTGTCGTTGATGTGTATCACATGGTGCTCGGCGAAGTTGCGCACGTCGCCCCAGACGCGGCGATGGTCGCGCACGATGTTCTGAGCCGTGGCGGAGACGAAGAAGTACTGCTGCTTCAGGCGCAGGGTCTTGCCCTCCATGTGGTCGTCCGCGGGGTAGAGCACCTTGGTTATGACCTCGGCCATGGTGCGCTGCTCCATGCTCTTGACATACTCGCCCTCGGAGAACTGGTACATGTCGAGGCTGTTCGGGCTGTGCGCCTCCCAGAGCCTCAGCGTGTTGACCTTGCCCCCGCCGTAGCCGGATATGAGCATGTCGCGCGGCACGGCGAGCACGGTGTCGTAGTCCTTTAGCTCGGCGTGGCAGTTGCCGAAGTAGTCCCAGTTTTCCTCTACGCGGCCGCCGAAACGTATCTCGAAGGTGTCCTCGTAGCGGGGGATGAGCCAGCTCTCCGCCGCGCTCTTCCAGTTGTCGGCGACCTCAACCTGCTTGCCGTCCTCAATCTTCTGCTTGAAGATGCCGAGCTCGTAGCAGATTGAATAACCGACGGCGTCTATGCCCTCGGTGGCCATGCTGTCCATATAGCAGGCGGCGAGACGGCCGAGGCCGCCGTTGCCGAGGCCCGCGTCGGGCTCCAGCTCAAAGATGTCGCCGGCGCTGCGGCCCATGTCCTCGAGCGCGCCGGTGAGGGCGTTTGCAATGCCGAGGTTGAAGGCGTTCTTCATAAGGCTGCGGCCCATGAGGAACTCCATCGAAAGGTAGTGCACCTGTTTCTCGGGGGTCTCCGCCTTTTCGGCGGCAAGCAGACGGCTCATAATCTCACGGATGACCATCGCCGAAGCCTGGAACACCTGCTCGTCGGTGGCCTCCTTGCCGGTCACGCCGAAGTAAGAGCAAAGCTTATCCTCCAGCGCACCGTGCATCTCATCCCTGGAAATCTGTCCTGTTGTCATGTATACCTCCATGCGCCGGTGAACGGTAACGTTCCCGGCAGCTAAAAAAGATTTCGGGAGGCCTGCGGCGGACTACCGCGGCCCCCCGTTTTTGATGTAGTAGTGCAGGAGCCCGCGTCCGGCTCCCGTTTGCCTGCGCAGGCTTGCGGGATAGAGCTCCCGGCCGTCCCGGACGATATGCGTCCGGGACGGCGGGTACGTTGCCGGTGCGGCAGCTTCTCGCCTGTGGGCTCACACCCTGCTGCCCTTGGGCAGTACGAGCGGCAGCCTCGGCGAGCCCGAGAGCGTCACATCCTTGGACACGAAGGCGTCCTTGTCGGAGATGACGTAGTTGAGCTCCACGCCGTCGGAAATGACGGTGTCCTGCATTATAATGCAGTTCTTCAGCACGGCGCCCGCGCCCACGCGCACGCCTCGGAAGATTACGCAGTTTTCAAGGCTGCCCTCTATGATGCAGCCGTCGGCCACCAGGCTGTTCTGGCTTACAGCCTTGTCGCCGTAATAGGTGCTCACGTCGGAGCGCCCCTTGGTCCTGACGGGCCTGGACTCGGGGAAGAGCTGATTGCGCTTCTCGCGGTCGAGCATATCCATGCTCGCTTTATAATATCCGTTTACGCTCGTGATGTGAACGGCGTAGTCGTCGTGCATGTACACGCCAATCCTGCCGCCGCCCGCGAGCAGGCCGCCCAGGCCGTCGCGGTGGAACTTGTGGTTGAGCGCGTTGTCGCAGCGGTCGATGATGCCCAGCAGTACCTCTTTACTCATTATATACACTTCAAGCGTGGCGCAACCCTCGCCGGGGCCGGTGCGGCGGAGCAATATCTCCTTGGCGAAGCCGTCCTCTCCGACAACAAAGCGGTGATGGGCGCCCTCAGGCGTGCTGTTGGTGCAGACGGCGGTGATGTCTGCACCGGAAGTGACGTGCTGGTACATGACGGCGGCGAGGTCAATATTCGCGGCGAGATGGCCGCGCATCAGGGCGACATAGTCCTGCTTGATGTCCTCGATGTAGCCGCGCACGTTCTCCAGCGCGTCGATGATGCCCTCATACTCGCCGGAGCCGGTGAAGGGGGGCAGCAGCTTCAGGCCGCCGCGCTTGCGGGACATGTCCCACTCCTTGCCGGAGCCGATGTGGTCGAGCAGAGAAGAGTAGTTGCGCTGCATGACGACGCCCACGTCGCGCACGCCTGCGTTTTGCAGGTTGGAGAGAGCGAAGTCGATGAGCCTGTAGCGCCCGGCGAAGGGCAGGGACGACGAAGTGCGTATCATAACCAGCTCACGCAGGTCCCGGCTGGAGCGGTCGGCCAAAATAAGTCCGTGCAGGTTTATCATTACTCCTCGCCTCCTTCCCCGGCGGGTACGTTGTCGTAAATCATGGCTCCCGCCTTGATTACGGCGCCCGCGCCTATCTCAATGTTCGGCCCGCAGGTAGCGACGTTCCAGTCCTCGCTGCCGTCGGGGTCCGTGCCCACGCGCGCACCGGCGCGCACCACGGTGTTCTCGCCTATTATGGAGTATTTGACGACCGCGCCGTCCTCCACCTTGCTGCCCGGCATCAGGATGCTGTAAAACACCTGAGAGCCGCGCCCCACGGTGACGGAACTCGAGAGGACGCTGTTGTCAACCTCTCCGTATATCTCGCAGCCCTCAGTGACAATGGAGTGGTTTATCCTGCTGCCGGGGCCCGCGTAGTGTGGCGGCTTGATGGGGCTCTTGGAGCGTATCGGCCAATCCGGGTCATAGAGGTTTATGAGTGTGTTGGAGAGCATGTCCATATTGGCGTCCCAGAGGCTCACTATGGTGCCGACGTCGCGCCAGTAGCCGTCGAAGCGGTATGGCCAGAGCTTTTCGCCCGCCGCAAGCATGTTCGGGATGATGTTCTTGCCGAAGTCCTTGGAGGAGTTAGGGTCGTTCTCGTCGGCGATGAGGTACTCACGCAGCTTCTTCCAGTTGAATATGTATATACCCATGCTGGCCAAATCGCTCTTCGGCTTCTTGGGCTTCTCTTCAAACTCGTTTATGTACCCGTCCTCGCCGCAGGAGAGGATGCCGAAGCGGGTGGCCTCCTCGAGGGAAACCTGCTTGACCGCGATGGTGCAGTCGGCGTGGTTCTGGACGTGCTGCTTGAGCATGTCGGAGTAGTCCATCTTGTAGATGTGGTCGCCGGAAAGGATGAGGACGTTCTCCGGGTCGTAGTTCTCGATGAACGCGATGTTCTGGTAGATAGCGTTGGCCGTGCCGGAGAACCAGGAGCCCACTTCGCCCGCGCTCTGGTACGGAGGCAGGATGAAAACGCCGCCGTCGGAGCTGTCGAGGTCATAGGCCTGGCCGCTGCCGATGTAGGAGTTGAGCTGCAGCGGCTTGTACTGCGTCAGGACGCCGACGACGTCTATGCCGGAGTTGGCGCAGTTGGACAGCGGGAAGTCGATTATCCTGTACTTACCGCCGAAGGGGACGCTGGGTTTTGCGACATCCTTCGTGAGCGCGTAGAGGCGTGAGCCCTGCCCGCCCGCGAGGAGCATTGCAATGCATTTTCTGTTCACACTATTCACCCCTGATATTTGTAATGGGCCAGGGTACCGGCCGCTTAAAGACAACTTATCAAAAGAGGGATTTGCCGCTGGCGCTTCGGCTCCGCGGCCGGAGCCAAAGCATTCAGGCCCTGCGGTTAAATTTGCTCATCGCCCGCTCGGGCCCCTCGGTTATATAGCATTTTATCGCCTGCGCAGCGCTCTCGCAGGCCTTTTCCACCGCCTCGGCATCCGCGCCCTGGAAGCGGCCGAGCACCCAGTCCACCGGCTCGTGCTCCGGCTCGCCTATGCCCAGGCGGATACGCGGAAAGGCGTCTGTACCCAGATGGGCTATTATACTCTTGAGGCCGTTGTGTCCCCCAGCGCTGCCCGACTGCCGTATACGCAGGCTGC
Organism: uncultured Eubacteriales bacterium; assembly: GCA_900544765.1. Taxonomy (GTDB): domain Bacteria; phylum Bacillota; class Clostridia; order Oscillospirales; family Oscillospiraceae; genus Scatomorpha; species Scatomorpha gallistercoris. Next base: position 18,146 of record UQWI01000014.1, on the reverse strand, counting down.
CCGGGGGCAGGGCCATCTCGTCGGAGACGACTATGACACGCTCCGCCGGTACTTTGTAAAACCGCGCCGCCTCCCCTACGGCCTCGCCGGAGAGGTTCATATAGGTCTGCGGCTCCATCAGCAGCAGGCCGTGCCCGTCCACATCGGCGCGGGCGGTCAGCGCGCGGTGACGCAGCCGGTTCATCCTGACGCCGAAGAGTTTTTCCGCGGCGGCGCCGGCCATAAAGCCGGCGTTGTGCCGCGTGTTTTCATACTTGGGCCCGGGGTTGCCGAGGAAAACGGCTATCCACTCCACCGCGGGCTTCTTGCCGAACAGCATATCAGTCGAACAGCGAGGATATGGAAACTTCCTCGTAGATGCGCTCTATCGCCTCGGCGAATATGGGCGCGACGGAGAGATACTTTACCTTCCCGCAGGGAGGCTGGTCCTTCGGGTACGGGACGGTGTCGAGCAGCACGAGCTCCTTGATGGGGCTCTCGTTGATACGTCCGATTGCCGGGCCTGAGAGCACGCCGTGGGACGCGCAGGCGTATATCTCCTTCGCCCCGCCCACGTCGACGAGCGCCTGCGCCGCGTGGCAGAGGCTTCCGGCGGTGTCCACCATGTCGTCGAGCAATATGACGTTCTTACCGGCGACGTCGCCGATTATGTTCATGACCTCGCTGGAGTTGGCCCTCTGGCGGCGCTTGTCCACTATGGCAAGGTTGAGGTCAAGCTTCTGCGCGAAGCTGCGCGCACGGGAAACGCTGCCTACGTCCGGCGAAACGACCATGAAGTCGTCGTTGCCGCGTCCGACGCAGTCGAGGTAGTAGTTTGCGAGTATGGGCGCTCCGAACAGGTTGTCCACAGGTATGTCGAAGAAGCCCTGTATCTGAGCGGCGTGCAAATCCATCGTGAGGACTCGGTCGGCGCCCGCCTCGGTGATGAGGTTGGCGACCAGTTTGGCGGAAATGGGGTCACGGCTCTTGGCCTTGCGGTCCTGGCGCGCGTAGCCGAAGTACGGGATAACGGCGGTTATGCGTCCCGCGCTGGCGCGGCGCATGGCGTCAATCATTACGAGCAGTTCCATCAGGTTGTCGTTGACCGGCTTGCATGTGGGCTGGACTATGAACACATCCGAGCCGCGGACGGGCTCTCCCAGACTGAGCGAGACCTCGCCGTCGGCAAAGGCGGAGACCGTGCAGTCGCCGAGCTTCTTGCTCAGCTTCTCGCAAATGGCCTTCGCGAGCGGCAGGTTTGAGTTGCCCGCGAACACCTTTACCTCTTTACCGTGTGAAATCAAATTCATCGTCCTCTCTTTATTTGTGGGAATTGGGCCCAAGCCCTCTCTCGCACACATTATATCAAAAGAGAAAGCAAATGCCTAGATGCAAACTGAGATTTTTGGCAGAACCGGCGGTAGTCAATTTATACAAAATGCCAAGAACGCGCCGGACATTTCCGCCCGCATTGGCGATTATTCGTCAGCAGCCGCTCCAAGTATCCAAAGGCGGCAAAAACCGGAGACGTATGGCGGCGCATCCGGCCTATATTTTCAGCGGGCCGCCGCAGCCGCAGGTAGCGCGTCCCGGCCGGCCGCGCTGCCGTGTGAGCGCCTTTCACGCAAGCAAATTATGAAACTAATACGCATATTGAGGCGTCACGGCGGAAATCCCGCGTTCCCGGGCTTGCAAACCGTCTCCTATAATGGTAAAATTATTTGTCTAAAAATCCGCGCCGAAGCGCGGGATATATGGAGGCACAGAAACTATGTTTGAAAATCTCGTGGAAATTCTCAAGAAGAACCCCCGCAAGATAGTTTACACCGAGGGCACCGACGCCCGTATACTCGAGAGCGCGGCCCGCCTCAAGGCCGGCGGCTTCCTCACCCCCGTGCTGGTCGGCAACGTCGACGAGGTCAAGGCTGCGGCCGCCAAGGGCGGCTTCGACATCGAGGGCCTTGAGATAGTCGACCCCGAGAACTACGCCGAGTTCGACGCCATGGTCGAAGAGATGGTCAAGCTCCGCAAGGGCAAGATGAGCGCCGAGGACTGCGCCGCCGCCCTGAAGAAGTCCAACTACTTCGGCACCATGCTCGTCAAGATGGGCAAGGCCGACGCCCTGCTGGGCGGCGCGACCTACTCCACCGCCGACACCGTCCGTCCGGCTCTCCAGCTGGTCAAGACCAAGCCCGGCGCCCACCTCGTGAGCTCCTGCTTCATCATGGTGCGCGGTGATGAGATGCTCGCCATGGGCGACTGCGCCATCAACATCGACTACACCGACACCGTCGACAAGGACGGCAACGTCACCTTCTCCGCCGCGGACAAGCTCGCCGAGACCGGCGTTGAGTGCGCCCGCACCGCCAAAGTGTTCGGCATTGAGCCGAAGGTCGCCTTCCTGAGCTACTCCACCAAGGGCTCCGGCAAGGGCCCCAACGTCGACCTCGCCCGCGAGGCCTGCGCCAAGGCCAAGGCCCTCGCCCCCGAGTTCGACATTGACGGCGAGATGCAGTTCGACGCCGCCGTGTCCCCCACCGTCGGCCAGCTCAAGTTCCCTGGCAGCAAGGTCGCCGGCTACGCCAACACCTTCATCTTCCCCGAGATCCAGTCCGGCAACATCGGCTACAAGATAGCCCAGCGCCTGGGCGGCTTCGACGCCTACGGCCCCATACTGCAGGGCCTGAACGCCCCCATCAACGACCTCTCCCGCGGCTGCAACGCCGAGGAGGTCTACCAGATGAGCATCATCACCGCCGCCCTCGCCTGAGCGCAGCGTAAATTCGGCAAACCCCTCCGGAGCAGCTTCCGGAGGGGTTTTTTACGTATTCTGCCGTTTTTCAGGGCTGACCCGGACGCATCCCGCCCGGAGTAATTTGTGCTATTTGTCAAAGTTATGCAACATTATAACCCACCCGTTGTTGACTTAGTGACATTTTTGGTGTATATTTAATGTATCTACGCGCCGAGCGCGACAAGTGATATGGAAAGGCGGATGAACATGTTCAAGATAGCGGAAAAATTTCCTTTAAACGCTGCAAAGACCATTTTTCGTGTCAGTATAGAGGCCCCCTTGATAGCAAAAAGCGCCAAACCCGGCCAGTTTGCAATATTCAGGCTCGACGAATACGGCGAGCGTTTCCCGCTCACCATCGCGGACTACGACCCCGAAGTCGGCACCGTCAGCTTCAACTTCCAGCCCGCCGGCAAGAGCACGCAGATGTTCTCGCTCATGGAGCCCGGCGACTACATTGCGGATATCGTCGGACCTCTGGGCCGTCCCGCCGAAATTGACCCGAACGCGAAGCGCGTCTGCGTGGTCGGCGGCGGCACCGGCTGCGCCATCAACTACCCGGTTGCCAAGGAGCTCAAGCGCCTGGGCATCGGCGTCGACATGATATGCGGCTTCCGCAGCAAGGACATCGTCATCATGGAGGACGAGTTCCGCGCCGCCTGCGACAACCTGTACATAACCACCGACGACGGTACCTACGGAGAGGCCGGCTTCGTCACCAACAAGCTCAAGGAGCTCATTGAGAGCGGCGTCCAGTACGACAGCGTCCTGACCTGCGGTCCCATCGTAATGATGAAGAACGTGGCCGAGGTCACCCGCCCCTACGGCATAAAGACCAACGCCAGCCTGAACCCCATAATGATAGACGGCACGGGCATGTGCGGCGGCTGCCGCCTCTCCGTCGCCGGCGAGCGCAAGTTCGCCTGCGTCGACGGCCCCGAGTTCGACGCGCATCTGGTTGACTGGGACAGCCTGCTGGAACGCAACACCTTCTACACCTCAGAGGAGGCCGAGGAGAACGAGCACGTCTGCCGCATCACCGGCGGCGTCCGCCGCGGCGAGTACAAGCCCGGCGTCATTGAGGGCGTGGAGGAAAATCCCGTCAAGCGCATGACCAAGCACCCGATGCCCGAGCAGGACCCCGTCATCCGCGCCAAGAACTTCAACGAGGTCGCGCTGGGCTACACCGCCCAGATAGCCCGCGACGAGGCCCAGCGCTGCCTGACCTGCAAGAACCCGCAGTGCGTGCAGGGCTGCCCGGTCAACGTCCGCATCCCCGAGTTCATCAGCCACGTCAAGGTGGGCGAATACGAAGAGGCCTACAACGTCATCGCCAGCACGAACAGCCTCGCCGCCGTCTGCGGCCGCGTCTGTCCGCAGGAGAAGCAGTGCGAGAGCAAGTGCGTCCGCGGCGTGAAGGGCGAGCCCGTGGCCATCGGCCGCCTGGAGCGCTACGTCGCCGACTTCCACCTCGAGCACGGCGACACCCACGGCGCGGAAATGCCCCGCAAGGTTGAGAGCAACGGCCACAAGGTGGCGGTCATCGGCTCCGGCCCCAGCGGCCTGACCTGCGCGGGCGACCTCGCCAAGAAGGGCTACGAGGTCACGGTGTTCGAGGCGCTGCACAAGTGCGGCGGCGTTCTGGCCTACGGCATCCCCGAGTTCCGTCTGCCGAAGAGCATTGTCGACCGCGAGGTCAAGAACCTCGAGGCCTACGGCGTCAAGTTCGTCACCGACTGCATCATCGGCCGCACCATGCCTCTCGACCAGCTGTTCACCGACGGCTTCGAGGCCGTGTTCATCGGCTCCGGCGCGGGCCTGCCCCAGTTCCTGAACATCCCGGGCGAGAACCTGCTCGGCGTCTACTCCGCCAACGAGTACCTCACCCGTATAAACCTCATGAAGGCCTACCGCGACGACTACGACACGCCGATAAAGTCCAACGCGAAGCGCATCGCCGTCGTCGGCGCCGGCAACGTGGCCATGGACGCCGCCCGCTGCGCCAAGCGCATGGGCGCCGACGAGGTGTTCATCGTCTACCGCCGCGGCCGCAACGAGCTGCCCGCCCGCGCCGAGGAAGTCCACCACGCCGAGGAAGAGGGCATCGAGTTCCGCCTGCTGAATAACCCCGTCGAGATACTCGGCGATATCGACGGCAAGGTCGTCGGTCTCAAGTGCGTGCGCATGAAGCTCGGTGAGCCCGACGCCTCCGGCCGCGCGAGCGTCACGCCCATCGAGGGCAGCGAATTCGTCATGGTGGCCGACGCGGTCATCGTGGCCATCGGCACCACGCCGAACCCGCTGCTGCGCACCACCACCCCGGGCCTCGAGACCAACCGCAAGGGCTGCCTCGTCGTAAACGAGGACGCCATGACCTCCCGCGAGGGCGTATACGCCGGCGGCGACGCCGTCACCGGCGCGGCCACCGTCATTCTCGCCATGGGCGCGGGCAAGAAGGGCGCCGACAGCATAGACAAGTACATCCAGAGCAAGTAAGCGCAAAGCAAGGGCGCCGGTCGAATGACCGGCGCCTTTTTTGTTTTTCAGACAACCTGCACAGTTTCGGCAGGTTGTTTTTGTAGGTCCGTGCGGCAACAAAAAATCCCTCCGGGCGTCTTAAAATCAGGGAGCTGCGTTATGAAAAAACTGCTTTGCACCGCGCTCTGCGCGCTGACGCTGCTGACATTCGCCGCATGCGGGACGGAGCAGCCCGTGCGGGAGAGCGTGCAGTCCACGCCGGATGCGGCCGCTCCGGATGCCTATGAGCCCGGGGCTGGGCTTGAAATAAGCGCCCCGACACTCGACGACGTGCAGTGGATACGTCTCTGTGTACCGGCCGGTACCAAAACAACCGCCGCCGCTCGCAGCTGGATTGAGGGCTGGGACGGCATAGTGCCCGGAGAAGTCTGGTATGACGCCAAGGCCGACGCGCTCTGGTCCGGCACTGCCACCCACGACAACTTCAACCAGCGTGTGTTTTACGACCTGGACTACATAACCATCTGCTTCACCCACAGCTCGCCCTCAGGCGAGACCATGGCGGGGCTGCAGCCCGGCGAGACAGGGTACGTCATACTTGCGCGCTTTGGAAACAGCGGCTGGGAGTTCCGCAATAGTGTGGTGTAAGGCGCAAAAACGCCGCCGTTGTACGGCGGCGTTTTTGCTTTATTTCAGAGCGTTCTCGGCGACGCTCGCCGCAGAGCCCAAATCACTGGCGACGCAGAGCACGACGTACTGGCCGCCGCTCATAATAAGGGCGTTTTCAAGCTTCGGGACCTCGGTGGGGTTGTAGCTCGAATACTGCTCGATGCGCGTCTGGTTGCGCGTTTCGAGACTGGTCACGAGCGCTTCGGCGGCCTCGGCGCTGCCGCAGTTGAATACGGCGACCTCCTCGGCGGTGGCTCCGGTACCGGCGTAGGCGACGGCCTCGGTGCCCTCTGCGCAAGCATACAGGCCAAGGGCCACGGAGCTCTCCAGCGGGTTCATGGTCTCGCCGAAGGTGGCGGAATTGAGCAGCTCGTCGGCCAGCGCGTTTATGTCCACGTCCTTGTTCGCATCACTGCCGCAGGCGGCGAGCGAAAGAGCCAGCACCAGCGCGAGCGCAATGCAAATTGCACGGCTTGTCCTTTTCATTCTGTATTCCTCCTAAGCTTATACGGTGTGTGTCCTCAGGTACTGCATCCATATCTTGCAGTATGTGGCGTTGAGGTGCAGGCCGTCCTCTGTGGCGTCGCTGAAAAGATAGCCCTCGTTGTCCTCCATGCATTCGGCCACATTGACATAGTGTACGCCCTCTTTGCTGTTCACCATCTCAACCAGCGCCTTTTGCAGCCTGATAACATTGGCCATGGTGTTGTAGCCCCTGTTGGCCTCGGGGTTGTTGTTCAGCCACTTGCTGACGGGGATTATGGACTGCACATATATCTCGGCGTCCGGGTGGGTGCTCTGTATGACGTCTATTATGCGGGCGTATCCCTTTGCGTATTCGCTCTCATATACCCAGCCGAGCTCGTTCATGCCCAGCATGATATAGACCTTGCTGTAGTCGGCCTGCTCAAGCGCCTCCCCGACGGTCAGGTACTGGCCGTTGAGCACCACGAAGCGGTCCTGGAAGCACTTTGTGACCGTCAGGCCTACCTCGCTCCAGAAGCACGATACCGGCAGGCCAGAGTACATCTTCAGCCCGTCGGTGCGCGAGTCGCCTATGAATATGGCGTCGTCAAAGTAGCTGTCGTCTACGGCCTCGCTCTCCGGCACGGCTATACTTCTTCCGATGTCGGAGGCCCAATTCCCGCCGGGCCTGGGCGCCGTGCTTGGCGCCGTACTTGGCGCAGTGCTTGGCTCAGCCGGCTGCGCGGTACCGGCAGGCGGGGTGTTGTTGTCGCCCGTGGTGGCGTCTATGGTGTCGCCCTGGCCGCCGCCCGTTGCGGACACGGGCGGGGTCGCCGCTATGCCCGGGCTGCGCGCGTCATCGCTTTTAAACAGCGTGGAGCCCGCCGCAAACAGAACCAGCAGCATGCAGGCTACCAGTACGCCTTTTACTGCATTGGCAGCCCCTCCGGGCTTCTTCCGGCTGTGATTGCCTCGATTCGCCATTATTATGCATCCTTTGCAAATAGATTCAGCCTTTCGCGGCTGAACCCTCCAGGTAGGCCGCGGGGCCGGTAACATACAGGTTTCCGCCATGAGCGTCGGCGGCGACGGTCAGCGGCATCTCCCGCACGGTAAGCCTGCGCACAGCCTCCGGTCCCAGCTCGGGCCAGGCTATGAGCTCGCAGTCCGTGATGCAGGAGGCCAGCAGCGCCCCGGCTCCGCCTGCGGCGGCGAGATAAACAGCGCCGTGCTCGCGCATCGCGTCAAGTACGGCCTGGCTGCGCGGGCCCTTGCCTATCATTACGCGCAGGCCGCGAGCTATGAGCTTCGGCGCATAGGCGTCCATGCGGCCGCTGGTGGTCGGTCCCGCCGCGCCTATCGTCATTCCCGGCGGCGCGGGCGCGGGGCCGCAGTAGTATATGGCGGCCCCGCTGAGCTCAAACGGCAGGGCTTCGCCGCGCTCCATGAGCTCCACCATGCGCCGGTGCGCCGCGTCGCGCGCGGTGTACACGGTCCCGGAGAGCAGCACGCGCTCCCCGGCGTGCAGGGCGAGGATATCATCCCCCGCTCCCGGCACGTTCAGACGTACAGCCTCCATCACAGCACCTCCTGAGCGTGCCTGTCCGCGTGGCAGCAGATGCATACTGCGCAGGGCAGCATGGCTATGTGGGTCGGCGCGGCCTCGATGAGCACGGCGAGGGCGGTAGTGCCTCCGCCGAGGCCCTGCGGGCCGATGCCGGTCGCGTTTACCTCATTAAGCAGAGAGCTCTCCATAGCGGCGTAGTACTCGTCGGGGTTTGCGCTTCCAAGCGGGCGCAGCAGCGCGCGCCTGGCTATGCCTGCCACAGAGTCGAAGCCGCCGCCGATACCGACGCCGACGACGATTGGCGGGCAGGGGTTGCCGCCCGCACGCTTCACTGTGTCCAGCACAAACTCGCGCACACCGGCTTCGCCCATGGACGGCGTGAGCATCTTCACCCGGCACATGTTTTCACTGCCCGCGCCCTTGGGCGAGACGGTGAGCTTCACATGCTCCCCCGGCACGATGCGCACAGCTATGTTCGCCGGGGTGTTGTCGCCCGTGTTCACGCGCCTGAGCGGGTCGGCGACCACGCTCTTGCGCAGATAGCCCTCCGCGTAGCCGCGCCGCACACCCTCCTGCACGGCGCTCTCAAGCTCGCCTCCGCAGATGTGCACGTCCTGGCCCAGCTCTATGAACACGGTCACAAGGCCCGTGTCCTGGCAGATAGGCAGGCCCGTGGAGCGCGCCGCGTCCAGGTTGGCGCAGAGGTCTGACAGTATGCCCTTCGCGCCCGGCCAGCTCTCGAGCTCATACGCGCTGCGAAGTGCGGCCTCGGCGTCGGCCGGCAGGCGGGTGTTGGCCTCGATGCAGAGCCTTGCCACGCTCTCGGTGATATCTCCGGCAGGAAGCTCCCTCATGTCCTGGCCGCCCCGCTCTCTATGGCCGCCTCGGAGACGGCCTTCGCCACCGCGTCCGCAACGCCGGGTTCAAACGCGCCGGGTATGATGTGTTCGCGGTCCAGCTTTTCTCCTACAAAGCCGGCCAGCGCCCTGACGGCCGCGGCCTTCATGGCGGTGTTTATCTCCCGCGCGCGCACGTCCAGCGCGCCGCGGAACACGCCCGGGAAAGCGAGGACGTTGTTTATCTGGTTGGGGCAGTCGCTGCGGCCCGTGCCGACAATGTACGCGCCGGCCTCTGCGGCGTCGTCGTAGCTTATCTCCGGCGTGGGGTTGGCCATGGCAAAGATTATGGGCTTCGCCGCCATGGATCTGACCATCTCCTTCGTCACGAGGTTGCCGGAGGAGACGCCTATGAACACGTCCGCTCCGATTAGCGCGTCGCCGAGCACACCGTGTACGTCGCGGGGATTGGTCAGCGCGGCAAGCTCTGCCTTGTGTCCCGAGGCACCTTCGCGGCCGGAGTATATCGCTCCGCGCCTGTCGCAGACGACGATATCACGGGCTCCCAGGTCGAGCAGCATCCTGGTGATGGCGGTACCCGCCGCGCCCGGCCCGTTTATGACGATGCGCGCCTCGGAAAGTTCCCGGCCGGTCAGTCTGAGCGCATTTAAAAGCGCGGCGGAGACGACTATGGCCGTGCCGTGCTGGTCGTCGTGGAAAACCGGGATGTCGAGCAGGCCCTTGAGCTCGCGCTCTATCTCAAAGCAGCGCGGAGCGGATATATCCTCGAGGTTGATGCCGCCGTAGGTCGGAGCGATGGCGCGCACGGCGGCGACTATCTCCTTTGCGTCCTTGGTGTCGAGGCAGACTGGCACGGCGTCGACGCCGCCGAACTCCTTGAAGAGCAGCGCCTTGCCCTCCATGACGGGCAGGGCGGCGAGCGGGCCGATATCGCCGAGGCCCAGCACTGCGGTGCCGTCGGTGACGACGGCCACCATGTTGCCGCGCGTGGTGTACTCCCACACCGCCTCGGGGTCTGCGGCTATTTTCCGGCAGGGCTCAGCCACGCCGGGGGTATAGGCCGTGGAAAGGTCGTCCCGGTCTTTGACCGGGACTTTGCCTTTTATCTCTATCTTTCCGTGGTGCTCGCCGTGCATCCTGAGGGCGAGCGCATTGTAGTCCTTGCCGCTCATTTGCACTCTCCGCAGGGGTAGTGGTCGTTGTCGGCCTTGCCGCGCATAGTCAGGTCGTAGAAGCGCCAGCCGCCGGAGAGGTTGTAGACGTCGAAGCCGCTGCCGCTCAGGATGCGGCAGGCGATGTAGCTGCGCATGCCGGAGAAGCAGTTGACGTAGACGGGCTTGGACTTGTCGAGCTCGTCAAGGTGGTCGCGGATGCCGTCGAGGGCGATGTTGATTGCGCCGTCTATGTGCCCGCGCTCGTACTCGCCCGGATTGCGCACGTCGAGCAGGGTCACGCTGCCGTCGCGGGGCAGGGCAACAACCTCATCCCAGTGGAACTGCTTGACAATGCCGCCGGTGATGTTCTCAATCATGAAGCCGCACATGTTGACGGGGTCCTTGGCGCTGCCGTAGGGCGGCGCGTAGCTCAGCTCGAGCTCGGCGAGGTCGGCGCCGGTCATCCCGGCGCGGATGGCGGTGGCAAAGACGTCGATGCGCTTGTCGACGCCGGAGGGGCCGACTATCTGTGCGCCGAGAATCTTGCCGCTGTCGGGGTCGAAGAGCACCTTTACAAGCATGTTCTGCGCGCCGGGGTAGTAGCCCGCGTGGTTGCCCCAGTAGCCGACGATGCGCTCATACTTCACTCCAGCCGCCTTTGCGCCCTTCTCGTTGAGGCCGGTTGTGGCGGCGGTGAGGTCAAAGACCTTCACGACGGAGGAGCCCAGCGTGCCGTGGTACTCGCTCTGGATACCGCAGATGTTGTCGGCGGCGATGCGGCCCTGCTTGTTGGCCGGGCCTGCCAGCGGGGTGAGCTTCAGCTTGCCGGTGACGGGGTCGGTGACCGGCACGGCGTCGCCCACGGCGTAGATGTCGGGGTCGGAGGTGCGCATATGGCTGTCCACCATGATGGAGCCCTTGGGGCCGAGCTCGAGACCCGCGGCCGCAGCGAGCTCGCTCTCCGGCACGACGCCGACGGCGAGGACGACGAAGGAGCAGTCTATGCTCTCTCGGCCCGCGACGTGGACGCGGATGCCGTTTTCAAGCTCCTCGTAGCTCTCAACGGAGTGCTTGAAGCGCAGGTCCAGGCCCTTTTCACGCAGGTGGGAGTGCAGTTCGCAGGCCATATCCCAGTCGAGGGGAGGCAGTACCTGCTCGCTGCGCTGCAGCAGCGTGACTTTGACGCCCGCCTCCATGAGGTTCTCGGCCGCCTCGAGGCCGATGAATCCGCCGCCGACGACCACGGCGCGCTCCGGCTTCTCCTCCTCCACAATGCGGCGCATCTCGAGCGCGTCCTCAACGGTACGCAGCTTGAGTACGCGCTTTGAGTGTACGCCCGGGGTGTCGGGTACCATGGCCTTTGCGCCGGGGGAAAGGATGAGCTTGTCATAGGGAAGGCTGTACTCCTCGCCCGTGGCCAGGTTCCTTACGGCGACGGTCTTGCTTTCGCGGTCTATGGCCGTGACCTCGCTCAGTACGCGCACGTCGATGTTGAAGCGTATTCTGAAGCTCTCCGGGCTCTGCAGCGTGAGGGAGCTCTTCTCGGGGATAACGCCGCCGACGTAGTACGGCAGGCCGCAGTTTGCGTAGGACACGAACCCGGTGCGCTCGAGGACAATTATCTCGGCGCTCTCGTCGAGACGGCGAAGGCGCGCGGCGGCAGTGGCCCCTCCGGCGACACCGCCTACTATAACTATTTTCTTACCCATGGTCATTACCTCCATATATGTTGATAAATTCAAAACGGTTTCCGCGGCATTCTCACTTTTCGACGATGCGCACGTCGATGCGGTCGAAGGCCAGGCTCAGCCCGGCGTCCTCCAGATGGCGCCGCGAGCTCTCGTTGAGCGCGTAGTAGACGTCCCAGTAATCCCCTGTCGAAGCCCAGGCGCGCAGCGTGTACTGCACACTGCTGGCGAGGTAAGCGCTCACTACGACCACCGGCTCCGGATCGTCGAGCACACGCCCGTCCTCCTTCGCTGCGGCCAGCAGAGCGGAGCGCACTGCCTCGGCATCGCAGCTGTACTCGAGCCCGAAGTTCAAATCGACGCGGCGTCGGGGTTCAGCCGTATAGTTTGTGAGCCGGCTGGCCGAGATATCGCTGTTCGGGACGTGTATCTCCTTCCGGTCGGCGGTCAGGAGGGTCACATAAAAGAGGCCCATCCGCGTAACCGTGCCGCTTGTAGTGCCGCTCTCTATGAAGTCGCCGACGGCGAAGGGCCGCGTCATCAGCAGCGTAACGCCCGCAAACACGTTGGAGAGCGTGTTCTGAAGCGAGAGCGAGAGCGCCAGGCCTGCAACGCTCACCAGCGCTACCAGCGAGGTGGTGGATATATTGAGCTGCCCCAGGATGACTATGGCCGCCGTGACCCAGAGCACGGCGCGCTCCACGCTGACAATTATCCGTTTTATCGCGTCGTCAAGCCTCGTTTTTTCCAGGGCCCTGCGCGTGAATTTCAGGCACAGCTTTATCAGCACAAGGCAGACAAGGAATATTACAACCGCAGCGAGTATATTGCCTAGAGAGAACCCGCCTATATCTGTATTGAGCAGCTGCTGAACGGTTTCCCCTATGGTCTTTTCCGGTATAAGGTTCTCGGCTATGCTTCCTGTGTATATCATCCCGGCCTCCTCGCTTCCATAAAACTGTCGTTTCCTGCGCGGCCTGAGGCCGGCGCGGACATATTATACCATGGCTGCAAGCGCACGGCGCTTGCTCGCCGCATGGGCGGCGCGGCCTGCATCGCAGGCCATGCCATCAGTGTAACATGGGCGCGCAGCCTTTTGCTCGGCAAAAGGCTCGCCCGATGGGCGCGGCCTTGCGCGGCAAGGCCGGCGCGGACATATTATACCATCACGCCGGGCGGTTTGTCCATTGCCGAGGACCGCTTTGGAAGCAAAGTATTTGCACCACTTTAACGATTCAGGCGCATTTGTCATTTTTCCTCTTGACTAATTCGCACAAAAGTTCTTTAATTATAAGTAATCAACGCCAACACCAGCGGCCGTAGGCCGCCGACAGGAGGAACAATCGATGAAAATAGCAGTCACTTACGATGAAAACGAAATGATTTTCCAGCACTTTGGTCACACCGAGCGCTTCAAAATTTATACGGCAGAGGACGGCAAGGTCGTCTCCAGCGAAGTCGTCGACACCGCCGGAGCGGGCCACGAGGCCCTCGCCACCTTCCTGGCCAAGCAGGGCGTGGACACGCTAATCTGCGGCGGCATAGGGCCCGGCGCGGTGAACGCGCTCGGCATGTGCGGCATCCGTGTATTCGGCGGCATCACCGGCCTGGCCGACTTCGCGGTCGAGGCGCTGCTCGGCGGCAGCCTCGCCTACAATCCCAACCCCAACTGCGACCACCACGACGGTGAGCACGGCGGCCACTGCGAGCACCACGGTGACGACCACTGCGGATGCCACAGCAAATAAGCTTTACGGACGCCGCCCCGCACCCGGAGTGCGGGGCGGCGTTTTGCCCCATGCTGCGTTTAGGAGTGATATCTTGAAATACATATGCGAGCACTGCGGCTTCGTATTTGACGAGGACGAGTTTATACCGGGCATGGGCCTGCCCGAAGGCTCCGGCTTCTACGACCTCCCGGACGACTGGAGCTGTCCCCTGTGCGGCGCGGCAAAGGACGACTTCTTGCCCAGTGAATAAAGAGAGCACATATAGCAGCACCCCCTGCCATCAAAGGCCGGGGGTGCTGTTTTAAAAGGTGACGCTTATTTTTGTACCCTCGCCCGGCTCGCTCTCGAGCGAGACATGGGCGTTGTGGTACTGGGCGGCGTGCTTGACTATGGACAGGCCGAGGCCCGTGCCGCCGGTCTCGCGGCTGTGGCTCTTGTCGACGCGGTAGAAGCGCTCAAACACGCGCTCCTGCGCCTCCTTGGGGATGCCGACCCCGTTGTCGGACACCGTCACGCGCACATGCCCGTCGTCCAGCGTGCTGACGTCTATGGCCGCCCGTCCGCCCTCGCTCTTCGAATACTTGATTGCGTTCTCCGCGAGGTTCCATACTATCTCCCACAGCAGGCGGCGCACGCCGCAGACCGTGCCGCCGGAGCCGCCGACGCTGACGGTGACCCCGCGCCGCTCCGCCTCGTCGGAGACATTCGCCGCGACCTCCTTTGCGAGCACATACATGTCCGTGTCCTCGCGCGGGAAGTCCTCGCCCTCGTCCAGGCGGGATAGGTTGATGACGTCCTGCACCAGCTCGACGAGGCGTCCCGCCTCGCTGCGTATGCGGGAGAGGAAACGCTCCTGGTCCTCGGGCTTTACCAGCCCGCTCTGAAGCAGCTCGGCCGCACCCATGATGGAGTGCAGCGGCGTCTTGAGCTCATGCGAGACGTTCGCGGTGAACTCGCGCCTGAGACGCTCGGCGCGCAGCTTTTCGGTCACGTCCACGGCCAGGAGCACGATGCCGTTCTTGGTTTTGCCGGCTACCACGGGGCTGGCGGTCAGCATATACTCGCGCTCGCCGCGGGTGATATAGCCCTCCGCCCTCTCGCCGCTGCCGCACTTTTCAAGCAGCTCGCGCACCTCCGGAGAGCGGTCTATCGTCAGCACGTCGCGGCCCTCGCTCGAGGTGTCCACTCCGAATATCTCCCTTGCGCTGGGGTTCACGCTCATAACCACGCCCGTGCTGTCTATAAGTATCAGGCCCTCGCTCATGGAGTCGGTTATAGCGGTGAACTCCTCCTTGCGCCGGTTCAGCTCTTCCAGCTGCGAAGTTATCTGCCTCTGCTGATGCTCCACGCGGCTCAGCAGGGGGCTGAGCTCGTCGTACACCTCGTTCTCCAGCGGCTTGTCCAAGTCGATGGCGTTGAGCGGGCCGACTATGCGCTTGGAAAGGCGCGAGGCCAGCCATGCGGACAGGAGCAGAGCAAGCAGAAGTATGAGCAGCAGCGGCTGGATTATGCCGAGCAGCAGCGTCGGGACAGTGTAATGGGACTCCGCCGTGCGCAGGACGCTCCCGTCCGTCAGGCGTATGGCATAATAGACCGTCTTTTCCGAGAGCGTGTTGCTCGTGCGCTCGCCTTCGCCGTAGCCGTATTGCAGCGCTTCGCGGAACTCCTCGCGCTCGGCGTGGTTCTCCATATCCCCGGCTTCGGCGTCGGTGTCGTATATGACCGTGCCGTCGGCCGCTATCCAGGTGAGGCGGATATCATCGTCGTCCAGTCCGTCGAAGTAGTCCAGCCCGCTGAGCTCCACGCCGTGGGCTGCAAGCTGCGCCTCCACGCGCAGCTGCTCGGCCTGATGGGTGGCGAAATAGTTGTACAGCGCGCCTACGACAAGGGCGAGCCCGGCCAAAAAGACCACCAGGCTCGCCAAAAAGACGCTGCGGAAAATACGCTTTGTCATGGATTGGCCTCCATTCGGTATCCCACGCCGCGTACCGTGCCTATCATAGCTCCGCACTCGCCGAGCTTCTGGCGAAGGGTGCGTATGTGTACGTCGACCGTACGCGTCTCTCCGTCATAATCAGTACCCCATACCTCGCTGAGCAGCCGGTCGCGCGTGAACACGACGCCCGGCTTGGCCATCATTGTGCGCAGCAGCTCAAACTCCTTGAGCGTGAGCGTTACCGGCTGCCCGGCCGCAGTGACGGTGTGGCTCGACGGGTCAAGCGTCAGGGCGCCCAGGCTCAGGCTGCGCTCGCGGGTTGTGTCGCTCACGCCCGCCCGGCGCAGCACCGCGCGCACACGGGACACCATTTCCATCATGCCGAAGGGCTTTACCAGGTAGTCGTCCGCACCGGAGTCGAGGCCGGTTATCTTGTCGTACTCCTCGCCACGCGCAGTGGCCATAATCACGGGGACAGAGCGGGTAACGACGCTCTGTCGGATGCGCCTGAGTATCTCCAGGCCGTCCTCCCCCGGCAGCATCACGTCGAGGATGATTAGCTCCGGCAGCTGCTTCTTTATCGCCTCGAACAGCTGTTCGCCGGACTCCAGGCCCTCGGCCTCGAAGCCCGTAGAGCGCAGGGCGTAGACCTCGATATCCCTGATGGCCGAGTCGTCCTCTACGCAGTATATCATGTTCGTCACTCCCACTGATAACAATTAACGCTCACTGTGTGCGGCACGGCCCTTATATGACCTCTCCGCCCTTGTATTGGCCGGTCTCGGCGAACTCGACCCACTCGGCTATGTTTGTCGCGTGGTCGCCGATGCGCTCGAGGTACTTGGCTATCATCAGCAGATCCAGCGCATACTCGCCCTCGCCCTGGCTGTTGGCCAGGCGCTCTATAATGCCGGATTTAATCTGCGTAAACAGGTTGTCGGCCTCGTCGTCGCGCTTTATAACCGCGGCGGCGGCGTCCTTGTCCTGACGCACAAAGGCGTCGACGCTGTCCGTGACCATGCCTATGACGGTGCGGGCCAGGTCTCCGACGAGCCCTGCGTCCTCCTCTGCAATCGGGCCCATAAAGCCCGCAGTGTCGGAGATATCCAGCGCCTGGTCGCCGATGCGCTCCATGTCGGTTATCATCTTCAGCGCGGCGGATATTAGGCGCAAATCGCTCGCCACGGGCTGCTGCTGGAGCAGCAGCTTGAGGCAGATGGTCTCTATCTCGCGCTCCTTCTGGTCTATCTGATACTCCAGGTCACGCACGCGCGCGCTCAGGCCGCGGTCGTTGTCCATTACGCTGCGCGCGGTGATGGCGATGGCCTCCTCGCACAGCGCGCCCATGGCTATAAGCTCGTGGTTGAGCAGAGCCAGCTGCTCGTCGAATTTTATGCGCATATCAACCGAACCTCCCGGTGATGTAGTCCTCGGTGCGCTTCTCCTGCGGGTGCGAGAACACGCGCTCGGTATCTCCGAACTCCACCAGCTCGCCCAGCAGGAAAAAGGCGGTCTTGTCGGAGACACGCACGGCCTGCTGCATATTGTGCGTCACCATGATAACAGTATAGCGGTTTTTCAGCTCCATGGCAAGGTCTTCTATCTTGCTGGTGGATATGGGGTCTAGGGCGCTGGTGCTCTCGTCCATGAGCAGGATGTCCGGCTCCACGGCGAGGGCGCGGGCTATGCAGAGGCGCTGCTGCTGGCCGCCGGAGAGGCCGAGCGCGCTCTTGTTGAGCCTGTCCTTGACCTCGTCCCAGATAGCCGCGTCGCGCAGGGAGCGCTCCACGATGTCGTCCAGCCTGGCCTTACCGCGGATGCCGTGGGTGCGCGGGCCGTAGGCGATGTTGTCGTAGATGCTCATGGGGAAGGGGTTGGCCTTCTGGAACACCATGCCTATCTGCTTGCGCAGGCGGGTGACGTCCACGTCCTTGCCGTAGATGTTCTCGCCGTTATACAGCACCTCGCCGTCTATCTTCACGCCCTCGACGAGGTCGTTCATGCGGTTGAGGGTCTTGAGGAAGGTGCTCTTGCCGCAGCCGGAGGGGCCGATGAGGGCGGTTATCTGGTTGGCGGGGATCTCTATGTTTATGTCCTTGAGGGCGTGGTTCTCGCCGTAGTAGAGGTTGAGGTGGCGGCTCTCTATTATCGTGCGCTCTGCGACGGCGCCGCCGGCGCTGTATACGGTCTCGCTCATATATATTATCTCTCCTACTGTCAGTTTTTCTTGAGTTTTTTACCGGCCAGCTTGGCGGCAACGTTGATTGCCAGTGCAATCACCAGCAGCACGACGGCCACGGCAAAGGCGCTATTGAAGTCGGCGCGCTCCTTGGCGTAGTTGTAGAGCGCCACGGTGAGGGTGGAGCCGGCGGCCCCGAAGAAGTTTGAGAAAAACTCTCCGACGGAATCTCCTCCGAACTGGGCCATGCGCATGCCCATACCGGCGGTGAACATCAATATGGCGCTCTCGCCGACGATGCGGCCGACGGCAAGGATGCAGCCGGTGACGATGCCGTCGATGCTGCTGGGCAGAACGACGGTGCGAATCATATGCCACTTGCCGCTGCCGAGGGCGAGGGAGCCTTCGCGGTAGCTCTGCGGCACGGTCTTGAGGCTCTCCTGAGTGGTGCGGATGATGGTCGGCAGGGTCATCATAACGAGGCTGAGCGCGCCAGCTATCAGGCTGGTGCCGAGGCCGAAGGCCTGGCAGAAAACCATCATGCCGACGAGGGCGAAGATGATGCTCGGCATGCCGGACAGCGTCTCGGTGGCGAACTCTATTATGCTCACGAGCTTCTTGTTGGTGGCATACTCGGTCAGGTATATGGC
>UQWI01000013.1 GCA_900544765.1 uncultured Eubacteriales bacterium | reverse complement strand
CTCTCTATTCGTCGGCAGCGTCAGATGTGTATAAGAGACAGTTCCACGTTTATGTTGTTTATCCGTTTTCATGCGTTATTTGCTTCTCGGCAGAAATAAAATACAAGGAACGCCCCTCTGAAACAGTTTGGCAGAAGAATGGATAGCTTCCGGTGTTTCGCAGTTAGAAAAATCCCACCAATGTGCATTTTTCTTTTTTACGCAAAGGCGACTGCCGACGCTTTTCTCATCGGCAGTCGCCCGTTGAATTTTGTGGTTTTTTACTTGACGAGGCCGCTTTCTTTCAGCAAAATTTCAATGTCTGTACCCTTGACTTTTTTTAGGATCATCTTAAGCATTTCCTTTTCCTTGAAGGACAGAGGTGCCTCGCTGAGGGGCTTTTTATCGATGGCGTAGTAGCAGGCACGAAGAATCTCACGCACATCGTACTTGCTGCCCCAGACCTCCGGCACGCCACGGTCGATATCGAGCAGCGTGTAGACCGACTCCATACCGGTACGCATGGAATACTCGGTGGTGAAGATGGTGTCCCGCGGAGTTTCGGCAAACTGGCCGATGAAGGCAAAGTTCACGGCGCCGTCGGGTACAACTTTCGGGCGATCAGATTCCTTGCGCGGCTGGAAAAAGGCGTTAATATAAGGCATGAAACAGGTAGTCGTGTTGCAGGCATCGTGTGCCAGCGCGTCGATCTTTTCAGTCGGTACGCCGATGTGGTACAGCCACTCACGGCAGACCTCCTCACCGGTGCAGTCCCGCATGGCCTTCTTCACATAGTTGCCTTCCTTATTGGTGTTCAGCGAATACAGCCACACAAGCACCATGTTCTTGTCCTGAGATTTGAACTGCGGCTGACGGTTGATTGTCCAGGAGAGGTACCAGTTTTCGGTGCTGTCCTTGACGGTGACGATACCGCCAGTGGTTACTTTACCAGCGCGGGGATCACGCTTGCAGATGTTCATAATATGCTGGATGATTTCCTCATTGGAGGTAGCCACCGTAGCGCTCATCCAGTTGGTGGCATCCACATCGGAGCAGAATTTATCCGGGTTGCCGAACTCGCCATGCTTTGCCTGTGCAGCGATGGCTTTCCACATATCCCAAGACTCGCCATAGCCGTTCTTTATGCCGGACAGGTCGGGCGCATGGGTTTGATCACCGTAGCAGGAAGTATCCGTGCAGCAGCCGTTGGTGATGAACACCAGATCATCCTCAATCAGGTCAATGGTTTGCTCCTGACCGTCCTTGACATAAATAATCTGCTTGGCAACCTTCTTGTCACCAACTGTATCAATAATGACATTCTTTATATCCATGCCATACTCGATGCGCACACCATGGGATTCCAGATACTTCACCAGCGGCAGAATCATGCTCTCATACTGATTATACTTAGTGAAGCGCAGCGCACTGAAATCGGGCAGGCCGTCGATGTGGTGGACATAGCGGCACAGATAACGCTTCATTTCCAAAGCACTGGACCAACGCTGGAAAGCGAACATTGTCTGCCAGTAGAGCCAGAAATTCGTACTCCAGAAGGACTCCGGCAGAATATCAGATATCTTCTTGTCCTCCAGATCCTTTTCCGGGGTCATGAACAGCTTGGACAGTGCCAATGCCGAATCCTTGTCCAGCTTGAACTGCTTGTCGGTGTGTGCGTCTTCACCGCAATTGATGGAAGCACGACAGAGGGAATAGTTGGGATCGTGCTTGTTAAGCCAGTAATATTCGTCCAGTACCGAAATGCCAGGAGTCTCAATGGAAGGAACATCTCGGAATGTGTCCCACATGACCTCAAAATGGTTGTCCATCTCACGGCCACCCCTCATAAAGAAGCCTTTGGTAATGTCCTTGCGACCATCGCAACTACCGCCGGCAAGCTCCAGTTTTTCAAGTAGATGGATGTGTTCGCCATTCATCTGTCCGTCACGGACAAGATAGAATGCGGCGGTCAGTCCGGCAAGGCCGGTACCAATGATGTAAGCCGATTTGTTATCCACATCCTTCGGCTTTTCAGGATGGGCAAATGCTTCATAAGTTCCTGCTGAGTAATACATAATAAAAGCCTCCTTTGTTTTTCTTGGTTTCAGTATACGAGTTTCAATCGAAACTAACAATAAACAGAAAAAGCTCCGTGATAAAAGCCTTATCACGGAGCCGAACCTGTAAATAATCTTATCAAAAATCATGGAATGATAAATCAAAGCTGAAATCGCAAAAGCGCTGCAGGTATGGAGCCTTGTATCAACTTTGCCAGATGGTCAACAATCTTCTGCGGATATTCCCGCATATTCTCTTTAATCCAATCCATCATCAGCCCAATAAAAATATAAGAATAGACGCGGGCAATAAAATACTTATCTTCATCACGAATGGTTATGTCAACGCATTCTTCCTCGATAACACCAAGAATCAAATTGTCAACCAGCGGATTCAGATATTTCTCAACCTGCTCTTTATGAACGCAGCGATAAACATTGATTATAAAAGGCTTGTTGTTCCGAACTGCCTCGAAAATCTGTAAAAGGCCCTGTTGCCATGTGCTATAAGTCTTCTTGTCCTCAAGTGCCTTTCGTGCATCTTCCAAGCAAGCCCATTCAACAAGATCATAGATGTCCTTAAAGTGATAGTAAAATGTCATGCGATTGATACCACAATCGTCCGCAATATCGCTGACCGTAATTTTATTCAGCGGTTTTTTTAGCAATTGGTTTTTCAGAGATTGCTCCAGGGCCCGTTTCGTAACCTGTGACATAGTAATTTACACCTCCTGAGGCTTATTGCCTTCGTGATGTTTCTGAAAGTCGCTCCACGCAAGCAAACCTCCATTTTTATATTTATATTATATACGGTATACGGTTAAACGAACTTTTTCAAGATTATTGCTGTGACGGAAATTCGAAGAATGTGTGAACAGCAAAAAATCTCACCGATTCAAGCAGAACCGGAGAAGACTTTTTGGCATTTGTAAGCGTGGGTTGTCGGTGTGGTATCCCTAACTATGTGAAACTCCGCACTCCCACCGAGATACGGATTGTGCGCTTACACCCAGCCATAGGGCTGCCTGCTCTTGCGTCAGCTTTTTGTCAGCACGCAAGCGGCGCAGGTTGTCTATAAAAATATGATTCATTGGCTTACCCCTTTGCAGACTTGTATTGCAGAACTCGCATTTATAATACACTGGGCAAAGAGAAATGTCTACATCGCATTTGTTGAGAGAACTCTTAAAAAATGAGATGTGCCATAGTTTTGCACTAATGGTAGCATATGGTTATAAAGCTTCCTATGTATTCAGATGATTTCTGTATGAAAGCCCATCATTCTTCTTTCTGCCCTTGCTATACGGAATAGTGGGGCGGCTGTCTGTATCTGTCTTGTTTGTTGTGCTTCTCTATCGTACATGAGCATTTGCTCCGGAGATATGCCGTAGACGTCCATCTCTATGCGGCTGCTCGTGACGCCTATAACGCGCACCATAGTGCCCAGCTTTTTCGTGAGGATGTCCTCCACCTGCTCCGTGTTCAGTCCCTTTACCTCCAGGCCCTTTATGCTGAATACGGTTTTGTCGGCAAAAGCTATAATCTTTTCAGAAGAGTACATAAGTCTACCCCTTGATGTTTTTTGCTGCCGCCGGCCTGCATAGCGCCGGCGGCAGCAATGGCATTTTCTCAGTATTCTATCTCTACGTCAAGCACTATATCGGAGGCCCTGACCGTCACGGCGTCCTCCATGCCGGGGATGAGCTCATCCGCGCGAGCCATGACTTCCTCCTCGGTGAGGCGGGGCAGGGAGTCGAAATACTCCTTAGTGAAGCCGACGGAGTTGAGCTCTACCCAAGCCCTGTCGGTGATGCGCTCCCATGCTATCTCCTTGCCCAGGCAGCAGGCAATGACGAGTATGCTCGGCGCGCAGGCGATATCCCTTGCGGGCACCAAGCCGCAGTTGAGATGGCGGATAATGTATCCGGCGAACATCTCCTTGGTGCAGGTGACGCACGGCAAATCCCTCTTCAGAGTCTGCGCAAAAGCGCCGGAATTGTGGAGCGTATTGCCGGATTCGCAGGTCGGGAAATAGGAGATGCGCCCGTAGCGCTCCGGGAACATCATGCCTATGGAGACCGAGAAAACCGGTCCGGCGTGTCCGTTGCGCACGTCGTCGCCGTAGAACAGGGAACGCAGCCCGAGGAAGGGGAAAAGCATCTCGCGCATGGTGACAAGGTTCATTATCTCCGATGCGGAGTTGTTGTTGCAGGCTTTTCCCGTCATGACCGCATTGTGCACTGGCAGGCGCTTATAGTCTGGCGAGGGCCCCTTTACCAGCCTGTAGCCCGGATACAGGGCCTGCCAGGCTTTGAGGTTCGGCTCCTCGTTGACTATTTCGTCGGAATACGGCTCCTCATACATGGGCAGCCAGCCGTATTTCGGATTTACAAAGCCCTGGTCGGACGCGCCGATGGCCACCATGCCGCACTCGGCGAGGAGTCCGTCGGAGGTAGTAGTGATAGTGTTCCTGTCGTATATGTCGATTCCGCAGGGGCCGTCGGTATAGGTGGCGGCGACCTTCATCGCGCCCTCATAGTCTAGGCCGGCAGCCTTTACATCATCGGCGTCCAGAAGTATGAGCGTGAGGGGATTGTAAAGTCCGCCGATATTGCCTTCCGGCACTACTCTTGCTTTTATCTTAGCCATTTTAGTATCCTCCTCTTACTTATTGCTCCGTGGGCAGCGTATATGTGGTGTGAGTCATCACGTTCTTGCAGCCCTCATAATAGGTCTCTTCAAGAGGCTCAAACACGCAAACTCCGGGGAAGCGCACTATTTTGACGACGTTGTCGTCCTTGTCGCGCGCCTTGAGCAGGACAATCTTCATTACCTCCGGGTTCTCGTTGAGTATGACCATCTCGAGAGAGGAGACGCCCTCTTCCAGCGCCGTCTTGCCGGTTATCTCCTCAATCTGTCCGGTTTTTATCGAGGCCCACTTGCCGCTGCGTACCGTTTCCATGCCTTTCATAACCAGCGTCTTGTTGCCCTTGGATGCCGCATTGTGCATTTTCTGGACAAAGTCAGGTGTTTTCGTGTGCATCAGCTTCATAGACTTGTTCTCCTTTTCTTTGTTTTATACATATAGGGACTTTTCCCTGATATACCGATACACTGACGAATCCAGCTCCGGTATATAATCCTCACCATGCGTGAGCTTCCGACGCACTGCGGTTGAGGACACGCCGTCCGGCTCAAGCGGCACCTCCGAGGCAATCGCTCCGGCGGAGGAGAGCGCCTTAACCATTTCTCCGCGTGGCACTACGCGCCCGTGCTCACGCTCGGCACAGCGCTTGGCTGCCTGAGCGCCTTCTTCGCCACGGTGTATATGGTTGAAAAGCGCAGCGCAGCGACCCTGACCACCACCGCCGCCGGGGCCGCAGTCAACCTCATCGGCAACGCGCTGCTCATCCCCGAGTTCGGCGCTATGGGCACCGCAATCGCCACGCTCATCAGCTATGTGATAATTTTCGCCTCCCGCGCTCTGCACTCGCGCACACTGCTGAAGGTGCAAATAAAGCTCCCCCGCTTTCTCACAGCTATAGCCGTGCTTGTCCTGGAGTGCGTCCTGGTGGAGGGGGAACTCGTCCGGCAGTCAATCCTCTGTTGTGCGGTAATCGCCGCACTGTACGTCAAGCCGCTTTTGAAAGCCGCCCGCAGCGGCCTGGCCGAAATATTCTCCGGCAAAGGCCCTTGAGCTATGGTTGCTGCCATCTGCGCTGTAAAAGCGCAGACGCCCCATACTGGCTCAGCCGAGAACGTGAAGAGCCTCGTCCGATGTAAGCCGCGCCCCTCCGCGCCGCCGCGTGGCGAAGATAATGACGGACGAGCCCTCAAGGCTGTGAAGTGACTTTTAACATCTCAAAAACATATGTTTAAACAGCCCTCCGTTATACTCATAACCGTCCCAAGAGGGACGAGACATGAATCTAACGGAGGCCTTTTCTCATGGATAAGAATATAAGCGGCGAACTCTACATCGTCACCGGCGCGGCCGGAAACCTGGGCAGCGCCATTGTCAGGCAGCTTGTGCGTGATGGCAGGCGCGTCCGCGCCCTCGTGCTGCCCCGCGAGGAGGCCGCGAAGCATCTGCCCACTGGGCCGAGGTGTTTGAAGGCGACGTCACGGATGTGAACACGCTCGAGCCGTTGTTCAAGGATGTGCAGCGCGGAACCAAACTCTACGTCATCCACTGCGCCGCTATGGTCAGCGTCAGCACCCTGGTCGCGGACAGGATATGGGACGTTAACGTAAACGGCACGCAGAACATCATAGATCTCTGCCTCGCGCATGATACGCGCCTGGCCTTCATCGGCTCTACGGGCGCCATCCCCGAGCAGCCAATGGGCATGGCCATCCGCGAGGTGGAAAGCTACGACCCGGAAGCCGTAACAGGCCTGTACGACCAGACCAAGGCCGCCGCCAGCCAGCTCGTGCTCGACGCCGTGCGCGACTATGAGCTGGACGCCTTCCTCATAATGCCTTCCGGCATCTCTGGCCCGGGCGACTACACCTTCGGCAATGTGGCGGGCGTCATCCGCGAGTATGCCGAGGGCAAGATGCCCGCAGGCGTCGAGGGCACCTTCAACTGCGCCGACAACCGCGACATGGCGGACACCATAATACGCGCTTGCAAGATAGCCCATACCGGAGAGAGCTACATCCTCGGCGGAGACATGATAGGCATGAAAGAGGTGTTCGACATTCTCTCCAAGCGCACGGGACTGCCTACGATAAAGGCCATCTTGCCCGCCGGGCTGGGCAAGCTCATGGGCCGCGCCTTCGACCTGGTGGAAAAAGTCACTCACAAGCCGCAGCGCATGACCAGCTTTGCCGTGTACAACCTCGTACGCAACAACGAGTTTGACTCCGGCAAGGCCATGCGCGAGCTGGGCTACAGCCCGCGCCCCATGGCCGAGAGCATCGCCGACGAAATAGACTGGATGCTCGACGAGGGCATTGTCAGCCTCAGCGGCACCGTCCTGCACCACGCTGCGTAAACCTGCGCACAGCACGCGCATAAAAACACCCCGTCTCACGCTATGCGAGACGGGGCGGCGCTTTTTTGCAGCGCATGCCGCTACTCCGCAAGCTCGCGGCGCTTCTGCCTGTGCAGGGCGGCGGCGCACAGCGAGATGGATAGCACTATCAGGGCCAGGGTCAGCAGGATGTCGCCGTAAAGTCCCGTGCCGCTGCGGCCGAAAACGTGCAGCGGCGTATCCAGCAGGCGTATTAATCGCTTTTGCTTAGCTCCTCTCTGTCTCCATTATCATATCCAGCATCGCTCGCATGGCCGGTGTAAGCCATTTGTTTCTGTGATAGATTAGCTGCCTGTACACATAGTGACGGCAGTCAGTTACATTCAGCGCCACCAAGCTGCCGTTTTCTATGCTCTCCTGGACGGCGAAACGCGGCAGATAAGCTACTCCCAAACCACGCTCCACCAGCAGCTTGATTGGTTCTGTGTTTCCGCTCTCCAGTCTGATATTTATGCTCATACCCCTCCGCATCAGCTCCTTAAGCAGATGAGCGTGATAGCAGTGTCCTCTTTTGGTTAGCAAAAACGGTTCGGCTTGCAGCTGTGCGAGTGTGAGCTCCGACTGTCCCGCCAATGGGTAATCCGGGCTGACCACAAAACAGAGTTCTTCCTGTCTTGAGCCGAACTGCACAAACTGTTCACGCACAACCGGGTCATCTACCAGATATGCGAAATCCGCCTCATTTTTGGTAAGCAGCTCGTACAGCTCTCCGGGCTCGGGCTCCATCAGAGTAATATTTACGTTAGGGTATCTGCGGCAGAATCGGTCGAGTATATCTGGCAGAACAAGCAGATTCAACGTCTGCCAAACCGCAATGCGCACACTTCCCTCCACAGTGTCTTTCGCCCCAAACTGGCTGAGCATCGAATTGGTATCGAAAATAATCTTCTGCGCGTATGGCAAAAAGACATTACCCGCTGAGGTCAGCTTAACGCTTTTGTTCATGCGGTCAAACAAAATCGCCCCCAGCTCGTTTTCCAGCTCCTTTATCTGCACAGTTACCGTCGCCTGTGAACAGCCAAGCTGCGCAGCCGCCTTTGAAAAGCTCAAGTTCTCCGCTACGGCCAAAAACGCCTCTATATTTTTGAACTTCATTCAGCACCTCCGCCTATGAGCTAATTCTACAGCATCACATACCATCAGTCAATAATATTAATCATTTTGCACAATGCCATTATATTATTTAATAGCGCTCTGTCCAAATAGTAATATTGCTGTTGACACGAGTTGATTCATTAAGTATAATCTGAACATGATTTAGATTTATAAATTGATATTTAATTATCTATTATAAATTTAAAATCATCGGGTGTGGGTATAGGTTTTGGAAATTAAGACAAAAGGAGAGGAATCTATGGGCTTTCTAGAAAGTGTAGGTAACTGGTTCCTAGAGAACGAAATGGTGGCAATACTTCTTTCGCTCTGCATTGGACACTTAATAGGAAAAATCAATTTCGGACGCTTCACACTAGGTTCTACCGTAGGTACGCTGCTTGTTGCGATGATTATCGGGCAATCCGGTACCTTTTCAATCAGCAATACGGCACAGATGCTGTTCTTTATGCTCTGCGTATTCGCAATAGGCTACGAGTCTGGCCCCGCCTTTGTCAAGGGGTTCAAGAACGCCGGTATGCGCGTTATCGGGCTCAGCCTTTTCTTTGTGATTGTGGGTACGGGGCTGACTGTCGGGCTGTGCAAGGCCTTCAGCCTGGACGCCGGCACCTCCGCAGGAATATTTGCAGGCTCGCTCACGCAAACCGCTGTCATAGGTACGGCGGGCGACGCTATTGCATCCCTGGGTCTTGATGTGGCGACAACTGCGGCGCTGCAGAGCAACGTCTCCATTTCTTATGCGCTGACCTACTTCTTCGGGATGGCAGGCGTCATCGTGCTGATACAGCGCGTAGAGCCAGCGATCCTCCG
Organism: uncultured Eubacteriales bacterium; assembly: GCA_900544765.1. GTDB lineage: Bacteria > Bacillota > Clostridia > Oscillospirales > Oscillospiraceae > Scatomorpha > Scatomorpha gallistercoris. The sequence goes on along the minus strand of UQWI01000013.1, from coordinate 81,597 downwards.
AGTTGACTTGAAGAAGGCAGCGCTTGAGAAGGCGGAAGCCATGGGCTATCAGGAAGAAACGAAGAGCGACGGCAGCATTGTTGAAAAGCAGAAAGAAACCGATGTGAGTTTTGTCACCTTCGGTATAATCATCGGCCTGATAATAGGCTCGTTCAGCATCAAGCTTGGCTACATCCCAATTACGCTCGGAAGCGGCTGCGGCGGTCTTGTACTGGGTATGATAATGGGCTGTATCCACGAGAAGCATCCCAAAATCGGATACATACCCGCCAGCACACGTTGGTTCATGATAATAGTCGGCCTAAACGTATTCATAGCCTGTACCGGCCTTGGTGCCGGCAAAAACTTCGTTACTGCACTTCAAACCATGGGTTTGCGCATTTTCCTCGTAGGCATAGGCGTCGCGCTCGGCACTCATCTCCTGACTATGTGTTTCGGACGCTTTGTGCTCAAGCTTGACGTTCCGGACGTACTCGGCACCCAGGCCGGCACGGGCACTATTGTCGCCGCACTCAACGCGCTTATCGACCGCACAGGCAGCAGCATCTTTGCCATATCCTATGCACCCGCCTATGCGATGGGCAACATACTGCTCACTATACTTGGCCCCGTTGTCATTTTCTTAATGGCCTGAAAGGAGGCCTTTATGGAGAAAGTAAAGCTTAGCGTCAATGCTCCTCTCTCGGCGATCGATGTATTAGAGCGCTGCGGCTACGACCTGATTGAACCCTCTAATACGGATATTGCCGCGATGACACAAGATGAGTTTGCCTCTGCGGCGTCCACCCTTGCGTCGAGCACAGTGAAGTGTGAGGTGATTGATAATCCCATACCCTGCTCAGTCAGCTTTTCTGCGCCCGACTGGGCGCTTGAGAAATGGGACGGCTATCTCAAGCTGAGTGCGGAGCGCGCCGTCGCTCTTGGCGCAAAATACTGGTGCTTTGGAAACGGCTCGAGCCGCACACTTCCCGATGACACAGATGCCGTGAAGCGTGTGAAGGCGAATTTCCTAGCCGCCGTCGAAAAATGTGCAGACGCCGCGTCACGCTGCGGTTTATCTGTCATAGTGGAGCCGCTTGGTCCCAGCGTAACGAATTATCTGCTTACGGTCAAAGAAACCGCTGAATTTGTCCGCTCTATCGGACGGAGCAATGTGTTCACAATGGTGGACTACCGATGGGAATATGAGCAGGGGCGGCCTGTATCAGACCTCTACGAAAACGCCCCTCTGATTGTTCATGCACACATAGACAACCCTGATACAGACTACAGGAATACAAAGGCGCGCAAAATACAAACCCTTCACGACGGTTTCGATTACAGCGAATTCCTTGATTTCATAAAAAGCGAGAGCTACCGAGGCGCCCTGAGCATAGAGGCAAATACTTTCGGTGATTTTGAGCGCGAAGCCGCTGAGGCAATTGACTTTTATTTGCACTATGGCATTGACCCGGTGAGGAAAGGGGCAATATGAAATGAGCTATTACGATTTACAGACCAGCGCGCGCTATGTACAGGGACCTGGCGTACTGCGCGAAATAAAGCGCTACACTTTCGGCATGGGGCAAAAGTTTCTTGTAATCACCTCCTGCCGCCATGAAAATGAATATGTATACTCAACCATAAAAAGGAGCTTTGACTCAAGCTGCGAGGACATGCTTATCCCTGAAACGGCTGAGATAAATTTCCGCTACAACCGCCAGATTGCCCAGGCAAAGCGTTTTGACGCGATGGGACTGAATCCGAAGGCGAAGTTCGTAGATTACGGAGGATGTGAAATTACCAAACCACGCGTTGATGCCCTGGTGCGTCGCGTCAGTGGTGAGGGCTTCGACTGCGTAATAGGCGTCGGTGGGGGCAAGGGAATGGACTTTGCACGAGCCGTAGCATACCACACGGACAGGCGCTGCGTCCTGGTGCCAACTATGGCCTCTACGAACGCCAGTGCATCCCCTCTGTGCGTGATATACAGCGAGGACGGCACCAGGCAAATTGCGTGCCACTATCTAGCAAACTATCAGGATCTTGTCCTGGCCGACACAGACATGCTGCTGCGCTCACCTGCTCGCTGCTTTGCCGCCGGTATAGGGGACCAAATGTGTACTTATCTTGAGGTACGCTATACGAATGAACTGATGGACACGCTGGATGAGTTCCCCACCATGACTTGGGACGTCATAGACAAAAGCTGCGAGCTGTTCCTGACACAGGGCAAGGCGGCATATGAGTCCGCGAAGGCCGGTAAGCTGAGCCGCGAATATGAAAACGTGCTCTCCCAGGTGCTGTACAGCAACGCACATATGCGCGCTGCTGCCTGCTCGGGCTTTGCCCATCTGTTGGCCAAAGCGCTCATCCTTTTCCCTGAGGTGCCGCACCGTTGGCTGCATGGGGCTCAGGTAGCCTATGCCATACTGCCCATGAAAATCCATCAAGGCAGACCTCGTGAGGATATCCTGCGTTACGCCCAGTGGCTTCACAGTCTGGATATGCCCACAACACTTGATGAACTGGGCCTTGCGGATGTCAGCCCGGAGCAATTGCTGACAGCATGCCGTGAGGTGCTTCCCAGTCCAACCGCAGAGCTTCCATATACTCCAAATGAGCTTTGCGATTGCGTATTTGCGGCCGATGAGTTGATAAATCATCTATAAAGCCTCCGCCTTAGCCGCTGTGCAACTGCGCAGCGGCGTTTTTTTGCTGACGTCACTTTGAAAACAAGAGCAAATCCTGTATAATGTTGAGCGTCAAAAAACATCATGGGCGCTGAAATCATATGGTATGCGGCGACATTCACTTGGAGGAAATGCTATGAAAACTGGTATAGTTGACGTGGGCGGCGGCCTGCGCGGCATCTACGCTGCGGGTGTGCTCGACTACTGCATGGATAAGGGCATACGCTTCGACCTCGGCATCGGGGTCTCCGCCGGAAGCGCCAATCTCATCTCCTACGCCGCCGGCCAGCGCGGGCGCAATTACCGTTTCTACACGGACTACTCGCAGCGCCGCGAATACATGGGCGTCGGCGACTTCCTGAAGTCCGGCTCCTACATAAACATGGACTATATGTACAGCGAACTGAGCAACGCCGGCGGAGAGGACCCGCTCGACTACCCCGCCGTGCGCGACAATCCCATGGAGCTCTACGTCGTGGCCGCCGACGCCGAGACCGGCGAGGCGCACTACTTCAGCAAGGACGACATTGCGCAGGACAACTACGACATACTCAAGGCCTCCTCATCCATCCCCTTTGTATGCAGGCCCTATCCCGTGCAGGGCAGGCTCTATTACGACGGCGCTCTGGGAGACCCGGTGCCGGTAGACAAGGCGCTCGAGCTCGGCTGCGACCGCGTGGTCGTCCTGCTCACGAAGCCCGCGGGCATCCCCCGCTCGCCGTCCAGGGACGAGAAATACGCCGCGGGTATACAGCGCAAATATCCCGCCGCGGCGCACGCGCTCAGGCAGCGCGCCTCTCGCTACAACGCCGGGGTGTTCCGCGCACAGCGCCTGGAGATTGAAGGCAAGGCTCTCGTCGTCTCCCCCGACGACACCTGCGGCGTGGACACGCTCACGCGCGACAGGGCCGCGCTGGAGAGCCTGTACGAAAAGGGCTTTAACGACGGGGCGAAGGTCGTCGAATTCATGATCGGGGCTTAAGCGCGCATGACAAACGCCGCCAGGCAGGCCCCTCATGCTCAACTCCTGCCGCTGAGGGAAGCTCGCGGCATGCATTGCCGCCATGCACGGCGCTATCTTTGCAAAGCCGCTCACAGGCGAGAGGCTGCTCAACCCGGCGCAGCAAAAGCACCGTAAATATCCTCAGGCGCCCGGCGCGCCGGGTGCTTTCTCACGCCGCCCCATGCTGTTTACAATCCCGCCCTCTTATGCTATAGTGCTGAATATCAGCCCGGCCCCGGGCCGGCAATCGCAGGCCTATATTGCGGCGACTGGAGGACAATATGACCCACTATCTTGAAACGGGCAGCTTTGACCCGGCATACAACCTGGCCTTTGAGGAATATGTGCTTGAAAACCGGCGGGAGGGCGACTGGCTGCTCCTCTGGCAAAACGAGAGGACCGTCGTCATAGGCCTCAACCAGCTCGCGGCCGCAGAGGTCGACGAGGACTATGCCCGAAAAAACGGAATAACCGTTATCCGCCGCGCCACCGGCGGCGGAGCCGTCTATCACGACCTCGGGAACCTGAATTACTCCTTTATATGTGACGCGCCGGAGGACCTTTCAAGCCTGAGCCTGGCCGCCTTTATGGAGCCGGTCTGCCTTGCCCTGCGTTCTCTCGGCGTCCCGGCCGAGGTCTCCGGCCGTAACGATGTGACTGTAAACGGGCTGAAGGTGTCCGGCACGGCTCAGCGGCTGAGCGGCAGACGCATACTGCACCACGGCACCCTGCTCTTTGAAACGGACTCGGACACAATGAGCGCAGTGCTGCGTCCCGGAAGGGCGAAGTTTGAGTCCAAAGCGGCAAAAAGCGTGCGCTCCCGAGTCGGGCAGATAAAGGACTTCCTTCCCGTTGAAACGACGCTGGACAGCTTCCGGGCAGAGCTGCTGGCCGGGCTGACGCGCAGCGGGCTTGTACGCGAGGCCCTCTCTGCGGATGAGCTCTCTGAGGTATCCAGGCTCGCAGATGTAAAATACCGCTCATGGGACTGGACCTGGGGCCGTGCGCCTGATTTCGGCTTCGGCAGCGAACGCAGGTTTCCCGGCGGCAGCATCGCCGTCTCCCTGGATGTGTCCGGCGGCATAATACGGGCCGCCGCCGTCAGCGGCGATTTTATGGCCATGGCTCCCTGCAGCCCGCTGGAATCCGCGCTGACAGGCGTGAGATTCGAGCGCGGCGCCGTCGGCAGCGCCGTCTCAGGCCTGGGGCTCGAGGCCATGCTCGGCTCGATAAGCGCCGAGGAATTCCTGAGCCTTTTGTTCGATTGAGGTGGCATTCAGCTTAATACACAGTATTGTCTCACGATATTTGTATTTTGCGACGAAAATCAGGAAGAGCCCTGCAGATATTGAAGGCAGGTCTCAAATAGTCTATAATAATAAGGCCGGGTGCGCCATACTGGCGCGCCCTTTTTATACTTTGGAGGTAAAAGCATGAAGGACCTGCGCGCACTTGAAGAAATATGGGCCAAGTTTGTATACGAGGGTGAGCTGGACGAGAGCGTCAACCCCTACGTCGCAGCCGGATGGAAGCGCTGCCGCGCCGCAGGCGTCAATCCTATAGGCGGTTTGGGCCGCCGTGTAGATGACGAGGTGTTCCGCAGCATTCGGCAGGCAAACACCAGGCTGATAGACGCCGCCATGCCGATTATGCACAGCGTTTTCGACATAGTTAGACGCACCGGCTTCCTCATGGTCCTGACCGACAGCGCAGGGTATGTGCTTGAGACAATGGGCGACGAGAGTATCATGTCTAAAACCATGGACCTGAGGTTTGTTTCAGGCGCGCTGTGGGACAACCAGAGCGTCGGCACAAACGCCATAAGCGTCGCCCTTGATTCGGACATCGCAATACAGATGGTCGGCGCAGAGCACTACTGCCGCACTCACCACGGCTGGACCTGCTCCGCCGCTCCCATACACGGCCCCGACGGCGAGGTCATAGGCTGCATCAACATGTCCGGCGAGGCCGAGGACGTACACGACCACACCCTCGCCGTCGTGCTGGCGGCGGCGATAGGCATAGAGGGCAAGCTGTCCATCCAGCAGAGCGCCGAGCTGATGCGCTCCGCGCTCGAGGGCAGCGCAGACAGTATCGTCCTGCTGGGGCACGGCTTCCGTCCCGTATGGGCAAACAGCGCCGCGCTGAGGCTCTTTGACATGGAGAGCGGCGAGCTGTCTCAGCTCGATTTTCGCAAAATAATACCGGATATAGACTGGGACGCCAAGGGCTGGCTCCACGGCGGCAGCTTTTCCGACGACGTGCGTGTAAAGACCCGGGACGGAGTCGTGAGGTGCAGCGCAGCCATCACCCACGCGCACACGCTCGGCTCAAGGACGCTCAATGTCACTCTGAAGAAGCAGAAGCACCTCATCGCCTCCGTAAACAAGCTCATAGGCAACCACGCGTCCTATACCTTCGACGACATCTTTACCGCAGACCCGGAAATGAAAAAGGCCGTCGCTCTTGCGGCCAGATACGCCCACTATGACGGCAACATACTGATTGAAGGCGAGTCCGGTACAGGCAAGGAGCTGCTGGCCCAGGCCATACACAACGCGGGCAGCCGCGCGTCCGGCCCCTTCGTCGTCGTGAACTGCGCCTCGCTGCATCGGGATATGCTTGAGCAGGAGCTGTTCGGATTTGAACCCGACGCCCTCCCCGGCCACCGTGACGGAGCGCCCGGCAAGTTTGAGCTGGCACAGGGCGGCACGCTGTTCCTAGACGAGGTCAGCGAAATACCCATTGAGTTCCAGGCGAAGCTGCTTTCGGCGGTCGAATCTCACCGCATAACCCGTATATGCGGCTCACAGGAAATAGCGCTGGATATACGCATAATCGCCTCCACAAACAAGCGGCTGGGCGATCTCGCCGCCTCCGGCGCCTTCAGGGACGACCTGTACTACAGGCTCAACGTCCTGCGCCTGGAGATACCGCCGCTGCGCAGGCGCCCAGGCGACATCTGCGTCTGCGCCGAGCGCTTCCTTGCAAGGCTGAACGGGGCGAATCCCGAACAGGGCAAATCCATGTCGCAGGAGTTTGTAGACGGGCTCATGGCCTATGAATGGCCCGGAAACGTGCGAGATCTGCAAAATGGAATAGAACGCGCTTTCTACGCGACCAACGACAATGTTCTGAGCGAGCAGAGCCTGCATCTGGCTGTGGGAAGCACGCCCTCCGGTGCGGAAGCTCCGGCAAAGTCCGGCTCCGAGGCGGGAGAAATTCTCTCCGCCCTCACCCTGTGCGACGGCGACGTGGAAAAGGCCGCAGAGAGGCTTGGCGTCAGCCGGGCCACTCTCTACCGGCATATAAAGCGCTGCGGCATTGACGTGAAAAGCCTCCGCTCTTCAGTCTTAAATCTCAGCGGCAGCTGAGATTATCGCAATAAATTCTCAAGCCGTGAGATGAATTTGTCGAAATTCATCTCACGGCTTTGTTATTTTACTGACTATTTGTGCAATTAGCGCAGACACCTCTTCGCTCTTTTATGGTCATCGCTGAAAATTTGAGAATTTTACGCCTAATATTGAGAATTTTGATGACTGCATATATAATAATAGACGTGAGGCAGCTCTGGAGGTGAGAAAATTGAAAAAGTACATCGTCGAATTCGGACTGGGAACAGACTTTCACGGTCAGGACGTCACAAAGGCCGCAGCCAAGGCTGCAAAGGACGCGATATCCCGCAGCTGCCTGTGCGGGCTGGAGCAGGTTCTGGGCCTGACCGACTTCAGGAAGCAGGTATTCATACGCGCCACCGTCGCCGTAACCCGGCCCAACGACGTGGATGTCAACGCCGTGGCGTCGGTTTTCCCGGTAGGCACGGTGGAGGTCGTGGCCGTCCCGGGCGGGCTGAGCTGCGGCGGGCTCTGCATCCCGGATTTCGGTGACTGCGACGAGAGCATAGAGGCAGCTGTCGCCGCCGTAGAGGTGTATGTAGACGTCTAATGCCGCATCTGCGGCATTGCAAATTAAAGTATTTTAAATTGAAGGAGGTTATTGAATGGCAATCAGCAATGAGCAGATGAAGGATATGTATGTGAAGATGCGCCGCATACGAGACTTCGAGAGCACGGCTGCCAAGCTGTTCGCAGAGGGCAAAATACCTGGGTTTGTCCACCTGTATCTGGGCGAGGAGGCAATAGCCCCGGCTGTCTGTGAATGCCTTACCGACAACGACTTCATCACGAGTACGCACCGCGGGCACGGCCACATAATAGCCAAGGGCGGCGATCTCAACCTGATGATGGCGGAGCTGTTCGGGCGCGAGACCGGCTACTGCAAGGGCAAAGGCGGCTCGATGCATATCGCGGACCGGGACAAGGGCATACTCGGCGCGAACGGCATAGTCGGCGCCGGCCACTGCATAGCCTGCGGCGCCGGACTGAGCGCCAAGGTCCGCGGCACCGACCAGGTCTGCGTCTGCTTCTTCGGCGACGGCTCCACAAACCAGGGCACCTTCCACGAGTCGCTGAACATGGCGAGCATCTGGAAGCTGCCGGTTGTCTTTGTCTGCGAGAACAACCACTACGGCATATCCATGAGCCAGGACCGCCATCAGGCCATAAAGGACGTAGCAGACCGCGGCGCCGCTTACAACATCCCCGGCGTCGCCGTCGACGGCAACGACCCGCTGGCTGTGTACGAGGCGGCCCACGAGGCGGTAGCCAGGGCGCGCGCGGGCAAGGGGCCGACGCTGATTGAGTGCAAGACCTACCGCCAGCACGGACACTTTGAAGGCGACCCCGCCATATACAAGCCCAAGGAGGAGCAGGAGGCGTGGATGGAGAAAGACCCCATGCCGCGTTACGCCAAGTTCCTTGTTGAAAACGGCGTCATGACCCAGGCGGAAGTCGACGCGGTCGACGCCCAGGTCGCGAAGGAGATAGACGACGCCATCGCCTTCGCCGACGCCCAGCCCATCCCCGCCGTCGAGACAGCGGTCGTGGATGTGTATTCCGACATAGTTGAGGAGGTGCGCGACAGATGAAGATGATGACCTATGCTGAAGGCATCCGCGAGGGCATGAGCATTCGGATGCGTGAGGACCCCAACGTTATTCTTTTCGGCGAAGACGTCGGAAAGTTCGGCGGCTGCTTCGGCGTCTCGATGGGCATGATTGACGAGTTCGGCCCGGAGCGTGTACGCGATACGCCGATTTCCGAGGGCGCCATCATCGGCTGCGCCGTCGGCTCTGCCGCGACAGGGCTGCGGCCGATAGCAGAGCTTATGTTCTGCGACTTCCTGACCGTCGGCATGGACCAACTGGTAAACCAGGCGGCCAAGATGCGCTATATGTTCGGCGGCAAGATTTCCCTGCCCATGGTCGTCAGGCTTCCGGCCGGCGCAGGCACGGGCGCCGCGGCGCAGCACTCGCAGAGCCTTGAGGCGTGGCTGACCCACGTCCCCGGACTGAAGGTCGTGTACCCGTCCTGCGCGGAGGACGCCCTGGGCCTGATGCTCACGGCAATCGACGATAACGACCCGGTCATGTACTTTGAAAACAAGGTGCTGCTCAGCATGAAGAGCGAGGTCAACTCCTTCGAGCCCATACCTCTCGGCAAGGGCAAAATATGCCGCGAAGGCGACGACATCACGATAATCACCTACGGCAAGCAGGTTTACGACGCGCTTGACGCCGCCGAAAAGCTTGCACAGGACGGCGTAAGCGCTGAGGTTGTAGACCTGAGGAGCCTCTACCCTCTCGACAAGGCGCTGATAGCCGAATCCGTCAGCAAAACCCACCGCGCCCTCGTCGTCACAGAGGAGGTCAGGCGCGGCGGCTACGGCGGCGAAATAAGCGCAATGATAGGCGAGGAGCTGTTCGACTATCTTGACGCCCCCGTCGTGCGCATAGGCGCTCTCGACACCCCGGTCCCGTTCGCCCCGGTCCTGGAGCAGTATTATATGCCCAGTGCCGAGGACATCATCCACGGCGCCAAGAAAATACTGTAACCCGTTCTTTCCGGGCGCGGCCCGCGCAAGCCAGGCGCAAGCCCTTGCGCGGGCCGCTTTTTACGGAGGAATCCGCTATCTGTAGGTCAGGGAGGTGCTATATGGCCTCAATCGGTATCATTGCAAATCCGGCTTCGGGCAAGGACATACGCAGGCTTGTATCCTACGCCACAACCATAGACAACAATGAAAAGGTAAACATCTGCAAGCGCATAGTCCTGGCCGCCCAGGGCATGGGCATTGACGAGGCGGTGTTCATGCCGGACACCTTTATGATAGGCTATGCCGTTAAAGACGCTCTGGAGGACGACGGCGTACTCAGCGCCGGCCTCCGCCTGCTGGACTTTGAGCTGGAGGCCACCATGGAGGACACCGTGCGCGCCGCACGGATGATGTCGGAGCAGGGCGTGGGCTGCATAGTCGTGCTCGGAGGCGACGGCACTTCACGGGCAGCGGCCAAGGCGGCGGGATGCACCCCCATGCTGAGCATATCCACCGGCACAAACAACGTATACCCCGCCATGATGGAGGGCACAGTGGCCGGTATGGCCGCCGCAGCGGCAGCGCTTATGGAAAATCCGCGCGGCTGCTGCATACATGACAAGAAAATAACCGTCTTTGTCAACGGCGAGGCCAGGGACATAGCCCTTGTGGACGCCGTTGTTTCGGACGATTTCTACACCGGCGCCAAGGCGATCTGGGATCCGGAGCGCATACGGAGGATAGCCGTAACCCGCTGCCATCCGGCTACGATAGGCTTCTCAGCCGTAGCCGGGGCCTACGAAATAGTAGAGGATACGGATGACTTCGGGCTGTGCATAACTCTCGGCAGCGAGGGAAAGGGCGTACTTGCGCCGATAGCCGCGGGAGTCCTGACCCCGGTATATGTGTCCGGCTCCAGCCGCCTGGACCTGGGTAAGCCGTACACATTTACGGCGGAAAACAGATGCATGATTGCCCTGGACGGAGAGCGCGAAGTGCGCATACAGCCCGGCGACGAGGTAACGTTTGTCATAAACCGCGACGGGCCGTGGCGCGTCCTTCCGCGGGAAATACTCGCGTGCGCGGCGGGGCTGGGAATGTACAACACAAAGTAAGGAGGTCAGTACATGGCGAAAGTTATAGTCATGCCCAAGCTGGGCCTCACTATGACCGAAGGTACGGTCAGCAAGTGGCTTAAGCACGAGGGCGACACAGTTAAAGAGGGCGAAGGGCTGTTCGAGGTCGAAACCGACAAGCTCACCAACACCATCGAGGCGTCCGTTTCGGGCGTCCTCTTGAAAATAGTTGCCGCCGAGGGCGCGGAGGTGCCCTGCCTGAAGCCGGTCGCCGTCATAGGCGAGCCCGGAGAGGACTACGCGGCGCTTTTGGGCGGAGCCGCCCCCGCGGAGCCCAAGGCCGGTGCGGCGGCGCCCGCCGCGCCCGCCGCGCCGGCGCCTGCCAGGGCCTCGGGCGAGCGCGTCCTTGCATCCCCGGCGGCGAAAAAGCTCGCGAAGTCCCTTGGCATAGACATCTCCCTCGTCTCCGGCACCGGCCCCAAGGGCCGCATAACCGAGGAGGACGTCAAGAACTACAAACCTGCCGGGGCGGCGCCGTCCCCCATGCCGGAGGACTCCGGACCCAAGGTTAAGGCAAGCCCGCTCGCGGCCAAGGTGGCGGCCGACATAGGAGTAGAGCTGAAAGATATCCCAGCGCACGGGCGCGTACTGGCCGCAGACATACTGGCCGCCGTACAGGGCGCGGGCACAGGCCCGGCCCCCGCCGCGCCGCGCGAGGAAACGGTGCCTATGAACGGCATGCGAAAGGCCATCGCAAACAACATGCTCAACTCCCATATGACCAGCCCGACAGTAACCTTCAATCTCGGCATAGACATGACCGAGCTGAAGCGCCTGCGCGAGCAGCTTAAAAGCGACGACGTAAAGGTCAGCTATACGGATCTTCTCGTAAAGATTGTGGCCAAAGCCCTGACAGAATTCCCCCTGCTCAACTGCTCTGTTGACGGCAACAAGATAATATACAAGCACTATGTAAACATGGGCGTGGCCGTCGCGCTGGACAACGGCCTCGTGGTCCCCAATGTGCGCGACGCCGACAAGAAAACGCTCAGCGAAATCTCCGCCGAGGTCAAGGAGCTTGCCGCCAAGGCGCGCGAGGGCAGGCTGCCAATGGATGCGCTCTCCGGCGGGACCTTCACAATAACCAACCTCGGTATGTACGGAATCGAAAGCTTCTCTCCCATAATCAACCAGCCCGAGGTGGCCATTCTCGGCGTCAACACCATGGAGGACAAAGTCGTCGTAGTCAACGGTGAAATCTGCGTCAGGCCCATTATGAACCTCTCGCTGACAGCCGATCACCGGGTTGTCGACGGTTCCGTGGCCGCCCAGTTCCTTCAGCGCATAAAGAAGCTCATGGAAAACCCCGCGCTGCTGCTTGCATAAGGAGGCACATATGGCGAAAGAAATTGTCATGCCCAAGCTGGGCCTCACTATGACCGAAGGCACGGTAAGCAAGTGGCTCAAGCATGAGGGAGATACGGTCAACGAGGGCGAAGGGCTGTTCGAGGTCGAGACCGACAAGCTCACCAACACCATCGAGGCGTCCGGCTCAGGCACGCTGCTGAAAATATACGTCCCGGAAGGAGGCTCCGCCAAATGCCTTGAAAAGGTCGCCGTCATCGGCCAGCCCGGAGAAGCCGTGGCCGACGCGCCCGTCGCCGCGCCGGAGGCAAAGGAGGCCGAGGCAGGCAGCGTACTCGTTATAGGCGGAGGCCCGGGCGGCTATGTCGCGGCGATACGCGCCGCCCAGCTCGGAGCCAGGGTAACTCTGATTGAGCGCGACAGAATAGGCGGCACCTGCCTCAACCGCGGATGCATGCCCACCAAGGCCCTGCTGCACAGCGCCGAGGTGTATGAGCTTGCAACGCACTCCGAAGGCATCGGCATCCTCGGCCGCGACGTTGCCGTCGACTGGGCCAGAGTACAGGCCAACCGGCAGGGCGTTAGCGATAAGCTGACCTCGGGCGTCGCCGCGCTTATGCGGGCCAACAAGATAAGCGTGATAAACGGCGAGGCCGTGTTCACCGGGGCGCGCACCGTCAGCGTGGACGGCAGGAGCCTGACAGCCGACAAGATTATAATCTCCTCCGGCTCCTACCCGATTGTTCCGCCCATACCCGGCGTGAAGGAGTCCGGGGCAGTAATAGACTCCACGGGCGCGCTGACGCTGGACCACATACCTGAGAGCCTGCTTGTCATAGGCGGAGGCGTCATCGGCATAGAGCTGGGCAGCGTTTATCAGCGCTTCGGCACAAAGGTGACGGTGGTGGAGATGCTTCCAAAGCTCCTGCCGCTCATGGACGCAGAGCTGACGGGCATGGTGCAGGCGCAGCTTGAAGCCGCCGGTATGGAGATACTTACCGGCTCCACCGTACTCTCTGTTTCGGACACGGGAGTCGGCGCGGACGTAAAGGTCAGGACCCCGTCGGGCGAGCGTACAATAAGCGCGGAAAAGGTGCTGCTCAGTGTCGGCCGTGGGCCAAACACCGCCTCGCTGGGTCTGGACAAAACAGGCGTAAAGCTCGAAAACGGATACATCGTCACGGACGAGCGCATGGAAACCAGCGTCAGCGGCATCTACGCCGTAGGCGACTGCAACGGCAAGCTGATGCTGGCCCACGCCGCCATGGCCATGGGCGAGGTGGCGGCTGAAAACGCTATGGGCGGAAGCTCTGTTTTCAATCCCGACGCCAGCCCGAGCTGCGCATACGTCGGTCCGGAGTTCGCCTGCGTCGGGCTTACCGAGGAACGGTGCAAGGAGCTTGGAATCGAGTACAAGGTCGGACGCTTCCCCACCAGCGCGAATGGCAAAAGTCTGGTTGTCGGCGCCGTTAACGGCATGATAAAGGTTATAGCCGGGGCAAAGTACGGCGAGATACTCGGCGTACACATCCTGGCCGACCGCGCCACGGACCTCATAGAGGAGGCCGCGCTCGCAATACGTCTCGAGGCTACGCTGGACGAGCTGGCGGACACAATACACTGCCATCCGACCGTATCCGAGGGGCTGCGCGAGGCCGTTCTTGCGGCGGACAAACGCGCGGTGCATATACCCAACAGGAAGTAGGAGGCTAAGCCATGCTGACAGCTGCTTTCATATTTATTGCCCCGGGCGCCGACCCTGCGCTTCATCGCTCGGTAGTCAAAACGCCTGGCGTCGAGCTCACGTCAATCGGGGTTTCCACCTATGAGGAGGGCGTCGCAGCCGCCGTTGAAATGGCGGACGCCGGCTGCTCCGCCATAGAGCTGTGCGGAGGCTTCGGCATACGCGGGACGTATCTCGTCCAGGAAGCCGTCAAGGGCAGGGCCCGCGTCGGTGCGGTGCGGTTCGACCTGCACCCCGGCCTGGACTGCAAGAGCGGCGACGAGCTGTTCTGAGCTCCTGTATTTCACCCCGGGCCTGACGGCGCGCCTGCGCCGTCCCTCTCGCCCACATACCAATGCCGGCACGGGAAATTCCGTGCCGGCATCAGTTTTGCCCTGTTTTTCACAGGGCCTGGAAAACGCGGGCCACGACGCCGCCTTATACGGGCCGGGCATATCCTTCCGGAACCCATGACGGCACCGTACAGCGCAAGCAATCCTCTTCGGCCGCAAAGCGCAGAATTTGGCTCCACGCGGCGCTTTGGCTCCTGGCCTCAATCGTCCCAGTCATCATCGCCGCCGTCCGCGCCGTCATCATCGTCATCATCGTCATCGTCATCGTCGCTGTCATCGTCGTCCCAGCCGTCGTCATCGTCAACGTAGGGCGGTATGCTCTGCACAGGGGGCGGAGTCGGGGTTGGGACCGCCGTCGGCGTGGGCGTCGGGCTCGCAGTCGAAACCGGTACGGTGATTATCGGCTCTTCCGGCGTGCGGATTATGGCGAAGGTGCCGTAGCGCTCTTCGAGTGTCTCGAGCGTATCGCCCTCAGTCTCGCTGCGCCAGTCCTCACTGCCGCCGTCCACAGACACAGTCACCTGCCCGCCCTCGGAGAGATAACCGTCCGCAATAGACTGCGCGACCAAAGCGTCCGCCGCCGCCTGCGCATCCATGCCGGACAAATCCAGGCCGTCCAGCAGCGCAGCGCCGTCGGCGTTCAGCCCTTCGGCATCCAGTACGCGCTCCGTGCGGCTGAGCGTCAGCTCCACATCGGGGTTTATGCTCATGCGCAGGGTGCCGTAGGCCGCATAATTGGGACGATACCAGCCGAAGAAGGCTATGCACACACAGGCGGCCAGTCCCGCGCAGAGCGACGCCATGCGCACTATACGGCGGTTGTCGCGCCGCTCGGGCAGCTTCAGCTCAATTACGTCCTCCACCCTGTCGCCGACCTCGTAGCTCATATTTGCGCACTTTATACAGCGCCCGTCCTCTCCGAGTGCGACGCAGTAGGCGGCCCGGGACTCAAGTATCAGGTATTTCATTTCGTCCCCCTCCCGCCATCGAGCCTGCACAGGTGGCCGCGTATTAACTCAAAACCGTTGGTGAAGGCGAGCAGCATGGCGACCAGGTATTTTCTGTGCCGCTCAAGCGTCTTGCGCTCGACGCCCGCGCCGGAGGCCAATTCCGCCATGGGCAGCTTGCCGCTTTTCTCCACGGCGGCGAGCAATTCCGGCTTTTGCCTCGCGTATCCCAGCGCGTCAAGGCAGGCGCGGAGCGTCCGCTCCTGCTTCGGGCAGTTGTCCGCGACATCGGAGAAAGTCAGGCCGAAGGCGGCAAGCGTCTTGGCGTACTCCTCTATCTCGCCCTGCGCCGCCTCGCGGGTGTTCAGCTCCTCTATATCGTCGCGCGTGTCGGGTAAGAGCTCCAGAAGCTCTGCGCCGTCCTCGCCCGCGCGCTCGTTCAGCGAGCCGTGTCCGCGGTGGCGGCTCTCGCTGCGGTGGTAGTCGATGAGCCGTGAGCGTATGACCTTCGCGGCAAAGCTGAGGAAACTCCCGCGCGAGCGCTCATAGCCGAGCACCGCCTCGTAAAACGCGAGCATGGCGACGCTCAGCTCATCCTCTTTGTCGCCGAAGCTGAGTTTCCCGGCCTCGGCGCGGATGAAGCCCATGTACTGGTTTATAAGGCTGTCTGCGGCATCCGGATCCTCCTTGGCCGCGAGTACCCATTCGATTATGTCCTGCTTCGTCGAGACCATCGTCATCCCCCATAAAGCCGCGCGCCGGTCTTGGCAGCGGGCCGGCGCGCAGGTTTTTACGAGAATATCACAGGCGTCAGGATTTTACATCAAATCCGTGTGAAATCCGCATTAAATCTCAGTAAACCGGTCAATCATCCCAGTCGTCGTCCCAATCGTCGTCCCAATCGTCGTCCCAGTCATCATCATCCCAGTCATCGTCATCCCAGTCATCGTCATCCCAGTCATCGTCATCCCAGTCGTCGTACATGTCATCCCAACCGTCATCGTACACGTCGTCGTAGTTATCGTCGTACACATCGTCGTAGCGGTCGTCAAAGCTATCGTCATCACGCTCGACCTCGGTCACGCGGCCTGTGTAGGCGTCAACCTCGTACTCGTACTCCACACCGTTGACAATCAGCTCCACCTCGTAGTCGCCGTCATCGAGCTCGTATTCCTTTACCACAAACTGCGGATTGCCGATGCCGGTCTGTGCCGCCACCAGCCTCTCCGCGGCGTCGGAGCTGATATAGCCCCTGTCTGCGTAGGCGGCGTTGTAGTCATCTGCGCCGATTGCCACCGCCTGGCTTGTGCCGCCGCGCTCGCTGACCGCCTGACGGACGGAGGCCTCTATCTCCGTGAGGAAGCCCTCGGGGTATTCGCTTCCGCGCTCGAGACGGAGCACGATATTGCGCTCATTGCCGGCGACGGTCGTGTCGAAGTACCCGGCTTCGTCTATCTCACCCACCAGCTCGGCGGCGACGACCTCGGCGCTGCGGCCGTAGTAGCTGTCGTAGCCCGCCAGCACTGCCTTTGCGTCGTCGTTGAGGGCGTTGAGCCGCACCACGTCGCCCTCCATGTCGTAATCGAGCTCTATCGCGGGGTTCACGCTGAGCAGCAGCGTTCCTGCGGTCTCCTGCGGGGCCGCGATGTTCTGCTCGGGCAGGCTCTCCTGCGGCAGCGAGGCCGTGTTGTTTTCCCCGCACCCGGCGAGGGCCAGCATGGCGGCGGCAGCGGCGGCGATACCTATCGTTTTGACGTTCAGCTTCTTCATTTAAGTCATCTCCTTATTTATGTGTGTTTGTTTTTGTTTTTTGCTTACACCCATAGATTACGGAGGGACCTCGCCGAAACCGGGGTCGGCGGAAAAATTTTTTGAAAAAATTTTGCCGGGCAAAACACAGCCTGGATATAGCAAAAACGGCGGCCTGACGGCTGCCGTTTTTACTGTGCAATGATACAAAAACATTTCTATCCACGCTCCCCTGGCAGGAGAGCGACGGCATTGAAAAATGCTTTGTTATTGTATCATTGTAAATAAAGCATTGCAACAAAATTTATCAAGGAATATTTCGACAAAATTGGATATAATTCTTGGCATCATTGTGGACATGATATATACTTAGTTATAAAATTTAATGCAATAATACTAAAACAAATAGGAGTGACGAGAATGCTTGTTGCACACAGGCGGCCGGACACCGGCGCCATTCAGCTCTTGCCGGTACACTGCCTAAGCGTGGCAGGACTTTGCAGTGAGCTCTGCAAGATAATCGGCCTGGAGAAGCTTGGGTATCTGACAGGGTTGCTGCACGATATGGGCAAGAGTCAGGATCTCGGCCAGCGGCGCATCCTTGGCCTTACCAATGAGCGCGTGAACCACTCCTCCGCCGGTATGCGGTGGTTGATGGAACGGGCCGTCAAGGCGCCGGCCAGCACGTATCTGGCAGCGCAGATGGCCGCAATAGCAATAGGCTGCCACCACGGGGTTCGCTGCGACATGCTCTCCCCTCTCGGCCACGAGAGCTGGAAGGACAAGCTGCGCTTGGGGAGTGCGGACGAAAACTATGCCGAGTGCGTGCAGCGCTTCTTCTCCGAGGTCATACCGGAGTACGAGGTCGAATCGTTGATGGCGGAGGCCGGAGAGGAAGTCCGGCAGCTCAGGCTGAAACTGAACCGCCTCTACCCCGACGAAGCTCAGCGCAGCTTTTCGCTCGGCTTTACGCAGCGCCTGCTCTTCTCCGCGCTTGTCGACGCGGACTGGACGGACACCGCCTGCTTCATGGACGGCAAAGAGCTGCCGGAGCGCGAGGGCCGCGAAGCCAGGGACCGTATGTGGGAAGAGCTCTATCTGCGGGGCGAGAGCCATATCGGCGGGCTCTCCAACAGCCATCCGATAGACGGCCTGCGTCAGGAGCTGTCCGAGCGCTGCCGCGATGCCGGAGCAGGGGGCAAGCCGGGAATATACCGGCTCTGCCTGCCGACCGGAGCGGGAAAGACCTACGCCGGGCTGCGCTTCTGCCTGAATGCCGCACGGAGCATAAACGCCCGGCACATATTCTACTTTGCCCCCTTCAAATCCATCACCGGCCAGAACGCCGGCCGGATACGGGAGGCTATAGGGGATGAAAACGTGCTCGAGCACCACTCCGACTTCATAGCCGAGGCCGGGGATGAGGCAAACTACCAGATGTATTCCAGCCGCTGGGAGGGCTGTCCCGTGATTTGCAGCACGATGGTCCAGTTTCTGGATACGGCATTTGCCGCACCCCGGCGCAACGTCAGGCGCATGGCCTCGCTCGCGGGTTCCGTGCTGCTGTTCGACGAGGTGCAGGCGCTGCCGCTCAAGCATACATACCTCTTCAATCTGGCGGTCAACACACTCGCCGAGCTGTTCGGCTGTGTAATTATCCTCTGCACGGCCACCCAGCCCGCGCTGGGCGAACTCAAGCACCCTCTGATGCTGTCCGAAAACTGCGACATTGTACCGGACTACCGCGACATATTCGCCAAACTCAAGCGGGTCAACTGCGACGCCAGCAGGTGCCTGCACGGCGCCATGACAATACCGGAGCTCGCCGGATTCGTAAGCGAGCTCAGCGATAAGTGCCGCAGTACGCTCGTGGTCATGAACACCAAACCCGGCGCCGTGGGCCTGTACAATGAGCTGCGCGGTCGGCTTGACAGCGATGTGCGCCTGTTCTGCCTGACTACGCGGATGTGCTCCGCCCACCGCAGCGACGTCATCCGGCAGCTTGAAAGCCTGCTTGGCAGAGAGCGAGTCGTGTGCGTGAGCACCCAGCTCATCGAAGCGGGCGTGGATTTGAGCTTCGACTGCGCCGTGCGCTCCATGGCCGGTCTGGTGAACGCCATCCAGACCGGCGGCCGCAGCAACCGCCACGGCGACGGCCTGGGCGCGCTGTACATAGTCGACTGTGACGAAAAGCTCTCCTATCTTAAGGAGATTGACGAGGCAAAGCAGGCCATGCGCAGACTGCTCGAGGCCATGCCCGAGGGTACGGACTGGCTCGGGGTCGACGCCATAGACAGGTACTACGAGCTGCTCTACTCGCAGAAGTCGATAGAAAAGGAGATGGAATACCACCAAGACTCTTCCGGCCTCTCTGTCAGCCTGGTCGACCTGCTGACCGTAAACGAGAAAGGCATGAAGGCCGCAGCCGGAGCCGGCAGGAAAGTGCAAACGTTCACCATGCACCAGGCTTTTGAGACGGCCGAGGGCGCGTTTGAGGCCATATCCGACGAAAAGCGGGGCGTGCTTGTCCCGTATGGCGCCGGCAAGGAGCTCATAGGCCGGCTGCTCTCCGGCGAGCGCTCTCCGGAGCTGCTTAGGCAGCTGGAGGCCTACGCCGTACAACTCAGCAACAGTGAGCTGCACAAGCTCGACGGCGCTGTGTCCGTTGAGCTGGACGGCACAGTGATGATACTTCAGGGCAACTATTATGACTCAGAAGGGCCGGGCGTGGTGTTTGACCCTCTGCCCTTAGAGCCAATGTTCCAATAGGAAAGGAGGAAGCGATTTGCGGTTTAAAAACTCTGTGGAGCTGCGCATTTGGGGGCGCTACGCCCTCTTCAGCGAGCCCATAACCCGTGTCGGAGGCGAAAAGTGCAGTTACCCGGTACCGACCTACGAGGCGCTCAAGGGCATACTCGAGAGCTGTTACTGGAAGCCTACCTTCATCTGGCACCCGGACTCAGTCCGCATAATGAACACGATTGAGACTGAGAGCAAGGGCACACGTCCCATCCGATACAACGACGGTAATAACGACCTGTCTTATTACACCTACCTTGTAAACGTGGAGTACCGGCTGCGCGCACACTTCGAGTGGAACGAACACAGGCCGGATTTGGCCGGTGACCGGGACGAAAACAAGCACTTTTTCATCGCCAGACGCATGATTGAGCGCGGCGGGCGGCGCGATATCTATCTGGGCGCGCGGGAGTGCCAGGGCTATGTCGAGCCCTGCGTCTTTGACGAAGGGGAAAGCGATTATGAGGGCGTGCCCGACATGCCGCTCGGCCTCATGCTGCACGGCTTCACCTACCCCGACGAGGGCGAGGACGGCGTACTGAAAATGAGGCTGTGGCGGCCCGTTATGCACGGCGGAACTATAGACTTCTGCCGGCCGGAGGACTGCCCCGTCGTAGAGCGGATAGCTCATCGCAGCCGGAAAACCTTCACAAGCGGCATAAATTTCTCGCCGGCGACCGAGCTGGCAAAGGAGGTCGGATACGATGGGCTGGATTGAGCGCTGCTATGAGGTATATGAGAAAAACCTCGGCGAGGTCGGAAAACCGTCCTACCGCAGAGAGCGTGAAGCGCCGGTGCTGCTGCCGGTCGGACATACCACTCAAAAGGCCCAGGTTGAGGTCAGCCTGTCGGACGGCGGCGAGTTCCTGTCCGCGCGCGTGCTCAGGCCGGACGAGGCCACGACCGTCATACCATGCACAGAGAGGTCCGGCTCCCGCACCTCGGGCTTCATCCCGCATCCGCTCGCCGACAAACTGCAGTACGTCGCAGCCGACTACCCGGCCTTTGGGGGCCGTAAGGACAGCAAATATAACGAATACGTCAGCCAGCTTGAGGCCTGGTGTGACTCCGAATACGGCAGCGGCAAGCTGCGGGCCGTGCTTACATATGTCAAGAGCGGCACTCTCATCTCAGACCTGGTGAACTACAGGGTGCTTGTCACAGGCGAGGACGGCAAGCTGGTAACCAACTGGAAGAAATACAGCGGCGAGGCCCCGGCAATAGCGCCGCTGCTTGCCGACGAGACCGAGTGCTTCGTCCGCTGGCGCGTCGGCGGAACAGGGCTCCACGAGGACGAGCAGACGAAGCTAAGCTGGATTGACTACTACACCTCTCAGTTCAGCGACGTGGGTACATGCTTCGTGACCGGCAGGAAAATGCCGCTCTCCCAGCTCAGCCCGTATAAGATACGCAACGCCGGAGACAAGGCGAAACTGATCTCCAGCAACGACTCCGCCAACTTCACCTTCCGCGGCGAGCGCTTCGACAACGCAAAGCAGGCGCTGCACATAGGCTACGAGACCACGCAGAAGGCACACAGCGCCCTGCGCTGGCTCATCGGCAAGCAGGGCATATACAACGGCAGCCAGACGATACTCGTCTGGGGTACCGAGAACGAGGATGTACCGGCCCCCACCTGGGACTCGGTTGACTTTGCCGGCGAGGACGACCTCGCCGAGGCGGTCTCGAGTCAGGAACAGGTCACGGTTGACACGACGAGGACCGCCTTCGCGCAGCTCTTCAACAAAGCCGCCAGCGGATACAAGGCGGCGCTCGGATCGTACTCCAAGATAAGCGTCATGGTGCTCGACTCCGCCACGCCCGGGCGCATGTCCGTCAAGTACTACCGCGAGCTGGACGGCTCCCAGCTCATCAAAAACGTGCTCGACTGGCACGAAACCTTTGCCTGGCGGCACAATTACCGCAGGATACATACAGAGAAGGACGGAAAGAAAAAGTACATCCGCGTCTCATTCTACGGCGCACCCTCGCCCGCCGACATAGCCAAGGCCGCTTACGGCGAAAACGCGGATGAGAAGCTGGTCAGCCAGACCATTGAGCGCCTGCTGGCCTGCATCACGGAAGGCAAGTGTCTGCCGCGGGACATCATGCTCTCCGCCGCCCGCAGGGCATCAAACTCGGCGGCCTACGAATACTATGAAGCTCAAAAGGTCAGGAGCATCGCCTGCGCACTGGTGCGCGGCTGCCACAACCGGAACTTGAAGGAGGATTACAATATGGCTTTGAAAGAGGGCTATCCCAGCCGCAGCTATGTGTTCGGGCGGATACTGGCCTGCGCCGACTACACAGAGTTCTGCGCCGAGAACAGCGGCGCCGTCAAATCCGCCGACCGCCGGCCCACCAACGCCCAGCGCATGGAGGTGGCGTTCACCCAGCACCCGTCCAAGTCCTGCAAGGAGCTGGAGCGGCAGCTCGCGCCCTACGTCTCCCGGCTCATCAAAAACGGCCAGAGCACCTATGCCTACAACAAAATGCTCGAGCTGATAGACAGCATACCGTTCGAGGACTACAACAACAAGCCGCTCGACGAGCTATATCTTCTGGGCTACGCCAGCCAGAAACAGTACTTCTTCACCTCAAAGAAAGACAAGGCCGCCGGCGACGACGGCAGCGAAGCTTGAAAATAAGGAGGATAATTAAAATGTCAGCTCTTCAGAATAAGATAGACTTTGCCCTCGTCATCGCCGTCAACCACGCCAACCCCAACGGCGATCCGCTCAACGGCAACCGCCCGCGCGAGACCTACGACGGTCACGGCGAGATATCCGACGTCTGCCTCAAGCGCAAGATTCGCAACCGCATGATGGATATGGGCGAGTGCGTATTCGTGCAGTCCGACGACCGCGCCACCGACGGCTTCCACTCACTAAAAGAGCGCGCCGAGGCCGTCAAGGAGCTCAAAACCAAGGACAAGGACGAGTACGCGCGCATTGCCTGCGAGACCTGGCTCGACGTTCGCAGCTTCGGTCAGGTGTTCGCCTTCAAGGGCAGCAAAGACGACGGCGTATCTGTAGGCGTGCGCGGTCCTGTGTCCATCCACCCCGCGTTCAGTGTAGACCCCATCGAAATCAACAGCGTACAGATAACCAAGAGCGTCAACAGCGAGCCCGCAGCCAAGAAGTCCAGCGACACCATGGGCATGAAGCACCGCGTAAACTTCGGCCTGTACACCACCTTCGGCAGCATCAACTGCCAGCTGGCCGAAAAGACCGGCTTCTCCGACGAGGACGCCGAGGTCATAAAGAAAGCCCTCGTCTCGCTCTTTGAAAACGACGTGTCCTCCGCCCGTCCGGACGGCAGCATGGAGGTTTTGCGGCTCTACTGGTGGAAGCACAACTGCAAAAACGGCCAGTATTCCTCCGCCAAGGTCCACCGGCTGCTCAAAGTAGAGGCCACGTCCGACACTCCCCGCAGCATAGACGACTACACCATAACCTGTGGAGCGCTCCCCGGCCTCGCGGTGGAAGTCTATGACGGAGAGTGAAGATTATTTGCAGCTCGCCGGCATACAACACTTCAGCTTTTGCCGGAGGCAGTGGGCGCTCGTGTATCTGGAGCAGCAGTGGAGCGAAAACCTCCGCACCGCCGAAGGGCGGCTGGAGCATGAGCGCGCCCACGACGATACGCTCAGCGAAAAGCGCGGCGGCCTTTTGATAATCCGCGGCATGCGAGTAGTCTCACACCGGCTGCGGCTGAGCGGCGAGTGCGACGTGGTGGAGTTCCGCGCCGATGAGGACGGCGTGGAGCTCTATGGCCGCGAGGGTAAGTGGCTGCCCATGCCTGTAGAATACAAACACGGCACCAGCAAGGAAAATGACGCGGACAGGCTGCAGCTGTGCGCCCAGGCCATGGCGCTCGAGGAAATGCTCTCCTGCGACGTGCCTCGCGGAGCCATATTCTATGCCTCGTCTCGCCGCCGCGAGTATGTGGATATATCACCCGAGCTCAGGGCCAAGGCCGCGGACATGGCCCAAGAGATGAACGAATACTTTCGCCGCAGCTATACGCCTAAGGTAAAGCCCGGCAAGCACTGCAATGCCTGCTCTTTGAAAGAGCTCTGCCTGCCGTCCCTGTACAGGCGAGGCGACAGCAGCAAATATGTACGCGAGCACATCGACGAAGCTGTAGGGGGTGGCATATGAGAAAGCTGTTGAACACGCTCTTTGTCCTCACCGAGGACAGCTACCTCAGCCTTGATGGCGAAAACGTGGTCGTCAGCCGCGAGCGCGAGGAGGTCGCGCGTTTCCCGCTGCACACGCTTGAGGGCATTCTCACCTTTGCCTACCCCGGCGCTTCCCCTGCGCTCATGGGCGCCTGCGCCAAACGCGGCGTCGACCTGGCCTTTTTCACACCTCGAGGCAGGTTCCTCGCAAGCACTGTAGGCGAGGAACGCGGCAATGTCCTGCTGCGTCAGGCGCAGTACCGCGCGTCTGACTCCCCATACGAGAGCCTTCGTCTTGCCAAGGGCTTCATTCTGGGCAAAATCTATAACGCCCGCTGGGTACTCGAACGCGCCACAAGGGACCACCCCATGCGTGTGCCGGTCGAACGCCTGAAGGAGCTGTCCGCCCAGCTGGCCGCCGCCCTTGTGCGCGTCGAGGAGTGCGAGACGCCGGACGAGTTGCTTGGTATAGAAGGCGAGGCGGCACAGAGGTATTTCTCCGGCTTCGACAGCCTGATTCTGCAGCAGCGCGACGTGTTCTCATTCACCGGGCGCAGCCGCCGCCCGCCGCTAGACCCCATAAACGCTCTGCTGAGCTTTGCGTACTCCCTCCTGGCCCGCGACTGCGCCGCGGCGCTTGATGGCGTCGGGCTTGACCCCTACGTTGGTTTGCTGCACAGGCCCAGGCCGGGCAGGGCAAGCCTGGCGCTCGACCTCATGGAAGAGCTCAGGTGCGTATATGCGGACAGGTTCGTCCTGTCCTGCGTGAATCAGAAGATACTCACCGCCTCGCACTGCCGCAGCCAGGAAAACGGCGCTGTGCTGCTCACTGATGAGGGCCGCCGTGTGTTTTTGAGCGCATGGCAAAAACGCCGCCAGGAGTTCATAACGCACCCGTTTTTGGGCGAGAAAGTCCAGTGGGGACTCGTGCCGTATGTGCAGGCGCTGCTGCTTGCCAGGACATTGCGCGGCGACCTGGAGCGTTATCCGCCGTTTTTCTGGAAGTGAGGCCGGTATGCTCGTCTTAGTCACTTATGACGTAAATACAGAGACTGCCGCCGGCCGGCGCAGGCTGCGCAAAGTTGCAAAGTCATGCGTGGATTACGGGCAGCGCGTTCAGAATTCAGTGTTTGAGTGCATACTCGACGCCGCGCAATACGCCGTTTTTAAGAACAAGCTCGTCTCATTGATAGACCCGGCGCACGACAGCCTGAGGTTTTATCAGCTGGGCAGCAATTACAAAAGCAAGGTCGAGCACATAGGCATAAGCCCGCAGTGGGCTCAGGATGACATCCTTCTTCTATAGTGCGAAGAGCAAGTGCTCAGGAGTTGCCCGGCAGCTTCGCACCGGTTTGAGGCCCGGCAATCGCCATTATAAGCAAATTATTTGCCGCGGCTCCGGGCTTTGCTGTTTGTTGTATCTAGTTTGTTTGCAAATTGGCGACGTCAATTTGTCTCAATTTGCTGTCGCTCCCCTCACGGGGAGCGTGGATAGAAATCTCCATATGTATCAAAAGAAAAACATAATGGTGCGGTGTCGCTCCCCTCACGGGGAGCGTGGATAGAAATTTCCAGTTTCTGGGGCTTGGAAACGCCCACAGGGGGTCGCTCCCCTCACGGGGAGCGTGGATAGAAATGTGGACAAGGCCGGGCGCAGGTGGTCATTGCATACAGTCGCTCCCCTCACGGGGAGCGTGGATAGAAATGACTTGCACCGAATACCGCGACTACACACCGCAGCGTCGCTCCCCTCACAGGGAGCGTGGATAGAAATAGCCTGGGGAGGGCGAATAATGTTCCGATTTTATGCGCGTCGCTCCCCTCACAGGGAGCGTGGATAGAAATAACGTCAGGGTGACGAACCACTCTAGCTGCGGGTGTCGCTCCCCTCACAGGGAGCGTGGATAGAAATACAAGGGCTGGTGGACTACCACGCCGTTGCGGCGCGTCGCTCCCCTCACAGGGAGCGTGGATAGAAATCTCTCCGTGACCCAGCACTGACGACGGAGGGGAAAAGTCGCTCCCCTCGCGGGGAGCGTGGATAGAAATCAATTCGCTCGTTGAGCAGCATCCCCGTGCGCAGCGTCGCTCCCCTCACGGGGAGCGTGGATAGAAATTGCGCTTGCAGCGCGTCGTTAAGTATCTCCGCAGTCGCTCCCCTCACAGGGAGCGTGGATAGAAATCCCGCGCGCTGCGGCGCGCGGGAAAACGCTGCGCGCGTCGCTCCCCTCACAGGGAGCGTGGATAGAAATAGCTCCGGGTTAGCCCACGCGAGATCGTACAGGCGGTCGCTCCCCTCACAGGGAGCGTGGATAGAAATGATATCTTGTGTGTCGGCATTAGCCAGCGACGTCGTCGCTCCCCTCACAGGGAGCGTGGATAGAAATGCCTGCTCTATCGCCTCCGTTATTGCAATGGCGGGCGTCGCTCCCCTCGCGGGGAGCGTGGATAGAAATTCCTCCTCATAAGTGCAGCACATCACGGAGATACTGTCGCTCCCCTCGCGGGGAGCGTGGATAGAAATCCCTCTATGCGGTGTTAAACAGTCCAGGAGCCAAAGTCGCTCCCCTCGCGGGGAGCGTGGATAGAAATCCAGGGCTACGATGACACGGGCGAGATTGTGGGCGTCGCTCCCCTCGCGGGGAGCGTGGATAGAAATTCGTCCTCCTTAGGCGTTAATCATGTCGAGAATAGTCGCTCCCCTCGCGGGGAGCGTGGATAGAAATTTTGTGGTCACATGATACAACCGGTCATAACTATTGTCGCTCCCCTCGCGGGGAGCGTGGATAGAAATCTCTGCCCGGCGATATCGTACCGATCGCCGACGCGGTCGCTCCCCTCGCGGGGAGCGTGGATAGAAATGTGACGATGAGGATGGCAAAGGCAGGTTTGAACGTCGTTCCCCAAAACGGGAACGTGGATAGAAATGCCGTGCGGCATTATAAAAAATATAAGTTTGCAGCAGTCGTTTCCATACAGGGAACGTTTGCAGGGCAGGATTAAACACGAGCTACATATGCAGAAAAGGTCCGGAGAAAACTCCGGGCCTTTTCATATTCAAATGCTTCTTCCGGCGGCAGAGCCCTCGCCTATGGCTTCCCAGGAAGTTCTGGCCTCAACCGCATCGCCTGCTACATGCACGTCGATATTGGGCAGCGCGGATTTGATGGCTGCGCTGAGCGGCTCGTAGGCCTTATACCCCGTAGCCATGACCACCATGTCATAGCCTGGCAGGACACGCTCCGTGCCATTTTGCTCCACGGTAACATTCCCTCCGGACAGCGCCTTTACCCTGCAGCCGGTAAGCATTTCTATGCTGCCTTCGGCGCGCTCCATCATGAGTATGCGCGGAATCTCCGGCATATCCGAACATATTGTATCCGTCATCTCGACAACTGTCACACGACCGCAGTCAGGGCGGATGAACTCCGCGGTCTCCATGCCGACCATGCCTCCGCCGATTATCAGGACGTCGCCGTGAGCCTTGACGCTGCCGTTGAGAACATCACGGGCAAAGACGGCGCTCTCCGCACCGGGGATGGGCGGTTTTAACGGCTCCACGCCCGTGGCTATTACAACAGCCTGCGGATTAATCTCACGCACCAGCTCGAGCGTGACCTCAGTGTTGAGCCACACGTCTATGCCGAGGCTATCAACCTCGCCTATACGCCAGCGCACGAGCTCATATAGCCTGTCCTTGTGGGGTGGGACGGAGGCGATGTTTATCTTGCCGCCGAGCCTGTCGCCGCTGTCGCAGAGAACGACGCCGTGACCACGGCGCGCAGCAGTGACGGCCGCTTCCAAACCAGCCGGTCCGCCGCCGACTACCAGCACCTTCTTCGGCTGGCGCGAGGGGGAATAGTCGTGCACGCCCTCAAATCCAAAGTCCGGATTCTGCACGCACCCCGCCGGGATATCCAGGCAGTGCTGCAGGCAGTAGAGGCATTTGCGGATTTCGTTCTCGCGTCCCGAATAGAGCTTGTTCGGGTAATCCGGGTCAACTATCAGAGCACGTCCCGTTGCTATCAAGTCATCCTTGCCTTCGGCGAGCAGGCTCTCCGCGTAGTCGCCGTCGTGCAGCTTGCCGACAACTATGACGGGTACGTCCACGGCGGCCTTAATCTGCTCGGCTGCGGGAACGTTATAGCCGCACTCGATGGCCACCGGGGCTATGACATATGGAATGGACTCTATCAGTCCGCCCGCGACGTGGATTGCGTCCACGCCCTCGTCGGCAAAGCGCTTTGCTATCTCGACCTTGTCGGCAACGGTGCAGCCGTCGGAGATGTGCTCGTCGCCGCTCAGGCGGACGTTTACGGGATAGCCGTCACCTACGGCTTCGCGCACCGCGCGGTACGCCTCAAGCGGGAAGCGCAGGCGGTTTTCAAGCGAACCGCCGTATTCGTCCTCCCGGTGGTTGTAGTGCGGTGACAGGAACTGGTTGAGCAGGTAGCCATGGGCCGCGTGCAGCTCAACGAGGTCGGCCCCGGCTTTTTTGGCTCGCACAGCCGCTGCGGCAAAGGCGTCGCGAACAAGCTCCATGTCATCTCGTGTCATCTCACGGGCGTCGCCCATGGCGGAGGGAGCCATGGGCTGGCACGGAGCGTCGTGAGCCTGCAGTCCGCCATGCTGGAGCTGGAATCCCAGCTTCGCGCCATAGCGGTGCACAATGTCCGCGAGACGGCTCATGCCGGGTATGTGCTTGTCGCTGAACACGCCCAGCTGGAAGGGCGCGGAGAGGCCGCTCTCATCCACTGTGGCGTATTCCATCATAATAAGCCCCACGCCGCCGCGCGCCCGGCGCTCTATGTAGGCGAAATGCTTTTCGGACGCGGAGTGGTCGGGGTTTGCAAAGTTCGTACCCATTGAGGGCATGACAAGGCGATTCTTGAGCGTCAGCCCGCTGAATGTGAAGGGGCTGAACAGAAGAGGATACTTGCAGGCCATTGCTTACCAGCTCTCCTTCGTGATGGCGGCCTTTACCCAGCCCTTGTCCCAGGGGGCTGTCTGATCGATGACGCCTGTAAGTTCCGTGAAGAGCCACTTGCCGTCTATTTTGACGTACTTGTTGCTGTACTTGCCGACGAGGATGTACGCATCTTCAACGCCGTTGTCTATCATGGTGACCATGCAGACGAGGCAGAAGGTACCCGTGGCGGTCTTGCCGTCCTCGGAGACCTCAACCATAGGCGTCATCATGTTGTGCTGGCCCCAGGGTATGGCCTTGCCCAGGTCCTTCGCGTGCTGCTTAATGGCCTCATGGCCCTTTGCGGTGCCGCCGCAGCCTTTTATCTCCCACAGCCCGTCAGGTACGAACAGCGAAGCAATGCCGTCGCCGTCATAGCTGTGGTCGAGATAATACTCATACTTGTACTGAAGCTGCTCGCACTCACGAATGTCCTCAAGTCGCTGAATCCTCTCTTCCAGGGTAGCCATGTTTTTGTCCTCCTAATTCAGTATTGCATTCTGTAATGATTTTAGAATGCGTTCTATAATCGTTATATATCATATACGCAATCATTTGTAAGGCATGTTAGAATTTTAATCTTTGACTTTTTGAGGATGTTTGTGTATCATAAGCATAAATACTCAACCGGAGGACGGCATGGACAACAAGCTCAAAGTGCCGCGCCAGGTGCGCAGCCAGCAGGTAAAGAATCAGATTTTTCAGGCGGCAATGGAGTTAATGCGCGAATACGGCTACGAGTACGTCACCGTGGCAAATGTGTGCAGCAGGGCGGGGATTTCCGTCGGGAGCTTCTACCACCATTTCGGCAGCAAGGACGAGCTGCTGGCGTACTATTTTGACGCAGGCTATGAAAAGTATTGGGAAGAATACGAAAGCAAGCTCACGGGGGACTTTATAGAGGACGTCGTTGTGGTTTACAGTATGTACTCCGAATACTGCATGGATCAGGGACTGCAGTTTATAAAGAACTTTTACACGCCCAACAACAAGAGCCTATACCTCGGAGATTTCACCAAATCCGGAGAAAAGCACCTCCCCATTATGAAAAAGTCATATGTAATACTGCAGGAGGCCCAAAAGTGCGGCGAAATAAAGCCCGGAGAGGACTTGAAGCAGCTTACGGAGGATCTGTGCATGCTGGAAAAGGGCCTCATTTTTGAGTGGGCGCTGAGCGACGGGCAGTACGACCTGCTGACGGCAGTGCGCAGGATAATGACGAATATGCTCAAAGGAGTTGCGAACGGTTAAGCAAAACCGTCGCAGCTCCTTTTCCAAATTCCGCCTTACGCATAGCAAGCTGGAAACTGCGGATACTAATTCCTGCACATAGAAATATAAGCAGGAGGTATCTTATGAAAGCCACCGGCATCGTCCGCCGTATCGACGACCTGGGCCGTGTTGTCATCCCTAAAGAAATCCGCCGCACTCTCCGTATCCGTGACGGCGACCCGCTGCTGAAAACGTTGTACCCGTGGGAACGCTTCTGCGCCGCCATACTGGAGGTGGGCAGAAAAGTTACATAAACGTTGAGTTTTAAGGCAAAATGTGGTACAATTTAATCAGCTAATTTGGGGGTACATAGTATGAGCAACGACGCAATGCAGTTATTTGAGGATCAGCCCATACGCTCCGCATGGGACGCCGAGCGCGAAGAATGGTATTTTTCCGTTGTGGATGTAGTCGGCGCACTGACTGACCAGAAGGACAAGCGCGGCGCGAGCAACTACTGGGCTAAGCTCAAGCAGCGGCTCAAGGATGAGGGCGCGGACGAACTGCTGACAAATTGTCAGCAGTTGAAATTGAAGTCTAAGGACGGCAAGCGCCGTCTCACCGACGTCGCGGACACGGAACAGCTGCTGCGCATCATCCAGTCTATCCCCTCACGGAAAGGCGAGCCGTTCAAGCTCTGGCTGGCGCAGGTAGGCCGCGAGCGTATCGAGGAGACGATAGACCCCGAGCAGGCCATCGACCGCGCGCTCGAGACGTATCTCAAGAAGGGATACAGCGAGGAGTGGGTGCACCAGCGGCTGCTGGCGATACGCATCCGCAACGAGCTGACGGACGAGTGGAGCAAACGCGGCGTACAGAAGGGCCGCGAGTATGCGATACTGACGGACGAGATAAGTAAAGCGTGGTCAGGCATGACCACGCGGCAGTATAAGGACCTCAAGGGGCTCAAAAAGGAGAACCTGCGCGACAACATGAGCGACCTCGAGCTGGTGCTGAACATGCTGGCCGAAGCCAGCACGACGGGCATCTCGCAGATCGAAAAGCCCGAGGGCATGGCCGAGAACCTGAGCGTAGCTCAGCGCGGCGGCCGCGTCGCCGGCAACGCGAGAAAAGAGCTGGAGCGCGAGATGGGTCGCCCCGTAATAAGCGCCGAAAACGCCAAGACGATGAAGCTAGTGACGGACATCATTGAGGACGCTGCGAAGCTGCCGGGGAAGGTGGAGGATGAATAACAGCCACGCATCGAGCGATAACAACAACGCCATATCTGAACTCGCAGAAAAAGCCGGCGAGGCGCGCGAGAAGATGTCCCGTCACCGCGACGCCATCTACGCCGCCGAGCTGAGCCGCCTGAGCGGGGAGCCGGTTTACTCTCAGTCCGAGGTGGACGCGCGCGTGGAGGAGCTTTTCAATGCCGTAGAGAGCTGAGGTAATCTGTCTGCGGCCCGCAGCTTCTTGAAGATAAGAACAAATAATAAGCGGACGGCCTACACCGTCCGCTCGCTATATCAGGAGGGAAATATGAACGTCTACCTCACTGGCGACACGCATGGGCGCTTTGAGCGCATCGCGTGCTTCTGCCGCGACAACCGCACGACGCGCGAAGACGTGCTGATAATCCTCGGCGACGCTGGCGTCAACTACTACCTCAACCACCGCGACGAAAAGCTCAAACAGTACATAGCCACGATGCCCATAACGCTGCTGTGCATCCACGGCAATCACGAGGCGCGACCCACGGCGGCGCTCGGATACGAGCCGGTTGGGCGCTTCGGCGGCACGGTCATGGCGCAGCGCGAGTACCCTAACCTGCTCTTCGCCCTCGACGGCGAGGTGTACGGGCTTGACGGCAGGAGCTGCATCGCCATCGTCTGCCAGCGTGCCGCATGGCGATATTGCCGCAATATAGCTGCCTTTTATAAGGACATCTGCCATTTCCCCGCTGTATTCCTCAGTGAGCTCCGGAATCAGCCGGCAATTTTTCAAAAGCATTGTGGTTTCAACCCTTTCGCTTACTTACCCGCATTGATAAAGCTGCGTATATTCTCGCTGACTTCACTGGCCATATTTCCACCAACATAGGCAGCGTGGCCGGACTCATACACCTTAAATGTTACACGCTCCATAGGCAGGCAGTAGCGGCCCAGAAAGTAGGTCACAAAGTCGAATGTGGATTGGAGGTCATAATACCCGGCCACGAAAAAGAAACGCAGCTTTTGATTGCGCTCCATCAGCTCTGCCGGCAGAGTGAGCGTATCCTTTTCCAGCGTATCATAGCGCCAGTTCGTGGCAATTTCCAGCATGTCAATTGTTTCCCTGCGATTTTCCGGCTCTGCTAGCTCTTCGCGCGTATACCGCTCCAGAGCCTCAGTTATGGCCGTGTCTGCCACTACTACAAAAGGTTCGCTGGAAAAAGCCTCGTTCCACTCCTCCTCGGTCATCTCTTCCTTGAGCGGGCGAGTCATTCTCGAGTCGTAAGCGCTGACAAGCTGCCCGGGTATCAGCTTCGTTAAATAGGTCATCTCGTCGAAGCGCAGGCTGCCCTTTCGCAGAAGCTCACAGTCAAGTCCGGTGTAGTAATGCAGCTTTTTCAGCGTCTCTTTCAGCTCATCCTCAGGCAGCCGGCTGCCCATCAGGAGAGCATGTGCGTATTCACAGTAAGCGAAATCCATCGCCTCTCCGACGAATTCGGCAAATGGCTTTTCGCCCCGGTGCAGATGATACCAGCAGCAGGCTGCGTTAGCTCCCAACCTTCTTACATTGGGCTCTACCAGCATGGTAGTTGGCGACCCCACGTTGAAGGATGTCCCGATGCTGACTATCCCCGCCAGATTCACCTGCTCCGTCAGAATATCTGCCACGGCCAGATTGCGAATAGTACCGTAACTCTCACCCAGCAGATAGACGGGCGCGTTGTCACGTCCGTACTTTTTAAGCCAGGCGAGTATAAACTCGCTTATGGCCTGAGCATCTCCGGCTGTGTTGAAATACTTCTGCCCGGCTTTCTCGCTCACATGGGTATATTTGGTACCAGGTGGATTTATCATGACAAGGTCACAGCAGTCGAGCAGGAAATTTGTATTTTCCCCATACACGGCCGAGTTATCTTCGCCGGGATAATTAGGAAACGTTACCTGTTTAGGTCCCAGTAATCCCATGTGTACCCAGCTGCTGCTTGCACCTGGCCCACCGTTATAGCAGAACATGACTGGCCTGTCAGGCTCGTTTGATAGCTCAGCAATGTAGGAATAGCTGTAAATGGTGGCCTCTGTCCGGCCTTCAGCATTGCAAAACAGATAGTCTTCCACAACAGTTTTAAAGCAGATGCCGGACTGCTTATGTGTAAGTACTTTTTCAAACCTGAATGGTCTAAACGTATCCATCATTGCTCTCCTTGCTATAATTTTTTCGACTCAGTTGCCAGCTTTGATAAACTCTCTGATATCTTGACCAAAGGCCTCTGCATTTTCCCTGCCCATATAAAGCAAGTGCCCGGACTCGTAGTTCTTTACAGTCACTCTGGACATGTCCAGCTTTCCTTTGTTTACAATTGCGCGGATATAGGTGAACAGTGTGCACAAATCATAGTATCCACTGCCCACGAAAACGCGGAAGTCCGGATTCCTCCGCATAGCCTGCGCCAGACATTGCAGTGGCGTTCTTGTGACCTCGTATTTAAAACGCCCGTTTATCTCGAAGTTTATCTGATCATAGCGCATTCCTGCAGGGATGCCCAACTCTTCACGCTTTTCTCCGTTCATCACAGCAGTAAATGCCGGCATATATGTCCCCATAGCTGCGTCGTCAGCAACCGGGTCAAGAAGGCCGGTATAGCGACTCAAAGGCATGGTATACCGGCTGTCATAAATGCCGATAGCACTGCCCTCTTTATCACAGCACATTGATTCAAAGTCCTTCACAGATATACGCAGGCCGCGCCTTACGATTTCGCTCTCGTTAATCCCTGTGAAGTAAGCCAGGCGTTCTGCCACATGTGCACGTTTTTCCGGAGAAATGGCTTGTCCCATATACAGTGCTGGCAGATATTCGTTTGCGGAAAACTGATAAGCTTCCTCCACAAAATCGCAGTTGAGCGTGCCGTCCTTGCTCAAGTGGTGATACCAGTGTGCCGCAGCATATGCGGGCAGGGCTGTGACTGCCTCTTCCGGCAGCTCAGGATCAGGATTAAACACGCTGAGCACATCCCAGCCGCAGTTTCCTATGGTAATTGTTCCAGCCACGGGGATTGCAACATCTCTTAGACCACCGTATGTCGGGCCGCCCATCAGGTTGCCAACCACCTCCGGCGCACGGATGCTGCCGTAGCTCTCGCCCATAATATATATGGGCGAGTCGTGTCTGCCGTATCGGAGAATCCAGGCCTCTATCAACAGGGCGACGGCATGGGCGTCGCCCTCAACCGAAAAGTACTTTTCGGCAGCTTCGCTGTTAAGCAAGCGCGCGTAACCCGTACCCGGCGGGTCAATCATAACTATGTCACAAACATCCAGCGGGCTGGCGTCATTGTTTATCAGGGCCGGGACTTTCCCGGAGCGCTGTTCCTCCGGGGCCGGAAAATCAATTCTCGTGGGTCCCAATATCCCCAGATGCAGTTGGGAGCAGGATGCCCCTGGCCCGCCATTGAACGCAAACAGAACTGGTCGGTTTTTGACAGCTACATCAGTTCGGATATAGCTGTAGGTGAAGATGGAGGCCTCATCATTCCCGGACTCATCCGTGAAAATCCAGTCCTGCGACACAGATTTATAGCTAATTTCAGAGCCGTTAATATGTATTTTCCTCTCAACTGTATATTCGCGGGAGGATTTTTCCTTTATCTGCATAAAGCGCTCCTTTTCTCCGTTTGGTAAGTGCCCGGGTGAAAATCAGACGTTATTTGTCTGCCCTTCCACCGCAGCAGCGTCAATGGCTTTATAATGCTGAATCTCTTTGTCAAACTTCATGAGCGCAAGGCCCATAACGGCAGCTATCGCAAATGCCACGGCGGGAATCAAGGTGTTTTCATACAGGAACAGGTTTAGGACACTCTGCTCTTGCACCGCGGAGCCCGAGACAAATGGCACCATTCCCAGCAACCAGGCTGCAATCGGCGTGGCGATGGCCATGCCCACCTTATAGGAAACGGAGAAACCGGAGACCAGGATGGCTTCAGGCGCAGCCTTGCCAGTCTTGTGCCGAATGTAGACAAAGCTGTCGTAGACAACGAGCATGACGACGCTGGAGGCCAGGCTCTGTCCCAAGTTGCCTACAAAGTATCCGACATAAATAATCCAGAGGTTTGCATCCTGCGTGATAAACCTGATCAAGTATGAAGCAGCTCCAATCAAAGAGCCGAAGAAGACCAGCTTAGCGTTGCCGAAACGCTTTACCAGCGGCGCGAGCGCCAAGTACACAATCACGGATCCGACCAGGGCTATTGAGCTCATGATGGAATAAATATTGACGTCGCCAAGGTTATACTGAGCGTACTGAATGCCGCTGCTGCCGGATATGGAGGCGGCGACCATGGTGAAGAAATACGCGAGGAGGACGAGCAGCCAGGGCCAGTTGGTCAGAACCTCGCCGAGCTTCACACGCTCTTTCTTTACCTGTTCATGGCTCACTTTGGCCTTTTCAGGCTCCATGGGCTCATATCCCTTGGTGCAGAAATAGACGATGAGATAGTTGACGGCGTAAAGGATGCCGCAGACGATGCCGAAAATGGCGAAACCTTTGCGCATGTCCCCGCTGCCGGCAAACTGTACGAAGGGTATGGCCAGAGAGCCGCCCACAAGATTCGCAGCGACGGTGAAGTAGCCGCGGTAACTGTTTATGGCGGCGCGCTCCACCGGATCGGTGGTAATACGGCTCATCAGAGTGTTCTGCGGTATCATTAGCGCCGTGCTGGCCATGCCCTGAAGCGTGTAGGTTATGGCGACCCAGACAATCTTTCCTGTCTCGGCCAGCTCGGGCATTATGAAGTTGAGTGCAAATACTACGCCTCCAGGTACGGACATGTACTTGAGCCACATGCGGCACTTGCCCTCTTTGCTCCTCGTACGGTCCACTATGGCGCCCATCATTGGGTCATTTATAAAATCCCAGATTTTAGCAATCAGGATAATGAGCGCGACGACGTCAGGGTCCATACCCAGGACGTCAGTGTAGAAGTAAAGAGAGCAAACAGCCGTAATGACTACCAAAAGGGTCTTGGCAAAGTCTCCTGAGGCAAAAAGCCACTTGACTTTCAGCGGTAATTTCTTTTGAGCCGTATTTTCCATTTCCAATCTCCTTTTTCGGGGCAGCACGTATGCCCGCAATTTTTTATAAACGCGTTACTTTTCAACCATTCTCCCGCTTTTCCACACGGCAAATGGTGTATGATACATGACCTCCATATTCTCGTCAGGGCATCCGTCCACAAGCACCAAATCTGCATCGAGACCTGCCTTGATGCACCCTAATTTACCGGCCTTCCCAATAATATCCGCGTTATATACAGTAGCCTGCTTCAGCACTTCCAACGGTGGAATTTCCGCATTTTCCACGCGGTAGCGGAATTCCACTCCATGTTCGTACTGGGGCCCGCCCGGAGCACTGTCAGTTCCAAATCCTATCCTGGCCCCGGCCTTATATGCACGCTTAAGAGCCCGGCACATGTTTTCCCTCATGGGATCTAGCCGCTCCAGCCAAAATCTACGCTCATCGGGATCGGTCTGACTGACATAGGTGGCTGACAAGGTTGGCACCAGATAGCAGCAATCGGTCTCCATCAGCAAATCTGTAGTCTCATCGCTGATATAGGTGGCGTGCTCAATAGTTCTTACTCCGCATTCTATGCAGGCTCGCACAGCTTCGTCTGCATGGCAGTGCGCCGCAACGTACAAGCCGTTGCTTTTAGCGGTATCAACAGCAGCTTTAATCTCGCCACGAGTCATAATTGGGTTGAGCGGAACACCCGTAGGGTTATACGCAGAACCAGAAGCGTAAATCTTGATGAAGTCCGCGCCGTAGGCCGCTTCTTTGCGCACTCCAACCGTGAAGCCCAGCTCGCCATCCACCAGGTATCCGTCCTTCTGCGACGCGCTGTTGGCCAGTGTGTTACCACAGGATATAATGTTCGGTCCTTCACACAGGCCACGGTCGATCATATCTCTGACGTAGTTAGCCACACGGTCATAGCTGCCGCAGTCGCGGATTGTGGTATAGCCATATTTCAGATATCTCTTGGCCTGTTCAGCTGCATCTATAAGCAGCTGCATGGGCTCGTTTTTTGACTTCTCACCTACGCCGCTCAGCAGCGTTATGTGGGTGTGCAGGTCAATTAAACCAGGCAGAAGCGTTTTCCCTTCTGCGTCAAACACTTCCTCACCCGCCATGGCTTGCAGCTCTTCAGATGAAACTTCCGAAATTTTTCCGTTTTTCACCCGAACAGCGCCGCAGGATGTCCCGCATCCACCGGACAGTTCTGCCAACAACCTGGCATTTATTATTAGCACGTTATCACCCCCTGGCTAAATTTGAGCGCTGATGTGAAGTATTACTCCTTTACCATGACAATCATTTCAACCTCAAGGGGTATTTTAAAAGGCAGCACATTTGTGCCTACTGCCGTTCTCGCATGGCGTCCTTTTTCTCCCAGCACTTCGACGAACAAATCTGATGTGCCGTTGATAACTTTAGGCTGCTCATAAAAATCCGGTGTGCTGCTGACAAACCCCTGCAATTTGACAATCTGCTCCAGCCTGTCCCAGTTGCCGCAGAGCTCCCTCTTCAGGACAGCCAGGAGGTTGATACCTGCGAGACGTGCGGCTTGATATCCCTCTTCTGTGTTCAGGTTCTCTCCCAGCCTGCCTTCCACTGCCGGCTTTCCGTCTTTAAAAGGACCCGCGCCAGAGAAGAACCACAGGCTGCCGGCTTTTTGTACACTGACATAATTGGCCATCGGCTCCGGACCTGCATCCAAAGTAATGCCTAATTTCTCAAGGTCCTTTTCAACTTCATGCATAACATTCACTATCCTCTCTGTAATTATTTGTCTCTGTTTTGATTGATTACCTCAAAAAATCTGTCAATGTCTTCGCGGTTGTTATAGTAATGAAATCCGACTCTTATCTCCCTCCATCCATCGCCGTCAGCTGCATTGATGCGTGTAAACACCTTGGCCGCTTTAAAATCCTCATCTGTAACACGCAAGTGCGGCGCCAGGCTTACAGACACAATCTGGCTGCAATTACTGCTGGGAAAGTCATAACTCATTCTTATACCGCCGGTTGCTCGCGCCCGCTGACGGAAGTATTCTGCCAGCTCCAGCACATATGCCTCAATATTGTCCTGACCAAGAGCAACCAGTCTAGACGCCACCAGCCCCAATCCATAAATACCGCCTGTGTTCTGGTGACCAATCTCAAAGCGGCCTGCATCATCACGCAGGGAAATATGCTCTTTTCTGGTGTCAAACCTGTCGGTATCGGACATCCAGCCAGCCCCCCAATGTTTCACCATATCGCGTACTTTATGGCTGACATAGGCGTATCCCGTTCCGCAAAAGTTCATCATCCATTTGTAGTCGTTGCCCACAAGGAAATCAATGTGTGAACGCGCCACGTCAACGTTCAGCACACCCAGAGCCTGCACCGCGTCCACAGCCAGCAGCACATTGTGTTCACAGCACCACTCACCCAATGTGTCAATATCAATTCGATATCCGGTGGCGCTTTCAACCAAGTTAACAGAGACAACACGTGTATGGCTGTCGCATGCATCAATAAGCATTTGAGCAGTCACAGCTCCGTTTTGGGACTCTACAAATCTCACCTCCAGGCCGTCAGCCTGTCGCTTCTGCCATGCGTATCTCCCGCCAATCCAGCCGTTACGCACGGTCACCACGTTGTCTGCAGGAGAGTAATCAATCCCATCGGTAATCAGCGTGAACAGTTGCGTCGAGCTCTGTCCGAAGGTTATGTCCTCTGCCCTGCCGTGTATCATGGCGGCCAGAGCCTTCTTGGATCGCTGCATCATCTCCAACGTGTTGACGTCTCCGTCCGCGTACTGCCAGACAGAATCACCCCCGCGAAAGTAGCGGCTATCTATGTATCTCCGTACACCGTTATAAACAAAATCAGGAATCAGGCCTGTGCTGGCCGTTTCAAAATACGCCCACTCCTTTGTCACCGGGAAATGGGTCCTGAATTCTTCGCTGATGTTATTGATATTCTTCATATTCTTCCTTAATTTTTATTAATGCATTCCATCTGCAAGTATGGCTTTGGCCTGCCGCCTCGTTAGCGGGCGAATCGGCCATATGTAAGCATATCAGTAATATCTTTAGATGTTGTAATAATACCAGTGATAACACCAGATTGTCAAGCTCTTTTGTTGAGAAAAGACAAAAACTGCCCGTTATGCCGGAAACCAGCGTCGAGCAGTTTTTTTGGTAGCGTATGTATTTTGTTTTAAAAATTATGCAAAACACCTCGTATTACCGAGAAATTCTGTCTCACATGAAGCAGATATCGTCTATAAGGCATTTGACAGCTTGGTCCGCGTCCCGAGCCAGCATGGCATCCACTATGTGGTCAAAATTCTCAACATCCGGCTTGCCGGTGATGTTGTAGACAGATGCCTTAAGAAGCAGGGGGTAAAGCGTCTCCTCGAGGAAGCTGTTCCCCGCCAGTTTTGCTATTCCCATGTGAAATTTGGTGTTGATAGTTTCACCTGGACGGTATTGCAGTTCATTTTCCTTACGATAAAAGCGAAGCGCACTCAATTCTTCGTCAGATGCCAGAGCAATTGCTTTTCTAACAGCCAGCTCTTCCAGCACACGGCGAACTTCCTGAATTTTATTTATTTCCTCTACAGTGTAAACATTTATCATATACCCTCGCTTGGGATAGCTGACCAAGAAGCCCTCGCTTGCCAGAATGTGCATTGCCTCCTTTACAGGGGCTTTGCTGACTCCGTATTTTGCTGCAATCTGAGCCTCACTGATAAAATCGCGCGACGTATATACCCCAGTGACAATGTCCTTCAGAATGGCGTTGTAAATAATATCTGATAGTTTTTCCTTCATCAGATCACCTCCTCACTTGCTCCCATACTTCGATTATAGCATTGTGTGCTGAATATAGCAAGTGATATCATCAGTGCATGTAATTAGATTAGCGGTGCCATAAAACGCTTGACAAACTGATAGCATCAGAGATATTATCAGTTTAAAGAAGTTGACGATGTGATTGAATCACATACACCGCGCTTTATCGAATGGTTATGGGGCACACAGGTTTGCTTGACCTGGCAAGTTGATTCCGATATATTGAAAGGAGAGGAAAACGGTGAACTTTAACCCATCACACTATTATTTGTATGACGAAATCTTGGAATTGCTTACATTTTGGGCAAGTAAATACCCTGAAGTGTGCACACTGGGAAGTATAGGGAAATCCTATGAAGGCCGGGACATCCCGCTAGTCTCTCTTACAATTGGGCAAGGAAAGAAACCTGCCGTGCTGCTTACCGGAAATATTCACAGTGCAGAACTGATGTCATCATGCGCGGTTCTCTATACTATCAATGAATTGCTGGAGCATAGTGCGACCGACGAACAAATCAAAACTCTTCTGACTGACAAAGTCATATATTGTATTCCCAGAATAAATGTAGACGCGGCTGAGATGAACCTCACAACTGATGAGTTCTATCGCGGCTCGCTTAGGCCCTTTCATGAAAAAGAGGACGGTGTGAGACGGGCAGATGTTGATGGCGATGGCGCTGTTCGATATATGCGGAGGCTCAATCCCGAGGGCAGTTTTTACGCCAGCAAGCTTGACAACAATGTTCTTTTCAGAATATGGCCGGGGATGCCCGTGCCTGACGGAGCACTGAGATATGATTTAATTCCAGAAGGCTTTTATCAAGGCAGCTCGGAACCTGCCTTTGTTGAATCCAGATGCGAATGCGATATAGACCCCAACCGCTCCTTTCCTTTCGATTGGAAGAAGGACGCTATAGGCGTCACCTTGCGTCCGTCCGGAGGCGATTATCCGCTTATGGACTGTGAAACCAGGGCTCTGGCTTATTTTGTCCTCGCACACCCTGAAATCGTAATGGCAGTAGATACGCATTCAAATATGGGAACACATATAGCTCCCATGGAGTTCTGCAAGCATCTGGAGTCAAATAAAGAAGACTCTGACCTCATGTACAATCTTGGAGAAGAACTGGCTAGGGAAAGTGGGTATCAAGTGCGAGATATTTTTCCTGTCGAGGCAGTTCGTCCGGCTCCTGGTTCATATACGACCTGGCTCTATTATGAGCTCGGAATACCCGCATGGTGCTCTGAACTTGGTTCGCTTAAGCAGCTTTATACAAACAAGGAAGAACAGGCCGAAGAGCACAAGAGTATGATGTGGATGAACGAACTGTCTAGTGAAGAGGAAGTTGTGCATCATCATCAACGGCTCGTAAAGTGGGATGAGGAGCACAATGCGGACAGGCTGTTCATGAAATGGCACAATTATGTGCATCCCCAATTCGGTCAGATCGAAATAGGTGGATGGAAGAATTCCAGCGATACAAACACAATATGGAATTTGCCTGAAGACTATGTTGAAAATGAGTCACGCATGCAATATCACTTTTATCTGGGAAACATTGCGGCTGCAGCAAACATAAAGCTGAAATCATTTTCCGTAGACGGCAGCACTGCAACGTCAGAAATTGAAAATGTCGGCCTCTTCCCTTCCACGAAATCATTCCATGCACACCAGAGTGGAGCATGCGGGACCGGCATGGTTCAGGTATCGGGTATTTCTCAGGGTTGCCAAGACGTGCTTATAAGAGACGCTCTTCCAGTTATCAACGGTAAGCAGGTATTGAAAGCAAGCTGGAGCTTGCCGAAAACCGGCTATAGCAGCTATGAAATTCTGATAGAAAGTGAAACAGCGGGAATACAGTCGCTTATCTTTGATACATAAGCAGTTGTGAAATGAGGTTGATGTGGCAAATGGCAATACCCGCAATATATAACAATGAGGTATTCACAAAAATGAGCTCTGTTGCAAAGCACAGCTTTGAACATGCTTCCGGGTCATTTATTGTGAAGAGTTTTGTTGAGGACCATGTTTTCTACGACGAAAACGGCTGTGCAGAGGCTGTTATTAACACTATTGCCTACACGAAAGACACTGACGAAAGA
This sequence comes from uncultured Eubacteriales bacterium, assembly GCA_900544765.1. Classification (GTDB taxonomy): domain Bacteria; phylum Bacillota; class Clostridia; order Oscillospirales; family Oscillospiraceae; genus Scatomorpha; species Scatomorpha gallistercoris. Next base: position 39,395 of record UQWI01000013.1, on the reverse strand, counting down.
AGGCCAGTGATGTTTCTGTGGAATGGCGGGCCTGGAAGTGCAACTTCTGTCCTTAACCTGGAATGTTTTGGTCCATATCAGATGAAGAAAGATGCAGATGGCATGACCCAGGTCAACGAGCTTGTGGAGGACCGGCACTGCTTGCTGGACATATGTGATCTGGTTTTTGTAGACCCTGTGGGCGTAGGTTTTTCACGGCTCCTAAACAACAAAAGCAAGGACAAATACTATTCGCTTGACGGTGACGCCAGGAGCAACGCCTATGCGGTTCTCGACTGGATTCGAGCACACCGGCGTTGGGACAGCCCTGTTTACCTAGTTGGAGAAAGCTATGGCACAGTCCGTGTAAGCAGGCTGCTTGAAGAGTTCGGCAGAAATCCCATGTATGGAAACCGTATGATGCTGGGTCTGAAAATTTCAGGCGTTGTCCTCATAGGAGTTGCGCTCTCTATTGACGGGAACGGAAATTGTTGCGACCCAAAGCTTGATTTGCTCACAAGCGCATTGCCTACAATGGCAGCTGTAAACTGGTATCACAACCACGATAAATTTGGCTCTTATGTAAGTGAAGCAGATTTTGTAGAAAGCGCCTGGAGATTTGCTGCCAAAGACCTGACGCCAGCACTATTCGAAGGTGAAGAATGCACGGAAGAGGAAATATCACGGCTGGCAATCAAGCTTGGTGAGTTCACCGGCATGGACCCTTCCTATTTCGTAAAGACCAGGCTCAGACTCAACGACGTAGAAGATTTTATGACACAGGTCATTGCGTCTGAAGGGAAGCGGGTAGACATATATGACGGAAGAGTTGCTCAGCCGCTTGCCAAAGCATATAACGTGGTAGGAAACAACAATATACCGCTTCTGTTAATGAATGGCAAGCTCGCCGAAAAGTTGTCTCTTAACGGGCAGCGCCTGTACTATACTGGAAACATAAATGTAAACGATGGCTGGAGCTATAGTTCTTCGTATAACCTGAGCAACATGGATTGCCTCAAAAATGCAATGAACCGTATGCCCGATATGAAAGTTTTGGTTGCGTCCGGCAGGTATGACTTGTGTACCTTGCTTGGAAATACCAGATACATCTTCAGCCACGCAGGTCTGCCAAAGCAAAATCTGATAATGCGCGAATACTCAGGCGGCCACGGCGTTTATTCAAGTGAAGAAGGCAAGAAAAAGTTTCTCGCAGATGTCCGTACCATGATAAGTGACTGAAACGATGCGGCTCAACAGAATATAGTATTACTGCTGAACACATAAATCACATTCGCTGTTCCGGCAGCGTACAGTTTTGACTTTATGCAAAAGAGCATCTGCCTCAGTCTGAAAAACGAAAGCAGCGCTTTCATCCTTACGTTGAATGAAAGCGCTGCTTTTGTCTGTTATTGGATGCTTTACTTGATGAAATCAAGCACTTTATTCAATGCTGTCACTGAATTTGCGGCCAGGACAGTGCTCTTTTCGTTTATGGGCAGGCATTCACCTGACACAGAGCTTATCGCTCCTCCCGCCTCCGTCAATATAATTCTCGCAGCGTTGTGGTCCCAGGGCGACGAACGCATTGTGACAAACAGATCAGCCTCTCCTGCTGCCAGCTCACACAGCTCCAGTGCAACCGAACCGAGGCAGCGCACGCCGCGCACTTTTCTGGCCAGTTTCACCATTTTCTCCTGCCACTCATGCGGCTCCAGAAAAGTGTACTGTACTCCCGGTGTCGTCATGAGCATTTCGTGCAAATCGGTGCAGCCGGACACATGCAACGGCGTGTTGTCTCGCCATGCTCCCGCCCCCGGCTTTGCCCAACAGAGCGTGTCACGCTCAACATCCAGTACCAGTCCGAACAGGGGCTCGCTTCCGGACCAGCATCCCACTGATATTGCGTAGTTGCGGTGCTGGTTTACGAAGTTCGTCGTGCCGTCGATGGGGTCTATATACCACACCATCCCGGCATGTCCCTCATTGGACGGCGGGTACTCCTCGCCCACAATTGTGTCATCCGGAAAGGCGGTAAGCAGCTCTCTGCGCAGCATCTGCTCTATTTGCTTGTCCCAATATGTGACCAGGTCCTTGTACCCGGTCTTGAAGTGCACATCGCCATTTTTCAGGCTGCCAGACCTCAGAGCGGCTCCGGCTCTCCTGACCGCTTCTGACGCCAGATCAAACCGCTCCATGGGTCACCTTCTCTCGAGTAAAACTAATCATATTTTAATCAAATCACATTTTCTGCCGAACGTCAAGCGCATTCACCACAGCACATGCATCTCACCGCGTCTGGATACATTCAGCGGGCTGTGTTTGTGCACATATTCCGCGGTTAGGTCAGGCATCTCCCTGCCGCCGCGCCAGAGCACCCGGCAGCAGCGCAGGGCGCCATAGCCACCGGTACCAGTCGCGCGGTAATTGCTCGTCACTAGGCTGTACTTTTTGGTTCCGAGGGGTGATCCGTCTGGCAGCGTGAGCGAGATCACGCGGCTGCCCACGGGCCTCCTCAGATCGAAGCTATACGAGATCCCTGCGTAGAAATCATAGTTATAGTGTTCCACCTTTGGCAGCAGGAACTCGTTGGAAACTCGCGGAGTACCGTTTTCCAGAGTGAAATACGAGGCACAGCGCTCAAGAGCGGACCGAATGGTCTCCTCATTGGCCTCCATCACCACCAACGTGTTGGCGAAGAGATAGGCCGCGGTTATGCCGCGCATAGTCACCGGAGACGCAAGCCCTATGGGGTCGTTGCCAAGGCTGGTGCAGGAGATGTCCGCGCCGGTGGTTTCGAGCTGTACCAGGTTGAACAGGTCGGCCACGCGGCTGCCGTATAGAGCAACGTCCAGCTTTCCCTCCGGAGGTACGCTCTCAGTCAGCAGCCCCACAGGGCTGTCGAGCCAGCTCTGCACCGCCTCTTCCAGTGGGCAAAGCGTGTTATATGGCTCGGCGCTGTGCTCATTGCCCGACTGCAGCATGGCAGACGAGCACTGAACGCGCCCGGCACCGGCGCTGGCCTCCAGCTTTACACAGGCGGGCGCGTTTGCAGGCGGCTGTACGGCGTAGGTGCCGTGCAGCTCCACGCCCTCGACCTGTATATGCTGATGCCCGGTGAGCAGTATGTCATAGCCCAGCTCGCGGGCAATTTTGCAGCCGACGTTCTCACCACTGTCGGAGAGGAGCCGGCCGGTGCTCAGGTCCTCCTCGAAGCCTCCGTGATAGATACAGACCGTGACGTCACAACGCCCTTTCAGGTACTCGTAAGCCCTGGCCGCAGCGGTAAAGGCGTCGGATATCCTCAGGTTCTCCATGTTGCAGGGCTGCTCCCACACATTCACGAAGTCCGTAACTACTCCGGTTATGCCGACGCGCAGCCCGTTTTCCAGCGTTCTGACCGTCCAGGGACGCACACTGAGCTCACCGCCCAGGTCGGTGAGGTTTGCGCAAAGGCACTCGGCGTTCATGGCGTCAATAAAGTCTCTGAGCGCCTCATAGCCGAAATTAAAGTCGTGGTTGCCCAGGGTAAAGCAGTCCAGGCCCATGGCGTTGAAAGCCGCCGCGACCGGGTGCACGGGCCACACGCTGCGGTTTTCCAGGTAGTACTGCGTCAGCGGCGTGCCTTGCAGCGAGTCGCCTCCGTCCAGGACGAGAGTGTTCCCGTCCTTTTTTACTTTGTGTGCAAGGTTCAGCAGGCCGCCATCTTCAGCGCAATTTGCCGCGTAGTTGACGGGAAAAATGTGCCCGTGTGTGTCCGAGGTATAGTAAATTGTAAATTCCTTCGACATGTTTATCCTCTGGCCAGTTTGACCCTTATCTTGGTCGAAATCCACTCAATTATCAACACCAGCACTATGAGTCCGGCCAGAATGGCACCGGCCTCCTCCCAGCGGTAGGCGTTCATAGCGAAGATTAGCGGCGCGCCTATGCCGCCCGCGCCCACGAGACCCAGCACCGTGGCGTCGCGTAGGTTTATATCAAAGCGGTATATGGCCGTTGAAGCGAAGTTCGGCATGAGCTGCGGCAGTATGCCGTAACGTATCTTCTGCCAGGTGGTACAGCCCGCGGCGTCAAGTGACTCGAGCACGTGCACATCCAAGTCCTCAATGGCCTCGATATACATCTTACTTACCATACCGACAGAGCACAGCGACATGGTGAGCAGTCCTGCAAAAGCGCCTGGGCCGGTCACGCGGATAAACATGAGTCCATATACGAAGGCCGGAACAGTGCGTATGGCCATGATAGCTATGCGCCCGATGAAAGCCACGGGCTTCGGGGTGAGGTTTGAGGCCGAGATGAAGGCCAGAGGGATGGAAATTATCGCGCCCACGACCGTGCCGAGGAAAGCTATGCATATTGTCTCCAGCAGCAGGTACGGTACGCCCTGTGTCGTGAAATTGAAGAGCAAATCCGTGTCCGGGTGAAAGATGCCCTTGAGTATATTCCATGCTATTACTGCGCCGCTCTGCGTCGTACCTGCCGTCTCCACGGCCGTTCCGCTCCAGACGAGCAGCGCAATGACCACGAAGGCGACGGCCAGCTCGAATATCCAGCGCTTAGGCCGCGCCTCATAGGCCTTTGCTATGCGTTCGTTCATACTCTGCGCCTCCCATCAAACCAGACGTTTCCTGGCCGCACGGCTTATCGTCTCGATTATGAACACCGTGACGAACAGCGCCAGAAGTATCATGCCGACGCTCGCGTACTCGCGCCAGCCTATCTTCTCGTTGAGGATAATACCGAGCCCGCCTGCGCCGACGTAGCCGAGTATGGAGGCGTAGCGCACGTTGCCCTCGAAACAGAACAGGCAGTTGGAGAGGTACGAGGGCAGCACCTGCGGCACTATGGCGCTTATGAATGCGCGGGTCTTGGTCGCACCCATGGCCTCCATGGCTTCAAAGGGACCCATATCCACCGTCTCTATCTCCTCGTAGAGTATCTTGCCGATGTAAGCGAAGGTGAAAACGGCTATGGCCGTCGTACCCGCGAGAGTTCCGAGGCCGAATACATAGGTCGCTATGAGCGCGGACACCAGCGTTGGCAGAGTGCGGATTATGCTCAGCAGCAGCCGCACAGCGCTGACAACAATCTTGTTGTGGATTATGTTCGTGCTCGCCAGCATGGCGAAGGGCACCACCAGTACGGAACCTATGAAAGATCCGAGCAGCGACATCTTAATTGTGTCAAAGAGCGGCTGCCAAATCTGCGGCATATAACTCCACTCCGGTGGAATCATCTCGTCAAGGATGACAAAAAACTCGCGTATCCTCGTCACAAGCACCGTCATGTTAAAGCCTGTGACGCGCACGGAGATTACCGTCATCGCCAGCAGAACCAGCACGACAAGCGGCATGCGTGAGCGGGGCTTTTTAATCTGCTTGCCGTTTGCAAGTGTTATCGTTTTCGGAGGGAAGCCTTTGTCATAGAGCTTCATGACTCACTCTCCTCGCCGCCCTGGTAAATGGAGTCGAGCACCTGCTGCGTCACATTCTCCACCGTTCCGTCGTAGACTATCTCGCCCGCGCGTATACCGACGACACGGCTGGCATATTGCAGCGCAAGCTCCACATGGTGGATGTTTATGAGCACGGTTATGTTCATGTCGCGGTTTATGCGCTTGAAGTCGTCCATGACCTGCTTGGCCGTCACGGGGTCCAGCGAGGCGACCGGCTCGTCGGCGAGTATTATCTGCGGGTTTTGCGCAAGCGTGCGGGCAAGCGCCACGCGCTGCTGCTGACCTCCGGAGAGCTGGTCAGCGCGCACAAAAGCCTTGTCGAGTATGCCGACCTTGTCGAGCGAGTCGAGGGCTTTGAGTTTCTCGTCCTTTGTGAAGATTCCAAATGTCGCGCGCCACCAGGGCATGTCGGGTACAAAGGCCGTCAACACATTCTTGATAACCGTCGTGCGCGTGATGAGGTTGAACGACTGGAATATCATGCCGATGCGCCGGCGAAAAGCGCGCAAACTCTTGCCGTGCAGCGTCATGACGTCCGTGCCGTCGACGGTGAGCGTCCCTTCGGTGATGTCGTGCATGCGGTTTATTGTGCGGATAAGCGTGGATTTTCCCGCGCCTGACAGGCCAATGATGGCCACAAACTCGCCCTGCTCTATAGTAAGGTTTATATTTTTGAGCGCCTCAAAGCCGTTTGGATAGCGCTTGCTTACGTTCTCAAATTTTATCATGTCTTCCCCTCTCGCTCTAAATGAGGGAGGAGGGCCGAGGCCTTCCTCCCTCAAACGGAGAAAAATGGTGTTGTGTTTTATCTCAGGCGGCGCTGTTGAGAGACTGAATCATCTCCTGGGCCGCGCGCTCAGAGTCGTAGTCGGAGCTCTGGGCGGGCAGATAGCCGTTGTGGCTGTAGATGGCGATGACTTCCTTGCCCTCCTCGGTGTTGCCGATGTTGATGAAGGCCTGGGTCAGCGCCTCCTTGAAGTCGTCGGTCATTATCGGGGAGGTCTTGCTGACGCTGATGGTGTCGTTGTAGATGGCAGGAGTGACGCCGACAACGGCGGTGTCGTCCCAGATGCTGTTGGTCATGCCGTACTCACCAGTCCACTCGTCCTCATAGTCGCGGCGGGCGTCGGCGTAGGTGCAGAGGATGTCGACCTGACCGGAGGCAAGGCGGGCAAAGGCGCTGCCATAGGAGTCGGACTGCACAACGTGGTCAAGGTCGGTTATGTTCTTGCCGAAATTCTCCTGCAGCCAGAGGGACGGGTAGATATAGCCCGCGGGGGAAGAGGAGTTGGCGACAGACCAGTTGGCGCTGTTGACATCGTCCCAGGTGAGCTCCTCACCGGCGTTTATCTTGGCAGCGAGTTCCTGACCCTTCGCGGAGGGGCCTGCAATCATAAGCGCACGGTAGCTGGTAACTTGCTCGGTGGTGGGCTCTGTGGGAGCGTTGTCATTCCAGTCTTTGGCGCTGTCGGAGTCGATGGACAGGCCGTCGCGGGTGGCGGTCAGGATAACATCGCAGCCGTCATCGTAGAGAACATAGGTGCCGCCGGGGATCAGGCCAACATCGGCGGTACCTGCGGAGAGCGCCTCGCCGACAGCCTCATAGCTGGTGCCGACGGTGATGTCGACTTCCTTGACGTCATAGCCGAGCTTTGCGAGCTCGTCGGTGAGCAGCTGCTTGAGCGGCTCGGTGGCGGTTATTATCTCCTCGGGCTCCCTGGACGGGACGAATGCGACGCGCAGGGTGTCGATGGTTGTGTTCGCAGCGGGTTCGCCGCTGACGGCTGCGCCGTCGTCAGTGGGAGTGGCAGACGGAGTATCTGTACCGCAGCCGGCGAGCAGTCCTACACACAGTGCTGCAATCAGCAGGAGCACAAGTGTCTTTTTCATGTCGTTCCTCCTTGAATTATACATCTTTGAGCAATCTATTGTAAGAGGCATACCTCTTGCAACCATAAATATTTAAGCCGTGTCGCCTATCTTCAAATTTGGCGGCACCATCACGGTGACGGCCTGGCTGCGTCTCTGGCTTATACGGCTGAATAACAAATCCAGCGCACTCTCCCAAACGTAGTCCGGATACATCTCAAGGCATGTTCCGGTGGGCCATGTGCTCTCCAGCGTCTGTATGTCGTGGTAGATTATAACGGCGGTATCCTTAGGCACGCGTATGCCCAGCTCACGAAATGCCTCAAACGCACCCTCAGCGACCTCGTCGCTGCCGAGCAGCACGGCTTCGGCCAAGGTGTTATTCTCTGCCGCGCTCTTTGCAAGGGCGTAGCCGCTCTCTCGGCTTATCTCGCCGACGTGGAAAAGCCGCTCGTCATAAGCGTTGCGGCTTTTCAGTATGCTCTTAAGTCCTTCAAGTCGGTTCACGCCGATACGCCAGTTGGAACCTTCGTATATTCCACCGATATAGCCAAGATTTCTGTAGCGCTTTTTGTCCAGCAAATATTCAACAATCTGCTCATGACCGCGCTTGAAGTCTACTTGCACCTGGTCGAACTCGTAACTCTGTTGGTCAGAATTCACGAACACTATGGCAAATGACAGCGAGCGCAGAAAATCAATCTCTTCGGGGCTGAACACACCCAGCGCTATTACGCCGTCAACCTTCTGAGGCTGGCCGAAGTCCAGGCGGGTAAAGGCGACGTCGTATTTGTCAGTCATCATCTGCACCAGGCATGACAGAGACGAAAGCCTGACATTCTGCCTGTCCGGTCGCACGATACGCCAGTCGGCCACACCAATAACAAGGTGCGTCTTATGCTCAGCTGCCTTGCGCTGCCTCGGAGAGATATAGCCTAGCGCGTGCGCAGCCTGAAAAATGCGTACTCTTACTTCGGGACTGACGGAGATGTTCTCGTCCTTGTTGAGCACCCTGGAAACCGCCGCCGCCGAAACCTGCGCCGCTTGAGCAACATCCTTTATGGTTGCCATCAAATCCCCCCTACATTTCGTTTCTATGGCTATTATAACAGGCCTCGACATGAAGTCAATATATTTTACTAAACTTTTACTAAATAATAACGCCGCCTTTTTATTCCCCTAATTCTGAACAAAACAATCTCACTTTTCCGGAGCCTCAGCGACGCAAAACAGCCCGGATGCTCAGGCATCCGGGCTGTTATACGCACATACATGGGAACCATGTATAGAAGTGCGCCCTTCGGGTTTCCTCACTTGTTTTTACGTTCCAAGTGCCGTTCGACAGCCTGCGTTGAAACGTTCATAATCTCGTGGTACAATCATCCAAAAAGGTACAAGGAGACAGCAGTCACATGGCAAATCTCAAAGGCCCGAAAGGGTTCATAGTCGTCACTCCAACCGGCATCATCGAAATCCCGCAGGACTCCTACCTCTCGTGGCTCACCATGTTCTACCTCATGCCTCGCGTGCTCGTGGAAAAGTGGCCCGAGGCGCTCAAAATCCCGCGCAAGCCATTTGAGGCTCTGCGCGCTCAGGCGTGTCTAGACATCATCAAGCAGGATATGTTCGCCGAGCTTGTCTGGGACTGCTGGTCATGGACAGCGTGGCTGGCTTTTTAGGTCAAGGACTCCAAAGGCAACTATGGCGAAATTCCCGGCAGCCGGGAGCAGTACACAGGCTACTTTCCGCTCTGGCAGCTCTCCTACGACATACTTCGCTACTTCCGACGCAAGATAGAGCGTGAGTACATATCCTTTCAGATGCTTTTCACCGCTGGCCCTGACGAGGAAATGCCGTGGTACACATGGCAGCAATTCTGTAACCTCGTGGGCAACATGACCGACCAAGTCATTGAGGAAGAGAACTGGCAGCCCATGATTGACGCCATCTGGGAGAACCGCACAGTCGAGGACTACGAGAACAAAACAGCGTCGTCCGCAACGACTTCATGCGGCACTGGAACCACGACCGCAGCGGCAAGGCCATTTCGCTCGACGAGCTGGTCGAGGAAGGCGGCGACATTATGAATGTCGCCGACCCGCGAGCAGAGTTCGAGCGCAAGGTGCTCTCGAAGGGACAGATTGACTCCTTTGCAAAGCGGCTATCCGAGCAAGACCGCGAGATTCTCAGACTGCGCATGGAGCACCACACCGAACAGCAGATAGCCGATGCCGTGGGCTTCAAGACTGCCAGCGCTGTACACAAGCGGATTGCCAAGATAGCCGCGGCCTACGAGGATTTCGTGACCAAGGAGTACCAGAAATTCCTCGACTGAAAATTTTTCAAAAAATTTTTAATTCTCAGGAACAATTTGACCGTTCTCAATCCATGTATATTAGAGGGGTAGAGTTACCCTGAAGACGTGAGCGTTTGCCGCAAGGCAGGCGCTCTTTTCATATTCTGAAACAGGAGGATTGAGTAATGGCAGGGTTCAGGTAGTAAACTTTTCGTGAATTATCAGAATACAAGTTCCTCATTTCGCCGAAAAATGTCACGGTATATAAGGGGCTTTTTCTCTCAAATATTCTAAGGAGGTACTAAAGCTATCAACTACAACAAAATCAAACGCACAATCTCACCTATCGAAGTGGCGCAGCGTTACGGTTCCGTGAAGCATGGCTTCATGCGCTGTCCGTTCCATGCGGACAAAACTCCGAGCCTGAAGCTCTACGACGACCACTTCCACTGCTTTGGCTGCGGCGCACACGGGGACGTGCTGGACCTCACGATGGGCCTGCTCGGCTGCTCGAAGACCGAGGCGGCGCGGCGGCTCGCGGCGGACTTCGGCTCAGGGCAGGTGTATCCGCGCGGGCTCGCGACCTGCAGGCGGGAACAGGAACGCTGCCGCCGGGCGCTCGCGCCGAGGACGATGGGCGAGGAGCTCAGGGAAGAATATGCCGAGGCCTGCAGGCTCGGCGAGTGGACGGACCACCTGCTCGAGGCCGGCGCAAGCGGAGCGGAGACCCGGCGCGTCGAGCGGGAGACCGCGCGTTTGATGGAGGCCTGCGATGGTTGAGTTCCCCGAATGGTACGACGGCAAGACCGTGAGCGAGGTCAAGTTCTGCGAGGAATTCCTCAAGACCCACCCGATGAAAAGCGTGAACGGCACTTTCTTCACCGTCGAGGGCCAGGTCACGGACGAGGACGCGCTGCGGCGCGAGATCTACGAGGAGCTCAAGCCCTTCTTCCAGACCGGGCTTACGAAGCGCGTGGCAAACCTGCTCGAAGCCCTGCGGCTCGAGGCCTACGCGCCAGACCTGCCCATCCAGCGTGACCGCATCCACGTCGCAAACGGCACGCTCTTTCTCGACGGGCGCTTCAGCGCGGAGCGCGAGTTCTGCCGCAACCGGCTGCCGGTGGCCTACAACGAGGGCGCGGCGGCGCCAGAGACCTGGCTGCGCTTTCTCGGCGAGCTGCTGTATCCCGAGGACATCCCGACGCTGCAAGAGTTCATGGGTTACTGCTTCCTGCCGACGACGAAAGGCCAAAAGATGCTCATGCTGATCGGCCGCGGCGGCGAGGGTAAAAGCCGAATTGGGGTCGTGCTACGCGCACTGCTCGGCGCAAATATGGCGACGGGCAGCATTGCGAAAATTGAAAGCTCACGCTTCGCCCGCGCAGACCTCGAACATGAGCTTGTAATGCTCGACGACGACATGAAGCTCGAAGCCCTGTCGCAGACAAATCACATCAAAGCCATCGTGACAGCCGAGCTGCCAATGGATCTCGAGCGCAAGGGGCAGCAGAGCTACCAAGGCGACTTGTATGTCCGCTTTCTCGGATTCGGCAACGGCTCGCTCAAGGCGCTCTACGACCGCAGCGAGGGATTTTTCCGTAGGCAGATTATTCTAATCACTAAGCCGAAAGACGCCAATCGCGTGGACGACCCTTTCATCGCCGAGAAGATGTGCGCGGAGGCCGAGGGCATTTTCCTCTGGTGCCTCGAAGGCTTGCAGCGGCTTATCTCAAACGACTACCGCTTCACGCTAAGTGAACGCGCCCGCGAGAACATGGCCGAAGCCGTCAGCGACAGCAACAACGCCGTGGATTTCATGCGCAGCGAGGGTTACATACGCCTCAAAGCCGACGCCGAGGCCAGCAGCCGCGACGTGTACGCAGTGTACAAGCTCTGGTGCGAGGACAACGCGGTCAATCCGCTGTCGGCGCGGAGTTTGAGTATGCACCTCATTGAAAACCGGGAGGTCTACGGCATCGAGCAGACGAACAAAATATATCTCCCCGGGGGCAGGCGAGTGCGCGGTTTTATCGGCATCAAGCTGCTGCAACGGGCGGTGTAAAAAAGTGAGTTGGAATTCAAAACTTGCGTACGAGCGTACAAGCGTACGGTACGTTCGTACGCTCGTACGGATGATTTCAACTCCGCGACGAAATTTTAAGAAGCCAAATCAGACGGCTGCAAGCCGGAAGAAGGTATAAATCCCGCGCGAGACGCGGAAACTATTGCCATAAGGAGCTGATTTGCGCTTGCAAATAGATGTGTTCGACAACCAGAAAATCGTGGCAGTGTGGCTGACAAAGGCCGAGCGCGATGACGAGCGCGTGCGCGAAAAGCTGCGCGAGCTGCGCGCGGAGTACAAGGCTAAGAAGTACACCGTGGCCGAGTACCATTCCGGCGACAGCGACCTGCACACGAGCATATACGAGCTGCTGCGCTACAACAAGCTGCGCGTCGCCGAGCGCGAAACTGAGCGCGCCAAGGCTGCACCTGAGCGCGACGTGCGCCTGCAGCGAAAGAGCACGGGCAAGGCGATAGAGAGGTGATGCAAAGCCCCCGGGGAGCGGTGCTCCCCGGGGGCGTAAGTTATGATTTTCCTATCAGCCAATCGAGCAGATTTATGGATTTTATCCCATCGTACGACGAGTCCAGCCCCGGTTCCATAGACAGGACGATTTTCTCGTAGTTATCCTTGATTTTTTGAAGCGGGGCTAGTTCACGGCGGCGCACATCCTCGCTCAGCATGGATTCCGTCACCTGCACATACAGTTTTTCGTCGGCTTTGGCGGCGATAAAATCAATCTCCGCGTCGCCAATTTTCCCGATTGCCACGTCGTAACCGCGGCGCAACAGCTCAAAGTACACTACGTTTTCGAGCGCGTGACCGCTGTCCCGGTTGCGGAAGCCGAGTAGATAATTCCTCAGTCCGATGTCCACGATGTAGTATTTGCCGAGAGTTTTCAGATAGCCCTTGCCCTTGATGTCGAAGCGCTTTATCTCGTAGAAGAAGTAAGACTCGAGCAGCGCGTCTATATACGCCTGCACCGTGTTTATGCTGGGCTTGCCCTTGCGCTTCTCGTCCTCCAACAGTCCCTCGCTCACCAGAGTATTGCCGATTGAAGTAGTGGAAACCGTGCTGCCGATGTTATCCGCGAGGAACAGTATTATTTTGCGGAGCAGGACAGAGTCGGTTATGCGTCTCTGCCCCCGGCGCTTCTCGCGCTCGAGAATGTCGCGGACTACGACGGTGGAGTATATGCCGTCGAGCAGCGCCGCCGCTCTTTCCCAATCAAGCCCGACGTCGGAAAGGCCCGGCATACCGCCGAAACGCATATAGGAGTCAAAGACCTCCCTGAGCTCATAGCGCTCGCCGTCTTTATCATAGACTTGAAGCCTTGTCCCGCCGAGCTTGCTCTCGCTCTCCCTCACTTCAAAGCCGTTGAAGTATAAAAACTCGCTGAACGAGAGGGGGAGCATTTTAATCTCCACGCACCTTCCGGAGAGATAGGTCGAATACTCCGAGGACAGAAGGTAGGCGTTCGAGCCGGTAATATAGATGTCGCAGTTGAAGTCCACGCGGAAAGAGTTGACCGTGTTCTCCCAGCCGTCAATGCGCTGCAGCTCATCGAAAAAGAGATACATCCGCTTTCCCGGTATCACGCGCTCTTTGACATAGCTGTAGAAATCCCCGGCAGTCATCGTCATAAAATCGTGGGACTCGAAATTCATTTCGACAATCTGCTCCGGAGTAATGCCGCTCTGCTTCAAATGCTCCACCATGAGCTTGAGCAGGCTGGATTTCCCGCAGCGCCTTATGCCGGTGATAACTTTCACCGGCTCCGTATCCTGAAACGCTTTCAGTTTATCGAGGTATAAATTACGCCTCTTGAGTTCGTGCGTATCGATCATGCCGCCACCTCCCGTCATGCAAATCATAGCACAAACTTATTTTTTTATCAAGTTTATATTATCAATAGCATAAACTTTAATTTTTCGTCAGTTTGTGCTATGAATTGACAAAATCTGCTCAGCAATAATTCTATCTCAACTAATATTCCCCTTGCCAACGCATTTCCCCCCATGTTACAATAACATCAATAATAAACTTATCACACAATAACATCATTGCAAAAGGAGGCGTCCCCATGCCCAACACCACCCCTCCACGTATCGCGGGTTACGCGCGCATATCGGTTGATGAGGAGCTTGACCGGGACAACACTTCTATAGAGAACCAGAAGGCCATCATCTCGGACTTCGTCGCGCGCAAGTTTCCGGGGTCGGAGTTGGTGTTCTATGAGGACCGCGACCGCTCGGGCTACACGTTTGAGCAGCGCGAGGGGTATCAGGCCATGCGGCGCGAGCTGGTGGCGCACCGGCTGGACATACTCGTGGTCAAGGACTTCTCCCGCTTCTCGCGGCGCAACAGCCGCGGGCTGGTGGAGCTTGAGGACCTGCGCGACGCGGGCGTGCGGATAATCTCGATAGGCGACAACATAGACTTTCCCAATGACGACGACTGGCTCAAGATACAGTTTCAGTTCCTCTTAAACGAAATGCCGGTCACGGACACGAGCCGCAAGGTGAAGTCCGTCATACGCCGCCGGCAGGAGGATGGCAAGTGGATTTGCGCCGCGCCATACGGCTACATTGTCAACAAGCAGCAGCAGTTCGAGGTCGTACCCGTTGAGGCCGACGTGATACGCCGCATTTACCGGCTCTACATCGACGGCTGGGGCTACAAGCGCATAGCGAACGCCCTCACCGACGAGGGCGTCCCCACGCCCCGGATGTCGGAGCGCGAGCGCAAGGTGGGCGAGGGCGAAGACTACCGCCGCAGCGTCAAAAACGCATGGAGCATCGTCACCGTGCAGGGCATACTGGACAACGACTTCTACATCGGCACTCTGCGCCAGGGCAAGTACCAGCGCGCCAAGATAAACGGGCGCGACGTGAAGCGCGACGAGGTCGAGCAGATAGTGATTGAAAACCACCACCAGCCCATCATCGACTACCGCACCTTCGCCACCGTGCGCGCGCTGCGCGAAAAGCGCGCGAAGTACAACTACCGCGGCGTTAAGATAAACGACAACGTCTACTCGGGCTTTCTCGAGTGCGGCGACTGCGGCGCGCCGATGTTCGCGCTGGGCCGGCGCGATTTGAAGCCCGCCTACACCTGCGGCACCTATCACCGGCGCGGCACGGCGGGCTGCACTACACACCACATCCGCGTGGACAAGCTCGACGAGCTGGTCAAGCTCTACGTCAAAAAGGTGCGGGACAACTCCGCGGATATGCTCGCCAAACTCAACGAGGAGCTCGCGCGCGAGCCGGAGGACGTGGCAGAGACGGAGCGCAGCGCGGCGAACATAGAGGACGTGCTGCTCGACGCGCAGGAGGAGCTGAAAGCCACAAAGCGGCAGCGCGTGCGCGACATCATGCGCCACCCAGAAAACGAGGCCGTGCTCGAAGAGACGTATGACGAGCTGGAGGCCGACCTCATGCGCCGCATAGAGGGACTGCAAAACCAGCTCGAGCACGTCACGGACAAGCGCAACACCATAATCCGCGCCAACCGCGCCGCCAAAACCGCGATGGAGGTCTTCGACGACATCCTCACCAAGCCGCACCTTGAGAAACAGGACTTGGAGCTTATTATCGAGCGCATCTACGTCTACGAAGACCACGTCGAGATAAGGCTCAAGGCCGACATCGACACGCTCCTGCGCAAGGGCGAATACCCGCTCGAAAACGAGGACAATAGCGGCGGCGAGGGCGGCGCTTCCGGCAGCAGAGGCGCGGAGCTGGTGAGCGTAGTCCAGAGCGCGACACACCACGCGGATAAGGTTCTCCGCGCCAATATTGTCAGTGACGGCGACCCGCTGGAGATATTCACGGACAAGGACGGGGAGGTAATATTCAAAAAGTACTCGCCTATCGGCGAGCTCTCCGACTTTGCAGCGCAGATATGCGACTCACTGCACCGCTCCACCGACGCGCTGGCAGCGGTCTGCGACAGGGACTCCGTGATAGCCGTAGCGGGCGGAGGTAAGCGCGAGCTGCTGAGCAAGCGGGTCAGCCCGGAGCTGGAGCAGCTCATGGAGGCGCGCCGGGTCTACCGCCACCAGAATGGCACGCCTGAGCTGCCCATCACTGAGAACGACGGGCCGTACTCCGTCGCCGTTGCCGCCCCGGTTGTGAGCGAGGGGGACCTGATGGGCTGCATAATCTTTGCCCAGCCCAAGAACAGCCCTCCGGCCTCCGAAGTCGAGTACAAATTGGCCGAGACCGTAGCCGGTTTCCTGGGCCGGCAAATGGAAGCGTAGGAACGCAAAAAGCGCCGCATACTGCGGCGCTTTTGCTATTTATTCTGATTTCACAGCTCGTCGCTGAGCGTAGCAGCCATGACAGCCTTTATGGTGTGCATGCGGTTCTCAGCCTCGTCGAACACCACGGACTGCGGCCCTTCAAACACCTCGTCCGTGACTTCCAGCGCATCCAGGCCGTACTTTTCGCCGACCTCCTTGCCTATCTTGGTCTTGAGGTCGTGGAAAGCGGGCAGGCAATGCATGAAGATGGCCCCGGGCTTGGCCAAACTCATGGCCTTTGCATTAACCTGATATGGCAGCAGGGCGTTAATGCGCTCGCCCCAGGCGTCGGGACTCTCGCCCATCGACACCCAGATGTCGGTGTACACTGCGTCGGCGTCCTTGAGGGCCATCTCCGGCTCTGTCCAGAACTCGAGCACCGCGCCGCTCTCGGCGGCAATCTCCTGCGCGGCGTCCTGCAGCTCCTCGCTCGGGAAAAACTCGACAGGGGCGCAGGCGGCAAAGTTCACGCCCAGTTTAGCGCAGCCTATCATGAGGCTGTTGCCCATGTTGAAGCGCGCGTCGCCCATGTATACCAGCTTCTTGCCCTTGAGTTCTCCCAGATGCTCCCGCATTGTTAGCATGTCGGCGAGTATCTGCGTTGGGTGGAATTCATCCGTGAGGCCGTTCCAGACGGGGACGGAGGCGTACTCTGCCAGCTCCTCAACAATGCTCTGTCCGAAACCTCTGTACTCGATGCCGTCGAACATGCGGGAGAGCACGCGGGCGGTGTCCGCAATGGATTCCTTCTTCCCTATCTGAGAGCCGGATGGGTCGAGATACACGGCGTGCATGCCCAAATCGTGCGCCGCGACCTCGAAAGAGCAGCGCGTGCGGGTAGAGGTCTTTTCAAATATGAGGGCCACGCTCTTGCCTTCGCAGAGCTTGTGCGGAACACCGGCCTTTTTCTTGGCCTTGAGCTCGGCGGCCAGGTCTATGAGGTAGGTTATCTCATCGCTGCTGTAGTCCAGCAGCTTGAGGAAGTCGCGTCCTTTGAGGTTCATTGTGCTCTCCTTTCCTTATGCGCAGGCGGCCTTAATTACCGCGACGGCCTTCTCCACCAGCTCCATCGGTATGTTCAGCGCGGGCAGCAGGCGCAGCTTGCCGTGCGCTGTGAGCACAAGCACACCGTTTTCGCGGCAAGCCGTGACGACGTCGTTCAAAGGCTTTACGGTCTTTATGCCGAGCATCAGTCCCAGGCCCGCTACGCTCTCAACGCCTTTCGCGCCTGTGAGCGCGTTCACGATGTACTCGCTCTTGGCCTTGACCTCCGCCAGCAGGCTGTCGTCAATGCGCGAGAGGATATTCAGCGCCCCGGCGCAGACGGCGGGGTTGCCGCCGAATGTGGAACCGTGGCTGCCCGGCGTAAGCGTATTTTCGCACTTTTCGCCCATGAGGCAGGCGCCGATGGGCAGTCCCCCGCCCAGACCCTTGGCTGTGGTCATGATGTCCGGCACTATGCCGTACTGCATCCAGGCGTAGAGCGTGCCCGTGCGCCCGTTGCCGGTCTGCACCTCGTCGCAGACCATGAGTATATCCTTAGCCCTGCAGATATCCGCGATGCACTGCACGAACTCCTGAGTCAGCGGCAGCACTCCGCCCTCGCCCTGTACAAGCTCAAACATGATGGCCGCGATGGCGTCGTCGCCTTCTACCAGGGCCTTCAGCGCCTCGCAGTCGTTTGCCGGAGCGTACAGGAAACCCGGCGTGAGCGGCTGGAAGTCCTGGTGGTACTCGTCCTGGCCCGTTGCCGCCAGGGTAGTCACAGTGCGGCCGTGGAAGCTGTTGGCGAGCGTCACTATCTTGTAGCGCTTATCCGCGCCGTACTTGTCCGCGGCGTATTTGCGGGCACATTTGATGGCGCACTCGTTGGCCTCGGCGCCGGAATTGCCGAAAAACACCTTTTTCATGCCCGTGCGCTCACACAGCTGCTCGGCGAGCAGGGCGTCCGGAACGGTGTAATAGAGGTTGGAGCTGTGCTGCAGCCTGCCGAGCTGCTCAGTGACGGCGGCCATCCACTGCCCGTCGGCGAGGCCGAAGGCGTTGACGGCTATGCCGCTGCCCATGTCTATATACTCCCTGCCTTCGCTGTCCCAGACGAGAGAGCCCTTGCCGCGCTCCAGTACTATCGGGAAGCGGGCGTAGGTGTTTGCGATATATTTGCTGTCAAGCTCCTTAGTGTTCATCATTTCTCCCCCACCATCATGGTTCCGCTGCCCTCGTCCGTAAGCATCTCGAGCAGTATCGAGTGCGGGACGCGGCCGTCGAGTATAAACACCTTGTGTACGCCGCAGAGCAGAGCTTCTATGCAGCTTTCAACCTTGGGTATCATGCCGCCCTTTATCACGCCCTGGCGGAAGAGGTCCGTGGCGTCGTTGATATCCGCGACATGGACGAGGCTGGCCTGATCCGCGGGGTCGAGCATTATGCCCGGCACGTCGGTCATGGATATAAGGCACTCGGCCCCCATCGCTCCGGAAATCTGCGCCGCCATTGTGTCGGCGTTTATGTTGTACACGTTGCCCTCCTCGTCGCAGCCCACGCTGCTCACGACGGGGATATAGCCCTTTTCCAGCAAGTCAGTGATGGGCTGGGTGTTGACGTGGGTTATCTGTCCGACGTAGCCCAGCGCCTCGCTGCGCTTTTTTGCCTCGACCATGCGGCCGTCTATGCCGCAGATGCCCATGGCCTTGCCGCCCGTGGCCTCGATGAGATTTACCAGGCTCTTGCCCACCTTGCCAGCCAGCACCATCTGTACGACCTCGGCCGTGGCCTTGTCTGTGACGCGCAGGCCGTCGACAAACTCGCTGACAATGCCCATCTTCTTCAGAGTGTCGTTTATGTCCGGCCCGCCGCCGTGGACAAGCACCACGCGCACGCCGACGAGCTGCAGGAGCACTATGTCCTCCATTACCTTGGCCTTGAGCTCCTCGTTTTCCATGGCGTGGCCGCCGTACTTTATGACGACGACGCGGTTCCAATACTTCTGTATATAGGGCAGGGCCTGAACAAGCACCTGCGCCCTGGCGTTCCTGTCGATAATAGCGTCCATCTTATTTCCCCCATTCAAGTCCTGTAGTCGCCGTTTATCTTCACATACTCGTAGGTGAGGTCGCATCCCCAGGCCTCGGCGCTCGCCGCTCCGTCGCCTAGCGTGACAAGGATATATATCTCCTTGGCGCTGAGCACGCTCTTGGCCAGCTCTTCTGAGAACTCCACGCCCGATCCGAACTCACAGACATGCACTTCGCCCGCCTCGCTCTTGAAGCTCACGCCCACCTTTGAGATATCCACGTCCGCGCCGGAGTAACCCACCGCGCAGAGCACGCGTCCCCAGTTCGCGTCCGCGCCGAACATCGCGGCCTTCAGGAGCGATGAGCTGACGACCGCTCTCGCCACCGTGCGGGCGTCGGAGAGTGTCTTGGCGCCCGTGACTACGCAGTCGAGCAGCTTGGTAGCGCCCTCGCCGTCGCCGGCAATCTGGCGGCTCAGGTAGACGGTTACGGTGTGCAGCGCCTCGCAGAAGGCGTCGTAGGCCTCGCCGGGCGCGGTTATCTCCGCGTTGCCCGCCATGCCGTTGCACATCACAGCCACCATGTCGTTCGTCGAGGTGTCCCCGTCGACCGTGACCATATTGAAGCTGCTCTGCACGTCCTCGCTGAGGGCCTTTGAGAGCATATCCGGCGCTATGGCACAGTCGCAGGTGATGAAGCCGAGCATAGTCGCCATGTTAGGATGAATCATGCCGCTGCCCTTGGCCATGCCTCCCATGCGGCACTCCACTCCGCCCACCTTGAACTTCAGCGCTATCTCCTTGGCATGGGTGTCCGTGGTCATTATTGCCTCGGCGGCCGGAGCGCTGTCCTCGCCAAGCGCCTTTACCACTTCGGGGATGCCGCGCTCGAAGGGCTCCATCGTCATCGCCTGACCGATGACGCCCGTCGAAGCGACAATGACGTCTGCGGCAGGGATGCCCAGCTCGGCTCCCAGCAGCTCGCTCGTGGTCTCAGCGATGTACTCGCCGTTGGCGTTGCAGGTGTTGGCGTTGCCGCTGTTGCAGATTATCGCCTGAGCCTTGCCGTCCGCGAGGTGCTTCTTCGTGACCGTGAGCGGCGCGCCCTTGACCAGGTTGGTCGTGTACACCGCCGCCGCGCTCGCGGGCTTCTCCGAGTATATTAGCGCGAGGTCGCGCTTGGAGCGGTTCTTTCTCACGCCGCAGTGTACTCCTGCGGCCTTGTATCCCATTGGGGCGCAGACGCCCCCAGATATATATTCAACCATTTTGCTTCTCCTTTTTTCTCTTCTCTCCGCCAAAATATAGCTCGGCGCACAGTTTCTACGCCAAAACCAGTCCCGTGGTCTCGTCGGCGCCCAGCATTAGGTTTATGCACTGCACGGCGGCGCCGGAGGCGCCCTTGCCGAGGTTGTCGAAGCGCGAGAGCAATATCATGCGCTCGTCGTTCCCGCAGGCCGTGACCTGCATTGCATCCGTGCCCGTCAGGGTGTTCGAGGCGATGAAGCCCGCCTCGTCCATCGCGTCCACGTACCTGACCACCGGCCCGGTGAACTTGGTCTTGTAGCACTCGCGCACGTCGGCGAGCGTGTATCCCGCGTTGAGCTGCGCGCCGAAAAGCGGTACCGTGACCAGCATGCCGCTGTAGAAGTCGGCTACAATGGGGCAGAACACCGGGTAGTTTTCCAGCCCCGAAATGCCCGCCATTTCGGGCAGGTGCTTGTGTACCTGCGCTATGCCGTACTCGCGCGGCGACGAGAGCGCCGGTGAGCGCTCCGCAGCCTCGTATTCGGCTATCATGCCCTTTCCTCCGCCGGAGTAGCCGGTCAGCGAGTGGCATGTGAGCAGCGCGTCCGCCGGGAGTATGCCCGCCTCGATGAGCGGCTGCACAAGGACTATGAAGCCGCCCGCGTGGCAGCCGGGCGAGGCCACCCGCTTGCCCGTTATTATTGCCTCGCGCCTCGCCGCGTTCAGCTCCGGGAAGCCGTAGGCCCAGCCGGGGGCGACGCGGTGGGCCGTCGAGGTGTCGACGACGCGCACGTCGGGGTTTTCTATCATCGCCACGCTCTCGCGGCTGGCCGCGTCGGGCAGGCAGAGCACGGCGAGGTCGCAGGAGTTTAGCATCTCGCGCCGCTTTTCCGTGTCCTTGCGCGCCTCGCCCTCGAGGACGGTCACGTCCAGGTCCGCGCGGCCCTCGAGCCGCGAGCGTATGCGCAGCCCGGCCGTGCCGGCGCTGCCGTCTATGAACACCTTAGTCATCTATAACACCTCTCAGATATTGGAGCTGTGCGGGAATGTTTGCCGGGGCCGCTCCGCCCGCGCTCGTGCGCTTGGCAACGCACGCGGCGAGGGAGATATCGTCGTACAGGTCTGCGTCAAACACGTCGGAGTAGGCCTTGTACTCATCGAGCGTCAAGTCCTCAAGCGACTTGCCGCTTTTCGCGCATGCGGCGACAATTTGCCCCGTGAGCTTGTAGGCCGTGCGGAAGGGTACACCCTTTTTGGCGAGATAGTCGGCCAAATCCGTGGCGTTGATGAACCCGCCCCTGGCGGCGGCGAGCATGTTTTCCGCGTTGACCTTCATCGTGGCTATCATCGGCGCGTACACGGTGAGGCATAGCCTGGCGGTGTCGAAGGCGTCGAAGATAGCTTCCTTGTCCTCCTGCATATCCTTGTTGTACGCGAGAGGCAGCCCCTTGAGCATGACGAGCAGCGTGTTGAGGTCGCCGTAGACCCTGCCGGTCTTGCCGCGCACGAGCTCGGCCATGTCGGAATTCTTCTTCTGCGGCATGATGCTCGAGCCGGTCGTGAACTGGTCGGAGAGCTCTATAAACTTGAACTCCCAGCTCGACCAGAGAATGAGCTCCTCGCTCAGGCGCGAGAGGTGCATCATCAGTATGGACAGGTCCGCGCAGAGCTCCACGCAGTAGTCGCGGTCTGAAACCGCGTCCATACTGTTGAGGCTGTAGGCGTAGAAGCCAAGCTCCCTGGCCGTCATGGCGCGGTCGATTGGGTGCGTCGTGCCCGCGAGCGCCGCCGCGCCGAGCGGAGAGACGTTCATGCGCTCCGCCGCGTCGCGGATTCGTGAGATGTCCCGCGCAAGCATCATGCCGTAGGCCAGCAGGTGGTGCGCAAAGGTCACGGGCTGAGCGCGCTGCAGGTGCGTGTAGCCGGGCATTATCGTGTCCTGATTGGCCTCCGCCACATGGCAGAGCGCGCTTATGACGTCCTTGATGAGCTCCACGGTCTCATTGCACTCGTCGCGCAGGTAGAGCCGCGTATCCAACGCCACCTGGTCGTTGCGGCTGCGCGCGGTGTGCAGCTTCTTGCCCACGTCTCCCAGGCGGGCAGTCAGCTCGGCCTCTACGAAAGAGTGTATGTCCTCGGCGGCGCTGTCTATTTGCAGTGCGCCGGAGTTGAGGTCGTCCAGTATGCCGCCCAGGCCCTCGATGAGCTGAGCGCCCTCCTCTACCGAGATTATGCCGCACTTGGCCAGCATACCCGCGTGGGCAATGCTTCCGGCGATGTCCTGTTTGTACATGCGCTTGTCTACGCCTATGCTCGAGTTGAGCTCGTCCGCGTATTTGTCGAGCGCGCCCGCGCTCCTGCCTGCCCAGATTTTCTCCATGCTCCCACTCCTATAGCCTTAATCGAAAATGGGGCGGGTGACCCCGCCCCGGTGTCGATATATTTTACTTTTTGGCGTTCTTCGCGTCCACCTGGGCCTGAACCTTTATCGGCAGACCGTAGAGGTTGATGAAGCCCTTGCTGTCGGCCTGGTTGTAGACGTGGTCCTCGCCGAAGGTGGCGATTTCCTCGCTGTAGAGGCTCCAGTCGCTCCAGGCGCCGGCCTTGATGATGTTGCCCTTGTAGAGCTTGAGCTTCACGGTGCCGGTGACGTGCTCCTGCGTCTTGTCGACGAAGGCCGCCAGCGCCTCGCGCAGCGGGGTGTACCACTGGCCGTTGTAGACCAGCTCGCCGTAGGTGATGGCCAGCTCCTGCTTCTTGTGCAGGGTCATCTTGTCGAGGCAGAGCGTCTCGAGGTACTCGTGCGCGGCGTATAGGATGGTGCCGCCCGGTGTCTCGTACACGCCGCGGCACTTCATGCCGACAAGCCTGTTTTCAACGATGTCGAGCAGGCCGATGCCGTTGGCGCCGCCCAGCTCGTTGAGCTTGAGGATGATGTCCTTCGCGCTCATCTTCTCGCCGTCGAGCGCGACGGGGACACCGGCCTCAAAGTCGAGAGTGATATAGGTCGGCACGTCCGGCGCGTCCATGGGCGAGACGCCCATCTCGAGGAAGCCCTTCTTCTCGTAGGTCGGCTCGTTGCCCGCGTCCTCGAGGTCGAGGCCCTCGTGGCTCAGGTGCCAGAGGTTCTTGTCCTTGGAGTAGTTAGTCTCGCGGTTTATCTTCAGCGGCACGTTGTGCGCCTCGGCGTAGGCTATCTCCTCTTCCCTAGACTTGATGTCCCACTCACGCCAGGGGGCGATGATGGGCATATCCGGGACGAAGTGCTTGAGCGTCAGCTCGAACCTGACCTGGTCGTTGCCCTTGCCGGTGCAGCCGTGGCAGATGGCGTCCGCGCCCTCCTTGAGGGCTATCTCGGCCAGGCGCTTGGCTATCGGCGGTCTCGCCAGGGAGGTGCCGAGCAGGTAGTCCTCGTACTTCGCGCCGGCCTTCATTGCCGGGATGACGAAGTCGTCCACAAACTCGTCGGTGATGTCCTCGACGTAGAGCTTGCTCGCGCCGGTCTTGAGCGCCTTCTCCTCCAGGCCCTCCAGCTCGTCGGCCTGGCCGACGTTGCCGGAGACGGCGATGACCTCGCAGTTGTTGTAGTTCTCCTTGAGCCAGGGGATGATGATAGAAGTATCCAGGCCGCCGGAGTACGCGAGAACGACTTTCTTGATGTCCGATTTATTCATTGTAAAGCCTCCAATATACAGTGTGTTCGTGGTTTATGCGTTGATTATAACTTATATTGAATAATTATGCAATAGCAAATTTCACATTTGTAGGCCCTGACAATTTAGCATTCCGTCTCCGCCGCGCTATGTGCGAGATGCTGATAATATGCAATATTCTCGTGTATTTATGCATCATTATTCGCCCGGCGGCTGCCATTGTGCATGAATATAACACGCCTGCCGCCGGCTGTCCCGCAGACGGCTCTCATAATAATCGACCGGAGTGCGCTCCAAATCGGAACGCACCCCGGTCTTACTGTATCTTCTGGCTCGCGCGGGCGAGTTGCTGACGGGATTTTTACTTTAGCTCTTTGACCTTCATACCGTTGAGCACGGCGGGGATTGAAATCTTGAATATTGCCAGCAGGTCTCTCAGAACCACCTCCCTGTTTTGCGTCATGCGTTTCTTCGTCCAATCAATCAGCAGGCCGGCCGACGCTTCTGTATAAAAGGAAGCCATGAAGTTCTTGAACTGCGGCTCCACACGCACGTTCAATTCACGCTCGCCCTGCTCGATTGCGCCGTATATGACGGAGAAGAGGTCATTGTAAAAGAAACGTTTTATCTCCTCATATCCCATAGAGTCAAAGGCCCCGTTTATGATGTGCTTGTTCTTGTCCACATAGTCCATGACAAAACGCAGGGCTTCCTCGGTGTTTACGACCAGGTCAAAGTTCTTGACCACCTCTATGGCTTCCTGCTCCAGCGTCCATTTCAGCAGGTCGTAGATGTCCTGAAAGTGATAGTAAAACGTCTTTCTATTTACATAGCAGGCGTCTGCAAGCTCAGTCACCGAAATCTTGGACAGCGGCTTTCTCTCCATAGAGTGTTTGAGCGCCTCGGCAAACCTCTGCTTGGTTTTGAGCGAAATCTCCCCGTTTGTCATACGCATATGCTCCTTCGGAATTACTGGATTTATTATACGGTTGTCCGGTCTGCGTCACAAGGGACAAATTCTCCACAACTGTCCTGTAAGTTGCCGGGCAAATATGCCCCGGCTGTCCCATGTTGCCCTTGCGCGGCAAAACTGGCCATTGGATTCCATCCTTTTTCCGCTAAGATAGGGAAGGCAATAAACACACGGGAAGGTTGATTGTTTTGCTTATTTGCATCGCGCGTGAGTTTGGCAGCGGCGGGCACGAGATAGGGCGCCTGGTGTCCGAGGCGCTCGGATACGCATTTTACGACCGCGAGCTTGTGACGGAAGCCGCAAGCCGCAGCAGCATCGCTCCCGAAGCCCTGGAGCGGGCCGACGAGAGGCGTGAGAACGCATGGCTGCACAGCCTTGTATATGATGCCGACGACCACAATTTGAGAGGTATTTCAGCGAATGAGGCTATGTTCAGTATACAGAGCGCAGTCATACTTGACGCGGCTCAGGACGGCGACTGCGTATTTGTAGGCCGGTACGCAGACTATGTGCTGGCACGCGCCGGTATGAAGCGGCTGATCATTTTCATAACGGCTCCCTTTGAAAAAGGGTGAGCCGAAAGATGGTGCTTACGGGCATGGATGAAAAAAGCGCGACGGCGCTGGTTCGCAAAATGGATAAACAGAGGAAAAACTACTACGGCTGCTACGCAGGCGGAAGCTGGGGCAGGCCGCACACATATGACCTCTGCGTCAACAGCTCCACGCTGGGAATCAAACGGACCGCCGCAGCGCTGGTAACGCTGATTCGTAAGATGCAGTGAAGAAAGGAGCGTAGAAAACATGTGGAGCCGTCAATACAGCATCGCCATGCAGACTCCTATCGGGGCAAGATACGGAACTGTGACCGTTGTGGCAGACGGAGAGCGCCTGAGCGGCTGCCTTAATGTCCTGAACAGAGGCAACCGCTTCCACGGCAGCATTCACAGCGACGGCAGCTGCGAAATCAAAGGCAGCATAGTCACGCTTATGCGCACTGTCCCCTACACCGCAGCGGGCCGGATAACGGAAGAAGCTCTCAGCCTGACACTGACCGGGGAGCAGGAGACGTTTGAAGTGTCCGGCAAAGCGGCCGCAGACCTCGCAGAGCAGAAAACGGAGTAAAACTGTATGCGGAAAATCTATCAGACGATTGTAAACAACCCCAAAAAGATCATCGTCACCTTTCTCCTGCTGGCGGCGGCCGGAGCAATCCTCCAGGGGATGGTGAGCGTCAACTATGACATGACCGACTATCTCCCGGAGGACACGGCTTCCACGGTCTCGCTCGAGCTCATGGAGTCCGAATTTGAAGGCGGGATACCGAACGCCCGCGTCATGGTCAGGGACGTTACGGTTCCAGAGGCGCTGAAGTACAAGGCCAGGCTGGAAGAATGTACCGGCGTTACGGACGTTACCTGGCTGGACAGCGGCGCGGCCCCGGACGGCTTGCCGTGGGCCCAGACCGTGCTGGGATAGGCGGACGCGGGTGTGCCTGCGGCACGGCGAGCGCGGCGTCCAAGGAGGACAAAAGCCATAGGTCTGTTCGGACCTATGGCTTTTTTGCGCTTTATTCTTGCTTTGACCGCGCTTCATCCTGAAATATACTCCCAGCCGTAGGTGAACGGCCGGCTGTGCATTGCGCAGAGTATGTCGAGCGCCTCTTCGTCGGGGATGTCCACGTCGTAGTAACAGCCCATGAGGAACCCGACCATCGCGCTGGCGCAGTACCAGCATATAAGGCGGTATTTGCCGTCGTCGGCGACCTTGATATTCCACTGCTGCTCCGTACTGATAAGCAGAGTCTCCCTGAGCACGTCCAGCAGCTTGCGGAAAAAGAGGTTGTTGTGGTCTCCGGCGAGTATAGGCTTCAGGCTGTCCTTGGCAGAAAGGGCGGCCGCGCCCATAATCCTGGTTATGCGCAGGGCGAACTGCTCAAAGCTCTCGCCCGGGAGCGGCTCACTCGGCAGGAAGGCCTGCTTAATCCTGTCTATAAGCTCGTTCATCAGTGAGTCGTACAGTGCCTCCTTGTAAGGGTAGTGCAGATAGAAAGTGTTCCGGCTGCAATTTGCCCCGGCACATATCTCCGTCACGCTTATCTCCTCAAGCGGCTTCTTCGCCAGCAGAGCCAGAAAGCTGTCTATTATGTTCTTCCTCGTCTTTATGACCCTGAGGTCGTTCTCGTTCTTCATGTATACCTCCGGAAAATACAGGACAGTTTCTGCCAGAATGTAAATTAATTACCAGAAGTTGATTGACTGTAAATTGACAATCTTTGAAGGCGCAGCTATGATACATGTGTAATTTATAGTACAACAGCCATATATCTTTGTCAAGCATTCCGCATGCGCGGATGAAATACATAGAAAAGGAAGGTATTATCATGGCTAAAGTCACAACTCTCACGCCGGAAGAAATTGCGGAGCTCGAGAAGGCACCCAGCGAAGTCGCCCGCGAGAAGATCGCTGCCACCGGAAGCAAGGAGGCTCTGGAGGCCTTTGACCAGTACGTCGGTATGTTCAAGGGCGTGCACGACGGCTATCTGCTTCAGGCCAACGCCGCTGAGAGCGCGCTCTACAAGGAAGTAGGCGCGGACAAATACCTGGAGTATATGCACGACTATTTCTACAACTCCAACAGTCCCTTCATGCAGGGGTTCTGGGACAAGCCGTTCAAGGAGCGCGCGATGATAGCCATAAATGCGCCGCGTATGTTCCACGACTGCCGCATGAAGATCCTGGGCGAGGATGACGAGAAGCTCTGGTTCGTCATGGAGCCGTGCGGAGCGGGGCAGAAGCTCTGGGAGATGGGCATGTGCAAGCCCGGCTGCGGCCTGTGCGATGAGCCCCACGCCATAACCGCCGGGGGCAAGAACTTCCCCGTCTACTGCACCCACGCCCCCATAGCCGAGATAGTCTGCGGCGAGCTGGGCATCCCGTACATGTACCAGCAGGAGTACCCCGAGCAGGTCGGCCCCTGCTCCTGCGTGTTCTACGTCTACAAGGACCCGAAGGACATCCCCGACAGCTACTTCGAGCGCGTCGGAGCAAAGCGCCCTGAGATCTGCAAGAAGTGAGGGGAAAGCAAAATGGCACTCAAGTATCCCGAACTGTTCAAGCCCTATAAGATAGGCAAACTCACTATCAAGAACCGTATTACGATGAGCCCCATGCACCTCGGCGGGCGCATGGACTCCACCGGAAACATGACAGACGAGGTCATCGACTACTACGAAGCGCGCGCCAAGGGAGGCTTCGGCCTCATCGTCACCGGCGGATATGCCTCCGCCGGAGGAGCGGAAGTGACCACTGCCGCGCTCAACGCCATGGACAACCCCCAAGCGTTCAACACGTCCATAAGCAAGGCCGTTGAAAAGCTCAACGCATATGACTGCAAGCTCTTCGTCGAGGTCGGCGCGCCGTTCGGCCGCGTTGCCTTCCTGGAAACGCTCGCGCCAGTGATGGGCGGGCATCCGGTGGCACCGTCCGCGGTGCCCAGCCGCTGGGACCCGAGCGTGATGTGCCGCGCGCTCACGACTGAGGAGTGCTATGGTCTCATCAACGCGCAGCTGGATTCAGCTTCCGCCGCCGTAATGGCCGGAGCCGACGGCATATGCGTGGGCGGCCCCTATGGCGGTTATTTCACCGACCAGTTCGCAACCCCGCTCTTTAACCAGCGCGACGACGAGTTTGGTTTCGCCCAGGGCGGACAGTTCCGCATCGCCACGGACGTCATCAAGGGACTCAAGGAGCGTTTCGGCAAGGATTACCCAGTCATGGTGCGCCTGTGTGTGCGCCACTACATGAAGGCTGTCGGCGTCTCTCCGCTGCCAGGAGAGGACTACAAGGAGGTGGGACGCGACATAGACGTCAGCATCGAGCTTGCCAAGGCGCTTGAGGCCGCTGGAGCGGACGCGCTCCTGCTCGCGAGCGGCAGTTATGACAGCTTCTACTGGCTGTATCCTCCCACGTATCAGAAGGAGGGTCTGTGGCTCGACGACGCAAAGAAGATCAAGGAGGCCGTCAGCATCCCGGTCATCTGTCCGGGCAAGATCCTCACCCCCGAGCTGGCCGAAAAGGCCATAGAAGAGGGCTATGTAGACGCCGTCGCGCTTGGCAAGGCTTCACTCGCCGATGCTGAGTGGGCGAACAAGGCTCACGCCGGCGCGGATGAGGACATCCGTCCCTGCATCGGCTGCCAGAACGGCTGCATGGCGCGTGTCTTCAACGGCGGACTCGTCACCTGCGCGGTCAACCCCGAGTGCTTCTATGAGAAGAGCGACCCCGTCACCCCAGCTCCGGTCAAAAAGCACGTCGTCGTCATCGGCGGCGGCCCCGGCGGCTGCGAGGCGGCCATCATCGCGGCTCAGCGCGGCCACGAGGTCGACCTCTACGAGAAGGCCGACAAGCTCGGCGGCCTCTTCAACCTTGCGGCTGTGCCTGACTTCAAGACCGGCGACCATCGTCTGCTCGCCTGGTACGCGCACACCGTCGAGAAGGCCGGCGTGAAAGTTCACCTGAACACCGAGATCACCGCCGCCGATGTCGAGAAGCTCGGCGCCGACGCGATCATCGTTGCCACCGGCGCGAACCCGAAGAGCTTCAAGATAGACGGCTGCGAGACCGTCACGGCCTCCGACGTTCTGGCCGGACGCGACGTGGGCAAGAGCTGCGTCATCGTGGGCGGCGGCCTGGTCGGTTGCGAGACCGCAGTGTGGCTGGCCCGCAAGGGAGTGAAGGTCACCCTGGTCGAGGCCCTGCCCATGCTCATGAGTGCGGGCACGCCCGTACCCACGCCGAACTTCCTGATGATGCTCGACATGCTGCCGGGCGCAGGCGTCGATGTCTACACCGGCTCGAAGTTTGCCTCCTGGGCAGATGGCAAGGCCGTCATCGTCGACGCGGAGGGCAAAGAGCACAGCGTCGAGGCCGAGACTGTAGTCCAGGCCGTGGGCTTTTCTCCCAACGATGCGCTCTACAAAGAGCTCGAGCAGAGCGTCACCGTCCCGGTCTGGAACATCGGCGACAGCAAAGAGCCCGCCAACGTCATGGAATCCGTCCGAGCCGCCTGGTTCGTGGCGAAGAACATATAAACAGCGGATAAACAAAAGCGCCCCGGAGGTTTCCCTCCGGGGCGCTTGAGCGTTGACGCAAGGCGGCGGTAAAGACCGCTTCTCTCTATTCCATCTCGCCGGCCAGAACTTTCAGGCTGGCGGGGTCGCAGAGTATATAGGTCTTTGCCCCTCCCGGCTTCAATATGCCGGAGCGCTTGAAGTCCCCCAGCAGGCGGCTCAGGTGGCGGGGCGTGATTCCGAGGATGCCCGCCACGGCACGGCCCTTCAGCTTCACTGCGCCGCCGGCGGCGTTTTCCAGCAGGTACGCGGCCAGGCGGTTCTTCGCCGGGTACAACAGCGCGCGCGAGTAGGCTGAAGAGGTGTTGTAGAGCTTGCGCATGAGGTTGCGGCACACCAGGCGGTAGAAGTTGAGGCTCTCCATGTCCCCGCCCAGCGCGTCCGCCGGTACGGAGATAAAAGTGGCGGCGCCCTTGGCGTGTACGTCGTGGAGTATGGGGCGGTTCCGCAGATATTCTATGTCCCCTAGCAGATGCGGAGGCTGTGCCTCGGCGATTACCGCAAGCTTGCCCTCGGGCGAGAGCGAGCAGATTACGGCTGAGCCAGAGACCAGTATCATCAGCGAGCGCACTTCGTCGCCCTCAGCCATTATCTGCTCGTTCGGCTCGTATTGCAGCAGCCGCGCGTGCGCCGTGAGCTCAGGCGTGAAGAAGTCCTCGGCGCCGATGTGCTCAATATATCCTCTCAGACCGGAGCGGGCAAGCTCACGCATATGACACGCCTCCAAACATAGACATATGTCCTTTTTTAAGTATACCAGCCGTGGTATACTTAGACAAGATACCGATACCGGAATTATGTTGAACTGAGGGTGAAGACTGTGCTTACATCGAGAATTGACGACCCCTCCCTGGCTGAAGCCGGGGCCGGGAGGATAAAGTGGTACCGCGAGAAGATGGACCTGGTGCGCGCCTTCCACAGGCGCTATGAGAGGGAACGCCCCTTTGCGGGAAAGCGGCTGCTTGTCTGC
This sequence comes from uncultured Eubacteriales bacterium, assembly GCA_900544765.1. Taxonomy (GTDB): domain Bacteria; phylum Bacillota; class Clostridia; order Oscillospirales; family Oscillospiraceae; genus Scatomorpha; species Scatomorpha gallistercoris. The sequence goes on along the minus strand of UQWI01000013.1, from coordinate 8,438 downwards.
ATGCACTGTGAGCCGAAGGCCGCGGTGCGCACGGAGGCGCTGCTGGCCGGCGGGGCGGAGCGCATAGTCTTTGTCGGCAACCTGGGTTCCACCAAGCCGGACACTGCGGCGTATCTCGCCTCGCTGCCTAATGTGACGGTGCTGGCCCGGCGCGGCGACACGCTTGAGGACTTGCAGCGCAGCGTGGCCGAGGCTATGGAGGAGCCGTTTGACCTCATGATGGACAACGGCGCCGGTCTTATGCAGCAGTACTGGCGGCAGCGAGGGAGCTGGAAGCCGCTCGGGGCCATTGAGGAGACGCGCTCCGGCCGCCTGATACTCGACCGCGAGGGCATAAGGCCGGACTTCCCCGTGCTGGTAATCGACGATTCTCCCGTCAAGCGGCTGGTGGAGAACGAGGTCGGCGTGGGACAATCCGTGGTAGACGGCTTTATGCGCGCGACCAGCATGCTCATAGGCGGAAAGCGGGTGCTCATAATTGGCTACGGCTGGTGCGGGACGGGCATTGCCCAGCGCTTCCGAGCTCTGGGCGCGGTCACGATGGTCTATGACACAGACCCTCTGCGTTTGCTCAAGGCGAAGCTGGAGGGACACATCGTCGGCCGTCTCGAAGAGCTGCTGCCCCAGGCGGACGTGGTCTGCACGGTCACGGGCCGCTTCGGCGTAATAGGCGAGGGCGAATTGAGGCGGCTGCGCGACGGTGTGATTCTCTGCAACGCCGGGCACTACAACATGGAGATTGACACCGCGCACCTGGGCGAAATCGCGGATGGCTGCGAGCGCATGCAGGACGGCGTGGACAGGTACATCGTGGACGGCAAGCGCATCTACCTGCTGCAGAGCGCAAACCCGCTGAACCTGGCCTCGGGCGCGGGCAACCCCATAGAGATTATGGAGCTGGGCTACGCCCTGCAGCTGCTGAGCCTGGAGCGCATAGTGAAGGACCCCGGCCTGCCGTCGGGCGCGCAGCCCCTGCCCGACGACGTAAACACCGCCGCCTGTGAGCTGGCGCTCTGGGGGACGGAGAAGGGCGCTGCAAATACGTCCCACCGCCGCTGAGCATCAGTGCTCGGAGCGCATGCCGGGCGTGAGCGGCATTTAGGTTTTGGGCATGGAACTTGAGCGCGGCGCCGTTGCGGTCAGGCGTGGGCCGTGGTATCCTGTCAATGAGGTGATACCATGCGCATAAATGAGATAATACGCGAAAAGCGCCGCGAGCAGGGGCTCACTCAGGAGCAGGCGGCACACCGCCTGGGTGTCACGGCATCCGCCGTCAACAAATGGGAGCGGGGCGTTTCACACAGTTAAAGACACGCAGCCCGCGGTTATACTTATCAATGCTCTTCAATTTGTAGACAATGTTATTTCCCATGTTCACATATAGGTAAAGCAACGGACGTCGCCTTACGACGTCCGTTGCTTTACAAAATCTATCTACATGCACATGCTGAAAATGTTCTCTATGTCCTTGACATTCAAATCGGTGAGGCCGTGAAGCGCGTCCTTGCCTCGGATAGCTTTTTCAGCCATAGCCGGTAGCTTGCTCTCTTCAACGCCGAACGCGGCGAGGTGACTCTCGAGGCCGAGCTTGTTGTACAGCCAGTCGGCGGTGGCGTCAATGGATTTCTGAGCACCCTTCATTGTGTCAAGACCTTCCTCGACACCAAGGCACTTTACGCCAAAGCGGTAGAACACCGGTGCGGTTTTTTCGCTGAGAATATACTGCATCCAGCGGGGCATGAGAATTGCAATGCCGTGGCCGTGCGGGATTTCGTAAAATGCGGCGATGCCATACTCGGTGAGGTGCAGAATCATATCGGTCGTGCCGCCCTGGTCGACTATGCCTCCGGTTATGAGCGCGGATATCCAGGAGAGATTTTCGCGCGCCTCAGCGTTGGTCGGGTCGGAGATGGCTATAGGTGCGTAGTGAATAACGTTGCGGCACATGACCTCCATCCACTCGTTAATGAAGTTTATTTTGTGCTCTTTTATGAAATAGCGTATGTCGGTGATGTGGGACAGAATATCGGCCGCGCCGACGGCAGTCTGGTACTTTCCTACAGAATAGGTGATGGTCGGGTCGATGAAGGCGGCCACGGCCTGAAAGCTCTCGCCCCAGGGGTCAAGCTTCTGGTTGGTGTCCTTGTTGGATATGACCGCCCAAGCGTCATTCTCGCTGCCCGCGGACGCGATGGTTGGCACGGCTATCAGGGGCAGGCCGTGCTCAACGCTGGCCTTCTGGCAGACTAGGTCCCAGCAGTCCCCGTTATAGAACCGGGCCTGGGTCACGACCTTAGCTGTGTCGATTACGGAACCGCCGCCGAGTCCTATAATCACATTGCTCTCGTTGGCTTTTGCTACGTCCGCGGCTCTATTGACAGTGGTGTATTGCGGGTTGGGCTCGACTCCTCCAAATTCTGCGACGGCTACGCCGGCCTCGGTGAGGTTGTTCTTGATTCTGTCAAACAGGCCGCTCTTTTTTACAGAGCCTCCACCGTAAATGATAAGCGCACGGTCGCCGTAGCTCTTAGTGACTTCCCCTATCTTGTCAAGCTGGTCGCCAAAGTATATTTTTGTAGGATTGTAATAAGTAAAGCTCATCGTGTTCATACTCCTTTCATGTCAGTTCATATCGGTTAGTTATATTGGCTCAGGCGGCTTTCTTCTTACGCACAGCCTCTACAACAGCCCAGACGGCTCCGAATACGACTACTATGTAGAATCCGTACTGTACCGGGAGCCTAGGGTCGGAACTGCCGGTCCAGTTGGCCACTGCGCTGATGAAGTAGGTGGTCAGGAAACAACCGATATTCATGCCGGAGACGAAAATGGCAGAGGCCATGGATTGTTTTTTGCGGGGTACATATTCGGCGTAGGTGTTTACAGTGCCGGGCCACACGGTCTGGCAGGCGACGCCGGATATTATAGCGCCAATTATGATAAGGGCGACGCTGTGGCCGAAGGCTATACAGGCGTGGCCTATCATCCAGATAACAAGTCCAAAGGATACGACATACTTTCCAGCAAATTTACTCAGTGGCGCAAAGATGAAGCCTCCTATGCAGTTGCCGACAGTGTACATTGCGAGCAGGGCGCCGGCGACGGCCGCACCGCCGATATTCTCGTTTGCACAGATGGCCGACATATTCATGAGTACCGTGTAGAATGCGAAGAACACGACGGCAAACATGACGGCAGTAAAAATTACATAACCGGGCAGCGGCCCATTTTCGGGCACTTTGGAGGGGGATTCAACGTTATTGGCCGCGATTTCCTCGGCAGTGGGCTGCTTCAGGACGATGATAACTATAATCATCGGAATCAGCAAAATGGCGTGGAAAATAAAAGAGTAGTTTGCACTCATGTCGGCCAGCCAGCCCGATACAATCATGAAGATGATAGAGCCGACGGAGAGGCTGACGGTGGCCCAGCCCAAAACCCTCGGGCGCTCTTTGTCATTGAATAGCTGAAGGCTGAGCGTGCTCTGTAGCGGGAAACCAATGCCGATGCAGAAGCCGACAATGCCGCGAAATACATAAATTGCGGGCAGACTCTGGACAAAGGCGCAGGCTACACCGAACACGGCGATGCCGCCCATAGAGATTACAGCCATGGTCTTATACTTCACCTTATCAAGTATGGCTCCCGCTATGAGTGAACCCGGTATCATGCACAGGGAAGAAATAGTCGAGATGAGCACTATGGCGCTGTACGGCTCATCGGGGAAGAGCTCCGTCTGCATGACGTTCAGGGCAGGGGACATTATAAAGATTACGTTCGCCGCGAAATAAACTGCCAGCACGGCGATAAAGTTGTTGCGCTTTGTCACTTTATCCATTGTAGTACCTCCTTCTCCACTGCGGACAGTTAAATCTTCCTTGCCAGGTCCGCGGCCGCGTATGTGCCGCCCCAGACAAATCCGGCTTCCTTTGCGTCGCCTATTACATAGACCTCGTTTATGCTGCCTTTGAGCTGCTCAGACAGAGTGTCATGGCTCTTATGTCCGAGCGCAAGAACAACGCTGTCAAATCCGCGCAGTTCCTTTATGGGAGCGTCTTTGACGTTGACCTCCCTGTATGAGCAACCGTCCGGGAAGAATTCCTGGATAGCGGAGTTTACGTGTATCTCCACGTCGTGCTCCTTTAGGGCGTCGAGCAGCATCGGACGCGCATAAATATCGCGGTCGAGAGCTATTCCTTCCTTCATCTCGACTATGGTCACCTCCCGATGCTGCTCGGTGAGGAAGTCAGCGGTCTCGGCACCGACAAGGCCGCCGCCTGCTACAAGCACCTTGTGCCCGGTTACGACCCTACCCATCAGCACATCGGAGGGGTCGAGCACAGCGCTTACATCGAGCCCTTTTATTTTAGGCACAAAGTTGTCGCTTCCGGTGGCGACGACAACCACATCCGGAGCCATGGCCTTCAGCTCTTCGACGTCAACGGCGTGGTTTAGCTCTATCTTGACACCATAGCGACGGCACTGTAGTATATAGAAGCTGAGGCCTTTGCCAATTACGCTTTTTCCGGGAGGATATGAGGCAGCGAGGAAATTGCCGCCGAGATAGCTGTTCTTTTCAAAAAGTGTGACATCGTGCCTGCGCCCGGCAAGTATCCATGCGGCGAGCATGCCTGCGGGGCCTCCACCCACAACTGCTACTTTCTTTGGATGTTCAGCCTTTACGGCAACATATTCGTCCACGTCGCAGTTGTCAGGATTTATGACGCACTTTATCGGCTCATCTGTAAAGAGGTGCATAATGCAGCCCTGACCACAGCTGATGCAGTTTGAAATCTCGTCGTATCTCCCGGTACGCACTTTTTCCGCAAAATGAGGGTCGCAGATGGACTGGCGGCCAAATCCGACCATGTCCACGCTACCGTCGGCAATTATTGCCTCAGCGAGCTCAGCGTCGGTGATTCGCCCTACGGTCATGACGGGTATGCCCACGCACTTCTTTATCTCGGCAGCGTAGGAAACCTCATAACCGGGGTCGAGGTAGGACGAGCCTATGCAGTACTTTATGCTACCATAAGTGGCCATGCTGACATTGATTGCGTCGGCGCCTTCGCTCTCGCACATACGGGCGATTGCCTTTACCTCTTGGATTTCCAGCCCTCCGACTATCTTTTCACTACCGCTTATGCGAACTATCACAGGGTATTCCCTGCCGAGCTCGGCACGGATACCTTGGAGGATTAGGCGCAGGAATCGCATGCGATTGTGAAGCGTTCCGCCAAACTCGTCGGTGCGTTTGTTGGCGTGCCCGGAAAGAAACTGTGCGGGCAAGTAACCGTGAGCCGCGTGTATCTCTATGCCGTCAAAGCCCATTTTCCTTGCACGCACAGCGGCTTTAACATAGGTACCCACCATCTGGTAGACCTCTTCAGTCGTCATTTCATGCGGCATCGTCTGGCAGTTTGGACATGGTATATGGGAGGCGCTGACTGGAGGTATGCCGCCGGTGTAGTGCAGCTCCGTTTCGCGTCCAGTGTGCCGCAGCTGCATGAAGATTTTGGCGCCCGCGTCATGGACGGAGGCCGTCAGCTTCTGATAGCTGGGAATAAGCTCGTCTCCCCATACTCCGCACTCGTTGATAAGGCTCTTACCTTCGACACTTATGGCGCTGCACTCAGTGATAATGAGGCCAAAGCCGCCTTTGGCTCTCTCAGTGTAGTACTTGATAAGCGCGGGGCCGGCCTCGCCGTTGTGCTCAGCCAGGTTTGTGCCCATGCCGGGCACGAACATGCGGTTTTTGAGCTCAACGCTGCCTATTCTGAACGGGGAAAACAGATTTGGGAATTCGCTCATGTTGCACTCTCCTTTTTATTTTTGGGGATCAATGACCCCGGTTTTACAAGCTTTCAATAATTCCATAGAGGAGGAAAAACTGTGGCCATAAATATTCATAAAATCCTGTCTGACACTCTCCTCGAGCTCTGCGAGACAAAAAAACTCAAGTCGATAACAATTCAGGAAATACTGAATGTCTCCGGCGTAAGCCGTCAAGCGTTTTATAACCGTTTCAAGGACAAATACGACCTCATACAGTGGACCTATGTGCACAACGTTCTGTGTGACTTCCTGGACAATGGGCCCTATAGCTCCTATTACATGAACACACTCAATTTCTATCGAAGCATTAATAAGCATCGCAGTTTTTTAAAGCAGGCCTGCCAACTGGACGGCCAGAACTGTTTGAAGGATTTTATATACAACTTTGCGTTAAGTTATGACATGGAGTGGCATAAGCAGCTGCTGGGCGGCGAGAAGCTTTCGGATGAGATGGAATTCATAACATGGTACCATGCAACGGCTTCAATTGACACCGCCATACGCTGGATAATGACAGACGCGCCCGCGCCGCCGGAGGTCATGGCCGCAAGGATAACAAACGTTCGCCGCCTGAGCATGAGCAGTCTGCTGTTTGGCCACGAAAGCAACATCTACGAAACTGTAGAAGCCTACGAAAAGCCATATCCTGACCCGGACTTCCACAAACGGTTACTCGACAAATACAGTTGATATAGATTTTCCATTTGAGTCTTGCCTGTTATTGTCTGTTAATAGATTAACTCTTTTCTCTTGAGCTAGTCAATTTACAGACAATGCGGTTTTCTTCGTTAATGAGCCACTGCTTTTAAGTAGTCTATATAAAGACATTCTTATATATCCGTGTGTTTACAGAACTAACGCTTGTATTTGATTTTGAATTAATGGTTTAGGTGTAAGGGGAATCCCCGTACGCGGAGCCGCCTCGACGCAAAGAGCCACCCGGCACTCAAGTGCCGGGTGGCTTTCGCACATACATGGTTTCCATGTATAGAAGTGCGCCCTTCGGGTTTCCTCGTTTGTTCCCACGTCCCCCGCACCTCGCACCAGTCTGCGTTGAAACGTTCATAATCTCGTGGTACAATCATCCAAAACGCGTAAGGAGGCAGCGGTCACATGGCAAATCCCAAAGGCTCCAAGGGGTTCATAGTTGTCACACCGACCGGCATCATCGAAATCCCGCAGGACTCCTACCTCTCGTGGCTCACCATGTTCTACCTCATGCCTCGCGTGCTCGTGGAAAAGTGGCCCGAGGCGCTCAAAATCCCGCGCAAGCCATTTGAGGCTCTGCGCGCTCAGGCGTGTCTGGACATCATCAAGCAGGATATGTTCGCCGAGCTGGTATGGGACTGCTGGTCATGGACGGCGTGGCAGGCTTTCCAGGTCAAGGACTCAAGAGGCAACTACGGCGAAATCCCCGGCAGCCGGGAGCAGTACACAGGCTATTTTCCGCTCTGGCAGCTCTCCTACGACATACTCCGCTACTTTCGTCGCAAGATAGAGCGCGAGTACATCTCCTTTCATATGCTCTACACCGCAGGGTCTGACGAGGAAATGCCGTGGTTTACATACCGTGAGTTCGGTAACCTTGTAGGCAACCTCACGGATTTGGTTGTTGAGGAAGAAAACTGGCAGCCCATGATTGACGCTATCTGGGAGAACCGAACGGTCGAGGACTACGAGAACAAAAACAGTGTCGTCCGCAAAGACTTCATGCGCCACTGGAACCACGACCGCAGCGGCAAATCCATATCACTAGACGCGTTGGTCGAGGACGGCGGCGACATTATGAACGTCGCCGACCCACGAGCAGAGTTCGAGCGCAAGGTGCTCTCACAGGGGCAGATTGACGCCTTCGCCAAACGGCTATCCGAGCAAGACCGCGAGATTCTCAGGCTGCGAATGTAGCATCACACCGAACAACAGATAGCCGACGCCGTAGGCTTCAAAACCGCGAGCGCGGTACACAAGCGTATTGCCAAGATAGCCTCGGCGTATGAGGACTTCGTAACCAGAGAGTATCAGAAATTCCTCGACTAAAAATTTTTCAAAAAATTTTTAATTCTCAGGAACAATTTGCCCGTTCTCAATCCATGTATAATAGAGGGGTAGTTACCCTGAAGACGTGAGCGTTTGCCGCAAGGCAGGCGCTCTTTTTATATATCTGCACAAGGAGGACAGCAAGTTGGGGTTCAAGTAGTAAACTTTTTGTGAATTATCAGAATGCAAGTTCCTCATTTCGCCGAAAAATGTCACGGTATATGAGGGGGCTTTTTCTCTCAAATATTCTAAGGAGGTACTAAAGCTATCAACTACAACAAAATCAAACACAGCATATCGCCCATCGAGGCGGCGCAGCGTTACGTGGCGGTGAAGCATGGCTTCATGCGCTGTCCGTTCCACGCGGACAGGACGCCGAGCCTGAAGCTGTACGGCGATCACTTCCACTGCTTCGGCTGCGGAGCGCACGGGGACGTGATCGACCTCACGGTGGGACTGCTCGGCTGCTCGAAGGCTGAGGCAGCGCGACGGCTCGAAGCGGACTTCGGTTATGGCGGCTTCGTCCCGCCGCTGGGACTTGCGGCGTGCAAACGCGAGTTGTCCCA
>UQWI01000012.1 GCA_900544765.1 uncultured Eubacteriales bacterium | reverse complement strand
GCAGAAACCTTTCCCGTGTCGCTCCCGCCACGCTAAAACGAAACCTGGCGTTGATAAACGCCAGGCCTCGCAAAGTTCTGAACTTCCATTCTCCCCAGGAGCTATGGGACTTCGAGCTCAATTCATGTTGCACTTAGTTTGACAATTCACTATCTGAGAAGCCATCAGCTGGGCATAACAATCTTTCCAAGGCAGTCGAAAAGCCATTCCTCAGTAATTGCCGCCTGCGGGGAAACGATACCGTCTGACTGGAACATTCCGCCTGTAACAGCCCACGACACAGCGTTCCTTGCCCAAGTGGAAATCATGCCGCAATCCTTATAGCGGTTCAGCACGGTTTGATCAGCCTTAGGGCTTTTGGAAAAACGGTAGAACATCATCATGTCCTGCTCGACTGTCATACAATCTTCAGGCCCGAACAGCCCGTTTCCGTAGCCACAAAGATAACCGTTTTCCTGAGCCCAAGTAATTGCCTCAATATCGGGATGGCCCGCCGCAACATCCCGGAACGGACAGCTCACCGGGACTGCATCGAGGCGGCCTGCTGCGGTATCGAACAGCATCTGTGCGGCCTGTCCACGGGTCACAGTGGGCTGCCAACCTGCCTCAAGCCAAGAGACGGAGATGTCGTCAAGATAGTAGGAGGTAGTGGAATCAAAAGCGGAGTCGGTGCCGATTATAAGATAGACCTCGCCGAAAGCATTGGCCTCTGTGTCAAATTCGGCCGTAAACTCCTTGAATTCGTATTCTCCGGGGTGGTTGTTTTCTGCCTTGGCCATATTGCCCACAACGACCATATCCTGACCGCCGTTGCTCTGCCTGCCGGCATCTATGTTCAGGCGCAGGTATGTGCTTCCTCCATCCTCGACTGGCAAGGCCTTAGGCTCCGTCGGTGTGACACCGCATTTGACCGTGACGCTCTCGCCTGGAGAGCCGCCCACGCCGATAAGTCCGCCCTCCACGTCTGTGGCCAGCTTGAACGACACCGTGAAGTGATAAGTCCCCGATGTGGAAAATTCTCCCAGAGCCTTTACATATCCAATGAACAGGTCGTCGCTGTGGTTGCTGCCGGAGATGAATATGCCGTTTCCCGCTCCATCTATGGGTATCTTGCTGTAGTCGTGCTGAAATTCGTAAAACTTCTCAACACCCTTGCTGCAAGGGGAGTCGGCATAGATTGGAGTAAATCCGGCGTTGTCCGTTTCAAAATCAAACTTGACAGAGTTTGAGCCGCCGGACGCCGCTGCTGCCGAGGCACATCCCGACATCATGCTGAGAGCCATCAGAGATGCAATTCCATTGCCAGAAATCTTTTCATCGCAAATCCTCCTTTGCGTTTTAATCCCTTTGGGGCTCATCTTTTCAGATGCGTGATGACAAGCATTTTGTTGGGATTCTGTCGGAGAATTTGAAAAAAGAATGCATGCGGCAGCAGCAGACAGAAACAAGGCCAGGAATAGGAATGGCCAGGGAGACATCGCGGGCTCCACGCCGGGGATGCTGCTGATTCCCACATCGCCGGGTGCTTCGGAAGCCGCCCGGAGATACTGTGCCAGTTGATACCCAAAGCCGCCGGCAAAAATAAGCGTTAGGGAAGTGAGAGCCGTCAGGGTGCGGCGCAGTTTTTTGATAGATGTTGCGTAAATCCATTGAACGGTACCGACTGGTACGGAAAGCATATGTGCAATCTCTTTATGGGTCATATTCCCCAAAATCTTCATGCTTACCACTCTCTTTTGCCGCTCATTCAACTGCGAGGTTAATCTGTGGAAAGCATCCATATCCACAAAATTTTCTATTCTCTGATCCAATACGGGGAAGCCCTCGGCTTCTTCTAAAGGTACAGTTGCCTTTTCTCTCCTGAGGTACATCAAGGCCTCGTTTTTTACAACAGTCCTGAGCCAGCTGAGCTCATGGCCGCAGGGGAACAAGGCCGGATCCAACTGATAAAGACGCATCATGACGGACTGGACTACATCGTAACTGTCCTCCTCGCTGTTCAGTACAGAGTAAGCTATACTGAACATAAAGCGGAAATAATTCTGGTACAGCAAATCAAATCCGGATGAATTTCTCTCTTTTACAAGTTTCAAAATATTCTTTATATCGTTGTTATTTATATCCTAGTTATCCTGCATTGCGACTTCCCTTCCTCCCACAATCAATATTGTATCATAGAATAAGATGCTGGCACATCGCCTTTTTGTTGGCACAGCCATGAAAAAGGTAAATAAAATTACGCTGCTGCCACGGAGACGGCAAGAGGATATGCGGCGGCCGCATTTTCGAGCGGCGCGCTGATGCGCCGCCACTGAGGACTGCCGCCGCGGCGGAATGCAGAAATGACATTTAATGTGAAACAAAAATGAAACAACCGGCTGCAAGAAAATGCAGCCGGTTGTTTCGCTCGGTTGAGATTTGAGGGGTACAGCTTTATTGTTCGGCCTGCTCGCCGCCGCGCGTGGGGACGAATTTGGCCTCGTTCATCAGAGGGTGCACCAGCTTGATAGCGCCGGGCTTGGGGCAGACCATGACGCAGGCGCCGCAGTAGTAGCACTCGCCGGGGTACATGACGATGGGATGCTCGCCCTTGACGGAGCTCGGCACGAGCACGTCGCACTGGCAGACGGCGGCGCAGCGGCCGCAGGCGATGCATTTGTCCGCGTCGTAGTGTATGGGCTCCACGCTGCAATAGACAGGCTCCACTTCAAACTCTACGCTTTTGAATTCCACGCTCATACCTGCCCAACCTCCTTTATATAGTCCTGGTTGCGCTTCTCATACTCCTCCTTGAGGTCGCCGAAGAAGTCCAGAGGCACGCGGCGCTCACGGACTTCGCCGTCCTGCATGGAGATGGCGATGTGGCAGCGGTCGCGCTCGGGGTCTGTCTCGGGATAGTCGCTGCGCTCGAAGGAGAGCGGCACGGAGCTGGACTTGCGGGCCAGGGAGGAGTAGAGCACCATTTCGGCCACGGTGAGTATATCCAGTACCTCGTGGATGCGCATCAGCTCGTGCGGGTTTTTGGCCGAGAGCATGGGCACGATGTCGCGCTCATAGCGCTTGAGAAGGTCAAGGCCCTCGGTGAGCAGGGCGTCGCACTTCACGCCGCCGCAGTAGTTCTGCATGGCCTTGGCAATGGCCTTGTTGAGCTCCTTCCAGCTCATGCCGTCCTTGACATAGAGCGGGGCGAGGAGGCGCTGCTGCTCGCGCTCTGCGTCCTCGGCGCAGTAGTCGCCGAGCTCATAGCCCGCAGCGGCGTCTGCGGCCTTGCGTCCGGCGTAGTATCCGGTGGCGCAGGCGTAACCGGCGCAGTCGGAGGCGTAGAGCTGGTCGCCTGCGGCATAGATGCCGTCCAGGTTCGTCTTGAGGTCCCAGTCGTTGAGTATGCCGCCCGGAGCGCCGAAGAATTGCCTCTCCTGGTCGAGGAAGCTCGCGCTCTTCCAGCCGGTGCCGTAGCTCTGGAGCATGTGCTTCTTGGAGTCGAAGCCGCGCTCGGTGTAGTTCTGAAGGATGGGTATCTTGGTTTTGGCCTCTTCGCCGACCATCATGCCCCAGATGACGCGCCTTTCGTCGTCGGGCATGCGGCTCAGGTCGGCGTAGAAGGGCAGCTGGTAGCCGCGCTTCATCAGCTCTTCAAAGTCCAGCGTCTCGGGTCCGCGGTACTCGTACTTCGGGTTGTCGATGACGCCGCCCTTGAGGAAGAACTTCTGGCCGGGGGCGGGCATGTAGCGCTCGAGGACGGTCTTGAGCTCATTGCCGTCGCGGTCGACGTAGGGTATCTCAACTCCGCGCGCGTCGACCATGGTGGCCGCGTACCAGGTGTTGTGGTTGTTGCCGGCGCCGTAGGCGGGGAAGCTGCGTCCGGCGGCGGAGTACTCGGCGCGGATGGCCTTCTCCATCATCGTGAACTCGACGCCCGCACGCCAGCCCATGGCGTGGCCGGAGCCGATGCTCTGGAAGGGGCGGAACTCGCTCAGGCCGGTCATGTCGGAGTCGAAGAGCCACACGCGGGCGGGGCGGGACATGGCCAGGACAGTGCTCTTGGCGCGGAAAACATAGAATTTGCCGGTGTGGACGTTCATGCCGCAGGCGCCGACGCCGCGCTTTTTTCCGTCGACGACGGCGGTCAGCAGGCTGGTGGCCTCGGTGCGGTCGAAGATGCGCACGCCCAGGCGCTTGAGCTCGCGGTAAAGGGCGGGCTTAAAGGTGGAGCCCCAGACGCGCAGGGTGAAGCGGTTCTTGTAGTCGTATGCGAACATCAGCTTCGTCTCGTCGTCGCGGAAGGGCGCGCCCTCAAACTCGTTTTCGGTGTCTCTGACCTTGCCGCCGAAGGACTCCATGTCCAGGAGGCGGTCATAGCCCTCGCGGCACTCTATGTAGTGCGCGATGCCGTTGCTGTAGTAGTCCTGCTCGTGCACGTAGGCCCAGGCAATCTCCTCGGGGGTGACGCCGGAGCAGGGGTTGGTGCAGGCGCTCTCCCAGTGGTCGAAGCCTGTGCCGCCGGAGCCGGAGCGCTCGGTTGCGCCCTTCTCCACGAGCACGACTGACTGGCCCTTCCTGGCCGCGGCGATGGCGGCATAGCAGCCGGAGAGGCCGCCGCCGAGGACGAGCACGTCGCTCGTGACGGTCTCGGTCTGTCCAACTTCGTTGGCATAAGGCCAACGGTATTCGTGATTAGCCAAATCGTTCTCCTTTCTACCGCACGCAGGCCACAAAGTGGCCAGGCGATACTTCTTTCAGGGGGATGTCCTCTTTCGTGCAGGCCTCGCTGGCGTAGGGGCAGCGGGCGGCAAAGCGGCAGCCGGGCTTCGGGTTCACCGGGCTGGTCACTTCGCCCTGCAGCAGCTCGCGCTGCTTGTCGCGCGAGGATATGTCGGGGATGGGTATGGCGGCGAGCAGGGCCTGAGTGTAGGGGTGGAGCGGGTTCTCAAAGAGCTCGTTGGCCGGGGCCTTCTCCACGCACTTGCCCAGGTACATGACCATGATCTCGTCGCTGATGTGGTAGACGACGGACAGATCGTGGGTGATGAAGAGATAGGTGAGGTGCATCTCCTCCTGGAGGTCCATCAGCAGGTTGAGTATCTGAGCCTGGATGGAGACGTCGAGGGCGGAGACGGGCTCGTCGCAGACGACGAACTCCGGCTCGAGTATCAGCGCGCGGGCGACGCCTATGCGCTGGCGGCGGCCGCCGTCGAGCTCATGCGGGTAGGCGTTGACGAGCCTGGAGGCCAGACCGACGGTGTCCATCATCTTGAAAACGCGGTCGTTTACCTCGCGGCGGCTCTTGCAGACCTTGTTGACGAGCAGCGGCTCGGCTATGAGCTGCTGCACGGTCATGCGGCCGTTGAGGCTCGAGTACGGGTCCTGGAAGATCATCTGCATCTTGGGCCGGACGCGCTTGAACTCGTGCTTGGACATCTTCGCGACGTCCTGGCCGCGGAAGATGACTTCGCCCCCGGTGGGGGAGAGCAGGTTGAGCAGGGTCGAGCCCAGGGTGCTCTTGCCGCAGCCGGATTCTCCGACTACGCCCAGCGTGGTGCCCTTGTAGATGTCGAAGCTGACGTCATCAACGGCGTGCAGCTTGCCGGAGGGGGTGGAGAAATACTTTTTGAGGTGCTTGACTTCAAGCAGCTTTTCGTCGCTCATGCCTTCTCCTCCTTTTCCATGTCCTCGTACAGATGGCAGCGTATAGTGTGGCCGTTCTCAACCCTGAGGGGCGGCTTGCTGGTCCTGCACTTTTCGGTGCAGTGCGTGCAGCGCGGGGCAAACTTGCAGCCCTCGGGCAGGAGCGTCGGGTCGGGCAGCATGCCCTCGATGGGCTTGAGGCGAGCCGTGCGCTTCTTGATGTCGGGTATCGAGCCGAAGAGGCCCGTGGTGTATGGATGGTGCCGCTCGCCGGTGAAGATGTCGGCCAGGGTGCCGTACTCGACTATTTCGCCCGCGTAGACGACGGCGACGTAGTCGCAGGTCTCGGCCACGACGCCGAGGTCGTGGGTTATCATGATGACGGCGGTGCCGTACCTGCGCTGCAGCTCGTTTATCATGGCGAGTATCTGCGCCTGGATGGTGACGTCGAGCGCCGTAGTGGGCTCGTCAGCGATGAGCAGCTCGGGGTTGCACACCAGGGCCATGGCGATGACGACGCGCTGGCGCATACCGCCGGAGAACTGGTGCGGGTACTCGTCCTTGCGCTCCTTAGGGATGCCGACAAGTTCCAGCGTCTCCTCGACGCGGGCCTCAAGCTCCTTGGTGGAGGCGCCGGTGGTGTTGTGCAGCTCGAGGGCCTCGCGTATCTGGGCGCCCACGGTGAGCACGGGGTTCAGGGCGGTCATCGGGTCCTGGAATATCATAGATATCTTGCCGCCGCGAACGAGCTGCATTTCGCCCTCCTTAATGCCCATGAGGTCGCGGCCCTCAAAGATTATCTCGCCGTTGGGGACGCGGCCTGTGCGCTCGGGCAGCAGCCTGAGCAGAGCGAGGGCGGTTGTGGTTTTGCCTGCGCCCGTCTCGCCGACCAGGCCGAGGGTTTTGCCCTTCTCGAGGGAGAAGCTAACATGGTTGACGGCGTACACCGTCTCCATGTCAGTGCGGTACTCGACAGAGAGATCCCTGACTTCGAGCAGTGGGGAATTAGTGATGTTTTCCATGTGCATGCCCTCCTTAATCCTTGAGCCTCGGGTCGAGGGCGTCGGTCATGCCGTCGCCGACCAGGTTGAAGGCCAGGCTCGTCAGGAGAATGAATATGCCGGGGAAGAAGAGCAGGTACTGGCTCGTGAACATGAAGTCCTGCGCGTTGGAGAGCAGCGCGCCCCACTCGGGGTCGGGAGGCTGGATGCCCATGCCGATGAAGCTCAGGCCGGCGGCGGAGAGTATCATCTGGGAGATGCCCATGGTCGTGTTGACGATGATGGGGCCCATGGCGTTGGGCAGTACATAGCGGAAGATGATGCGCGGGTTGGAGCAGCCGTAGCTCTTGGCGGCGCGTATGTAGTCCTGATCCGCGACGGTCATGACGACGGAGCGTATCAGGCGCACGTTGCCCGGCACACACGATATCGTGATAGCGATTATCAGGTTCTGCATGTTCGTGCCGAGGGCGGCGACGACGGCGAGGCTCATCAGTACGGGCGGGACGCAGATGAACACGTCCACGATACGGCAGATTACGTTGTCCACGATGCCGCCGAAGTAACCGGCGCTGGCGCCGAGTATTGCGCCCACGACCAGCGCTATAAGGCTGGTAGCCACGCCGATGAAGAGCGAATAGCGGCTGCCGTGTACGATACGGGCGAAGAGGTCGCGGCCGAACTCGTCGGTGCCGAACCAGTGCTCCGCGCTGGGCTTTGCAAGTATGTTGGGGCTCTGGGCCTTGGCCACCTCGGACGGGACGATGAAGTCGGCAAACAGGGCCATCAGGATGATGAGCACGAGAATGATGAGACCGAGGAGGGCGACCTTGTTTTTGCAGAAACGGTACCAGATCTCCCGGGTAATAGAGGACTTTTTGACCTTTTTCTTTTTCTTGGCAACTGTCTCAGTCACGGTGATGTCCTCCTCTCTGGTACTTGGCCTTGATCCTGGGGTCGATGAAGGCGTAGAGCACGTCTGTCAGCAGGATGATAAGGCTGAACAGGAAAGCCAGGAAGAGCGTTGCGCCCATGACGACGGGGATGTCCTTCTGGCGGATGGCGGTGGTAATGAGCGTGCCCATGCCCTGCATGGCGAACACCTGCTCGGCGATTATCGCGCCGCCGAGGGAGGCGCCGAAGTTGGTGCCGATGGTGGTGACGACCGGCATGAGCGCATTGCGCAGCGCGTGGCGGATGATGACGATCTTCTCGCTGGCGCCCTTAGCCCTGGCCGTGCGTATATATTCCTGGCGTATCGTCTCTAGCATGGCCGAGCGCGTCAGACGCAGGAGGCTGGCCGCGGAGCCGAGTGAGACGGTTATGGTGGGCAGGATGAAGCTCGCAAAGGACTCTACGCCGTGACTTGGCAGCCATCCGAGCTGCAGCGAGAACACGAGCATGAGCATGAGGCCCAGCCAGAAGCCGGGGATGGAGGCGAACACCAATGCCACGACGACGCAGATGTTGTCGAGGATGCTGTACTGCCTGACGGCGGAGATGATGCCGAAGCTGACGCCAATGAGAGAGGCGAGGGCCATGGACAGCACCGTGAGGATAAAGGTGTTCGGGAAGCTGGCGATGATGTCGTTGATGACCGGCTGACGGCTCTGGTAGCTGGTGCCAAGGTCGAAATGGAGGATGATTCCACCTATGTAGTCAAAGAAACGGGTGAAAAAGGGCTGATCATAACCGAACTCGTGATTTAGTGCAGCAATGTCCTCCTTGGACGCGGTGATGCCCAGAATTATCTCACCGGGGCTGCCAGGAGTGAGTGAAAGTATGGTAAAAACCAGAAACGCAACGCCTAGCAGCACAGGGATCATGTACAGCAGTCGTTTTGCGACAAATTTGGCCATAGCGGCCGCTCCTTTCTGTTACGAGAAAGGGCCTCCCGTGGCGAGAACCCATCCGGACGGACGGAGACCCGTCAAAGGAGGCCCTTTTGCGATGCGTGTGAACTACTTGCTCAGAGCTTACATGGAGAAGTTGTAGACGTAGTACTTGCCCTCGTAATCGATAGCGGGGACGTTGAGCTCAGTCCTGTAGGCGAAGATCATGAGCGGGTTGCAGATGGGGGCGTAGATGGCCTCCTCCTGGGCCTTGGCGAAGATCTGCTTGAAGATCTCAGCGCGAGCATCGGTGTCGGTCTCGGTACGGGCCTGGTTGAAGAGTTCGTCCATCTCCGGGTCGGAGTAGCGGGCGTTGTTGGCGGTGCCGATGTAGTCGGTGCAGTAGGCCATCTCGAGGTTCTGAGTGTCGCCGTCGAGAGTCATGTTCAGAACGCTGATGCCGTAGGTGCCGCTGGTGAGGTCGCCGATGTAGGCGTTGAACTCCTTGGTGGAGATGGTGCACTCGAGACCAACGGCGGCGAGGTCGGCCTGCAGAACGGTGGCGAGATTGGAGTTGCTCTCGTCGACGAGGATCTCACCGAGGTTGTACGGGGTCTCTATGCCGGCCTCGGCGAGGAGCTCCTTGGCCTTCTCGGGATCGTAGGTGTACTGCTGGATGTCCTCGCTGTAGCCGAAGCGATCGGGGGAGCAGAGGGAGGAGTTGACCTCAGCAGCGCCCTGGTAGCACATCAGGACAAAGTTGTCGCGGTTGATGGCGTAGTTGATGGCCTGACGGACGAGCACGTTGTTGAAGGGCTCGCGGTCGAGGTTCATGGTGACGTAGGTGAAGCCGGAAGTGGAGACCTGCTGGCTGGTGACGGTCTCGACGCCCTCGAGCTGGGCGATGTTAACAGGCTCGATCTCGGCGAAGTCGATCTCGCCGGTCTGGAGGGCGACGGCCATGGTCGCCTGAGTGGGGATGACCTCGAAGGTCACGCTGGGGATGGAGGCCACGCCGCGGTAGTAGCCGTCATAGGCCTCGAGCACGACGTTGCTGCCGCGGGTACGGCTGACGAACTTGTACGGGCCGGAGCCGTTAGGCTCGGTGACAAACTTCTCGGGGTCGGCGTCATAGTAGGCCTTGGAGGCTATGTGACAGACGCTCACGCCCAGCAGGAAGGGGGCGTAGGGGATGCTCAGGTGGCAGACGACGGTGTGCTCGTCGGTAGCCTCGGCATAGTCAAGGCCGTTGACGAAGGAGTTCTGGTAGGAGCTGTTCTGGTAGAGCTCCAGGGAGAACACGACGTCCTCAGCGGTGACGGGGGTGCCGTCGTGGAAGGTGGCGTCGTCACGAAGGTGGAAGGTATAGGTCAGGCCGTCGTCGCTGGCCTCCCAAGTCTCGGCCAGACGGGCCTCAGGCTCATGAGCTCCGTCGGGGTTCATGTAGATGAGGGTGTCATACATCTGGTTGAGGACGTTGAGCTCGACCGTAGTGGAGTAGTCGGACGGGTGCATGGTGTCGATGTCGGCGTTCATGGCAATGACGATGCCGTCAGAGGAACCGGCGTTGCCGGCAGAGTTCTGAGCGGCGGGGTCGTTGTCGGTGCCGCAGCCGGTGAGAACACCGACGCACATGACGAGTGCGAGCACGAGGGAGAGTAGCTTCTTCATTTTCATTTGGGTACGCCTCCTTAGAATGTGGTGAATTCGTATTTGGAAATTGCTGTGCAGAGTTTGATGCCGGCCTCCACGTCGTCGGTGGAGACGACGCTGCAGGGGGCGTGCGGGTAGCGCGTCACGACGGCAATGCCGCCGGTGCGCACACCGAAGCCGGAGAGGTTCATGCTGGAGGCGTCCGTGCCGCCCTTGTCGATGACCTCGGGCTGGAAGGGTATGCCCTCGCTGCGGCAGCACTCTTCCATGGCGGCCACTACATCCTCATCGCTGACGACGGAGGGGTCGGCGTACTTGATGGCTATGCCCGCGCCGACGGTGTTGCTGCCTTCGAGGTCACAGGGGTAGTCGTGGGCGGGAGTCACGTCCATGGCAATGCCGATGTCGGGGCTGATGCGCGCCGCCGTGGGCTTGGAGCCGCGGCAGCCGAGCTCCTCCTGGACGGTGAATACATAATATATATCGTTGGGATAAGTGCCGTCGTTCTCGCGCAGGGCCTCTATCATCTGGAAGCAGCCCGTGCGGTCGTCAAAGCTCTTCGCGGTGACGAGGCCGTTCTTGAGAGGCAGGTACTCTCCGTAATATCCGCAGACGGAGCCGACCTGTACATACTTCTCGGCGTCCTCCTTGCTCTTGGCGCCGATGTCTATGTAGAGCTTGCCTACGTCGTTGTGAGCGTCCTCAATGGCGCCCATGCAGCCTACCACGCCGACTACGCCGTTGCGGAACCTGACGCGTCCGTTGTACGCCGCAGCGGCCCAGTTCCAGCCCATATTGCAGACGCGGAGCCTTCCGTCGGCCTCTATCTTCTTGACCATGAAGCCTATCTCGTCCATGTGGGCGGCGAACATAATCTTCTTCGAGTGAGGACCCGGCCTGCCCTTTTTGAGGACAATCAGGCTGCCGAGCGGGTCTACCATGACCTCGTCGGCGTAGGGCCTGACCTCGGCCTCTATGAGCTCGCGGACCTCCTTCTCGTATCCGGCGATGCCCTGTGCCTGGGTCAGACGCTGCAGCAACGCTTCGTTTCTCATGGATTTTCCTCCCTTCTTTGACCGAACGCAAACGACGGCTTTTGGCAGTGCAAATGCCTAAAGCATGGTATTAAAAAACGTACGACCAAATATGAAAAAAATTATAGCATCAAGTTTTGCATTTTGCAATATGCAATATGCATGAGAATGTCAGAAAATAGCCTTTTTTGCTTCCCGTCTGTGACAAAGCTGAAAAATGGCCGCGGATGTCCCCATTGACTTTGCTGAAATGACAGGATAATATATGATTGCACGGCCAATGCAGTGGAAAATGTGGCCAAAGACGAAGGGATGGAAGAGATGGATTTAAACAAGAGCACGCTTTCCCAGCAGATATATCAGATACTGCGCGCTGACATAATTACCGGACGCATTGCTATGGGGCAGAAGTTGACGCTGAAGATGCTGCAGGAGCGCTTCGGGGTGAGCTCAACGCCCATACGCGAGGCGCTGGCGCGGCTGGCCGAGGACGAGCTTGCCATATATTACTCAAACGTCGGAGTAAACGTAATATCACTGACTGAGCAGGACCTGCGGGAGCTGTACAGCTTCATGGGAGACCTGGATGCGCTGGCGATACGCTACGCCTCCCGCAGCGCGCAGAATGGAGAGCTCTGCCGGAAGCTGGAGGAAAACGTGGCTTTCACCGGCAGCATGATAGAGCGGCCGGACCCGACTGAGGAGGAAGTCAGCCGGTGGATACGCAGCTCGGACAACTTCCACCTGCTCTTTTATCAATACTGCGGGAACAGCCGCCTGGTACGCGCCGCGCAGAAGCTGCGCAGTCAGCTGACGATATTTTCCTTCCGCTACGAGACGGATCTGGAGGTGCAGCGCTCAATCGACGCCTGCCACCACGATATCTTTGCCGCCTATGAGGCCGGGGATATACCCGGCGCGGAGAGGCTTATGTCCGGGCATTTGCAGCAGTCCCTGCTCTACGCTATAGACATGCTCAAAAAGGAGCTCGGCCGGGAGAACAAGTGACGCTTACAGTGAGCGCAAAGCTCAAGAGGTCCGACGGGCGTCGTGAAACGGCACTGGAGAGTCAAGACGCTTCCGGAGAGGTTTTTGATGTTTTCGGCGGCCCGCGCTGTAAATTTCAAAATTAGCTCATGCGCCTGACTGCGGCATGAAGTCTGGGATGTTTTTTACATTCGGAAGAAAACGAGGTATAATTCTTCCGAAATGAGCATTTGCAGCTGCCCTGCGCCGTGATATAATAGCGTCATTGACTTTGAAGGACGGTGAGGCGTGTGACTTATACCAGAGAGGCGTTGGGTTACCCGATAAGGGCAGAATTGACATATTTGGGCGATTGCCTGCTGGTTCACATATCCGGAGGCGTCTCGCCCCACATCGGCAGCGTGAGCACCGTGTACTTCGAGGACGGCAAAACTGAGCTTAAAACGCTCCTGCTGCCCCACCACAGGGACGATGTGGTGAGCGAGCGCTTCGCCGTCGAGCTCTCGAAACGTACCCGCTCCACGGTCACGGCGGTGTGCGGGATACACTACGACAACCCCGGCAGGGAGGGTATCGCGGCCATCGTCGAGTGCACGGACGGCATACTTGAGGACATGCTGCGGGATTTGTCCACACAACTGAATAACTGAGTACGCGCAAATATTAGTCACAGCCCCACGAACAGAACACTGTTCGTGGGACGTTTTGTATATAATGCGAGATTTTACCTGGGTATATTTCGGACATATGTTCATTGTGGTGGAGTGGACGCTTCCGTTTTGGCTGGATTCTACCGAAGTGAACTTAAATAAAATCACACTCCAAGGCTCAAGTGTGGCACAGAAAAAGCGAGTATTACAGCCTGCAAGGGAAAGAAATTGGGCAATATATACATATTAGCTCTTTAAAATCTGTCTGAATTATGCAAAAGAACATCACTCCTCCGTTTTGAGCTTGCACTCAAGCCAAGTCTTCCACAATGGAAAGAGACGTTGTGCTATCCTTTAATTAGTTAAACGGTAGCTGCCGGACACCAAACAAAGCATCTATGCCGAAGGGGTTTCAGCGTTGCGCAGCGCGGGAGCTTCCAACGGCGCAAATTGAAAGGGGAAGGCTAAATATGGCAGAATTGCCCGTAAGCAAAGACGGCCTTAAACGAGCTATATATTTGGTGCTGATATTCGGGGCTTTTGCGGTACTTCACAATTTTGTCCCTGAAGGTCTGGACCAAGCCGGCTGGGACGGTTTCCTGGTCCTGTTTGTGGCTGTATTCCTTTGGCTGACGGAAGCTGTGCCGATGGCAATAACGGCCATCTTCGTGCTCTTCTTCGGCGCGGCGGTCAACCCCGACTCCATCTCCCGCTCTGCGGACATGTTTACAACTTACGACGGCGGCGGGCTTGACTTGACAGTATTTGGCTGCGCAGAAGCCGACCCCTCGGGCAACGTGAACGTGTCCAAATTCGGCGGAAGGTGCGTCGGCCCCGGCGGATTTGTAAATATATCCCAAAATACGTCCAAAGTCTGCTTTGCTTTCTCCTTCACTTCGGGAAAACAGGACATAGCCGTTGAAAACGGAGAACTGCGAATTATAAAAGACGGTAGCGGAATAAAGTTCAAGAATAGCCTGGAACAGACCACATTTTCCAGCCAATACGCCTCGGAAACGGGCCAGGACGTCATGTTCATAACTGAAAGGGCCGTGTTCAGGATAATTGGCGGCAGACTTACGCTTACTGAGATTGCCCCGGGCGTCGACTTGGAGAAGGACATACTGAGCAAGATGGAGTTCCGACCCGCCGTCTCCGAGGACCTGCAGGAGATGGACAGGCGGCTCTTCTTGGATGAGAAGATGGGCCTTTGAGAAAAAACAATTTACGTATTCCGCAACTTGTTCTAACATTAAAACGCTAAATTGCGACAGCAAACGCCCGGCGCATACCGGGCAGGGCTGAATGTAGGTGGTGACAGGGTTATGGCCAATAAGAGGATTATAATTGGTATGAGCGGAGCCGACGGGGCTGTGCTCGGTGTGAGGCTGCTGTCCATACTGAGGGATTTGCCCGACGTCGAGACCTTCCTCGTGATGAGCGAATCTGCCAAGAAAAATGCCGCGATGGAGTGCGGCATCGGCGCAGATGAGATAGCCGGTATGGCGGACAGGGCGTTTGATGTGGACGACCTCTCGGCGGCCATATCCAGCGGGTCGTTTTACACCGACGGTATGATAGTGGCGCCGTGCAGCACGAAAACCCTCTCCGCCATAGCACACGGCTTTGAAATAAACCTGCTTGTAAGGGCCGCAGATGTGTGCTTGAAGGAGGGGTGTAAGGTCGTCCTCATGCCGAGGGAGGCGCCGCTGGCGATAAACTACATAAAGAACATGCTGTCTGCGGCGGAAGCCGGATGCGCCATAGTCCCGCCTATGCTCACTTTTTACAACCGGCCGGAGAGCCTGGACGACATGATAAACCACGTCCTGGGCAAAGCGCTGGCGCAATTCGGAATAACCCCGCCGGGCTTCAAACCGTGGACCGGCCCAATACTTTAACAGGAGGGCAGCTATGAAAGACCTGAGATATTGCCTGGACAAAATGCAGGCGGCCGGAAGGCTGGCACATATAAAGACGCCGGTGGACGCCGTGCACGAGCTTTCGGGCATAAGCGCGAAGCTTGAGGGCGGCAAGGCGCTGGTTTTTGACCACGTCAAGGGCTATGACTTCCCGCTTACGACGGGCATGTGGTGGAACCGTGAAAACGTCGCCGCCATTTTCGACAGGCCCGCGTCCGAGATTCCCTGGCTATTTGCGGACGCGGTGGACTCCCTGAAAACCTCCCCCGTGGCGCCCGTCGTTGCGGAGAACGCGCCGTCGCAGGAAGTTGTGATTTCGGAGCCGGACCTCTACAAGATTCCCGTCCCGACGCACGCCCTCCTGGACGGCGGGCCGTATTTCTCCAATTGCGTGATAATCGCCAAGGACCCTGACACCGGCGTGCGCAACGCGTCCGTACACCGCCTGATGGTTACGGGCAAGGACAGGCTCGGCCTGCTGATGGACATGGGACGCCATCTGCGCGACTACTACGAGAGGGCCGAGGCGCGGGGGGAGCCGCTAGAGATAACTATCAGCAACGGCATGCACCCGGCGTATTTCGTAGCGGCGACCACACCCAGCTCCGCTGCCCCGATAGACGTGGATGAGCTCGCCGTGGCGTCGTATCTGCTCGACGAGCCCGCCCGCCTGAGCAAGAGCCTCACGGTGGACGTGGAGGGCCTGGCAGACGCCGAAATGGTCATGGAGGCGGAGATACTGCCTCATGTGCGCGAGCCCGAGGGGCCGTTCGGCGAGGTCAGCGGCTATTATGCGACCCGTGCGGACAGATGGGTTGTAAAGGTCAAGACGATAACTATGCGCAAGAACCCAATCTTCAGCACGCTCCACCCTGGCAAAGAGGTCTGGAACGGCCAGGGCCTGGGCATCGAGGCGAACCTCTTCCGCACTATAAGCAGGCAGGTGAAGGGTCTGAAGAACGTGTACATGACCCATGGCGGCAGTCACTATCACGTCGTGCTCCAGATGGATCCTCCGTCGAACGGGCTTGCAAAGAACGCCATCATGGCGGCCTTCGCGGCGTTCTCTGATTTGCAGATGGTGACGGTCGTGAACAGCGACGTCAACATTTTCGACGCGGAGGACGTGGAGCGCGCGCTCTGCACTCGCTGCGACCCGGCCAAGGACATCGTGATAATACCGGGAGCCTTCGGCCACGAGCTAAATCCCGTCGTCAAGGACAACGTCGCCGCGAAGATGGGCTTTGACTGCACCTATCCGGTACCTAAACCGGCAGCGTATACCCGCGTCAGCTTCATGGACGTGGATATGTCCAAGTATGAAATAGAGTGACATACGGCACGCACGGCGGATGCTTTGCATCCGCCGTGTCCGCGCATATGGGCCCGGTTGCTGCCGCTGTTAATTGCGGAAACGGCTGGATTCAGGGCAAAAGTGTAAATCAATGTTGCGCGCAAGCTCTAAGCTGTGATACAATGTCAATGCATGGAGCGTGACGCTCATGCAGCATGAACAATTCCACGCGGAAAGGACGGTGCTGGGCGTGATAACAGCAGCCGGGTTTGGCTTCGCCGCCGGTACGGCGTTGTCGCACTATGTCCTGCCCGCTTCGTGGCTATATATTGTGTCGGCGGCCATGCTGATACCTGCACTTTTCTGCGCGGTATTTCTGCGCGGTTTCAGGCGCAGGGACGGCGTGGCCGCGTTTCTGTTCCTGGCGCTGGGTATGTCCTGGTACTCGATGTATTCCGGCAAATTCATCGACGCGGCTGCTCAGTACGCGGACAAAACCTGCACTGTCACGGTGCGTGTCGACGAGTACCCGTACCGCGACGGCGACTACGCCTCGCTCAATGTCACGCTCGCAGAGCGGGGCGAGCCGTCGCTCGGCATCGCCGTCAGCGACTACAGCGGAACACTGCCGGAGCTTCGCCCGGGAGACCTGGCCGAAATGGAGCTGGAGCTCATGGATGCGGGAGAGCGTTACGGCGAGGCCACTGACGTATATGCCGCGCGCGGCGTACATCTGCGGGCATATTACGTCGCGTTGCACGGGGTTGAGCGGGACGGCAGGAGCGCGCTCTATTTCCCACAGGAGCTGATGAACGCCGTAAAGGGCAGCATAGTGCGCGTGTTCCCGGAGGACGTGCAGGAGATCATGCTAGCGCTGCTCATCGGCGACACACATGGCGTATACGAGGACGTGGAGCTTGACAACGCGCTGTCCGTGACGGGCGTGGCACACGTTGTGTCCGTCTCCGGCATGCACCTGGGTTTCCTGTATTCGGCGCTGAGCGCCCTGTTGGGCAGGCGCAGGGCCTTCTTCGTGGGCGTGCCGGTGCTGGTGCTGTTTACGTTCATGGCCGGCTGCTCGAGCGCGATTGTCCGGGCCTGCGTGATGCTTGTACTGAGCATGCTCGGCACGGTGCTCAAGCGCGACTACGACCCGCTGGCCGGATTGGCCATGGCGCTGCTGCTCCTGCTGGCGGAGAACCCCGTCAGCGTCGCGTCTGTGAGCCTGCAGCTCTCGTTTGCGTCAATGCTCGGCCTGATTTTGATAACGCCGAGGCTCAACAGGTGGTTTAACAGGCGCTTCAGGGGCGTCAAAGGCCGCGCAAAGGGCATATGCCGGGCGGCCTGGTCGGCGTTCTCCGCGTCACTGGGCGCGACGGTGTTCACCGCGCCCGTCGTGGCTGTAATATTTGGTTACGTCTCGCTGCTGTCCCCACTGGCCAACCTGCTGACGCTCTGGGCGGTGTCGCTGGCCTTCACGCTGGGCTTTGCCGCGGCGGCGCTGGGACTGATATACGCGCCGCTCGGAATCGCATGCGCATGGCTTGCGGCCTGGCCTGCCAGATATTTCGTCTGGTGCATATCGCTCCTGGCGCGCATACCGTATGCGGCGGTCTACACGGCCGACGGCGGAGTGGTGTGGTGGCTGCTGTTCACCTACGCCGTGTTCATCGCAGCGATAGTGATGCGCCGCCGGCGCGGGCTGCGCCTCGCAGTACCCGCGCTCTGCTCGGCGGCTGTGCTTGCCGCCGTCCTGATTTCCTCCGCGCTAAGGACGGCGGACGAGCGGAGCGTGACCGTGCTGGACGTCGGGCAGGGACAGAGCATAGCCCTGCTTTCCGGGGAGAGCGCCGTGGTAGTGGATTGCGGCGGCATGGGCAGCTGGGACGACGCGGGCGACGTCGCGAGCGAATACCTGCTCGGACGCGGCCGCTATGGCATAGACGCCCTGGTGCTGACGCACCTGCACTCAGACCACGCGGACGGGGCGGCCCGGCTGATGACGCGCGTGAAGGTCGGCACGCTGTACATGCCCGAGGGTACGGACGACTCAGACGGCGAGCTCGCCGGTATACTCGAAGCGGCAGCGCGGCGCGGCACCGAGGTGGTAGAGATAAGCGAGGACACCGCCGTGTCCCTGCCGGGGCTGGAGCTGAGCCTGACTGCGCCGCAGGATACGGGCGACGAGAACGAGCGCGGGCTCGTCGTGCGCGCGTCGATAGGGGAGTACGACACCGTGATAACCGGCGATGTAGGCGCGCCGACGGAGCGGCTTCTGGCGGAGGAGGGCAAGCTCCCGCCTTCGGAGCTGCTGATAGCCGGGCACCACGGCTCGCGAAGCTCGAACAGCTTTGAGCTGGTGAGTGCGGTCAGGCCGGAGACGGTGGTCGTCTCGGTGGGCTACAACAGCTACGGCCACCCGACGGATGAAGCGCTCGTGCGTCTGGCCGTAACCGGCGCGGACATCTATCGCACGGATGTGAACGGAGACGTCACGGTGACAATAGAATAGCAGAATAGCGAAAACGTGAAAGAGCCGCCCGGGATATCCCGGGCGGCTCTCAGCCTATGGAGAATCGTCAGATGTTTTCAACGTAGCGCATGAGTATCGCGGCGCACTGCGCGCGGGTCGCGCTGCCGGAGGGGACGAGCGTATTAGCCGTCACGCCGGTGATGAGGCCGTTCTCGACAGCCCAGCTCATCGCTGTCTCGGCCCATTCGCTGACGCTGGCCGCGTCGGTAAAGGCGCTCAGCGAGTAATCGCTGTCCGGCTCTCCGGCGTAGCGCCAGAGCATGGTCGCAAGCTGCTCACGGGTGACAAGGCCGTTGGCGTCGGTGCCGTCGCTCACGCCCTCGGCCATTGCCCAGGCGCGCGCTGTCTCAATCCAGCTTGCGCCCGTGACGGTCTCGCCGTCGATGCGGGCGAGGATGGCCCAGACCATCGCGCGGGTCATGCTGCCGTCGGGGTTGAACTCGCTCGCGGACACGCCGTCCATCAGGCCGTTGGCGTAGACGTAGCTGACCGCGTCGTAGTACCACGCGCCGGGGGCAACGTCGGTGAAGGGGAAGCCGCCGTTTGTGAAGTATACGCGGACGGTCACGTCGTGCTCGGGCATCTTAAACGTTGTGCCGTCGATGCGTTCTCCGTCCACGGTGATGTACGCGAGCTCGTAACCATTGTCGGGCGTCGCGGTGACAGTGATGAGCGTCCCCGCACTGCCGTTCGACGGGTTGACCTTGACAGTGCCGTTCGACGGCTGCGTCACGGTGATGCCGTTCGGGTCCGGGATGTTTATCGCCTGCCACACGGCGGTGAAGGTCATGTCGCCGGTGACGGTAACGCTCTCGCCCGCCTCATACGTCTTGCTGCCGTCGCTCCAGCCGACAAAGGTGTAGCCGGACTTGCTCGGCGCGGCGGGGAGCTTGAAAGTGTCGCCGGAGGCCACATATTTTATCTCATCCTCTGTGTCGTTGCCATACACCACAGTAATCTTTACTGCGGTTTTGAGATAGACGGTCTCCCCGTCGGTAAAGGAATAACTCGCCGGGTCGATATACTCACCACTGCTGTTAAAATACGCCTCATTCGGGCTGGGATTGGGAAGGGTTACATGGTTCCCATTTCCATAATAGTCCGTGCTGGTTTCATCCAGAACAGTAACCTTTATGACAGAGCCGTGTTTGCTGTTGAGGACAGGGGAAGTGTCCGTAACAATATTCTGCCGCCACGGGCCGTTCTCCTGTCCCTGATTCAGCAGCCAGGCCACCTCGCCGGAGGCGAATTCCCCGGTGGTTTTGTCTTCGACGCTTGTAACTTTACCGGTGTTGATACCATAGCCGGTTAGGACTGTGTCTTCGTGCCAGTAGCAGTTCGTTATCGTGCCGCTGTTCTTCCCGCACACGGCGCCGACGTTGCCGGTGTCGGTTATGGTACCTGTATTGTAGCAGTTCGTTATCGTGCCGTCGTTACCCCCACACAAGCCGCCGGCGTTGCTGCCGTTCACGCTGCCGGTGTTGTAGCAGTTCGTTATCGTGACGTATTTGTACCCGTACCCGCACACGCCGCCGACGTAGGCGCTGTCGCCGGTGCCGGTCACGCTGCCGGTGTTGTAGCAGTTCGTTATCGTGTATAAGCGGTTTAACCCGCACACGCCGCCGACGTAGGCGCCGTCGCCGGTGCCGGTCACGCTGCCGGTGTTGTAGCAGTTTGTTATCGTGCCGCTAGAATTCTGCCCGCACACGCCGCCGACGTAGGTGCCGTCGCCGGTCACGCTGTCGGTGTTGTAGCAGTTCGTTATCGTGCCTCTGGTGAACCCGCACACGCCGCCGACTTCGCCGGTACCGGTCACGCTGCCGGTGTTGTAGCAGTTCGTTATCGTGCCGTCGTTACCCCCACACAAGCCGCCGGTGTAGCCGGTGCCGGTGCCGGTCACACTGCCGGTGTTGCTGCAGTTTGTTATCATGCCGCTGTTGTACCCGCACACGCCGCCGACGTAGGTGCCGGTCACGCTGCCGGTCACGGTTCCGTCGAAGCTGCAGTTCGTTATCGTGCCGATGTTCCACCCGCACACGCCGCCGGCGCAGCCGTAGCTGAAGCTGTTGCTTATATAGCTGTCAACGACGTTGACGTTTTGCACCCGGCCACCGCTGTCGACGCGGCCAAACAGGCCGGCATAGTCGCCGCTGCCGTTGTAGTACAGGCCGCTGATGGTGTGATTCTGGCCGTCAAAGGTGCCGGTGTAGGCATTGATGTAGTCGCCGATGGGCGTCCACGTGTAAGTTGGTGTGCCGTTGAGCGTACCGTTCTCGTTGATGGTGATATCATCCGTCAGCACGGCGTTTATGTTTGTCTTGCCGCTGTTCACCAGTCCCGCGAACCAGTAGAGTTCCGCCGCGGTGCCTATCTGGTAGGGCTTCTCCGCCGTGCCGTCACCGTCGGTGGGCTCCGTCGGCTGGATATCCGCCGATGCTCCCACGCACAGCACGCCCAGGCACAGGGCTATCGCAAATACCAATACTAACAGTTTTTTCATGTCGTCCCTCCTGTCGAGTGGGCCAATGGGTCATTCGCATTGCTGCGCAATGCGAAAACGGTGTACACCGTTTGATCACTTTATTTTACACTATCCCAGGAGGCAGTGCAAGAAAAATGCATATATCTGTAATGAGTCCGTCCGGCGGGAAATACAATAGACCATCCCAAAAACACGGGGGGTGCCGATATGAACATTATCGACCGACGCTTTTCCGAGCTGGCGCAGGAGATAGGCGCGCTCGGCGAGAAGGAGCTTTACCACCGCATCAGGCGCGAGTTTGACCGCGTACACCCGGACACGCGCAGGAGCTGTCAGGACTTTTTCAACCGCTTCGGCTTCTGGGGCAGGCTCGACCCCAACAGCGGCGTATTTGAGCAGATTGAGCTCAAGGCGCAGGCGCTGCACGAGCACCTCCCCGACTTTGTAAGGCTCTACGGGCGGCTCGCGGACTACCGCTCCAAAAAGACGCTCTACGCGATACTCAGCAACTGGTACCGCTACGACTTCAAGACCACCGCCGAGGCGCGGGAGTACCTGTTCGACGACTACTTCGACCTCGACATCGTGAGATGCACGTCCGACGAGGTGGTCGTCGACCTCGGCGCGTACACGGGCGACACGGTCAAGAGCTACATCGCCAACTACGGCGAGGACTGCTACCGGCGCATCTACTGCTACGAGATAACGCCCGCGAGCTTTGAAAAGCTCAAACAGGCCGCCGACGGCCTGCGCGACATCGAGCTGCGGCAAAAGGGCGTCGCCGACGCGCCCGGCGTGCTCAGTCTCGTCACGAATCCGAGCGCCTCGTCGAACCGGCTCGGCTCAGTCGGCGACGCCGAGGTCGAGGTTACGACGCTCGACGAGGACATAACCGAGCCGGTCACGCTCATCATAGCGGACATCGAGGGCAGCGAGTACCGCGCGCTGTGCGGGGCGCGGCGGCACATCCGCGACGAGCGCCCGAAGCTGCTCATATCCGTCTACCACAGCAACGACGATCTCTGGCGCATACCGAAGCTCATAGACGAGCTCGCGCCCGGCTACGAGTTTCACCTGCGCTTTCGCAGCTCGCCCATCTATCCGACGGAGATAACGCTCCTGGCGGTATGAAAAAAGCGCCCGGACACCTGTCCGGGCGCTTCATGCGTTATCAATACATCTTCGCGCCGGCGGGGATGTTGTCGTCGAGCATGATGAGGTTCAGGCGCTCCTCGCCCTCCTCGTGGTGCACGGCGGAGATCAGCATACCGCAGGAGTCGATGCCCATCATCTGCCGCGTCGGGCTGCTGGTCTGCGTCTTTGCCATCTACTACGTGCTGCTGCAATCGCTCGAGGGCGTGGAGCAGCAGGCTGCGCTGCGCCAGCGGCTGATCTTCGAGTCGCGTTTGATGGAGACGCAGATCGCCGAGCAGAAAAAGCACAGCGCGCTGATGCTGGAGCACATGTCGGAGCTGCGGCGGCAGCGGCACGACCTACGCCACCAGCTCGCCGCCATCCGCGGCCTGGCGGGCAAGGACGACGCGCGGCTCTCCGCGCCCGGCGTCATCACCGTCGGGGCGGACACGGACAGCGCCACGGCGCAGGAGCTCATTGCGGCGCTGCCCGGCGCGGCGGGTATCTCCGTCGCCTCGGAGAGCGAGGGCCGCACGCGGATGGTTGTCACGGCAAGCGAGGGAGACATTTACGAGCTCTCGCGCAGCATATTCCGCGCCTTCGCGGCGAGCGGACATGTGCTCAGCGAGCTGGACGTCAAAAAGGCCAACCTCGAGGACATCTTCCTCGAGCTCACGGAAGGGGGAGAGCAGGCATGACGGCGGTATTTGTCCACGAGCTGAAGAGCTATTTCCACAGCCTGACCGCCTGGGTGTTCGCGGCCTTCCTGCTCTGCTTCGTCGGCATCGGAGCCATGCTGTACAACATACAGGCGGCTGTCAGCAACTTTGAGTACGTTTTGTCCTTCGGCTGCCTGGTGTTTGTTGTCATTGTGCCGGTGCTTACCATGCGCGTCCTGGCGGAAGAGCGCCGTCAAAAGACCGATCAGCTGCTGTATTCGCTGCCTATCTCGACGACCGAAGTAATAATCGGCAAGTACGCGGCGCTGCTGGTGCTGTATCTCGTGCCACTGGTGATAATTTCGATATACCCGCTCGTCTTCGCGCAGTTCGGCGACGTGTATCTGCCGACAAGCTACGGCAGCATCTTCGCCTTCTTCCTGCTTGGCTCGGCGCTGCTCGCCGTGGGGATGTTCATATCCTCGCTGACAGAGAACCAGGGCCTTGCCGCGGGCATAGGCATAGCGGTCATACTCTTCAACTACTACAGCGTCAGCCTGTCCGAGTACGTCTCCAGCAGTGCAATCGGCAGCGTCATTGCGCTCATCGTCATAAGCTGCGCCGTCGGCCTGGTGCTCAAGCTGCTGACCGGCAGCGGCACGCTAGGCTACTGGGTGGGCTTCGCCCTGAGCGCATTGTGCGTCGTGGTGTACATCGTGAGCCCGGACACGCTTGAGGGCCTTGTGCCCAATATAATGAGCGCACTCTCGCTCTTTGAGCGCTTTTACGTCTTTGTAAACGGCGTGTTCGACCTCAAGGGCATAGTGTTCTACCTGAGCGTGACCGGTTTCTTCCTGTTCCTCTCGGTGCAGTCGCTGGAGAAGAGGAGGTACAACTGATGAAGAAGAACGCTTTCCGAGGCGGAACCTACTCCGCCGTAATCACTGCCGTGGTGCTCGCCATTCTGGTCGTCGTGAACATTCTGTTCTCGCTCCTGCCGTCCAGCGCCACGGAGTACGACATCAGCGCGAGCAAGCTCTACTCCGTCACAAGCAACACCAAGAGCGTTGTCAACGCGCTCACCGACGACGTGACCATATACTGGATAGTGCAGTCCGGGGAAGAGGACGCGGTTATTGAAAAGCTGCTCGAGCGCTACGAGAGCATGTCCGAGCATATCACTGTGGAGAAGCGGAACCCAGACGTGTACCCCACCTTTGCAGAGCAGTATATAGACGAGGACGACACCGTGTACAACAACTCGCTGGTCGTAGAGTGCGGCGAGCGCTCGAGGTATGTCCCGTACACGGACATATACGTCACCGAGACGGATATGTACTCGTATTCCTACAGCACCAGCTTCGACGGCGAGGGCGCAATCACCTCGGCCATCGACTATGTGACGAATCCGGACCAGCCCGTGGTCTACACCCTGAGCGGTCACGGCGAGGGCGAGCTGCCTTCCACCTTCGCCGACAGCCTGGAGAAGGAGAACATAACGGTGGAGAGCTTCTCGCTGGTCAACAGTGACGAGATACCCGAGGACGCGGCGTGCCTCATTATCTACTCGCCTCAGAGCGACATTTCCGAGACGGAGGCTGAAATGCTCGCCGACTATATCGAAGGCGGCGGCAAGCTGCTTGTCATGGCAGGGCCGGTCGAGGACGCCGAGCTGACTAACCTCTACAGCCTGCTCGAGCCCTACGGCGTCACGCCGGTGGAGGGTGTGGTCGTGGAGGGCGACCGCGCGCACTACGCCTTCTCTGCGCCGGCCGCGCTGATGCCGGACATGGCCGAGAGCAGCATTACATCCTCTCTCATCGACGAGGGTTACTATCCGATACTGCCCGTCGCCACTGGCCTGGAGGTCGGAGAGAACACTACTTCTGCCACCGTGACGGAGCTGCTCACCACTTCCGACGAGTCCTTCAGCAAGCTCGCGGGCTACGACATGACCACTTATGATAAGGAGGACGGCGACATTGACGGCCCATTTGCTCTGGCCGTGCAGGTTGAGTACTCCGACGGAGGTGCGATGGTCTGGTTTACGTCGTCGGCTTTCATAAGCGACATGTATAACGCCTACAGCTCTGGCGCGAACGTGAACCTCACAATGAACGCGCTCAGCGAGCTCATAGGTGAGAGTGAAACCATGGCCATCCGCGCCAAATCGCTCAACTACAACTACCTGACTATAAGCGACAGCGTCAGCGGACTGCTGAAAGTGCTCATGATAGGCGTGATACCGCTTGCCTTCCTGGGCGTGGGTATAGCTGTGGCAGTGCGCAGAAGGAGGCTCCTGAAATGACGAGAAAGACGAAACTCATCACCCTGGGCTGCGTGCTGGTCGCCGCCATAGGCGTGACCGTGGGCGTGGGTTTGAGCGAAAGTGAGAAAGAGGCTATCAGCGAGAGCGGCGAGGTGGTGTTCGAGCTGCCCGCCGATGACGCCACGGCCCTATCCTGGCAGTACGACGATGACGGCAGCGAAGTCTCGCTCGCTTTCCACAAGGACGGAGACTGGCTCTACGACGAGGACGAGGCCTTCCCCGTGGACGGGGAGAAGATTGACGCGCTGCTCGACGTGTTTTCGGAGCTGAGCGCTGCCTTCGTTATTGAGGACGTCACGGACTATGACCAGTACGGGCTGGAGGACCCGCTGTGCACTATATACATCACTGCCGGGGACACGGAATATGAGATTCTAATCGGCAACTACAGCGAGCTCGACTACCAGCGCTACGTCTCTGTGGGCGACGGCAAGGTCTACCTCGTGAACGACGACCCGATGGACTACTACAAGACCACGCTCGACGAGCTCATGAAGGACGACTAGATACCCAGCTTTGTCGACGTGACTCAGGTCGCCTTCACCGGCGCTCAGGACTACACGATAGAGCGCGACGAGGACGGCAGCTCCTATCTTGAGGACGACGTATACTACACGGACGGTGAGCCGCTCGACCCGGACAAGGTGAACAGCTACGTCACCTACATCAGCGCGCTGGAGCTGGGCGAATACTACACATACAACGCCGGGGACGAGGAAATAGCCGACTGCGGCCTTGACGAGCCCGAGCTAACCGTGTACATCGAGTACCCGGATTTGGATACGGACGAGACACACAGCTTCACCATATCCTTCTCTCGCAGCGCGAGCGACAAGCTCACAGACTGGGACGAGGTGCTCGCGGACATGGAGGCCGAGGAGACGGCCGCGGAGTCCGGGGAGACGGAGGAAACCGAGGAACCCTCCGATGACGATGCCGTAGCTTACATGCGTATAGGTG
The DNA here is from genome assembly GCA_900544765.1 of uncultured Eubacteriales bacterium. GTDB lineage: Bacteria > Bacillota > Clostridia > Oscillospirales > Oscillospiraceae > Scatomorpha > Scatomorpha gallistercoris. The sequence goes on along the minus strand of UQWI01000012.1, from coordinate 67,311 downwards.
AAAGCCAGATTATCTACGAGATTGACTATGATACCTTTACCCGAATCATGGAATGCGCCTATGACGACCTGCGGCACAGCGAGGTGTTCCCGGCTGAGTTCGAGAACGTACAGAGCCTTACTGTCTCGCTCGGCGGCGAAGAGTACGCCTTCACCCGCTCCGAGGATGAGGACGGGGAAGAGCAGTGGTACTACGGCGAGACGGAAGCCGGCGTTTCCGACATTGAGTCTGCGCTCACGGGCCTCGGCGTCACGAGCTTCACTTCCGAGAGGGCATCCGGCACGGAGGAGATATCCCTTACGGCCGTGCTCGACCTCGAGGGCAATCCCGAGGTGAGCGTCGCCCTCTACCGCGTGGACGGCGAGAGCTGCCTGGCCGTTGTGGACGGAGAGAGCGTGGGCTATGTGCCGCGCAGCCAGGTCGTGTCGCTGATTGAAGCGGTGAACGCGATAGTCCTGAACTGAATACGAAAAGGGCCGGACAAGTGTCCGGCCCTTGCTTTTGCTAAAGCACGCTCTCGGTTGCTTTTTTGGGCAGCTCCACGCAGAAGCTGTTTACCCCGCCCCGGCTCTCGCACCATATCCTGCCGCCTGCGCGGCGGGCGGTGTTTTCAGCTATGGAGAGGCCCAGGCCGAATCCCGGCTGCCCCTTCGCACCGGGGGCACGGTAGAAGCGGCGGAAAAGCAGCTCCTGCTCCTCGGGAGGGATGGGTTCTCCTTCGTCGGAAACGGTGAGGCGGCACTTTTTGCGGCCTGTGGAGCGGAGCCTCACGTCGACGCGCCCGCCCTCGGAGGAGTATTTGACGGCGTTGTCCAGAAAGATGCGTACAAGGCCCGAGAGAGAGCCCTCGTCGCCGCACACGCATATGTCAGGCTCCAGGTCACAGCTCAGGCGCTTGCCGCTTTCAAAACACAGCGGCTCGAACTCGAGCACGGCCCCCTGCACGGCGGAGCTCAAATCGACCTGGTCCGACTTCGAGGCCTCGCCCTCGTTCTCCGCCCGGGCGAGGGTCAGCAGCTGCTCTATCAGCGCCTTCATTCGCCGCGACGCCGTGAGGATGCTTTCGGACTGCCGGCAGGGCGGAGAAAGCTCGGCGTTGGTCATTATCACGGTCAGCGGCGTTTTTAGCTCATGGGAGGCGGCCGCTACAAATTCGCGCTGCTCGTCCCAGACTCGCTCCACCGGGCGCACCGCCCAGCGCGAGAGGGCCGCGCTTATGCCCAGAAAGGCCAGAAAGCCCAGCACGCCTATCAGCACACACGTCCGGCTGAGCCCTGAGAGCGTGGCGCGTTCACTGGATATGTCCGCAAAAACTATGACATTGCGCCCCGGGAAATCTGCGCGGTAATACCTCAGGTTGTAGCCGGAGATGACGCCAATACCTCCCGGCGAGTCCATAGCTTCGTGAACAAGGGAGTGAAGAGCATCCTCGTCCGTGAGGTCGAAGTACCCGCCGTAGGTTTCCAGCACCTCGCCGTTCGGACCGAGCTGCACCATGAAAAAGGGAATGTTGACGTCGAGGGCTTCGCCCGGTGCGGGCCGGGGAGGGTTCATCGCAACGCTGCGGAGTGTGTTTATGCTGCTGTTTTCCAAATTCGCGCTTGTGAAATAGTATATGAGCCCGAGTATCACGCCAAGCAGCACGGTCACGATGGACATGTTTATTATAACGAACTTGAATCTCAGCCGCTTAATCATGTCTTCGCTTCCAGGTAATAACCCAACGAGCGGACTGAGCGTATATGTACGCCGGAGCTTATACCTGTAAGCTTCTTGCGCAGGAAGCCGACGTAGACCTCGACGTGGTTTTCGACCGCGTCGCTGTCCCAGCCCCAGACCTTCACCAGCAGCGTCTGCTTGGAGACTATCCTGTCGCCGGCGGAGAACAGGCAGCGCGCCAGCTCGAACTCCTTGGCCGAGAGATGTACGCTGCGCCCCTGGCAGACCAGTTCCGCAGTGGCAAGGTCGAGCGAGGTGCCTCCGAAGCTCAGCTCGTCCACCTGCGCGCCCTGCCGGCGCAGTATGGCGTTTACGCAGGCCATGAGCTCGCGCGTCTCGAAGGGCTTTGTGAGGTAGTAGTCGGCCCCTGAGTCGAGGCCCTCTACGCGGTCGTCGAGGCCGGAGCGGGCCGTGAGCATGAGTATTGGCGTACCGACGCGCTCGGCGCGCAGCCTGCGGGCAAGCGAGAAACCGTCTATTCCAGGGAGCATTACGTCCAGTATGATGAGGTCGTAGACGCCGGACAGGGCGTATTCCAGGCCGCTTTCGCCGTCAAAGGCTGTGTCGGCCCCAAAGCCGTGCGCGCTCAGCAGCTGGCACAGCGTGTCGGCGAGCAAGCGTTCATCTTCAATTACAAGTATTTTCATAGCCAATTCACCAAATCTAATTATACTACGGAAGTCTGAAACAAACCTGAAGAAATTGTGTACACGGCCAGAAAAACACATGGAGCCCAGGCGGCAGCCCGGGCTCCATGTGCATAGTGTTAGTGCCTTGCCGCGAACATGTGCGCCATGTCTGCGGCGAATGAAAGAAGGGTGAATACAGCCGTTTTATGTGTCTGCCGCTCAGGACAGCTCGCCGACGGCGGCATTTATATCCAGGGTAAGGGAGCCGTCGAGCAGGCGGAGCGTGTAGAAGGCGTTTTCAGCCTGCCAGCGCCAGGACTGCATGTCGCCGGAGCTGGTCTCCGTCATTTCTGAGCCGGTGTGCTCAGAGACACGGGCCTGCCAGGCCGCTACAGTGTCCTCGCTGCTGTCGGAAATCCAGATAGTAGTCCTCCTTTCTATCATTCGTCATATATCTGCTTGGGTCAGGAGCTCCGTGAAGTCCCTGTCCCAGACATAACGGGTAAGGTCGTCTGCGCCGACGTTGAAGCAGTTGAACCAGTAATCGGCGCGGCCGCGGTCGCTTGTGGCGTCGAAATAGCGCCACTCATCGTCGAGATATGCGATATTCCACATGTGGTACTCGCTGCCCATCTCGCCGGAGACGGTGTAGCAGGGGATGCCGGCCTTCTGGAACAGCTGCTGCAGTGCCTGGGCGTAACCGCCGCAGATGGCCAGGTTGTCGTGCAGCGCGCCGTAGGCTGTCTGAGAGTCGTAAGGCATGCTCAGGCGGTCGCTGTAGTAGCGGTGGTCGTACTTGACGTTTTCGGTCAGGTATGTGTAGAGCGCTTCGGCCTTTTCCAGCTCTGTCATGCCCTCGTCTACGCATTCGGCGAGGACGGCGTCTGCCAGCCCGTCTATCTCATCGAGCATATCTACGGCTTCGGACATGCTCAAGTCATTGAGCGGCGTGAAGTTTATCTCGGTCGCGTCGCGGTTGAGCTGGCAGAGTATATAGCTGCCGCCGGCCTGCTGCAGGGCCCTGTTCATGTCGTCGACGGTGAGGGACCTGTCGGCAATATATATTTTGACGGAGCTCTTGCCCAGATTGGCCTCGGCGGCATTTATCAGGTCGCTGAGTGATTCTACGCGTATACCTTCAAAGCCGGCCGGGTAGCTGCCGGTGCGGTAGGGCATATACGAAACCTCGGCCTTCAGCAGCCCGCCGGAGTAATCCAGCTCGAGCTCATAGGCGTATTTCAACTCGGGGCTCTCGGACAATATGGCGTTATATAGGTTTTGAACGTCTATCTCAAGCTCGGGCGCCTCGCCCAGAGCGCTCACGTCGAACACAGGCGGCTGCTCGGCGGCGATAATGGCGGACCTGAGCGCAGACTTGATCTCGTCCATGCTTGAGACCTTGAGCGTCTCCACATCGCCGGAGACGGCCTTGGAGCGCTGAAGCATGGCCGTGGCCTCGGCGACGATTATCGTGTCGCGCGGAGCCAGAGAGTCCTCGGTCTTGCCGTCCATTACGCCGTTGGCAACGCACCAGCTCATGGGGGCGATGGCGTATGCGGATATGCTGCCGGCGTCGGCAAAGGCGGCAAGCGCGTTCTCGTCGGCATCGGGACGTCCTGCGGCCCTGTAAAGTATGGCCGCGAACTCCTCGCGCGCCACGGGGCGGGAGGGCTCGTATTTGTCCTCGCTAACTCCGTCTATTATACCCTCGGAGGCGGCCCAGGCTATCGCGTCGGCGTACTGCTCGGGCGTGTCGGTGAAGGGCGGCTCGGAGCTCACTTCGGGCTTCCCCGCCGCCTCGTACAGAAGCTGCGCGGCCTGCGCGCGGGACACCTGCATGTAGGGCTCGGAAATGAAGGCCTCGCCTATGCCTTCCTCGATGGCCCAGTCCTTGACGGGATCGGCCCACTCAGGCCAAGAGTCCGCCGCAGCCGTGCAGCTGAGCAGCACGGCGCACAGTACAATAATTGCTATTGCTTTTTTCATAAATATCACTCCAAAAACAAACCGAATGGTTTACTTTATATTACCCTAAACAGACCGGTTAGTCAATATTATCTTGCTGCCTGGCAAAATTTTTGGTATACTTATATAAAAGAGGGAGGAATGACATGAAACAGGAGGAGAGAAACAGGCGGAGCCACGAGAACATACTCGCCTGCGCCTTTGAGGAATTTGCGGCCCACGGGTACACTGGAGGCGGCCTGAACCAGATATGCGTCCACGGCGGCATCTCCAAGGGACTGCTGTACCACTACTACACCGGCAAGGACGACCTGTATGTTGCCTGTGTGGAGAAGCTGTTTAGGGACATGACGGATTCGCTGAAACAAGAGCTGAACACGGAAACCGTGACGGTTGAGAGCTACTTTGCCGTCCGCATGCGCTTCTTTCAGAGGCACCCGAGGCACCGGCAGCTGTTTTACGACGTCGTGACCTACCCACAGAGCCACCTCGCCGCGCAGGTGGCCGAGTGCAGGGCAGAATTCGACAGCTTCAACGACAGCATACTGCGTACAATCCTGCAGCGCGAGCGGCTCTCAGAGCATGTGACGCTCGACGGGGCAATCCGGCAGTTCCGGGCCTTTGTGAACTTCCTCGGCGTCTATATACGCGAGGACTCCGCAGAGGACGCCGAGCGCAAGGCGGAAGAGCTGCTGCACACGATGCTCTACGGCCTGATAGCCAGGTAGCTTTCACATTATAATACAGCATTGTACAGCAAAGCGCCCGCCGAAAATGGCGGGCGCTGTCTTTATGCCTGATGAATCAAAATCCCGAGATTGTGTCCGCGTCCAGGCGGCGCAGGAGTTCGCAGGCGAGCCTTACGGCGTTTTCAAAGTCGGAGTAGGCGCTGATGCCGTAGTGCGTGTGCGCATAGCGCACGGGGACGCCTATGACGATGACCGGTACGCCGCTGCCCGAGAGGTGTATCTGGGCGGCGTTGGTACTTCCGGCGGCGCGCACGGCCTCCTGCACGGGGATGCCCAGCTCTTCGGCCAGGTTCAGGGCGTAGCGCTGCCAGCGCGGATTGGTTATCATTTTCGCGTCGATGTGACGGAGCATGGGCCCGCGCTTTATGGCGGTCTGCACCATGTATGGCGGCGCGCAGGTGTCGTCGGCGGGGCAGCCCTCAAATACGATGGCTATGTCGGGCCTTATCACCTGGGAGGTGACGGCAGCGCCGCGGGAGCCGACCTCCTCCTGCACTGAGACGGCGGCGGCCAGGTCCACGTTCAGAGCCTCGCCGGAGAGCGCATCGAGCGTTTTCAGGATCGCTGCGCAGCCGAGGCGGCAGTCAAAGGCCTTGCCGGTCATCAAATCAGTCTTTTCGGAGTAGGTGAACTCTGCGTCGGGTACGATGGGCTCGCCTATGCGCACTCCGAAGTCCCGCTCCGCCTCCTCGCAGGAGCGTGCTCCGACGTCCACGCAGATGCTGTCCATGTCCAGCGGGGCGATGCGCTGCTGAGCGGTCATAAAGTGGGGCGGGGTGCTGGCCGTGAGGCCGGGGATGTACTCGCCGAAGCGGTTGCGTACCCAGACCTTGTGGGCGGGAACGTTGTGCGCCACCCAGCCGCCGAGCGGCAGAATGCGGAGCAGCCCGTCGGGGCGTATTGCCTGCACCATGAATCCTACCTCGTCGCTGTGCGCGTCTAGCTGCACCACAGGATGCGCGCCGGTGTTCTCACGGCGGCGTATGTACAGGTTGCGCATTCTGTCCACCTTCGTATCTCCGAAGCGCGCGGCGTAGGGGAGCATGGCGTCCACAACCTCGTCCTCAAAGCCGGAAACGCCCTTGGCGTTTGAGATGGCGGCTATCATGTCCAGGGTCTGCTTTTTATCCATACGGAAGCACTCCTTTCTGCTGTGCAACATCATTATAATCCGGCTCCGCGCTCTGTCAATGGCCGGGATGAAATTTCGCGGGCGTTTTAGCGGCGTCCGAGCCGCCGTGCGTGATATAATAAATCCGGTAAATCATTTTGCGCTCCGGGCGCGTTATATTACATGAGCGTCAAGGCGGGAGGTGAGAGATGTGCGCGAGAGCGAGCTGTATGAGCGAGTATGTTCCGGCGACATGCCGGCGCTGGACGAGCTGATAAGCGGGTATTATCCGGAGATACTGCGCTATTGCATGCGGCACGCCCCGGCCGGGTTAGGCGAGGACGCCGCACAGGAGACCTTCCTTAAGGCCGTGCGCCATCTCGAGGCCTACATACACCGGGGCCGGTTCCGGGCCTGGCTGTACAAGATAGCGGCCAACGTCTGCATTGACTGCTGGCGGGATGCTGAGCCGGGAGGGGAGCTCGCAGAGCTGCCCCAGATAGACCCGGGCTTTGAAAGGGCGGAGCTCTCCGCAGACCTTGAGGACGCCCTGGCTGCGCTCGATAGGAACCAGCGCGAAGTAATCGAGCTGCGTTATGTCCAGGGCCTGAAGCTGCGTGAGTGCGCCGAGGTGCTCGGCATACCTCTCAGGACGGCGCAGTCGCGCGAGCGCGCGGCACTGCGCAGGCTCAAAAAACTGCTGTGAAAGGAGATACGACCATGAATACGCGCGAAGTCAAGGCCGCCTTCGGCCCTGCCGGACAGGTGAGCGCCGCCGTGCCGGACAAGCTGCTCGAGCGCTGCCGGGAAGAGTACAATTCGCGGCCGCACAGACGCCGGGCGGGGAAGTGGGAGCTGGTGCGCTCTCAGCTCAGGTTTATAGCGCTGCCGGTATGGGCGCTCCAGGGCGCGGTGCTCGCGCTAATCTGCATCGTACTGGGCGCGGCGGCGCCGGATGAGGAACTCATCCCCGCATGTGCGAGCATTGCGGCAGAAATGGCCGCTCTCACGCTGCTGCCGTTTTACAACCGCGCTGCGCGCTATGGCATGCGCGAGATCGAGTCCGCCGCGCGCTTCAACTCGGCGCACATCATGCTCGCGCGGCTGGTTGCGGTGGGTATAGGCGACGCGGTCTGCATCTCCGCGATTGCGCTGCTCAGCGGCGGCGCGGCCAACGAGGTGCTTATACTCGTTGTGACGCCCTTCCTGCTCACGGGAGCGCTGAGCCTCGCCGTGCTGGAGCACGCGGGCGAAGCGGCGGTACTGTTATCCGCCGGTATGGGCGCGGTGCTCGCCGTGCTGTACTGGACGTTCGCAATGCGCTTTACCGAGGGGCTGCTGAGCCTATCTCCGCTGGTGGCCGCAATAATCTGCCTCGCCGCGCTCGCCGTGCTTGCCTGCGAGTGCCGCGCGATGCTCTCCGAGAGTAAGCTTGAAAAGGAGCTTGGTTATGAAAGTTGAAATACAGAACTTGACAAAACGCTTTGGGCAAAAGACCGCCGTGGACGACGTGAGCCTCACGCTCACGAGCGGCGTCTGGGGCCTCATCGGCGCGAACGGCGCTGGCAAGACCACGCTCATGCGCATGCTGGCGGGCATACTCACGCCCACCTCGGGCCGCGTGCTCTGCGACGGCGCGGACACGCTCTCGCTGGGCGAGGCCTGGCGGGACATGCTCGGCTACCTGCCGCAGCACTTCGGCTTTTACCCCGAGTTCACCGTAGCCGACTACCTCGACTACATGGCCGCGCTCAAGGGCCTGGAGAAGAAAGCCGCGCGCGAAAAGATTGAGGAACTGTGCGAGATCCTCTCGCTCACGCGCGTTTATAAGAACAAAATCAAGAAACTTTCCGGCGGCACTCAGCGCCGTGTGGGCATAGCGCAGGCCATGCTCAACGACCCGGAGGTGCTCATCCTCGACGAGCCGACCAGCGGCCTGGACCCCGGGGAGCGCGTGCGCTTCCGCAACCTGCTCAGCGAGTTTGCCCGTGACAGGATAGTGCTCATCTCGACGCACATTGTCTCGGACATCGAGTATATCGCCGCCGAGAACGCCGTTATGAAGGACGGAAAACTCATCGACGTGGGCACGACGGAGCAGCTTCTGCGAGCGGTGGAGGGCAAGGTGTTCACCGCGCTCGTCCCAGATGGGGAGCTTGCCCGAGTGGAGCGTGAGGTGCGCGTCGTGTCGCTGAAAAACGAGGGAGGCGCCCAGACGCTGGTGCGCTATGTCGCCGACGCGCCGCTCCTGCGTGACAGCGAGATGGCCGAGCCCAGGCTGGAAGATTTGTACCTCTGGCTCTTCAAGGACGAGAGGAGGCAGGAGGATGTATAAGCTGGAGCTGAAGCGCCTGCTCAAGACGCGCTCGACGTGGATACTTATGGCCGCGGCGCTGCTCATTACGCTGGTGCTCTGCTGCGTCAATATCTTCGGCGCGTATTACTATTCCTATGACGGCGAATCCTTCCACGCCCTTGACGCCACGGAGATGCGCAGAATCGTCACCGAGTCCGCCGAGGGCGAGTGGACTTCCGAGCGCATACGGGACGTTTTCGAGCAGATTGCGCAGGTCAATGCCAACTACGGTGTTGCCGTAGAGGGCGGAACAAACGACAATTATGAAATCCTCTCGGGTGACAATAGCGTCGCCTCGTCCTTCGCAGGCTACACGAGCACGTTTCTGCGCAGCATCCCGCAGGTATTCGACGTGCAGTACACAAGCGAGATAACGCCGGACATGGCCGCGCAGTATTACACCCAGCGCAAGGCGTACATTGAAGAGGTCATGACCTTGAACTACGGACCGGCGGCGGCCGAAGCCGCGCTCAGGCTCGACGAGAACACCACCGAGCCCTTCTACTACGAGTTCGGCTTCGGCACGGGCAGCGACATAGCGTCCACGCTGCCGGTGAGCCTCTTCGCCATCGCTGTGGTGTGCTCCATCATCTGTGCGCCGGTGTTCGCCTCCGACTACTCGACGGGCGCGGACGACATCCAGCGCTGCACGCGCTGCGGCTGCAAACGCCTGGGCAAGTCGAAGCTGCTCGCAGCCATGACACTGAGCACGGCGCTGTATATCATCTGCACCGCCGTATTCGTGGCCCTGACACTGGCGGTGTACGGGGACGACAAGACCTCGGCGCAGCTCGCGCTTGACGCGCTGGTGCTGATAGACATAGACATGAACGGCGTGCTCGCGCTCACGCTGATTGCGGGATTCCTGAGCGTACTGGCCATGACGGCCTTCACCCTCTGGCTCTCCGCGCGCATGAGGAGCTCCGTGGCCGTGCTGGCCGTGGCCCTCGCCGTCGCCATGACGCCGACCTTCCTGGTCATCCTCCTGCGTGAGTCCGCCCTCGGCGACTGGCTCCGCCTCATACTGCCCAGCGGCGGTCTCGGCCTCGGCACGGGTATGTTCGTGGACATCCAAATCGGCGAATTCCTCACCGTCGGCTCGCTGGCCATATGGACGCCGTTTGTCATGCTCGCCGCGCCGGTCATAGAGACGCCCGTGTTCGCGCTGCTGGCAAAGCGCGCGTATGTGCGACACGAGTGCGCGTGAGGGGAGGGAGGAGGTGCGCCATGTTTCGGCTTGAAATTAAGCGCCTGCTTAAGACGCGGTCAGTCGCCGTCCTGGCGGCGCTGGCGCTGGCGGCGAGCGCGTTCTTTGCGGCAAGCACAGTTTTTGACGACGGCATGAGCGTGGAGTCCAGAGCCTACTACGACCCATCCCTCAAGGGGCTTAACGCCATAGAGTATCTCAAGGGCATTTATGACGGCGTGGAGGGCTACGTCACCGAGGAGCGCATAGACGAGGCACACCGCGTCAGCGACGAAATCTGGGAGACTTACCGCTCCTTTGACGTCATGCCCAAGGAAGCGTTCGACCAATATGTTGCATGGCAGGCAATATTGAATAGGATTGGTTACCAGGATAGCGACTACTACGAACAACGCAGGGAAAATATTGAAAGCGGACTCTTTACCCAGAACCAGGCCGTAACCAAGGCGGCAACCGAGCTCGATTCCAGCGTAAACAAGCCCTTTTACTGGGAGTACGGATTCGGCTCGAGCGACATGGGGCAGCAGTGGACAATCTGCCTGTTCGCGCTCTGCCTCATTTGCACCGTCATTGCCGTGCCCATATTTTCTCAGGGCTACGCCACCGGCGAGGACAGTATACTCCGCTGCTCCAAATACGGGCGCAGAAAGCTGGCGCGGACACGGATGCTCGCGGTGTACGCCTTCTGCACGGCGCTGTATATAATCTGCGCCGCCGTGTTCAGCGGCATACTGCTTCTGGCCCTCGGGCCGGACAAAAGCTCGGCCCAGCTCAAAGTCGGGTCGTATGTGCTCATAAACCTGAACATGAACCAGGCGCTGGCACTGTTTGTCCTGTCAGGCTTGCTGACGATGCTGGCGAGCACATCTCTGACCATGTGGCTCTCGTCCATCCAGAGCAACACCGTGATGGTGCTCGTGATGTCCGCCGCCGCGCTGGCGCTGCCGATGTTCGCCGACCACTATTTGAATTACCCGGTCTCCGACTGGATACGCCTCCTGCTGCCGGGCGGCGGTACGGGTCTGCAAAACAGCATGTACTATGAGCTGGCTTCCGGTTTCCAGTTCCTCACCCTCGGTTCCCTCGCCATCTGGACGCCATTCGTCATGCTCGCTGCGCCGGTTATAGAGACGCCCGTGTTCGCGCTGCTCGCCCGGCGCGCGTATGTGCGACACGAGGGATAGCAGGCGGCGCGGAAACAACGCTCAATGAGGCCCGCAGGCTCTAAATCTGCGGGTCTCATCGCATGATTGACAATAGAATACGATTTACATATATGCTGCTTAATAAGTTTTCTTTCACTTGTTAGAAATACTACATGGAAGTAGGCTTACGCTTAGAATAGAATTTCCGCATATTCTATTGAATAGTGGAGGTTCTATACTATGTCAGAGCTAAAAATGCCTTTGAGGAAGCTTTTATCAAGCCGCACAAAAAGCCTGAGAGAAAAGCGCGGACTGAAGCAGAGGCACATGGCTGAGGCGCTGCGCATAACTGATCGTGCTTACAACGGAATAGAGAGGGAGAAGTACGGCCTATCTGCGCTTACGCTGATGTTCCTTCTGGAAATGATGACCGGAGAGGAACGGGAAAGTCTAATTGACGAATTCCGCAGGATGGTGTACAACACAGAAGGGCAAACGCCGTGCGAGTGACATGCAAAGTGACAAATAATATACATGTCAAGCAGATAGTAGTCGCCGCACGGTTTTAAACCCAAAAACTGCATTTGCCGCTCGCGCATATTAAAGGCGCGGGCGGCAAAACTAGCTTCGGGACAAATCCCAAAGAAAAAGCAAAGGAGATGCAACAAATGTCCAGCAAGTCCAGCAACAGCCTGGTAAACCCGAATGCCCGCGATGCTATGAACCGCTTCAAGATGGAGGCTGCCGGTGAAGTCGGCGTCAACCTGAAGCAGGGCTACAACGGCGACCTCACCAGCCGCCAGGCCGGTTCCGTCGGCGGCCAGATGGTCAAGAAGATGAGTACCATACGAAGTATGAGTTTCGTGCGGCGCAGCCGGACTAGCGCCGGGCACGCGACGGGTATTACATATTACGCGGGGCTGATGGGGTGAAACAGTAGCGCTATAGATTGCCGTATGATATAATAGCGCCACGAATCGTGACGCAGGGAGTGAGCGCAGTATGGACAAGGGCAAAGAGCAAATCACTATCCGCAGCTCCGCAGCGGAGTATCTAACTTATGTGGCCTCCACGGGCGAGCAGCAGGGCAGCATTGAGATGCGCTATGAGGACGAGAACATCTGGCTGACTCAGAAGATGATGGCTGCGCTGTACGACGTTACCGCACCAACTATCAATGAGCACATAAAGAAAATTTTCGCCGACAGCGAGCTGCAGCCGGAAGCAACTATTCGGAAATTCCGAATAGTTCAGTCAGAAGGTGCGCGGCAGGTGAGCCGGGAGGTCAACCATTACTCCCTGCAAATGATTATTGCGGTGGGCTTCAAGGTCAACTCTGAGCGCGCCGTGCAGTTTCGCAAATGGGTAAACCAGATAGCCAAGGAGTACACGATCAAGGGCTGGGTTATGGACGACGAGCGCCTGAAACGCGGCACATACCTGACGGACAAGTATTTTGAGGAACAGCTCGAGCGCGTCCGCGAGATACGCGCCAGTGAGCGGTTGTTCTACCAGAAGATAACCGATTTGTATGCCACCGCCGTGGACTACGACAAGACCGCGGCTGCAACGCGGCGCTTTTACGCCACGGTGCAGAACAAAATGCACTACGCCGTACACGGTCACACTGCGGCAGAACTCATCATGGAGCGCGCCGACAGCGCCAGGGAATACATGGGTCTGACCACCTGGCAGGACGCCCCGGACGGCAAGATAAAGAAATCCGACGTGACGGTCGCCAAGAACTACCTGACCGAGTTCGAGCTCGGCCAGCTCAACCGCATGGTGACAGCCTATCTCGACTTTGCCGAGAACATGGCGCAGCGCAAGATACCGCTGACTATGCAGGACTGGGAGACACGGCTGAACAGCTTCATTGAGATGTTCGAGTACGGCCTCCTCAAAGACGCCGGAAAAGTCTCAGCCGAGATAGCCAAACTCCACGCCGAAACCGAGTTTGAGAAGTACCGCGTGATACAGGACAGACTTTTCATGTCAGACTATGACAGGTTCGTGATGGAACTTGGAAATGGAGAGAATGGCGTGAAAGAATAATGTTTAACCGGCTCGGATAATCCCCGAGCCGGTTTGTTAATTGCGAACTAGTGCTAGATGAGCCTCTTTGTGATGCCTTCGTCTACCGGTTCCAGTTCTTTCTCCAACACACACTGCAAATCCCATAGCAGGCGCGTTTCTTCCCCGACGCTAACGGTTAATTTCCCTGTGGACTCCCAGCGGCAAAGAATTCGGTAGAGGGCGATTGCTTCCTGTTCATTCAATTCGATCGTCATAATTCTACCTCCATCAGGTCGTCAGTTTATCGTCAAAGCAGTTTCTGTCAAAGTCAAAAATGCGGTGTAAACTGCCACATTATCGCCATCGCTCTATTTCAAAAGGACTGGCTATACTCAAGCCGCAGCGTTGTGGTTTATCTTATCTATAACGCTCTTGATGCCTTGCCATAGGGTCAAATCGGAGAAAACGGCTGTGATGCTGCCGTAATCGTTGAAAGGAGGTTCCTGCAGGACAGAGAGATCTTTCATCATGCCGTTATGCACTATGTATTCTACAATCTGGTTTACGAAATAAATCTGGCGGCTATCGAGGCTGGTGTCGTTGAGATACTGTGAAAACGCCTCTTTCGCGGCTTTCATGTCCAGCCCCACGATCTCGCGGACAAACTCGCCTAACGGCTTTTTGCCTATCGCTGCCTCGTAATCCTGGCGGCTGCCAATCTGGCTCCAGAGAATGTCCTCGAGTTCAGCGACGTCCTCGCTGTTTAACGGGATGTTTGAGCGCAGCTTAGCTATCGCCGGGTTGTCCTGATGCTGACAGATGTAAAACTCGGCCTTGGCCTTGTAGTTTTTCAAATCGTCGTTATCCAGCTCGGATTCATGCCACTCGGTGGACAGAATATCGTCGGTAAAATTTGTGTCATAAGTAGCGATTGCAGACGGGATGTACTTCATCAAATTACGCAGGCAGGTGCGGATGTGCTCAAATTCGTTGATACCGGCATTTTCGAGATAATCCGTGTGCAGGATTTTATCAATCAGCTCGGACTGCGCCTGAATTTCCGGTATATTTGCCACGCTCGCCACTCCGCTGACACGCTTAATAAGATCCTTTCTGGCTCGGGTATATGTCTTGCCGACCAGATACGCCAGCTCTATTCCATACATCAGGGCGTCGAACCGCACGGCGCTGGCCTCGTCTTCGTCGGGCTGGAGCAGCGGCGCCACCTCGTCGCGCAGATTCAGTGTGTCCTCGTAGCTGATTGCCGTGTAGTTTTTTGCGTCTGAGAACTTTTCCACATATCTCAAGTGCTGTTTCACGGCGAAGTTGTCCCTGTCCAGTTCCTGAACCTTGGCAAGCATCTCGTCCACAAGCCGCTGCCGGAACGGAATAAGTTCGTCCGTCTGATAGGCCAAATCCTGCAGCTTGAAAATTATCTGTGCTTTCAAATAGAATATCGCGCTCTGAAGCGCCATCTGGATGACAGACGTCTTGCCCTTCCTCATGCGGAAGAACTCGAAGTTTCCGCAGAGGTCGAAGATATAGAACTTGTCCTTGTCCCTCCCGTCGATGAGCCCGGGACAGAGGCGCGTTCCGCGGCCAATCATCTGCCAGAACTTCGCCTTGCTCATGACCTTTTTGAAGAACACGAGATTGAGCACCTCGGGCACGTCAATACCGGTGTCCAGCATGTCCACGGAGATAGCAATCTGCGGCAGCTTGCCCGGCTCGGAGAACTCATCGATGGCGCTCTGCGCGTAAGTCATGTAGTTGTCTATGACCATCGCATAGCCGGGCAGGTGCGGGTACTCCTTATAGAACACCTCGCGTATTTTCTCGGCGTGGCGATGGTTCTTGGCGAAGATGATGGACTTGCCCAATTTCTCGCCGTAGTCGATTTTCAGGCCATTGGTCATCAGCAGGTGCAGCGCCAGCCTGATGGTGTCTTCGTTAAAGAGCCATGCGTTCAGCGCCGACGACTCAATCTTGTCCGGCAGCTCACCGTTTTCGTCCGTGAATGTGGCCTCGTACTCGGCCTTTTCGTCCTCGGGCAGGTCGTCGTATGTTATGCCCTCGGTGAGGAATTTCAGCTTGCTCTCGACCGTGAGGAAGTCCACGAGGAAACCGTCCTTTACCGCCTGGGCCAGGTCGTAGCCGTAGGTGGGCACGCCGCTTTCGAGCTCAAATATCTCGTAGGTGTTCTTGTCTATCTCGTCCTTGGGCGTGGCGGTGAGGCCGACGAGCGGCGCGTCGAAGTAGGTGAAGATATCCCGGAACTTGTTGTAGATGGAGCGGTGGGCCTCGTCGCAGATTATGAGGTCAAAGTGGCCGACGGTGAAGAGCTTGCCCTCGTCGTCCTCAACCGTGTCGATGCAGTTCATCATCGTCTGGTAAGTGGAGAACACACACCTGGCCGCATAGTTGTCCTTCTCCTCGCACAGATTCGTCACCGACAGATCGGGCAGCAGGTTCACGAAGCTGCGCTTCGCCTGCGTGACAAGTGAGTTGCGGTCGGCGAGGAACAGTACATTCTTTATCCAGCCGCGCTCCAGCAGCACCTTCACGAGCGCGATGACCGTCCGGGTTTTGCCTGAGCCGGTGGCCATGACCAGCAGGGCCTTGCGTCGGTTTTTCTCGCCGAAGGCCCGGCACACGGCTTTTATGGCGCCCTCCTGATAGTAGCGCCCGGCGATGTCCTTGTCCACTTGGACGTATTTCAGGCTGGAGCGCATGGAACGCAGGTTGAAGAGCTTCTCAAGGTCGCGCTTGGAGTAGATGGCTGCGACCTTGCGCTCCGGGTAGGCTCCGTCGTCCATGCGGGTGTCGAAGCCGTTGGTGAGGAAAATGACAGGGCGGCGGCCGCACTGCTTTTCAAGGATGTCGGCGTAGAGCTTGGCCTGCTGGCGGCCCTTGGCCGGGTCAACGCAGCTGCGTTTGGCCTCGATGACCGCGAGGGGCCGATACGTGTCGTCGTAGAGCACATAGTCGGCATAGCCGACCTCGCCCTTGTTCGGCATGCCGGGCAGCTCTACCTCGTTCAGCCAATTCTTGCCCTCGACCCAGCCCGCGTCGCTGAGCATGGCGTCTATGTAGAGCTTGCGGGTCTTGTACTCGGAGAGGTCGAGCGGCTTGGGCGTGTAGTTCTCCCACTGGGCCTCACGGCGGGCGGTGAGCTCGGCGCGCAGGGCGGCGTTCTCCTCCATGAGCGCGGCAAGCTCCGGCCCGGGAGGGGACTCCCTTAGCAGGGGAGTCCCCTCGTCCGCCTTTTCGGGCAGCTCCGGGTCGAACAGGCCGGGCGTGTAGTCCGCGCCGTAGCAGCAGGCTATGAAGTCCATGAAGTACCAGAGGTTCTCGAGGCAGAGCAGCGCCTGGGCCGGGCTCAGCTTCTTGCCCGTGTGCGCGGCGATGTTGCCGGTCTGGCGTATGTACTTGAGCCTGCGCCACAGGTCGTCGTCCACGATGTCCCGGAAGTCCCCGGCGTCCATAAGGCTCGCGAGCCTGTCGTCATAGGGCATGACCAACGCGCCGTCCACGGAGTACATCCACTTGACGGCAGCCTCCACGCAGCGGCGGCAGTTGAGCACGCATGCCGCCGTGTCGATGTTATATATCCTCTCCGCCGCCACCGCCGAGTCAGCAAAGGATGCGAACTGCGGGTCGGAGAGTAGGAAGTCGAAGTTGGTCATGTGGGGTCACCTCAATTATTCAAGTGGTGGTAAAACAGTTAAATGTAAAGAAATGACGCAATCATGATAGGTATATTTATGCCATGCTTTATGAGACACTATCTTACATTCAATTCTGTGAAGTTCAGCAACATCTTTTTCAGTAAAAACATTAGAATACATCGTCTTGTTTCTAAACTTTTTGTCCTCATTTCCCTCAGTTCTCCAAATAATATCGTACTCTGTAGGAGAAAATGCGGGATCAACTTCAATTGTAACAGAATAAGTATCCCCACACTGCAACGGATTAGGTATTTTAAAAATAGACGATTGCCCGTGTGTTTCAGAAGGATTGTTGAATGTATTGCCCTGCGAATCGACGATTTTAATTATCCTCGGCACATTCCACACCTGTTCTTCACCCTTTGCTTTATAGTATTTTTTTAATCCATCAATAAAGTCATGTGAATAGCAAATTGCTTGTTCTGCCTGCCGGATCGAAATCGGATTTGCATGAGACAATGGGTTCCTTATGGGCACCAATCTGCTTAGAAATTCACGTACCTCGTCGCATCCTTGCGGGTAAGCAAAGTCAAGCGCCTCTTTATAGAGCAAATCATACCACTCCTTCTTGCAGAGGAAGTAGATGATTTGATCAATAAAAAGAGTATCTACCGGTCGTGAGAATCTTCCCGGATTCTGTTCTTGCATTTTTGAAACATGTTCACGAATCTCTTTTTTGATTATAGACTCTCCGCTTGATAAAGTAATATATATGTATTCTTTGCCGTATTTCTCAGTCATCTTTTCGTGTATCAGTCTTCTGGCCCATATTTCCAATGATTCAATACAGCTTCTGCAATAAGCCCGGAGTTCTTCTTGCGAATATTCATGATACATAACTCTACCTCACCCAAAATACTCCTGCATTAGTGCTTTTTTCAACATCTCTAGTTTATCAAGGCTCTGGTGAAACGTCAATTTTGATTGATCTACTCGATTGACGAAATCTGCAAACACATTTTGACGCTCAATTGAAGGTTGATATATGTCAAAATCAAGAACATCTTTTTGATTAATGCTTGCTTGATTGACTGCCTTTTTTGCATGATTGATCACTTGGTCATAGACAAATCGGCTACACAACAAATGAGTCACATATACGGGGTTAAAGCGTACTGGATCGAAGTGCATTCTCATCATATTTGATTCATAAACTGTTTCTTCTATCAGCCCCGTAATATGAGCACATTTCCCAAGATATTCAATGCTGTTTACCCTATTTATCACAATATCATTTTCCTTGAGTAGGTATTTCTGCTTCTCATTATCATTGCAGCGCAACCTCTTTAACGAGGAAAAGTCTGTAACTATGCCATCATAGAAGCCATCAATTCTTAAAATAGGAGTTCCTGAACCATCTGTAACATAATCTGACTGCGGCTTATACATTCCGTTTTGTGGTTCAACTGTAACAGCGGCTTTAATTTTTATCTTTTTCCATGCCATTGAATTGATATATGGATCCCCAAACATCTCCACAAACCGGGCCTTGACCAGCTCATCCAGCTTGTCCAGCTGCGCCCGGCGCTTGGCGATGAGGTCGCTGACCTTGTCCAGCACGGCGGCAATTCGGCGCTGTTCGTCGAGGGGCGGAAGAAATATTTCCATTTTCCTCATATCTGCTTGCGTCAATTTTTGACGTGTCGCGCCGTTAACTAGCCCACTAACATCATAAAACATTATTGAATAACAAAGGTAGTCAACGTCAACTCCCGGTTTGGGTTTCAAAACGTGAGCATGATTATTAACCCAACACTTACCAGACACTCTGTAGGCAATAGGCTTTTCTTTTGAACCGAAGTTACCTCCGTCCTCTGCTAACAAGACGAGTTCGTCATCAAATATATAGTCAGCTACGTAGTCTTGAATGCCGTTCGCTCCATAATACGGATATGGCCCCGGTTGACGGTTGGACGCAGTAATTGGAATACGTTTGCTGTCCAAAATTTCGCACACATCCCCCAGCTTTACCCTCATATCATCGCCTCCAACTCGTCCAGCCCTTTACCAATCTCGGCCTCCAAGTCACGGAGCTCCTTCAAAATCTCGCCGGTGGGCGGGTACTCTACGGGTTTGTACTCCACCTGCTTGTACTTGTTGATGCTCAGGTCGTAGCCGTTGTCCACGATCTCCTGCTTCGGGACGAGGAAAGACTGCTCCGTGCGCGCGCGCTCCTGCTCGGCTTCGCGGTTGTGGAAGCGCGCGACTATATCGGGGATGTCGTTGTCGGCGACGGGACTGCGCTTGTCGTCGAGCGAGAAGCCGTCGGCGCGCATATCGTAGAACCAGACGCTGTCCGTGCCGCCGTGACCGGTCTTGGTGAACACCAGCACAGCTGTGGACACGCCGGCGTAGGGCTTGAACACACCGCTGGGCATGGATATGACGGCCTCGAGCCGGTGGTTTTCTATCAGCTCGCGGCGTATGTCTTTATGCGCCTTGGATGAGCCGAACAGTACGCCGTCCGGGACTATGACCGCGGCGCGCCCGCCGACCTTCAGCATACGGATGAACAGCGCCAGAAACAGCAGCTCGGTTTTCTTTGTCTTGCAGAGCTTCAGCAGGTCGGCCGACACGATGTCGGCGTCAAGGCTGCCCTTGAACGGGGGATTGGCGAGTATCAGGCTGTACTTGTCGCGGTCAGTGTTCTGGTCGCTCAGGCTGTCGCGGTACTCTATGTAGGGGTTGTCTATGCCGTGGGTCATCATGTTCATGGCGCCGATGCGCAGCATGGTGCGATCCATGTCGAAGCCGTGGAACATGCGGTTCATGTAGTGGTCTTTGTTCTCGCGGTTGAAGAAGATTTCCTCCTTGCGGCGCTCTTTCAAATACTCCCCGGCGGCGACGAGGAATCCGGCGGTGCCGCAGGCCGGGTCGCATATCACGTCATCGGCCTTCGGGTCGACGAGCTCCACCATCATGCGGATGATGTGCCGCGGCGTGCGGAACTGCCCGTTTACGCCCGCGGTGGCAATTTTGGAGAGCAGGTACTCGTATATGTCGCCGCGCACGTCTGTACTGTGCATCTGCTCCATCTGCGCATAGACTTCGTCCATGGCGGTGACTATCTTCTCGAGCATCAGCGGCGTCGGGATCTTGAATATCGCGTCGCCCATGTACTTGGCGTAGGCGCTGTCCTTGTCGCCGTGCAGGTCCTTTATGAACGGGAAAACCATTTCCTGCATCACGGAGTACATCTGCCCTGCCGGGAAGTCGTGAAAACGCGACCACTTGAGCTGCTCGCCGGGCACCTTGCGCTCGCCTATCTGCACCTCGCCGCTGAATATGCTCTCATACGGCAGCCCGAGCATGGCGCTCTCCTTGGCGCGCGTGTTGTCCGCCTCGTCCAGGTCGTGGATGAACATCAGGTATGTCATCTGCTCCACGACGTCCAGCGGGTTTGTGATGCCGCCGGTCCAGAAGATTTCCCAGAGGCGGTCGATTTTGTTTCTGAGTTCGCCTGTCAGCATGTTATTCCCTCTCCCTGTTCCAAGTGTAGGCGGTGTAGCGCCCGCCGCTGAGTTTTATAATCTCGCCGCTCTTTTGCAGCTCGGATAGTGTGCGCTGTATCGTTATGCCGCTGACGTCAGGGCATTGCTCGATGATTTGGGCCTTAGTAATTTTGCCGAGCGTGTTCCTGATAAGCTCGCGTATGCGTTCAGGCTTGCTCATGCCGCTGGCGGCAAGTACGTGCACACGCTCGGAGAAATCACGGTAAGCGGCCACGATGACGCCGAGCATATAGCGCACAAACGGGGCGTAATCGTTTTGCCCCTCGTGCCATCCGACAGAACTCTGCTGGAGGGCCTCATAATACGTCTCCTTGCTCTGCTCAATAAGCTTTTCAACGCTGATATATTTGCCGACAATATATCCCGCGCGATATAGCAGAAGCAGCGTGAGCAGACGGCTCATACGACCGTTGCCGTCATTGAAAGGGTGTATGCAGAGAAAGTCGAGGACGAACATGGGGATAAGCAAGAGCGTGTCAAGGTCACCTGAATTTACTGCATCGCCGTAAGCCGTACACAATTGCTCAACGGCTATTCCGCTGTCTTCCGATTTGAAGCTGCCGCCGTATGCAGCGCCGCTGAACTTATACAAGTCCCTGTGAATCTGAAGAATGTTTGAAGGCGTTGGAGGTATATAGTCATAGTTCTCGCATATTGTAGCCAGCACGTCACGGTATCCGGCTATCTCCTGCTCGTTTCGGGTGCGTGGCATGGTCTTGTCCAGTACCAGCTTTTTCAGCCGTTCATCCGAGGTATATATTCCTTCAATTCTGTTGGACGCATCCGTGCTCTGCATCTTGGCTATCTCCACGAGCTGAGTCAACGTGTCGGCCTTGGACTTGATGAAGATCGCCTGCTCCCCCTTGTACTCGTGTATTTGACTCATCAACGCCACGATGACAGGCGTCAGCAGCTTTATATAGTTTTGGTCGAATGAATAGTTGCGCACAGCGTCCCCCTCTATTCCGCAGGGCAATGATAAATCTACCAAATATAGTATAGCCGTCTATAGGCCAACCGTCAAGTGTTAATTATATCATTTTATGATAAATGATATAATTAAGCGTTGATATTTTTGTTTTGATTAAGATGAACCAAATAGCGGCTCTTACATATGAATTAACGTGGTGTGTTCCGTTTTGGAACGTACCATGTCGCATCGTCAACACAATGACCGTACCTCACGGAGCTTCAGCGACGCAAACCAGCCCGGATGCTCAGGCATCCGGGCTGTATTCGCACATACATGACCATGTATAGAAGTGCGCCCTTGGACTTATTCAAACGCTACCAGCACCCTTTTCGGCAGTTTTTCTCCCGCGTGCGCTTTCAAGTAGCGGGCGGCTTGCTTAGCAAAGCGGTGGGTTTTGGTCGTGTCCAACTCAGCAAGAGTGTTTATTTTAAGCTCTCCGGTTGACAGATCAAGCGTAAACTCGCCCCATTCTCCATCGTTGTCGGCCTGGTAGCGGTAGGTACCGGGAGCGACGCGCTCTATTCGGACGGCGTGGAGCTCGCCAAGCTCGACGAGGTTCAGCGCCAGCTTTTCCACGGCGCGTCTGTAGGCGCGCTCGGCGGTGCGCGGGCTGGACGACTCAAACTCAATCGCCAATTCCTCAAAGCTTGCGCACTCGCTGAGCGGCGAAACACGTCCGCAGGTCATGCAGACCGCGTTGCGCTTTTCCAGCAGCGTCTGCTCGCGAAAACTCAGCTTCGCAAACGCCTCGCGCACCTTTTCGGCACGGACGCCGTCCCACAGAACATCTACGTAATCCCAGCTGTAGCTCGCCTCAGCGTCATTTTCCAGTGACGACGCGCTCAACATGAGTTGTGCGATCTTCAAAAACCTTATCGCGGTTGCTTCCAAGCAGCCGCGCTTTTTTATGAACTCATCGACCGCCTCGCGCTGCGACGAGCCGTACATTAGCGCGCCCATGCGCCGCGCAGCCTTGTACTCGTCGAGGTTTGAGAACGAGCCAGTCTCTTCCAGCATCCTCGCCCGAAGCAGCGCGTTCATAACGTCGTGGTGTGCAAAAGTAAAAAAGTGAATACCTTTGCCTGGGTCAAACTCATTCCAGCGCTCCAGCATCGCGGCTGCACAGGCAAGCTTGTAGTCCATGAACGTCTCCGCATCGAACGCACGCTTGCCGAGGAATTTTCGCACAATCTCGTTGAGCCTCGGCTCGTAGCCATATAGGAAACCCTCAAAGGTTTCGCTTCCGTCTACCGGCGGCGCGCCGCTGCGGAAGGCGTTTTCTGCCTATTTAAGCGTCAGCATTTTTCTCTGCCTCAGCCAACAATGCGCTCTGCGTCATCTCGGCCTCATAGCTACCGCGCGCGTAATTCGCGTCGGACAGCGCGCGCTGGAGCTTGTCCTTCGCCAGCTTGCGCATGGTGTCAGCTATTTCCGCATTAAGCTTGCCGCGCCTCTGGCTCTGCAAGATGGTGTTCAGGCGGCGGCTGTAGATTGCCTTCAGTGGGTGGTCGGCGGCAAGCTCGCGCTGCTCCCGTCCGCGCATTGCGCCCATCTGACGGCACGTCCTGCCGCCGGGCGCAAAGCCGCCGCAATACTTTGTGTGCCGCGCATCGAGCGTGAGGAACCAGCGCCCACAGACGGCGCACCGGCGCGGCGCGTGGCCGGCTGCAAGTCCCTCAAAGAGGTCGGAGCGCAGCAGCCCGACGAACGAAACGTAGCTCATGCGCCGCACAAGTCTCGGCGGCTCTCCTACAGCAACATACTGCACCGTCGCATTGGCGAGAGACATCAGGCTGTCGTCGGACGCGTCGAAGTGTGCACCAAACGCAGCGGCGAGGCCGTCGGGCGTCCTCTCAACGCCGTCGTCATTTATGCTCTCAGCCAGCGTGGTCATTGTGCGCTTGTATTCAGCGAGCGAGTACGCGAGCTGTGCTAGTACCGGCGCTGTTTTGCTCAGCAGAGCACCCTTACGCAATCTTGGCTCCTGCGCCGCCGCGAGCCCGCGTGTGAGCATTGCCATGTTGAGCGCGCGGACTTGGCTTATGCCATCCTCTGAAAAAGCGTCGGCGATGCTCGGAGCATAGAAGTTGTAGTCCAGATGCGCAAAAGGTTCCATGTGCCTCATTGTTTCAAGAACCGATGCAGCCGCGCTGCATGCACAGCTTAAAAGCTCGTCTGTCACGCTCATCGCACCGAGCGCGGAGATGAACTCGTCGGAAATGTTCAGCGCCTCGCAGCCTAACGTTCCGGACGGCGTCGTGCGCCCCTCGTATGTAACTGTGTTTCGCGCCCAAATTCGAGCGTCAGCAGGTTGTGTTCCATCGTGTCCTCCAGCGGGAAATTTGAGGATATTTTACCACATGTCATGTTTTTTGAAAATAGCCTGTCATGCTGTTTGCCGTGTTTTCCGCGGATTCCCCATAATATTAGTGGAGGGCACAGCCCTACTACTGCATTGGAGGAATGCGAATGATAGACTACAACAAAATAAAGCACAGTGTGCCGCCCATCGAGGCGGCGAAACGTTACGGGACGGTGAAGCATGGCTTCATGCGCTGTCCGTTCCATGCAGACAGGACGCCTAGCCTGAAACTCTACGGCGACCACTTCCACTGCTTCGGCTGCGGAGCGCACGGTGACGTGATTGACCTCACAGCGGGATTGCTCGGCTGCACAAAATCCGAAGCGGCGCGGCGGCTCGAAGCGGACTTCGGCGACGGCGGCTTTGTGCCGCCGCTGGGGTTGGCAGCGTGCAAACGCGAGCTTGTTCGCTGCCGAGACGCCCTCGCGCCGAAGTCGCCGGGCGACGCAATCGCGGACGGCTACGCCGAGGCGTGTACGCTCGACGCGTGGACGGGCTATCTGCTCGACGCAGGCGCGAGCCGGGACGAGACGCGGCTGGTCGAGCAGAAAACCGCACGGCTGATGGAGGGTTTGCGTGGCTGAATTTCCGGAATGGTACGATGGCAAGAACGTCAACGAAGTCAAGTTCTGTGAAGAGTTTCTTCGTGAGCACCCGATGAAAAGCATAAACGGCACGTTCTTCACAGTCGAGGGCCGCGTGACAGACGAGGACAAGCTGCGGCGCGAGATTTACGAAATACTTAAACCGCACTTCTCCACCGGCCTCAGCAAGCGGGTCAACAACCTGCTCGAAGCCCTGCGGCTTGAGGCCTACGCGCCCGACCTGCCAATTCAGCGCGACCGAATCCACGTCGCAAACGGCACGCTGTTTCTCAACGGAACGTTCACGCCTGAGCGCGGGTTTTGCCGCAACCGTCTCCCGGTGGCGTACAACCCAGATGCACCTGCACCCGCAACGTGGCTGCGTTTCCTCGACGAGCTGCTCTACCAGGAGGACATCCCTACCTTGCAGGAGTTCATGGGCTACTGCTTCCTGCCGACGACGAAAGGCCAGAAGATGCTGATGTTAATTGGACGCGGCGGTGAGGGAAAGAGCCGAATCGGCCTGGTACTTCGCGCTCTGCTCGGCTCGAACATGGCGACGGGCAGCATCGCCAAAATAGAAAGCTCCCGTTTCGCTCGCGCAGATTTGGAGCACGAGCTGGTCATGCTCGACGACGACATGAAGCTCGAAGCCCTGCCGCAGACAAACCACATAAAAGCCATCGTGACCGCAGAGCTGCCGATGGACTTAGAACGAAAAGGCCAGCAGAGCTACCAAGGCGACTTGTACGTACGCTTCCTCGGTTTCGGCAACGGCTCACTCAAAGCGCTCTACGACCGAAGCGAGGGATTTTTCAGGCGGCAGATTATCTTAACAACGAAGCTAAAAGACACCAATCGCGTGGATGACCCGTTCATCGCCGAGAAGATGTGCGCGGAGGCCGAGGGAGTCTTCCTCTGGTGCCTCGAAGGACTGCGACGGCTTATCTCGAACGACTACCGCTTCACGCTAAGCGAACGAGCTCACGAGAACATGGCCGAGGCCGTGAGCGACGGAAACAACGCCGTGGACTTTATGCGCAGCGAGGGCTACATACGCCTCAAAGCTGACGCCGAAGCTAGCAGCCGGGACGTGTACGCGGTGTACAAGCTCTGGTGCGAGGACAACGCGCTCAACCCTCTGTCTCAGCGCAGCCTGTGCCTACACCTCGCCGAAAACCAAGATACCTATGGCATCGAGCAGACGAACACAATTTACCTGCCCGGCGGCAGGCGTGTGCGCGGTTTCATCGGCATTGAGCTGCTGCAGAGGGCGGGATGAAAAATTGAATTTGAATTCAAAACATCCGTACATGCGTACAAGCGTACGGATGTACGCATGTACGGATAATTTTAATCGGCAACGCAAAATTTAAGGAGGTAGATATTATCCACGAAACCCAAACCAGAACCGAACTCGTACAGGAACAGGGAACGATTGAGGAAAAATTGCGCCAAACCAAACACCGCTACCAGCGCATTGAGCAGCAGATAAAGTATCTGCAAGACGGCGAGCGCAAGAAGCGAAGCCACAGGCTTATCACGCGTGGAGCGGCGGTAGAGAGCGTTGTGCCAGCCGTAAAAGACATGGGTGAGCGCGAGTTTTACGAACTGGTACAGCGCATCTTCGACTTACCCGAGGTCAAAGCCCTATTGCCCAAGGACGGTGACTGATTGGCGCTTTACCACTTCCATGTCGGGCAGATAAAGCGCAGCGTCGGGCGCTCGGCGGTTGAGTGCGCCGCCTACCGCGCTGGCGAGAGGCTGTACAGCGAATACTACGGGCTGGTCAGCGACTACACGCGCAAAGGCGGCGTGGTTTATTCGGAAATCCTGCTCACACTGCACGCTCCACGCGAGTACGCCGACCGGCAAACGCTCTGGAACGCGGTCGAGGAAGCGGAGCGCAACAGGAACGCACAGCTCGCTTACAGCTTCGACATCGCGCTGCAAAACGAGTTCACGATGGAAGAAAACATGCAGCTCGCTCGGCAATTCCTTCTGGACAACTTCGTCTCACGCGGCATGATTGCGGATTTCGCTGTCCATCAACCGGACAAGGACGGCGGTATCCCGAACCCACATTTCCACGTCATGTGTCCGATTCGCCCGCTGAACCCCGACGGCACATGGGGCGCAAAACAGCGGCGCGTCTACCGCGAGGACGGCAAGTTCGACGCCGTGCCAACGACTGACTGGGGACGGCCAGAGACGCTTGAAGCGTGGCGCGAGGCGTGGGCAGCGCTGTGTAACGCGAAGTTTAAGGAAGAGGGACTGCCTTGCCGCATCGACCACCGCTCCTACGAACGGAAGGGCGTCGAGCAAATTCCAACCGTCCACGAGGGCGTCGCCGTGCGGCAGATGGAGGCCAGAGGCATCGTGACCGATAAAGGTGAGCACAATCGGTGGATACGCTCGGCGAGCGCGATGCTGCGGACGCTGGGAGAACGAATCAAGACGCTTGTAGACTGGCTCAGCGACGCGCGCGTGAAGCTGGACAAGCCTCACTCTCCGTCGCTCGCCAAGCTGCTCGCCGACTACTTCGACGCACGCAACGCCGCCGCATGGAGCAACAAGGCCAAGGTTGGCAACCTGAAACGCCTCACCAGCGCCATTGCGTATTTGAATGAGAACGGTCTACATACCCTTGCCGATCTCGAGGCTCGTCTCGACTCACTTTATTCGCCACTTGATGAGGCAAAAACTGCGCTCGACGCCAACAAAAAACGGTCGAAAGAGCTGCGCGAGCTGCTCAGGTGCGCCGAGCTGTATAATCGCTTCAACCCCCTCCACAACCAGCTCAACGCCATCAAGTGGAGGCCCAAACGAGAGCGGTTCAAGGCCGAGCACGAGAGCGAGCTGAGGCAATTCTACCTCGCCCGCCGCAAGCTGTCCGACGGTATCCACGCCGCCGACTGGCAGCGTGAGGTTGCAACGCTGGAGCGTGAAAACGATGCTGCTTACGCCGAGTACAAAGCCCTCCGCGCTGAGCTGACCAAACTGCTGGACGTAAAGTATTGCGTAGACCGTGCGCTGAGCGCGAGGGAGGAAAGAGGTCGCGAAACGCGACTTTTAGCGAACGAAAGAGACTGACGAATCCCGAAGAAACCAAAGAAACCTAAGAAGCCTCCCGAGATTTTCGGGAAATGCGTATAAATCAGCCTGAAACGGCGACAATACTCATTAAAGGGAGGCAATATATGGACAATACCCGCCGTGGAGATATAGCCGAACAGAAAGCGCGGAGCGTCCGGAGCACAATGGAACAGCTCTGGCTGACGTACTACAACGACACGCTCTACGAAAAGGGCGTCATAACCGAAGACGAGCGCAACAAGATGCGCATTAAGATAAAGAGCCGCGCGCGGCAGATGGAGCGGTAAACGGCACCGGTGGGGAGAACATCCCCACCGGTTTCTTTTGCCTGAACATCCGTAACAAAAAAGTTCTTTATTCCGACCCCAAAATGATATATACTATCTTTGAAAGGTGGTGTTCCCATGCCGAGCATAGACGCAATACGCGCGACGCTCGCGCCGGTGTTCCGCGCACATGATGTGAACAGAGCCGTGCTGTTCGGCTCCGTGGCAAAGGGCACGGCGACGGACAATAGCGACCTCGACCTGCTCGTAGACAGCAATCTGCGCGGCCTGCGCTTCGTCGGCCTGATGGAGGACATCCGCACCGCAACGGGTATGCCGGTGGACGTGTTCGCGCCCTCGCACATCGAGCGGGGGTCGCTCATAGACCGCGAGATTCGCGCCACGGGAGTGACGATTTATGAGAAATGAAGCAATCTCGGCATAATACGAATTAAAAAATATTGAAAACCAGGACGGCACCGGCGGGGAGAAAAACTCCCCGCCAATTTCTTTTGATTGAAATATTCGTTTACTCATGCTATATTAGTTATAATAATGATATTACGAACTTTGGAGGCTCACATGGACATACACTCTGCGAGGCAGCAGCTTCGCACTAAGAGCATATACGAGCTGCCGCTGCGCGTGACGTACTACGCGCGCGTCTCGTCGGAGTCCGACGAGCAGCTCAACTCTCTGGGCAACCAGATAAAATACTATGAGGACTTGATTCGCCGTAACGCAGCCTGGACGTTTGTGCCCGGCTACATCGACGAGGGGCTGTCCGGCATCTCGACCAAGCGGCGCGAGAACTTCAACCGCATGGTGGACGACGCCGCACGGGACAAGTTCGACCTTATAATAACCAAGGAAATCTCGCGTTTCGCGCGCAACACGCTCGACTCGATACGTTACACGCGCGAGCTTCTCGCAGACGGCGTGGGCGTGTTTTTCCAGAACGACAACATCAACACGCTCGACGAGGACAGCGAGCTGCGGCTTTCCATCATGTCGTCAATCGCGCAGGACGAGCTGCGCAAGCTCTCCAGCCGCGTGAAATTTGGCCACCAGCAGGCGATAAAGCAGAGCGTCGTGCTGGGCAACAGCCGCATTTTCGGCTACAAAAAGGACAACAAGCGGCTCGTCATAGACGAGGATCAGGCGCCGATGGTGCGAGAGCTCTTTGAGCTCTACGCCACGGACGGGTACAGCATGAAGCAGCTCGAGACGCTGTTCTGGGAAAAGGGCTACCGAAACTTAAACGGCAAGAAGATTGCGCACTCGACTATGTCGAACATGATAGCAAACCCCAAGTACAAGGGTTGGTACGTCGGCAACAAGGTCAAGGTAGTGGATATGTTCACTAAGAAGCAGAAGTTCCTGCCGCCGGAGGAGTGGGTCATGTTCAAGGACGAGACGGGCGAGATAGTTCCCGCCATCGTCAGCGAGGAGCTGTGGGAGCAGGCCAACGCCGTCTTGCAGCGGCGCAGCGAGGATGTGAAGAACCGCCGCGGCGTCTGCAACCACGCGAACCTGCTCACCGGCAAGCTCTACTGCGCCTACTGCGGCGCGCCATACTACCGGCGCGAATCGAAGGACAAGGACGGACGCGTCAACAGCAAGTGGGTGTGCTCGGGGAAAATTAACAACGGGCACGACTCCTGCCCGAGCTTCGCCATCTACGAGGACGAGATAAAGCCGCTGCTGTTCGAGGTGTTCCGCGACACGCACGACGCCTCGGAGGAAATGCTGCACGAGTACGAGCGGATGTACGCCGCGATGACCTCGGACGTGAACCTCGAGGGGCAGATCGCCGGCCGCGAGGGCGCGATAGAGCTGGCGCTAAAGAAAAAGGGCAAGCTGCTGGAGCTGACGGCGCTGGGGCAGATTTCAAACGAGGACTTCGCCGAGATGACCAGAGCCTGCAACGCGGAGATTAAGGCCGCCGAGCGCGACCTCGCCGAGCTGCGAGCGCAGCGCGACGACAGCGAGGAATTCCGGCGGCACATGGAGAAGATACGCACAACTCTCCGCGCCGCCGAGAGGGAGGCGAACGCGGGCGCGATAACAAAGGAGTTCGTTGACACTTTCGTGGACAAAATCATCGCCACACCCGTGGACGGGCACACGATGCGCCTCGACGTGAAGATTTTCACCGGCGAGACGACCGCCAAATACCTCGAAAAACTCGCGCGTCGTACGGGCCACACGTTCAAGAAGATGATCGAGGCCTACGAGAACGGCATGAAGTAACCAGTTAAGGCAAAAAGCCGCCCTGTTGGGCGGCTTTTTGTCACATATCTGCGCTGGTGCAACATTCTTGCATAGTGTTGCGGGTGTCTGCATGCCGCAGGGCGCGCGGATGAAGGCAGGGCTTTTTGTGTTGACACGATTTGAATTGAAGTAGTATCATGGAATTGCCAAGCTATTATCATTGCGGTAGAACAGCACATAGTAATCTGGAGGGCGTGACATGGCGGCAGGGAATGTGTTTTGGGATGCTATTGCCCGTCTGTACAACTCGGAATCAGGAACATCACACATAATCCGCACAAACGACGAGCTGCGCGTCTGGAACGACATAGGGAGCGCCGTCAAATTCCCGAAGGGGCGCGTAATAATCGGCCCGGATGTGATACCGGACTGCTTTTACATAGTGAAAAGCGGCGTTGTCATGGCCTACGAGGAGCTCGACAACGGCAGCGAGCTGGCGTATTTCTTCATGGAACGCAACAGCGTGCTGCTGGAGGCCAACCTGATCCTCTCAAAGGCGCCGGGTGTGAGCTTCCGCGCCCTGGAGGACTCAATGCTCATCCGCGTGACCCGTGAGCAGCTGCTGCGCGCGCTTGAGGACAACCCAATGGTGCTCATATCCCTGCTCAGCTCTGTGTCAAATAAATTCCTTGACGCTATGGACGCCAACCGCGAGATGAAAAAGCACGACGCCTACTGGAGAGTTTGCGGGCTGCTCATAGAGTTCGCGGAAAAATACGGCGCACAATATGACGGCAAAGTGCTCATCCGACGCCGGATAAGCGTACAGCTCATCACAGATATGCTCGGCATTAACCGTGCCACCACCGTGCGCTCGATGCGCAAGCTGCGCGACCTCGGCCTTGTCGAGCACATAAACGGCTACTACTGTGTCCGCTCCATAGAGGCGCTGCGCCGCCACCAGGAGAACAACGCCTGAAACAAAATACAACTTAAAAGACGCCGGTCAGCCGACCGGCGTCTTTGCATATACAGGCGCATTTTCACCTTAACAACGCATGAGCTTGTGATATACTTGACAAAATTGGAGGCGATGCGCTATGGCACAGGCCGTAAACGGCGACCTGACGGTTGGCTCTCCCGGGCGGAAGCTTTTGAGATTTGCCCTGCCGATAATCTTCATAAACCTGCTCCAGGCAGTCTACAACGTGGCGGACATGATTATAATCGGGCATTGGGCGGACGCCGCCGCAATGGCCGCGGTCAGCACCGGCGGGCAGGTTACAACGGTGATACTGGTCGTCGTGACGGCAATAGCAAACGGCGGAACCACGCTTATCGGGCGGAGTTTTTCAACGGGGCGGACTGACAGCATAAAAAAGCTCACCGGAACGATGTACTCGTTCGTGCTGGTAATAGCGCTTGTGCTGACCGTGCTCGGCCTGGTGTTTTCATCTCCGTTGCTGCGCATGCTGAACATACCGGACGAGAGCTATGTGAGCGCGCTGTGGTACCTCTGCATCTGCGTCGCCGGCACTGCCGCGGTTTACAGCTACAACGTGTTCTACGCCGTGCTGCGCGGGATAGGGGAGAGCGACACCCCGCTGCGCATCATGCTGATTACCACCGTCGAGAACATAGTCCTCGACTTGCTGCTGGTCGCCGTCATACCTCTGGGGGCCGCTGGCGCGGCTGCGGCGACGGTGGCGAGCCAAATTACAAGCGCGGCGCTCATAGGCCGCAGAGTGTGCAAATTGGGCTATTTCTCGTTTAAAGGCCGCTGGTTTGGTATCAAAAAGGACGTCTTGGGTCCGCTTATGCGCATATGCACTCCGCAGGTGCTGCAAATGCTGCTGACCAACTCCAGCTTCATGCTCATAGGCGGCATCGTCAACATCTTCGGCGTGGACTGCGCGGCTGCGGCGGGAGCTGTGACAAAGATTTGGAACTTCACCGTGCTCTCCGGCCAGGCGATGATGGCCGCGCTGATAACCGTATCCGCGCAGAACTGCGCGAAAGGTTCCTACGGCTATGTCCTCAAGGCGCTCTACGCCGGCGCCGCGCTCACGGCGGGTATAGGCGCTGTGTTTACGCTGCTCTGCGAGCTGTGTCCGGGGTTCATGCTCGGGCTGTTCACGGACGACGCTGCCGTCGTGGAGGCCGGCATAACATATCTGCGTTTCTTCGCAATTGGCTTCATCGCCGAAAACATCATGTTCTGTCTCTTTGGTGTGCTCACCGGCTCTGGGCACACAATGGTGCCTTTTGCCTGCGCGACTATCTCCGCGTACCTGATTCGCTACCTGCTCGCCTGGGTGTTCAGCCACCTGACGCCGCTGGGCTTTAACGGAATAGGCATAGCCTACTCAATTGCGCCTTTCGTGAGCGCGCTTATCTGCACGGCGTATATCGCGTCCGGGCGCTGGAAGCAGCAGAATATCAGAATATGAAAATCCAACAAAAAATCTAAATGCGCACAAGTTTATTCAGGTGCAAATGCGCCTGCGTATGCTTGTGCGCATTTACTTATAAAATTTGTTGTGAAATAATTGTCACAACCGGGCCGGGGAAAGTCGGCCCCGGCCGCAAGCAATTAATCTGAGCATTAAAACAAAAGCAGTTTTAAAGGAGGAAATGAAATGGCGTTGCCTGAATTTGACTACGTCGCCGCCAAATCCCTGGAGGAAGCCTCTCAGCTGATGGTCTCCATGGGCAGCGAGTGTGTCGTGATGTCCGGTGGTACCGACGTCATATTGCAGATTCCGAAAAACGTCGAGCGGGGCATGAAAACGGTCATCGACCTCAAAACCATCCCCGGCCTTACCAGGCTTGAGTATGTGGACGGCGAGGGGCTTTATGTAGGCGCCAACACCAAGCTCTTTGACATCCAGTCCTCTCCCGTGGTTCTCGAGAAGATGCCCGCCGTGGCTCAGGCGGCTCACTATGTGGGCTCCAACCAGGTTCGCCGCAAGGGCACGATGGTAGGCAGTATCTGCAACGCTTCGCCCACCGGCGACTGCGGCAGCATATTGCTGGCCATGAAGGCGCAGGTCAAGATTGTCGGCCCCGAGGGCGAGCGCACCGTCGGCATGGACGACTTCTGGACGGGATTCAAGAAGATTGCCCCCGACAAGCTCAAGGGCGAGCTGGTCACCGAGATTTTCATTCCCGAGCTCAAAAGCGGCGAGGGCAGCGCGTACTTCAAGCACTCCGTGCGCAAGGCCATGGACCTCGCCATCGTGGGCGTCGCCGCGTGGGTCAGGCTCGAGGGCAAGACCGTCGCCGACTGCCGCATAGCCGTCGCGGGCGGTGACGTCACCATTGTCCGCGCCAAGGCCGCAGAGCAGATGATAATCGGCAGGGAGCTCACCGATGAGCTGGTCGAGGCCGTCGCCGTGCAGGCCGCGGACGAGATGCACCCGCGCTCCAGCCTGCGCGCTTCCGCCGAGTACCGCCACGACATGATTAGGGTCTACACCAAAAGAGCCATTAACAAGGCCGTGGAGACCATGAAGGCCTGAGGAAGGAGGCAGACGAAATTGAAGAAGATAATTCACTTCACGCTCAACGGCGAGCCTGTTGAGGCTCTCGCCCCTGTGAACATGACTATGGTGGACTTCCTGCGAAAGGAGATGCACCTCACCGGCACCAAGCGCGGCTGCGAGGAGGGCGAGTGCGGGGCCTGCACCATCCTGCTTGACGGCAGGGCCGTGCCCAGCTGCATTATGCTCGCCGTCGAGGCCGACGGCCACGAGATAACCACCATCGAGGGCGTGCGCCAGAACGGCGTGCTCCACCCGCTGCAGCAGGAGTTCATGGACAAGTGGGCGCTGCAGTGCGGTTTCTGCACCCCGGGCATGATTATGTCCGCGCTCAGCCTTCTCAACGAGAACCCGAATCCCACCGAGGAAGAGATACGCGACGGCATCGCCGGCAACCTCTGCCGCTGCACCGGCTATGCCAAGATAGTCGAGGCCATAGACTGCGCCGCCAAGAAGCTGGCGGCCGCGAAGGCAAAGGAGGCATGAACCAATGGCGATAATGTCCAAGGAGTACTACTCCGACATCGAGAGCGTATACAAAAAGCCTGAGGACTACGAGCTGGCCGGACGCGGCAGCGCGTACATCCGTATCGACGCCGAGGCCAAGGTCACCGGTACCGCCGTGTACACCGACGACATCGACCTGCCCGGCATGTACTACTGCAAGCTGGTCCACTCCCCCTATGCCCATGCGCTCATCAAGAGCATAGACTTCACCGAGGCGCTCAAGGTGCCCGGCGTCAAGGGCGTGCTGACCGGCGCCGACTTCCCCGAGGGCCACAACCTCGGCAACCCAGAGGCGTTCAAGGAGCTGGCCGACAAAGAGCCGCTCTGCCGCAAGAAGGTCCGCATGGTCGGCGACGAGGTCGCCGCCGTCTGCGCCACCACCGAGGAGGCCGCAACCCTCGCCGCTTCGCTGGTCAAGGTCGAATACGAGCCGCTTGAGCCGGTGCTCGACCCCTTCTACGCCATGCAGCCGGACGCGCCCGCGATACACTATCCCGGCACGAACAACCTCTCCATCTTCACGGTAATGCACGCCGGCGACACGGACAAGGCCTTCGCTGAAGCCGACTACACCGACAAGCGCTACTACCGCACGCAGGAGATGGTGCACGCGGCCATCGAGCCGCACGGCGCCGTCGCCAAGTACGAAAACGGCGAGTGGACGGTCTGGACGACAACTCAGGGCGCCTACGTCAGCCGCTACTGGATAGCCTGGGGCCTCGGCGTGCCCGAGAGCGCCGTGCGCGTGATAAAGCCCATGCTCGGCGGCGGCTTCGGCGGCAAGCTGGACTGCTTCGCCCACGAGCTGTGCCCCTGCAAGTTCGCGCAGATGACCGGCCACCCCGTAAAGTGCATCCTCAAGCGCGACGAGGTGTTCATGTGCACCCGTACCCGCCACCCAATCTCCTTCGAGATTGAATCCGCGTTCACCAAAGAGGGCAAGCTGCTCGCAAAGCGCTGCCAGCACATCCTCGACGGCGGCGCTTACGGCGGCAGCGGCATAGCCGCCAACACCCTCTCGCTCATCTGCGCCACCTTCCCGTACAAGGTCGAGAACATCGACATGACCGCCCGCCGGCCTTACACCAACCACCCGGCCAGCGGCGCAATGCGCGGCTACAGCGCCTGCCAGGTACACTTCGCGCACGAGATACACATGGACGAGGTCGCAAACGAGCTGGGCATCGACCCGCTGGAGCTGCGCCGCAAGAACGAGATTACCCCGTACTACACCGGCCCCACGGGCCTGGAGTTCACCAGCTGCAAGTTCGACGAGTGCCTGACCGCCGTCGCCGACTATATAGACTGGAAGCACCGCGACCGCTATCCCATCGGCTCCGGCGAGGGCGTCGGCCTCTCCGGCAGCGGCTTCATGTCCGGCACGGGCTTCCCCGTGCTGAGCACGCCGCACTACGCCTCCTCGACCACGATGGTCCGACTCAACCGCGAGGGCTACGCCGTCGTCTACTCAGGCGCTAACGACATCGGCCAGGGCTGCGACACCGTCATGACCATGATAGTCGCCGAGGAGCTCGGCCTGCGCATGGACGAGGTCAAGCTCATCCAGTCCGACACCACCGCGACGCCCTGGGACGCCGGCTCCTTCGGCTCCCGCGTCACCTTCCTGGGCGGCAACGCCTGCCGCCGAGCCGTCGGCGACGCCAAGTTCAAGCTGCTCAGCCACTGGGCAGAGGAGTGGGGCTGCAAGCCGCAGGACATCACCATGAAGGACCACCGCGTGTTCATAAAGGGCGACCCCGAGAAGAACATCTCCTACAACGAGGCCTGCTTCGGCTATGAGGAGAAGAACTTCGGCCGCTGCGTAGCGGGCGTCGGCTCCTTCGCTCACGAGGGCGACAAGGACATCTACGTCAAGAACGTCGGCAACTACGCCACCGCGTACTCCTTCTCCGCCTCCGCGGCCAAGGTCACGGTCGACATGGAGACCGGCCAGGTCACGCTGGACGACTTCGCTTTCGGCCACGACTGCGGCCGCCCGCTGAACATCCGCGCGGTCGAGGGCCAGATTGAGGGCTCCGTCCTGCTGGGCTTCGGCTTCACATGCTACGAGGAGTGCGTCTACGACAAGAACGGCCGTCACCTCAACCCGTCCTTCCGCGACTACCACTTCCCGACGGCGCTAGACATGCCGAAGATAAAGACCTTCATCTGCTCCGAGTACGACCCCGAGGGACCCATGGGCGCCAAGGAGGCCGGCGAGGGCTCCACCGCGCCTGTCGGCTCCGCCATCGGCAACGCCATCAACTACGCCACCGGCCTTGTGCTCAAGGAGCTGCCCATAACCCCGGAGAAGCTCTGGAGGGCGCTGCGCGAGCACGAGCGCACCGGCCGCGTCGAGTTCGGCGCGGAGGACCTGCCCGAGAAGTTTGCGAACATGCCGCCTCTGCCTGAGCGCGACTGAGTTTTAAGCAAGCATTGGATTCAGCGAGGGTTCTGCCCGTCAGAACCCTCGCACGGGAGGCACGCTATGCCCGGAATGAACGAATGGGACGTCAGCGCGGCGCAGCTGCAAAAGACCCACGGCTATGCCGCGCGCACAGATTATCACAAGGACTTCGAGCAGGCGCGCAAGGCCGGGGAGCTTGCCCGGGAAATAATGCGCCTTGCGCGCAGCACGCTGCTCATACACATGCGTTTTATGGAGTCCGCCCTGGTGCGCCTGGCGCATGGCGACGAGACCGTCACGGCGGAGATGGCCACCGACGGCCGTTTCCTCTACTACAATTCGCTGCACGTCTGCCGCTCGTTCAAGCGCGAGAGCAGCCTGCCCGCGCGCGACTATATGCACCTCACGCTCCACTGCGTGTTCCGGCACATGTTCATAGGCAAGGGCGTGAACACGGACTTGTGGGATTTGGCCTGCGACATAGCGGCCGAGAGCATCATAAACAGCCTTAACATCAAAGCCCTCTACGCCTCACGGCAGGAGAAACAGGGCTGGCTTATCCAAAAATTGCGCGATGAGCTGCCGCGGCTCACGGCGGAGCGCATCTACCGCTGGCTCATAGACCAGGAGCTGCCGGAGCAGGAGATAGGGCGCATACGCGGCTACTTCTACGCTGATGACCACCGGGTGTGGTACAACACGGCCGAGGAGATGCGTGGCGGCGGAAACGGCGAGCGCACGAGCGCAGAGATTCCCGGCACCGAGCCGGATATGGGCGACATGAACGCCGACGGCGACTTCACCGCCCCGCCCGAGGACGGGGAAGGGGAGGAACAGAGCGCATCCGGCGGGCGCGACACCGGCGAGCGCCGAAATTCAGGCGACGAGGGCGAGGGCATGTCCGGCCGCGAGAACCAGGAGATGGGCGACAAAAAAGCCATGTCCCCGCAGGAAACCGAGCGCATGTGGAAGGACATAAGTGAGCGCATACAGGTGGATCTGGACACCGCGTCCAACTCCTTCGGCGAGAGCGCCGGGGACTTCGTGGCCGCGCTCGGCGAAGTCAACCGCGAAAAGGTGGATTACGCCGCTTTCCTGCGCCGATTTGCCGTCCTCGGCGAGAACGTGCAGATAAACGACGACGAATTTGACTACGTCTTTTACACCTACGGCATGAAGCTCTACGGCAGGATGCCGCTCATTGAGCCGCTTGAGTACAAGGAAGTCAAGCGTGTGCGCGAATTTGTCATAGCGCTGGACACCTCCGAGTCCGTCGCGGGCGAGCTGGTGCAGACCTTCGTAAACAAGACGTGGAACATACTCAAGCAGACGGACAACTTCTTCACCAAAGTAAACGTCCACATCATCCAGTGCGGCGCAAAGGTCGAAGAGGACGTGCGCATAACCAGTCAGGACGAGTTTGACGCGTACATGCAGCGCATGGTGCTGCGCGGGTTCGGAGGCACGGATTTCAGGCCGGTTTTCAAGCACGTCGATGAGCTCGTCGCGCAGCACGAGTTTTCAAATTTCAAAGGCCTTATATACTTCACGGACGGCTACGGCACCTTCCCGGCCATGCCGCCGGAGTATGAGAGCGCGTTCGTGTTTGTGGACAACGGGCGCGAGATACCCGACGTTCCGCCCTGGGCTGTCAAGATACTGATGACCCAGACGGACATAGAAAACCTGACGGACAGGTAAAAAATATGCAGGAATTTGAAATTTCAGGCGGCT
The DNA here is from genome assembly GCA_900544765.1 of uncultured Eubacteriales bacterium. Lineage (GTDB taxonomy): Bacteria > Bacillota > Clostridia > Oscillospirales > Oscillospiraceae > Scatomorpha > Scatomorpha gallistercoris. The sequence continues at coordinate 29,489 of UQWI01000012.1, read as the reverse complement.
GCCTTAAAAAATACAACGGACACGACTTCGACCTCAAAGTGCCCGAAGGGGTGCGCGTGATAGGCGAAGGCGCGTTACGCGACTGCCGCGACATCGAGGAGGTTACGCTCCCCGAGGGGCTTGAGCGCATCGAGAGCGAGGCCTTTCAGTGGTGCGCGAACCTCCGGCGGGTGAACGCGCCGGAGAGCCTTGTGTATGTGGGCGTCGACGCCTTTGCAGGCACGCCGTTTTACAGATACTACAACGAAAACGAGGTCGAGTGGAAAGACGATTTCCTCATGCTCGGTAAGTGCCTTTTCAAAGCGCGGCGCAACCTCAGGCGCGCCGTGATACTCGAGGGTACGGTCACGATCTGCGCCGACGCATTTAACGAGCGCGTACTGCTCGCGGAGGTGGAGATACCCGACAGCGTAACGGACATAGGCTGGAGAGCCTTCTCCGACTGCTCGGCGCTTACCAGGATACGCATCCCGTCCGGAGTGCGGCACATAGGCTGGCACTGCTTCAAGGGCTGCGGGCGCATGTTCGAGGTCGTGTTTGAACCCGGCGTCGAGGACATTGAAAACGGAATATTCACCAGCTGCCGCTCGCTGCGGCACGTCACATTCCCGCCGACGCTCAAGAAACTGCCAGGATGGGCCTTCTTCGGCAGCAACAACATCGAGGATGTGCGCTTCACCGGCTCCATTGAGGCGATAGGAGAGCGGGCGTTTTCAGGGTGTGAAAACCTCCGGCATGTGGATTTCCCCGACGGGCTGAAGTCAATCGGCACGGACGCCTTCTCCGGCTGCATCGGACTAGAGAGCGCCGTGCTGCCGGACAGTGTGGAGCGGATAGAGAACAACGCCTTCGCCGGGGCGCGCACCTTGACGAGCGCGCGCCTGCCAGCCGGGCTCAAAAAGCTCGGTGAGAGCGTGTACTCGAACTGCCGTATGCTCCGCGAGATGTCCGTCCCCGGAGGCATCGAAGAGCTGCCGAGCGACACGTTTTTCAACTGTGCGGGGCTCAAGAGCGTGAGTATAGCGCCGGGAGTTACAAAACTCGGCGGCAGTGCACTCGGAGGCTGCACGTCTCTGCGCGAAGTGAGCGTGCCGGAAGGCGTGACCGCTGTGGCGGACCGTGCCTTTATGGGGGACGCGTCGCTGGAGACTCTGCGCTTGCCGCAGAGTCTGCAAAAGATAGGCGCTCAGGCGATGGCCCGCTGCTCAAATTTGGAGAGGCTGGTCCTGCCGGGCAGAAATGTCAGCGTCGGCGCCGCCGCGTTTGACGGCTGCTCAAAGCTTGCCGACAGCAGCGGCTTCATCATACTCGACGGCGTGTGCCTCGGTATGGCCAGAGAAGAGCCGGACGTGCGCGTGCCCGAGGGCGTGGAGGCCATAGCCCCCGGCGCGTTCGCCGCCAGGCGAGGCGCGGTGTTCATTACCGTTCCGGAGAGCGTGAGCAGCATTGGGGAGGGTGCGTTTGCGCAGTGCGCGGGCCTCAAAGAGATAAAATTCGGCGCGCAGGTCACGTCTCTGGGCCGTGAGCCCTTCGCCGGCTGTGACAGCCTGGAGAGCATCATCGCGCCGGGTATGACTCCCGGGAGCTTTGGGAGCCGGGGCGAGCAGGTTTCCGCCGTAATCGGTTTTTGCCGCTGCCCCGAGGCGTACTCCGGGGCGGTTAAGGCAGAGTACGAGCGCTGGATGGAGCAGAACACGGCCATGCTGCTCGAGGCCTCCGTTGAGCGGAACATGCCCGACGCCGTCCGCTACTTCACGGCCCGGAGGCTGATAAACTCCGCCGACTTCGAGGCCGCGTTGGAGAAGGCGCAGCGCGCCAACGCCATGGAGATAGTCGCACTGCTGCTGGACTACCGCGCCGTACTGCCCGAGGGCGAGAATATATTCGATAAATTTGAACTTTGAGGAGGGCAGGACATGAACATCGCCCAGGCAAAGGAACAGATAAAAGCGGCCATGACCGCCTATTTTACAAAGGATGAGTTCGGCTCCTACCGTATACCGATTGAGAAGCAGCGTCCGGTGTTCATGATAGGCCCTCCGGGCATAGGAAAGACGGCCGTCATGGAGCAGATTGCCTCAGAGCTGGGCGTAGGGCTTGTCAGCTACTCCATGACTCACCACACGCGCCAGAGCGCGCTGGGCCTGCCGTACATCACGGAGAAGGAGTTCGACGGCCGCACCTACCAGGTCAGCGAGTACACGATGAGCGAGATAATCGGCTCGGTGTACGACCTCATGCGAGAGACCGGCCTGCGCGAGGGCATACTGTTCCTCGACGAGATAAACTGCGTCTCCGAGACGCTCGCGCCGTGCATGCTGCAATTCTTGCAGTACAAGGTGTTCGGCCAGCACCAGCTGCCGCCCGGCTGGATACTTGTCACCGCGGGCAATCCGCCGGAGTACAACAAGTCCGTGCGTGACTTCGACGTCGTCACATGGGACCGTCTCAAGCGCATAGACGTCGAGCCCGATTACGACACCTGGCGCGAATACGCCCTGCAAAAAGGCGTGCACCCGGCGGTTATGACCTATCTTTCGGCGCGCAAGAAGGACTTTTACAAAGTCGAGAACGCCGCCGACGGCAAGCACTTCGTCACCGCTCGCGGCTGGGACGACCTCTCGGAGATGATATACCTCTACGAGGAGAACGGCCTTGAAGTGAATGAGCTGCTTACGGCGCAGTATCTGCAGGACGCGCGCATAGCGCGGGACTTCGCAATTTACTATGACCTCTTCAACAAGTACCGCAGCGACTACCAGGTCGAGCGTATATTGGACGGCACCGCCGACGAGAGCATAGTCCTGCGCGCCCAGCGAGCCGGAATGGACGAGCGTTTGAGCGTCCTGGGACTCATTTTCGACAGCGTGACGCACCGGCTGCGCGGCTCCTGTGAGCTTGAAAACGTGCTTGAACAGCTCACGAAGTCGCTCCGTGAGCTCAAGTCCGACCTCACTGCCGGAAAGGACAGCGCCGAAGCGCTGATGGAGCGGATTATTGCCGGGCGCGAGGAGCAGCTGGGCTGTGCAGTCCGCGCCTCGTCAATATCCCGCGAGGGACAGCGCGAGGCCAAGCTCACGCTGCGCTGCTTAAACGCACTGCGCGGTGAGCTGCTTCGCCGCGGCACAGGCGATGCCGCAGCCGACTTCGCCATAGTCAAGAGCGGCTACGAGGCCAAAGTCGGCGAGCTGAAGGAGAGCGCTTCCGCGGGCACGAGGGCGCTGGACAATACCTTCACGTTCTGCGAGCAGGCCTTTGCCGATGGGGACGAAGTGCTTATCTTCGTCACGGAGCTTACGGCAAACTACTACACCGCCCGTTTCATCGGCCATTACGGCTGTGACAAATACTACCTGCACAACAAGGAGCTGCGGTTCCAGGAGCGCAGGCAGGAGATAATGAAGCAAGTAGATTCATTGGATTTGGGCCTTTGAAGGGGGTAATCAGATGCAAGGATACAGCTACGAGAGCTATGCCGCTAAAGCTGCGGGCGTTGACGAAAAGGCTGAGCTTGAGCTGCAGCGCGAGGTGCTGCTGCCGCTGATAAAAGAGGAGAGGGAAGCTTTTGTCGGCGCGGAGTTCGGACGGCTGCAGCAGATTATGGGCTGTGAATACACTCAGGGCGAAGAGCAGTTTGTCTTTCACCCCGTGCCGGGGCAGACGGACGGCGGCGAGCGGGTGCTGGGCGACCCGGCGGAGCTGAGCCTGCGCGAGCTTGCGGTGCTGCCGCACTTGACGCACAAGGTGTACCGCCTTGGGACCGTGAGCTATATGCCGCTGATACAGTGCTATCCGCAGGATGTGCGCAGGCTGGAGCTGCTGGCCGGGGCGTATGAGACATTGATGTCCGGGCACGTCTGCGGAGAACATGAGGTGAAAGAGCTGCTGAACGGACATTCGGAATACATGAGTTTCAAAGCCGAGGGAGAGGTCAGGGTAATCAAGTAAGGCGCGTGCGACGCACGCCGTTAAATTCAAACACTATTCAATTCTGACAATGAGGTGAAAGAAATGAATTCCATCGAAATCAGAGGGCATGTCATCAAAAGCGGCAGCAAAATTGCCGTCATCAAAGAGGGGAGCAAGGACGCAATCCTCGCTAAGGCGAAGGAATACGCCGCCGACCCGTCTGTCGAAGCGGTTGAATGGCGCATCGACGCCTACGACGGCGTGTTCGAGATTCGCTTTGAAGTCATGCCCGAGACCATTGCCGAGGTGCGCGAGGCGCTCGGAGACAAGATACTGATGTACACCTTCCGCGACAAGCGCATCGGCGGAGAGCACCCGACCACCTGCATGTATCACAGCCGCCTGAACAACCTCGCCATAAACTCCGGCGCAGGCGACCTCATTACGGTTGAGTGGTACGACGAGCCGGACGCGGCCCAGTCCAACGTCGAGAACGCACATGCCGGAGGCAAGCTGGTCGTGGCCTCCTGGTGCACCGACGAGGCCTTCACCGCCGCACAGGTTGAAGAGAAGCTCGTTTCCATGCTCGACAGCGGGGCGGAAGTGCTCGAGTTCGGTGCGCTGTGCCGCAGCGAAGAGGAAAAGGACGCGCTTGTCGCCGGTGTGCGAGCCTTCAAGGGTACTCATCTGGACACGCCGGTCATCGCCTCCGCCAAGAGTGAGTGCGGCTGCGAGGAAAAGACCGTATTCTGATAAAATATATTATTGCGTTATAACAAGTCGTAAGCTGTACCGTAGTACAACGGGAGGGCCAAGGCTCTCATATCCTTGTACCCGAATCTGAGATAGGGGAAATCGATATGAAGAAATTAACTAAATTTGACGTAATACTCAACCTTTGGATATCACTTATCATCAACGTGGCGCTGAGCATTGTGCTGCCCGCGCTCAACGGCTTCCTCACATGGGGCTCGTTCCTGAGCGGATTCGCGATAGCTTATCCTGTGAGTACAATTTTTGTTTTCATCGTGCCTGTCGTAGCCTGGGGCGGAAAGTTCGCCGCACTGTTCGGACTCAAGCCGAACACGCCCTGGTTTACCGTCGTGTCGACCGTTGTCCTGGCGCTCATAATGGGCACGTTTATGACCCTGCTCATGACGGCCGTGAACGCCGGAATAGGCCCGCATTACTTCGCTGCCTGGTGGAGCTGCTATCCGCTGGCGCTGCTGACGGTGTACCTGTCCGCGCTGTTGGGAATCTTTACGGGTATCCCGCTGGTATCCTCTCTTGTGAAACCGCGTGTGAAATGACAGTGTAATTTAAAGCTTTACCTGGAGGTTTGCTGCATGCTTGTACTCAACTCAAATATGGAAAACGGGACGCTGACTGTGAGCCTCCGCATCGAGCCGGGCGAGTTTATGGACGCGCTCAACGAGGCGTATGCCGAGCACACGGATACATATCCTGTGCCCGGCCATGCCTCGGGACTCGCCCCGCGCGAAGAGATTGAAAAACTCTACGGAGAGACAGCGCTCTTCGACGAAGCCCTGGACATTTGCGTGCCCAGGCTCTATGCCCGGTATCTCAAGGAAAACGCCATCCGCACTGTTGGCCGTCCGCAGCTCACAGAGGTGACATGGCTCCACGGCGGCGGGGCGAAGTTCACAGTTGTGTGCGACGTCTACCCCAAAGTGAAGCTCGGGCAGTACAAGGGCCTCACGGTCGACGCAAAGCGCGAGAACACGGAGGAGTTCACTGCCAAAGCCCTCACCGCCGCCTGCATGAACATGACAGCGGAGGTGCCGCAGGGCATGGTAACACAAAAGCTGGAGGCCATGCTCGCAAAGGAGAAAATGCAGATAGGCCGGGACGCCATTTACAATCTTCTCAGCGACTTCACCGCGGTCATCGAAGCGGCGTACGCCGAGATGGACATACACCGCTCAAAGGCGCAGGTGCAGGCCGAGGCGCTGGACGTCATGCTCCAGACCGTCTCCGGCGACAACAAGGCCGTGTCCCCGGAGAAGTTCCGCTCTCTCGTGCGCGAACTGGTGGAGCACTACCGCATAGTGCCGCGCACTTTTGACGAGACCATAGACCGCCTTGTCGCGGAGCGCAGCGCGAAAAAGCGTGCGATGACGCCCGATGAGCGCATCGACGCGGCCTTTGACGCCTATCTCGGTTCCATAAACCAGACGCTGGGGCTGTGGCGCGAGAACAACATCGAAAAGGCTAGGGACGCGGCCATGTTTGACCTGCTGCTGGGCGCCGTGGCCGAGGCCGAGGGGCTTGTGATAAGCGGCGACGAGTACATGCGGGCGATGCGGCAGCTATCCGACGAGACGGGTGTGGAGCTGGACGAAGTCATGGCGCAAGTGGACAGGCAGCTTGTGCGCGAGCAGATGCTGCGCGACAAGGCGCGTGAGCTGATAGTTTCCAGCGCGAAGGAGAGCGGAGAATGAGAACGGTTGCGCTGTTTGGAGCGGGGCAGGTGGGAGCAATAGTGTCGCGTCTGCTTGGCCCGGGTTACGGCGTCTGCTGCTTTGCAGATAACGACGAGGCCAAGTGGGGCTCAACGCTCGCCGGTATACCCGTGCTCTCGCCCGAAGAGAGCCTGATAAACGACCCGGACTGCTTTTGCCTTTGCGTCCTGGAGGCCGAAGAGGCGGAGCATATGGCCGGGCAGCTGCGGGAGCTGGGCTTTGACGGCAAGGTGTTCACGGCGCAGGCGCTGAAGATGTTCGACGCGCGCTCGGCCACCATGCGCCTGCTGGCGGAGCAGATTAACGCGCGCAATATACCCGGCGACGTGGCCGAGCTCGGCGTGTACAAGGGAGACTTCGCCGTACTCATAAACGCCGCGTTCCCGGAGCGCCGCATCCACCTCTTTGACACCTTCGAGGGGGTGCCGGAGTGCGACGTGACTATAGAGCGCCGCGAGGGCTACTCCAAGGCTCAGGTCGGCGACTTTTCCGGCACGGCGAAGGACATAGTCGACAAGCGGCTTTTGTACCGTGAGAAGGCCGTTTTCCACAAGGGCTATTTCCCGCACACCTTTGCTCCCTGCCGTGAGCGCAGATTCGCTTTCGTCTCCATAGACGCCGAGCTCTACGCGCCAACGGCGGCTGCGCTGCCGCTGTTTTGGGAGCGGCTCTCGCCGGGCGGGGCGCTGATGATACACGACGTAAACAACGCGCAGTGCGCAGGCGTGGGCAAGGCTGTGGACGAGTTCTGCGAAGAGCGCGGCCTGCTCTATATGCCGGTGTGCGATCTGTACGGAACGGCTGTGCTCAGAAAGCCGCTGTAATAACGAAAATAAAGAGCCGCCCGGGATGGTTCCGGGCGGCTCTGCTTGTCGAAAAAGCCTCGCAGAGTTTCGCGCCTTATGGGCGCGAAATGGACTGGGCTCAATTTTCGGCGGCGTGTACGTCGCCGAAAAACATTTTGCGGAGCGAGCGTCGAATTGTCCGTATCTGGCGGATAACCGAGCGCTCTCGATGAGTGCGAATCGTACTCATCGGGAGAGGAGGAGCAGCGGAATGACTGAGCTCCCGGCTTCAGCCGGGAGCGAAAGATGGGCAGCTTGCGACAACGGGCGGCGTGTTTATATTTCGGCCGGCAGCTGCGGCGCCTGCGGCCACTCGACGGTGAAGATTACTCCGTCGCCGTCGTTGCCTATTGAGCAGGTGAAGCCGTGCAGGTCGATGATGGTTTTGACGAGATAGAGACCCAGGCCCGAGCCCCCGCTGGCCTTGTTCCGGGACTTTTCAACCCGGGCGAAGGGGGTAAAAAGCACTTTAAGCTCGTCCTCCGGGATGTTGACGCCGGAGTTGCGCACGGTCAGGAGGCCTGGCCTGAGCACGACCACTGCGCGCTCACCGGCGGGGGAGTGGCGCAGCGCGTTGGTGATTATGTTGTGTACGGCGCGCTCTAGCAGCGGCTCCGCGCCGGTGACGGTCACGCCGTCCGGAATCTCGGCTTCGAGCTCCATGGCCCTCTCCTCGGCCAGAGGCATTAGCTCCTGCACCACTTTTCGCGTAAGCGACGAGAAATCTACGGGGCCGGTGTGGCCGGCCAGGCCGTCCATTTCAAGGCGCGTGATTTCAAGTATCTCGGCCACCAGCTGTTCCATGCGCTCGACCTCATGCATGGTCTCGGGCAGTATGCCCTGCACGTCCTTATAGCGTCCGATTCCCATCAGCATGCCCTCAATCTGGCCCTTGATTATCGTTATGGGCGTTTTGAGCTCATGCGAGGCAGCGGCGAAGAAGTCGCGCCGCTGCTTGGACATGGCGGCCATCTGCTCCATGTCGGCGCGCAGCTGCCGGTTCGCGTCCTCGAGCGAGCTCATGGCGGCGTCAAGCCTGCGCGCCATGGTGTTAAGGCTCTCAGCCAGTACGCCGAGCTCGTCGCTGCTCTTCACGTCGCAGCTCCATGACATGTCCAGCTCGGCCATGCGCTGAGATATGCGGCTGATTTCCAGCACGGGCCTGACGAGTATGCGCGAGCAGATGAACGCGCCCAGGGCGGATATGACGAGCACTATCACAAGCAGCACGGGCAAAAGCTCGCCGAAGGCCATTGTCAGCTCGTGTCCGGCGGAGATAGGCGCCGACACGGTGAGGGTGTACGACACGGGGCGGTCGGCGAAGGTGACGTTCAGCGTGGTCGTGAACACGTCGCCGCTGTCTAGGCCCTCGTCCACATAGCCTATCAGCAAGCGCTCGCCCCAACCGGTGAGCAGCACGGATGCGCGGTTATCACGGCAAAACGTGGCGAGTACGTCGTCCGCTTGCGTGAAATTCGTCTCCGAGAGAGTGGCGGCGAGGTCGCGGAGCTCCTGATTTATCCTGTCGCTGGCGACTATCGTATAGCTGTTTGGCAGGAACAGCACGACGGAGGAGTAGATTAACAGGCCGCACAGCACCAGCAGCAGGGCGATAAACAGGAAGGACTTGGCGCTCAGACTGCTTTTTATCTTTTTAACCAAGGCGGTATCCCACCCCTCTTACGGTCTCTATCAGATTGGAGCCGAGCTTGCGCCGCAGGTTCATAATGTGTATGTTCACGGTGCTCTCGTCGCCGATGAAGTCGTAGCCCCAGACGCGGCTCAATAGCCCCTCGCGCGTGAACACGCGCCCGGGGTTGCGCAGGAACAGCTCCAGCAGGCGGTATTCCGTGTTCGTGAGAGGCACGTCCTCGCCGTCCAGGCTCACGCGGTGCGCGGCCGTGTCCATCTCCACGGAGCCGCGGCGCAGTATTTCGCGCCCGCCCTCGTCGGCCTTGCCGCCCGCGCGGCGGAGTACGGCCTCAACGCGCATCAGTACGAGCCTGAGCGAGAAGGGCTTCGTTATGTAGTCGTCGGCCCTGAGCTCAAACGCGCGCACTTCGGCCTCTTCGCCTGAGAGCGCGGTTATCATTATTACGGGTACGTCGGACACGGCGCGTATCTGCTCACAGACGCCGTAGCCGTCGAGCTTGGGCAGCATCAGGTCGAGCAGCACCAGCGAAAAGCTGCCGGCGCGGAATTTTTCCACGCCCTCCAGACCGTCGGCGGCCTCCTCGACCTCGTAACCGGCGTCTGTGAGCAATTCGCGGAGTATGTCGCGTATCGCGGGCTCGTCCTCTATGATGAGTATCTTGTCCATTTGCTCCACCTCGGCAATATCATAACACATCTGCGCTGCGATTTGATTTTATTTTCATTAAGAATTGCCGCCGGGCGCAAAAACTTTACGTCCGGCGGCCATTTTTTCACGGCAAAAGGCCGGGACGGCAATTTGCTCGCCTGACCCGGCCCGGCCGTGTATATTTACTTCTCCAGGGCGGCGTACTGCTCGTCGTCCACGGGCTCAAGCCACTCGTTTGCGGTGTCCTCGCCGGGAACCTCGACGGCGAGATGGGCAAACCAGCTGTCCTTGGCCGCGCCGTGCCAGTGCTTGACATTGGCGGGGATGTTCACGACGTCGCCCGCGTGGAGCTCACGCGCGGGCCGGCCCCACTCCTGATACCAGCCGCGTCCGCCGGTAACGAGCAGTATCTGCCCGCCGCCGCTGCTGGAGTGGTGGACATGCCAGTTGTTGCGGCAGCCGGGCTCAAAGGTGACGTTGCCGATGCCGACCTGCTCCGTGCTGAGCATGTTCAGGTAGCTCTTGCCTATGAAATACTGTGCAAAGGCGCTGTTCTCGTTCCCGCGGGGGAATACGGTGGTGAATTCTTCGCTCATTGTGACCGCTCCTTTAAATTTATATTATGCAGTGTTGTTTGTATACCCGGCCTTCAAGGGTTCTTGCTCATAGAGCGCAGCTCGTGACGCAGGTAGTCAAGCCGCTCCAGCTGGCGCTCGCGGAAGTGAATCTCATCCAGCGCCTTGTCGCGCCTGCGGTCAAGCATGCGCAGCACCTCTTCGCTCGAGCCGCCCTGCTCCAGCGTGAGGCGCATGTAGGCCTCTATCTCATCGCTGGAAAGGCCGATGTCGTGCAGGGCCATAATTGTGCCGAGGCGTTCAATGTCGCCGTAGTCATACTGCCAGGCGCCCATGACCTTCTTGACCGCGCCGCACAGGCCCCAGCTCTCATACTCCTTGAGTATGTCCAGCGGAATGGAATATCTTTCGCTGGCTTCGTTGATGGTCATGCGCTCACCCCGGTAAAAGATTCGACGCCCGGAGGCCTTGCCCCGGACGTCTTGATTGTAAGCCCTATATTCAAAAATGTCCAATACCTATACCGAATCCACTATCATGCCTCGTGAACATTTCTGAGTCTGCGAAGGAAGGCTCCGGCGGCGGGAGAGTTGGCCTGGTTCTTTTTCCAGACCAGGACGGTGCCGGTCTTGAGCTCCGGGTAGAGCGGGATAAAGCGCAGCTCGTCGGATATGTCGGCGAGGTCGAAGCCCATGGCCACACCTACGCCGTGAAGGACCATGTTGGCGGCGTTGAGTATGAGGTTGAAGGTGCCCGCCACCTCGACGTGCTCGTAGTATTCGCCGAACCAAGAGGCAATTTCGTCCTTGACCTGGCGGCGGCGCGCAAGTATGAGAGGGACGCCGAGCAGGTCTCGCGGCGTGACGTGCTCGAGAGAGGCCAGGGCGCTGTCGCTGCGGACAAGCACGCCCCAGACGTCCTGCCTCGGCATGCGTATGAAGTCGTAGCGGCCTATTTCTACCGGCTCAGCCAGCAGGCCTATGTCCAGGATGCCGTTTTCGAGCCTGTCCTTGATGTCGTCGGCGGTGGCGCTGTATATGTTGAAGCTCACAAGCGGGTGCTCTTTCCTGAAGGCCGCCATCTGCGTGGAGAGGAAGCTCATAGAGTTGGACTCGCCGCAGCCTATGGCTATCTCGCCGCTGAGCTCTTCCTCGTGGCGCTGGAATTCGCGCTCGGTCTTGTCCGCGAGGTCGACAAGCTCCTGGGCGCGGCGGCGAAGAAGCATGCCCTCGTCGGTGAGTATGATGCGGTACTTGCTCCGCTTGAAGAGCTTGACGCCCAGCTCTTCCTCCAACTGGATGAGTTGACGAGAGAGCGTGGGCTGAGTGATGTGCAGCAGCTGGGACGCGCGGGTTATATTCTCTTCACGCGCCACAACAAGGAAATATCTCAGCACTCGCAGTTCCAAAAAATCACCTCACAGAGTACGTTGGGCGCAGTATTACTGCCCTTCCTTAGAAAATTGGAGCGCTTTGCCGGCCCAATTTTGCTTTCAGCTGATTCACATGCTGAATGCTGTATGAACACCATCAGTGCCAGTATATCACGGCTTTCCTCATCTGTCGAGCAAAAATGCGTTTCAGGCATGTTTTGAGATAGAAAACAGGTATTTGCTATTTGTGTAGGGTGTGGGATATAATTGCGGCAGAAACAACAGGGAGGAGATACCGTGAAGATACTGGTCATAGAGAGCAGTCCGCATAAGTCGGGCGCGTCGAATACGCTGGCCGCCGAGTTCATACGCGGAGCGGAGGAGAGCGGGCACGAGACAGAAGTTTTTGACTGCGCCCATGCTGACATCCGTCCGTGCCAGGGCTGCGGAGCCTGCGGCATGTCGGGCCCGTGCGTCCAGAAAGACGACATGACGAAGTCGCTCAGGGACAAGCTGATGAGCTGCGACATGGCGGTGTTTGTCACGCCGCTGTATTATTACAATGTGTCCAGCCAGCTCAAGCACGTCATAGACCGCTTCTACAGCTTCACCGGAGAGCTGACGGCGAGGCGCCTCAAGACCGCCTTCATCGTCGCGGCCTGGGACGACAACGACTGGACTATGGAGGTCGTAAAGGCGTATTATGAGACGCTTTGCCGTTACATGGACTTCGACAACCAGGGCGCAGTCTACGGCACCGGCTGCGGAAGCGTGGGCGTGACCAAGCGCACTGAGCACATGCGCGAGGCCTACGAGCTGGGAAAGAATCTGTAAGGAGGAATTGTTATGGAACTCACCAACGAAGCCAAAGCGACATTTGAGCGCCTGTTCGGCTCTCAGCCGCAGCCGGATAAGCGCGACCCGGAGCTGCTGGCCATACTGCAAAACCAGATTTTCGGCGAAGTGTTTTCAACCGGCGTGCTCGATGACAAGATGCGCGAGCTGATAACCGTCACGGCCATCGCCTCTATGGGCCAGCTGCCGCAGCTCAAGGCCCACACCGCCGCAGCCCTCAACGTGGGCAACAGCCCCCTCGAGATACGCGAAGCGGTCTACTCCTGCGCGCCGTATTTGGGATGGCCCAGAACGCTCAACGCCGTTGCCGCCATGGACGATGCGCTCGAGGCGGCGGGCCTGAAGCTGCCGCTCGAGGATGCGGCTACCGTGACTGTGGAGGAGCGCGAGGCTGCAGGCGCGGCTATCCAGGCCCCGCTGTACGGCGATGAGGTCAAGGCCGTGTTCTCAAAGCTGCCCGGTGTGTTCGGTGAGTTCGTGCCTCATCTGCTCACCGCCGACTGCTTCGGCTACTTTGCCACGCGCCGCGGCCTCGACGGCAAGACACGCGAGCTGCTCAGCGTGGTTGTACTCGCCGCCATAGGCGCAGGTACCCAGCTCAAGGCGCACATTTCCGGGGCCGTCAAGGCGGGCAACAGCCTGCTCGAGCTGACCGCCGCGCTTGTGCAGGCCCTGCCGTATATAGGTTTCCCCAACGCCCTGACAGCTTTGGCCGTGATAGCAAACTACGACGAAAGCGAGAGCCACGAGGCCTACAGATGAGGCCGCGCAAACAAACCTCTTGACTATTCGGTTAAAATATGGCACAATATACGCCAAAGGAGCAATGTGCTAAATTATGGACGACGGCTCATCTAACTGTCACCGAACCGAATACGATAGCTAACGCGCGCACCTTCAAAATGTGGGGGTGCGGGCGTTTTTGCGCTTTTGTGACCCTTGTTGGTGCGTAAAAGTACCTATGTTTTAGACACTCAGGAGGTTTGTTTCGTGAACACAACACTGATCTGGCAGCTTGTCCTGCAGGTCGTACTTATCGGACTCAACGCGGTATTTGCCTGCGCTGAGATAGCGGTCATATCCGTAAAGGACGTGCGCCTTGAGCAGCTGATACGTGAGGGCAACAAGAGCGCCGAAAAGCTCAAAAAGCTGACGGAAATGCCGGAGCGTTTCCTTTCAACCATACAGATAGCCATCACGCTCTCGGGCTATCTTGGCTCGGCAGCTGCGGCGACGAACTTCGCCGGGCTCATCACCAACGCCGTGGTATCCCTGGGCGTCGGCATAAACCCGAGTATTATCAACTCCGTCGCCGTTGTCTTGGTGACGCTGATATTGTCCTACTTCACGCTTGTATTCGGCGAGCTGGTGCCGAAGCGCCTGGCCATGAAGAACCCGGAGGGCGTCTCGCTCAAGCTCGCGGGCATGCTCTACGCCATATCCAAGGTGTTCAAGCCCATTGTCAGCCTGCTCAGCGTGTCAGTCAACGGCGTGCTGCGCCTGCTCGGCGTCGACCCGAACAGCGAGGACGACGAGTACAGCGAGGAAGAGATACGCATGATGGCCATCGCCGGCAGCCAGAAGGGCTCTATCGGCGAGGATGAGAACGAGTTCATACAGAACCTGTTTGAGTTCGACGACCAGAGCGCAGAGCATTTCTGCACTCACCGCACGCAGATGAGCGTGCTCTGGGCCGACGAGGGCACAGAAGAGTGGGAAAAGGAGATTTTCTCTTCTCGCCACTCCTTCTACCCGATATGTAAGGACACTACGGACAACATAATCGGCGTGCTCGACATAAAGGACTACTTCGCCCTGGACGAGCGCAGCGCGGAGAAGGCAATGGCCGAGTGCATGAAGCCCGCGTATTTCGTACCCGACAGCATCAAGGCCGACGTCCTGCTCGAGCGTATGCGCCGACTGCGCAAAAAGCTCGCCGTGGTCTGTGACGAGTACGGCGGCGTCACCGGAATTGTAACGATAAACGACCTGCTTGAGCTGCTGGTGGGCGATTTGGAGGGCGACGGACCGGAGGCCAAACCGGCCGGTAAATTCCAGCAAGGCGACATAAGTCCGGAATAAACGACCGGACAGGCGCCATTGTGGGCTCCGGCTTCGACGAATTAACAGATTATTGATAAATAATCCCGCTCCCGGTGCTATCATTTATCAGAGAAAAAATGTTACCCGATTAGGGATATTGGCTGTGCCCGCCGAGTGCCCGCGGGCATGCCAAAGAAAGGTGATAGATTTCATGCGGGAGAAGTTAGCGAGATTCATGGCCGGGCGCAACGGAGTTGACCAGCTTGGCCGTGCGGTTATGTTCGGCACCCTGATAATCCTGCTGGTGTCGATGTTTACGCACGGGCGGCTGTCGAGCTTCCTGTTCATCCTTGTGCTGGCAGGGATAGTGTACATGTATTTTCGCATGTTTTCGCGCAACGTGGCCAAGCGCCGCGCAGAGAATGCCAAGTATATGCGAAAGACGTATTCCATACGCATGTGGTTTCGCAGCCTTGGCGAGCGCTGGCGTCAGAGGCGGGAGTACAAATTCTTCCGCTGCCCGGGCTGCGGCACACTGCTTCGCGTGCCGAAGGGCAAGGGCAAGATTAAGATAGTTTGCCGCAAGTGCGGCAACTCCTTCATCAAACACACCTGATGTTCGGCTACGTTATCGCGAATCCGGACGCGCTCACGCCCGAGCAGCTTGCCAGGTATAAGAGCTGCTACTGCGGGCTTTGCCGGAACCTGAAGAAGAGGCACGGGCAGCTTTCGCGCCTCACACTGACATATGATATGACCTTCCTCGTGCTGCTGCTCGAGAGCATGTACGAGCCGGATACGCGCACCGGGGAAGAGAGGTGCGCGGCGCATCCTGTGCATCCGCACATGTGGAGCGAGAGCGGCATCACGGATTACGCCGCGGACATGAATATACTTTTGGCGTATCAGAACCTCATGGACGACTGGCAGGACGAGCACAGCTACGTCTCCAGGGCGGAGGCGTCGATGCTCGCCGGGCGCTACAGCGATTGCGCGGAGCGCTATCCGGAAAAGAGCGGCTTCATGGAACGCTGCCTTGCCGAGCTGTCCGAGCTGGAAAAGCGAGGCGAGACGGACCCGGACGCCGGGGCCAAGTGCTTCGGCGCGCTCATGGGCGAGCTGTTCGTCTATTACCCCCAGGATGCGGTCTGGGGGCCCAGGCTCAGGAGATTCGGCCAGGAGCTGGGTGAATTCATCTATATAATGGACGCTGTCCTTGACCTGGAAGGGGACAAGGCGCATGGCAGGTACAACCCCCTCGCGTCCTACGCTGAGGGCAAGACCGAGGAAGAGCTTCACGACATGCTCACCATGCTGATAGGCGAATGCGCGGCGGTTTTTGAGCTGCTGCCGGTCGTACAGGATGCGGACATTATGAGGAACATACTCTATTCCGGCGTTTGGACGCGCTACAACGCCGAGATGGCCCGCAGGCATGGCAAGAAGGGAGAAAAGGCCGGTGAAGCGTGACCCCTACGAAGTGCTTGGCGTCTCGCGAGACGCCTCGGACGACGAGATTAAATCAGCATACAGAAAGCTTGCAAAGAAATATCACCCCGACCGCAATCCGAACAACCCGGAAGCGGCCGAGAAAATGAACGAGATAAACGCGGCTTACGACGCCATAAAGTCGGGAGAGGCCAACAGAAGCAACTACGGCCCCGGCGGCTATGGACAGAGCGGCTACAGCCAGGGCGGCTACGGCGGGCAGCAGTACTATGACCCCTGGGGGGCCTGGGGCGGCGCCTGGCAGCAGCAGAACTGGGGCGGCGGCTACGACTCCGGCGAGCCGACGGAAATGCGCGCTGCGGAGAACTACATCCGCGCGGGCCACTTCCAGGAGGCAATGACAGCGCTCTCACAGATGGCGGCCTCCGAGCGCGGTGCGCGCTGGTACTACCTCGCCGCTATCGCAAACTCGGGCATGGGCAACAGGATAACCGCTATGGAGTACGCGCAGAAGGCCGTGCAGATGGAGCCGGGCAACAGCGAGTATCAGGAATTCCTGGAGGAGCTGCGCAGCGGCGGCACCATGTACACCAGGCGCACCTCCGGCTTCCCTCAGTCAGGAGGCGTAGGCAGGATATGCCTGGGGCTGTGCGCACTGGAGCTGTGCCTTGGCAGCGGCTGGCATTTCTGCTGGGTGTGAGATTTCCTGCGCCGCGGCGGGCGTGATATTGCTAAAGGCGAAGGCTCATAGATGCGTCACGGCCCGCGAGCTGAGATTTCGGGCCGTGCCGCTGGGGCGCATTATAAACTGGCCCGAAAGGCATGAGCCGGACGGGCAAAATTCTGCGAGGATTACACATGGAGCTATCTGAATTTTTCCGCGAGCATCCGCGCTGCGCCCTGGGTTTTTCCGGCGGCACGGACAGCGCGTACCTGCTGGCGGCGGGGCGTGAGTACGGCGCAGAGCTGCGCCCGTACTATGTGCGTACTGCCTTCCAGCCCCGCTTCGAGCTGGAGGACGCGTTCAGGATGTGTGAAAAACTTAATGTCGGGCTCACTGTGCTCGACTATGACATTCTCGCGGTGCCGGGGGTTGCGGACAACCCCCGGGACCGCTGTTATTTCTGTAAGCGAGCCATATTTACGCTCATACGCGAGCACGCGTCGGCGGATGGCTTTGACACCATCATCGACGGCAACAACGCCTCGGACGACGCCGGCGACCGTCCCGGCATGCGTGCCGTGCGTGAGCTCGGCGTGCTGAGCCCCTTGCGCCTGTGCGGCATAACGAAGGCCGAGGTGAGGGAGCGCTCCGAAGCGCTGGGCCTCTTTACGGCGCGCAAGCCTGCCTACGCCTGCCTGGCCACGCGGGTGCCCGCCGGTACACGCATCGAGGCCGCCGACCTGGCCAAGATAGAGCGCGGCGAAGAGGCTCTCAAGGCCATGGGCTTCAGCGATCTGAGGGTGCGCATTATGCCGGACGGCGCGCGGCTGGAGCTGCCGGGCGAGCAGATGGCAAGGGCCGTTGAGATGCGCGAGGACATACTCTCCGCGCTTGGAGGGGACTTCGGGCGCGTTGTGTTGGACATGAAAGGGAGGTAAGCATGAAAAAAGAGGCTGTATTGGAGATACTGCGCGAGGTGGAGAGCGGTTCGCTCTCGGCCGACGACGCGCTTATCAAGCTCAAGCTCGAGCCCTTTGAGGACATGGGCTTTGCCAAGGTGGACCTACACCGCGAGCTCCGCCAGGGCATAGCCGAGGTCATCTACGGCCAGGGCAAGACGCCTGAGCAGATTGCCGCCATCGCAGGCTCACTGATGCGCGGTGGTGAGAATGTGGTGCTCATAACCCGCATGGCGCCCGAAGCGGCGGAGTATGTGGGGAAACAGTACGATTTGAACTACGATGCGCGTTCCAGAGTGGGGATTATAGGAGAACTGCCGGAGCCTGACGGCAAGGGCACCATCGTCGTCGCCACCGGCGGCACGACGGACATACCCGTGGCAGAAGAGGCCGCGTTGACCGCCCAGGCCCTGGGCAACGACGTAAAGCGGCTCTACGACGTGGGCGTAAGCGGCATACACCGCCTGCTGGACCACGCCGAGGACATCATGCGCGCCAGGTGCATCGTCGCCGTGGCGGGCATGGAGGGCGCGCTGCCGAGCGTCATTGGCGGCCTGGCCGACTGCCCGGTCATTGCCGTGCCGACCAGCGTGGGATACGGTGCGGCCTTCGGCGGCGTCGCGGCTCTGCTGAGCATGCTGAACTCCTGCGCCAGCGGCCTCTCCGTTGTCAACATCGACAACGGTTTCGGCGCCGGTTATCTGGCCAGCATGATAAACCATCTTTGATTTGAGAGGTATGACATGAGGATAATCTATCTTGATTGCCGCATGGGCGCGGCCGGGGACATGCTCATGGCCGCTCTGCTCGAGCTGCTGCCCGAGGGCGAGCGCGAGAGCTTTATTGACGCCCTGAACGCCCTCGGCATCCCCGGCGTCCACGCTGAGATGAAGCGCAGCGCCAAGTGCGGCATAATGGGCACCCACGTCACCGTGACCGTAAACGGCGAAGATGAGGAAGACCTGAACCATGAACATGAGCACGCGCATGGGCATGAGCATCACCACGAGCACGACCATGACCACGATGAACACATGCATGACCACGAGCACGCACATGGGCATGAGCATCACCATGAGCAAGAGCACTCCCATGAGCACGGCCATGGGCACCATCACCACGCCTCGCTGGGCGACATTACGGCCATAATTGAGGGTCTGGACATAACGGACGCGGTCAAAGAGCGCGCCGTCCGTGTCTACACGGAGATTGCTGAGGCGGAGAGCCGGGTACACGGCCGTGAGGTCGGCGAGGTTCACTTCCACGAGGTCGGCGCGATGGACGCCGTGGCGGACATCGTCGGCGTCTGCTGGCTCATAGAGCGCATCGCGCCCGAGCGCGTTGTGGCTTCGCCCCTGCGCACGGGTTACGGCGAGGTGAAGTGCGCCCACGGCGTACTGCCTGTCCCCGCGCCTGCGACGGCGCTGCTGCTGCGCGGCATGCCGGTTTTCGCGGGGGACATCCCCGGTGAAATGACCACACCCACCGGCGCGGCACTGGTACGCGCCATCGCCGACAGCTACGGTGAAATGCCGGAGATGCTGATGGGCGAGACCGGATACGGAATGGGTACGAGGGACTTCCCGACCGCCAACTGTGTGCGCGCAATCCTCGGCGAGGCCGAGG
Source organism: uncultured Eubacteriales bacterium (assembly GCA_900544765.1). Lineage (GTDB taxonomy): Bacteria > Bacillota > Clostridia > Oscillospirales > Oscillospiraceae > Scatomorpha > Scatomorpha gallistercoris. The sequence goes on along the minus strand of UQWI01000012.1, from coordinate 10,407 downwards.
GCGAGAGCTGCCCGGTCGCGGAGATATTCTGCACCCTCGACGATGTGACCGCCGAGGACCTGGGTTACGCGCGCGAGGTGTTGCTTGCCGCCGGGGCCAAGGACGTCTTTACGGTCTCCGTGGACATGAAGAAGGGCCGTCCCGGCACGCTGCTTTGCTGCCTGTGCGACTATTCGCGCCGTGAGGAGTTTGCCACGCTCATACTGCGCCACACGCCGACGCTCGGCGTGCGCATATACAGCCCGGAGCGCATGAAGCTCTCGCGCAGCGTGGAGACGGTCGAGACGGAGTTCGGCCCCGTGCGCATAAAGCACGGTTCCGGCTACGGCATTGAAAAGACAAAGCCTGAATATGACGACATCGCCGCCATAGCGCGCGAGACCGGCCTGACCCTGGCTGAAGTCCGGCGCAAGGTGGGCAACAGGCGAGAATAGACGTGAAAATCCCGCCCGGTTTCCCGGGCGGGATTTTAAACGCGGGCGGCCCGGCTTTTGCCGGGACGTTTTTGTGTTCTCTGAGCTCAGCGCTTGTTGCTGCGGCGCCAGATGCGCTGCTCCTCGGCGGCCTTGATGAGCTCCTCGCGGAAGTCGGGGTGGGCGAGGTTCACAAGGGCCTCGGCGCGTTCCCAGGAGCTGCGTCCGGCCATGTTGGCCACGCCGTTCTCGGTGGCGATGTAGTAGGCCTGGCTGCGCGGGGAGGTTATAATCTCGCCGTTGAAGTGCGGCACGATGTTGCTGCGGCGCACGCCGTCCTTGCCGACGCGGGAGGATGCGACGCAGATGAAGGCCTTGCCGCCCTTGCTCTTGGCCGCGCCGGTGAGGAAGTCAACCTGTCCGCCGGTGCCGGAGATGTGCCTGAGTCCTGCGCTCTCGGAATTTATCTGGCCGTAGAGGTCAATGGAGACGCAGCTGTTGAGGGAGACGAAATTATCCATGGAGCCGATGACGTCGGGGTCGTTGACGTAAGCAATGGGCAGGGCGATGACGCCGGGGTTCTCGTCGAGCCAGTCGTAGAGGGCGCGGGAGCCGGTGGCCAGGCCGAGGACGCCTTTGCCCGGGAAAATGTTCTTGCGCTTATTGGTCAGCTTACCGGCCTTGTAGAGGTCCAGGAAGCCGTCGGTGCACAGCTCGGTGTGCATGCCGAGGTCCTTCAAATCGCTCTGGGCCAGGATGGAGCCAAGGGCGTCGGGGGTGCCGCCGATACCGAGCTGCAGGGTGGAGCCGTCGACAATATAGGGCAGGACGTTGTTGGCGATGGCGATGTCCTCGGCGCTGGGAGTTTTGGACGCGACGGTGGGGACTTCGCTCTCGTGGCCCTCGACGACCATGGTGACGTCAGAGATGTGTATGCTCTCGTTGTAAGCGCCGTATATCTTCGGCAGGTGGGGGTTAATCTCAAGGACTATCTTGTCTGCGCGGCCTATCATGTCGAGCGTGGTGCCTGCGGAGACAGAGAAGTTGAAGTAGCCGTGCTTATCCATCGGGGTGGCGCAGACAAAGGCCACGTTGACGTGCAGGAACTCGCGGTGATACCAGGCGAGGTTGCGGAAAATCATCGGGGAGAAGTAGGCCTTGCCCTGGTCCATGAGCTTGCGGTCGTAACCGGAAGCGTGCCAGGCGTTGTAGCAGAAGTGCTCGCCGGTCGGGTCGCACTCGACGACCTGAATGGGGCCGTACATAATCTGGCCGCGGAACTTGACGTCAAAGAGCTCGTCGCGCCTCTTGGCGAGGGCGGCGTCGCAGAGCTCGGCAAAGGTGGTACCGTTGCCGTACTCGACCCAGTCTCCGCTTTTTACCAGCGCGGCTGCCTGCTCAGGGGTGCCGAGCTTGCTCTTGTATTCGGCGTAAAAATCCATATCTCTCTTCCTCCATGTAAAAATTGTTGTTCCTCGAAATTATATACGATTTTTTACTCGAAGGCAATAGGAGCGGAGCGGATTCTACACCCTCTGCAGGCTGTCAAAGTGTTAAAGGCTTAAAGGCCGAGACGCCGCTTCTCCGACTCCACAGCCGCGTCCAGACCTTCAAAATCCACAAACGGACGGTAGACCGCCTCCAGCCGGTCGTGCAGCGCCTTTGCCCCTGCGAGGCACTGCCCGGCGCGGGTCAGCAGCCGTTCTTCGAGCTTTTCGTCCTCCTTGAGCTGGGAGCGCACGGAGTTAAGCGCCTCGGAGCCGGCCATCCTGTCCAGATGCAGGCAGCGGTGCTGTTCCGGGTACTTGGCCAGCGGGTCTATCACGGCCCAAGCCAGACCGAGACTGGGGAAGATGACGGCCTCAACACGGCTGGGGTTCAACCAATGCGGGCAGATTATCGCGTCCAGACCGCGTGTCTCGGCCTGCCTGGCCAGCTCGGAGGTAAACTCAAAGCCCAGGCCGAGGCGGTTGTCAAGCAGGAAGAGCCTAGGCGCGGCCCCGGACAGGGTGTCGGCGAGCAGAATGCGGCCCCGGCAGGTCAGCCCGCCGAGGAAACGGCGGGTAATTCGTCCCCTCGCGGATGAGCGCTCATGCGGCAGCTCCCGGGATGCGACACCGGCGGCGCGGGCGCGGACGGAGGCCGCGGCCTCTTCTCCGGCGTAGGCCATGGTGAGGGATGGCGACACTTTAGCCGCCGCTGCAAGGAGCTCATAGGCTCGTTTATACATGGAGCGATAGCCGTCGGTGAACTCCTGCAGCTCGTCTATGTGGGCGTATGTGCCGCCGACGGCGCAGTACCCGCCTATGTTTAAATAGTCGCCCGTGCCGCCGAATACCGAGGGGTCCATGACATGCGGGGCCGTGCCGTCGGCGTATCCGACGTGCAGATCTGGGATGTATATCCCGTCCAGGGAGTCGGGGTCGCCGGAACAGATGATGTACTCCACGTCGTGCCCGGCCGCCTCCGCTGCGAGGCCGATGGCGCGCATGAAGCTGCTTTTGCCCGTGCCGGGGCCGCCCTTTATGACTCGCAGGAAGTCGCCGTCCCCGGCGCAGAAGCCGTCGTACAGGGAGTGGAAGCCGTGCTCGGAGTTAGAACCCAGGAACCAGACTGTGTGCTTGCTTTCCATGTTGTTTACCTCATTTTCACAGATTCTTCGCTATGCAAAGGCATGGCGGAAACTCAAAGCGCCGTATCCCGGCGGTGAGCGGGCAACCGGGAATGATGAGCGAAGCCCTGCTCACGGAGAGCGGGCCGCGCGCGAAGTTTCATACCAAACTATGCGCTTTCGCAACGGATTGACAACGGCAAATACAGCGGATATAATCCCGTTGAGGTGAGAATATTGTACAAGACAGCACTGTTTGACTTTGACGGCACGGTGTTCGACACCGGCGAAGGTATAATGAAGTCCGTACAGTATGCGGCTGAGGCCTTCGGCTATCCCGAGCCGGATTGGAGGGCGCTGCGCTGCTTCGTCGGACCGCCGCTGGGCGAGTGCTTCGCCGCAAGATACAATGTGGACGCGGAGATGGCCAAGGCCATGACGAAAAAGTACCGTGAGCGCTACAGCGTGGACGGCGTGAACGAGTGCGAGCTCTACCCCGGAGTGGAGCGGCTGGTCAGGACTCTGAAGGCACAGGGGCTGAATGTGGCGGTCGCAACGGGCAAGCCTACTGCTTTTACGGTCGAGATACTCCGCAGCCACGGTCTGGACGGGCTCTTCGACGACGTCCTGGGCAGCGAGTTCGACGGAACGCGGGGGCAGAAGTGGGAGGTCATCACTGAGCTGCTGGGCAGGTTCGGGCGAGACGGCGCCGTAATGATAGGCGACAGGGAAAACGACGTGCGCGGCGCCAAGCGCTGCGGCATCCCCTGTATCGGCGTCTCCTGGGGATACGCGGAGCCGGGAGAGCTTGAAAAGGCGGGGGCTGTAACTGTCGTAGACAGCGTTGATGAGCTGAGAAATATCTTATTAGGATAAAATTACACTTGACCTTATCTTTATGAGACATTATAATGTCTTGTATGGATAGGGTCATTTTACATTCGGACATCAACGCCTGCTATGCCAGCGTAGAGCAGCTGTATGACCCAAGCCTGATGGGGAAGGCGGTTGCCGTTGGCGGAGATGCGGAGCGCAGGCACGGGATAATACTTGCCAAGAGCGAGGAGGCGAAGCGCACCGGCGTAAAAACCGGCATGACTGTTTGGCAGGCCCGCCAGTGCTGCCCGGAGCTCATCGTGGTTCCGCCGCACTTTGAGCGCTATATCTACTTTGCGCGCAAAGTGCAGGAGATATACGCGGATTACACCGACAGGCGAGAGCCTTTCGGCATAGACGAGAGCTGGCTGGACGTAACAGGCTGTGTACGCGCCGGGAGCGGCGTGAAGTGCGCAAACGAGATACGCGAGCGGGTGAAGCGCGAGCTCGGTCTCACGGTTAGCGTGGGAGTGTCCTGGAACAAGGCCTTTGCCAAGCTCGGTTCGGATTACCGCAAGCCGGACGCCGTCACGGAGATAACGCGTGAAAATTACCGTGACATAGTTTGGCGGCTGCCGGTGTCGGACCTGCTGTATGTTGGCCGGGCCACGGGGGCGAGGCTTTCACGCATGGGGGTCAGGACGATAGGGGATCTGGCCGCAGTGCCCAAGCACTATTTGCGCAGTGCATTCGGCAAGGCGGGGGAGACGCTGTACGACTACGCAAACGGCCTCGACCCTTCCAAGGTGCTGCGCCCGGACGAGTACAAGGCGGCCAAAAGCATAGGCAACGGTACGACTACGCCGCGAGATATGCGCTCGCGCGCCGACGCCCTGCCGGTGGTGGTCAGCCTTTGCGAGAGCGTGGGAGCCAGGCTGCGCCGTGCGGGCGCACGCTGTAAGGTCGTTACCCTGGAGATGCGTGACGCGAAGTGGCTGGACTGGACAAGCCGCAGGACGATGCTCAGTCACTACACCGACTGCGTGGAAGAGCTGATAGGCGTGTCCTTGGGGCTGCTGGACGCGAACCACAGCTGGCCGAACCCGCTCAGGAGCCTCTCCATCCGCGCAGAGCACCTGTCATATTCGCCTGACGAACAGATGGACATCTTCACGGACTACAGGCGTTACGACAGCCAGAGGCGGCTCGACTCGGCTATAGACTCCCTGCGTGAGCGCTTCGGCGCTGACATAGTCCTGCGCGGCTCGGTCTTTGCAGACAAGGACATGGCGCTGCCCCTGGCACAGGAGGAATACACCTTTGTGCGCAAACTCAAGGAAACGGCGGACGCCGGCTCTTGACAAAGCCTCCACGATGTGATATAAATGTGATATCAAAACGATATCACAAAAACACAAGGAGGAAATACAATGAACACAGAAATAGTAACCGAGAAGGTGATAGACCCCGCAAAGGGCATACCGGTACTTATAATGGACCTGGTCATGCTGGTGGCGAGCGTGGTGCTCATGTGCGTCAGCGTGGCGCTCTTCGGCGCAGGCAAGGCCCTGTTCGGCGCGCTGCTGCTGATAGTCGGCATAGTGATGTTCATAGCATTTTTCATCCTGCTGGCGGGACTAAAGACCGTGCGCCCCAACGAGGCGCTGGTTCTGACCCTGTTCGGCCAGTATTACGGCACGGTGAAGGAGTCTGGGTATTACTTTGTGAACCCCTTCTGCTCAGCCATCAGCCCCGCGTACAACAAAGCCGCTGCTGAGAAGGCCAAGAAGGAAAAGGAAATCGGAGGGAATCCCAGCTCCACGACGGAGATTGTGAGTACGAGGGCGCGCGTTTCCCTCAAGACGATGACGCTGGATAACGGCCGCCAGAAGGTCAACGACGTGCTTGGCAACCCGATAATCATCGGAGCGGTGGTCATCTGGCACGTTGCCAACCCCACCGCGGCGGTATTCAACGTCGAGGACTACCCCAGCTTCCTCTCCACGCAGACGGACAGCACCATCCGAAATATAGCGCGCCTCTATCCCTATGACATCTTCGACGAGGATGAGCAGGACATGGCTGGTGAAAAGACCCTGCGCGGCTCCAGCCAGGAGATTGCAGACAGCATGAAGTCGGAGCTGCAAAAGCGCGTGCTCGACGCCGGAATAGTCGTCGAGGAGGTGCGCATAACCCATCTCGCTTACGCCGAGGAGATAGCCGCCGCGATGCTTCAGCGCCAGCAGGCTGCGGCGGTCATAGCGGCCAGGCAGAAGATAGTTGACGGTGCGGTGGGCATGGTCAAGATGGCAATCGACAAGCTCGACGAGGACTCAGTGGTCGTGCTCGACGACGAGCGCAAGGCCGCTATGGTCAGCAATCTGCTCGTCGTGCTCTGCGGCAGCCATGACACCCAGCCCATTGTCAACACCGGCTCTATATACTGATGCCGGATAAGATTACGCCGGAGGAGAGGGAAGCGGCCCTCCGGGAGCGGCTAGAGCGCATAGAGGCGCTGGAGCGCGAGATAAAGAGCCGCGAAAAGGCGGTAAAGAAGGCGGAAAACGCAAAAAAGCAGATAATCCTGCGCCTGTCTCCGCAGCTGTGGGATGAGATAGCCGCCTGGGCCGAGGCTGACTTCCGAAGCATCAACGGGCAGATAGAGTATCTGCTGACAGAGGCCGTGAGGAAGCGCAAAGGCAAATAAAAACAGCCCCGAAGCTGAAGAGCTTCGGGGCTGTTTCGCATTTTAGCTTTAGAAGGGAAGGCCCTTCATGCCGGTTATCTTGCTCATACCGGCGCCGCTGGCCTCTTCGACCTTGCGCATGGCCTCGTTGACGGCGGCTATCACCATGTCCTGGAGCATCTCGACGTCCTCGGGGTCGACCGCATCGGGGTCTATTTCGAGCGCGGTCAGCTCACGCTTGCCGCTGACGGTGGCCTTGACAACGCCGCCGCCCGCCGTGGCGGTGAAGGTGCTCGCCTCGAGCTCGGCCTGCATCTTGGCCAACTCCTGCTGCATCTTCTGCGCCTGCTTCATCATATTGGCCTGGCTCATGCCGCCCATGCCGCCGTATCCACCGCGGAAACCGCCTTTAGCCATATCAATTACCATCCTTTCTGATGAATCGTACTTCCTTGAAAGCCCGCAGCTCGTCCAAATTCCGCTGCATGGCGTCGCCCAGCTCGGCCAGGCGTACATTTATGTCTCGTCCGGTCAGCTGCTTTGCAGCAGAGCGCATCGCCTCAATGCTGGCCGGATTGTTCAGGCCATTGTAGAGTATCCCGGCGGAGAGATAGACCGTCAACACGTCGCCGTTGAGCTCCCCGCTGGCCTCAGACGCGCTGCGGAAGAGCATCGCATAGCCGCGGCTTAGCTTGGGGCCGACGAGTGAAACGAAGCTGTCCCAATTAAACCCGTCTCCGGACGGAGGGCTCTCAGGCTCCGGCGCGCGCTCGGGTACCGGCTCGGGTATGGGCTGCGGCGAATCGCGCTTGGGAGCTGGCGTGCGAATGGGCTCGTCCGCCTTCGGCTCCTCATGCCGGGGCGGCGTGTCGCTGCCGGGCGCGGGATAGGCCATGCCGCAGTCCCTGAGAGGCGGCGCGTCCTCGTCGCTCCATGGCGGCGCTTCGTCATAGCTGCTCTCGGCAAGCTCCGGCTCAACCGTGGGCTCCTCGGCCCTGGCGGGCTCCGGAGTGGGCTCGAGTACAGGCAGAGGTTCCGGGATTGGCGCGGCCTTCGACGCGGCGGGCGCTGAAGTGACAGAGTGAGCCGGAGCAATCGTGACGCCGCCCTCGAGCATACGCTCCACGCGACTCAGACGTGATTCCAGGGCCGAAGGGTCGAGCGAGGGGGTGCAGAGGCGCACAAGCGTCAGCTCGGCTGTGGTCCTGGCGCTGGGGCTGTCGCGCAGCTGGCTCATGCCCTCCTGCGCCGACGTCATGTTGTGCAGCAGCTCTTCACGCGTGAAAAGCGTGCCGAAGCGTTTTAGAAGCTCCGTGCTGTACGCGCCGGACACCAGGGAGCAGCCGCCCTTGGGCGCGACGGAGAGGATGAGGGCGTCCCTCATCAGGCCGTTCAGGTCGCTGAGCACTCCGGCGGGGTCCTTCCCGTCGCTCCAAAGCTCTGCGAAAAGGCCGAGGGCCGCGCCGCTGTCGTGTGAGGCAATGGCCTCGAGCAGCCTTGCAATACGCTCGCTTCCGGCGGCGCCGGTGGTTTCGAGCACTACGTTTTCGTCTATGAGTTCACGCCCCGAGCACTGGTCAAGCAGGCTCAGCGCGTCGCGCATGCCGCCGTCTGCCAGACGTGCAAGCAGCCTCGCGGCGCCTTCAGTGAGGTTGATGGCCTCATTCCTGGCGACGTAGGACAGGCGCTTTGCAATGACATCCGCGTCCAAACGCCGGAAGTTGAAGCGCTGGCAGCGCGAGAGTATAGTCGCGGGGACCTTTCGCAGCTCGGTCGTGGCGAGGATGAACATAAGATGCTCCGGCGGCTCTTCGAGTATCTTAAGCAGCGCGTTGAAGGCGCTGGCTGAGAGCATGTGTACCTCGTCAACTATGTATACGCGTTTTTTTACTGTGGCGGGGGAGAAGATGGCCTCGTCGCGCAGGGCGCGGATGTTGTCCACGCCGTTGTTGCTGGCGGCGTCTATCTCGACGACATCCATGACGGTGCCGGCTTCGATGCCTCTGCATGCCGCGCACTCGTTGCAGGGGCTTCCGTTTACCGGATGCTCGCAGTTTACGGCGCGGGCGAGCAGCTTGGCGCAGGTGGTCTTGCCGGTGCCGCGAGTGCCGACGAAGAGATAGGCATGGCTCGTGCGCCCAGTCATGACCTGCTGCTTGAGCGTCTCGGTTATGTTTTCCTGACCCCAGACATCGTCAAAGGTGCGGGGACGGTATTTGCGGTATAGAGCCTGATAAATGACGCCCAAGTCCTTTCTAAATGGTATAAGGTAGGTGTAAACCGGAATCCGGAGCAGAAATAAGGTATCCTCGCCGAAGAAAGACAGAATACAAAATTGAAGCCCAGCGCAGCGGGTTTGGTTTTGAGAGGAGGCGCGACGAAGTGATTGAGCTTTCACGTTTGCGTGGAAGCGAAAGATACGAAGTCCGCGCCGACGACGCGGCCTTTCGCAAGACTGCACACCCTTGATTGAACGGCCGACACGCCCGTTACCACAGCAGCCAACTCGGCCCCGGCAGCCTCACGGCACACATATGGGCCCGCTTAATGCTGCTCGGTTCCCCGCCTGACATGGTTCACGGGAATACGTTGCGCGAGACCGGGACTTCAACGCCGCTTACTGTGGGCAGACGGCACATCGAACAGTCCTCTCTCAGGAATCCATCCCTGCTGTAGCGGATTGCAGGTTACAGGGCACCGCTAGCTCCCCGACTGGTGCAGCCTTGCGAAAGGCCGTGCTCGTATTATAACGCATAGGAAGAATTTTAGCAACTGTGAATTTTACTCTTTACAAATCTGAAAAGTGTGGTATAATTATCGAGCGCTCAAATGAGCATATAAAACAAATATGGGCCTGTAGCTCAGCTGGGAGAGCGTTCGGTTCGCATCCGAGAGGTCGAGAGTTCGAGTCTCTTCAGGTCCACCACAAGAAATAAATCCGAACCTTGTGCCGGTTGGCGACGGGTTCGGATTTATTGTTTTGATATATATATTATAACTTTTAAGGCAACATTGATTAGATTGTTTTATAGCGGTGCGAGGGATGAAAGCTTTTTACATGTTTTCATCCCTCAATTTGATTATCTACATTTCATTAATTTTTGCGGTCTACATATAGAAGGAATACTCTCTTGGTAATTAATAAAAGCAACATAATGATGATTAAAGAAATAATTATAACTCCACTGGATATAATTTGCAAACATATTACAGACTTTACCTGTGTAAGAACAATTGATAGGACAGCCGCAATTAAAGACAAGATAGTCGACGAAACGATTGATACAAAAGTTTCTTCGGCAACCTGTTTTTCTGTTTTGTTTTGGCTATCAATTTTGCTTATCATAATAGCAGCAAATCCAAATAGTACCGTAAAAACAATAGAAAAAACCGTGGTAAGCAGTTCAGCTAAATTATTATTGATGGTGAAACCTAATTTATAGACAAAAATAAGTGAAATCACTATCGGAAAAACAAGAAAACAAATACAATCCCATAGAGAAATTCTTTTCTTTTTATCGTTTCTAAAAACACGTATTTGCTCTATCAAAAGTAACCAGAGTCTGACTTTTCTATTACAGAACAGCATTATACACAGAAGGAAAAAAACAGCTAAAATCCAGATATATTTACTCTGCATCTCCATTCTCCTCAGCGACAATGCTATCATAATATTCGTCTGACAGTTGAGTTAATGACCCTATAAAATCATGGGACACTTTAAATTTCTCATGCAGTCGGACTGTAATATCATGGTTTCCCATAATCGAATCAAACTCGTTCCAGCGAACTTTTTGGCACCGTTTTCCTATACGGATGGAAATCTCTGCATCGTTATAAACTTCAGAATTAGGACATTCTTGTTTTATTCTTGCAAAAGC
>UQWI01000011.1 GCA_900544765.1 uncultured Eubacteriales bacterium | reverse complement strand
CAAGTGCCGGATAGGAACGGCAAAATTTTTTACACTTCTATTACTTCTTTATCGCACATTAGCAAAAAGCCAGGGCATGAAGCAGCTCATGGCGGGCGGCGGCATCATCCTGCTGGGTACTACCCTGATCCCTCTGCTGTCCGGCCTGTTTTAAGGTAGCGGCTTATGGGATTTCTCACCGACTGGCTGACCGACTGGCTCAAAAGCCTGCTCATTGAAGGCATTTTAGGCAATCTGAGCGGCCTGTTTGATACGGTAAACGCCCGAGTCGGGGAGATTGCGGGAGAGGTGGGAACAACCCCGGCGGCATGGAACGCCGGGGTTTTCTCCCTTATCCGCCAGATTTCCGAAACGGTAATTTTACCGATTGCCGGGTTAGTCCTAACCTATGTGGCGGTGTACGAGCTCATTCAAATGCTCATAGACCGCAATAACTTACACGACATCGACACTTGGATGTTTTTCAAGTGGATTTTCAAAACGGCGGCGGCCATCCTGATCCTCTCCAACACATTCAATATCGTCAACGCGATTTTTGATGTGTCGCAGAGCGTGATTGCAAGCTCGGCGGGGGTGATCCAGGGCTCCACGGATATTTCGCCGGATATGCTGGCGGATTTGGAGGCCACGCTGGAGACAATGGGGCTGGGTTCCCTTTTGGGCCTGTGGCTCCAGTCGATCTTTATTGGCTTTACCATGACCGCACTGAATATCGTGATTTTCGTTCTGATTTATGGCCGTATGCTGGAAATCTATATGCTGACCAGTTTAGCGCCCATCCCGGTGGCTACCCTGTCCAACCGTGAAATGGGGAGCATGGGGCAGAATTATCTGAAGTCCCTGTTCGCCATCGGTTTTCAGGGGCTTTTGATCCTGCTGTGCGTGGGCATCTATGCGGTGCTCATTCAAGGGATCGCCACAGGCGGAGATCCCATCGGCGCAATATGGGGAGCCGTGGGCTATACGGTTTTGCTCTGCTTTATGCTGTTCAAAACCGGGACAATTTCAAAAAGCATCTTTGGAGCGCATTAAGGAAAGGGGTGTTATATGCCGAGAAGATATGGGCCCGACGGGACGCGCCTGTGGTACGGAAAAGCGCCGGAGGACTTTAACGAGGCGGATGCTGCCCGCTTTATGGCGGAAACAGAAGCCGTTTTGCAAAAGCGGGAATTGATGGGCGGAAGGGATGACGCAAAGACGATTGCCCGGCAGTTAGCGGAAGGGCGGGCGCAGGCCGCCCGTGAAAACGCTGCCCGCCCTGTCCCGGCAAAGGGCAAGGAGGCAAGGGATGACCGATAAGGCGGCTTTGGGACAAAGTGTCCCGAAGTCCCCGGACTGCCCGGAGGGGCTGTTTCTGATGGACGGCATCGAGGGCCTGCGCTCCCTTCCCCGTCATTCGGTGGATATGCTCTTAACCGATCCGCCTTACGGCACTACCCGCAACTTTTGGGATGTGCCATTGCCGCTCCCGGAATTATGGGAGGCAGTGAAATGGGCGGTCAAGCCGGAGGGCGCGGTGCTGTTCTTTGCTCAATGCCCCTATGACAAGGTGCTGGGGGCCTCCAACCTCTCCATGCTCCGCTATGAGTGGATCTGGTACAAGGAGCGCGGGACAGGATTTCTCAATGCAAACCGGGCCCCGCTGAAAAAGTCGGAGAATATTTTGGTGTTCTATCAAAAAGCCCCGCTTTACAATCCGCAGTTTACTTACGGCAAGCCGTACAGCCGTGTCCATGCCCGCAGCGGCACCAGCCCGAACTATGGAAAATTCGAGCGGCAGAGCTCCGAGTCCAGCGATGGGCGGCGCTATCCGGGAAATGTGCTGTTTGTCCCCACCGTAACAGGCGGCATCCATCCCACGCAAAAGCCCGTGGAACTATGCGAGTATTTCATCAAGACCTACACCCGGCCCGGCGAGCTGGTGGCCGACATCTGCGCGGGCTCCGGCACAACCGCCGTTGCCGCCCTCAATGCGGGACGCCGCTTCGTCTGCTTTGAAACAGCTCCAGCCTTTTACGCCGCCGCCAGTGAGCGCATCCGCGTGGCACGCTCGGCGGTGGAGGCCGGGGAGAAAGGAGTGTAACTATCGGACGATATTCTATCATTTACGCCGATCCCCCGTGGCGGTACGCCCAAAAGGGCCTGCAAGGGGCGGCGGAGCACCATTATCCCACAATGGGGATTGACGAGTTATGTGCGCTCCCGGTGGCGGATCTGGCCGCCCCGGACAGCGCGCTTTTTTTGTGGGCGACTTTCCCCCAGCTCCCCGAGGCCCTGCGACTGATTAAGGCGTGGGGCTTTCAGTATAAGTCCGTGGCTTTCGTCTGGCTGAAGAAAAACCGGAAAGTTGATAGCTGGTTTTACGGCCTGGGCTTTTGGACGCGGGGAAATGCGGAGATCTGCCTGCTGGCAACAAAAGGGCATCCGAAGCGGCAGGCGGCCAATATCCACCAGTTTATCATTTCCCCCATTGAAGCCCACAGCAAAAAGCCGGACGAGGCCCGGGAAAAGATTGTTGCCCTTATGGGCGATCTGCCCCGGGTGGAGCTGTTCGCAAGACAGACGCCGCCCGGCTGGGATGTGTGGGGAAACGAGGTGGAAAGCACCGTCCCGGACTTTGGGACAAATTGTCCCGAAGTCTCCGGGGCGAGAAAGGAGGTTTCTCATGCCCTATGTAAATGTCCCGAATGACTTATCCAAAATCAAAACGAAAATGGCGTTCAATCTGACAAAGCGCCAGCTCATCTGTTTTGGCGGGGCGGCGGCCATCGGCATCCCGTCCTACCTGCTGGCGCGGGAGCCCCTGGGGAATACCGGGGCCATGTTCCTTATGCTGGCGGTCATGCTCCCGGCGTTCCTGCTGGCGATGTATGAAAAAGACGGGCTCCCCTTTGAAAAAGTGGTTCATAACATCATCCGGGCCAAATTCCTGCGGCCCGGGGTTCGGCACTATCAGACAGAAAACATTTACGCTCCGTTTACCGGGCGGGGCGCTGTGAGAAAGGAGGATGCGATTGCGAAAGGCAAAAAGCAAAAACAGTCCCGGAAGGGGTAACAGCCGGGCGGCCTTGTCCGTCCAGCAGACGATCCCCTATCTGGCAATGCACCCGGACGGGGTGTGCAAGCTCCCCGGCGGGCTCTATACAAAGACCGTGGAATATGAGGACATCAATTATTCCGTGGCAAGTACCGAGGATCAGACGGCGATTTTCGGCGGCTGGAGCTCATTCCTCAACTACTTTGACAGCACTCTGCCGTTCCAGCTTTCTTTTATCAACCGCCGTTCCCATTCCAGGAGCCGCTACAAGGTAAACATTCCCCAGGCGGATGATGATTTTAACAGCGTCCGGGAGGAATTTACCGGGATGCTGAAAAATCAGATCGCCAAAAGCAACAACGGCATTGAACGCTCCAAATACATCACTTTCGGCATACCCGCCGAAGGGATCGCGGAGGCCCGCCCCCGCCTGGAGCGCGTGGAGGCCGATGTGATGGGAAACTTCAAGCGGCTGGGTGTTCCCTGTGAGCCGATGGACGGGCGGGCAAGGCTGGCCTTGCTTTATAGCCAGATGCACCCGGGAAACCGGGAGCCGTTCCGCTTTTCGTGGAAGGACATTCCGCAGACCGGGCTCGGCACAAAGGACTTTATTGCCCCGGACAGCTTCGACTTTCGGCAGTCCCGCTCATTTCGGATCGGCCAGTATTGGGGCGCGGTGTCCTACTTGCAGATTTTAGCGTCCGAACTCTCTGACAAGCTCCTTGCGGAGATTTTAGAGATGGATGCGGAAATGACGGTCACGCTCCATATTCAGACGGTGGATCAGTTAAAGGCCATTAAGACCATCAAGGGCAAAATCTCTGACATCGGAAAAATGAAGGTGGAGGAACAGCGTAAGGCGGTGCGGGCCGGGTATGATCCCGACATCCTGCCACCCGACCTTATCACATTCAGCAAGGACGCGGCGGAGCTTCTGGCTGACCTCCAGTCCCGCAACGAGAGGATGTTCCTGCTCACTTTTACGGTGGTAAACTTTGCCCCCACCCGCCAGCGGCTGGAAAACGATGTGTTTACTGTGGGCGGCATCGCGCAGAAATACAACTGCTCCTTAAAGCGTCTTGACTGGCAACAGGAACAGGGCTTTGTGTCCTCGCTGGCTCTCGGCTATAACGAGGTGGAGATCCAGCGCGGCATGACGACCAGCTCCACGGCGATTTTTATTCCCTTTATGACAAGAGAGCTGCGGATGGCTGGACAGGCCCTCTACTACGGCATGAACGCCCTTTCCCACAATGTCATCATGGCTGACCGCAAAAAGCTGAAGTCGGCCAACGGGCTGTATCTCGGCTCTACCGGCTCGGGAAAATCTTTCGCCGCAAAAAGGGAGCTCTTAAATGTGTTCCTTGCCATCCCCCAGGATCGGATTTTGATTGTTGATCCGATGGGGGAATATGCCCCGCTGGTTCGCAGGCTGGGCGGCCAGGTGATCGAGATTGCCCCGGACAGCCCCCACCACTTAAACCCGATGGATGTGGAGCTTAACATGACCGCCGGGGAAAGCCCGCTCTCCATGAAGGCGGATTTCCTGCTTTCCCTGTGCGAGCTGGTGGTAGGCGGCAAGGACGGCTTACAGCCCATCGAAAAAACGGTGGTTGACCGCTGTGTGCGGCTGGTCTACCGGGAGCAGGCCCTGGGGATTGCCACTGAAAAAACGCCGCTGTTGCAGGACTTGTACGAGGAGCTTCTCAAACAGCCGGAGCCGGAGGCCCGCCGGGTAGCAACGGCCCTGGAGCTCTACTGTACGGGCTCTCTCAATCTCTTTAACCATCCCACCAATGTAAAAACGGACAGCCGGGTGGTGTGCATCGTGCTCAAGAACATGGGAGAAAACCTCCGCAAGATTGCCATGCACATCACAAACGAGTTTGTCTCCCAGGCGGTGGACACCAACTTTCGGGAGGGCGTGGCGACCTGGTGCTACTTTGACGAGTTCCATGTCCTGCTCCGCGATCCTCTGACCGCCAGCTATTTTGTTGCGGTCTGGAAGATGCTCCGAAAAAAAGGATGTGTCCCCAGCGCACTTACGCAGAATGTGAAAGACCTTTTGGCCAGCCGGGAGATTGAGAACATTCTCGACAACACGGATTTTATGATCCTGCTGTCCCAGGCCCAAAGTGACCGGACGATTTTGGCAAAACAGCTCGGCATTTCCGAGCATCAGCTTTCCTACATCACCCACTCCAATTCCGGCGAGGGCCTGCTGTTCTATGGGAATGTGACCATCCCCTTTGTGGATCGGTTCCCGAAAGGCGAGATCTATAACCTGCTGACCACCCGCCCGGAGGATGTGAAAAATGAAGCGAAAACCGAATAACGGCGCGGGCCCCGAACCCAGGGAGGCGGCTGGGGCCGCCGATCCGGGCGGGGCTGGCGAAGGAAACGCCGGGGGTACTTCGGGACAAAGTGTCCCAAAGTCAAAATTCCGGCAGAAAAGCAACCAGGAGAAAGCGGCGGCATCCAAACTCCGCATGGAAAAGCGCGGGGAAAAGCTGGATCGGGCAAAGGAAAAGCTGGCAAAACAGAAGCCGCCCAAAAAGCCGGGCCCGGTGAGGCGTGTGGGCCGGGTGGCCAGCGGCTCCGCCCACAGCTTTGTGCATGGGAAGATTTACGAAAACGAGCATGAGAATGTGGGCATCGAAGGGGCCCACCGCTCTGAGCTTGTGGGCGAGTCTGCCCTGCGGCATGGCTCCCGGTTTGTGAAACGGAAAATCCGGGAGCACCCGGCAAAGGCGGTTCGTAAGGCCGAGTCCAAATATATCAAGGCTACGGCAGATTACCATTTTCACACCGCCGCACAGGAGCACCCGGAGCTCTCCAAAAACGCTTTGTCCCGGTTTTGGCAGAAGCGGCGGCTCCGCAAGAGGTATCAGAAGCAGGCAAAGGAGGCGGCCAAATACGGGGCCCAGGCCGCCGGGAAAACGGCTGTTACCACAGAAAAGCTGGCGGCCCTGGCGGTTGGTTTTGTGAAACGCCATCCCGTGGGCTGTCTGCTGGCTCTGGCCTGCGTTCTGCTTGTATTGGTGATGCAGTCCTGTTCTTCTTCCCTTGTTACGCTGGGAAACAGCACCATCGGCGCGGTGGGGGCCAGCACCTACCCTTGCGAGGACGGGGATCTGCTGGGGGCCGAAGCCGCTTACTGTGACTTGGAGGCGGAGCTATCCGGCTATCTGGACAGCTACGAAAGCACCCACGACTATGACGAGTACCACTTTGACCTGGACGAGATCGAGCATGATCCCTATGTACTTCTTTCCCTTTTGTGTTCGCTCCATGAAGGACAGTGGACGCTTGACCAGGTGGAGGGCTCTCTGCAAACGCTCTTTGACAGCCAGTACATTCTGACCGAGGATGTGGTGGTGGAGGTACGCTACCGGACGGAAACCCGCACCGACAGCGAGGGCAACGATTACGAGGTGGAGGTTCCCTACAATTACTATATCTGCTATGTGACGCTGGAAAACAAAAACCTGTCCCATCTGCCCGTCTACCTGTTAAGCGAGGATCAGATGTCCCGATATGCCATCTATATGGCAACGCTGGGAAACCGCCCGGATTTGTTCCCCGGCTCCGAGTATGTCGGCAAGTACACCGAACCGCCCGAAGGATACGAGGTGCCCCGGGAGTATCTGGATGACGAAACCTTTGCCGCCATTCTCTCCGAGGCCGAGAAATATATCGGCTATCCCTATGTGTGGGGTGGCTCCAGTCCGGCCACATCCTTTGACTGCTCGGGCTATGTGTCCTGGGTAATCAATCACTCCGGCTGGAATGTGGGCCGCCTGGGGGCCCAGGGGCTTTATAACATCTGTACGCCGACCAGCAATCCGCAACCCGGCGATCTGGTCTTTTTCAAGGGTACTTATGACACGCCGGGGGTGAGCCATTGTGGGATTTATGTGGGTGACAATAAAATGTTGCACTGTGGAGATCCCATCGGTTACGCAAACCTAAATACAAGCTACTGGCAATCTCATTTCTACGCCTACGGGCGTTTACCATGATTGGAGGTTATCTATGGCAACGGCAAAAAGCATGAAAATCCAGGCCGAGATTGATAAGGTCAAGGCTAAAATCAGTGAACAACAGGCCCGACTGAAAGAACTGGAGCAGAAAAAGCTGGAGGCGGAAAACAGCGAGATCGTGGACATCGTGCGGGGCATGAGCATCCCCCTTGCGGAGCTCCCGCTCCTGTTTGAAAAGCTGAAGGGCGATGGGGCTTTGGGACAAAGTGTCCCGAAGTCTGAACCCGGCAGGAAGGAGGAGAATTGAATATGAAACGATGGAAGTCTCTGACGGCGGCGCTCTGTGCCGCCGTTCTTTTATGCGGCTTTTCGGCTGTCCCAGCCTTTGCCTATGCAGACGGCGGTGAGGGCGAAAACTATGGAGATCCCACCATGACCGAGGAAACCACGGCCCCGGAGCCGGAGCCCACCATTGAACCGGGCGAGGGCTTCTCGGAGGAGGGCAACCTTGTTACCCGTGATCTGCTCTATGACGAGCACACCAACAAGCAGTTTATCACGGTGCAGACGGCGGGCGGGAACACCTTTTACATTGTCATTGACTATGACAAGCCCGTGGACGAGGAAGGCGAGCAGTATGAAACCTACTTTTTGAGCATGACGGACGAAGCCGATCTGCTGGCTGCGGCGGAGGCTGCCGGGGTGGAACAGGCCGCCTGCTCCTGCTCTGAAAAATGCGCGGCGGGGGCTGTCAATACGGATTGCCCGGTCTGCGCTGTCAATATGACCGAGTGCGCGGGCGTGGAGCCGGAACCAGTGGAAACGGAGGAAACCGGGGAACCCGCCCCGGAGGAGGCCGAGCCGGAAACGGGCGGCAATATGGGGATGCTTCTGCTGGTGCTGGCCGTGGCGGTGATCGGCGGCGGGGCTGGCTGGTACTTTAAGATTTATCGCCCGAAACATGAAAAAGCCGCCGAACCCGAGGAGGACTACGGCGGGGAGCTGGATGGCTATGACGGCGGGGAACCCTACGGGGACGAGGACGATGACGGCCCGCCCTGGGACGAGGAGGACGATGACGGAGAGGAGGCTGACAAATGAGGTTTACCGACAGCCCCTTTGAAAAAATGATGAAGCAGAAGCCCCGTCCCCAGGCTCCTGCCCCGGCGAAACCGCCCAGGGGCTCCCGGTGCTCCGGGTGCCCCTACTGGCGGGGCATCGGCTGTGTGTCCTGCTACCGGGAGCTCATGCGGGCCCCGGCTGGCGGGAGGTGACGGCTTGGCCCGTGAACTGACACGCGAGGAAAAAAGGGCGATCCGCGCCCTGGTAACAAAGTGGTGCGCCAACTATGACCGAGAGTGCGGGTGTCTGCCTCTGGACTGTGAGTGCTATATGCTGGGAAAATGCTGGACGGGCGCATATTGCCGCTACTTTCGAGAGGCCGTCCTGCCCCTTGATCCGGCGCTGGAGGTGTCCCTGCTGAGTGAGGGCCCCAGGCCGGATTTTAAGCCCTGCCCCATCTGTGGCGGGGCCGTCCCTGCGGATGGGCGCATGGCCTACTGCTCCGAGTCCTGTGCCCGGATTGCCCTGCGGCGGCAAAAGCGGGACTATATGCGGAAAAAACGGAGGTGATGTGTGGAAAATTAGGCCCTGGAAAACCCGCTTGTATCAAGGCTTTCCGGGGCCCTTTTGGAGGTGGGCCGTATCTTTCTATGGCCTGCCCTTGTTTTACTCAAATGCTTTCCACATCTACCCCCGCCGCTTCTGGACACTTTGTCCAGAGGTGGCGGGGCATCTAAGGAGGTGTTATTCTGGAAGAAAATCAAGGCTATGTGATCCGCCGCACGATCCTGTTTGACAATCAGTGCGGTTTTGCCCTGGGGGAAAATAGCAGGGCCCCTAATCCCTTTGTGACGTGGCGTTTTAACGAGCAGGACGGCCAGCGGAATTACTTTTGGGGCCACTACATGAATGAGCCGGATATGGCGGAACGGGACTTACTCAACCGGGCCGAGGACTACCAGCGGCGTTACCATGTGCAGGAAGTGGAACCGGCCCCGGACAAGGAAACCTATCTGTACTACTCCACCCAGCGGCCTATCGACATCGGCACTTACCCGAACAGCTACTTTAACCGCCCTGTCCACATGGATTTATACTTTACCCGCCAGCAAGTGCCGGGTGAGGCGTTCCAGGCATGGGGAGCCATCACCTATGCCCATCCTTTGACGGAACGGGAAATGCAGGATTATGAGCTGCGGCCCGCCCATGACAATCCCGAAGGCCGTGAACCTGTGCCGGAACGTGGTGCGGCAAAGAAGCCGCCGATTGCCGAGCAGATGAAAGAGGCCGGACGCAAGGCCCGGGAACAGCGGGCCCCGGATGCGCCGGAAAAGAAAAGTCCCAGCCGGGACGATAGATAGGAGGTCTGTATTATGGAGAAAAAGCGTGAACAGGAACTGGCCGACCAGGAGGCCATGCGACTTTACCGGGAATTTCATGCCCCGATCTCCGCAAGCCCCCGGGAGCGAGAGAAGCCGTTAGACAAGGTAAAAGAGCCGCCCCGGGCCATCCGCAGTCTGGAACGGGAGGAACGATGACAAAGAAACGCCGCCGCCCGATCAATCTCCATGTGATGGTGTCGGAGGAGGAGCAGGCGCTGATCCGGGAACGCATGGCCGAGGCGGGCATCCGAAACATGGGGGCCTATATGCGGAAAATGGCGTTGAATGGGTATGTACTCCATGTTGACCTTTCGCCCGTCCGGGAGCTGGTGTCGCTCCAACGGCGGTGCTCAAACAATCTCAATCAAGTGGCAATCCAGGCCAATACCTACGGCGGGATCTATCCCGAGGAAATCAAAGCCTTGCAACGGGACTATGAAAAGCTGTGGGGGCCATTGTCCGAACTTTTGAAAAAACTGTCTGCTATTGTGGAGCTATGACAAAACGCGGGGAAAGGGGTATATGTCCATATTTCCCCGCGTTATTTTTATGTATCAAGCATATCCCAATCTTCGCCTAATACCCACCTAAGTGCCGATAGTTTTCCATTTAACATTCCCCATTCAAAATCACTATAAGGCCCGAGGTTTTCCTCTCCATATTTCTGTATCATTTTTTCAGCAGACTTTAATGCACCTTCCCAAATTTGAGGATCGACAGTTTCTATACCCTTTTCAACCTTATATTTTAACGATAGATGGCGATCAAACCAAATTTTTTCTACGAACTGATACGCCGCTTCTGCTACTTCGTCCATCGTGCGCGGTTCAATCGTATATTCTTCAGGCTCATCGTCATCAGTCTCTAATTTTGTCGAAACAGATTCGTCTAATGCCTTGTATTCATCCAGACCACTAACCATTCGCTCTAAAATGTTTTCCATTCTTATAAGGCGTTGTTCTTTATCGGCAAAAAAAGATAATTGTTCTTCTTTGCTCATTTCAATATCCAGAAATTCCATTCTGATTCCGTAGAAAGAAGGTGTATTCAATAAAGATGCAATTCTTTCCAAATGATATATTTGAATATCAATATTAGGGGCCAGCTCAGATAAAATTTTTCTTTCATTAAGGCGTAATTCTTGATTTGTTACAAAAACTAGGCCCTTTGCACCATTGGCTTTTACGCCATCTAGGTCGTGAATAAATTTGTCCTTTATAACCGTAAATGATTGCTGGCCGCGCGGAAAATATACAGCTCCAATCCACCGTTTTCCTTCGAAGGATAGAGTCATATCTTTTAGTCCGTCTTTACCACCTAACGGATGTGAGGGGTCAATTCCCATAAAGCCCTCTTTGGATAATATGATAGCGGCTAAACGCTCCGAAGGAGCTTGTCCTCTATCCCAATTTAGAAGCCTATTGAAGGTTTCTCTACCTTCACCCATTCTCATAAAACCAACCCTTTCTTTTCAGCATAAATATAGAATAGCACAAATTGTACATTTTTACGATGGGATATACTTCGGGACACTTTGTCCCGAGGTGCTGAAAGCCGGAGGCATCCTTGTTGTCCCTCCTGGACAGAGGTATAATAGTCATATAGAGGTAAACCATCAACAAAAACAAGGAGGTATCAAGCTATGCGGATCATTCTGAAAATCATCGCGGCTCCTGCTGTGCTGGCTCTTACGCTGATTGTCGCAGTCCTCAATTTCAGCGTTTCCCTTGCGTCCTGGGTGCTTGGCATCCTGTCCTTTATCCTTGCAGTGTGCGGTCTGTTCGAGCTGTTCATCCAGAGCAATCCACAATGGGGGATCACCGGGCTGGTGCTTGCTTTTCTGCTTTCTCCTTTCGGGCTGCCCGCCGCAGCCGAGTGGCTGGTCTGCAGGCTGGATGATCTCAACTATTCATTAAAGACCTTTATTGCGGGATGACGCTTTGGGACAATTTGTCCCGAAGTCCTTTGCGGCGGCGGGAGCACAGCCGCCGTCTTTTTTCAGAAAGGAGGCGCGGCTATCGCTACAACCTATATCCGGCCCTACAAGGTAGCGGCAGGAAAAACTGCTGTCCAGACGATGGAGGATCGGTTTGCCTACGGGCTCAATCCGAAAAAGATAGGAGCTGTGTCTGCCTACCTCTGCGATCCGGCATTGGCCCCGGCTGAGTTTCTTCTGACCAAAAGCCAGTACCAGGCAGAAACGGGCCGGGCCGTGGAGCGCGGGGCTCTGTTTTTTCAGATCCGGCAGGCGTTTCCTCCCGGTGAGGTTACGCCGGAGGAGGCAAACAAAATCGGCTATGAAACAGCCATGCGCTGGACAAAGGGCAAGTACCAGTTTTTCGTCTGTACCCACATCGACAAAGGGCACATTCATAATCACATTTATTACAACTCCACGGCCCAGGATTGCTCCCGGAAGTTTCATAACTTCATCGGCTCCAGCTTTGCGGTGCGGCGACTCTCTGACCGGGTGTGCATCGAGCATGAGCTGTCGGTCATTCAAAATCCAAAACAGCACAGCAAAGGCCGTTTTCTCCACTATGGCCAGTGGATCGGGGAAAAGCCGCCCGCCGCACAACAACGGGTGCGGCTGGCCATCGTGGAGGCCCTGGGGAAAAAGCCCGCCGACTTCCCAGCGTTCCTGCGGCTTATGGAGGAGTCCGGCTTTGCGGTGAAGCATGGGCGGGGCGGCGTGATCTCATTCCTGGCTCCTGGGCAGGATAAATACACCCGTCTGCGGGCTTCTGTCCTGGGCCCAGGCTTTGATCCCGATGACATCCGGGCGGTGATTGCCGGGGAGCGTCCGATCCCGGAGATCCCGAAAGACGGCCCGGCTCCGGCCCGGCGTGTCAATCTGATTATTGATATTCAAGAGCGTATGGCACAGGGCATAGGCCCGGCCTATGCGCGGTGGGCCAAAGTTTACAACCTCAAACAGATGGCCGCCGCGCTCCAATATCTCCAGGAGCACAAGCTCACAGACTATGAGAAACTGGCGGCCAGTACCGAGGCGGCGGTGGATCGCTTTCACGCCCTGGCTGGGAAACTTCGGGAAACCGAAGCAGCCCTCTCCCATACAGTACAGCTCATGGGCGCTACGGTTGATTTTGCAAAAACTCGGCCTGTATTCGATGGCTATAAGGCGGCCCGGTATAGCAGAAAATATCTGGCCCAGCATGAAGCGGAGCTGGCCGCATACCGGGCGGCGAAAGCTGCCATGAATGATCTTTTAGGCGGGGCGAAGCTCCCGAAAATGGACACGCTGAAAAAGGAGCGCCGGGAACTCTCCGAAAAGAAAAAGGCCCTCTATGCCGAGTACCGCAAAGCCCAGGCGGATATGCGGCAGGCCGTTGCGGTCAAGGCAAACATTGATTATCTGCTCGGCCATACGGACGGGCGGGAAAATAAGGCCCAGGAGCGTTAGCCCGGGCCGCATCCAACAGGCGCTTGCGCCGGGACTTTGGGACAATTTGTCCCGAAGTCCAGCGGGTTTGGGGAGCTCCCCAACAAGCATTTTTGCGGGCCTGCGGCCTGCAAAAATTTCGGAGTGTGGCCACACCCGAATTGCTTGCCGTTTTGTGCAAGCCCCGAAAATGGCGCGAAAAACGGAGGTCACGATTTTAACGCTCCCTCCATTCAATTTATTTACTAAAAGTGTAATATAGAAGGTAAGTGTTCCATAACGACAGCGAGATTTTTTATGTAAATTTGTTTATTCTCATAAGAGATTAAACCCATTTTTACACATTCTGCAATCGCTCGATTTACGCTCCTAATAGGTGTATTTGCTTCGATTGAAAGTTGCTTTTTCGTTAGTTTGTGTAGCTGTCCTTTGTGATTGTAAATAGCTATACATCGTAAAACTCTTTTACGAACAGACAGCAAAGACATTTCCTCTATAAGTTGACCATTGTGTATTAGCTTCTCTGATATTATACGAATAAGCAGTTTTGTGGCTTCAAAATCACTTTTCAACCATTCTAAAAAATCGGTCTGATGAAGTGCCTCTACAATACACTTTTTAGTTGCGGTTATGCTTACAGGTTTGAAGTCATTATAAAATGGCTCTACTTCACCAAATATGCTATTCGATTTATATAAGTAGACAGTAGCGACAGTGCCATCATTATTTTGGATAGAGGCTTCTGCTTCTCCCTCAATTAAGAAAAATACATATTTATTTTCGTAACCTGCTATAATAATAAGATTTCCGGGATCATAAATTTTTTTCATTAGCTTTTTGCGAATTGTAATCGGCATACGGCCACGAAGTATTTCAGCATCCATAAACATTTCCTCCAAAATGGGTCACTTGACCTTACTTTAATATACGAATTGAAGTATAATTTTGTCAAGACAAAGGGGTAATACTATGATAAAACCAAAAGCATTAAAGAGAGGAGACACCGTTGCTATTGTGTCGCTATCTTCTGGTATGGGTGGGGAAAAGTCTCTTATCCATAGATATTATACAGGTATTAACAGATTAGAAACTGTATTCGGGCTTCATGTTATCACAATGCCCAATGCTCTAAAAGGGAATGAATACTTATATAATCATCCCGAATTAAGGGCACAGGATTTAATGCAAGCGTTCAAAGACACGACCATTAAAGCGATTATTTGTATGATTGGCGGAGATGATACTATTCGCCTGCTTCCCTACATTGATTACCAAATTATCAGAGATAATCCAAAAATATTCATGGGTTATTCTGACACAACCGTTAATCATTTGATGCTTTATAAAGCCGGGGTAGTTTCTTTCCACGGGCCTTGTCTCATGGTCGAATTTGCAGAAAACAAGCAGATGCACCAATATACCATTGACTGCATTAAACAAATGCTATTCTCTTGTGCTTCAGAAATGGAAATAAGTTCATGCAATATGTGGACTTCTGAATTTTTAGACTGGGCAGATCCTCAAAACCAAAAGATTGCGAGGAAAATGAAGCCCGAAAAACACGGCTATGAAATATTACAAGGGACAGGTCGAGTTAAAGGAAAACTTCTTGGTGGATGTTTGGGCGTACTTAAAATGGTTATAGGAACAGAAATATGGCCCGCCCTTGACGAATGGGAAAATAAACTCCTGTTCCTTGAAACAGGAGAGGATTATCCTAAGCCGGAAGAGGTCTGCTACTTCTTAAGAAATCTTGTGGCACAAGGCATTATAGATAAAATAAATGGAATAATCATCGGAAAACCAATGGATGAAAGATATTATGACGAATATAAAAATATTTATATTCAAGTTATAGGAAATGAAGCTAAGCGGCCAGACTTGCCTATTTTATATAATGTAAATTGCAGTCATACATCGCCTGTTTGTATTTTACCTTATGGAGTGATGGCGGAGATAGATTGCGAGCAGAAAAAACTTACCATACTTGAAAATGCTGTCTGCTAATATAATTTTGCTCATTCTCTGAAAGCAGAAAGAAACGGAGATTCCTATTTTAGAACCTCCGTTTCTCTGGCTTTCTTGAGCCCTTCGGCTGTGGCCTCCATGACAACAAGCTCTTTTTCGTTCATGGAGTCTAAAAGTACATCAATGTGTTTCCGGCAACTGTTTCCGCCACGGTTGCCCTCCGTATAGAAAAACTGGTCTACGGATATATCGAACAGTGTGACGAGCTTAAAAAACAGGTTGAAGCTGGGGTGCTGGCCTTTGTTCTCGATGTTCATAATGGTGCGGTCTGTCTTGCCGACCAGCTCCGCTACATAGGCTTGCGTCCATCCCTTTTCCTCTCTGGCCTGTTTCAGTGCTAGACCGAGCCCATGAAAGTCAAATCTTCGTTCATCTTGGTTCATTCTCATATCACCCTATATCATTGTACATTTCGGGTTAGATTATGAGAATGTAATTAAATTTTATGTAATAGGCTATTTTATTTCACCAACACTGTCGAACAGCGGTAATAAAAAAAACCGTTGTTTCGGCGGCTGGGTCATCACGCGCCAAAACAAAATACAGTAGCCTTGCGGCGGTTTTGAAATAACAATTTCAAGCCGCCGTTTTCTTTTCAAAAAATGAGATTGCGGGGGGTGTATTAAAGTCGCCCATTTTTTAGGATACGGCGGTGTCCAGGAGGTACCGCCGTGTCCTTGTTCTTTTCCCATCCCCCTAACCTGTCAAAAAAAGCCCACCTACCCAGCAGGATCAGTCTGGCAATGGATGCGAAATTTGGCAGTACATAAACGAATATGTAATTTCATGCGCTTGCGTGGCTTTGTGTCGCGCAGGCGCATTTTGTTATCCATACTTCGAGACAAAATGTCCCGAGGTACGGAGCAGCTCCCCAGGGTGCCGCTCCCCGCCGAGCTCCGTTTCGGTCACTCATCCACCCAACACCGAAGCGGAGGTTTATTATGACTACAATCAATCTGAAAGATTTTTATTATTGGTACACGCAGGATCAGTTTATCGAGGTTTCTAACGAGGTGGCCGAAGTGTTTTTGGCTGATACCCGCCATGAGATGGCTTATCAGCGGCGGCTCTCCCGGCACAAGGCACAGTATTCCCTGGACTGCGAGGACGGGATCGAATACTCGGCCTGCCTGCATGAGCCCACGCCCCAGGAGCTCTTGGAACGCATGGAACTCTTTATCCGTCTGTGGAACGCGCTTAACTCTCTGCCCGAAGCCCAGGGCCGCCGTGTGGATGCCTGTGTCATTCTTGGCAAGACCTATTCTGAAGTAGCTGAAGCGGAAGGCGTTCACGAAAGCGCGGTGCGGCGGGCTGTGGAGCGCGGTTTGGAGAACATGAAAAAATATTTGAAAAAATCACGCTGAACCAGTCCGAATATCATCCAAAAATGTCTCGGTTTATGAGAGGAGGTTTTCTTTTCTCCGTAGATGAACAAGGGCGGCCCCGAGCATGATCCGGGGAGCCAGGCGGCGGGTGCGCGGTGACTTTTCCCAAAGGAAAATGAGCGAACAACACCAGCGCCGCAAGTGGGCCCGGCCAACCTACGGCCACGATCCGGCAGTGGACAGGCTGGCCGCCTGTCCCTCCGGGCCGCCCTCTCGTCTGCGAGGGAGCGCCGCGCCGAGTACAGTTGTCTTTGGACAGGTCAAGGAAATGGGCGAGGCGTTCCCTAAATTTTTATCAAAGGGGGAATGAAAAAATGAAGTTCGATCCTACATTGGCCGCTATGCTGGCCGAGCCGTGGAGCAACAACGCCTGCCGGGGATATGTGATCTATGCGATGGAAAACTGTGGTTTTTCCCCCGAGGACATCCGGCGCGTTGTCGGTGAGCTCCATTATGTATTTGATTTCAAAACGCTGGACGAGGCCCAGCACCATTACGAAAACGGCTCCTATTAACTTCGAGACAAAGTGTCCCGATGTGAGGACAGGCTAAAGGGCGGCACTTGTGCGGTGCCGCCTTTTCGCGTTTCCCCACAGGACAACCGGGAGGCGTTTATCAATCTGAACAAAGGAGGTTTTACCGTGAGAT
This sequence comes from uncultured Eubacteriales bacterium, assembly GCA_900544765.1. Classification (GTDB taxonomy): domain Bacteria; phylum Bacillota; class Clostridia; order Oscillospirales; family Oscillospiraceae; genus Scatomorpha; species Scatomorpha gallistercoris. Next base: position 78,285 of record UQWI01000011.1, on the reverse strand, counting down.
TAACCGCACAGGAACTGGAACAAATGAAAAGCGTTGACATTGGCGCAGTTTCCCCTGAGTCTCTGCCCGATGTGAGCGGTATGACCTTTGATAACGCCCTTTCCCGCAAAGAGCGCGTCACAAGGTTTTTGCAAGTTGCCAAAAATCTGTACTGCTTCAACATCGGCGGAGTCGGTGTGAAAATTGAATTTGCGGAAGGCGGGCCGTCTTTGCAGGACACCTTGACGGACTATTTGATCCGGCAAAAAAGCGGGCTGTGACTTTGGCTGCGGCCAGCCCCAGCTTCGAGACAAAGTGTCCCGAGGCGGAGCCATCCTTGTTGTCCCTATGGGACAGAGTTATAATATAAGTGTAATGTGATAGGGAAGGAGGAACAATGTCACGAACAAAAAACAGAGGGTTTCAACAGAGTTTCTCTCCCTCTTATACGATCCGGCGCTGGCGGCTGGGCGAATATATCCGGCTTTCCAAAGAAGATTTGAAAAAGGGAAAAGACGATAGCAACAGCGTAAAAAACCAGCGCGACCTGCTGAATGACTTTTACCAAAAGCACATTGAGGAATTTGAAAGCGTTTCCGAATATGTGGACGATGGACACACGGGGACGGATGCCAACCGCGAAAATTTCCAGCGGCTTCTGTCCGATGTAATGAGTGGGAAAATCAACTGTGTTGTGGTAAAAGACCTTTCCCGTTTTGCCCGGAATTACAGCGATGCGGGAAGTCTGATTGACAACCTGTTTGTGCAGATGGGTGTCCGTTTTATCAGTCTTGCTGAAAATGTGGATAGTTACCTCAACCCGGACAGCGTTTCCAGCATTATTGTTCCGATTACAAATGTGATGAACGATCAATACTGCTATCAGACTTCAAAGAAAATCCGCCAGGTGTTTGACTATAAGCGGCGCAACGGCCAGTACATCGGCTCCTTTGCTCCCTACGGCTACATAAAAGATCCAAAAGACAAACACCAGTTGATTGTCGATCCCGAGGCCGCCGAGATTGTAAAGCTCATTTATAACAAGACTTTGCAAGGGGAAACAAGGCGGGCTATCGTCTACCACCTAAACGATCACGGCATCCCCAGCCCGACAACCTACCGAAAAAATAAGGGCCTGCCCTATTCCTGTTCGGTATCAGATAATCCCATGTGGGGAGATCGGGTGCTTACAAACATTCTTACCAACCCGATTTATACCGGGGATTTGGTACAGGGCCGCCGCCGTGTGAAAAGCTATAAGGTACATGAGATTGAGGCGGTGCCGGAGGATGAATGGGTGCGGGTGGCTGATACCCACGAGGCGATTATAGACCGGGAAACCTTTGAAAAGGTGCAGTCCCTGTTGAAAAGGGACACACGGACGGCCCCACGGAAAAAGGAGCTCCATCTGTTCAGCGGTTTTCTCCGCTGTGCGGATTGTGGAAAATCCATTACACGGAGCCAGAGCGGGAAAAATGTGTATTACGCCTGCTCTACCTACAAATACCGTTCCCGGGCCGCCTGCTCCATGCACTCAATCAAGCATGAGCGGCTGGAGGCCGCCGTCCTGTTTGCCGTCCGTCAACAGGTACATCTGGCCGTTTCCTTTTCGGAGATACTTGCCCGTATCAACTCGGCTCCAGTCAAAAAAAGCCAGTCATTCCGACTGGACGATCTGATTGCCGCAAAGGAAAAGGAACTGGCGAAAATTACCCGATACAAACAGTCCCTTTATCAAGACTGGAAAGACGGGGAAATTACCCAGCAGGACTACCGGACTATGAAAGCCGACTATGAACGGCAAGTGAGTACACTCTCCGATGTGCTGGAACGGCTGACCGCTGAACGGGCGGAACTGGCAAACGGCGTTGACAGCGAACATCCGGCGCTGGTGGCATTTAAGAAACACCAGAACATTGAAACGCTCAACCGGGAAATCCTCATAGATCTTGTAAACTACATCAAGGTTTACGAAAACGGCAATATCAGCGTGAAATTCAAGTTTGCTGACGAGTTCCGCAGAATTGCCGAATACATTGAAATTAACATTTCTGAAATTCCCGCCGCGGCGGGCTAATGCCCGCCACACCATTTCTGGCAGTGTGTTTTCCTAATATGAAACATTCATAGGTACTCCCATCCGCATTTACGCCGGTAATAGCCCCGTCGGGCTTGGCGACGAATATGGTCTGCGCTGTCTCGCTGCCGCCGGCGGCAACTGTTACGCCGGTCTCCGGATCCCAACTCACGGACAGGCCCAGGGCCTCGGATATGGCGCGGATAGGAAGAAGGACGGTTCCGTCTTCAGTGGTCTTGGCGGCCTGTTCAACTGCCTGCCCGCTGACGGAAACGCCGCCATCCTCGGAGAGGGAGATATAAGCGCGGTACTCATAGGGAAACACCAGAACCCGCTCGGCCTCGCCGCGGCTGTTGGACCAGACCAGGACACGGGTGCCGGGAACCAGGTCCCCCAGCGTGACAACGTTCTTGGTCAGATAGGGCGTCAGAGTGGCCTCGTCGGTCACAGTGAAAACGACGCCGCCCGCAGCGGTCAGCTCCACCGAGGTAGGCATCTGGGTGTCGCTGTCAGTGCCGGTGACATTTGCAGCCGCGATTTCATAATACATGGGGACGCGGTAATCCGCCGGTATGTTGCCCAGTATGAGATACGCCGTAGCGTGCGGGGGCAGGCTCATGGTCATAACAGGGCTTACCCAGGCGTAGACCGTATCCCCGTCCTTCAGGCTCTTTATATCTATGGGCTCCCCTGTGACGGCGTCCAGGCAGATGATGGATTCCCCGTGCAGTATGACTTCGTTAATCGACGTCTCCGAGTCGTTTTGCAGCAGCAGTCCGCCGTCATCGAGCCAGGTGAGAGTCCCCCATACCGTGACGGGCCCGGTTTCGTCGGCGCTTTCACCGCTCTCCCCGGCGGCAAAGGCTGGCGCAACCAGGATAGCTGCGCACAGGAGCAGAGAGAACACTTTCTGTAGTGTACGTTTCATTTTACTTCTCCTTGTAACCATGATATAGATGTGTTGTTTTGGCAGGCAATCCGCCTGCACTTTACAATTCAAAGTTTTGGTTGCTCGATTTTGCCGCCCCCTCCCGTCACAGCTATTTGCCTGTAGAGACGAAGAGCGCACGCGAAAAGTTTCCACCGTAAACAGGGAAGAAAAAATCCACAAACAACACCCGCCTACGGCCGGCCAAGGCGGTATTGTATTTGAAACCCGACTTTACTGCCACACGGTTATACGCATTAAAATGACCTCCTGTTTTGAACTCAAAACAGGAGGTCGGTGTATCCGGTTGCGGATAACTTCTTTAATGTAGGTATCCCGTACTTATATCTCAGGGAAGCCCATCTCAGCTCTTACGCTTTCTGCTTCTTGCTGGAAGTAATCGCGGATATCAGATGCAGCACGGCGAGTATGGCCAGAATGACCCAGACAACCTTCATCGCAAAGACCGGGCTGGTGTTGCCGGAAATAGCGGTTATGGCGGTCATCGCAAAGGGCGTCAGGAACTGTCCTATATAGAACACACCGTTTGCCAGGGCCATATTGGCCTCCACGGAACCCTCGTCGGATATCATGGAAACCTTGGCCAGATAGCCGGAGAAAAACAGGTTCCAGCCGATGCCGTTTACGAAGGCGGCAAAGTAAACCATTATGGCGTTGCTGGTGTTCAGCAGTCCGGCCCACGCCACTATCATAAACAGATAGAACACTGTGAAGGAATAGTCCTTGAGCTTTCCAAACAGGTAGGCAAAGAAGAAGCCGCTGATAAAAGAACCTATCGTGTTGAAGGTCGAGGCCGTACCCGCCATGGAGGCGTCGCCCACGCCGTTTTCGGCCAGCACGCCGGAGATGCACACGAAGAAGAAGCTGGTGAAAAGTCCAAAAGCAAGTCCGCTTATAGCGTGCATGACGCCTGCCTTGGAGATATGGGACTTTGCCGGTGCTCCGCCCTCTGCGGCGAGTTCCTTTCTGTCGTCGGGTATATACAGCACCTGAAATACGAGAATTACGACGCCGACCAGATAGTACATAAACGGCAGCTTCCAGCTCACCAGCGCCAGATAGCCCGAGGTGAAGGTGATGATGCCGGAGAACAGCGCCATAAGTATGCCGTTGTAGCCCATAATCTTGTCAACCCTGGCCTGATCGGTGAAGATTTGGGGTATCATCATGAGCGAAACGGTCATAACCAGGCCGGCTCCGAAGCCCTCAAACAGGCGGGTAAACCATATGTAATATATGTTCGTGATGAACGAGCCCGCCACGCCGCCGACGGTGAAGAAAATCGTGCCGAGGATTATCAGGCGCTTCTTGCCGAAACGCACCAGCGCTCCGGAAGCCACGGAGATAACCGCAAGAGCTATGGCCGATATGTTCATTATCATGGCTGACATGGAGTAGCCGTACTCCGGGAACACGTCGGTTGCCAGCAGGTCGATTATCGGCTGCAGCACCATCGTGTCTGCGGAAGTCATGAACGACGAGAGCAGCAGCGCGAATATTGTCAGGTTAGGGTGTTTCAATTTAGTTTGCATTGATACCATCCTTTCGGTACGGTCGCATACTTTGTCGTCAAATAGGCAACTAAGTATTTTTATCAAATCGGGCAGCACATGCTGTTACAAGTGGTTATTTACATTTGCGCCTGTGCTGCCCTGCCGGTAATCTCTCTCCGATATCAGGCCTCAAGGTAATCTCCCAGGGGCTTGACTTTCAGGTACGGCATACTGAGGTCCGCCACGGTTTTCAGTCCGGGACCGGCGTTGAGCACGTCCGGTATGCGGTTGAGCATGGAGGCCGTAGTGGTCATTTCGCCGTGCTTGTCGGTGGTGACAAGGTCGAGGTTGGGCTCTCCCTCCACGACTATGCGGTTCAGGTTGCCGGTCTCACCCTTGTGCTCTTCGGCCATCTTGGAGATGAACTCGCACCTGAAGGTGATTCCTTCAGCAGTCTCAATGACAGTTGTCTCGTTTTTGCCTATAACGCAGCCCTTTTTGATGTGGAGGTCACGATAGGCGTTGTAGGTGTCCTCGTCCGTGTAAAGTATCTCCAGCCCATCGTGCTGGGCGACAGCCGTGAGGCCGAGGGCGGCGACCGTGGCATTCGTGGCGATGGCCAGATGGCTGTAGGCATGGGCCTCGTCCACGGGATGCGCCTTCAAATACTCCTCGTACTCCTCCTTGGTCTTGCCGATGCCGAACACGGGCCAGAAGTCGAACCTGTCTATCGTGGCAAGGTCGGTGAGCGTTACGGATTTTATGCTGTAGCACGCGCCGGTGAGCACGGTGACAAGGCTGGTAAAGAACACGTCCTGTATGCCGCTGGCGAAAACCGTGACGCCGTTGGCCTTGGCCAGCTCGTCGAGTTCCACGGAGCCCTCCGGGTAAATTCCGTAGGGATAGTACAGCAGTCCCGAGGACGAGAGCACGTTCACGCCGCACTCCACGCAGGGCTTAATGAGCGGCATCAATGTCGGCAGGTCGTCGGTGGTGCATATTATTGCGAGGTCGGGCTTCGTCTCGGACAGCACCGCCCTTATGGAAGCGTCGTCGGAGGGGCTGACCTTGACGCCGTTTGCCGCGCAGCCGGCAACAAGGCCGCTGTCCTCGCCTATGTGGCTGCTCCTGGCGAACACACCGGTGAGCTCCACGCCGCGTTCAGGCAGCCGCGCAATCAGCTCGCGCCCGGTGACGCCGACGCCGAAGAGAACAGCCCGTATGGGTCTTTTCAGTGAGTTTTCCATGTCAGTCCTCCAGCTCGTAGGCGGCGCTGCCGTGATAGGAAATCATGGGCAGAGCGTTTACCATCATCACGCCGCCCGGGGCCTTAACGACGTCGGGGATGCGGTTTACCATGATGGTGCTGGTGGTCACGTCTCCGTGGAAGTCGGGGATGACCATCTCGAAGCCCGGCTCGCCCTCTATACGCACGGTGAAGGAGTTAGTCTGGTCGCCCTCACGGAACTTGAAGCAGGACATGGTCTCCACATCTATGCCCTCTGCAGTGTGCACGGTGTTGACGTCGACGTAGCCGACAAGCGTACCGGCGGGAATGGGGTATTTGAGGTCGGCAGGGGCCATATCCTTCTTGGCGGCTATGCCCTTGTAGCTCTGCTCATGCGACACCACATGCAGTCCCAGCTTCTCGGGGATGAGGCGGGATATGGGCTCCCAGGGAGAGGGCTCGGGATTGTTTTCAACAACGCCCCACTCCTCCGGCTTGCTTGCGAAGGGCGTGCCGAGGGTGGACTCCTCGCCGAAGCCGTCCAGCAGGGCTATGAACTCGAGGCTTATCTTTTTTACGCTGCCGCACAGGCCGCTGAGCACCTGGGGCAGGCTCTGCCACAGCTCCGCGGAGCCGGAGCCGAGGTAGGTGGCGCCGGTGCGCTTTCCTATTTCATCAATCTCCTTTGCGAGCTCCGGGTCGGAGCGCCAGGGCTGGTAGCACTGCACGCCGACGGCCATGACGTTCACGCCGCGCTCCATGCAGAGCTTGATGTGGTCGTAGATGTCGGGTATTGTGTTGAGCGAGCAGTCCAGCGCGAGGTCGGGCTTGGTGCGGTCGAGCGTCTTGGCGATGTTGTCCTCAGTCGACGGGGAAAGGATTACTCCCATGCGTCCCAGGCCGAGCAGCTCGCCGAGGTCCTCGCGCAGGTGGTTCTTGCTGCCGAAAGCCGCAACAATCTCCACGTCGCGCTCGACCAGCGTCTTGATGCACACCGAGGCCACAAAGCCCGCCGCGCCGAATACCGCGATTCTCATTTTTCTAGCCATAGTTATCCTCCTTATAAAAAACTGCGCCGGCATGCCGGAGAAGGCATACCGGCGCTTTTGTCTACGCTTTGGGTACTGTAATTACACCTTGAAATCGCTGTGTACGCCGTTAATGGCGTTGACGATAGTCTCGCGGGTGAAGGGCAGGTCGTAGAGCTCGATGCCGATAGCGTCGGAGACGGCGTTGGCTATGCCGGGCAGGACGGGGACGGTGGAGACCTCGCCGATACCCTTTGCTCCGTGCGGGCCGAACTCGTTCGGGTTGTCGGGGGCGAAGCTGATGTCCATTATCTTGGTGGACGGGCTGTCCATGAAGGTGGGCACCTTGTAGTCGCGGAAGGAGCAGTTTATCATCTTGCCCTGGTCGTTGACCATAACGTGCTCAAAGAGTGCCTGGCCGAAGCCCATGGAGAATGCGCCCTCTATCTGGGCCTCCGCAGCCGTCGGGTTGACGATAGTGCCGCCGTCGTAGCAGCCGATAAGCTTGGTTATCTTGACCTCGCCGGTCTCGATGTTGGCGCCGACCTCCATGCCCCAGGAGCCGTAGGAGTAGGTGTCGCGCGGAATCTCGAGAACGCCGCCGGCATAGGGATGGTGCCAGGTTGCGCCGCCGATGATGTCGCCGCCTTCTTCTATGCCGCCCTCGAAGGAGAACAGCTCGCTGACCTTCATGCTGTTTTCGGGATTGGCCTTCTCGAAAATCACCATGTTCTCAAGGTCGAGCTCTTTTTCGGGGACGTTCAGGTGCTTGCTGCCGAGGTGGAGTATCTTCTTCTTGGCGTCGAGGGACGCGAGGATGGCGGCGTTGCCGTTGACAAAGGTGCCGCGGCTGCAGAAGGTGCCCATGTCGTGCGGGCAGAGCTCGCTGTCGCCGGAAAAGACGTGAACCATCTCATAGGGCATTTTGAGCGTTTCGGCAACTGCCATGGCGTCGACTGTCTTTGCGCCCTGGCCGAGCTCGACGTGGGCGTTGTAGAGAGTGACGGAGCCGTCGCAGTTGACCTTGACGAGGGCGCCGGTGCCTGCTCATCCTCGGTGCCGACGAACTTGTTGCCGAGGGAGACGCTCTTGCCGAAACGCCACGGGCCCTCGGGGGCGCGGCGCTCCTCAAGATGGATGCCCTCAATGGCCTTCTTCAGGCAGTACTCGGAGGCGTTGTTGAAAACTTCCTTGTCGTTGCCGTCGCGGTCGCCGTCGCGCAGGACGTTCTTCAGACGAATCTCGTCGCGGCCTATGCCGAGCTTGCGGGCGGCCTCGTCCATGTTGCGCTCTATCGCGACCACGAAGTACTCGGAGCCGAGGGCGCGGTAAGGCGCGTTGATGGGCAGGTTGGTATATATGCCGCGGCTGACGACGAGCTGGTTCGGGCAGCGGTAGTTTCCGGTGCCGCCGAAGCCGGCGCACATGACGAGGATGGTGGCGTGGGCCGCGTAGCCGCCGGAGTTGGCGAGCAGCTCAACGAAACGGGACACGAGGGTGCCGTCCTTTTTGTAGCCGTCCTTGATGTTCATAACGGCCGCACCGCGCAGGCCGCCCTGGATGAAGTTTTCCTCGCGGGTCTGGGATATGCGGACGGGGCGCTTGAACTTGAGCGCTGCCACGCAGGCGACATCGATTATGGGGATACCGGTTTTGCCGCCGAAGCCGCCGCCCAGATAGGGGGTGTGGAAGTGTATCATCGCGGGGTCGATTTCGAGGTCCTCGGCGATCTCGTACTTGGCTATGCCGCCCTTCTGCTCGCTGCCCCAGATGTCGAGGCCGCCGTCGGCACGGGGAGCCACGACGCACTGGTGGGTCTCCATGGTGCAGTGGCTGACGAAAGGCAGGGTGTAGCGGTTCTCGATTATAATGTCGGACTCGGCGAAGCCCTTTTCAATGTCGCCCTTCTTCTGGACGTAGGAGGTGAACTGGTTCGGGCGGTCGAGTTCCCAGCCGTATTCGGAGACGCCCTGGAAGCCGGTGTCGGAGTAGTTGAAGAGGTTGGGGTGTACGATGACGGAGGGGTTGGAGCTCGCCGCATCCTCGACGTCGAAAATAGCGGGCAGTACCTCGTACTCGACCTTGACCTTGGCCGCTGCGTTGGCTGCGGAGACCTCGTCGGTAGCCACAACGAGGGCGACATAGTCGCCGACAAAGCGGACGGTCTTTTTGCAGAGTATGTGCCTGTCGCGGAGATAGCCGCCGTAGCGCTTCTCGGGGACGTCGGCGCCGGTTATAATGCCGACGACATTGGGCATGGCCTCCGCCTCGGAGGTGTCGATGCTCAGTATGTTGGCGTGCGCATGCGGGCTTGCGACAAAGCGTCCGTAGCACATGCGGTCGGGCTTGATGTCGCCGGAATATATGGCCGCGCCGGTGACCTTTTCAACAGCGTCGTAGCGCTTCTGGCTTGTGCCTATGACCTTGTAATCAGCCATTGTTAACTGCCTCCTTTGCTGCTCTTATGTTCCTGGCAGCCTCCTGGACCGCCTCGATTATTTTGCCGTAGCCGGTGCAGCGGCAGATGTTGCCGCGCAGGTAGTCGCGGATCTCATCTTCAGTGGGATCGTCGTTCTCAATGAGGAGGGCGCAGGTGGCCATTATCATGCCGGGAGTGCAGAAGCCGCACTGCACTGCGAAGCAGTCTACAAACGCCTGCTGCACGGGGTGGAGCTTGTCGCCCTGCTTGAGGCCCTCGACGGTTGTGATATCGTGGCCCTGCACCTCGCAGGCCAGCGTAGTGCAGGAGGGGATGACCTTGCACTTGTCGAGCAGCACGCTGCACGCGCCGCACTCGCCGTCGTCGCAGCCCTTCTTGACGCCGGTGAAGCGCAGCTCTTCGCGCAGCACGTCGGCCAGCGTGGCGTTCGGCTCGGCGGCAAGGGTGTATTCGGTGCCGTTAACTCTGAGGGTTATAACCTGTTTCATTCCTATTTCTCCTCCTTACAGTCCGGCGGCCAAGCGCAGTGCGTCGCGCACATGCACCCGCACCATCTCGCGGCGGTATTCCGCAGTGCCTCGAATATCTGTTATGGGCTTGCAGTCCTGCTGGCTGGCAACGGCCGCGGCCTCTTCGATGAGCTCCTCGGTGAGCTTCTTGCCCGCTATAAGCTCCTCGGCATTGTAGGCGCGCTTGGGCACCACGGCGACGGCGCCGAGACCTATCTTGGCGTCCTTGACGACGCCTTCGCTGTCGAGCAGCACGCAGGACGCCACGCCTACCATGGCGAGGTCGAGGGCCTTGCGCAGAGCGTACTTGTAATAGGTACTGCTGGAGCCGTCCGCAGGCTTGGGAATGATTATCTCGGTGACAAGCTCATCGGGCTCAACGACAGTCTGCAGCACGCCGGTGAAGAACTCAGTGATGGGCACTACCCTGCTGCCGCCCTTTTTCTTGATGACGACGCTCGCGCCGTAGACGATGAGCGCCGGTCCGTTCTCGCAGCTGGGTACGGCGTTGCAGATGTTGCCGACAACAGTGCCGCGGTTGCGGACCTGGGTGTTAGCCATGCTGTGCATAGCCTCCCAAAGGGCCGGCCAGGTCTCCTTCACGCCCGGGAAGGCCTCGGTTTCACGGATAGTCGTGCAGGCGCCAAGGTGGAGGGCCCCGTCCTCGCCGATATAAGTGCTGCGAAGCTCGTCGAGCTCTTTGAGACTTACAAGATGAGAAAACTCCATTACGCCCGACTTTATCTTGGGAATAACATCGGTGCCGCCTGCGATGGGCCTGGCCTCACTGCCGTATTCGGCAAGCAGCTCAAGGGCCTCGTCCAGGTTTTTGGGGACGTGGTACTCAAAATTTGTTCTGATACCCAGAGACATTACTTTCACCTACATCTTTCTTAGTTTTGGGTTTTTTCGTTGATCTTCTTCGGCTTGGTCATTTTTTCAGATTGCATCTGGTGCTGCGCACAGTTAAAGCCCGGGAACGGGCAGATTCTGCATTTTCCCTCACAGTTGAAGGCTATGTCAGCCAGCTCGGAGCACCTTTTTTCTTCTTCGTTGCCCTGCATCTAGTCCCTCCTCGGAGCTCGTCTTGTGAATTTTATGTATAACCAAATTTGTGTACGCATAAATAGTACGACAGATAATTAACCATGTCAACGCGAATGATTGCCTAACAGTTAACATTCAGGGATTGCAACAAATAGGAATGCCGAGGTTTAATTACTATGACGAAAAAGTTGACAAATTTGGCTAAGCGTATTATAATTGAATACAACTCGGTATAATATCGGTTTGCTTTTAAATACAATTCGTTCAGGAACGGAGTTTAACTATGTCCGAGTATCAGACTGGTATAGAAACTAGAAGCAGCATAATTGACGCCTGCAGAGGTCTTTTTTATGAAAAGGGATTCGATAAAACCACCTTTGTAGATATTTGCAAAGCCGCCAGGGTGAACCAGGGTTCTATTCACTACCATTTCAAAAACAAGGAAAATATACTGCGGACCATATACGAGGACACGATAAAGAAAAACAACGCCGCGGCGGAGGCGGCCTCCCCTCCCGGTACTCTGATGTACACCAAATACTTCTTTGGCGGCGAGATATATCTCTACAAGATGGAGGCGGACGAAAAATTCCTGCGCTTCAACATCGACGCTTCGAGACTGCTCAACTCAGCGAATTTGAGTGAATTCATATTCTCTCAGGCCCAGATTCTCTATTTCGACGAGGGCTTCCCCTCCGAGCCCACTGCTTTGGACTGCTTTGAAACCATGGCCTCGCTCGCTTTCGACAACATCGTGCGGCTTTATGTAGCCAACAACAGCTACGGCCTCGGCTATCACCAGATAAGCGAGCTCTCAATTGAAATATATAGGAGAATCCTCTGCATAGGCGACAGCGATTTCCAGCTCATAAAAGAACAGCTGCACGCCCTGGAAAGCAGCTTCCCGTGGGAGGCGCTCGACACAACACTGGACAGCAACCGCATTTTTGTGGAAGAGCGGTGAAACTCAGAATATTTTGACCCGAAGGCGTTCATACGGTACGCCGGGGTTTTGTTGTCTAACATGTTGAACATTGACGGTATTTAGCGACACGGAATGTAAATATTGCAGCAATAGTTACAATTTTGACATTTTCGCTTGACAATTTTAGTCGCTCTCCATAAAATTTATGTGTGACTAAAATTCAAAAACAATTCGATGCTCTGTTCTGGCGGTGAGGTCTATGACATGTGCGGCATTAATAACAGCGGCGGGGATGAGCTCTCGAATGGGTGAGTTCAAGCCCATGCTGAATTTGGGAACCATATCCATAGCGCAGCGGGTTGTGTCCACCTTCCGGCAGGCTGGAATCAGCCGTATTGTAATGGTCACCGGCTGCCGCGCCCAGGAGCTTGAGCGGCATCTGTCCGGCAACAGCATCATTTTCCTGCGCAACGAGGACTACGAGCACACGCAGATGTTTGACTCGGTGAAAATAGGCCTCAGCTATCTCGCAGGCAAGTGCGACGCGGTGCTGTTTACGCCGGTGGATATTCCGCTGTTCACGGTGAACACGGTCCGCGCCCTGCTGGAATCCGGCTCCGGGCTGGCCTGCCCCATGTGCAGCGGCAGGACCGGCCACCCCATACTCATCTGCTCGAACTATTTTGAGGACATACTCGCCGACAGCGGCGAAGGCGGCCTGAAGGGCGCTCTCGAGCGCTGCGGTTGCACAATGAAGCGCGTCCCCGTCAAAGACGCGGGTACCTTGTATGACGCGGACACCCCAGAGGACTACAGCCGCCTGCTCAAGTACCACAATTCGCAGCTTATACGCCCCGAAGCGAGCGTGAACCTGTCGCGTGAGACACCGTTTTTTGATAAGCGCATGGCCATGCTGCTCATGCTCACGGATGAGACCCGGTCCGTGCGCGAAGCCTGCCAGAGGATGCAGGTGTCCTACTCGACGGGCTGGAAGCTAATACACAACCTCGAGCAGCAGCTTGGATGTACGCTCGTACTCCGCTCCCAGGGCGGGGCAAACGGAGGCCGAAGCACGCTGACCGACGAGGCGAGCCGTCTCCTTGACCGGTATCGCCGCTACCAGGGCGCGATACAGAGTTTTGCCGAAGAGCAGTTTGACGCATACTTTGCAGACCTTTTCAAATGCGGAAAATTTATTTGATACGGCACGGTAAGCCTGACTTCCCTGCCGGCTCGAGCATGTGCCTCGGCCGCACGGAGCTGCCGCTCGGCGCCGTTGGACGCATGCAGGCCGTGCTGCTCGGCGCGGAGCTCTCCGGGATGGTTGAGGCGGTGTACTCAAGCCCGCTCTCGCGCGCCGTGCAGACGGCGCAGGCGCTGCGCCGCCCGATAACGGTGATTGACGGCCTGGCCGAGCAGGACGCCGGCGAGTGGGACGGCCTCACATTTGATGAGATACGCGCGCGTTACCCGGAGCTGTACGCGCGGCGCGCAGTCGAGCGTTATCTGCCCATGCCCGGCGCCGAGCCGGACGCCGAAGTGCTCGCGCGCTTCAAGCTGGCGCTGGACGAAGCCGCTTCGCATGGCGGCGGTACGCTCGCAATCGTATCCCACGCGAGCGCCATACGCCTGTACCTGGACAGCCTGGGCGCAGGCATGATAAAGATACCCTACGGCTCATATGCGGAGTTGGACGGCGGACATCCGGCGCGCATCGGCGTGGCGCCGCACCCAGAGCCGAACGACGCGCTCTGTTTGGCGCTGCTTCACGCGGCCGGAACGCCGGGGCGTGTAATCCGCCACTGCGCCGCCGTAGCCGGTAAGGCGTCAGAATTGGCTGCGGCGCTCGGCATGGACGCCCGGCGTGTGCGCGCCGCCGCGTACCTGCATGACATAGCCCGCGCGCATCCCAGGCACCCGGAGGACGGCGCAGGCTGGCTCGCGGAGCTGGGCTATGGGGAGCTTGCAGAGCTCGTGCGCCTGCACCACAGCCACGACGGCAAAACGCTCGACGAAGCCGCCGTGGTGTACCTGGCGGACAAGCTCTTCATCGAGGACAGGCCGTGCACGCTCGCAGAGCGCTTTGAGGCCAGCGCCGGTAAATGCGCCACGCCGGAGGCAATTAAAAAGCACGATATGCGCCGCATCGCGGCGGAAAAAATAGCCACTCTCATAGAAGGAAGAGGCGTGAAAATATGAAAAAGCTGTTGAAGATTATGGGTGAAAAGCTACGCTCCGGCGAAGATTTAATCCTAGTCACGGTTATTGCATCCTCCGGCGCGACTCCTCGCGGCGCGGGCGCGAGGATGCTTGTCGGCCGCGAAGGCCGCGTCTGCGGCACGATAGGCGGCGGCGCGGTGGAGTACCGCAGCGAGCACATCGCCGCAGAGCAGCTTGCGAAAAAGGCCTCGCTAGAGCACGACTTCACGCTCACGAAGGACGATGTGCAGAACCTGGGCATGATTTGCGGCGGCGACGTCAAGGTTTTCTTCCACTACATACCGGCCGGCGATGAAAATGCCATAGCCGTCTGCGGCGAGGCTGCTGAGCGCTTCAGCCGCGGCGAGAGCTTCTGGCTGCTTACCGACCTCAAAAACGGCGGCAAGCTCTCCGTTGTGGACAAAGTCGGCGCGCCCGAATGGCTGCTGCCGCATCTCAGCGGCCGCCCCCAGCGTGTGCAGGACGGCGGGTACGACGTGTTTGCCGAGCAGATAAACTCTTCCGGCCGCGTGTACATATTCGGAGGCGGACATGTGGCGCAGGCGCTGGAGCCCGTACTCACAAACATCGGCTTCCGCTGCGTCGTCATGGACGACAGGCCGGACTTCACGCGGCGGGAGCTGTTCCCGACCGCCGAGGAGATAAAACTCATTGACTTCAACGACATCGCCGCGAGCGTGAGCATAACCGGCGAGGACTATGTCTGCGTTATGACGCGCGGCCACGCCTTCGACACCGTGGTACAGGCGCAGGTGCTGCCGCTCAGGCCGTACTACGTCGGCGTCATCGGCTCCCGCGCCAAAGCGGCGGGAGTTAGGAAGCAGCTTATAGAGAACTACGGCATATCCGAGGCCGACTGCGGCCTCGTCACGACACCCATCGGCCTGGACATAGGCGCGGAGACCCCGGCGGAGATAGCCATATCCATCGCCGCCCAGCTCATAGCCGTGCGCGCCGGACACAGCGCAGGTTAAAACGCGCGCAGAGCGCACAAACGTAGTTTGCGAGAAGATTAAATCAGCTAAATACTAAATGGAGATGAAGTCTAATGCAGCTCGTCAAAACCGAAGACGCGGTCGGAATGGTACTGTGTCACGATATTACTCAGATAATCAAAGGGGTTACAAAGGACGCCGTGTTCCGTAAGGGCCATATAATCCAGCCCGAGGACATACCCGTGCTGCTCAGCGTGGGCAAGGACAACATATATGTCTGGGAAAACGACGACAGCATGCTTCACGAGGACGAGGCCGCCGAGATTCTGCGCGACATGTGCATGAACGAGGGTATGAGCGCCTCGAAGCCCAAGGAGGGCAAGATAGAGCTGACCGCCGAGCGCGACGGGCTGTTCCTCGTCGACCGCGAGAGGCTGCGCGCCGTGAATTCCTTCGGCCGCATGATGATAGCTACCCGCCCCGGCGGCGTGGCCGTCAAGGCCGGCGACAAGCTCTGCGGCACGCGCATCATCCCGCTCGTCATTGAAAAGGAGGCCATGGCCCGGGCGAAGGCCGTCGCCGGGGATGCGCCTCTGCTGCGCCTCGCGGAGATAAAGCCCAAGCGCTTCGGGCTCGTCACCACCGGCAACGAGGTCTACTACGGGCGTATTGAGGACACGTTCACGCCCGTCATCGTCGAAAAGATGGCGCAGTTCGGCTGCGAAATGGCCGCGCACGAGGTCTCGAACGACGACCACGAGAAGATTACCGGCATCATAAACAAAATGCTCGCCGACGGCGTGGACATGGTGCTGTGCACCGGCGGCATGAGCGTCGACCCCGACGACAAGACGCCTCTGGCCATAAAGAACACCGGCGCAAACATCGTCTCCTACGGCGCCCCCGTGCTGCCCGGAGCCATGTTCCTGCTCGCATATACCGCCGACGGGCGTCCCATCTGTGGCCTGCCCGGCTGCGTCATGTACGCCAAGCGCACCATCTTCGACATCGTCCTGCCCTACCTGCTCGCCGACGAGCCGGTGACGGCGGACATGCTCGCAGGGCTCGGCAACGGCGGCCTGTGTCTCAACTGCAAAGTGTGCCACTTCCCCAACTGCGGCTTCGGCAGGTGGCAGTGATGGGCTTTACTCACATCGACGAGCACGGCAACGCGCTCATGGTCGACGTAGGGGCGAAGGACGTCACGTCCCGCCGCGCCGTGGCCGAGGGGCGCATACGCATGTCCCGCGAGTGCTTCGAGCTTGTGAAGGCCGGACGTATGAAGAAGGGCGACGTCCTCGGCGTCGCTCAGGTCGCCGGTATCATGGCTGCGAAGAAAACCGCCGAGCTCATCCCTCTGTGCCACACGCTGCTGCTCACCAGCGTGAAGGTCGAGCTGGAACTGCTCGATGAAGAGAGCGCGGTCCGCGCCGTGTGCTCCGTCAAATGCGACGGCAAGACCGGCGTCGAGATGGAGGCGCTCACCGGCGCGAGCGTGGCGCTGCTGACTGTATACGATATGTGCAAGGCCGTCGACCGCTCCATGGAAATCCTGAGCGTCCACCTCGTGGAAAAGCACGGCGGCAAGAGCGGGGACTTCTACTATGGTGACGAGAAATGACCGACCAATTCGGACGTGATATAAACTACCTGCGCCTTTCAATAACTGACCGCTGCAACCTCAGATGCCGCTACTGTATGCCCGACGGCTGCGACATGGTCGAGCACGGGGACATTTTGAGCTACGAGGAGTTCCTGCGCCTTGCGCGCCTCTTCGCCACGCTCGGCGTGGAGCATGTGCGCGTGACGGGCGGGGAGCCGCTGGTGCGCCTCGGCGCCGCCGGGTTCGTGGCGGAGCTCAAGCGCGTCCCCGGAGTTAAGAAGGTGTCGGTGACGACAAACGGTACGCTGCTGCCCCGCTACGGCCGAGAGCTGGCGGAAGCGGGCCTTGACAGCGTGAACATCAGCCTTGACACGACCGACCCGGAGCTGGAGCGCAGCATAACCGGCAGCTCCGGCGTTATCGGCCCCGTCATGGAGGGCATGGAGCTCATGCTCTCCCTCGGCGTACCTGTCAAGCTAAACGCCGTCCTGCTGCGCGAGACGGCCGGGACAATTGCAGACCTGGCCAGCTTCGCCGGGCAGGGCGTACCCGTGCGTTTCATAGAGCTCATGCCCATGGGCGTAGGTAAGAACGAAACCGGGCTGAGCCCCGACGAGGCTCTCGGCATACTCAAAGCGGCGTGGCCGGATTTGCATCCGGTCGACGCGCACATAGGCTCCGGCCCTGCTCACTACTACGCGAGCGCAGAGCTTGCCGCGCCCATCGGCATGATAGACGCCGTGTCCCACAGGTTTTGCGCAAGCTGCAACCGCGTCAGGGTGACGAGCCGCGGCTGGCTCAAGCCCTGCCTCTGCTTCGACGAGGGCGCGGACCTGCGCGCGCTGCTTCGCGGCGGCGCGAGCGACGAAGAGCTGCTCGAGGCCATGCGCCTCACCATATACCGTAAGCCGAGACAGCACTGCTTCGACACCCCGCAGGAGATGACGGAGTGCCGCCTCATGTCACAGATTGGAGGATAATTATATGGGTACCGTACTTGCTGTATGTACCAGTGCCGAAAAAGGCGTCCAAAAGCGCGATGTTCACAGCGCTCACTTCACTCCCGAGTGGGGCATAGACGGCGACGCGCACGCCGGGAAATGGCATCGTCAGGTCAGCCTGCTCAGCGCCGACAAGATAGAGGCCTTCCGCGCGAAGGGCGCGGAGGTGGTCTACGGCGACTTTGGCGAGAACCTGGTTGTCAGCGGCTTTGATTTCCGCAGCCTCCCCGTGGGTACTCTGCTGCGCTGCGGCGAGGTGCTGCTCGAGATGACGCAGATAGGCAAGGAGTGCCACAGCCACTGCGCAATCTACAAGACCATGGGCGACTGCATCATGCCGCGCGAGGGCGTGTTTGCCAGGGTGCTTGAAGGCGGTACGATAACCGTCGGCGAAGAGATGTCCATCGTGGAGCGCACTTCCCCCCTCCCCTATCAGGCGGCGGTAATCACCCTCTCCGACAAGGGCGCCGCGGGCGAGCGCGAGGACAAGTCCGGTCCCGCCATAGTCGGGGAGCTTGAGTCGCGCGGCTACGAGGTCGTGGAAAAGCTCCTGCTCGCAGACGGCACAGGCCCGCTCAAGGCCCAACTCATAAGGCTCTGCGACCAGCGCCAGCTCGACCTCATCCTCACCACCGGCGGCACGGGCTTCACCCCCCGCGACCAGACGCCGGAGGCCACTCTCGCCGTTGCGGACAGGACCGCGCCCGGCATCGCCGAGGCAATCCGCGCCGAAAGCATGAAGTACACGAAACGCGCCATGTTCTCGCGCGGCGTGTCCGTAATACGCGGCAAGACGCTCATTATAAACCTGCCCGGCAGCCCGAAAGCCGTGCGCGAGAGCATGGAGGTCTTTCTCGAAGAGCTGCCCCACGCGCTGGACATGCTGCGCAACACAGTCCACGACTGCGCCAGGTAACGGGAAATCACACTTTTTCCAGGCAATAACGTGTAAAGTCACGTTTTGCATACACACTTTTTGCGAACAGCAAGGAGGAAAAGAAAATGAAAAAGTCAAGAAAACTGCTCGCCCTGCTCATGGCCCTGGCAATGGTATTTGCTCTCGCCGCCTGCGGCACCGACGCGAGCACCCCAACCACTTCCCCCACCGAAGCTTCGGCCGAGCCTGAGCCCTCTGCGGAGCCCAGCGAAGCCGCCGGAGAGCCCGTAGAGCTCGTAGTCTTTGCCGCCGCCTCCATGGAGGAGACGCTGACCGAGATTCAGGGCCTCTACGCCGAAGTCGCCCCGAACGTGACGCTGGTGTTCAACTTTGACTCCTCCGGCACGCTCAAGACTCAGATTCAGGAGGGCGCTGCCTGCGACCTCTTCATAAGCGCGGGCCAGAAGCAGATGGATCAGCTCGACATCACCGCCGACGCGAGCGTCAACACCGAGGGCCTCGACTTCGTGCTCGAGAGCAGCCGCATAGACCTGCTTGAGAACCGCGTCACCCTCTGCGTACCCGACGGCAACCCCAAGGGCATCACCGGCTTTGACAACCTCGCCGAGCTGCTCTCCGCCGGCGACGTGTTCATGTGCATGGGCAACAGCGACGTCCCCGTCGGCCAGTACACCCAGCTCATACTCCAGTACTACAACCTCGACGAAGCCACTCTCGCCAACAACGGCTTGATTACATACGGCACCAACGTCAAGGAAGTCGCCACTCAGATTAAGGAAGGCAGCGTTGATTGCGGCGTCATCTACTGCACCGACGCCTACAGCGAGGAGCTCGAAATAGTCGACTACGCCACCGCCGAGATGTGCGGCCAGGTCATCTACCCCGCCGCCGTGCTCAAGACCTCCGAGAACCAGGAGGCCGCTCAGGCCTTCCTCGATTACCTCACCGGCGACGAGGCCATGGCCGTGTTCGAAAGCGTCGGCTTCGCCCCTGTGGCCTGAAACCGATAACAGCCAAAAACAAAGCCGGGGGCGTATGCCCCCGGCAATAACACTGTAAGGAGGTGAGCTGATGGACTGGTATCCGCTTTGGAACTCGCTTCGTATCGCGGCCATAAGCAGCGTAATTGTGTTCTTCCTGGGCATTTTCTTCGCCTACTATGTCGCGAAGCTGCCTCGCGTGCTCAAAGGCGTGCTGGACGTCATCCTCACTCTGCCGCTTGTGCTGCCGCCCACGGTCGTGGGTTACTTCCTGCTGCTCCTCTTCGGCGTAAACCGCCCGCTCGGCCAGCTGCTGGGGACAATGGGCATACGCTTTGTAATGACCTGGTACGGCGGTATCGTCACGGCCTCTGTGGTGGCCTTCCCGCTTATGTACCGCACCGCGCGAGGCGCGTTCGAGAGCTTCGACAGCACCCTGGCCTACTCCGGGCAGACGCTTGGCCTTTCAAACACCTTCATATTCTGGCGCATACGCATGCCGTACTGCCGCCAGGGCATATTGGCCGGGGCCGTCCTCGCCTTTGCCCGCGCGCTCGGAGAATACGGAGCGACGAGCATGCTGATAGGTTACACCCCCGGACGCACGGCCACCATCTCGACCTCCGTGTACCAGTACTGGCGCACAGGCGACGACCGAAGCGCCATGATATGGGTGCTGATTAACCTGGCCATCTCCGCCGTGGTGCTGCTGTCCGTCAACCTGCTTGAAAAGAAGCAGAAAGGGGGCGGCGCGAGGTGAGCCTCTACATCGATATAAAAAAGGACCTGGGCGGCTTCAGGCTCTCAGTAAAGTTTGAAGCCAAAGACGGGGTAATGGGCATACTCGGCCCATCCGGCTGCGGAAAGAGCATGACTCTCCGCTGCATAGCGGGCGTAGAGCGCCCCGACGAGGGCAAAATTGTTCTCGACGGAGTCACGCTCTTCGACAGCGAGCAGCGTATAAACCTCAAGCCGCAGCAGCGACAGGTGGGCTACCTCTTCCAGAACTACGCCCTCTTCCCCAACATGACCGTGCGGCAGAATATCCTCTGCGGCGCGAAGCGGGAAAAGGACAAAGCGAAGCGCGAGGAGCTTCTCGCCCACTACATAGAGCTCATGCAGCTGACGGGACTTGAGAAGCACTACCCGGCGCAGCTCTCCGGCGGCCAGCAACAGCGCGTGGCGCTCGCGCGCATACTTGTGAACCAGCCCAAGCTTTTGATGCTCGACGAGCCGTTTTCCGCGCTGGATACGCACCTGCGTGAAAAGCTGCTCGTGGAGATGAAGGGCATATTGGAGCGCTTCGGCGGAGTCTCAATAGCCGTGACGCACAGCCGAGACGAAGCCTACGACCTCTGCGGCACGATAGCGCTCATGGAGGACGGACACATCCACACGCTCAAGCCCACCAAGGAGCTCTTCGCCGACCCGGGAACCAGGGCCGGCGCGTCAATGACCGGATGCAAGAACTTCTCGAGGGCGAAGAAGGCCGGCGAGTACGAGGTTTACGCTGTCGACTGGGGCGTCAGCTTCACAGCGGCGAAGCCCGTTCGCGATGACATCGCCTATATAGGCATACGCGCGCACTATTTCAGCCCTAACACAAAGCAGAACAGCCACCCCGTAAAGCTTCTCGGCACGATTGAGGAGCCGTTCGAGGACATTATCCGCTTCCGCTACACGGCGCAGGCTCCTGACTCGCCGGATTTGTGGTGGAGGCTACCAAAACAGTTCCGCCCTCAGAACGTCTCGGAGGATTATGCCCTCGGCACGTCCTCCGCAAACGTCCTGCTGCTATATGAGCCGGTAAATGACTAAGAAAGGAAGATAAAAATGAAACTCAGCGCACGCAATCAGTTCAAGGGCACCATCACCGACATCCAGGAGGGCGCCGTCAACGGTATAGTCAAGATTGACATCGGCGGCGGAAACGTCGTCTCCTCGACTATCTCCATGAACGCGATCAAGGAGCTGGGCCTCGCCGTCGGCAAGGAAGCTTACGCGGTGATAAAGGCCACCAGCGTAATGATTGGTATCGACGACTGAGCCCCATACCTGGCGGCTGCCCGGCTGCAAACCGGGCTTTGCACCGCCTGCCCATCATTTTTGTACAAAGCAAAAGCACAAGACAGTCTGCACAACCGCAGATCTGTCTTGTGCTTTTTATCAGGGCTTTACATCATGTATCCGGGAAAGCCTGCGGCACGAACACTCATGCCGTTGGGAACACCTCTATCTCCACGTCGCTCAGCGGGTAGCTGACGCAGGGGTGTATCCACCCAAACTTCTTGTCGGCGATGCGTCTGCCGTCGGCGTCGGAAGGGATGTATACCTCGCCGCTCACTAGCCTGGAGTGGCACCAGCCGCACTCGCCGCTCCGGCAGTGGCTGGGCGCGTTTATGCCCGCGCGCTCCATCGCCCAGAGCAGGCTCTCGCCCGCCTGGCACTTGAGTGCCGTGCGCTCGCCGTGGATGAGCACAGTGAGATTGTACTCACGGCCTATCTGCTCTTTCGGGTAATCGGCGTTGTCCACGACCCCCATGTAATCTCCGCTCATCTCGGCACGATAGCGGCGCTTGGGCAGGCCCAGCTTTTTGCACTCACCTTCGCAGAAGGTGTACATCGCCTTCGGGCCGCACATGAGGACGCTGTAGTCGCCGTCCCCGGCGTACTTTTTGATGAGCTCCGCGGTGACGAAGCCGTGTTCATAGCCCTCGCGTTCCTCATCGGAGAGGACGTGGACCACCTTGACCCGTCCTCCGCTCTTCGCGGCCAGGGCCTCAATCCCCTCCTTCAGCAGGATGCCCTCCGCCGTGCGCGAACCGTAGAGTATGGTCAGCTCGAAGTCCTCCTGGCCGTTGACGATGGCGTCGGCCATGGAGTAGAACGGGGTGATGCCGCTGCCGCCCGCGACGGCCACGACGTGCTTCGCGTCGCGCAGGCCCTGGTAATAGAAGTCGCCGAGCGGGCCGGATATGTCCACCGCGTCGCCTTCCTTCCAGTTGTCCAGGATGTAGGCCGAGGCATAAGCCGGATTAGTGCGCTTTATCGTGAGGGTATAGCTCGTATTCTCCGTACCGAGCGCGTCGGCGGGGCCGGAGCGGATAGTGTAGGGCTTGTGCACCAGCGCGCCGTCAATGTTCAGCGTGACAGAGACGTACTGGCTTGCGCGGAAAAATGCCAGCTCCTGCGTACCCTTGGCCTCGTCGGGCACGAGAACGAAGCTCTTGGCGTCGCCGTGGTCGGTGACGGACACGATCAGGCAGTGCTGCGCCGCCGGGTGCAGGCGCTTTGCCAGGACGTTCGCGTTGAACATGGAGCTGGGTATGGTGTCCGGCGCGGCGGCAATCGCCTCGTTCCTGGTCTCGACCTGATGCAAAAACGCACCCGTACCCAGGCCCTTCAGCAGCTTCTTATCATAGTTGTATTTCGCCATGTCACTTGCCCTCCTTCTGCATGTCCAGCAGCATGTATCTCGCCTGCTCGGCGCCGGAGAGGTACGCCTGCGAGAATCCGTCCATCTGCGTGCCGTGGCCGCCGCAGAAGCGCAGGCCCTGTATCGTATAGTCGAGCTTATGCCCGGACTGTACGCGCGGGAACATGCCGTCCCATCCGGCGGGCTCATAGCCGTAGACGTCGCCGCGAGGCGTGCCGAGGTAGCGCGCCCAGGTCACAGGTGTGGCTATTACTATCTCCTCTATGTGGTCGTGGATATTGCAGCCGGTCACGGACTCGTAGCGCTCTACGCACTCGCGGGCGATGCGGTCCTTCACCTTAAAATAGTCCTCCTCTTTAACGTCCGCAAACGGGTCGCCGGTGTAGAACTTCGCAAACTCTATCATACAGCGGTGCTCGCCGGAAACACCGTGGATGGCGTTATCCAGTATTGTGACGGAAAAGTCGCGGTGCGTCTCTATGCTGCTGTCCGAAAGGTACTGGTGGTGGTTATCCGGGTCGTGGCGAAGGAAGGTGTCGTAGCCCTCCAGGCCGAGCTCCTCGGCCGAAGCGTCCAGGCCCATGTATACGGTCAGCGGCGCCTGCGCCAGCTTCTGTGCATTCAGCATGCGTCTGTTGCGCTCCGGAACCTTGTCCTTATCCATCATGCGGTCAAACACCACGCTGGGCATCAGGTTGGACATAACCCACTCACAGGGTATGTACTCGCCCGAGGCGAGCTTCACGCCGCAGACCTTCCCGGCCTTGACGTCTATCCCGGTCACTTCGGTGTTGTACCAGATATCCCCGCCCATGTCGCGTATGCGCTTGTCGAAGGCAAGGGATATTTCGTGGCTGCGCCCCGCCGCCACCCAGGGCATCTGCGTCAGATACACATAGGTCATAAAGGCATAGACGGCGAAGGATATGTTCGTCGAATCGGCCGAGATATACGTCCAATAGCTCTCAAAGATGTGCTTGGCCTTCTCCGGCAGCCCAATCATGTCGCAGACCTTGTCGCAGGACACAGGTACCAGCTTCATCAAATCGCCGTATTTGAACAGCATCTCAACCTTGGCCAGGCCCTCCGGCTCATTGTTGTGCTTGGCCAGCCAGTCCACGCCGTCGCCCACCATACGGGCCATTTCCATGATGTCCGTCATCGGCTTTCGTGAGCCGGGCACCTGCCGCTCCATCTCGTCAATGAAGCCCTGTACGCTCGCCGGCATCGTCACATTGAAGCCGTTCTCATCCGTAGCAATTGCCCGGAAGGCCTCGTCTACAGGCCGCCAGTCCACGTCCAGGCCGTACTTGTCCTCCAACAGCTCGCGGACCGCGCCTCTGGGCCTGCCCTCCTTGCCGTCACCCATCTGGCACAGCTCGTGCAGGGCCGACTCGAACTCATAAGCGCCGCGCTTGAAGCTCGTGGCGCAGCCGCCGGGCAGGTTGTGCTTCTCAAGCACCAGCACCTTTTTGCCCTCGCTGGCCAAATATGCCGCCGCCGATAGGCCGCCGTTTCCGGCCCCGACGACGATAACGTCATACTTCTCCATGCTCGTCCTCCTTTGTGGTAATGTTGGTGGTTATACCAGGTTGATAACAGTTTAACACATTCTATTCAACACTTCAATGACTTTATGAAAAATATCCCGCCGTTTAAAACGGCGGAACCGCTTATCTTTGATATCTGCGTCCGAGCGCATCCATGCCGAGGCGGAGCATGCGCTCAACGCACGCGGCAGCGGCGTCCTCGTCCCCAGCGCGGATATGCTCCAGCAGCTCCAGGTGCATGGCGGCCTCGGACTCTATGTCGGCGTCGCGCATGGTGTAATATCTGGTGATGAGCGTGGTTATGACCGGCTCAAAGGCCCTGAACATCATGGAGAATATGCTGTTGCCGGAGGCCTGGGTGAGCAGGTAGTGATAGCGGTATATAATTCCCGGTAAGTCGTCGCTTTCCGTGGCAATGCGCCCGGCTATCTCCTTCATCTCCTCAAAGGTGCTCTCGTAGATGTAACGGCAGGCCCTGCGCGCGCATCCCGTCTCCAGCCAGATACGCGCGTCCATCATGTCGTGGAAGAGCGGTTCATCTATTTCGATGGAACCGTAGCCGACGAGCGCGGAGAGCGACTGCGGGGTCGGATGCTTGCGGTAGTCGGCGACGACGGTGCCGCGCCGCGGCTCTATCCTCAGGAAGCCCTGGGTCTCGAGCTGCAGCACGGCGTGGTGCAGAGAGCTGCGCGAGACGCCCATCTGCTCCGCCATATCCCGCTCGGCGGGCAGGCGGTCTCCGGGCTTGAGCTCGCCGGAGAGTATTTTGCCAAGCAATGCGTCCGAAATGCTGTCCTTGATTGAAACGGCGCTGAGCCTATCGAAATTAGTCATGTCACGCCTCCTTAGCCGGGTCGCCGAAGCGGATGACGCTGCCGCCGAGCATATCTATGTACTCCTCACGGCAGGTGAGGAAGATGACCTGGTGCCTCTCCGCGCAATCGCGTATGAGGCGGCAGGCCTGAGCTGCGCGCACGGCGTCCATGTCGGCGCACGGGTCGTCCAGGACTATCACTCCGCCCCCCTCCGGGAACAGGTGGTCGAGTACGGCCAGGCGGAAGGCCAGCAAGACCGTGTCCTTCGTGCCCTCTGAGAGCTTTGCGTAGTCTATCCTCCGCTGAGCGCTGTATATGCCCAGCTCCAGCTTGTCCGGCTCCTTCAGGAATGAACTGTCGCGCCCGGAGGAGATGAGCCCGAGATAGCGCTCAAACCTGTCCGCCACATCGCGAAGCGGGCTGTTGTCGAGCTGCTCGCGCTGCTGCCGGAACACCCGTGCTATGTGCTTCCAGTGGTTCAGCAGGGTTTTCTGCTCGTCGAAGCGGCGCTGCGCGCCCTCAAGCGTCTCGGCAGGCTCGGCCTCCAGCGAGGACTTGTAACCCTCGAGGCGGCTCTCGGCGGCGGATTTGGCCGCAAGCGCGGCCTCACGGGCGGCCCGGCTCTCCCTCGCAGCGTTTTGCAGCCGCTCCAGACGGCGCATCGGGTCTGCGACGCTCAGGTATTCGGCCGGGACGCCGTCCACGGACGAGAGGCCGGCTTCGGCCTCTCGCAGCTCCGAAGCGGCCGTAGCGCGGCGCTGTGCAAGCTCGGAAGCACTGCCGTACTCGTTGGAGTATGCGGCGAGGCCCGCCTCCTTTGCCGCAATGAAACGGCCTGTGTCCGTCTGGCCGCAGAGCGCGCGTATACCGGCGTCTATCTCTGCTTTGCCGCGCACTTGCGCGGGCAGGGCGGCATAAGCCGCACGCATCTCCTCGAGGCTGTCGCCGCCCAGCAGCATTTCCAGCCTTCCCGCCGCGGCGTCTGCAGCGGCCTTTAGCGCAGCGGCCTGGCGGGCGGCGGCCTCGAGCTCCTCAAGCCCATCGGCCCCGTACTTACCAAGTATGCCCGAAAGCAGGGCTCGGTTTTCTTCCAGCGAGGCCGTGACGGCCTCGCTGTCCACATTGGCCGGAGCCAGGCGCAGTTCCATGACGCCGGGCACAGTCAATATGACAGCCTCGTTTATGTCCACGCTGCCGGAGGATATGTCCAGCTCCTCGCCCGTTCGCAGAGAGCGTATGCTGGCGCTGTGCCCGCCCGACATGCTCAGCGCGGCGCTCAGGTTCATGCCGCGCAGACGGTTTTCCAGCGAAGCGGCGGCGCTCTGCGCGCGGCGGGCCGCGTCCATCTCCTCCGGCGCGGGGCTCTTTGCCTGCGCGCACGTCTCCCGGGCCGCGTCAAGCTCGTCCGAGGCAGCCTTTATCTGCTCAAAGCGGTCGCGCAATTCCCGCTGCGACTTCTCGCGGGCGAGGTCCCTCGCGCTTTCCAGGGCGGACTCAATCTCCGGCCAGGCCTCGAGCACGGCGTCGTACTTGGCGATGTCGGACTTGAGCCGCTCTATGCGTTTGCTCAGCTCGCTGCGCGCTGCCAGGCTGCCCGCGAAGGCGTTGAAGCTGTCGAACTCGGCCTCCGCCTCGCGCGCCGCCGCGTCTGCGGCGGAGTATGCCGCCGAGGCCCGCGTCACGCTCTCCTCGAGCTCGGATATGCTGCGAAGCTGCTCCTGCGCGTCCTCCAGCTCGTAGTAGGCCTTGAGTATGCTGCCGAGGTCGCGGCTCCAGCGTCCGGCCTTGCGCTGCGGCATATTCCGCTCCCCGTCCCAGTGCTTGCCCTCTATCTCGGCGAGTTTCGCGTCGATGGCCTGAGCTATGGCGTCGAGTGACACCCCTCCGCTCTCGGCGAAGGCCGTGGACACGGCGTCGGCTATGTCCTGGCGCGCATCGGATTTCACCGAGGCGTCGAGCAGGGCCTTCAGGGAGCCGGCGGCGCCGCTCTGGGACGAGAACAGCACCTCGGTGTAAACGCCCTCGCCGTATTGCAGTACGCCGCGCAGTATTTCGTTTATTCTGTCCTGGTCGCGCACGGAGCCGCCGGGCGCGGAGAGGCTGCTGCGCGGCTCGCTGCCCCACTCCTTTGTGAGCCGGTAGGTGCCGCCGCCCTCGGAAAACACAAGAGTGCCGTCAATGAAGTCGCCCGCCGTACCGCCGGATACCGCACTTGGGAAATAGGTCTCGTAAAACTCCCTGTCGCGCCGCTTGTCCAGCTTGGCGTTCTGGAAGAGAGTTCTTGAAATGAGGTTCACCAGCGTGCTCTTGCCCGCCTCGTTTGCGCCGTAGACGACGTTCACGCCGTCGCCGAATTCGACCGACAAATCCCGCACACCGGCGAACTGCTCGCATCCGGCCTTTTCTATCTTCATCTCTTCCCCTCCTCCAGCGATTTGAGCAGCTCATAGGCGAGCTGCGCCTCCTTCGGCTCATCCAGCAGGGCCTTGAGGAAATGCGCGGCAAAGCTCGTCTCGGCAAATTCGGAGTCGATGAGTTCCGGGGATATCAGACGGCTGAGAGCGCTGTCATTGTAGGTCCCCTCAATGAAGCGTCCCAGCATACCGTCAAGCAGCTCTGCGCGCCCGGCGTACTCCTCATCAGTCACCGCGCCTGAGAGCACGAGGTCTACGACGCTGCCGTCTCCGAGGGCGGAGAGCTCGCGCTCAAGCTGAGAGCGCATATTGCCCGGCGAGAGCCGTATGTACTTGCGGCAGAAGCGCAGCGTACCCGAATCTATGCGCTTCGCGCGCACGGACTTGTCGTCTGCGAGCTCTATTATGAAGCACTGCCCGGCGCAGTTGCAGGCCACGTCCGTCTGGACGTGCGTCCCGGCGTTGAATATGCGCCCCGAGGCGGCAAATTCCGTACCCAGCTCCGGGAAGGGCACATGCGTATGCCCGAGCAGCCAGAGGTCCAAGGGTATGTCCTCAAGCTCGCGGCGCGTCATAAGGAAATACTGCCCCTCTGTGTCTATGGTCTCGCCCTCGAGCGCGCCGTGGGCTATGCCGATATTGAAGCAGCCGCCGTCTATCTCCGCGCGCTTTATCCAGCCCAGGTTGTTCTCGCCGGGCGCGGAGTGCATTGACGTACACATGGCCGGATACAGCACCGCCTCGTCCTCGCCCAGGCTGAGCCTGTACGGGCGGTACTCCTTCATGAGGACGATGTTGTCGGTGCTTCCGGCGCAGTCTTCGAAGTACTGCCAGACCTTCACGTCAGAGTCGTAGTAGTCGTGGTTTCCGGGCAGGACGGCCACCGTGCCGCGAAAGCCCTCGAGCATGCCCACAAGCGACTTCACGTCGCGCTTCGGCACGCCGTAGGTGTTTTCAAAGAGGTCGCCCGCTATAACGAAGAGGCCGCAGCCCGCCTCGTTTGCGGCGCTGACCATGCCCTCGAAGGCGGTCAGGCGTGCCGAAGAGAGCACGGAGGCCCGCTCGTGGCTGGCGTATTTGAGCCCTATGTGGTTGTCGCCGGTGAGAAATATCCTTATCATAGTCGGCACCTTTCGATATGTTTCCTGCCCCTATTATAACAGCATGCCGCCCGCAATTCCAGTACAATGAAACAACGCGGCGCAGCGCAAGCCACGCGGCAGCCGCGCGACAGAGATACGCCCGGGCGGCAGCAGCCGCCCGGGCGCATTGCGTTTTGTACTGTCCCGCTTCAGGCCTTGACCGGCTCCCCCGGTACGGTGAAAACTTCGGCCAATTGCGAAAAGCGCTCCAGGTTGATATCCCCCGCCCCGCTCGCGGCGGAGTCGCCGTACCCCACGGCCAGCATCCCGGCGGCGCGGGCGGCTTCAACCCCGGCGAGAGCGTCGTCCACCGCGGCGCACTCGCCCGGAGCTATGCCGAGCTTTTCCGCCGCGACCAGGAAAACTTCCGGGTCGGGTTTTGAGCGTGTGACGCAGTTCCCGTCGGCCACCGCGTCGAGATATGCGCCGAGGCCGGTGCGTTCCAAAATGAGCGGCGCGTTTTTGCTCGCCGAGGCCAGGGCCAGGCTGTAGCCGCGCTTTTTGAGCAGCGCAAGCGTCGGCAGGACGCCCTCCGGCACGTCTGACTCCGTCAATGACGCGAGCATGGAGCGGTAGTTTTCGTTCTTCTCCGCGGCGAAGGCCTCCTTCTCCCGGAGCGTGTACTTCACCGGAGAGCGCTCCAGCACTATTTCCAGACTGTCCATGCGCGAGATGCCCCGGCAGCGGTCGTTCTGCGCGCGGTCAAACGGCACGCCCAGCCTGTCGGCGAGCGCCTTCCAGGCGCGGTAGTGCAGCTCGTCCGTACTTATCAGCACGCCGTCCAAATCAAATATTATGGCTTTTATCATGCTCATCCCTCCATCTCAGCCCCGGGTGTCCTGGTACTCCGAGGGCGAAATGCCCACAACCTTTTTAAAAGTCGACGAGAAGTGCGTTATATCCCGGTAACCCACGCGCTCCGCCACCTCGTAAACCTTCAGCTTACCGCCTCGCAGCAGCTCCATAGACTTGTGTATCCTGTAACGCGTGAGGTAGTTGAGAAGGGTGTAATCCGTCTCCTTCTTAAACGTGTGGCTCAGATGCCCCTCGCTTATGCCCAGGTGCGCCGCGATGGAGCCGACGCTTATACCAGGGTCAGCGTAGTGCTCGCCTATGTAGTCCATGGCTTCGAGAACATAGCGGCTCTTATCGCCCTTTTTGAGAGACAGCACCGGCTGCGCGCCGCCGCTGCCGTCTATGCGCTTGCGTACACCGAGCACAGCCTGCTCCAAATCCCCGTCGTGGAAGGGCTTCAGCAGGAAGTCCACCGCTCCCAGGCGCAGGGCGCTCTGCGCATACTCGAAGCTGTCGTAGGCCGTGAGGATTATCACATACGCGTTGTTGCCGCGCTCGCGCAGGCGGCGGAGCATCTCTATGCCGTCCATGCGGGGCATCTTCAAATCGGTTATGATAAGCGACGGGTTCAGCCGCTCCACGGCCTCAAGCGCCTCCTCGCCGTTGGATGCCTCGCCGACTACCACACAGCCCAGAGCCGCCCAGTCCACGGCCAGGACTATGCCGCGCCTTATGAGCTCCTCGTCCTCAACGACCAGCACTTTCAACATTCCTATGCCTCCTTGTACACGAGCGGCAGCGTGGCCGTGACCACCGTACCCGGCCCGTCCTTGCGGTTTTCAAGGCGCAGGCCGTAACCGGCGCCGTAGTGTTTCCTTATGATGGTGTCCACGTTGTAGAGCCCCAGATGCCCGCGCGAGCGCTCCTCCCCCCGGCAGGAATACTCGCCCTCGAGCTCTGCCGGGATGCCGTGCCCGCTATCCGAGACGCATATCTTCAGCACCTCGCCGTCCGCGCGCGCCAAGACCTCGACGACGCCGTCGGGCACGTCCTCCAGGCCGTGCAAAAGCGCGTTCTCGACTATGGGCTGGAGAATCATCTTAGGCACCAGGGCTCCTTCAAGCTCCTCCGGGACATCTACCCTGAAGGTGAAGGAACCGGAAAAGCGTATGCGCTGTATCTCAACATAGCGGCCTATGAGCTCGAGCTCGCGGCTGAGCGGCACGAACTCCTCCGGAGAAACGCAAAAACGCAGTATGTCCGCCAAATCCGTCGACATCACCGCCACCTCGGGCACCTTGTTTATCTTGCCGAACCACTTCATGGTGTCGAGGGTATTGCACAGGAAGTGCGGGTTCAGCTGGGCCTGCAGCATGCGTATCTGCGCCTCATTGAGCTCACGCTGGTTCTCAACGAGCTGCTCCTGGTTGCGCTTGAGCGCGATGAGCATTCCGTTGAAGCGCTCGGCCAAAGCACCCAGCTCGTCGTCGTGCTCGGGCTGGACATAGACGTCGAGGTTGTTGCGGCTTGAGACCTCCTCTATCGCGGCGTGCAGGCGGCTGACCGGCCGCGACAGCTGGCGGCTGAGCGTCAGGCTCAGGAGCACGGACACGGCTATGCACACCAGCGCGCAGGCGCCGCTGATGGCGTAGACGAGGGATATCGTGTCGCTGGTGAACACCTTCGGCTGGCGCAGGACTATGTAGAGCCCGGTGGGCGCGCTGCGCGCGACGCTGTAGCTGAATTCGTCCTGGCCGCTGTTGAGCCCGGCGCCCGAGAGCAGCCGCTCGCGCAATTCTTCGGACAGGCTGTCCGCAAGCGACGGCTGCGAGCAGTACACGCTGCGCCAGAACGAGCTGAGCAGCAGCAAGTCGTTCCCTGACGGCACGGCGCTGTCCATCAGCCTGTCCAAATCCGACTGCGAAAAGCGCACCAGCAGGTAGCCCGCGTTTCCTCCGCTCTCCCCCGAGAGCGGCACGGCGCCTGCGAGGCAGGTGCCGTCGGAGCCCGAGACGTCGTCCCCCGGCCGGAACACGGGCGACAGTCGGCCGGAGGCGGCGTACAGCAGGCCCCAGCGCGTGGGCAGCGGCTCCGAGTGGGCGAGGCTGCGCGTAGAGTAGAGCTGCCTGCCGGAGGCATCGTACAGCTCAATGCAGGCAGAACCGCGTATTGAGCCCGTGAGCTCAAGGAACCGGTTATACACAACCGGGTCGTCGGCGAGCCCGCTTTCCAGCGCGTCCGCTATAATACCGTCGGCCTCCACGGCCCTGGCCGCGTGTACAAACAGCTCCACCGTCTCGTCGAGCTGCTGCGCGGCATCGGCGAGCTCCTCCTGCGCCTCGTCCTTGGCGTCCTGCGTCATTTGCAGGCGGAAAATCTGTAGCAGAAGAGCAGAGCAGACCAGCAGCGGTATCAGCGAGCCGCAGAGGAAGCCCACGAACAGGCGGTTGCGGAAGGACGATGAGAGGAAGCGCTTCATGCCGTATCCTCCTTGTCCAGGTAGAAGGCCCAGCTCATCAGCACAGTGTCGTGGTGGGAGCTGGCCCAGGCCACGTCGTAGTCGAGCACCTGCATATCTTCCTCACCGGGCAGCTCGCCCGTGAGAGCGATGTCCGTGCGCACCGGGCGGCGGTACTGCTCGAGCAGCAGCTTCTGCACCTCGGGGCTGAGCGTAAAATCTATAAACCGCTTTGCGTTGTCGGGATGTGCCGCACCCTTGACGATGGCGCTGCCGTCGGGGACCAGGCTAGTCCCGTCGTCCGGGTAAACCAGGCGCAGGCTGTCTCCGGCGTCTACCCGTTTCAGCGCCGTCTCCTCGAGCGTCACACCTATCCAGAAGCTGCCGTCGGACACGCCGGTCAGCACGTCGCCCGAGCTGTCGAGTTCACGACCGCCCAAATTCCCGGCGAAAGCGCGCAGGTTGGTATCCACGTCGCCTTCCAGGGCATACAGCATGGTCACAAGCGAGGTGAAGCTGGAACCTGAAACTGCCGGGTCCGCAAATGCTATCTTTCCCCGGAAAGCGGGCTCGAGCAGGTCCTGCCAGCAGGTTACGGCCCCGTCGTCTATGAGCCTGGTGTTATATATGATGACCACGGGCAGCACGGAAAACGGCGTCCAGAGCCCGCCCTCTGAGCGGTAGTCCTCCGGGACATGCTCTATGCCCTCCGCCGTGTACGGCTCCAAATAGTCACGGTAGACCTCGATTGTGTCCACACCTCCGCCGAACATGACGTCCGCGCGCGGCGACTCAGCCTCCTCAGAGATGCGCTCGAGCAGCTCGTTGCTGCCTCCCGTCACGACGTCGACCCATATGCCCGTCCGCTCCTCAAATTCGCGCACGATGGGCCACCACAGCTCCTGCTTGTGCGAGGTGTAGACCACCAGGCGCTCGTCCTCGGGCGGGGCCAGGGACAGCTCCGCTTCGCCGGGCTGCTCTCCGCAGGCGGATAACAGCGCGAGCGCCAGCGCCAGACATATGCAAACCGCCTTTTTCAAAACACCGCCTCCAGGCTTCAACGTGATTTCGACTAATTATAGCACAAAGCCCCCTGCCGTTTCATCTGTTTTCACCAAAATATCAGTATCGTACAAAAAAGCGCAGTTTTGTCCACTGTTATTTCATTCAAGATAACGTTAGAATAAATTTAACAAACAGGTTTGCGTGAGGCAAACTGGTTTTATTCAAAATAACGAAGGAGGAAATATGAAAATGAAACGCATACTCTCCCTGCTGCTCGCCCTGGTCATGGTCTTTGCCCTGGCGGCCTGCGGCAGCACCGACACCCCCGCCCCCGGCACCTCCGGCGGCGACGTCAACAACCCGCCCGATGACACCGAGCTCACAGCTACGCAGCAGATAATCAAGGAAGCCGAGGGCATGACCCTTGAGGAGCTGGCCGCCAAGGCCATCGAGGAGTCCAACGGCAAGACCTTTGTCGGCATCGGCAACTCCAGCCGCGGCGCCACCGCCCTTCCGCTCTTCATCGAGTACCTGCAGAGCATCGACCCGAGCTACAACATGCAGGTAGACTGGCAGCAGCCGAAGAACAACAACATCTTCAGCCAGCTCACCAGCGACTCTCTGAAGGACACCGGCACCTTTGCCATGACCCTCATCCAGGACGGCAACCAGATTGAGTCCAAGATGGTTCAGACCGGCATCCTCGACACCTTCATCCCCCTCGACTGGGCCACCGCCAACGGCACCACTCCCGAGGAGTACGAGGGCTATCTCCCGCTGCAGACTCTGAACAAGGTCTTTATGTACAACAACACCGGCGACAAGGCCTTCAACAACGTCTGGGACTTCGTCGCTGAGGACGCCCACGGCCTGTTCATGGACATCGACTCCGAGCTGGTCGGCAAGAACTTCCTGTACATGCTCACCGAAGAGACCTACGCCACCATGCTGAAGGACGCCTTCGACGCCCTCTCCGCCGACGAGCAGGCCTACTTCCAGCCCACGATCGACGAGATGGAGTCTGAGGCCTCCGACCTCGGCCTCGGCGAAAACGGCAAGTACGCCCTCGCCTGGATTAAGCTCTGGGTCGGCAGCTACAACGCCCAGACCGACGACGGCCCCATCTGCAACACCCTCGTCGACGCCTCCGCGACCGACCAGTTCGGCCTCATAGTCTACTCCAAGCTCCGCAGCGTCGAGGAGAGCGCCACCGTCTCCAAGAACAACATCACCGTCGCCGCTTACAACGACGACTACACAGGCATCGGCGGTTTTGGCTACTGCCACTACCTGTTCGTCACCGAGAACAGCCCGCTGCCCTGGACCGCCTGCGCCTTCATCGCCTACATGACCTGCACGGCCGACGGCTTCTCCGCCTGGGGCAAGGACATCGGCGGCTACTCCTCCAACCCTGAGGTCGCCGCTGAGAACGAGGAAATCTACCATCACCAGACCGGCGGCATGGCCGAGGACGGCACGACCGTCGAGTTCGACGCCCTCAACGACCGCGGCTATGACTGGTGGGTCGGCGACGGCCAGCTCGTGCTCGAGGACCCCGAGTACTGCGCCGATGTTGCATTCACTGTCGGCAGCTGGATTGAGACTCTCGACAAGTACGCTGTCGCATAACACTTTGCGCCCGGTGTGAGGCGCGAAGCGAAAAAAGCGCCTCTGGACTCGCGTAAAACGGTTCAGAGGCGCTTGACTTACCAAGAAAACGGGGGAATCATATGAACCAGTCAAGCACCCTCCGGGCCGGCAGGTCGACCATACTCTTCAACAGGCTCAAGACCTACCTCTCGAAGCCCTACAACGTCATACTCCTGCTTATGGGCATAGTAGTGACCGTCACAACCTTCGCGCCTATCGCGGCCATAATCCAGGACACCATAACGATACACCCCGGCACCATAGACGCCCACCTCACCGGCCAGGCCGAGGGATACACGCTCGTCAACTACATAGACCTCTTTACAAGCAACCTGGCAAAGACCAACCTCTGGACCCCGCTGATAAACACCCTGCTCATGAGCGTGGGCGCCTGCGTTGTGTCCATACTCTTCGGCGGCATAATGGCCTTCCTCGTCACGAGAACGAACCTGGCCTTCCGCAAATACCTGAGCAGCATCTTTATCTTCCCCTACATCATGCCGCAGTGGACTCTCGCCGTCGTGTGGCAGAACCTCTTCAACTCCAACGCCGTCACCGGCACCTCCAACGGCCTGCTGGCCGCCACGCTGGGCATAGAGATGCCCGCCTGGTGGTGCGTGGGGCTGTTTCCGAGCGTTATAGTCCTGGGACTGCACTACGCCCCCTTCGCCTACATCCTGATAGGCGGCATTTTCCGCAACATGGACGCCAACCTTGAGGAGGCCGCGACCATACTCGACACTCCCAAGTGGAAGATAATGTTCCGCATCACCCTCCCCATGGTCAAGCCCGCCATACTCTCCACCATTCTGCTGGTGTTCGGCAGCGCCATGGGCAGCTACCCCGTGCCGCACTACCTGAACTTCACCACGCTCTCGACCAAGTATGTGTCGATGAACTCCAAGTACACCGGCGAGGCCAGCATCCTGGCCATCATAATGATGATATTCGGCGTGGCCATCATGCTGCTCAACCAGCTCAGCCTGCAGAGCCGCAAAAACTACACCACCGTCACAGGCAAGAGCGGGCAGATATCCAAAATAAACCTCGGCAAGACCGGCAGGGTGGTTATAGCAATCATACTCATCATCCTGACCTTCTTCACCAGCATCTTCCCCATCGTCTCCTTCGCCTTCGAGACCTTCCTGCCCAACCCCGGCGACTACTCCTTCCTGTACACCGGCGACCCCAGCAATCTGACCACCAAGTGGTGGCTCACCAGCGAGAACATCACCGAGAACGGAATGTACGGACAAAAAGGCATCTTATACAATGACACAATCTGGAACGCCTACAAGGGTACCATCTGGGTCAGCATATGCTGCGCGCTGCTCGCCGGCACGCTCGGCACCATGATAGGCTACGCCGTCAGCAAGAAGCGGCGCAGCAAGTGGGCAACCTACGTCAACTCCATGGCCTTCCTGCCCTACCTGATGCCGTCCATCGCCGTCGGCGCGGCCTTTTTCGTGCTCTTCTCGAACGAGCACCTGAATCTTTTCAACACCTACACGCTGCTCATCATCGTGGGTACCATCAAGTACATCCCCTTTGCCAGCCGCAGCGCGCTCAACTCCATGCTTCAGCTCTCGGGTGAGATTGAAGAGAGCGCCATGATACTCAACATCCCCTGGGTCAAGCGCATGACCCGCATAATCATCCCCATCCAAAAGACCAGCATCATAAGCGGTTACCTGCTGCCCTTCATGACCTGCCTGCGTGAGCTGAGCCTGTTCATGCTGCTGTGCACCCAGGGCTTCATCCTGGCCACCACGCTCGACTACTTCGACGAAATGGGCCTCTACGCTTTCTCCAGCGGCATCAACCTGCTGCTCATCATCACGATTCTGGTCTGCAACGCCCTGGTCAACAAGATAACCGGAGCCAGCCTGGACAAGGGAATAGGAGGTTAAACCATGCCCGAAATAAGACTTGAACATGTGACCAAACGCTGGGGCAAATTCTACGCCGTGGAGGACCTGAGCATGGTCATAGAGGACAACGCCTTTGTCACGCTGCTCGGCCCCTCCGGCTGCGGCAAGACCACCACCCTGCGCATGATAGCCGGTCTGGAGACGCCCACCAGCGGCCGCATCACGATAGGCGACCAGGTTGTGTTCGACAGCGACATGGGCATCAACGTCCCGGCCAACAAGCGCAAGGTGGGCTTCCTGTTCCAGAACTACGCCCTCTGGCCGAATATGACCGTATACGACAACATCGCCTTCGGCCTGAGCAACGTAAAAGAGCCGCTGCCCAAGATTGACTTTGAGGCGAAGAACGCCGCGAAGCTGGCCGAGATACTGCAGAAGCCCGACGAAGTAGTCAGGATAATCGAGGAGTGCCGCGACAAGAAGGGCAAGCTCGACGAGAACAAGCTGTACATAAAGCTCATCGACGCCTTTAACATTTCCATGTTCACGGCGAAGAAGCTCTACGGCTATCACCTCGAGAACAAGCCCGACGTCTCCGGCGAGATAAGCTCCATGCTCGCCAAGGCCGAGAGCGCGAAGAAGTCCGCGCAGGCCAACGGCGGCGAGCTAAACGACGAGTTTGAACTGGTCAAGAACGGCGAAGTGGTACGCGAGACGCGCAAGCTCACCAAGGAGGAAATTGACCTCACCGTCCGCCGCGTGAGCCGCATCGTCAAGATAGGCATGTTCATGGACCGCTACCCCGCCGAGCTCTCCGGCGGCCAGCAGCAGCGCGTCGCCATAGCGCGCACCCTCGCACCGGAGCCAAGCGTGCTGTTCATGGATGAGCCGCTCTCCAACCTCGACGCCAAGCTCCGCCTGGAAATGCGCTATGAGCTGCAGCGCCTGCACGTTGAGACGGGCTCCACCTTTGTCTACGTCACGCACGACCAGATGGAGGCCATGACCCTCGCCACGCAGATATGCCTCATCAATAACGGCGTACTGCAGCAGTACGAGCCGCCGCTTGACGTCTATCACCGCCCGGCCAACCTCTTTGTCGCTGACTTCGTCGGCAACCCAGCCATAAACTTTGTCGAGGCCAGGGGGGCGCAGCGCGCCGACGGCGCCGTGGAGCTGACGGTTTTCGACAATGTCAAGGCCCTGTTCCGCCCGGCGGAAAAGCTGGAGCTCAACGCCTGGTTCGCCCGCCGCGACGCTCTCGCCTCGGAGCGTGAGCAGGTGCGCCGAAAGGCCGCCGAAGCCAAGGGCTACGTCGAGAAGTCCAACAAGGACGAGACCTTCCGCTACCATATCTCGAAGGTGACAGAGGAGGACTTCTCCATCCAGGACGACCCTGTTCTCACAAACGAGGATTTGGTGCTCGGCATACGCCCCGAGTTCATCGAGATAAGCCAAACCGGCGGCCTCGACGGCGAGATATACGGCGCCATGCCCACCGGCATGGAGTCTACAATCAAGATTCGCGTCGGCGATTACCTGCTGACCGGCGTCGTATTCGGCAGCACGCTGTTCAGGCTCGGCACCAAGGTGCGAGTCAAAACCGGCAGCGAGAACATCATGCTTTTCGACCGCCAGAGCGGCGAGTGCATAGCTCTCGGAGCGTTGGAATTTGAATGAGAACACAGTTAGAAAGGAGCCGCAGTCTGCGAACTGCGGCTCCTTTCTTATAAGTAAACTAGGGAGAGAAATTCAGCAGCGGCTGAAATGTGTTTAGAACTCGAACTCGGACTGCTTGGTCGGTGCGAAGAGCCGGTAGGCTATATCGCGGAAATACTCCCCTGTCTTTTCGTTCTCGTCGAGCAGCCGGTTGGTGTTGTCCTCACTGCATTTTATTACGTCGTTGATGGCCGATTCAGGGGTGAAGTCTATAAGCCCCAGCCTGGCATAGCCATGGAAGCGGATAGCGCCGAGATTGGCAATAAAGTCCGGAATCACATAGGTCCCGCGCTCACGCAGCACCTTGTCGGCCTCTTCGGTCGTGGGGATATTTGCTCCCTCGGAAATGACGGAGGCAGTAATCTTGTTGACGGTATCCTTGTTAATGACGGCCTCGAGCGCGGCGGGGATAAAGATGTCGCATTCCACGTTCATCCATTCGGTATTTGGAAGGACCTTGTACTCCGGCTTCAAGCTCTCTGTATCCATCTCGAGGTATTCGGTACGATGCTCATAGAGGTACGGCACGTCGAGGCCGTCCTCGCAGACCACCAGCTGCTTCGCGTCAGAGATGCCCACAATCTTATAGCCCAGCTTGTACAGACGGTACGCCGCGCTGGCGCCGACATTGCCGAAGCCCTGGACCAGTACCCTCGCGCCGTTCGGCTCACCGTGCTTCCTTCGCCATGCGACATCCGCGCAGGCGGCGGTACCGTAGCCTGTCATGGCGTCGTTAACAGTGAACACGTCGTACTTTTCGTGCAGCAGCTTGGCCTTCTTCTGCATATTGGCGCTCATCTGCTTGTCTGCACGCTGACTCTTCGTCTCGGTCATCGTGGCCATTCCAAGCTCGGCGCGGATGGCCGCAATTTCCGGGCCGGTTGTACCCAGGTCGTTCCCGAGGGCAAGGCCAATCTCGACGTAGGGACGCATGGCGGCGAAGAAACGCTTCAGCACGTCGCGGGCATCCGGAGCCTTGTTATCGTAAACGATGCCGGCCTTGCACCCGCCGCAGTCAGGTATGCCGGCGGCATTGTACTTGTACGCCATTATCTCGGCGAGGCGCATGACCTCCTCACGGGTTACTGAGGGGTGCATCCTCGTGCCGCCGCCTGCGAGGCCCTTTATGAGGTTGTGTATGCACAGCCAGCCATGCGCTTCGCTCTCTATGTCGTTCCACTCGACTATAAGATACGGTTTCATCTGTTTTCTCCTTTCTTTTCCTTTTTCAGCGATTTACGATGTTTTTGCACTCTTTGCCTTCTAGCACATCCATGGCGTTGGTCAGCGCCATGGCCATCATGTTATTCGTTGCATCCGTCGTCTCGGCCCCCATATGCGAGGTGACAATGCAGTTTTCAAGATGGAGCAGCTCGTCATCGGCCGCCGGCGGCTCCGGGTCGGTGACGTCGGTAGCGTAGAAACCCACCTTCCCGCTCTTGAGCGCCGCGACCATCGCCTGAGCGTCCACAACGCCGCCTCTGGCGTCGTTGGCTATTATGACTCCATCCTTCATTTTGGCTATCGAATCCGCGTTTATCATGTGGTAGGTGGAATCCGTGAGCGGCATTGCAAGCACTATGAAATCACTGTCGGACAGCAGCTCGTCGAATTCAACGGACTTGACGCCGTTTTCAGCGCAGAACTCCTCGTTTATGTACGGGTCGTAGGCCAGGAGCCTCATGTCGAAGCCGCGGCAGCGGCGGGTAAGGGCCTTTCCTATTGCTCCAAGGCCGACGATGCCTACGGTTTTCCCCTTGAGGTCTATGCCCTTGTGGCGAACGCCCCACTTTCCGTTGCGCACGTCGCTGATGTTGTTGTAGACGTCCCTTGCGCCCATTATCATAAGCGCTATGAGCAAGTCCGCTACGGATTCGCTGTTGCTGCCCGGCGCGTTGCAAACGTCTATGCCCTGGCGGCGCGCCGCCGCTATATCCACCCGGTCATAGCCGACCGCCGGGCGGGAAATCACTTTTAGAGATTTTGGGAAGCGTTTCAGGAGATCCTCCCTTATGAAGTCCGTGCCGCTTATCAGCGCATCTGCGCCCTGCACAAACTCCAGCAATTCCTCGCTGGTGAGCTGCGCCTTTTCGCAGGTGACAAACTCCGCCTTGGAAAGCACTCTCTGGAAAGCCGGGTGTTCCTTGGGCAGATTGGCATAATGGCAGGTGTTTACTATACGCATTGTTTACCTCCGTATTGTTATCGCGCGTTGGTTTCAGTTGAAGAACGGCGCCGGCTCAGAGCTTTTTTGCGTGCAGGCCGACACGGCGACTATGACTATCAGACTCACTACGCTGCCGGATATGGCCTCGCTCAGCCCCCACGGATTGTTGAGGACCGTCGCCCATATAACGGAAAACGCCAGACCGCTTATCATGCTGGCGAGCATCCCCTGACGGGTCACGCGTTTTGAGAAGAGCGCGGCGAGGGCGGGAACAGCTATGCCGGCGGAAAACTGAGTCATCGAAAGCATCATGCTCTCAAATATGTTGCTCATCTTCAGGGCGTAGAGCAGGGCGAAAACGCCCACGGCGACCACGGATATGCGGCTTATTAGCACAACTTCCTTCTGGCTTTTTATGCCTTTGACCCGGCATACAATGTCTGTAGTCACAGTCTGTGCAGAGAGTATCAGGTAGCTGTCCGTAGTGCTCATAATTACGGCCAATATGGCCGCTATGGTCAGCGCGTATATGATAGGCGGGAAATACTCCTCGGTCATCATAAGCATTACCAGCTCGGTGTCGCTGTCCGACACTCCGGGATACATGCTAGCGGCGCAGATGCCTATAAGCACGACGGCCAGCGTGTAGAAAATTATTATTATGTTGCCGCCCAGCGAGCCCTCCGTAGCGGATTTGGACGACTTTGCCGCAAACGCCCGCTGCCAGTACGGAGGCCCGGCCACAAAGTACAGCAAGGACGTAATAGTGTAGCCAATCATACTTATGTCAGGCTTGAAAACAAAGTAATCCGGGTCAAGCGACGCTTTGAGCCCTTCAAACCCGCCCGTCTTGTCAAGCGCTCCGAACGGCAGTACCACGCCTATCACAATGAGCAATATTATGCCCTGTATGACGTCGGTGTAGGCAACGCCGTACATGCCGGAGAGCATAGTATAAAAGACGACTATAGCCATAGCTATAATGAGCGACTGCTCGTAAGAGATGCCATACGGCCCGAACATGTACTCGAGGACTTTTGAAAACGCTATGAGCTGTGTACCCGTAGTGCAAATCATCGTCCACGCTATTGTGAGCGCGGCAATCAGCGCGGTGGCTTTACCGAACCGTTTTTCAAAGAGATCCGGTATGGAGCTTATACTATGCTCAGCGCCTATTCGCCTTATGCGCCCGGCGAAAGCCGTGAATATAAAAAATGCGATAAATGAGCCAATAGTGGGCGATATGGCGGAAATGCCATCCGTGTAGGCCAGCCCCGCCTTGCCAAGAGTTGAAGAGGCGCCTATCCAGGTTGCCGCAAATGTAAACATCAGTACCGGCGCGGGCAAAGACCGGCCGGACAAATAGTAATCCTCAGTGCTGTTGGCCTTTTTGGTGAATAATATGCCGACGGCCAGCATGATGGCCATATAAACGCCGACTACTATTAATGTAGTTGTCATAGCTTGTGTTCCCCGTTCTTAGTGTTTTGGACAAAACTCATTTGCGCCCGCGCAGGGTGCGGGAAACATGTCCCCGCACCCCGGCTTCACACGATTAAGCTTCGTCGGCAGGAACGGCCTTCGCGGCGTTGCGCTTGCCGATGCGGTTGATAATGAAAGCTATTATGACGCCCGCGACGGCAAAGCCTATCATGTAAGTGAAAATGTACTTGTAGCCCGCGGCGCCGGGATACTGGTCAAGCTTGTTGCCTATCAGCAGGTTCATAAATGCGTCGGGCAGATAGCCGATAACCGATATTACGCCGGTAGCCGTACCAGTGAGCGCCACAGGTACGCCCGCTTCACCCAATGTCGCGTAGTATACACCGCGCAGGGCGTACATGAAGCAGGCGAACGCCAGTATGACGACTATGCTTATTATAAGCACGCTGGGCTCGCCGGGAAGGACAAGCAGTATGGTCGTCATTACGATTTCGAGAACCAGAAGTATGATTACGGACACAGAGTAGGGCACTTTCACTCTGTCGGTGATTTTGCCAATGATTGGAGCTGCAAACAGGCCGACGCCGTAACTGCGAATTGTAGCGACAACACCGGCGGTTGCGGCGGACATGAGCATTACGTCGCTAAGGTAAGGCGTGGTGTATTCCGAAGCGACCTGTACGCTGTAGCAGCACATGACCAGGAGCGAAACTATCCAGACGGCGGGTATCTTCAGGACATTCACATAGTCGCGGAAGGTTGCATGATGCCCATCCTCGTTGCCCGTGCCGGACGGGATAAGGAACCAGATGGCCACGCCCATGGCAAGGTAGATGGCGCCGTAGAGTATAAGTATCCCGGTGAGCGGGCTGTCGCTTGTAACCTCAAGCTTTGCATACATCCAAAGCGCTATGAAGTTGATGACAAGGGACGCAACCGCACGGATGCCCTCGGAATATCCGAACACGGAGCCCTGCTCCTTCTCGGAGCCGAACATACGGACGGCCTTGATAAATGCGGTCCAGAAGATTACGTTGGACACCGCCATGAGCCCGTACAGTATGTAAACTATCATAAGGCTCGGAATCAGCGCGTAAATGAAAGTCAGCACGGCGAGCATCAGCATGGAAAATACCAGCATCTTTCGGTTGTCAAACCTGTCGACCAGTATGCCCGCAGGTATATACAGCACAGTCTTTACTACCGAGTAGACGCTCATCATGGTGCCTACTTCCGTATTTGTAATTGAAAATGCCGCTACCAGGGGGTCATAAAACACGGTCTTAAGGTACGGGACGCGGTAAATCAGCCCCGCCGCAATGGTTAGTACGATGAATGCTATCCACTTTTTTTGTTTGCTTTGAGCCATTGTGTTCTCCTCCTCTTGACCCTTTGTCTTGGCCACCGCAGTCCCTCCTTGAAAGCGGCAGCCGCTTTTCTCACTTCTCCCGCGCTTAGTTTCTCTTTATTATGACGGCGTCGGCTATTTCAACTCCCTTGCCTTCACCGTACACGAACACAGGGTTCAAATCCATTTCGCACAGGGTGTCCCTGTTTGCGACTGCGTATTCGGAAACCTGTACCATCAGGTCCGCCAGTGCATCCACGTCGCACTTCTCGCCGCCTCGGTAGCCTGTCAGCATTTTGTAGCCCTTCAAAGAACGCAGCATATCCATTGCCTCGCCCTTGTTCAGCGGCGCCGGATACAGCGCCACGTCCTTAAACACCTCAACAAACACGCCGCCGAGGCCGCAAAGCACCATAGGCCCAAATTGCGGGTCAACGTTCACGCCGAGTATTACTTCCACGCCTTTCGGAAGCATGGGCTGCACCAGCACGCCGTTTATCTTCGCTTCCGGGGCACGCTCCGCGGCGTTTTTCAGCACTTCCCTGTAGGCCTCCCGCAGTTCCATGGCATTGTTTAGATTCAGCTTTACTCCGCCTATGTCCGACTTGTGCAGTATATCTGCGGACTCAATTTTGGCGACGCATGGATAGCTCACCTCGCAGCAGACGCGTTCAAGCTGCTCTTCGCTTTTCACGACCTCGGAATACGGCACCTTGACGCCGAAATCCTGCAGCTCCATCTTGCTGTCATACTCGCTGAGCGCCACCCTGCCGTTTGCCGCCGGATGCGGTACCGCGAGGGTGAGCGTCTTTTCCTCCGGCTTGTACTTCACCATGTCCATGAGGTGCCTCAAAAGCTTGAACGCCGTACCCGGAGCCGGCAGCAGCGCAACGCCGGCCTTCTCTAGCTTGGCCCGTATCACGGGATCCCTGTCGCAGTTGAAGAAGTTTATGACTGCGACCGGCTTTATCCGCTCGTTTGCGGCTATCACCATACCGTCGGACATCGGGTATATGACGTCCTCTTCGGACTGGTGCGGCAGTACGGTCTGGCCGCACAGCACCATTCCGACGTTGGGGTCCTGCATGATTGCCTTGATGACCTCCGCGTACTTGGGACCGTCGTGTGAAAGTGTCGCGGTCATATCCAGCGGGTTGGCCGGCGACGCGTAATCCGGCAGCAGCTCAGTGAGCTTTGCGAGCGTCTCCTCGGTGAAGGCCGGATATTCCAGGCCGTTGAGCGTACCCACGTCAGCACATACGCCGGTTTCGCCGCCGGACAGACACATGGCGCTTATTGTCGGGATGGCCGGCAGCTCCGGCATCACGCTCAGCATATGGCACATCTGGACAAGCTCTTCGATGTCGTCGACACGGATTATGCCGAACTTCCTGCACAGCGCGTCAAAGGCCTTATCGGAGCCGGACAGGCTGCCCGTGTGTGAGGACGCCACCCTGCTGCCGGCCTCGCTCCTGCCCACCTTGAGTATGACTATGGGTTTCCTTATCTCGGCGGCCCGCCTGAGGACGTCCGCGAACTTCTCCGGATCCTTGACGCCCTCCAGGTAGAGCCCTATAACCTTGGTCCCCGGGTCGTCTATCAGGTAGCTTATATAGTCCTCCACCATAATGC
Source organism: uncultured Eubacteriales bacterium (assembly GCA_900544765.1). Taxonomy (GTDB): domain Bacteria; phylum Bacillota; class Clostridia; order Oscillospirales; family Oscillospiraceae; genus Scatomorpha; species Scatomorpha gallistercoris. The sequence continues at coordinate 33,528 of UQWI01000011.1, read as the reverse complement.
ACGAGCAGTTGCCCGCAGATATCAGGTAGGAAAAATTCATATAGTCAACCTGCATCATGTTAAGGCAGATTTTACCCGACTGAGAGATAATGGCTATGTTGCCGGGTCGAGCGTCACGCTTGACTATCATGCCGAAGGGAAACAGGTCGTCGTTGTTGCTGATATATCCGGCGCAGTTGACGCCCATGACGGCCATATCAAGGCGCTCGGCGGTTTCGCGCAGCTCCTTTTCGGCCTCTTTGTCCCCGGTCTCGCCATAGCCGCTGGCGTACACAATAGCCGACTTACAGCCACAAGCCGCAGCCTGCTCCAGTGTTGAGATGACCAGGCTCTTGTTCAGCAGTATTATGCACATGTCCACCTGCTGCGGCAGGTCGGCTATGCTCTTATAACACTTTTTCCCCAGCACGCTCTCCCGCTTGGGATGCACGAAGAATATGTCCTCTTGGCGATGAGAGCGAATAAGGTTCTCGCAAGTCGAAAGCCCGAATCCCGGCTTGTCACTGGCGCCTATGACGGCAACACTCTTGGGCCTTAGGAGCTTTTCAAGGTTCATTTATTTAATTCCTTTCTTGCAAAGTCATACCCCTCATTGAAAACGGCAATATTCTTCTCATTGGCCTTGCCGTACTTTGCGAAATAGGCCTTGATGCCCTCTATCATCATCTCACGGCTCATAACGCCCGATGCGCCGACGGCAGCCCCGACAGCCACTATGTTTGAGCCGCGCTCGTTGTCGTGCTTGAGGGTGATTTCCATCATGGGCACCGCAATCACAGTTACGTTTTCATACTCCGGTATGTCATGTACAACCGAGCTGTTTACAACTATGACGCCGCCGGGCCTGCGCACCAGGCCTGAAAACTTTTCAAGCGAGGGCTTATTCATAGCTACCAGCACGTCAATTCTTTTGGCGAACGGGGACGGGACCTCCTCATCCCCTATCTTCACCACGCAGTTGGCAGTACCGCCGCGCATCTCTGAGCCGTAAGACGGTATCCAGGACACTTCATAGTCGTTTATGGCGCCGGTGTTTGCGAGCAGAGTCCCTGCCGTGAGCACGCCCTGGCCGCCGAAACCGGAGAATACGAATTCTTTTATCATGCCGCTTACTCTCCCTTCACAAATTCGCCCAGGGGATATACCTCGAGGACTTCGCTTGCTATGCGCGCAGAGGCCTGCTGGGGGGTCATGTGCCAGTTAGTGGGACAGGGCGAGATTATTTCAACACATGTATATCCCTCTCCGCGCATCTGCTTTTCAAATGCATTCCTTATGTACTGCTTTGTCTTGAGGATGTGCGCCGCGTCGTGGACGCTGCCGCGGGCCAGGTACGCAGGATTGAACTGCGAGAGCAGGCCGATTATATTCACGGGGTCGCCGTTGAGCTCCGCTATTCTTCCCTGCTCTGAAGTCGCGGTCTTTTGACCGACGAGCGTTGTGGGGGACATCTGTCCGCCTGTCATGCCGAACACGCCGTTGTTGACGATTATCTGTGTTATCTTCTCATGGCGCTGGGCTGAATAAAGGGTCTCGGCTATTCCTATGGAAATTGCATCGCCGTCGCCCTGATATGTAAACACGAGGTTTCCGGGACGGGTGCGCTTTATGCCGTCTGCGGCAGCTGCGGTGCGCCCATGCGCGCTCTGCATGAGATCAACCGCCAGGGAACGGTTTACGAGGCATGCGCAGCCGACTGCGAGCACGCCTATAGCCCTGTCGGACATCCCCATCTCATCGAGCACCTCGCCTATGAGCCTTATCACAATACCGTGACCGCAGCCCGGGCAAAACGAGTTTGCGGCATAGATAGTATCGGGTATTTTCTTAGTTATGGCCATATCAATATGCCTCCTTAACTTTGCCGTCAAATATGCTGCGGACAAGGGCTATAAGCTCCTCGCTGTCGGCGACCTTTCTGCCGGTGGGATCGGAATAGACCTTCGTGCCGCCTGCGTGCAGCGCTACGTCCTCCACCATCTGGCCGCAGGCGTTCATCTCCACGGTGAGATAGCCCTTTATCTTGCCGTTAAACTTTTTGAGCGCCTTCTCCGGGAACGGCCAGAGGGTTATCGGGCGCAGCAGGCCTATTTTCAGGCCCTCGCCCCGGCCAATCTTCACAGCTTCCTTGCAGACTCGGGAGCTGATGCCGTAAGAGACAAGGATGAGCTCGGCGTCGTCGCACTGCACCTCTTCCCACTCCTGCAGCTCGTCGCGCATCTTGCCGTAGCGGGCCCGGATGTGCGGGTCGTAGTCATCATAGGCGTAATCGTAGTAGATGACGTCAGTCATCTTGCGGCCTGTGGGATGCGCGGCGTCGCGTCCCTTGAGCGTCCAGTCAAACTTGTTGATATCATGCTCTATGGGGGCCGGGAGCTCTACCGAGCCCATCATCTGGCCGATTGCCGCGTCGGACAGGAGGATTACAGGCGTGCGGTACTTCTCAGCGGTATCAAACGCCTTGAACACGAAGTCGACATTTTCCTGTACAGACGCCGGGGCATAAACGGGTACCTTGTATCCGCCGTGGCCGCCGCCTTTGGTGGCCTGGAAATAGTCGGCCTGTCCCAAAACAACGTTTCCGAGGCCGATGCCGTAACGCATAACGTCGACTATAACAGCCGGGAGTTCCATGGAAGACAGGTAGGATATGCCCTCCTGCTTCAGCGAAAAGCCCGGGCCCGACGAGCTGGTCATGGCTCTCTGCCCGGCCGCGGCGGCCCCGATAACCATGTTGATACCTGCAAGCTCACTCTCAGTCTGAACGAACTCTCCGCCGGCCTCGCGCATGTGCGACGACATGTACTCCAGAATCTCGGTCTGCGGCGTTATAGGATAGCCCGCAAACATCCGGCAACCGGCGCGTATCGCTCCTTCGGCCAAGGCGTAGTTGCCTTTCATCAGCTTCTTCATGCTGTCTCGCTCCCTTCTTCGATGCTGAATACATAATCGGGACAGACCGTGTAGCACATGCCGCAATATATGCACTTGCTTTCGTCCACCACGACTGTCCTATATCCCTTGTCGTTCACCTCATCGGTAAAAGAAAGGGCCCCGCGTTTGCAGTTGCGTATGCAGTTTCCGCAAGCTTTGCAGTTCTCTGTTTTCAGCGTAATCTTGCTCACTTGATGTTTACCTCCTCTATTTTTTCGATTGTAGAAACAACCCAAATTTCAGCGATATCGCAAAATAAACTAGACACAACTCACAAAAGGACTTATAATCAGAATCGAGCTAAAAGTCATATGCTGTCGCCACAGAATTTATTACTGTCTACACGTTGATATCCAATGTCTACTAAATACGCAGTTTTTTCTGGCGTCCAAGCGCCTTAGCCAAGTTCAATATAGCATTAATCACAAATATAGTCAATAATTATCCGCTATTTTTGTTGACATGAGAAAAGACTTTTGCCCTGTCTACAAAACTGGCTTGTCTACAAAGAAGAATATGTCGTTTTAAATAAATTATTAGTGTCTACATTGTGCATGTAGACAGAGGAGGGGCCATGAGCATCAACAACACAAGACCGCCTGATATCTATGTCAAGCTCAGCATAGACGGAAATTCAACACGAGAGTACATGTCTGTTTTTAGGCAGAAGGCACCCGGGTCAGACGAGTTCATATGCATAAGTTGCGACACTACCCCAATAGGCCAGCACATGATAGATTTCCTGCGCATATCCAACGAGGCCTTGCCATCGCTGACCTCAAAGATGAGGAACAATCTCAATCTAATACAGTCTCAGAACTTTGACCATCACCTGGTGCCGGTCTGTCTCGCCAGCGCATTTGAGGTTTACAACGAAATACGGCGCCTGCATTCCTGGTGGAGCTCCAGCCTGCCGCTTGAGAAGCTGTGGAGCGACTTCAACGACTACAGCTTTTACAGCCAGCATCCAAGCCCTTATCTCATCGAAACGTACGATGAGGTAGACAGGCTTATGAACGAGGAGTTCTACTGGAACGTGGTATGCGACCAGCTTCACGAATATCTGAAATGGCTTGAATTCTATACGGACAAGCTGTCCCTTCTCGGCGACGCGCTCGTGTGCTGCCTGGATTCAAGCCAGGCGGACGTATTGACCAGGCTCAGCAACACTCAGCGCGCTTTTTTGTTCCGCTCCTTCTTTGACGACCAGTTCCTGGACCGCTCTCCCATAAACCTGCTGTATAACCTCCACGAGAAATATTCGTCACCGCTTGGCAAGACACTGAAACGCGACCGTATACTTCGCCCAGACTCCTCAGCCTTCCTCGAGCACAACGGCAAGAACATGGACTTCAAGTCTGTAATAAGCGGCACGGACGCCATACAACTTGAGAGCCTGGTAAAGCTGATAGAGGACAAGCAGCTGGAGTTCACCCGCGAGCTAATACTCCAGGACCCGTCCGACATATACTCGGCTTGCTGCCTGGACATGTACCTGATGATTGCGAATGACATCCACATCAAAAAATGCAAGAACTGCGGGAACTATTTCGTACCGCTCAACCGCAGCGACGAGCAGTACTGCTGCCGGGTACAATCTAATGGGAAAATGTGCCGCGAGCTGGACTACGAAGAGAAGATTAACGCAGACACCCTGCTGACTATCTACCGTACAGCTTACAAGACACACAACGCCCGCAAACGCCGCAACCAAAACAACAAGGTAAATGCGGAGAAAGAATTCAACGAATGGGTATCTTTCGCCAAACGCCTTCTTGAGCGGGCGAAGGCCGGGGAAATCTCGGCGCAGGAATTCCAGGAGCTAATAAAAAAATAACCCGGGATATCAATCCCGGGTTGGCGAAACAGCTTTTTACTTAAATTCCTTGCACAATAGCGCACTAACAACGCGGTTATTTATAGTATTGTTCCAAATACTCCTCAGCACTCTTTCTATAGAGTTCCATGGCGCCCCCGCCGTCGCCCTCCGCGATATAAGCCGTGAAGCGCTCGAGGAAATCCACCGCTTCGTCCACGCCCATATTCACAATCCAGGTGCGCCAAAACACCGCGCTCACATCGTGGAAAGCGTTCATCACCATGGGTATGACGTTGTTGCCTGATTGCAGCCCAATATACAGGTGATAACTGAACAGCAGCTCCGCCAACTCGTCCGGGCTCGCCGCAGGGCTTCCTGCGGCGGCCTTTTTTATGTCGTCAATGTACATCCTGAGCCGCAATATGTGACCCGTAGTGTGCTTCTCCGCCAACATCCGGACCGCCATCCCCTCGTTCGCCTCCCGGAACTGCAGGACTGAGGCCACGGTTTTGTAGTCCAATTTGTTGCCGTTGTGCTTGAGAAGGGCGACCAGCGTATCAAGGTTGCCGGTTTCAGGGTAGTTGGCTACAAACACACCGTGGCGAGGTACAATGCGCAGGAACCCCTGCCGCTCCAGGCGCTTGATCCCCTGGTGCACTGCGCTCTTGCTTATCCTCAGTTCCTCCGCCAGTTCCTGCTCCGTCGGCAGTTTTTCCCCTATTGCCAGCTCCCCGGAGAGGATCATATCCTGTATCGTACTGTCGAACAGCTCGCCTATCGTGGGTGCGACCAGGGCTTTGAACTTCATTTTCCCGCCTCCAGTTCTGTGATTAAATCAAAATCACAATCAAATTATAGCGTTTTTTCTGTGTTTTTTCAAGCCTTATATTGATTTAATCTGAGCAATGATATAAGTTTAACGCAGTTACCTGTAAACCCTTCAACACCAAAAGGAGGCTGCAATGAAAAAATACGACGCTATTGTTGCCGGCGCGGGTTCCGGTGGCAACATCGGTGCGCTCGCGCTGCAGAAGGGCGGCAAGAACACGCTGCTCATCGAGAAGCACAACATCACCGGCGGCACCGGCTCGTCCTTCAGGCGCGGACGCTTTGAGTTCGAGACGGCTCTGCACCAGCTCTACGGAATCACCGACGACTTCCGTGGGGATAAAGGCGCGCTGCGAAAAATCTTCGAGGACCTGGGCATATATGACCAGCTGGAGTTCGTAGTGCAGCATGAGACCTTCCGTCTCGCCGTCGGCGACCAGCTGTCCGTACCCGTCCCGGGCTCTTACGAGGGCTTCAAGAACCTGCTGAAAAAGGTGTCGCCCCAGGAGGCAGAGGCCGTAGACCGCTATCAGGAGCTCTGCGACAAGGTGGCGGAGCAGTTCCAGCAGATGTACGCCGACCTCGCCGAGGAGAAGCCCATCAGCCGCGAGCGCTTCCCCGAGCTCTATGAGTACGGCTCCGTCATCACCGGCGACCTGCTCAAGCGCTTTTTCAAGCACCCGCTGCTCATCGGAGTGTACTCCACCTACTACGGCTATCTGGGTATCCCCGTGGACGTCTGCCCCTTCGTCTGCATGGCACTCTGCTATCAGCGCGGGCAGGGCACCTGCTATGTCAAGGGCGGAAGCGCCGCAATTTCCGCCGCCGTCACCGACGAGTTCATAAAGCACGGCGGCACGGTCAAGCTCAACACGGCGGTGGAGAAAATACTTGTCGAGGACGGCGCCGTAAAGGGCGTGCGCTGCACAAACGGCGAGGAGTTCTATGCGGACACGGTGCTCACCAACTGCAACAAGATTCTCACCTACATAGATATGATAGACGAACAATATGTCCCGGAGCAGGTTTTTGACGATCTGCTCGTATCCGTGCCGAGCCAGTCCATCTTCGTCGTGTACCTGGGCCTGGACTGCACGGCCGAGGAGGCGGGCATCGTCAACGAGACCAGCTTCTGCCGCGCCGTCTCCGACCCCACAAAGATGTTTGCCAACCGCTTCGACGTAAACGTCCGCACCGACCACCTCAGCAGCGTGGAGATAACCTCCAAGACGGAGAAAAAAGCCGCGAGGCGAAAGATATGCAGTCCGCGGCTATGCGGACAAGGTAACGACGCGAGACGTGTTTTTTAATCTAAAGATAAAAAACGCGTGTTCTTACAGCGCTTGAACGCACCTGCCTGCTGAAATCAAAATTGAAGCCCAGCGCAGCGGGTTCAATTTTGGAAGGATGAGCAGCAGAACTCAAAAAACAGGACTGAAACCTCTGGTTTCGGTCCTGAAAGGAGAAGCAAGGTAACGACGCGAGGCGTGTTTTTTAATCTAAAGATAAAAAACGCGTCGAAGCAAAGTGGACTTTGCTTCGACGCGGTGGAGCGGGTGAAGGGAATCGAACCCTCGTGTTCAGCTTGGGAAGCTGACGTTCTGCCATTGAACTACACCCGCGTGCCCGGTTATTATAGCACATCTTCACCGGGCTTGCAAGGGATATTTATCCGTTCATTTTGGCGATGACCGCGTCGGCGAACTCGCTCGTGCCGAGCTTGCCGCCCAGGTCATATGTCACCTGTTCCCCGCCCTCAAGCAGAGCGAGCACAGAGGCCTCCACCCTGTCCGCTGCCTCTGGCTCGCCGAGGTGTCGGAGCATCATTACGGCCGACAGGATAAGCGCGGTCGGGTTCGCGTCGTTTTTGCCCGCATGCTTGGGCGCGCTGCCGTGGACGGCCTCGAATATGGCGGCGTTCTCGCCTATATTTGCGCTGGGCGCGAGGCCCAGGCCGCCGACCAGCCCGGCGCAGAGGTCGCTGACTATGTCGCCGTAGAGGTTGGGCAGGACAAGCACGTCAAAGGTCTCCGGATGCTGCACAAGCTGCATGCACAGCGCGTCGACTATTTTGTCCTCAAACTGAATATCCGGGTATTCGGCGGCGACGGAGCGGCACACGTCCAGGAAGAGGCCGTCGGAGAGCTTCATAATATTTGCCTTGTGTACGCAGGTGACCTTTTTGCGGCCGTTTTTCACGGCGTAATCAAAGGCGTAGCGCGCGATGCGCTCGCTGCCCGCTCTGGTGATGAGTTTGATGCTCTCGGCGGCCACGTCGCCTATCTTGTGCTCTATGCCCGCGTACAAATCCTCGGTGTTCTCACGCACGACGACGATATCTACGCCCTCGTAGCGGCTCTCGACGCCCTTGAAGGTGCGCGCGGGGCGCACGTTGGCGTACAGGTCGAACTCCTTGCGCAGCGCGACGTTGACGCTCCTGAAGCCCACGCCGACAGGCGTGGTTATCGGCCCCTTGAGCGCCACTCCGTCGGCGCGCACGGCGTCCAGGACGTGCTGAGGCAGCGGTGTGCCGTACTTCTCCATCTGGCTCTCGCCGGCGTCGACTATGTGCCAGTTTATCTCCGCGCCGGAGGCGTCCACGACGCGCTTCGCGGCCATGGCGACCTCAGGCCCGATGCCGTCTCCGGGTATAAGCGTTACATTGTGTGCCATGATGCTCAGTCCTCCTTGTGCGCCTTCGTGTAATTGAGCAGACCGCCCGCGAGCAGTATGTCGCGCTGGCGGGGCGTAATCTCAAGCCGGAGCTTAATTTCCCGTGCGCCGCACTTGACGGTGACGCACTTCCCTTCCGCAGCCGCGGCTATCTGAGCCGGGGCATTCTCTATGACGAGCCCGTCGTCCTGGTTGAGAGCGTCGTAGTCAGCCTCGTCGGTGAACTCGAGCGGCAGGATGCCGTTATTCATCAGGTTCGCGCGGTGGATGCGGGCAAAGCTCTTGGCCAGCACAGCCTTGACGCCCAGGTAAAGCGGGGCGAGCGCCGCGTGCTCGCGGCTGGAGCCCTGGCCGTAGTTGCCGCCCGCCACGATGAAGCCGCCGCCGTTTGCCTGGGCGCGCTCGGCGAAGTGCTCGTCGCAGGGCGCGAGGCAGAAGTTGGCCAGATAGGGCACGTTGGAGCGGAAGGGCAGCAGCTTGGCGTTAGAGGGCATGATGTGGTCGGTAGTTATATTGTCGCCTAGCTTGATGAGCGCTTTGCCGGAGATATCCCCTGCGGGCGGTACGGCCTTCGGGAAGGGCTTTATGTTCGGGCCTCGCACGACGTCGATTTCACTGCCGTCCTCGGGCGGCACGATGAGCATCCCGTCGTCAATCTCGAAGTGCTCGGGCACGTCGTACATGGGCTTCAGGCCATAGGTCTCAGGGTCCGTGAGCACGCCTGTGACGGCGGACACGGCTGCGGCCTCGGGGCTGACGAGGTACACGCTGGCGCTCGGCGTCCCGCTGCGGCCGTAGAAGTTTCGGTTAAAGGTGCGGAGGCTGACCGCGCCGGTGGCCGGGGCCTGGCCCATGCCGATACAGGGGCCGCAGGCACATTCGAGTATCCTCGCTCCGGCGGTGACGAGCGCGGCGAGGGCGCCGTTGGTAGCCAGGGCCTTGAGCACCTGGCGCGAGCCCGGGGATATGGTAAGGCTGACGCCGGGCGCGACATGGCGGCCCTCGAGTATACCGGCAACGCGCATGAGGTCGCAGAAGCTGGAGTTTGTGCAGCTGCCGATGCAGACCTGGTCGACCTTGATGCCCGCTATCTCGCTTATGGGCACGACGTTGTCTGGCGAGTGCGGCTGTGCGGCCAGGGGGTGCAGCGCGCTGAGGTCGACGGTTATCTCCTCGTCATACTCCGCGTCCTCGTCGGCGGCGAGCGGCGCCCAGTCGCTGCGGCGCCCGCGCGCGGCAAAGAAGTCGAAGGTGCGCCGGTCGCTGGGGAACACGGTCGTGGTCGCGCCGAGCTCCGCTCCCATATTGGCGATGGTGGCGCGCATCGGGACGGAAAGCGTCTCGACGCCGGGCCCGCCGTACTCCATGACCTTGCCTACACCGCCCTTGACGCTCAGGCGGCGCAGCACCTCGAGTATGACGTCCTTGGCGGAGACCATAGGGCTGAGCTCTCCGGTGAGCACAACATGGCACACCTTCGGCATGGTGAGATAGTATGCCCCGCCTCCCATGGCCACCGCGACGTCGAGCCCGCCCGCGCCGATGGCAAGCATACCGGCCGCGCCGCAGGTGGGCGTGTGGCTGTCGGAGCCGAGCAGGGTCTGGCCGGGCACGGAAAAGCGCTCAAGCTGCACCTGGTGGCAGATGCCGTTGCCGGGCCGCGAAAACCAGATGCCGTGTTTGGCCGCGACTGTCTGGATGTACTTGTGGTCGTCGGCGTTCTCGCTGCCGGACTGGAGCATGTTGTGGTCTATGTACGCGACGCTGCGCTTGGTCTTGACCTTGTCTATGCCCATGGCCTCAAACTGCAGATAGGCCATGGTGCCGGTCGAATCCTGGGTCAGCGTCTGGTCTATGCGTATAGCTATCTCGCTCCCCGGCGTCATGTCCCCGTGGACGAGGTGGCCGGATATTAGCTTCTGTGTGATATTCATGCCCTTCATGCCTTGCAAGCCTCCAAGTATTTCTCGTATTCCCTCTCAAGCTCCTCGTCGCCAATGTTGGTGACGCGCCCGGACTCATACTGGGCGTCAACCCACTCGCGCAGGTGCTCCACAGCGCCGTCATGCTTGGAGACCTCGCGCCCCAGCTTGCGGCCCAGCCAGACGGCGATGCCCGCCGCGCCGCTGTTTCTGGATATGCCCACCTTCGGAGGGCTCTTGAGTATTGCAGTAGTGTCGAAGATGTTGTATATCTCCTCGTCCTTCAACAGCCCGTCGGCGTGTATGCCGGCCTGGGTGGTGTTGAAGTTTGCGCCCACGAAGGGCGTATTCGGCGGGATGCGGTAGCCGATGACGTTCTCGTAGTAGTCCGCGATGTCGCGGATGACCGTGGTGTCCATTCCGTCTAGGGTGCCTCTAATCTGGGCGTACTCCATGACCATCGCCTCAAGCGGCGTGTTGCCCGTGCGCTCGCCTATGCCGAGCATAGAGCAGTTGACGCTGGCCGCACCGTACAGCCAGGCCGTACCGGAGTTGGCCACGGCCTTGTAGAAGTCGTTGTGACCGTGCCACTCAAGCTGCTCCGCTTCGAAGCCGCCGTAGCTGCGCAGGCCGTAGATTATGCCGGCGACACTCCTGGGCATGCTCGCGCCCGGATACGGCACGCCGTAGCCCATCGTGTCGCAGGCGCGTATCTTGATAGGTATTCCGCTCTCGTCGGCCAAATCGTGGATTTCATGCGCGAAAGGCACAACGAAGCCGTAGAAGTCCGCGCGGGTGATATCCTCGAAGTGGCAGCGCGGGTGTATGCCCGCGTCGAGCGCGTCCTTTATGACGCCGAGATACATGTCGGCGGCCTGGCGACGCGTCATCTTCAGCTTTTTATAGATGTGGTAGTCAGAGCAGCTCACGAGTATGCCGCACTCGCGCAGGCCCAGCTCTCGGGCAAGCTGGAAATCCTTTTTGCTGGCGCGTATCCACCCGGTTATCTCCGGGAACTCATAGCCCAGCTCCCGGCACATGTCCAGGGCCTTGCGGTCGCGCTCACTGTATAGGAAGAACTCCGTCTGGCGTATGATGCCCTTGGGCCCGCCGAGCCTGTGCAGCATAGTGTACAGGTCGCGTATCTGCTCCGGCTCATACGGCGCGCGGCTCTGCTGCCCGTCGCGGAAGGTCGTATCCGTTATCCAGATGTGCTCCGGGGGATTGGCCGGGGTCAGGCGGAAATTGAACGTGCACTTCGGCACTTCCTCGTAGGGGAACATATCCCTGTAGAGGTTGCCGCTGTCCCTGTCCTGAAGCGTGTACTTGTATTCGCACTCCATAAGGACGTTCTTTTTGTCGTTAAAAGCAATCACGCGCCGCGCCTCCTTTTCTATGTTGGCTATTATACGACGCGCATTTGAAATTTGCAAGAGCTAATTTTGCAAATTTCGTGCCATTTTAAGGCTAACAGCTGTACTATTTGCAATTTTATGAATCTCGTCTTGCATTTACAGCTCTTTTCTCCTATTTAATTATCTGCGCACGCCCTGCTTCAGCGGATTTAAAGCTCCTTTACCTGGGGAAAAAGAAGCCGCCGGACTGGAGGGAGTCCGGCGGCCGGACACGGTCTCCAAAGGAGTTGCCGAGTCCTTACGATATTTGAGGGGGCCACTGCCCCAGACGCACCCGCGATTGCAGCCGAAAACGTTTGAGTTCGGCGCCCGCCTCATCCGAGGCAGACGCCGAAGGCCGCGTTGTGAGGTGTGCCAAAAGAACGCAGCTTAACTTCAACACCTTCCGGGCCCATCTGAACCCAAAACCGTTACGGATAAGGTTAAAATCGCTAATTCTGTCCACCGGTGGAAACAAACCGCACGAATCCACCAGCGGAGCGGCTTCCTATTGGTGCATCTTTGTGCAAGTATAATATCAAATTATTAGTCAATGGTCAACCCAAAACTACAATTTCTACCTTTTATACAACGTTCGGATACAAATCAGCAGATATTACATTGCATAGTATCTTTCAAGTATGTATGTGACTGAATTTTAACATGATGTAAACCGGCTTTCATGCCGTATAAAGCAGCATCCCGGACGGTTTGTCCGGGATGCTTGCCGAGAGTAAATTGACAACAGTGGTAAAAGCGTTGTGATTTAAAGCAGCATAACTCCTGCCTTCTCGCATGCGGCCACGGTATCCGCATCCCAGGTGGAGCACTGCACCTCGCCTATGTGAGCCTTGCCGAGCAGCAGCATGCTCATGCGGCTCTGGCCTATGCCGCCGCCTATGGAGAGAGGCAGCTTGCCGTCAAGCAGCATTTTGTGGTAATAAAGCTCGCGGCGGTCGTCGCATCCGGCCGCGGTCAGCTGCCTGTCCAGGCTCGCGGGATCGACTCGGATGCCCATGCTGGAGAGCTCGAAGGCGCAGCCGAGCACGTCGTTGCGGACGATGATGTCGCCGTTGAGGCTCCAGTCGTCGTAGTCAGGCGAGCGCCCGTCATGCGGCCTGCCGCTCTTCAGCGGGGCGCCTATTCCAATGATGAAAGCGGTCGGGTGCTCCTTGACCCACTCGTACTCGCGCTGCTTCGGAGTGAGCTCCGGCCACCGGTCCTCAAGCTCCTGCGAAGTGACGAAGCTGACCGTACGCTCTATCTTGGGCAGGGAGCACAGCGCCGGATAGATGGCGCGCAGCGTGGCCTGGGTATCGCAGAGTGCGGCGACGATGTCCATGACGGTGCTCTTGAGGTAGGTAAGGTTGCGGTTCTCAGGCAGTATCACCTTTTCCCAGTCCCACTGGTCGACGTAAACGCTGTGCAGGTTGTCGAGCTCGTCCTCGTCGCGGCGAATGGCGTTCATGTCCGCGTATATGCCCTTGCCGGGGTAGAGCTCGTAGCGCTTGAGCGCGACGCGCTTCCACTTGGCGAGGGACTGCACCACCTGGCAGTGTATGCCGGAGTGGGCTATCTCGAAGTCGACCGGGCGCTCGTATCCGTTGAGGTTGTCGTTTATGCCGCTGCCGCCGTCGACAAAGAGCGGAGCGGAGACGCGCATCAGGTTCAGCGCGGAGGCAAAGTTGTCCTCAAAAAGGCGCTTCATTAGGCCTATGGCCTTCTGCGTGTCGTAGACCGAAAGTATGCTCTTGTAACCCTCGGGTATGTATGTGCTCATTCTTTCTTCATCCCATCTGTAAGAATTTCTATAATCTGCTGGTATATGCCCTCCGCGTCAGTGCGGAAGAACTCCTCAATGCCCTCAGATGTGTCCTCGTCCGGCACGAGCAGGCGCACTGAGATTATCTCTCCCTTCCCGTCCGAGAGGCTCAGGCGCGTAATAATGCCGCCCGGGGCATTCTCGTGTCCGGTGTCTATCATTGCATCGCGCCGCATCTTTTCCGCTACAGGCTCGAGCAGGCGGTTGGCCTTTATGCGCACGGAGTAGGGTATGCTGGTCTCGGCTGCCTCGCCGTTCACGCGGCCCTTGTCGGTTATGATGTAGCGCTCGCCGGGCAGCGCCTCGACGTGCTGAGTGTCCACCAACCCGGCCAGGCAGTCGGCGTAGTCAAACCAGCTCACCCCGTTGTCAAAGGAGCACAGCTCCGCGAGCGTCTGGGCATCTACCGGCCTGGGCAGCCGCCGCAGGACGTAGAGTATCAGTATCTTGGTGTCGAGCTCGCCGTGTATAAAGCCGAAATTGTCCATTTGCCGCCTCCTTTTACAATCGTCTCCTGCTCATAGAGCATTGCGCGCCTATGTCCTCCGGCCAGATGCGCCGGGCACAGCGCATGGCGCGCCCCGCGCGCCATTTCGGCGTTATTATACTGCAAACGTAAAGCCGAAAGCTTTGCCGCCGTGCGCGGCGGCGAACCGGCTCCGCCGGTTCCGGTTGCAGTGTAACATGGCCGCGTGGGCTTTTGCGGAGCAAAAGCCGCGCTCGCAGAGCGCCCGCCCTGTTAACCAGGGCCAACGCGGACATATTATACCATGGCTGCAAGCGCACGGCGCTTGCACGCCGCATGAGCGGCGCGGCCTGCACCGCAGGCCATGCCATCAGTGTAACAACGCCGAACAGCTTTGCTGCGCAAAGCGATGCGCACAGCGCATGGCGCGCCCCGCGCGCCATTTCGGCGTTATTATACCACAAGGCAACGTCGCATACAATCGTTATTTCCGCACAGAGCGGACCCGGCGCGCATACACTGTCTTGAAGCCAAACTTCAAATCATCGCAAGGAGGAAACATCATGGCAGACAGGGTCATGCCCGGCCCGGTGGACGACGCGGCCTGCATCCGCGAGGCCGTCTGCATCCACACCAGGAAAATATTCGACTCCTGCCGGGAATAAGATTACCCGTTTTTAAACTAAGAAGAAGCCGACAGCCTTTTACAAGGTTGCCGGCTTCTCGTCATCTATGCCACGGGGTTTTCGACAGTGTGCTTTCTTTATAGCCTGCGGCGAGGTGAAGCGCATCCTTCTGCGCGTTTGTTATCGGCATGGAGTCGATGTATTCCCATACCTGCTCCTGCCGTCCATCACCTGAGTAACCCGCTATGGTGTCAAGGAAGGTGCAGTAGTCATATGTGTCTATTCCCACCTGTGTGGCGCGTTCATATTTTTCAAAGGCGCTCTCGCTCATGATTGCCTCAAGGGCGAGTTCTTTTTCCGATTCAGATATTGGCATCTGCGCTATGGCCATATACTCCTCGGTAGAACTCGCGTCCTCTCCGAGATTGTCCAGAGTATTATTCACTTCCGCCGCGGTACTATAGTCCATACCGGCATCGGTAAGCTTTTCGAGGTCTCCTCGCAGTGGCGCAATGGTATCCTGGATAACTGCCGCCTGTTCCCTGTTCACGTCAAGGCCATTCACCCACTCCGCAAACTGTAAAGTCCGGTCAGTGCTGTCCTCTGTGTTTTCTCTGATTTCCGCATATTCCTGCTTGGCTTCAAGGTATACATCAAATGGTATCTTAGCATCCGTAAAGGCTAGTATATCCTCATCCTGCTTGTCACTGATAATACCTCTATACAGTTGCATTTTCTCGTCTTGAGTAAGGTCAGCATTGACTATGGCTCGGAGCTTGTACTCAGTTTCCCGAGCGCCAGTAAGTGCTCCGGCGTTCTTAATGCCTATAAGCGCATCTGTTACCTCGCCCATGTCAGCACCACTTTCTGCTAGGCTATCCATTGTGCTTTTCTCTGCATCGTTAGCAAACAACCCGTAATAGGCCACGCTCTTGCCGTCGCCGGAAATGTCCGCCTGCTGGATGACATAGCGTTTTGCGTCATTATCCTCGGTCTGACGGATTTCCTGTATGAGACTGTATGCATCCTCTCCGCTCACTCCTGCGTCGAGCATCCCCTGATATACCGCCGTCTGCTCTGCTGTCAAGGTTGGGAAGCCGTCTTCTATCCACTCGCGACCGGTGGGTAGTGACGTCGTACCGAATATGCCGGCGCCCAAAGCGTTCTTTATCGCTTGTTCGACTGTATCGGTATAAACAGGGTATTGTAAGAGCCGCTCGCCCTCGTTGTTGTAGGTATACACACCACCCTCGGAGACGGCACGAATGGTATCGTATATCCTGTTGAGCTGGCCGCCGCCGAACGGGAGCAACGCATAAGTTCCGAGCCTTCCCAATTCTTGTGCTATTTCCTGCTTTCTACGCTCTGGACTTTTGTCATCATCCAAAATAGCCTCGGCAAGAGCGCCTAAATCAGGTATTGCACTGCTTATCGGCAAGCGCCCTCCATCGGTAAACACACTGGAAAAGGGTAAGTTTTCTGCCAGATTGGTAATTAAATTCGTGCTTGTCTGGAACAGCCCTTTTTGTTCCTCCACACGATAAGGACGCTCACCTCTGCCCAATTCAACCAAGTTTGGTATTTCCCATCCGCTCAAATCCTCGAATGTGTCAAGAGCTATGCCTATCGGGTCGAGCGCCGGGCGGCGACCTATCAGCCACTCGTATAGCTCGTCAAACAGCCATGCACCAATCACAAACTTAAAAATAGCTGTACTTAGCGCGCGAATACCGTACTTTCGGTATTCCCTAGGTATGTCCTTAAATATAAAGCCTAACTGGTTGTTTACCTCGAGTTGGAATTGTGTAAGCAGTTTTACAAACGGATTGTGCGACTGAAATAGCGTTGGCACAGCACCTTTGCTCCTGTCCGCCATGACGTTGGCCGCAAAAGCGTCCGCGTCAGCCATAGCCGCATCATCGCTCAAACCCTTTCCAAGGTTTTGATAGTATCTACCGCGGACAAGTGCGCCAGAAACAATCTGGTCGATAAACTGCATAGGATACGATAGCCTATCCCCCCATTGTCCTGCTTTCATTCCGATGTTCCAGAATGCCTTTCCAACGGCCGATTCCGGCTCCGGTTCTTTTTCCCAGGCGTGAACTATAGGGTCGCTGCCCATCCTGTTAGTCAAGAACGTGCTCTTACCGATTATGCCGTCATCGTTTTTCATTGCCTTCAAGGTATCCCACAGGCCTACCGCGAGATCCCTTGTCCCAATACCAGCCCAGCCTTGCGTTAACGGTACGAAGTTTGTAAGCCACGACGCTGGGTTGATTGCCACCATATTAGCAGCGACGCGCCCTTCAAACCACTTCATAAAATTATAAAGTCGGTTTCTACCTACCAATCCCTCTACCGTTCTGTCAAGGCTACTCTTTTTGTTTGCCAGCAGATTCGTGTACTCGTCAAGCTGAACGACAAAATTACTAAGGGTAAAACGCGCTTCTTGGTAGATTTCATTGATTTTATTTTGCTTATCTTCTTCTGTTTTATTTGGGTCAGCACGAACCGTGTCTATCTGCGCCCGGATACCATCGTCCGTAGTTCTGTAGCGAATCTGGCTTGCCAGCGCCCGAAGCCGCTGGATGTTGTCCGTCTGCGTGATAACGTCGCTCACGCCCTCGATGTACTTGTCAAAGCCCTCCACGGCGTCGTAGACAGTGTTGAAGCCGATACGCTCCTGAGCATTGCCAAACCAGGTGATGCCCGGCCGGAACGTGTGCGTTAGGCCGTTGATGGTCGTGGGCAGCGCAGTCACCTGCGTGTCGATGCCCAGCACGCGGCCGAACTGCGAGAGTATACCGTCGCCCTCTCCGGGCTGGAAGTGCGGGAAGTAGCCGCTCCTGTAGTTGATAGGCTCATAGCCGTTTCGCACGCGGACATCGTTCATCTGCTGGAACAGCTCGTCATATATAGCGCGGAATTCGTTCACGGCGCTTCGGATTTTCTGCTCATCCAGGTTGGGATTTTCTTTCCACAGATTCTGCACTATCGCTCGCCAGTCCGAAAGGCTCTTGCCGTCCCGGACTTTTATCCGCCCCCGGCTCTGCTCCATCATGCGGATGTTGTCCTCCGCCTCGCCGAGCAGCTGTACGGCGTGCGCCTCGCTGACCACGTTGCCGTCGGCCACACGGCGCGACAGGTCGAGGGCGCGCACGCGGTCGCGGTAACTGTTCTTCATGCGGTTCGCGTTTGCCGTGGCCTCGTGTACCGGCGTGAAATACTCGGATATAATGGCCTCGGCGTCGTTGGGGTCTGTCACGATGTCGCGGATGTTCCGCTCCATCGTCTCGCGCGAATACATGATGCCGGCGCGCTTGTCCTTCCAGTCGTTCGCGTTCTCAAGCAGCTGATCAGCGCGCTCACGCAGCTGTGCCTTGCGCTGCTGGTTCCACACGCGAAGCGGCTTTATTACGGACTCATACGCCTGTTTCGCCTGGTACACGGCCGTAATGCCGGCCACGTTGTCCGTCTCCGGGTTTAGGTTTTCGAGGCTTATCTGCCCGCGCATGAGGTCATTTACCAGCTGCTCGTCCGAACGAGTGAGCAGTGTCCGCGCCAGCGTGCGCTCATAAGTGCGGCGCAGCGGCTTGACCTGCTGCCAGAGTGCCGCCGCTTCCTCCACTGACTGCGGCACCGGAATACCGGCGTTTACGGCGTCGGGGTTTTCCTGGTCGTACATGTAGCGCTGCACGTCGCGCAGCTCGCCTATGAGCTTGGCCACTTCGGCGTCGAACTCCCTGCGCATAGCCTCCCGGAACATCTTTGCATCTCGCCCGGCGAACTCGTCAAGACTGCGCTGTACCACCTCAATGTTCTGCACTGCTTCGGCCATTTTCAGCAGCTGGTCACTCGGCACTATTATGCTGTCGGGGAAAAGCTCCGGCCACCGTTCGTTCAGGTCTTGATAGAGCTGGTCTATGTTGGTGCCGTACTGTGTGCGGATCTTGAGCCGTCCCATATTGGACGTCCGGAAATCGTTGAAGTCCGGGATGTCTGCCTGCACTTCGGCGCCAACGTCGATATTGGTCTTGCGCAGGTAATCTCTCACGTCCTTGTACTGGTCGTAGAACTCGCGGTCAATAACCACGCCCGCGTCATATGCGCGTGCAAACAGCTCGTCGCGCACCTCCTGGCTCACCGTGCCGCTGTTGAGGTATTCAAGCTCAAGGTCATGTACGACGTCGCGCAGCTCGCCGTGCCGCTCGGCGTTCGGGATGCTCAGCGTCTTGCCAAGCCCGGTAAGGAGCGCGCTCTCCGCCCGGCGCATCGACGCGCGCGCCTTCGCGGGCAGCCGGTTATACAGCTCGTCGTACTCGGCCTGCGCCGCGGTAGGCAGCACCGTCCCCTCGTCCACGCTGTACTGCGCGTTCAGCGGAAAAGCGTCTCCGTCGCTCTTGCTCCAGATGTACCTTGTGCCGTCCGGCTCCTGCCGCACGTTCACGGCGGTCTCGCCGGTGTTCCAGAGCCACGGGAAGTCCTGGTAGGCCTCGTTGCTCATCGCCCGGTATTCGCTGTCCGTGGGATTCTCGATGATCGTCTCCCCGCCGGGGGCGATAATCACGCGCTCGGGGTCGCTCACAGAATACCGGCGGCGCGCCTGTTCCCGCTCGAGCTCCAGCGCCCGGCGGGCTGTCTCGTTCAGTTCGCCGTCGTACTCGTACTCGTCCCAGTTCTGGCGCAGATACTCATCCACGCTCATTCCCTCGGCATGGGCAGTGTTTACTATGCTCGCAGCCTCGTCTGCCTCCGCCGTGCTTGCATCGTCCACGCCGTCAATGTAGGCGCGGATCTCGCTGGTGTCTATCTCTCCGTTGATGTAGCGCCGCAGCTGGTCGAGCATCTCGCCCCGGTCACGCTGTCGCGAGATGGAATACTGCGGCGTGTCCTCGGTGCTCACGACTTCGTCAAACGGTACGCCCTCGATGTTGACTCCGCCATTTTCGTATGATATACTCCCTACATAGCCAGAGCGAAGAAGCCCTCCAGACCCAGTATGTGCAAGTCTGGACGACGACGAAGCGCTCTGGCTGTTTTCTATGCTTGAAAGCAGCGGCATGGTTTTGTCTTCATCTGCGTACAGAACTTTGCTCTTACGGATATAGTTTTCAGCATTGTTCCGGGTGTAGGCGCTATTTACCTTCTGCATATCGTTTATAATGATTCGATTTTCCACCGGCTGCAAGTCAAGCACAGCCATGATCGGCTGCCCATTTTGCGCCCTGGCCTCGCTAAAGATTACGAGGCGGCTATTTCTGCTCCTGCGTCCGGCATTACTGCTGCTAAGAACCAGTATCGGATCATCCAGCACTTCGGGAATACGCTTTATTTCTGAAAGCGTCATTTCCGGGTGCTTTTCCATTATGTTATTTACCTTCTCACTGCGCAGAAATATGTCCTGCTCCATCGCACCCAGGCCCTGAAGCACGTCGCCCGTCTCGCCGAGGATGAACACCTCGCCGTCCGGCCTCCCGCGGCTGTCCCAGTCGTCAATGTCCCGCTCGTAGTTTTCGTCGATGGAATATCCGGCCGGCAAATTCTCCTCAACGAACACCGTGTTCTCGTCGCCGGTGTCCGGCGGCGTGGTGCGCCGCTCCTCGGCAGTGAGCCGCCGGCGAACCGCGGCGTCCCGCGCTTCAATCTCGCCCGCAGTGTTGCGGTACATCTCCCTGGCGTTTTCTCCGCCCCAGTATGCCGGGCTGCTGCCGCCTGCAAAGCCCTCCTGTGCCTGTATGGCGTGCTGTATCTCGTGGACTAGGGTGTCGCCGCGCACGCCCGGCCGCCTGTAATAATCGCTGTACCTCGTCGCCAATTCTGAGAATTCGGCGTGTTCCGCCTCCGTAAGCGGAGTGCCGCCCAAGTCCAGCATCTCAGCTTCCAGCCGGTTGCGCAGCTCCCTATACCTCTGGTAATCCGGGTCGCCGAAGTTCAAATCTCCGCGCGGTTCAAACCTCATGCCGGAGTCATCGATCTCGAAGCGCCACTTGTCATCTGCACCGCGGAACCAGCCTGTAAGTTGCCGTATTGTCTCGGCGTCCACCTGCTGCTCCTCCATCTGCTGAGCCTGTTCCAAGCTGGCCATGTTGGCGCGCGCGGCATTTCTGCCGCCGAAGCTGTACCGCAGCTCATCAAACGCGCTGCGCCCTTCCAATGTTTCCTGCTCCTCAATGGCGTCCAGGGCGGAGTCGAATTCCTCGTCAGTGAGTCGGCCGGCGGCATAGTCCTCCCTGAGCTGGCGCAGGCTGGCGCGGCTCGGCGGTTCTTCGGTATTGGCCTCGGTGTCCGTTTCCGGCTCCGGGGTCTGTTCCGCGCGGCTCTCTGTCGCAGGCGCGGTCTGCCCGGCGGTCTGGCTCTGCTCGGCCGGCGCCGTCTCTGCCAGCGCCCTGCTGTAGGCGTCGCGAGCCTCGACAACAAAAGCGCGCTCGCGTGCGCCGGCATTGCCCAGCCGCGCCAGGAGTTCGTTCAACCACGCGAGTATGCGCTCGCCCAGGCTCCTGTTGTTCTGCGTGAGCGTGCGTATGCTCTCCTCGTCGGTGAGCAGATTTTTCTCGATGTACTCGGCCACGATCTCGCTGTCTATGTCGGCATCGCTGCTAAGCTGCACACCGTTGCGCTCGTACAGCTCGCGCTTGGACTGCCGGAGCTGCTGCAAGTCCACGCCGCTCTGCTGAATGTGATCCAGCACCAGCGAGGACAGCTCGCTGTAGGCGTCCGCCATCTCCACGCTGTGTGTCAGCTCATGAGCTATTATCTGTGCCACGGGGTTTGTGCTCCGGCTGTTGACGTATATCGTGCCGTCAAGGTAGTACCCGTTGGCGGCCTGAGCAGGTCCTGCTTCCGCTGCGCCGTCGTAGAAACGCACCTGGCGGCCGAGCGCGCTGCTTATGCGCTGTGCCGCCGCTATGTTCTCCTCGCTCACTCCGGCGGTAATCCCGCTCCGCTCCAGGTCATCAGTCGCCGATGCAAGCCGCTCGCGGGCGTCCAGCTCCTCCGATGTCGGCAGCACCACGCCGCCGGTTTCCGAGGGTGAAGCCGCGGCTTCGGAGCTTTCCTCCTGTACTTGGCTGTTTTCCTGAGCATTCATGCCGGCAAGGAACGTCCGCGCCATTTTGTACTGGTTCACAATGTTCTCCCAGTCCAGCGCCTCGGCGTTCTCGCTCTCGGCCATTTCCATGTATCTGGTGTCCAGCTCCTCCAGCGTTCGCACGCCCTGGAAGTTGTCCGTGCCGTCCTCGCCTATGTACCCTTCCATGATGGAGAAGTCCGGCGCGCTCGGCTGCCTGCGCTGCTGTATGCTCTCGCGCACCGCGCCAGGAGCATCTATAATCCCCGCGCTCAGCGCGCCCAGGAGGAAGCTGTACGCTACGTCCCCGAAGTCTGCGTTGTATTCCTCGTCGAACACCAGGGTTCGGAACGCCGGTTCCAGAAGCTCCTGCAAGCCCTCCTCGGTGCCCTCGGATATCATGTTGCCCACCAGCTTACCGGCAGTGGAACTTGCAATTCGTCCAAGTACGTTGTCCAGCGCGCCTATCTTGGACGCGATGGAGCGCACCCCGATACCGCCCAGGCTCCCAATGCCGCCCAGCAGGTACTGAAATGCGCCCTCGCTGGCTCCAACCAACGTGGCGTATGTGCGCGCCTCGTCGGGGCTTCGCCCTTCGTTCAGTGCCTGTGTGTACGCATTGCCGCCGGCGCTCGCGCCCAGCATCGCGCTGCCGCCGAGGCCTGCGGCCCTCGCCGCAGTTCCTGCCGCCATGCCTGCCCCGCCGAGGGCCCAGCCGCCGAGCGCAGATGCCAGCACACTCGGAGCCATGTTGGAAAGCGTTGTGCCCAACTCATAGAGCGTGCCGAGCACCGGGCTTCTCTCCTGAGCTTCCTGCTGTATCATACTTGAGGTGTAGAGCGTCGGCGACGTCGGCACAGCTTCGCGGCTGAAGAGCTGTTCGATACCGCTCGAAAACTGGCTCAATCCCGCCGGTATCCAGTACAGGGCTTTACCCAGGCCGCCCATGTCCTCATAGTTCTGCACGCCAAGCCTGTAGTTGAGTGTCTCCTGGAGCTGTGCCAGAAACTCGTTTGCGGCCTCAACACCTCGTGTCGCGTAGAGATAATTGTATACACTAATCTCCTCTGGCGTCATGGTGGAGTAGGATTCATACTGGTTGCCATCGGATGTATAGCCGCTGTGCTGGCTTATTGGGCCGAGGCGGTTGATATAGTCGTATACCGAGCTGCCGTTGTAGTACGGGCTGTTGTCTCCTCCCGCCCGCGCTATCTGCGCCGCCTGGCTCGCAGTGAGTGGTGCAGAGTTCTGTTCCCAGTCCTCCGCCATCTGAAGGCTGCTGTAATACTGCATCCTCTCGTCGGCCGCGTCTGAACGCAGCTGCGATATGCGCCTGGTGTTTTCCTCGAGTTCGGCGCGCAGCCGCTCCACTTCCTGCGCCTGCGACGGCGCAACGACGAAAGGCTCCTCCGCGCGGAGCTGCCGCTCTATCTCTCTGTTGCGTTCTTCGAGCGTCTGCGCCTCTGCCTCCATGCTCTCCGCACGCTCATACCCTCCGCCGAGAATTTCGCGGTATCTAGCCGTCCCGGTGCTCATGCGCTCTGCAACCCGGTTGTAATCGTTAACGAGGGAATTGTACTCTTCTACATCGGCGCGCAGATCCCCCGCAAGTTGATTATAGCGCTCAACTTCGGATTGGCTGTTCGCGCCCTGCGAGTTGAGCCGCTCCAGCTCATCCCGCTTGCTGGCTATGGCGTTCTCCCGCTCCGTTATCTGTGAGCTGATATTCTCGGCCTCGCTCTGCCACTGCTGCAGCCCGGCCTCCGCCTCCCCGGCGTTGTCCCAATTGTCTGCACTGGAGAACGTGTCTACTACTCCGCGATCTCCAAAGCGGTCAAGCGCGCTGGTTATCTGCCCGCTAGCGCTCGACTGAGGCGTAGTCCGCGTGATAGCTGGCGCCGTCGACTTCTGCGCAGATGTGTCACGCGTAGGCGTGAGTTTCCTCGGCTGGCTATCCTTCTGCCTTGCACTTTGCAGGGCGCGCTCCGTCCGGCTGCGGGTGGCCTCGCTGCCGCCAGATATGGCAGGAGACGTCACACGGCGTGTGGCGTCCCTGTTGTTGCTGTCGTTTTCCCGCGCCCGTTCCAGCGCGCGGCGTGTACGTTCATCAGTAGTCATATATCAATACCCCAAACTGTCAAGCACTCGGTTGTATTCGTCCTCACTGAGCTGCCCGTTGTTGTATGCGTCAACGGCCATGGCAACCTTGTTTTCCTCGGTAAGCCCCGGTATACGGTTTATCTGCCCGAGGAAGGCGCTGGCGGTCATGCTGCCGCCGGACGGTCTGCCATTGCCGTCCCCACTATTGTTCTCTTCATCGTCTCCGCCGCTATTGCTGCCGCCGCCGGTATACCCGCTGCCGCCCGAAAGCTGCGGCACGCGAATGCCGAGATTCTGCAAACCGCTGTAGTCGCCGTACTGCGCCGCCAGCTCCGCCATGCCGACGAGAGTGTCAAAGTCCGTGGTCTGGTCGTTAATCTCGTCGATGAACTGCCCATAGGCGAAGTCTCGGTCTGTGTTGTACTGCTGCAACGCCGCGAGATAGCGGTCGAACTCCTGAGAATCGAGATTCATGCCGGTCTGAAGATTGTTGCTGAGCATATTGTACCTGTCGAGCCATGAGCCATACGCGAAATCTCGGTCTGTGTTGAACTGGTTCAGCTCGGTGAGGTAGCGGTCGAAGTCCGTATCCTCCTGGCCCTGCACAACGCCGAGGTCGGAAAGCATCATGTTGTAGTCGTTCAGGTACTTGTCATATGCAAGCTGCCACAGCTCCGGTATCTTGTCCGTCAGCTGTGCCGCGTAGTAGTTGCCCGCCTGGCCCGCCGCCGTCTGTGCATAGCTGGAGGGAAGCCCGCCGCTCGCCGCTGCGGCCGCGCCGAGCGCGTCGGCCGTCGCTCGATCTCCCTCGCGGAGGTATGCCTTCCTGTACTGGCTGTACAAGGGGTCCGTGTTGGGATCGTATGAGAAATCCGGCCTGTTGAGTATCTCATCTATGAGGCCAGTTATTGTATCGTCCCAACGGTTTGTGTACTCAGGCGCAGAGCCGTACTCGAAGTCGCCGTAATTGAGCATGTCGTCGTACAGGTCTTGTATCGTCCCGGCATTGGTGCCGCCGCTGAAGCTCGGCGCGTCCGGATACTCGAACATGTTTGGGCTGAGTGGTTCGAGGTAGTAGTTGCCGCCGTCGCCCCCGCCGTTATAGCTTCCGTAGCTTCTGCGGATCCCCTCTGCTCCCAGGTTGGCAAGCTGCCGGTCGGCGTCGCTTGTGGCGCTGTGCCAGTCCCGCTTGTAGCTCAAGAGCGACATTCCCGCGTCCGGGTTGCGCTGAGCAAGCTGCAGGTCCGCGTCGGAGAACTCACCAAGCAGGCCGCTGCTCTCCGCCGCCTGCCGGAACTGGTCATAGGTGTATCTGCTCCGAGTGTTCGGAGTGCTGAGTGTTGCCATCGGCATTGTTGTCCCTCCTTACTGTCTGCCCGGCGTGCTCTTGAGCTCGCTGCCGATATAGCTCTCTCGCGTGAGCGAATAGAGCCTCCATCCGCCCGCGCCGGTTATCTTTATCTTGAAATGGTCGTTTCTGCGGGGGATTATCGGGAGGACGTAGCTCCGGAGCACGTTACTTTCGATGGTGTCTATCTCTTCCCAGGTCCCGCTCGAATCGAACATAATCCAGAAGGTGACGCTTGCGCCCGCGTCGATGGATATACGGGCCTGAAATTTTGTCGTACCCTTTTTGTTCGGGTCGTTCTCGACAAACTCGCCAAACTCAACCATACTCTGCACCGCGCTCTCTTCCGTCGCGCCCTCCGGTACACTCCGCGGCTGGCCGTTAAGCCACAGATTGGCGTCTGCGCCTAGGAAATAGAGGTCGGCATTCCAGGCGAACCCCACGGCCTCGGTCTCGTCCTCGCGCTCCCATATACCGCGGCGGGTATCATACACGAACAGGCTCCATGCGCCGTCATCGTCCTGCATGCTGACGTAATATTTCAATCCATCGCTGCCCGCTACGGCGTTATGATATCGTACAGTGCCGAAGGCGTCGGATATACTCTGCGGAATGCCGCCGGAGTAAGCCACTATTCCCGCCCGCGTAAGGTAGAAGAGTGTTTCGCCCGCTATGGCAAGGCTAAGATGGCTCCCCGCCTCTACGCCCAGCGAAGCGCTGCTCATCACCTGGAAGTTGCTCGGCCTGTCGCCGTAGACCTTATATATCTGGTCCTCCTTGAAGAAGATAGCGTAGCCGAGGTACGAGAAGCACGCCGTAAAATCTCCGGCGCTGCCCACCTGCACGGCGTAGCTGTCCGTCGCCACGCCGTCGAACACGTTCCAGTTGAACGGGTCCCCGAGCTTGCTCGAATATATCGTGTCGGCCTTGCAGCCCCAAAGACGGTTCTCGTTCTCGCAGATGAAGTCCAGCTCCGGCGCTTCGCGCGATATCGTGAGATTTGCTTCGCTGTCCCCGCCCTCGCCTACGGTAAAGCTGTTTTCGTAGAAACGCAGATAGTCGCCCTCAATCTCCCGGACAACTATCGTCTTGTTGTTCTCGGTATGCACGGTCGCGCCGGAGATATTCAGGCCATCACCGGCCTTGAACTTACTCGCCCAGTCGGCCCCGGCGGCGTATATGGTGTTGCCCTTTGCCGTTTCGCCAACGTATGTACCGTCCTGGATCGTGGCCGAGCCGCTCCAGCTTGCGTTCAGGCTGCCGAACTCCTGAGTGAGCTTGTTGTAGTAGGCCAAGTCCGGCATGATAATGATATAGGCCCCTATTGCCGCGAACTGCTTCCGGGAATCCGTAACCGTTCCGCGAAGCGTGCCGTCAGCATAGAAGCCCGTCCCATCCACCCAATACAAGCCGTCGTTGGCGTACAAGCCGTTCGGCTTCGTGAGTGTGCATGTTATGTATCGAGGCGGACGAGGCGAGAGCAAGGGAGCATAGTTGCTGGTCATGTTCCTCATATCCCATATCTGCCCGTCGATAGCCGCGAGGTTATGATTATATCCGCCGAACGCCGTCTGCGCCGTCTTGCCCAGCCCCGAACCGTAAAGCATTTCCGGCAAGCTCATATGCCTGCCTCCTCAAATATGACGTAGGGCGAGAGCGCCTCTACCTGCTCGGGCGTGATGCGCTCAGGGGCCTTAATCTTGACCAGATTTATATCCTCGGTGAGCATTACTTCGTCCAGCTTCGCACGCTCAGCCAGGAAAGCGGCGAGATTTTCGGCCGTGCCGAACTCCACCACGCCTGGCCCCTTGAGCACTACTCGCCCGTCCTTGTCGTGCTCGGCGTACTTATCCGAGAGCGAGGTTTCTTCCTCGTTATAGAACTGAACGTGCGGGCGCAGCGCCGCGCGCAGCATCACGAGTCCATGCGCCGAGGCATAGTCCATCTCGGTTTTCACTAGCGTATTCAGGGCCTGCCAGGCTTTCACGCACTGTTTGAGAGTAGTCATATTTCCTCCTTATGAAATAACGTTGCCGTTGACACGCACCGTACCTATGAGATTGACAGTAGTGCCCGTGCCGCCTATTGAAATCTCTCCCGGCGCCGTCAGGTATATATTCTCGCCGCTTTCAAGGCTCATGCTGCCCGCGCTCTCGAGCTTCAGCGCGAATGCAGCTCCAAGGACGCTGTTCGTGTAGAGAAACAACCTGTAAGCGTTGTCCCCTCCGCCGTCGTTTCCTCCTTCATCGTCCAGGCGCAGACCGCCGGCTAGGTATCTCTCGCTCGTGTTTTGGATGTAGTACATCTTGATTTCTCCGCCGATGGTTCCGTTCGTCTCCAGCAGCGTTTCAAATACCGAGCCGCTTATGTAGGAGCCATAGACGTTAACGCCCTCAATGTCAATGGCGCGCAAAACGCCGGTCGTGATGTTGCCGCCATTGATGGTGGTGTCGCCCTCGTTTTCCAAGTCGGAGAAGGTCACCATACCCGTGAAGCGAATCGTCGCGCTGGTGAGCTGTACGCCGTTGCTCAGCAGCTGGAGCACGCTGCTTGAAGTGCCGTTATTGACGGAGAACGTCAGGCCGTTCACGGTCTGTGCTATCTCCGTGTAGTCACCCTCGAGCGTGCCGACACGACTGGTCAGGCTCGTTGCCGTCTGCTGAAGCGTGGATATATTCCCTTCGGCGGTAGATATGCGGCTCGTCAGGCTGTCGGAAGTCTGGAACAGTGTGGAGACATTCCCCTCCACGTCCTCAATGGTGCTGCTCAGGCTTTCGGAGGTGACGAACAGGCTGTTAATGTTGCCCTCCGCGTCTGTGAGCCGAGCCGACAGGTTTTCCGCCGTCTGTTGCAGTGTGGAGATATTCCCCTCGGCGTCCTCTAGCTGGCTGGATACCTGACCAACTGTAATAGTCAGGTTGGCCAGGTTTCCGGCCTGATCATTGAGCTGCACGAATACCGGCTGCGTGATGATACCCGCCATCTCGTCGAAGGACGCCGAGTTAATATTCTCTATGCCTAAATTGGAGAGCGAGTATGTGAGCTGCTCTTTGAGCATGTACAGGTAGTTCATTATGGTGAATACCTGCTGCTCGGTCGTTT
This sequence comes from uncultured Eubacteriales bacterium, assembly GCA_900544765.1. Classification (GTDB taxonomy): domain Bacteria; phylum Bacillota; class Clostridia; order Oscillospirales; family Oscillospiraceae; genus Scatomorpha; species Scatomorpha gallistercoris. The sequence continues at coordinate 5,428 of UQWI01000011.1, read as the reverse complement.
TCCCGCTCAGGTTCGGGTACATGATATCCGTGTTCAGAATACTGCTCGGCATACCCGCTCACCCCCTTTACACCTTCGCCATCTGCCGGGCGGTTGTTTCCTCAAGGAAACTCTGGTAATCGGCCTGAGCCTTTACAGCGGCGTGCATGGCCTCCTCGACGTCGCCGTTTGTGTGCTGCCCGGTGAGCTTCTTGGCCACAACCAGAGTCAGCTTGTTGTTGGCGCTCATCATCTCCATGCTCAGGCGTGATTCCTCTGCCCGCAGGGCGGCGCGCCGCTCCGCCCTCTCTCTATCTGCCTTGTACTGCTTGCGCTCTCGCGAGCTATGCGCCTCGATTACGGCAACAATTATCATTGCAGCCGCCGACAAGAGGGACGGAATCCACTCCATAATTATTCCCCGCCGCTCTTGAGCTGCTTGTACACCTGATTTGCGCCCGTCGCGGCCAGGCCGCTCACTATGCCGACGGCCACGGCGGTGACGTAGTCACTCGCCGGAAAGTCCGGGATGCCCAGCGCGAGGCACACGACGCCCAGCGCGCCGCCGAGCACCCCGCATATCACGGGGAGCCACTTGTTGTCCAGCGCCGTGGCCTTCACCACCTGCGCCGCCAGATAACAGATGACGGTTATCGCCGCCACCGATGCAATGCCGAATTCCATGTTTCCACCCCCTATCAATCGAACTGGCCCGCGCGGTCGAGAATTACAAGGATGCGCAGCATCTCGCGCGAGATGTTATACACGTCCTCGGCCTCGCCTTCGAGGTAGCCCTTCTTCACCAGCTTGTCAAAGGTCGCAAGCCCCCACGGAGCCTGCTCCTTCACGTCGTCGCGGTTAACGTATACGGGATTAGTCACGTTCTCGCCCTCCTTTGCGATAAAATCAAACGGATAGTTCTTGCCCGGGCAGGCCGTGGCGGCAAGGTCTCTGTGCCTGACGGTCTGAGTGTCCGGATATCTCGTGCGCACGTCCAGCACCAGTGCGTGGAGCGCGTCGCGCTGAGCGTCGCTCATGGCCTCAAGCTCAAAATTGCCCTCGGCGCATATGCCTATGCTGTTGTGGTTGTACCCGGTCGTGTGCCCGCCGCTGGTGTCCTCCGGGCGCCCGCGGTAGATAGTGCCGTCCTTGCGCACGAAGTAGTGGTAGGCTATACCCTTCCACCCCTTGCTCAGGTGGTAGTTGTGTACGTCCTCCACCGAGCCGTTACCGGCCTCGTGGTGCAGGATTATGTAGTCGGTTTCCGAGCGCTTGTACAACGTCCCGTTGAACTTGAGCCCCACGTCTATTACTTCCACTTTGCCATCCTCCTTCGGTTTTGCCTCAAACCACAGCAGGACGTAATTGTACACCGTCCTGCCGTCGCCGGTGATGTGCGTCTCGCCGTCGTACCACTGCGAGCTGCCGGAGCCGTCCAGCACCATGCCGTCGACTATGCCGAGCCGCTCCATGCGGTCAACGATGCCCTCGAGTGTGTAGCTGTCCGTCGTGACCTCGATGTACCACTCGCCCGCTGCCGTGCGGCCGAGCCACGTCCGCTCCGCCGCGCGCTTGACGCCCGCATCGTACTTGTCCAGGTCCTGCACCTTGCCGCCTATCAGCGCCGGGACAGTGCTCACGAAGTTGTCCACGCCGTCCATCGACGTGACCCACTCGGGCAGCCCGTCGCCGCTCCAGCCGAGGCCCGTGAACGGCTCGCCGTACTGGCGGCTCAGCACGCGCCCGCCTGCCTTGTAGTTGCCGCACTGCTTCGGCCCGGCGTCCCACCAATGCCCGTTGGTCACGATGCAGTGACCGGTGTGCTCGGCGTGATAGGCCTCCCACACCGCCCGTACATTGGTGTACGGCGGCGTCATGTCTGCGTATAGCTCCGCATGGAGCAGTTTGCCTGTATATATCATCTCGTACCCCCTATCATTGGCTTACATCTATATTCCCCTTAGCCGGAAATGTTTAAAGTGCAATTATCAGTAACATAAAATACAAACCCTGCGTATATATCGTTTTTGAGCGTTTCAGCTCCGCCACTAACATTAAAACCTATATAACGATTCCCGTCATTTGTTAGGACACACAAAAGGGAACCTTTTGTTATTGTATGTTCGCCATCCGTTGATGGAGTTTCGCAATGATAGCCATCGGAATCACACCATATGTAGGTTGCTTCGTTCCAGATTCCATTAAGCGTAAATGTTACTTCTTCTGTTTTCCCGCCGACCGCGGCCGCATTCGTGCGACCGTTCATGCGACCACCCCCAGGGAGGTCAGGCAAAGGCAGTATATCGAATAATCGACCCGCCTCCGGTAACGTACTTGTCGAAATATTTCAATGTTATACCATCTTCGAGCAGCCAGAATCGAGCTTCTATGTCCTGCTCTCTTACTCCAGCCGCCGTTGTGTTCCGGATTACTGGTATTGCAGTTGAATATCCCAGTCCTATATTGCGATATATGATTACTAACTGCGCCGGGGCAGGAAGTTGTATCTGTATCCAGTTGTCTGAGGGAGATAATTGCCCGCTCGCTATCACCTTCAGTCCGCCGCCGGCGGGCAGCGCATTGGTCACGCCTCTCATGCGCCGCACCGCCTTTGTGCAGGGTAACGGGACCTAGAAGTTCGAGCCCCCCCCCGGAGCCATTTTGTGGTAATTATGCATTCTGCTGTACCTCCATTATGTTCTTACCGCGACACCGAAAAATCTGCGTTTGCGAAGTAGACATTATCAATGGAGCCTCCAACCGGCGGTGCGCTGCTCTCCGGCGGGGCCGTCGGATACATCGCAAATACGCTGCCCTTCGCAATGTATATTGTCTTTGGCGTCACAACTCTTTCGTAATGAGCCTCTTTGCCGTCAAACCATGCGACATCCATATACGTCGGTATAGCACCGCCTGAAACCCCGCTTATGCTAGCCGCTATGGTCTCCACACTCCCGCCGGCGGCGGAATTAGTCCGCCCGGCGCTCATGCGGACACCTCCGGGATTAGCCATACGCCGTATATTGCCAGCGCGACGGGAACACCGCGCCCGTTGTGATAGTTAGCCCGTCCGCCGACAGCCCCAACTCCCCGCCGGAAGTTGTCTCTCCAACATATACCGCGGTGTAATCCCCTCCGGCGTAGCTTGCAATAACAAAGTCTGCCGCTGATGGAATGGACGTGGTCGAGCCGCTCAATGCTCCGCTCGCAATCACCCTCAGCCCGCCCGAGGGCGCCGCGTTCGTCTCGCCCCTCATAGCGCGGCCTCCTGTGCAATGCGCCGAAGTCTAGACCTCGACGCCCCCCCCCGCTTTAATTCGATAAAGTTTGTTCAATTTATACACCCCCGAAAAAGCTTATAGTCAAGCCAGAGCTGGCTATATATGCGGCGCAGTAATCATCTTGTGCAACTGGTTCAAAATTGCCACTCCATCCATACCCGCTAGTTGTCATGCATGCAATCAACGTACCTTCTATTGCCTGTATGCTATCATCGGTTGTTTTTGTGTTGTATACAGTTATCTCTCCGTCAGCATTTGTATAGCAAATAGTACCGCCAGTTAGATATTGGTCTATGGTCACAGTTATTACTGCTTTGCTATCTCCCCCGCCGCCAACTGCATTACTCCGTCCGTCCATCGCTCTTGCCCTCCTTCGCCCTCGCGCGGATGATATCGAGGTTCCGCCGTAGCCGCTCGTCGTCCGGGGCCAGCTCTTGCGCTTTCTGCGCCGCGCTCAAGGCCTCGTCGTAGATGCCGAGCTGCCAGTCGGCTATCGCCTCCAAATCATAGGGGCCGGGGCCCCATGCCGCCGGGTCCGTCATGTAGTTGTAGTCCCGCTCCGTGATTGCCTGTGTGCGCATCGCCCAATACCGGCACAGCGGCCAATCCTCGCGCCGGTAATAGAGCTGCGCCAGTGTGTAGGGGGCCTCGCGCTGTGTTGGCGCTTCGCTCGCCGCCCGCGTGAGCCAATGCGCGGCGCTTTCCCAGTCGCCCAGCGCGTCGCAGCACTGCGCTATGTACCGCATGCTCGCCGCCCGCTCGGCCTTCCACGTCGCGCTCGGCAGCGCAAGGTGCCGCATCAGCGTCTCGATGGCCGCGCCGTACCGGCGATGAAACATGTATTCCCTGCCCAGGTAGTGCGTGTTGCGGTCGTTGGCCGGGTCCTCGCTCACGGCCAGCTCCAACAGCGGCAGGTATGAGCCGCGGCTCTTGGTGTCGTCCGGCCAGTGGTCTATGCGCAGGCCGGGTATAACCCGCTGCGTCTCGGGCCAGTCTGAGCGCAGCACCTCATGCACCGGGTACTGCCAGTGATAGCCATGGCGCGCGTGAATTTTGTCCGCCCAAAACGTCACGCCGTCGCCGCCGCTCATGTCGTGGCTCCAGACGTAGAGGTAGCGCCCGCGCGTTGTGCCCTCGCGCCACGCGGCCTCGATGGCCTCGCGCCAGCCGGGCGCAAGCACCTCGTCGAGGTCCAGCGCGACGCAGACGTCCACGTCCTCCGGCACAAGCTCCAACGCGGCGTTGCGCGCCGCGTCGAAGCGCCACGGCTTGATGACTAGCCGTCCCACGTCCGCGCCCAGCTCGCGCAGCCGCTCCGGCGTCCCGTCGTCGCTGCCCGTGTCAAGCACGCTTACGCCGTCCGCCCCGGCGCAGCTCGACATGAACCGGTCAACGTGCTTCCGCTCGTTTTTCGAGATTGCGTATATCCAGATTTTCATATGAATCCCTTCATCTTATTAGTCGCTTACCTCGCCTTCTCCGCGCACGAAAAGCAAATAACCGTTTAGTATGCCATCTATATTGACGTGCTCTACATCCCCGCTCAGCGAAAGTTCCTCGCCCTCGACGCACAGCAGCGAATTCTTTGCAGGATGGATTACAACGTTGGGGGTGTTCACGTTCATAACCTGAACTTCGCTCCCACCGTCTGTATAGCATACTCTAAAAAGCTGATAACGTGCTGAAATTATTACTGTTACAGTTTCGGCACCTCCACCGCCTGCGTTCGTGCGCCCCCTCATGCGGCCACCTCCGGGGTTAGCCGAGGGCGAGGTATCCAAACACGACGCCGGTTCCGTCCCAGTCCGTAAAGCGGATAGTTTGCTCGTCCACTAACCACGCGGAATACTTGTGACCGTCGGTACTGTTTGCCATGGCTTCCGCAGAAGCAAACACTATAAGTGGCACTGTGTCGTATCCGCCTTGCGCCCAACTTCCGATATTGTTGTCGCGTGACACAAACACGATTTTGACCGGCTCCGGAAATGTTACCGTTTGCCCACCTTCTGCCGTTCCGCTTGCTATCACCCTCAGCCCGCTCCCGGCGGGCAGCGCATTGGTCACGCCCCTCATGCGCCGCACCGCCTTTGTGCAGGGTGCCGAGCCCTAGAAGTTCGAGCCCCCCCCCGGAGCCATTTTGTGGTAATTATGCATTCTGCTGTACCTCC
>UQWI01000010.1 GCA_900544765.1 uncultured Eubacteriales bacterium | reverse complement strand
GCAGAAACCTTTCCCGTGTCGCTCCCGCCACGCTAAAACGAAACCTGGCGTTGATAAACGCCAGGCCTCGCAAAGTTCTGAACTTCCATTCTCCTCAGGAACTATGGGACTTCGAGCTCAATTCCTGTTGCACTTAGTTTGACAATTCACTTCTATATTGCGTTCAAGCCGGGAGCGTGGCCGCAAACCGGAAAATTCACTTTGAAAAATCGAGCTGAGCGATAGCAGCTTGGATATTGTTAAACGCATCGGCCAATGGCTTGCCGTCTACAAAGGCATGGCTCACCTTTATGTGCATGGACATTTTGAAACGGCCGTTTTCCTCTACATACTTTCCCCAGCCGATACATGGAACCGTATTGTATGTCTGGTCGCTTGTGCCGTGAGGGTTGGTAAGAACCGGCAGGGTCATCGACTGACAATCCACCCATGGAATAACTGAAAAATAAATCAAGTCGGTCCGGCTAAGGTCTGAATTTTCCGGGTGTGTATTTTTCTCATTTTTCGCTTTTTCAGCAATCGTAGAAACATTCTGATAGAAAGTTTTGTAGTCCGTAAATTCAGTGCTGCGGTTTACAAAATATCCGTAGTTGTTTGCTACCGTAAAACTGCAATCTACCCGGTTATAAAGGTACGGCTCTCCATTGTGGACCCGCATGCGGAACTCCGGGATTGCATTCAACTCGCGCAGCGCCAGATAAAGGTAGTTGATGCAAAAGGATTGGCCGTTTTCTTTGCAGTAGTTGATAAGATTGGTGACGTCCATGCGTACCGTCATATCATAGATAGACGTTGTCATGCCGATAAATTCCCGGAACAATTCCGCTCGGTTCCATGTGTCCATGTCCAATTTTATACATTCATTCATGCCCGCACCTCAAGCCAATCTATTTATCTATTTATTATATTATAGCGAATTCATAAAGGATTCGCAAACTGCATACGATGTTTCATCAATTATGACGAAATTCGGCTTTTCCCCATAAATTATAACTATAAAGGCGGCAATTATCTATATAATACATTTTATTTAACTTCATAGTAGATATACTATATCTACAGTACAGGTTTGTACCTGATTATTATTTACTTTGAGGTTAAATCTATTATAATGGGATTGGATTATATCAAACTTGGCACGAACATCAAGAACCGCCGCAAAAAGCTCGGCTACACTCAGAAGAGGCTGGCAGAACTAATTCATGTCAGTGAACAGCACATTTCTCACATCGAGACTGCGCACACGAAACCCAGCCTGGAAGTGATAGTCGACATTGCCAACGCACTGCAGACGGATGTCAACAACCTGCTTGTTGACTCGCTGCCGGCCGTGAGGGACGAAGTGCTCACAAGCCGGCTGATGGACAGCGTTTCGGGTTTGCAGCCCGATGAGTTGGGGCTGGTTATAAGGGTTGCCGAGTCGATAAAGGATTATTTATACCCAAGAGAAAGATAAGGTGGTGCATAATATGAGCAGCGGAGCGAAGCAGTTTATAGCAGAACTTTACGAATCAAATCGTGATAAAATGTTTCGCTACGCATACCGCCTTATAGGAAGGATAGAGAGGGCCGAAGAATTAGTTCAGGAGGTGTTCGTGCTGGCCCTGCTCCACGAGCAGGAGCTCATTGAGCACCCCAAACCACAGAGCTGGTTGTTCGTAACGTTAAAGTTTCAAATTTTAAATGAACGTCGCAGAAAAGAATCATCTTTCGAGGTATCGTTAGATGATTTCTTTTCTTTAGAGGCCAAACCTATGGAGGAACCGCTCAATGCTGTGCTTCCAAAAGAGCTGTCGGATGCCGAGCGTCAGATATTAATTTGGAGCTTTGAGGAGCAGATTAGTTATGAGGAGATGTCTGAGCGGCTTGGGATTAGCCAGAACGCGTGCCGCATCAGAGTGATGAGGGCCGTCGAGAAATGCCGTAGGTATTGGGAGCCGGATTAATAAAATAATTATTTTAAAATACCTGAAACAAACTACTCTGCTGATTACATATAAGTATCAGGATAGTGTGGGGAGAAAGGAGGTTGTCATGAGCTATCCTTCTAATAGAGGTAACGAGTTCAACAATATTACCCAAGAAAAGTTGGACTCAATGTCCACAGCTGAGCTTTTGGAGCTGCTCGAGAGCATCAATGAGACAATGACGGAGGATAACTTCGACGATGAGCTCATTACAGCATGCTTAGACGCGCTTGACAGGAAATCGCCCATGCCCGAATACCCGTCCACAGAGAGAGCTTGGCGTTCATTTGAGGACAAGGTCGAGCTTGACAAGCGCGCTTCCGGTGGGGACAGCGGCACGGCTGCAAACAGGCCGAAGCGCGGAGCAAAACGCGCGCTTCGCACCGGCCTGGTAGCGGCAATTATCGTTTTCTGCCTTTTCTCATGCATGCTCGTTGCTCAGGCAGCAGGTGTTGATGTGTTCGGTTCCATCGCCAGGTGGACGGACAGCGTGTTCGGATTCGGACTGGATGAGGCCCAAGCAGCTCAAGAGAAGGTCCCAAGCACATTTGCTGAATATGTAGAATTGCTGAAGCCGGAGGTCCCTGAGGGTTTTACAATGTCAGGGCCGTATTTCTATCAAGATGAGCTAACTGGATATAACGAGGTTTTTATTAATTATTACAACGATGCGGATTACATAGCGCTCACTATTATAGAGGAGCCTGAAATTGACGGTTCTTTTTATGAAAAGGATAATAGTGACGTAGTAATAATTGATGTAGGCGATTATAAATTTTATATATTCAGCAATAATGCTAATAATGTCGCTGCATGGCGTTATAATCAATATGAATGCGGTATCAGCACAAGCCTCAGCAAAGATGAGCTAGTCTCCATAATTAGATGTTCTTATGAGGAAGGTGCTTAAATGAAAAAAATAAGAATTATTTCCCTAGTTTTAGTTTTCATGATGCTCCTATCATTGGGAGCGCTTGCTGTTGACTCAAAGGCTAGCGATCAGATAAACAGATATGACATTAAAGTAACACCAACGACAGGATACATAAATGTGAAGGCTTCAATATACGGTACTGGCCAAATGGACAAAATAGGCTGTGAAAGCATCTATGTCTATGAGTACAGGTCGGCTGCGTGGACTTTGGTTGGACATGACGATGAGTCTGACCCGGATATGTACGTAGAAGATTTAGCCGGTTATCTGGTCAACAAACAGTATGACACCAGAGCGGGCAGGGAGTACAAGGTCGTTGTCACCGTATTTGCCGAAAAAGACGGTGTTAGGGATACAAGGACACGGACTTATACTGTGACCGGAGAATAACGCTTCTTTAAACCATTTCGAGTATTTAGCCCAAAAGCTAAATACTCGAAATTTTTATTTTCCATGAAACAAATCCCCTTCCCCAACACATTAAACTATAGGAGCATAATGCCTAATGCACGGAGGATGGAGTTCCTTCCCGCCACGCCAACTGAAGATTTGAATTATGAAGGAAAATTGCAATGCAAAAATCTAATGACTTCAGAAGCCCCTCATTCATCGCATATTTCAAAAGAGTTACCAGCCCGCTTGTTATCCTGAGCATGCTCAAGGAAAAGCCCATGTACAGCTACGAAATACCCCAGGAAATGAAAATTCGCAGCGAAGGCCAGTATACGCTGCCGGCTCCCTACACGGCAGTCTATAAGCTGATGGAAAAAGGCTACATTAAAGAATCCGGCGTAGAAATATACGAGGGCAAAGCCAGAATATATTACGCGATAACTGAAGCCGGGAAGCGCTACCTGAACGAAGCCATACAGGAATACCATGAACTCTCCGCCGCATTCGACAGCCTCATGGAGCCTTATAAGGAGGGCGCATTGCGGCAGCCGCATAGCTAAGAAACTGCGCGTACTCCTGCATTGACTGCGTCAGGCCGTGCTATCGTGACGCGGTGAGCAAATAATATGTGTTGTTATTCTGCTGTTATTATGCTATAATAATGTGTAAAGGAGGCGACACATATGCCGCTTATACGCCCCATAACGGATTTGCGCAACACTAATGAAATTTCGGACTTCTGCCATGCCAAGCACGAGCCTGTCTTTATAACCAAAAACGGATATGGAGATTTGGTCGTTATGAGCATGGAAACCTACGAAGAGATGTTTGAAACCGCCAAGACCGACGCCGCCATCGCCGCATCCGAGGCCGAGTACAGACGTACCGGTAAGCTCCACGACGTCAAAGAGACGTTCGACGAGTTGAGAGGTAAATACCTTGGATGAGAATGCAGCCTATCATGTAGGGATGACTGACGTAGCCCGGCGCGACCTTGAAAACATCTTCAGGTACGTTGCGAAGAATTTGCAGGAGCCGGGAACAGCCGATTCCCTGATAGACGAGTTGGAGGCGGGGATGCTCTCGCTGCGCAGCATGCCGCAGCGCTGCCCAGAGAGACAGATTGGCATTTATGCAGGCACGGGCTACCTCCAACTGCTAGTAAAGAACTACACCATTATATTCAGAGTTGAGGAAATGAATCGTCGTGTGATTATACTTACAATTCGCTACTCACGCAGTAATTTCTGACACTCTACCTAAAGAAGCGTCACGCGCTTCTGCTTGCCTATTTCAAAAAAGGAGCCGCAGAAAATCTGCGGCTCCTTTTATTTGGGCGTCATTACTGGCAAATCTGCTCCAGGCAGTCACAGAGCTTCGCGGCGGCATTGTCGGACACCAAGCACTTCTGCGCCATCACCATCTGCTCCGGCAAACAGCTGGCGGACATCTTCTCCAGAGCGGAGCCGAGGTCGCGCTTGGGCTCTGCGGCCAGTATACTCATGCCCCTGCTTGAGAAAAACTGAGCGTTGCGCGTCTCGCAGCCGGGTATGGGCGATATGTGTATGAGCGGGACGCCGCAGACTGCGGCCTCCGTCGAGGAAAGCCCGCCCGGTTTCGTGATGAACAAATCGCATGCGCGCATATAGTCCGGCATCTTGTCCGTAAATCCTATAAGCTCTATCTGCTCCCTGCCGGCGCACTGTCTTTCCAGTGTGGAGAACAGGCGGCGGTTCGTGCCGCACAGGACGAGCAGACGGCAATCGAGGCGCATCTGGATGATGCCCTCCACCGCCTTTACAGCGTCCACGATGCTTCCGGCGCCCATGCTGCCTCCCGCAAGCAGGATATACTGGCTGTCCTGCTCCAGTCCGAGCCGTCTGCGCGCCTCACTCTTCGTGCCATTTACGGAAAACGCCTCGCGCACTGGTATACCGTAGGGCAGCAACCGCTCAACCGGAAAGCCGCGTGAGCAGAATTCGCCGGTCAGCTCCGGGGACGGGATGACGCAGTAGTCGCAGTCGGTCTCCTCCATGAACGGGATGCAGGTGTAGTCCGTCGCCACCAGCACAGTGGGCGGTATGGAGACGCCCTGCCGCTTCAGGTTGGTCAGGGTCTGCGCCGGGTACATGTGCGTGGCTATGATGACGTCAAAGTGGTGTTCGTCCAGGTAGCCGCGAAGGGCGTCCGCGAACTTGCCGTTGGCCCAGTACACGGGCGAGTGTACCTGCAGGTTCCGGTACGCCTCGCCCGCCTTGTACGCCGCGCCGAAAAGCTTCGGTGCGGCCTGGACGACCTGTATGTACAGCTCGTTCACCAGCTCGGCCGTGCGTTCATTTTCCAGGGTAAACAGGTTCAGGACTGTGGCTGAGCTGCCTCGGCGCGTCAGCTCTTCCGCCACTGCTTTGGCCGCGGAATCATGCCCGCCGCCGGTCCCGCAAGAGAGTATCAGTGCTTCCATGCAAGTGTCACCTCACACTGCCCGGAGCTCTCCGGGCGGTTGGTCAAAAGCTTTACCATCACCATGGCGGTCACAAGCCCGAACCCCAAAGACACGTTCGCAGGGATCGAGGACAGGGACATAATGACGGCAGATACGAGATAAGTGAAAAACGTCTTGTGCCAGTTGGGCTGGACATTCACAACGAGTGAAAAGAACAGAAATACGGCCGCCAGTATCAGCACAGGCTCCGCTTCGGGCAAAAGCCCAAGCAGGCAGCCGAAGCTCACGGCTATTCCCTTTCCACCGCGGAAGCGGTGATAAAGCGGCAGTATGTGCCCGAGCACCGGAGCAGCCACCACCAGGGCCAGACCGGCCCCGGCCTCGTCTATGCCGCCCAGGCTGCGCAGGTACAAGTACACGGGCAGGAAACCCTTGAGCAGGTCGCCGCAAAGCGTCAAAACGCCGCAGGCGAATCCGCCGTACTTGAATGCGTTGAACGTGCCCGGGTTGCCATCCGGGCTGTCGGCGGCCACGTCCCTCTTCGACAGCAGCCTGCCGAAGTACCTGGCAAACAGCAGGCTGCCAGACAGGTAGCCTATTATGACAAACAATATAGTCCTATCCATTTTGCGGCTCTCCTTTCTTGTGTATCAATTGATGCGAACACATTATATCAACAAATGTATTCCCCTTCATTGGACAAAATCTTACCCTGTTACACTTTTCCCCGGCGCACTGCAACTGTTACATTTGCGGACATTGAGAGGAAATTGTCCAATGTGCCTCAGTTGCAATTCACAGAAAATTCATTGAATGTTGTCGTTTTATGTGCTATACTCCTCAAAAATATGTGTTATTTGGAAGGGATTGTGTCATTTGGCTGATTCTAATATTACCAAAAGAGCACTGGCCGAAGCGCTCAAGGAGCTTCTCAAGGCCGAACCGTTCGCCCAGGTAAGTGTCGGTGAAATATGCGAGAAATGTCATATGAACCGCAAGAGCTTCTATTATCACTTCAAGGACAAATACGACCTCGTAAACTGGATATACTCCACCGAGTTCATAGCAGTCGCCAAGGAACGCGGATACAGCGATGTAAACATGGACCTTCTCGCGGACATGTGCGTCTACTTTTACGACAACCGCGACTTCTACCGGCGCGTTTTCATAGTCGAAGGCCAGAACTCGTTTACAGACTATTTTAAAGATATAATCACTTTAATTCTGTCACAGGACGTAGAAAAGCTATTCGAAGATGACAGAGGCGCGCTGGACTTCTACGTAGTCTTTTACACTGACGCATTCGTATGCGCCATAAGGCGCTGGATACTGCAAAAGGACTGCATACCGGCCGAGGAATTTGTTCGTCGCTTGAAGCGCTGCCTCATCGGATTGTCGCAGAGAGTTATGGAGAAAATTCAATCAAGAGAGCCAACCGCATAAAGTATAAAGAGAGAGCCCGCCGAAGCGGGCTCTCTCTTTATATGTGATCAATCCTTGCGCAGCGCCAGACGAAGTATGCTTTTCAGCTCGTTGTGGAAGATGTTGTACTCCTCACCGTCAAGCACGCCCTTGTCCGTGTGGAGACGTCCCTCCGCGTCAAAGGCCACAAAACAGGTGTCGCCGGAGATATAGTGGTCTATCATCATTATGTCCTGACGTATTTCCATGAGAATTGCCGGATATCTCTGTTCCTGCCGCGCAGACAGCACATACTCGTACACTTCCCTCTGAGTGGCCTCAGAGCAGGAGGCAGACGGAATCAGGAAAGCAAATATAGGGTGCGAGGGCAGCAGCGACTCTATCCACTCTCCGCTAAGTATACGTTCCCTGTCGGCATCCGTATACTCCAGCAGCAAGGCATACGGCATCTTGGCTTTTCTCAGCATGGCGCAGGCCGTTTCATATCCGGGTTCGCAGCGGACGGACACCAAAATATTGAACGCCTTTTCAAGGGAGCGCACAAACTCGTCGGTTACCTGCTTTACCCAAACCGAGAGCACGAATGCGCTCTTTTCCTGAGCTTCGAGCACGGGAATAAAGGCTCTCAGGTCATCTTTGGAGAACAGCAAATATGTGCGTATGCCCAAGTCTGCGCCCTGGTTCAAAATGCTCTCGTATATGTCCGGCTGCTTCTCGAGATATGCCCCGCTCAGCTGGAGCGCCATGACCCAGGGTATGTTGAAGCCTCCCTCGGCCTCAAGCCTGCGTATGACCTTGGCCCCCTTGCTGCAGCCCTCATAGCCCAGGTTGACGCCGAAGGTCATAAGGCGGTCGTGGTCGGTATTGGCAAGGACATCCTTGACCAGCCCATAGTAGGCGCTGCCAGGATCCTGGAGAATCGTCTGTATAGCGCTGAGGATACGCTTTTGCAGCCCGCCGCTCGAAAATTGCAGCCCCAAGTCCACCAGGTTACGGGATTCGCGCTCCGGCGCCTCGCCGCCTTGGTTCAGCGCGCGCCTGACACTGGTTTCAATCAGCGAGCGGGTCAAGTCTGTTTTCATTTTACACGCTCCTTTGTGCTCAAGCTTATACATATATGGGCAGTTTCCTCCCCATGATTTATCCTAAATAAGGATACCGCTCGGCTCTGAAATGTAAAATGGACAATCAATGCCGACTGTCCTTAAATGTAACACATCGGGAATCTGTCGCATTTTTTCATAGAAGCAAGCGCCTGTCCAATGACACAGTGCTCCTGCCGGCCTAGAATGTGGGCAAATCGAGGCCGTGGGCCGAGAAAAAAGCATTTAAGGAGCAGATAAAAATGAGCGATAAGAACCTTTCCGAAAATGTGAAGTCTTTTGCAGCCAAGAAAGTACTCGCCTATCTTAACGACGACCCGGACAAAGCTCTGCCCAAGATATTGGACTGGCTCAGAAAATTCGATAAAAGCAGCGAAATAGAGCGCCAGCTCGACGCCGTGAGCAATGTCCTGAACAATCCGGACAGCAACTGGTACAGGCTGGTCAAGAGCCTGTGGACGGATATTGACGACGGAGTGCGGGCAACAATGTTCGAGAATTTTGTCATCAACTCCGCAATCATCGGCCTGGAACGCCAGGAAAAGTTCAAGGAACAGTATAATTGCAACATTCCCTGGGCCATACTCATGGACCCCACCTCCGCATGTAACCTGCGCTGCACGGGATGCTGGGCTGCCGAGTACGGCAACAAGCTGAATATGAGCTTTGAGACCCTCGACGACATCGTGCGTCAGGGCAAGGAGATGGGTACTTTTATGTACCTCTTCTCCGGCGGCGAGCCCCTGGTCCGCAAGGCCGACATAATCCGTCTGTGTGAGAAGCACTCCGACTGTGTGTTCCTGGCCTTCACGAACGGCACCCTGATAGACGAGAAGTTCGCAGACGACATGCTGCGCGTGAAAAATTTCCTGCCTGCCATCAGCGTTGAGGGCTTTGAGGAGGCTACCGATTACCGCCGCGGCCAGGGAACTTACAAGGCCGTCGAGCGCGCAATGAGGCTGCTCAAGTCCAAGAAGCTGCCATTCGGCGTCTCCTGCTGCTACACGAGCAAGAACATAGACTCCATCAGCTCCGAGGAGTTCTTCGACCACGTCATAGACGAGGGTGCGAAGTTCGCCTGGTTCTTCCACTACATGCCCGTCGGCAATGAGGCCGTGACCGAACTCCTGCCAAGTCCCGAGCAGCGCGAGAAGATGTACCGCAAGATACGCGAGTACCGCAACACCAAGGCGCTCTTCACAATCGACTTCCAGAACGACGGCGAATACGTCGGCGGCTGCATAGCTGGCGCGCGCAGCTACCTGCACATCAACGCCAACGGCGACATAGAGCCCTGCGCGTTTATCCACTACTCAGACAGCAGCATCTACGAAAAGACCCTGCTCGAGGCATACCGCTCCCCGCTGTTCATGGCCTACAAGGAGGGCCAGCCCTTCAACGAGAACATGCTCCGTCCCTGCCCGATGCTGGAGAACCCCAAGTGCCTTCAGGGCATGGTGGCCAAATCCGGCGCGCACTCCACCGACATGCAGTCCCCCGAAAGCGCCGACCATCTCTGCGGCAAATGCATACCCTACGCCGAAAACTGGAGCGGTAAGGCAGACGAGCTCTGGGCCTGCTCCCACAACTGCGCCTGCTGCAGCGACAGGTGAGCGCGGCGGGATGTTTACTGACGAGACAGCTATGATAAGCGACGAGCACAACACGTTTCTGGAGAGCATTGAGCGCAGCCCCGAGCTGGTCGATTATTTCATGGAACGCCGCCAGCTCTGCCGCGCGGCTATCAGGGAGGTCACCACGAAGCTGGAGGTGCTCGACGATGAATTCAGCGTCCTGCACGAGCACAACCCCATACACCACATAGAGAGCAGGCTGAAAAGTCCCCGCAGCGCCCTGGAAAAGCTGCAGAAGAAGGGCAAGCCGCTCACAAGGGAAATGCTCGACGAGTATATAAACGACATGGCCGGCGTGCGCGTCATCTGCAATTACATTGAGGACGTGCAGCTCACCGCCGGCCTGCTCATACATCAGAGCGATATCTCGCTGCTGCGCAGCCGTGACTACATAGCACGGCCGAAGGAGAACGGCTACAGGAGCCTGCATCTTCTCATAGGCGTGCCGGTGTTCCTGTCCACGGGCGTGCGCACGGTGAAGGTGGAGGTACAGATACGCACAATAGCCATGGATTTCTGGGCCAGCCTGGAGCACCACCTGCGTTACAAGACCGAGGCCGACGTACCCGAGAGCCTCCGCAAACGGCTGCAGGTCTGCGCCGAGCAGATATCCCTCATAGACGCGGAAATGCAGGACATATACACAGGGATAAGGAAAGGAAGTGAGTAAATGAGCAAAAGGCTGTTTACTTCCGAGTCGGTGACGGAAGGTCATCCGGATAAGATTTGCGACCAGATTGCCGACAGGATACTCGACGAGCTTTTGAAGCAGGACCCGCTCAGCCGCTGCGCCTGCGAGGTCACGGCCGAGACCGGCGCCGTACACATAATGGGTGAAATCACCACGAGGGCCAAAGTGAATTATGTAAACTGCGCAAGGCAGGTCATACGCGAGATAGGCTATACCGACCCCGAGTTGGGCTTCACCGACCAGTGTACCATCACCTGCTCGCTGCACCAGCAGTCCCCCGACATCGCGCAGGGCGTCGACTGTTCCCTCGAGGGACGCGCCACCGGGCGCATGGACGTAGGCGCGGGCGACCAGGGCATGATGTTCGGCTACGCCTGCGACGAGACGCCGGAGTACATGCCGCTGCCCATACAGCTCGCCCATCAGCTCACTCGCCGCCTCGCCGAGGTGCGCAAGTCCGGTACGCTGCCCTATCTGCGCCCGGACGGCAAGTCACAGGTCTCAGTAGAGTATGAAGATGAGAAGCCCGCCGGGGTCGCTGCCGTTGTGCTCTCCGCACAGCACGATCCCGAGGTAAATGTGGAGCAGATGCACTCAGAGCTGTGGCGCGAGGTAATCTACCCTGTCATACCTGAGAACCTGTGCCGCGACGACATGAAGATATTCATAAACCCCACAGGGCGTTTCGTACTGGGCGGCCCTGCCGCCGACACCGGCCTGACCGGCCGCAAAATCATAGCGGACACCTATGGCGGCTGCGCCCGCCACGGCGGCGGCGCCTTCTCAGGAAAAGACCCAACCAAAGTTGATCGCTCCGCGGCCTACATGGCCCGCTGCGCCGCAAAACACATAGTGGCGGCCGGCCTGGCCGGCAAGTGTGAGATTCAGCTTGGATACTCCATAGGTGTGGCACACCCCGTGTCCGTCTCCGTCGACACCTTCGGCACCGGCGTAGTCCCCGACGAAGAGCTCTCCGGCTGGGTGACAGACACCTTCGATTTTCGTCCTGCTGCTATCATTGAGACGCTTCAGCTGCGCCGCCCCATCTACTTCCCGACCTCCGTCTACGGCCATTTCGGAGCCGGTGTGTCCGAGCGCAGCTGGGAAATGCTCGACGCCGAGGTGCTAAGCTCCGCCGCCAAGGCCTTCAACGTCTGACGCAGCGCGCAAGCGCATATTGTGCGACAACAAAGCCCCCGTCCGAATCCCGGCGGGGGCTGAAGCTTTATTCAGATGCAGCGCCTATTCCAGGCTGTCCAGGAAGGCGTCTATATGGGCCAAAGCTTCGCCCACATGCCCGCCTGAGAATATGTGTCCCGCGCCTCGTATAATTTGCAGCCTGGCGTTCTTGTACTCTCTCGCGGCGCGCTCCGGGCAGCGCATATCTACTACGTCGTCGGCGTCCCCCTGCAGGATGAGCACCGGGCCCGTGTACTGCATTGTCTCGGAGAAGGAGTCGTAGTCCCAGACGTCGTGCAGATAGCGCGGACCGAACCAAATCCAGCCCCTGTAGTTGTACCTGTCCTTTATCGCGTCTGCGCTCGGGAAATCACGGTGCATCACCGCCGGGATGTCAAAGGTCGGATACATCTCGATAAGCGCGCGCACGCGCTCGGGATGGCGTCCTGCGTATATGGCCTCGACGTAGGCTCCCTGACTGCCGCCCATGAGTATGGGCCGCTCCCCGTCTACGAAGTCCCACGACGCCGCCTCGGCGGCTATCTCTTCCATGTCCTCAACCTCGGTCATGACGGACATGTCCTCCGTGCGCCCGTCGCTCTTGGAGCGAGCGCTGCCGCCACGGAAATCCATTGCGAAGAAGGCATAGCCCCGCTCCGCCAGATGAGGCCCGTACGGCCTTCCCGACGAGTGTGTGCATCCCACCTCGTGGGCGAAAATTATCAGCTTCGGCCGCTCGACCCCATCCGGCAGCAGCAGCTTTCCGTATATGCTCCTGCCCGGCGGGCCGAACCTCAGCTCCCTTAGCGTATAGCTCTTCCCTGTCAAATATATCTCTCCCGTCTTGTTCTGACAAAAACATGATAGCCCGGACTCGCTTCCTTGTCAAGTGACGTGATAGAAAGCCAATCTCTGTTACAATTTAAACAACAAGCACATTTTATAGACAAGAGAAGCCGTCTCTGATATACTAAATATACTAAAAACTACAACGGGGGGTCTGGAAATGCTGTTTGACAGGATTAAGAGCGGTTACCCGGGTGCGGATGAGGTCTTTGACAGTATCCGCGTAGGCGATAACGTCGTCTGGCAGGTCACAGAGCTGTCCGAATACCGACTGTTCGCCCAGCCTTTTGCCGACCAGGCCGTCAAGGACGGGCGGAACATGGTCTATATACACTTCACCCGCCACGAGCCCCTGCTGAGCGCGCGTCCGGGCCTGAAAATTTTTGAATTTGACCCTGACATGGGCTTTGAGCCCTTCACCGTGGCCATTTACAACCGCATAACCGAGGAGGGGCCAGGCACCTTCTATGTGTTTGACTGCCTCAGCGAGCTGCAGAGCGCCTGGTACACCGACCAAATGATGGCCAATTTCTTCCGAGTCACATGCCCGTACCTCTACGAGCTGGAGACTGTGGCCTACTTCCCGCTGCTGCGCTCGCGTCACTCCTTCGACTCCGTCGCGCGCATACGGGACACCACGCAGCTGCTCATCGACGTCTACACCTCGGACAGCAGCGTATATATCCACACGCTCAAGGCCCAGGACCGCGAGGGCAACAACATCTACATCCCCCACGTCAGCACTCATGGCGGGCCCTTCAAGCCCCTAGACGGCGGCGTAGCCGTCAGCCGCTATTACCGTCTGCTCGACGACATATCCTCGCACACCCAGGACCAGAACTATGACAGTCACGACCGCTTCTTTGCCCAGGCTAAGATGGAGTTCGGGCGCGGGCAGTTCCGCGACGAGACTGAGCGGACCATACTCGAGAGCATGATGAGCAAGGACCCGAATGTTCAAAAGCTCATCCATCAGATGTTCGACGCCAAGGACTACTTCGCCGTGCGCGACCGGATGATTGGCTCCGGCTCCATCGGCGGCAAGGCCTGCGGCATGCTCTTAGCGCGCAAGATTGCCGAGGAGTGCCTGCCGGAGTTCCGTGACCACGCCGAGCCGCACGACAGCTTTTTTATCGGTTCCGACGTGTTCTACACCTACCTTGTCAACAACAACTGCTGGAAGCTACGCATAGAGCAGCGCACGCCAGGCGGGTATTTCACCAAAGCGCCCGAATTGCGTGAGGCCATGCTGCACGGCGAGTTCTCCGCGCAGATACGCGAGCAGTTCAGGGCCATGCTCAGCTACTACGGGCAGAGCCCGATAATTGTGCGCTCGTCAAGCTTCCTGGAGGACGGCTTCGGCAACGCCTTCGCCGGAAAGTACGAGAGCGTTTTCTGCGTGAACTTCGGCTCACCCGATGAGAGGCTGGCCGCCTTCGAGGACGCCGTGCGCCAGGTCTATGCCAGCACAATGGACCCCTCCGCCCTTGAATACCGCCGCCAGCGCGGCCTGGAACAGCTCGACGAACAGATGAGCATCCTCGTCCAGCGCGTATCCGGCTCCTGGGCCGGGCCGTACTATCTGCCGGGCGTTGCGGGCGTGGGCTACAGCCGCTGTCTCTACCGGCCCAGCCAGGACACAGACCCGGAGGCGGGCATGCTCCGCCTGGTCGTGGGACTCGGCACCAAGGCCGTCGACCGCACTGACGACGATTACCCGCGCATAGTCAACCTCGACCGCCCCGCCGCCCGCAGCCACGCAAGCACCGCGGAGCGGCACCGCTTCTCCCAGCACAGCGTCGACGTCATCGACCGCGAGCGGAGGCAGTTCCGCAGCGTGGACTGCGAAACGGTACGCCAGTGCCTGCCCGGCTGGTTCTGCAACCTCACGTACGAGCATGACACCGACGCCGAGGCCTCGCTCAGGGACGCGGGATACAAGGACGACGTCTGGTATGTGAGCTGCCAGGGCCTGCTCGAGCGCACCCAGTTCCCGCGCATAATGCGCTCACTGCTCAAGACGCTGGAAAACGTCTACGGCACGCCCGTGGACATAGAATACGCCGTAAACACCGACGAATACGGCGACTTTGTCGTGAACCTGTTACAGTGCCGCCCGCTGTACATCGGCCAGCCCGGAGGCAAGGTGACCATGCCCGTCCTCCCCGAGGCGGCCACCTTCTTCAAGCTTCGCGACTCCGTCATGGGCCTGGCCACGAGCACCGACATAGACGTGGTCATAGAGATAGACGCCAAGGCCTATTACGAGTTCCCGTACAGCCGCAAGCCGCTTGTGGCCAACGCCGTCGGGCTCATAAACCGCAGGCTGAAGGGAAGCGGCAAAAAAGTGCTGCTCCTCTCCCCCGGCCGCCTCGGAACCAGCTCTCCGGAGCTGGGCGTACCCGTGCGGTTCGCGGATATCAGCTGCTTCACCGGGGTCTGCGAGGTGAGCGACGACCGCGCGGGCTACATGCCCGAGCTCAGCTACGGCAGCCACATGTTCCAGGACCTGGTTGAGGCAAACATCTTCTACTGCGCCATATGGAACGACAGGCGCACGGTTTCCTATCGGCCGGAGCTGCTCGCCGGATTGGAAAACGTGTTCCTGCAATACTGTCCCGACGCGGAGGAGCTCGCGCACATGTTCCGCGTAACGGAGCCCTCCGGACTGCACTTCTGGCTCGACCCTGTCAACAACCGCGCCGAGTGCGGATTCAAGGCCGCCGTCAGCCCGGCTGCGGACGCGCACATGTGAAAAAAGCTCTTGCAAAGCGCAATATCTTGTGCTATACTGCTAGTTACTGCGTATGATAACACTGAAAGGGTCGATATACTATGACACTCGTTCTCACCATCCTGCAGCTGCTCAGCGCCGTTGCCGTCACCGTGATAGTCCTCACCCAGTCGGGTAAGCGCTCCGGGCTCTCCGGCGCCATCGCCGGCGGCGCGGACACCTTCCTCAGCAAGGGCAAGGCCAAGACTCTTGACGCCAAGCTCGCCAAGGCCACCAAGTGGGTCGGCCTGGTGTTCGTCATCCTCACCCTGGCGCTGCACTTTGTCTGATTCAAAGACATGAGAACGAAAAGCGGGACGCATAAGCGTCCCGCTTTTCGCTGTTTATTGTGGATGCAGGCGGCTGCACGCCGCCTGCATAATGGAACGCACGAGAGGTAATCCGCTCTCTGCAATACATGCTTGTCCTCGAGACTGCGTTGGCACTGATGCCCGCTTTTAAAGGCTCTTTCCCAGCTCGCAGGCCTCGCGGAGCTTGTCGCTGCCCGCAATGTCTCCGGCGCTGAAAACGCCGCCGCAGAGCACTTTACCTAGGCTTGTCCAGCCCAGGTGCTCCATCAGCCGGTCGTACCAGTACTCGCTCTCCTCGAAGCCGTAGCCCTCGGCGGCCATAAGCAAAATGGAGCTTTTGATGGGGTTTCGCAGGTTTGCGTCGCACTCCGCCACGGAAAAAGCCCCCGGTCGCACCCCAGGGGCTTATACTCGTCAGGCCTCTTCGCGCGTGAAGCTGACGGTGGCAGTCTCGTCGTCGCTCATAATGCCTACGTAGGTGTGGCCTGGAGCCAGAGAGAGCTCACTTCCGTCCGCAAGGTAGTAGTGGAATGGCCCGAACTCATCGTCGCGCTCCCAGGTTATCTCGACCCACTTGCCGCCGGTGCAGAACCAGCCCTCGCCGGAACCGACCGTTGTGACGTCCAGGCGGCCGTAGCCGTCGACTATGGAGATGGCGGTCTTGAGGAACAGCAGGTTGGTGAAGCTAACCTGCTCGCCGGTGTTCTCGTCTATGTACTTGTCGCCGTACTGGTTGGCGTAGTAGAGGCCGTCGTCGGCGTTGTAGTCGAAGCTCATGGACTTGTAGGTGTTGAAGGTGAGGCAGGCGTACTCGGCGTCGCCTGTACACTGCTCAACGGCGTCGTCGGAGAAGATGAGCCCGTTGTCGTACTCCCCGCCCTCGTGCTCGAGGTCAAACTCGCGCTCGGCGATGGCGTCCATGAGCTTGGCGCCGTCGGCAAAGAGGCTGTGCTCCAGGCCGTTGTGAATCCTGTCCGGGTCGCGGGCGAAGGGCGCGGCGGCGTAGGTCTGGCGGACGCCGTCTATGTGGTCCCAGCCGGTGGTCGACATGAGGCTGTACGCGGCCTCGCTGCCGCCCGCGTGGATGATTATGGCGTCGTAGGAGAAGGCGCACTGGGCATAGTACGGCCTCAGGGAGCGCACGGTGCCGATGCTCGCAATGTCGGAGATGTCCGTGAAAAACGCCATCATGCGCGTCACGCCGCCCTCGGCAGGTATCTCGTAGAGTATCTCGGCCTGGGATATGCCGCGCTGCGGCAGGCTCGGCGGCAGGTTGTTAATCATAATAGCGAAGGGACGGTACATGCTGATGTCCTCGTCCATAGGCTCGCCGGAGAGCGGATTGGTGTACGGCGCCGGAGTTGCAGTCGGCTCCGGGGTCGGATCCGCGCTCGTGCTGGGTACAGCCTCGGCGTCGGGGTCGGGCAGCGTTGACGGATTTGTGCCGCAGGCAGCCAGAGCAAATACCATGACCAGGGCGAGTGCGGCGGAGAGTATTCGTTTCATTGTTACACCTCACAGGGTTTATGCGCAGCAGACTGAAGCCGCTTAACGCATATAATACTATTCACCGGCGCTGTTGTCAAATCCAGCGCGAAGTGTTACAATAATAAAACAGAGCGGTTGCAAATGCAATTCAGGTGGACATAATTCTGTTGGCAACCCTGTTGGAAATGTGCGAAACGCGGCTTTGGGCCCGTTTTACGAATGTCAGGTATACATAACTATGTTGATAACTCTGTTGAAAATGTGCAAAACCGCTCTTGGCACAGCTGTTGCAGCGGAGTAGACATAACTGTTGAAAACCCTGTTGAAATTGTTCAAAGCCATGTCGAAGCGAGTCGGAATATGAAAAATGCCGGCAACTGTGTTGAAACCATACATTCCACAGGCCGTTCAGGCCAAATCAATATAAGGAGCTGTTTAGTATGTCATACGAAGCCATAGCCCAACAGGCGCATGACGCCATGGAGGAGCTCTTGGAGCGCGCCAAGCTGCCAAAGGGTGCTCTCGTAGTTGTGGGCTGTTCGTCGAGCGAGATAATGGGCAGCAATATCGGCAAGGGCAGTACACCTGACGCCGCCGAGGCAGTGTATAGCGCCGTCGCCCCGCTGCTCAGCGAGCGCGGGCTGTATCTGGCCGCGCAGTGCTGCGAGCACCTCAACCGCGCCCTGATAGTCGAGCGCGAGTGCGCAGAACGCTTCGGCTATGAGCCGGTCTGCGTCATCCCGCAGCCCAAGGCCGGCGGCAGCTGGGCCACAGCGGCCTGGAAGCACATGTCCGACCCGGTCGCCGTGGAACACATCCGCGCAAGCGCTGGCCTGGACATCGGAGGCACTCTCATCGGCATGCATTTAAAGGACGTAGCCGTCCCTCTGCGCCTGGCCGTCAAGCAGGTCGGCGAGGCGCCGGTAAACGCCGCCCGCACCCGGCCGAAGCTAATCGGCGGACGCCGCGCCGTGTATCCCGACGAGGTGTGAGTTTAGACGCAAAAAGCGCGCAGGAGTTCCCTCCCGCGCGCTTTTTCTTTATTTTACCTCGGCCTTCGCCCCGAGCCTGGACGCCAGAAGGGTGCATGCGGGTATCAGCAGCCCGCCCACGACGTTGCCCAGCGTGTTCACGATTATGAATACAAATGGGCTTGTCAGGCCATTGGCGGCCAGCTCCGCGCCGCCAATGAACCAGGCGCCGGACACGGTGAAGTAGTACATGTTGGCTATGCAGTGCTCAAAGCCGCACACGACGAACACCGTCACGCCGAAGAACACCGCGAGGTATTTCCCCAGCTCGTGCTGTATGGAGCGGTAGCCCTCCACGGCTATGTATATGAGTATATTGCAGAATATGGCGAAAACAAACACACTGAGCAGGCTGTCGCCGAGCTTAGTCGCCGCAAGGGCCTGGGCGCGCTCCACCACACCGGTCAGGCGCGTGGCGCGCACAAGCGCCCCTCCGGCAGCGGCTCCGGCAAAATTGGACAGCCACACCACGGCGAGGAAACCGATATATCGCGGCCCTTTGCCGAACGAATAGCAGACCTTGCCCGTGAAAAGGTTCCAGCCGAAGGAGCAGATGGCGAACAGGCCGACCGTGAACATGAGCGCCCCGGCCATGGTGCTCTCCAGCGACAAATAGGCCGTTGCCCCCAGCGTTATGACCAATCCAGCCAGGAATCCGAGCAGTGCATCCGAGAGCAGCCTCATACCCTGCCCCCCGCCGCAAGCACGACGTGTCTGGCCAGCACGGCGGTGGTCACGCTGCCGACTCCCGCAGGCACGGGGGATATCGCGGCGGCCAGCGGCTCCACGGCGTCAAGGTCCACGTCGCCGACCAGCTTTCCCTTGGCCTCGGAGTAGTTTATGCCCACGTCCACAACGACCTGGCCCGGCGCAAAGTATCCGGCGTCCAGTGCCTCGGCCTTGCCCAGCGCGGCGACTACTATGTCCGCGCGCCTTGTGATGTCCGCGAGCCCCCTCGTGTGCGAGTGGCACACCGTGACGGTGGCGTTGGCGCGCATGAGCAGCATGGCCACCGGACGGCCTATGACCAGGCTGCGTCCCACCACGACGGCGTTCCTGCCAGCGGGCTCTACGCCGTAGTGCTTCAGCAGCGCTATCACCGCCTCGGCGGTACAGGGCGCGAAGCCCTCGCCGGAGCCCGTATACAGCGCGGCCGCGCTGCCTGAGGTGATGCCGTCCACGTCCTTGTACGGCGCCAGGGCCTCGCAGGCCTCGGCCTCGTCGAGCTGCTCGGGAAGTGGGCGGAACATCAGCACACCGTGCACGCCCTCGTCTGCGTTGAGCCGTGCTATCTGCGCCAGGAGCGCGCCCTGCATGACGTCGCCCGGCAGTGTTACAAGCCGCGTGGCTATGCCCAGCTTATCGCAGCGCTTCACCGCCGCGCGCTCATAGGCGAGGTCGTCCGGCCTCTCGCCTACGCGGAGTATGGCAAGTGCAGGCCGGATTCCCCGGGCCTTCAGCTCCTGTACGGCCTTTGCCGTGCGCTCGTCCAGTGCGTTTGCCGCCGCCGAGCCCTTAAGCATCTCTGCCATCAGACCAGCCTCCCGTATACGTTTTGGTATATTTCCTCGGCCTCTTTCTCGTACTTTTCGTATAACCCGGCCGCTTCTGCGTTCATTTTATCCGCCGCTTCCCTGTCCGCCATGCTCTTCGTGTTTATGCGCACGTTCAGCGCGGCGGCCTTCATCGCGGCGATTGTCAGCGCGGCGGCGCAGCCCGCGTCGGATATGGCGAGCGCGCTGCCCTTGGCCGCGTAGTCCGCTATGACGTCCAGCGCCTCGGCACACTTGCGCATTATCTCCAGAGGCGGCTCAGCGGCGCGTTTTAGCGCGGCCTCCATTATTTCGGCGCGCGCGGGGTCGTCCTTCGGGATTCCGTAGGCGCGGCTCAGCGGCGCAAACGCCGCAGCGTCGGCGTCTATGAGCGCGACAAAGTCCGCACGGAGGGCTTCGGCGCGTGAGTTCAGCGCCGCGATGTCCTCCTGCACGTCCGCGTACTTCTTTTTGCCCAAAGTGAGGCTGCCCACCATGTTGCCGAGCGCTATGCCCAGCGCTCCGCAGAGCGCCGCCGCACCTCCGCCGCCCGGTGTGGGGGCAGAGGAGGCCAACTCGGTGAGGAACTTGTCCACGTTCTTTTCCATCAGAACAGTCCCGTAATGACGCCGTTCTCATCGACGTCTATCTTCTCGGCGGCGGGTACTTTCGGCAGGCCGGGCATGGTCATGATGTCGCCGGTGAGGGCGACAATGAAGCCCGCGCCCGCGCAGACCTTGAGGTTGCGTACCGTGACCGTGAAGCCGCTAGGCGCGCCCAGCAGGCTCGGGTCGTCGGAGAACGAATACTGCGTCTTGGCCATACAGATGGGCAGATTGCCGAAGCCGAGGTCCTCGATCTGCTTAATCTGCTTCACCGCATTGCCCACGAGCTGTACGCCGTCCGCGTGGTAGATTTTCGTGCAGATAGCGGTCAGCTTGTCCATGATACTGCTCTCAAGCTCGTAGCTCTGGTGGAAGTCGTTCGGCTGCTCGCAGAGTCGCATGACCTCGGCGGCCAGAGCCTTGCCGCCTTCGCCGCCCTTCGCCCAGACTTCGCTCAGCGCGACGTTGACGCCCAGTTCCTTGCACTTGGCCTCGACCATGTCCAGCTCAGCTTTCGTGTCGGTCGGGAAGGCGTTAATGGCCACCACGCAGGGCAGACCGAACACGTTCTTGATGTTGCTGACGTGCTGCAGGAGGTTCGGCAGGCCGGCTTCCAGCGCCTTGAGGTTCTCGTTGTTCAGCTGCGCCTTCGGCACGCCGCCGTGGTATTTGAGCGCACGGACGGTGGCGACAATCACGACAGCGCTCGGCTGGATGCCCGCCATGCGGCACTTGATGTCTATGAACTTCTCCGCGCCGAGGTCGGCGGCGAAGCCCGCCTCGGTGACCACGTAGTCCGCGCACTTGAGCGCCATGCGGGTGGCCGTGATGGAGTTGCAGCCGTGGGCGATGTTCGCAAACGGGCCGCCGTGGATGAAGGCGGGAGTGCCTTCAAGCGTCTGCACCAGGTTCGGCTTGAGCGCGTCCTTGAGCAGAGCCGCCATAGCGCCCTCGGCCTTGAGGTCGTGCGCGGTCACCGGCTTGCCAGAGTACGTGTAACCCACAATCATGCGGCCCAGGCGGGCTTTTAGGTCGGTGATGTCGCTCGCGAGGCAGAGCACCGCCATGACCTCGCTGGCGACGGTGATTTCAAAGCCGTCCTCGCGCGGTACGCCCTGCATCCTGCCGCCGAGGCCGTCCACGATGTGGCGCAGTTGGCGGTCATTCATGTCTACGGCGCGCTTCCAGGTTATCTGCTTGGGGTCTATTCCCAGCGCGTTGCCCTGCTGGATGTGGTTATCCAGCATCGCGGCCAGCAGGTTGTTCGCAGCCCCTATGGCGTGGAAGTCCCCGGTGAAGTGCAAATTTATGTCCTCCATCGGCACGACCTGGGCGTAGCCGCCGCCGGCCGCGCCGCCCTTGACGCCGAACACGGGGCCGAGCGAGGGCTCGCGCAGGGCGACCATGGCGTTCTTGCCGATCTTGCGCAGGCCGTCGGTGAGGCCGACGCTGGTGGTGGTCTTGCCCTCTCCCGCGGGCGTGGGTGTGATGGCGGTCACGAGGATGAGCTTGCCGTCCGGCCTGTCCGCGTTGTCCCGCATGAACTTGTAGTCTATCTTGGCCTTGTAGTTGCCGTAGAGCTCGAGGTATTCCTCCGGGATACCCGCACGCTCGGCTATGGCGGTTATCTTCTCTTTCTCACACGCCTGCGCGATCTCGATGTCGGTTTTGTACTCCATGTCAGTCCTCCCTGCTTTTAAAAAGGGGCGCGCCGCGCGCGCCCCTGGCTTTGGCTCATATCAATATAATAGCCCCTAAATCGGCATCAGGTCAACAGATAATAAGTTTTTCGCTGAAAATCTGAATTTCCCGGGCCGCAGAGCTGCATACAGGGCGACAACATGTTCACCATGATGAATAACAACAGGCCGGAGCTTTGCTCTGGCCTGTTGTTGCTGTCAATCCTCACGCGCTTCAAGGACCTCGATGGCCCTTACAAGCATCTCCGCCGCCTCGGCGCGTGTGAGCGGTTCTGAGAAGGCCTCGCCCTCGGTTATGACGCCGCAGGCCGCGAGGTTCGCCGTGGCCTGGGACGCCCAGTCGGCCGTCCTGCCGGTGAAGGATACCGCCGCCACGTCCGTGGTGTCGAGGACGTTATCCAGCATGACTGCCGCCTCCTGTATGGTGATCGGCTCTCCCGGCTCAAAAACCGCGCCGCCGCTGACGGAGTAGCCGCTCACGACACCGTCCATGAGCGCGGTGGCGACGTAGGGCTTGAGCCAGGCGTCGATGTCGGCGTCATCGGCAAAGCCGGTGGAGGCCACGCCGCTGAGCAGGTCCTCGCCCGTCAGCGTCATACACATGGAGAGGAACTCGCCGCGGGATACCTCGCGCTCAGGCTGGAACACCCACTGCGAGCCGAGCTTTTCTCCCGTGAAAATGCCCCGCTCTGCCAGGGCCACGGCGGCATAGGATGCGGAGTTGCCCTCCATGTCGGAGTAGCTCACGTCGGTTTTCTGCTTCTCGATGTTGATGATGACGGTGGCCTCCTGGCTCCTGGCGCCGGTGTCGTCCACGGCGCGGTAGCCGAAGTAGTCGCGTCCCTTGCGGTTGGCGTCGGGTGTGTAGACAAACCTGCCGTCGCCGTTGAGCTCAACCGAGCCCTTGGTGGGCTGGGTGGTGATTTCAAAGGTCACGGCGTCGCCTTCCGGGTCTACTGCGGCGAGCTGTCCGCCGACACAGACGTTGCGGTAGGTAGTAAGGTTGAGGTTTTCGGCCACGGGTGCGCCCGAGACGGCCAGGGCGGCTCCTGCGGGCAGGATGAGCGAGAGGGCGAGCAGCAGTGCCGCCGCCTTAAATTTGCGTTTGTGCATGTATATACCTCCAATGTAAGTGTAAGCCTAGTTTTCGCCCAGTCGGGCGCAAATATGCACTTTACGCAGATTTAACTCAGGAGTATAATAATGCTTGAAAAAATTTTTTTGCACCCGTGCAATAAAACCGTTCCCGGGTGCATTGTTAGTGTAGAGGCGGGAAAAAGATGCTTACTTTATTCCTGGTCCAGACGGCTCCGCTGTCCGGGAGCAGTGCCGAGGAGCTGGACCGATGCCTGGCCCGCATGGCGCAGGGCGACACCGACGCGCTGGGCAGGCTGTACGAAATCACAAGCGAGGCGGTCTACGGCTACGCGCTGAGCCTTACCAAGAACGCTCACGACGCCGAGGACGTGATGCAGGAGACCTTTGTACGGGCCCACCTGGCGTCCGGGCAGTACCGCTCGCAGGGCAAGCCCACGGCTTGGCTGCTGCGCATAGCGCGCAACCTGGCGCTGATGAAGCTGCGCGAGGGCAAAAATTCGGTAACTATGTCCCCCGAGGACTGGATGGAGGCCTTCGCCGACCGGCCCGACTTCACGAGCGAGGACGCCATGACGCTCACACAGCTCATGGACGCGCTCACGGATGAGGAGCGCGAGATAGTCTCGCTGCACGCGCTGACCGGCTTCAAGCACCGCGAGATAGCCGAGATGATGGATTTGGCCCTGCCCACCGTACTCAGCAAGTATCACCGCGCACTCAAAAAATTGAAATCCACACTGCAAGGAGGCTAAGGCATGGACGAGAACAGGCTCAATGAGCGCATACGCTCCGCTTACTCTCACGCGACCCCCGACTGCCTGGACAAGATTCTGGCCTCCTGCGAGGACAGGAAAGGAACGGTTATCAATATGAACGAGAGGAAGAAGAACAGATTTGTCCCCGTCGCCATAGCTGCGGCGCTCGTGCTCGCCATCATAGGCGGCTTCGTAGGATATTCGCTCGGCAGCGGTCAGGATTCGCCCGCCGTTGAGACCCAGGCTCTGATTGAGAGCGTCATCACGCTCGACGTGAACCCCAGCATAGAGATAGACGTCGACCAGACCGACACCGTCACCGGCGTCAAGGCGCTCAACGAGGACGCGCGCATAGTCATTGGCTCCATGGAACTCGAGGGCAGCAGCCTCGATGTTGCGGTCAACGCGCTCATCGGCTCGATGCTGCAGAACGGCTACCTCGACGATCTGCGCAACTCCATCCTTGTCTCCGTCACCGACGGCGACAGCGCCCGCGCCCAGGCCCTGCAGAACAGCGTGGCGGGCATGATAAGCGACGCCCTCGGCACAGGCGGCGTGGACGGCGCGGTCATATCCCAGACCGTAACGCCGGACGCCTCCGTCACCGAGCTTGCCGCCAGCTATAACATAACCGAGGGCAAAGCCGCCCTCATCAGCAAGCTTGTCGCCGCCGACGCCACACTCACGGTTGAAAGCCTCGTGGGCCTGCCCATCAACGACATAGCCCTTATCGCCTCTTCCAGGGGCATCACCGACGACTCCGTCACCTCCACCGGCACCGCCAGCGAGGGCGCGTATATCGGCGCTCAGGCCGCCCTGGAGGCCGCCTGCGCCCACGCCGGCATAGATGTGAACAGCCTCTCCGCCAGCGACGTGAGCTTTGACAGCGAAAACGGCCGCCTGGTCTATGAGATAGATATGTACACCTCCGGCACCGAATACGAATACGATATCGACGCGCTCACCGGCGAAGTGGTGAAGTCCCAGCGCGAGAGCTACAACTCCGACACCGGTACGCCGGCCACCCCTGCAAGCGGCGATTACATCGGCGAAACTGCCGCCAAGCAGGCCGCGCTTGACCACTCCGGCGCCAACAGCGCCAATGTCGTCTGGCTAAAGGCCCAGTTTGAGCGCGATGACGGCCGCTACGTCTACGAGCTGGAGTTTGTGGCCGGCAGCACCAAGTACGAGTACAAGGTTGACGCCACGAGCGGGGACGTTGTGAAGTTTGAGAGTGAAACCTTCAACGCCGGCCAGGGTACTGGCGGTCAGAACGCCTCCGGCAGCGTCATAGGCGAAGCCGCGGCCAAGTCCGCCGCCCTCTCCCACGCCGGTGTCAGTGAGTCCGACGCCAGCAGCATGCGAGTAGAGCTCGATCGCGACGACGGCTACACCATATACGAGGTAGATTTCCGCGTCGGACGTATGGAGTACGAGTACAAGATAGACGCCTACTCCGGCACCGTGCTCCAGGCCGAAAACGACTACGACGACTGAAAGCAAAAAAGAGAGGCCCTTCGGCCTCTCTTTTTCAATGCCCTGCCCGCCTCGTGCGGCGCAGGGTTTTTTTACAGCTTACGCCTTGAGCTTTTCGGCGAGCTGCGCGTCGCCCTCGGCGAAGATTGTCTTGTAGTCGGTGTAGACAACCTTGCCCGGCATGGAGCCGGAGGGTTTCTTCACGCGGCGCACCTGGCAGTAGTCGACGGGTATCTTGCCCGCGCCGCGGCCTTCGGAGTAGTACGCCGCGAGGCATGCCGCCTCTGCGATGGTCTGCTCGTCCGGCTCCGTATCCATACAGCGGATGATGACGTGCGAACCGTGCACGCGCTGAGTATGCAGCCATATGTCCGTGCGGCGCGCGGTCTTGGTGGTGAGCTCGTCGTTCTGCGTGTTGTTGCGCCCGACAAGTATCTCGTAGCCCGTGCTCGAAACAAAGCTCATCGGCCCGGCCGGCTTCACCCGGCGCTGTTTGCCGCCTCTCGGGGCCTTCAGCACGCCGGTTGACATAAGTTCTGCGCGTATCTCCTGCACATCGCTTTCCCTCTCGGCCCTGCCGAGGACGTCCAGCACGCTCTCGAGGTAATCGAGCTGTTTCTCCCCTGAAGCTATGAGTTCCGTCAGATGCTTCTCTGCCGTCTCTGCCTTGCGGTACTCCTTGTAGGCTTGCGCGGCGTTCTGCTGCGGCGTTTTGAGCGGGTCGAGCTTTATCGTCACCGTGGGGCAGCCCTCCGTGTAGTAGTCCTCGCAGTCGAGCGTGCGCGCGCCCTTCTGGGCGCGCCAGAGATTGGCCGTGATTAGGTCTCCACGCCGTCGAAGCTCCTCGCGGTTCTCACTCTTTTTGAGCTCCTCGCGCTGGCTGGCCAGTTTTCGGGCCGTCCTGTCGCGCAGTGTACGCACGGCCTTCACCGTGTCGTGGGACGCGCGGCGCATGCGCTCTGAGCGGTCGCGCTGAGCGTAGAAGGCGTCCAGCATGGCGGAAAAGCTCTCGCAGGCCACGTTTTCCGCCTCCGGGCCGTATTGGCCTATGCTCATGAAGGAGAAGTCCTTTAGCTTGCCGTCCAACTTCAGCAGCGTCGGCGTGAGCTCACCGGCCTCCAGGCTTTCGCAAAGGGCCTCAGATGCCTCGCAGATGTGCTCGTATCCCCCTGCCCTGTGGGCCAGCTCCCTGGCAATCAGCGGCGAGAGGGCGGAAAACGTGTCCAGCAGCGCCGCCGAGGGCTCCTTTTCCCGGGGCATGGCCTCGAGAAGCCGCCGCCGCTCCTGCGCCTCCAGGGCGAAGAAGCAGGGCTTTGCCGGCCTTTGAGGGTACTTGTACAGCATACCGGGCAGCAGACGCCTGTAGGCCTCCTCGCCGAAGTCCACGCGGCGCATGCAGTCTATGATGCGCATGTCCTCGTCACAGAGTATGACGTTGGACGCTCTTCCCATCAGCTCCACGACCAGGGAGCGCGCACACTCCACGCCCAGCTCGTCGCGGCCAGTAAGGGAGAGCACTACCATGCGCTCCCACTCCGGCTGCGTGACCGAATCTATTCTCGCGCCGGTGAGGTGCTTGCGCATGAGCATGCAGAACATCGGCGGCTTGTCCGGGTTCTCGTATTTCTCATCGGTGAAGTTCAGGCGCGCGCCGGAGCCCGCCGCAGATATGAGCAGCCGCTTCGCGCCCTGCCGCGTGTACACCGAGAGCAGCAGCGAGTCCCTGGCGGGCTGCTGCACCTTATCTATCCTCGCTCCGTTAAGCGCAGGCGCGAGCTCGCGCGTGAGGCCGGTCAATACGGCCGCGTCGAGAGGCATGTCCATCCCTCCTGATATGCCCGGCGGGCGCGTGGCCGCCGGCGCGTCAAGCGCGCCTTCAGTGGCGGCGAGCCGCGCCCGCCTTAGTGTTATGTCAATTTATCTTCCCCAGCGTCCCGGGCGCTGAGCACGGCGTCGAAGAGCTCCCTCGCCCGCTCGTCCTCACCCGCCAGGTGCAGGTAGCCGAACACGGCCTCGAGTCCTGTGGCCGCGTGGTACTCGGCCTTGCTTGCGCCGCGCGGCACGCTGTTGACGTGGCTGTTGCGTCCGCGCTTGTACACGGCTCGCTCTTCCTCGGTGAGCAGGGGCAGTATCACCGCCGCCGCCTTGGCCTGCGCGCCCGCCTTGACCATAGCTACAGTCGCGCGGTGCAAGTCAATCACCCTGGCCTGGCCGTGCCCGGCCAGATAGGTGCGGACCAACAGCTCGTAAACCGCGTCGCCCACATGGGCCAGGGCGAGTATACTCAATCCGTTAAGCTCGGTACGCGTCATTCCTCGTCCTCCGGCCCGTCCGTGCCGAATTCGGCCTCGAGCATGCTGCGCTCCGTGGGCGCGGTGCCGTTCATCAGCTGCATTTCCTGCCACTGCTGCTTGGTTATGAGCACCTGGCGGGGCTTGCTGCCCTCAAACGGTCCGACTATGCCCAGCTCCTCCATCTGGTCGACCAGCCTGGCCGCGCGCGAGTAACCGAGCTTGAGCCTGCGCTGTAGCATGCTGACACTGGCCTGCTTGGTGTCGAATATGACGTCCACCGCCTGCGGGAGCAGCTCGTCGTAGTCGGCGAAGGCGTTGTCGGCGGGCTCTCCGCCGTCGAAAGAGGAACTGCTGTCGGCTGCGCCCTTGCCCTTGGACGGCTTGTCCTTTTCCTGCGCGGCCTTCTCTATCTCGGCGAGCACCTCGTCGCTGTACTCAGGCTGGCTGGAGCCCTTGATGAAGTCGATGACGTCCTCCCTCTCCTCGTCTGAGACGAAGGCGCCCTGGACGCGGATGGGCTTGCCGGAGCCGAGCGGCGAGTATAGCATGTCGCCCATGCCGATTAGCTTCTCGGCGCCCGCGCTGTCGAGTATGATGCGGGACTCCATCGCGCTTGAGACCGCGAAGGCTATGCGGCTGGGTATGTTGGCCTTCATGAGGCCGGTGATGACGTCGGCGCTCGGCCTCTGCGTGGCTATGATGAGGTGCATGCCGCTCGCGCGGCCCATCTGCGCCACGCGGCATATGCTCTCCTCGACGTCCTTGCTGGCCACGAGCATGAGATCTGCCAGCTCATCCACTACTATGACGACCTGCGGCATGGTGTCCCCGCCAACTTTCTTCTGGTGGGCGTTGTAGCCCGCGAGGTCGCGCACGCCGACCTCGGAGAAGAGGCGATATCGCTTGAGCATTTCGACGACGGCCCATTGCAGCGCGCCCGCGGCCTTCTTCGGGTCCGTGACCACGGGGACGTACAGGTGCGGTATGCCGTTATAAATGCCCAGCTCGACCATCTTGGGGTCTATCATAATGAGCCTCACCTGCTCGGGCGTGGACTTGTACAGCAGGCTGAGCAGCAGCGAGTTTATGCACACGCTCTTGCCGGAGCCGGTGGTGCCGGCTATGAGCATGTGGGGCAGCTTGGCTATGTTGCCGACGACGCACTCGCCGGATATGTCCTTGCCTATGGCGAAGGAGAGCGTGCTCTTCGCGTTCCTGAACTGCGGCGACTCTATGACGTCGCGCAGGTAGACCAGGCTGACTATCTTGTTCGGCACCTCGATGCCGACCGTGCTTATCTTGTCGGGTATCGGCGCGATGCGCACGTTCATGACGCCGAGCGAGAGCGCGATGTCGTTGGCGAGGTTCGTGAGCTTCGTGAGCTTTACGCCCGCGTCCAGCTCCAAGTCGTAGCGCGTGACCGTGGGGCCGCGCGTCGCGCCGACTATGCGTGCGGCCACGCCGAAGCTCTTGAGCGAGGCATCCAGGCGCTCGCGGTTGAGCGCTATCTCATCGCGCCCGTCCACCACGGCGGCGGTGCCGCGGCGAAGCAAGTCTATTGGCGGGAACTCGTATTCCGGCGTGTCCTCCGCCGCTCGGTCGAGCTCGGCCGCCATCTCGGCGTTGACCTTCTCGTCGGGCTGCGGCCTGGAAGCGCGCTTGGGTTTGGCCTCCTGCTCCGCTGGGGCGGGGGCCAGGACAGGCTGCGGCGCTGCCTCCTCCCACGGCAGGCTGTCCTCTTCCTGCTCCGCCGCAGGGGCGTTGTCCGGGACGCCCGCCGCGCCGCCGGTGGAGACGGGCTTGAAGCCGGTCATCTTGGGCTGGGGCGCAGGGCGCTCCACCTCGGGCCGGGCCTTGTACTGCCCGGAGACTGGTATGGGTGTGCTGCCCCGAGAGCTGTCCACGCGGCGCTCTGTCTTTCTGGGAGCGCTGACGGGCTCGTCCATCGGGTAGTTGGAGAAGCCCTCATACTCGTCGTCCTCGCCAGGCTCGTCGTCCATCGGTACGTCTATGCTGGCCGGGACGCGGCGGCGCGCGGCCGGACGCGCCGGCTCCTCCTCTTCGCGGCGCTTGCTGCGCGCTTTGGCGGGCTTGGCCGCAGCTTGACCCGGCTCTTCCTCATACTCATACTGCGCACGCTCACGCCCCTGCCACATGTCCAGCAGGCGGCCCGGTGTCATACGCGCCGCGCACATAACAAGGCAAACTATTATGGCGAGCAGCACGGGGATAGCGCCGTAGACGCTGAACATCTCCTCGAGCGCCATGCTCAGCAGTCCGGCGAGCAGTCCGCCGCTGGCGAGCCTTGTGCCGCTGGCGTACAGCCGGCTGCAGAGGTCGAGGAAGTCCCCGCCGAAGGCGAAGCCGTCCCCGGCGAAGAAAAGATGCGTCGCCGCCCCTATAAAGAGCGGCATGAGCATCGTGCAGGTGACCCTCAGCACCACCGGCCTGCCCCTGTGGGTGGCGAGTATACCGGCGGATATGAGCAGGGATATCGGGAAGATGAAGTAACCCCAGCCCAGCAGCCCCTTGATGAAGGAGCAGAACACGTCTATGAACAGCGCCTCTACGTCAAAGTAGCCTATCAGCGAGAAGATGCCGAGAAAGGCGCAGACGACCGCGCCCACCTCGCGCCTTATCGGACGGGGGGCGTTGGCCTTTTTACTTGACGCGGCCCTCGAGCGCGACGACGTGTTTTTCTTTGCGGCGCCGGTGGATTTCTTCGTCCCCCCGGAGGAATTAGCCATTTACACTAGCCTGCCTTTCTCAATAGCCATAGCCGAGCGAGAGCACCAGCGTGATTATACCGGCCGCCCAGCAGTAGTATGTAAAGAAACCGAATTTGTTCTTGCGCGAGATAAGCTTCATCAGCAGTATGGCGCCTATGCCGGAAATTACGGCCGCAAGCATGCCCACAAGATAAATCGGCAGCAGGGACGCGTCAAAGCCCTCGCGTATTGCGTCCACGATGGACAGCACGTTCGCGCCCAGCACGGCCGGGATGCTCAGCAGGAAGGAAAAGCGCATGGCGAAGCCGCGGTCGAGGCCCGTGGCGATGCCGGCTGTGATGGTGGTTCCGCTGCGGGAAAGGCCGGGTATCGTGGCCACGCACTGGCAGCAGCCGATGATGAGCGCGTCACGGATGCGCATGTTCTTCTCGGTCTTGTGGCCCGGCGTCATCTTGTCGGACACGAAGAGCAGGCAGCCGGTGAGCATAAACGCCACGCCTATGAACCAGCTCTGGTAATAGAGCTCCTCAACCAGTCCGTTTATCGGCACGATGAGCACAAGCGGCAGAGTGGCTATAACCAGCATCAGGAACAGCCTCGCCGCGGGCAGCGGCCCGCTTATCCGCTCGCCCGTGACGGTCCTGCCGCCCCGTAGGACTATGAACACCTCGCGCACTATGGCCTTGATGTCGCTCCAGTAGCAGATGAATATACTGACCAGTGTACCCAGGTGCAGCAGTACGTCAAAAAAGAGGTGTCCCTCTTCCAGCGAGTTCATGTGAAACAGGTTTTGTAATACGGACAGGTGTCCGGAACTGGATATGGGCAGAAATTCGGCCAATCCCTGCACTATTCCAAGGAAGATTGCAGACCATATATCCACAGACAAGTCCTCCAGAAACTTTCTTGGTCACAACATGTGCCGACTTATTATATTAGCATACTTTTCCGAAAAGCACAAGAACGAAGCCGCTTTACCGGGCCGAAAAAGAAAAGGCGCCGCGCAAGCGGCGCCTTTGTCTGCCCTGCTCAGCCCTCGTAGGCGGCGAGCATGCAGCGGTAAGTCATATAGCAGTCGTACTTGGAGACTATCTCAAATGGGGCGTGCATGCTGAGCACGGGGACGCCCGCGTCGATGGTGGCGATGTTGCGGTTGCCCATGTACATGGCGACAGTGCCTCCGCCGCCCTGGTCGACCTTGCCCAGCTCGCACATCTGCCACTGTACGCCGTGCCTGTCGAGGATGCCGCGCATGTAGGCGACGAGCTCTGCCGGGGCGTCGTTCGTGCTGGACTTGCCGCGCGCGCCGGTGAATTTGCTGAGCCCGACTCCGTAGTTCAGGTGGGCGGCGTTGCGCTTCTCGCTGACCTCGGGATAGTTGGGGTCAAAGGCCGCGGTGACGTCCGCGCTGACGCACAGGCTGTTGGCGAAGCAGTCGTCGAGCTCGCTTCCCGTGGCCTTGCAGAGCTTGTTCATGAACCACTCAAAGGCCTCGCTCTTCATGCCGGAGACGCCGTCCGAGCCGGTCTCCTCCTTGTCGGCCAGGATGCACACGGCGGTGCGCTTCGGCGTGCCCTTCAGGTCGAAGAGGGCGCGCAGCTCCGCATAGGCGCAGACGCGGTCGTCGTGGCCGTAGCCGCCGATGAGGCTGCGGTCGAGGCCGATGTCGCGCACGTCGAAGGCGGGCACGGCGTAGAGCTCGGCGGAGATGAAGTCCTCTTCGGTTATGCCGTAGCGGCTGTTGAGGATGGCCATGACGGCCAGCTTGACGCGCTCGGAGCCCTCGTCGTCATAGGGTACGGAGCCCGCAAGTATATTCATGCTCTCTGCGGAAATACCGTCGGAGAGGCTCTTCTTCATCTGGTCGCCCGCCAGGTGCGGAAGCAGGTCGCTGACCGTGAACTGCGGGTCGGACCTGTCGCGGCCTATCACCACGTCTATGCTCTCGCCGGAGCGGGTCACGACGGTGCCGTGAATCTCAAGCGGGATGGCCGTCCACTGGTACTTTTTTATGCCGCCGTAGTAGTGGGTCTTGAAGAAGGCCATTTCGCTGTCCTCAAAGAGCGGCAGCTGCTTGAGGTCGAGGCGGGGCGAATCCACATGCGCCGCCGTGACGACCGCTCCGGCGCTCATCGGCTCCTCGCCCATGACTGCCAGCAGCAGCGCCTTGCCGCGGTTGGAGTAATAGATCCTGTCGCCCGGATGGAGCTCCATGCCAGGGACGTACTCCGCGAAGCCGCACTCAAGCGCCAGCGAGACGGCGTTGCGCACGCACTCGCGCTCCGTGCGCGAAGTGTCGAGGAAGCGCTTGTAGTCCTCGCAGTAGGCGTCGATGGCGGCGCGGACGTGAGCGGCGTCGGGCGGCAGCGTGGTCTCGCCCCCCATGAGCTTGGCGGCGTTCCCGGCCAGCCCGTCATAGCCGTTCTTCGGCTCATAGAAAAGCTCTGCGCGATAATCCTTCTTTTCTTCCATTCTTGATGACCTCCTTAAAAGCGGCCTCGCACTTGGCCGCAAATTCATCCGCCGTGCCGTCGTTGACGATGCACGCGGTACATGCCTCCATATAGTATGTGTCGCTCTTCTGCGCCCTGATACGCTCCAGCGCGTACTCGCGGGTTATCCCCTCGCGCTTTAAAAGCCGCTCCACACGGACTTCCTCCGGGGCGAGTATGCCGAACACGGCGGAGCAGAGCCTGTCTATGCCCGCCTCGAAAATGCCCACGGCGTCCAGGGCCGCGAGCGTCCCGCCGCCCATTGCGTGAGCGCGCAGCCGGGAGAGCATCTCGCGCGTTATGTACTTGTGCGTGATGGCGTTGAGCTCAGCCAACGCGCCGGCGTCTGCAAAGACGATCCTCCCGAGCGCCTTGCGGTCAAGCGCGCCGTCACGGCACACCCCCTCGCCGAAGCGCGAGGCTATCTCGCCGAGCATGTCCGTGCAGCTGCCCAGCAGCTCGTGATAGAGCTCGTCGGCGTCTATGCACAGCGCGCCCATGCCCCGCAGCACGTTCAGCGCGGTGGTCTTGCCGGTGCCGGAACCGCCCGTGAGCCCTATGATGCACATGCCGGAGGCCAGGCAGGCCGCTATCTCGTCCGCGCCCAGCGCGCCCTTGCGCAGCAGCTTATACGGCCGCTCCGCGAGCGTGATTATGCTCGACTCCGTGCCTATGCCGCACTCTCCGCCGTCTATTACGGCGTCTATCTCCCCGTCGAAGTAGCTGAGCACGTCCTGAGCCGTCTTGGGGCTGGGCGCGCCCGAAGGGTTTGCGCTGGGGGCCGCGAGAGGCAGCTCGCACTTTTGCAGCAGCTCCAGAGTGAGCGGATGGTCGGGGCACCTGAGCCCCACCGTGGCGCCGCCCGCGCGGACGATGTCCGGTATCTCCGGCACGCTGCTGTTTATTATTGTCAGCGGCCCGGGCCAAAATTCGCGCGCAAGCGTAAGCGCCTGCTCCGGCACCTCGCTCCAGCACCTGTGCATGGCCTCTACGCCGTGAACCATCAGGTTCATCGGCTTGACGGGAGGCCTGCCCTTGACGGCGTACAGCTTTTCCACCGCCGAGGCGTCCAGCCCGTTGGCCGCAAGTCCGTACACCGTCTCCGTCGGCACGGCCACTAGGCCCCCCGAGCGTATTATCTCCGAGGCCCGGTCTATGTTCCCTGCGGTTATAATCTCAGTTTTCATCGCTGCCCTCCGACGCGCCCAGCTCCCCGGCCCTCTCCGCCGCTGCCAGGGCGTCTATTAGCTCGTCGAGCCCGCCGTCCATAATGCTCTCTATTTTATACAGCGTCAGGCCTATCCTGTGGTCGGTCACACGCCCCTGCGGGAAGTTATAGGTACGGATGCGTTCGTTGCGCATGCCCGTACCGACCTGGCTCTTGCGCTCGGCCGCGCGCTCGCTCATCTGCCTGGCGCGCTCGGCCTCGTAGAGGCGGGAGGCGAGAATCTTCATTGCTCTGTCCTTGTTCTTGTACTGGCTGCGCTCGTCCTGGCACTCGACCACCGTACCCGTGGGTATGTGCGTAATCCGTATGGCGCTCTCGGTCTTGTTGACGTGCTGTCCGCCCGCGCCCGACGAGCGGTAGGTGTCTATCTGCAGATCGCCGGGGTCGATATTTATCTCGACCTCGCTGACCTCCGGCAGCACGGCCACAGTGACGGTACTGGTGTGTATGCGCCCGCCCGCCTCGGTCTCGGGTACGCGCTGCACGCGGTGGACGCCGCTCTCGTACTTGAAGCGCGAGTAGGCCCCCGCGCCCTCGACCATGAAGCTTATCTCCTTTATGCCGCCGAGCTCCGTCTCGTTGACGTTGGCGACGGAGACCTTGAACCTGTGCGCCTCGGCGTACATCGTGTACATGCGGTACAGGCTGTGCGCGAAGAGCGCGCTCTCCTCTCCGCCAACGCCCGCGCGTATCTCTATTATGACGTTGCGCTCGTCGTCCGGGTCCTTGGGCACGAGCAGCTCCTTTATGCGCTCCGAGAGCGCGGCCTTGCGCTTTTTGGCGTCCTCGTACTCCTCGCGGGCCATCTCGCCCATCTCCGGGTCGGAAAAGAAGCCCTCGGCTTCAGCCATCGCAGCGTCGCACTCAAAATACTCCTTCGCGCACTCGGCCACCGGCGTGAGCTCCTTGAGCTCCTTTGCAAGGCGCGAATACGCACCTGCGTCGGAATAGTTCTCCGGCAGCGACATGAGACGCTCTATCTCTGAATATCTGGCTATTATTTCCTTGAGTTTTTCAGGCATTTACATCCTCCTCACTCGGCAGAATATTGTACCACACAAAGCCCGCGTTGTAAACGTGATGGTGCGGCCTGCGCGCTGCAAACGCCGGAGAAACGATACCAAAAATGCTGATTAATATCCTCTGCCGGCTTTTTAGCATTGTTACATAGCCACCTGACTCTTTAGCAATTTTAGTATCGCTTGCGGGCCGGAGGCCCATTTGCCGTCTCGGCGAGCTGGTTGACGAATATCTCCTCGCGTAGCAAAAAAGCTTGCATTCCCGAAGCCGCATGTGGTAAACTCATGGTGCACAAAAGTGCACTAATTTTCAAGTGAGGTGAGAACATGGACAGCAGCTGCACACGAAGACGCTATGGCCCCATATCTGCGGACAGGCCCTTCAGGCCGCTGTCCGTGCTTTGCTGCGCGTAGATGTGCGCAACGATATTGTAGGGCCATTGCCGTTTTCTCGGGCTAACTGCTTCCCACGCATGCCGGGCCGAGCGGACGCGGCAATGGCTTTTTCTATGCTTTTCGCAGAGGAATAATGCCGTTTTTGTCCGCCAACCGCTCCTCCGGCTGCTAACCTGCAAAGGAGGAAGGACAATGACCAAGAAGAACCTCAATTTGGCGAGCGAGGCCGCGGTGGTTTCCCGCCCGGACTTCGCCTCGGATGTTGTAAAAGCGCTGCGCGAGGATTTGGCCCCGGCCGCGCTGCGCGAAAGGCTGCTGGCGTACCACGAAGGCGACCTGGCCGCCGCGCTGGCTTTCCTGGACGCGGACGGGCGCTTGAGGCTGTGCCGTGCGCTGGGGGCCGAGGCATACGCCGGGGTACTGGAGCACAGCGACTCCCGCAACGTGTACATCGACGAGCTGGGCGCCGGGGACCGCGCCGCCCTGCTCTCAAGCCTCGAGGCCGCAGACGCGGCGGACTATCTGTCGACGCTGCCGAAGCGCGAGCGCGAGGGATTGCTTGCGCTCATGGACGGCGAGGCCAGGGCCGGGATCGTACTCCTGGGCTCCTTCGACGCCGACGAAATAGGCAGCCACATGACGACCAACTACGTCTCCGTACACGAGGGCTCCAGTGTGCGTGAGGCCATGCGCTCCCTTATCGACCAGGCGGCGGAGAACGACAACATATCCACCATCTATGTAACCTCCGAGTCCGGCGAGTACAGGGGCGCAATCGAGCTCAAGAAGCTCATCATAGCGCGTGAGGACACCGCCCTCGCCTCTATAACCTCGCAGAACTACCCCTACGTCTATGCCAGCGAAGAGATCGACGGCTGCATAGAGCGTCTTAAGAGCTACTCCGAGGACTCCATCCCCGTACTTGACGGGTCCAACCGCCTCTGCGGCGCGCTGACCGGGCAGGACATCATGCGGCTCGCCGGCGACGAGCTGGGCGAGGACTACGCCCGTCTCGGAGGCTTGAGCTCCGGCGAGGATTTAAACGAGCCTCTCCGCCGCAGCATCAAAAAGCGTTTCCCCTGGCTGCTGATACTGCTGGGCCTCGGCCTGGTCGTGTCCAGCGTTGTAGGCGCGTTCGAGCACGTCGTGGCTCACCTGACCCTTATAGTCTCCTTCCAGTCGCTCGTACTGGATATGGCGGGCAATGTGGGCACGCAGTCTTTGGCCGTCACTATCCGTGTGCTGATGGACAAGCGCGTCACCGGACGTCAGAAGCTGAGCCTTGTGCTCAAAGAGACGCGCGTGGGCATTGCCAACGGGCTCGCCCTCGGCGTACTCTCCGTGGGCTTTATAGGCCTCTACCTGATAGCGCTCAAGGGTCAGGCGCCCGGCGCGGCCTTTGCTGTATCCGCCTGCACGGGCATAGCCCTCCTTGTGTCAATCATACTTTCCAGCGTGGCGGGCACGGTCATACCCATTGTGTTCGACAAGCTGCACATAGACCCCGCCGTGGCCTCCGGCCCGCTGATAACCACTGTCAACGACCTCATTGCCGTCGTTACATACTACGGCCTGGCGTGGCTGCTGCTCATAAACGTACTGGGCTTGTGAGCTGAGGCCCGTAAGCGATACTAAACAGCGTTCACAACGCCTCCCGCGGCGCACACAGCAAAAGAAAAGGCACCCCGTTTGGGGTGCCTTCAGCTTTTCTCAGGTGCCGAGGTACGCGGCCTGGACGGCCTCGTTCTTCAGCAGTTCCTCGCCGGTGCCGGTGAGGGTTATGCGGCCGGTCTCCATGACGTAGCCGGTGTCGGCGGTCTGGAGGGCCATGTTGGCGTTCTGCTCTATGAGCAGTATGGTCGTACCGCGCTTGTTTATCTCGCGGATGATATCAAAGATACCGCGCACGACGATGGGCGCGAGACCCAGGCTGGGCTCGTCCATCATTATGAGCTTGGGGCGGCTCATCAGCGCGCGCCCCACGGCCAGCATCTGCTGCTCGCCGCCGGAGAGCGTGCCGCCGGCCTGCCAGGAGCGCTCCTTGAGGCGCGGGAACAGGCTGTACACCCACTCGATGTCATCCTTGAGGTCGTCGTGGCGCAGGTAAGCGCCGATGCGCAGGTTCTCAAGCACGGTGAGGTCGGCGAAGATGCGTCTGCCCTCGGGCACGAGCGTCACGCCCTGCTTGACTATATCCGTCGGGTTCTTGCCGGTGATATCCTGCCCCTCGAAGC
Organism: uncultured Eubacteriales bacterium; assembly: GCA_900544765.1. Taxonomy (GTDB): domain Bacteria; phylum Bacillota; class Clostridia; order Oscillospirales; family Oscillospiraceae; genus Scatomorpha; species Scatomorpha gallistercoris. The sequence continues at coordinate 70,103 of UQWI01000010.1, read as the reverse complement.
TTATCGAGCCGCCGGAGGGCTTGACCAGGCCGGTTATGGCGCGCAGGGTGGAGCTCTTGCCCGCGCCGTTTGCGCCTATCAGCGTCACTATCTCTCCCTGCCTGACGTCGAAGGATATGCCCTTGACGGCCTCGATGCCGCCGTAGCTGACCTTCAGGTCCTTTATGCTCAGAATTACGTCGCTCATTCGACCACCCCCAGGTATGCGTCTATAACTCTCCTGTCCGCCTTTACCACGTCGGGAGTTCCGGAAGAAATCATCTTGCCGAAGTCTATGACGTAGATGCGGTCGGAAAACTGCATGACGAGGTCCATGTGGTGCTCTATCATGAGTATGGTCAGGTCGTGGTTCTTCTTGATCTCCACGATGTACTCGCCCAGCTCCTGCGTCTCCTGCGGGTTCATGCCGGCAGCAGGCTCGTCGAGCAGCAGCAGCTTCGGGCTGGTGGCCAGCGCGCGGGCGATCTCCAGCCGGCGCTGGATGCCGTAGGGCAGGCTGCCCGCCACCTCGTCCTTGAGGTGGTCGAGGCCCTGCTCGGCCAGCAGCTCCATGGCTTCCTCGCGCATGCGGCGCTCCTCCTTGTGGTTGATGCGCAGCGTGGCGGAAAACACGTTCTGCTTGGCGCGCATGTGCTTGGCTATCAGCACGTTGTCCAGCACGCTCAGCGCGCTGAACAGGCGGATGTTCTGGAAGGTACGCGCGATGCCGAGGTTGGTTATCCTGTCCGGTGTGGGCGCGTAGACCTTGTTCGTCCCGACGTCCGGGTCGATACTGCGCCTGAACTCCATCCTGGCGTCAGCCCTGTCCTTGAGCTGCACAAGCAGCTTCTCGCGCGGCTCGGCGTAACCGGCCTCAACCTCGGCCTTTTTGGCCTCTGCCTCGGCGTAGAGCGCCTTGCGCTTTTCATCGTCCTTCTCGCCGTCGAGCTTCTTCACTATCGCGTCCTCGGCCTCGGCTACCTTGGCGGCGCACTCGGCGTTCAGCGCGTCCAGAGCGGCGACGGTGTCCGGGTCGTCCTCGCCGTCATAGGCGGCGGTGTAGAGCTTGGCGTCCTCGCCCAGGTACTCCTTCGCCATCTTTCCCTGCGGATGATTGCGGATGATGGTGTCGCCCATGAACTCTATGCGTCCGTTCGTGGGCTGGTATACGCCCGTGACGCAGTTGAAGGCAGTGGTCTTTCCTGCGCCGTTGGGGCCTATGAGGGCGACGATCTCGCCCTTGTTAACCTCGATGGAGAGGTTGTTGACGGCGACTACGCCGCCGAACTGCATGGTGACGTTTTCCATGCGCAGGACGTTTTCAACGTTCTCACTCATTGGCGCCGCCCTCCTTTCCACTGTTTGCACTGGCCGCTGCGGTCTTTTTGCCGCCCACCAGCAGCCGCTTGAAAAACGCGGCAACGCGCTTGGCGATATACGGCAGCTCCTTGTCGCCGAACAGACCCTTGCGGAAGAACAGCACGACGACCATGATTATGACGCTGAAAACGACCATGCGGAATCCACTGTTCAGGAAGGGCACTTCCATACCGCCTGTTATAGCGTAATATATATCCCAGACTAAGACGATTACTCCCACTATGCAGGCCGTCCAGAGCTCTCCGAACTTCTTGGCGCCGTTCTTACGGCGGCGGTATATGAGCAGCGCGGTTATGGCTATGGCGGCTGCGGCCACGATGATGATGAAGGTCCAGCGGCTCCCTGCGCTGCTGAATGTAGCAGGCACGTCGAGGAAGCGGAGCCACCACTCGCTGCATGCCATGTAGAGGAAGGCCGCAATGACGCTGCCGGATATGGATCCTATGCCGCCGAGGACAACTATTAGAAGAATCTCATATGTCATGGTTGAGGTAAAGGTTTTGGCCTGCACCTGGTTCATAAACATGGCCAGCAGCGCGCCGCCGATGCCGGCGAAAAAGCTGCTGATGATAAAGCTCATGCGCTTGTGCTTGGCCAGGTTGATGCCCATGGCCTCGGCGGCGACCTCGTCCTCGCGGATGGCCTTAAAAGCACGGCCGTAGCTGGAGTTTATCAGCAGTACAATCAGCCATATGCACAGTCCGGCAATGGCAAAAGCGGCAAAAGTTGAGAGACGGAGAACAACCTGCCCGTCTGCATTGGTTATATTGAAGTTGCTCAAAGTGGGGAAGCTTTTAAGGGCGTTGGCGCCGTTGGTTATTTTTCCGAGGGGATCCCACTGGAAAATGGCGCGGATTATCTCAGCAAAGCCCAGCGTGGCAATGGCGAGGTAGTCGCTCTTGAGCTTCAGTACAGGCAGGCCGATAAGCCAGGCGAAGAAAGCGGCGACCAGTCCAGCACAGGCCAGAGCTATGAGCACGCCGAGCACAAGGCCGATGGCGCCGCCGACGCCGGAGCCGCCAAAGAGATTCTGCAGCGTTTCCGTGATGGAAAAATTGATTGCGGAGCCGTCGAAGATGTAATAAACGCTTTCACGCGCTTCAACGGGGATGGTGAGTATGGCATAAACATAGCCGCCCAGCAGCATGAAGCCGGCCTGGCCCAGAGAGAAGAGGCCCGTAAAGCCGTTCAGAAGGTTCATGCTGGCTGCAACAAGGGCGTATACAGCGCCCTTCTTGAGAGCCGTGAAAACTATGATATTTTTGTTCGGATCAAGAGTGTTCTCGAGTATAATAACGAGGACGAGGACGGCGAGCACACAGACAAATGCAGCTACAGAGCCTTTCCTGCTCCTCTTTTCTAGTGTAACAGCTGGCATATCCCGCACCTCCTCAGACCTTGTCGGTGGACTTCTCACCGAACAAGCCGGTGGGCTTGACCACCAGGATGATGATGAGCAATGCAAACGTGAAGGCGTCGGAGAACACCGTGAGGCTGGTGCCCTTGATTATGTTCTCGCAGATGCCGATGATGAACGCGCCTATGACAGCGCCGGGGATGGAGCCGATGCCGCCGAAGACGGCTGCAACAAAGGCCTTCAGGCCGGGCATAGCTCCGGAGAGCGGAACTATACTCTGGTAATTAGTAAAATAAAGCAGGCTGCCAATGGCCGCAAGCGCGCTGCCTATGACGAAGGTGAAGCTGATGACCGAGTTGATCTTAATGCCCATAAGCTGACAGGTCTCGAAATCCCTGGACGCTGCGCGCATTGCAAGGCCTATCTTGGTCTTGTTTATAAGTATGGTCAGCACGATGACGAGCGCTATGACCAGGAACGGGGTGACAATGGTTACCCACTTCGTACTCGTGCCGTAGATTGTCACCGTGTCGCTCAGGAACGGCAGCATGGGGTATATCTGCGGCAGGCCGCCGGTGTAGTATGTGGCAAAGTTCTGTATCAGGAAACTGACACCGATGGCACTTATCATGACAGACATACGCGGCGCGCTTCTGAGCGGCTTGTATGCCACTCGCTCTATCACAAAACCGAGAGCAATGATGAACACTATCATCAGAGGTATGCTGATGTACAGTGGCATGCTGGCCGACATATACACCAAAACAAGGCCTGCCACCATGAACACGTCGCCATGAGCGAAGTTTATAAGTCGCAGTATGCCGTAGACCATGGTATAGCCTATTGCAATGAGTGCGTACTGCCCGCCCACGGAGATGCCCGACAGCAGTATGGAGACTGCAAATTGCACTTTTCCTCTTCCTTTCGTAGCCTGGACTGCCTCGTAAAAGGTCAAAACGACCCCTTACGAGACAGCCCACGTCTTTCTTTAACACTGTTTGGCGAGGGCGTTTAAGCCCTCGCCAAAGCAAGTGACAATAAGATTTAACTGTTAGCTATATTATGTATTGTTTTACCGCACTCAGGAAGCTACCTGCTGGCTGCCGCCGGAAGTCCAGGTGTTGTTTTCGGTGTCGGCGATCTTAATGAAGGCCGTATCACGCACAGCGTCGCCATTCACATCGTCAAAAGCGATGTGTCCGGTGATACCGTCGTACTCAACATCCCACAGGGCGTCCTTGATGGCGACGGGATCGGTGCTGCCGGCAGCCTTGATGGCCTCGAGAGCTACGTAGTAGGCGTCATAGCCCATGACGGAGACGGCGGCTATGTTGTCGTTGCCACCGTTGTTGGTGAGGTTTTCGGGGTCAGAGTTAATCCACTCTTTGAAGCCGGCGTCAAATTCCGGGTTAGCGCCGTCGGCGTAGAAGGTGGAGACGCGCAGGTCTACAGTGCTGTCCTGAGCGGCCTCAAGGACGGTGTTGTTGTCCAGAGTGTCGCTGCCGAGAATTGTGGTCTCAAGGCCCATGCTCTTGGCCTGGGAGACTATCTGAGTGGAGTAGGCAATGGAGACGGGGCAGAAGATGACGTCGGCCTGCTCGCTCACAGCCTTGTTCAGATAGCTGGTGAAGTCGGAGTTGTTGGTCGGGAAGTTGTCCTTGACAACGGTGCCGCCGAGAGCGGTGAAGGCCTCTTCAAAGTAGTTCATAAGGCCGTTGTCGTACTCGTTGCCCAGCTCGCCGAGCAGGTAAGCCTTGGAGGCACCGAGCTGATCAATGGCGTAGTTGGCGAGGACGGTGCCCTGGAAAGGATCCAGGAAGCAGATACGGAAGTAGTACTCATTGCCCTCGGTGACCTGCGGGTTGGTGCAGGTGACGCCGATGGCCGGGATCTGAGCCTGCTCGAAGGTCGGGCCAGCTGCTATAGCGGCGGAGGAGCCGTAGGTGCCAAGCACGATGCTCACTTCCTCGCTGACGAGCTGGGCGGCAGCCGTAGGAGCACGGTCGGCGGAAGATGCGTTGTCGGCCGGGACGAGCTCGACGGTGTACTCAACGCCGCCGACTTCCACGGTCGGGGTCAGGTAATTGGCATACTGCATGCCGAGATACTCCTGCTTTCCGCCCGCGCCGGAGTCGCCGGTCAGGGGCTCGAACACGCCAATCTTTATGACGTTGTCGCCGCTGGCCTGGGAGTTGTCGCTGTTATTTGCATTTGGGTCGGCAGATGTCGTTGTGCCGCCTTCGCCGCCGCAGGCCGCGAGAGCAAAGACCATGACGAGAGCAAGAAGCAGTGCAAGAATCTTCTTCATTTTCATTCCTCCTATTTCCTTGACCGAGTTGTCCGTGTAAGGCGGACAAATGTTTTTCTCAGCCTCGCGCTAAATTATACTCCATCTTTAGCAAGAAATCAAGTGTCTTTCGCAGACAAACACGCGAAAAATGTCGTTATCTTTTTGACCAATCGTTGTGCGAATGAGCTAAATCGTGTAATCCCCCTCCCTGAGTTGCGTATTTGCCCTTATTTGGCTGTGAACGAAACTCAGAGGGCAAAAACGGCCGGCAGCAATCACCGGCCGTCCCGGCGCTATGCCGGGTGAGGGTATAATATAATGTATGCCCTGCGGCGTCACAGTACCACAGGCGTTGCGCGCCAGTCGCTGCCGCCCCGCCGCTCGCTCACGACCGGCGCTCCCAGGACGAAGAGGTCGCGGGCTCGCGCCGTCAGCTCGAAGCACTCGCGCGCCTCGAAGGGCAGCTTGCGACCGGTGGCGCTCTTGGTTATTACCGGCACTGAGCTGCGGCCCTCAATCATGCGCAGCATTTCGCGTCCCCGCCCGCTCGCGGCAAGCAGGCGCGCATACGGCGGAGTGCCCTCGTTCATACCTGCCTTGACGCCCAGGCAGGCGCACATACACATGCGCCGCAGCCTGGCCAGGGCGTAGCGCTTGCTCTTTGCCGCCGCGAGGACGCCGTCGAGAGTGGGCTCCTCCATTGCGGCGAGCAGGCGGTTTTCGAGCCCCTCGGTGGCGTCGGGCACCCCGGCGAAGTCCTCGCGCCCGAGCATCCTCAGCCGGCTGAGCAGCGCGCCCTCCAGCTGGGACATCAGCACCGGCCCCCTCCCCTGCTGCCGCTCCCTCTCGAACACCGCGAAGGCTTCGCGCGGCATGTAGGGAGATATGGACTTGCCTGCAGCCGTCATCGTGCGCAGCTCGCTCGCCGAGCGTATGCGCCCCGTCGCGGCGCGGTCGTGTCCCGCGCCCTTGCGCTGCACAGCCAGCGGTTTTGTGCGCGAACCGAGGTCATAGATGGCCTTGATGTACTCAACCGCCAAAATGTTGTTCGGCGTCTCGATGAGCTTTGCCTCCTCGCCGATGCGCCGCTCCAGCACCCGCTCGCGCACAACGGCGTAGCTCTCGCCCGTCTGCGCCTCGGCGCGTATCTCGGCGTCGATGCTCGGGCTCAGCAGGGCCTCGGCGATGCGTTCAAGAGGCTCCACGCTGCCGCACTCGCTGCCGAAGGAGAGGTAGTCCACGACGCCCAGGCTGTCGAGCAGGCCCACGGCTCCGCGTGCAAAGCCCTCGGCGCTCGAGAGCGCCCACTGCACGGGCAGCTCGAACACCAGGTCCACGCCGCAGCGCACGGCGGCCTCGGCGCGAGCGAATTTCGACCACTGGGCGGGCTCGCCGCGCTGGACAAAGTCGCCCGACATGCAGCAGATTATGCCCGTATCCGGCCCCAGCGCGGCCCTTGTGGCCTCTATGTGGGCCTCGTGGCCGTTGTGAAAGGGGTTGTACTCGGCGACGATACCGGCTGTCGACATACTGTACCTCCAGAAAGCTCTTGCGTTTTTCTCCGTGTAGAGATAAAATAAGAATGTATGTGTAAATATTACTATCCCTAAGCCAATTTGACAATAGCAAAGAGAGGTAAGACAAATGAAAGTACTTGTTATCAACGCCGGCAGCTCGTCCCTGAAGTATCAGCTCATTGATATGGAGAACGAGCAGCTTCTCGCCAAGGGCCTGTGTGAGCGCATCGGCATCGACGGCCACCTCAAGCACACCCCGCTGGTCGGCGGCAAGCCGGTGTTCAACGAGGACATCCCCCTGCCCAGCCACGCCGAGGCCATCGCCGCCGTCATCGACAAGCTCACCAGCGTCGAGTACGGCGTTGTCGGCTCCATGAAGGAGATTGACGCCGTCGGCCACCGCGTCGTCCACGGCGGCGAGAAGTTCGCCAGCAGCGTGCTCATCACCGACGAGGTCATGAAGGCCCTCGAGGAGTGCACCCCCTTCGCGCCCCTGCACAACCCCGCCAACATCACCGGCATCAACGCCTGCGTCGAGGTCATGGGCAAGGACGTGCCGCAGGTCGGCGTTTTCGACACCGCCTTCCACCAGACCATGCCCGCCAAGGCCTACATGTACGCCCTGCCCTACGACTACTACACAAACGACGGAGTGCGCCGCTACGGCTTCCATGGCACCTCCCACCGCTACGTCTCCAAGCGCTGCGCCGAGCTGATGGGCAAGCCCATCGAAGAGCTCAAGCTCATCAGCTGCCACATGGGCAACGGCTCCTCCATCTGCGCCATTATGAACGGCAAGAGCGTCGACACCTCCATGGGCTTCACCCCGCTGGTCGGCCTGCCCATGGGCACCCGCGTCGGCGACGTCGACCCGGGCGCGATGCAGTTCATCATGAACAAGTACAACATGGACATAGACAGCATGCTGAACGTTCTCAACAAGAAGTCCGGTGTCCTGGGCATCTCCGGCGTCAGCAGCGACTTCCGCGACCTTGAGGCCGCCGCCGAAGAGGGCAACGAGCGCGCCAAGCTCGCCCTCGACATGTTCGACTACTCCGTCGCCAAGGTCGTCGGCAGCTACGTCGCCGCGATGAACGGCGTCGACGCCGTCATCTTCACTGCGGGCGTCGGCGAGAACGCCCCCACCACCCGCGCCGGCATCTGCTCCTACCTCGGCTACCTCGGCGCAGAGCTCGACGAGGAGGCCAACTCCAAGCGCGGCGACGACCGCCTTATCTCCAAGCCGGACAGCAAGGTCCAGCTGTGGGTCATCCCCACCAACGAGGAGCTCGTCATCGCCCGCGACACCCGCGACATCGTCTCCGCTCTGTAAGATAAGCAAAGCAAAAGCGCCGCACTTTGTGTGCGGCGCTTTCTTTATCTCTCGTACTCTTCCAAATTGTACGGGCAGGCCTCGTCCGGGCCAAGTCCGCCCATCGTGAGCGCGTAGGTGTATACCGTATCACCGCCGAAGAACTTGAGGCTGTACCCGCTCGCAGCGCCGTCGAAGGGCAGCTCGAGCAGCAGCGGCTCTTGCGGCGTTAAGCTGACTCTGAATAGCTGTTCTCCCTCGGCGCAGCCTGCGTCCGTGTACTCGAGCCGGTTGACCGTGAAGCTCGAGAGCTCCGTTTTCGGCTCAATGAGCAGCTTAGCCCCGTCGCCGAGCCGGAACGCGCTGTAGTCCCGCCCCTCCAGCATAGAGGCGGAAGCGTCGCGCAGCGTGAACCACTCGCACTCAGCGGAGAGCTCGGAGTACGGCTCAGCGGGCAGCTCTATGTCCGTCGCATAAGAGTACGCAGCCTCCACCGCGTCGAGCAGCGGCCCGGTGTTGCCGAGCTTTACGTCGCGCTCAGGTGTCCACAGCACCGGGTTGTCAAGTTCAAAGAGCGTGATTCTGGCATAGCCCGACTGCCCGGATATGGTCACGTAGTAATCGTTAACTGAGCCCTGGTATATGTCCCTGTTTATCGGCCCCGCGAAGCTCAGCTCACGCGCGGCGCCGATTATATCCAGCGCATCCTCGCCCGACAGGCTTATCATGCCGTCGGACGGACCGATAATATTCACCGTGTACTCCGTGCCCTCCGGCAAATCAAGCTCGGAGCGGAAGGTCATGTAATAGACCGCTCGCCGCACGCCGAGTATCGCGGCGATTATCAGCGCCAGGCCAATCAGGCCGAGCAGCGCCTTGAAGAGTTCGGATTTTATCAGCTTTTTCATTCCGTCTCCTTTTTCCGTCATTATGCCTTCTCCCGCCGCATCCACCAAGCGGGAAGCCGCTGTGCGGCCGCTGCCCTCATTCCGCCTCGCCCGGCGGAAGCACGCCGTCGAAGTAGTCCAGCCCCACCTCGGGATATATGAGGTCGCCGGCTCTGAGCTTCACCGTCATGCCTGTGCCAACCCAGCCGAGCGAGATGATCCCGTTCTCGTCCGGGACGCCGTCCACAATATAATATATATCGTTCTCCCTGGCCGTCCGTCCGGATGCATTGCCGTCGGCGTCATAGATCTTGGCGCCCTCTCTGGCCGAAAACGCGCCGCGCATCTGCGATTTTGTCTCCTCGGTGTACTCTGTGCAGCACTCGAGCGGCACCCAGCCGAGGTTCGCGGGCATTTCAGGCGAGAAAAAGGCTATCAAGACCCAGCCGTCATCCATGAATTCATTCCAGCTGCCGGAGCTCCACTGGTTTTCCGTCCCGGCGATGCACTGAGCGAGCACGAGGCAGTATTGCCCCTCCAGCGAGCAATACGGGTAGGGCGCAGAGCCGAATCCCGGCTGCGAGTACACCTTGTCTGCCGTGACTATTGCCTGGGAAAACTCTGCGGCGGTGAAGCGCGGCCAAAGCATCGCGCTGCCCTCCGGGTATAATCCGCCCGCATTCAGCGCGTTTTCCACGAGCTGGTACAGCCCCTCGGTGCCGCCCAGCTCTATGTTGCCGTTCGGGCACACCAACTCGCCTCTCTCCCCTCCCGAGAAGAGCGTGATGGTCGTGAGCCCCGTCTCCTCCGAGGTGATGAAGAGGTCGTAGTCGCCCTCCTTCGGCTGCCACGCCTCGCGGCCCACGCGCCCGGCGCAGCTGAGGTTGTCCAGCTCGCTGATTATCCTGTTTGCCAGCCCGCCTGTGACGCTGAATTCATCCCGTCCCAGGACGCTGCCGACGGTCACAGTGTACTCCGCGTCCTCTGGCAGGCTGAGCGCGCTCTCAAAGTCACGCCTGAGCGTGGAGACATGTATGACATACAGAAGCGCCGTGACGAGCACCATGCCCAGCAGGCAGACGACTACATATTTTATGGCCTTCCCAGGCGCCCTCTCCTTCACGGCGCACACCTCCCAAACACTGTATTACCAATTTCAGTTTACAGGCGGCGCGACGGCTTGTCAAGAAAAAGCGCGCGCGAAAAAGCAGCCTTCCTCATGGAAGGCTGCTTTGCTTCAGGTTGAGCTCCGTTCCGGCCTTTTCAGGAACTGGAGCTTGGTCTCGCTTATTATGACGGCTATGAATATGAGCGCGAAGCCCGCAAGCTCGCGCAGCGTGAGCTGCTCTCCGTAAAAGGCCACGGAGATGAGCGTACCGAACACGCTCTCAAGCGTGAGCAGTATGGACGAGGTCTGCGGCGAGGTGTACTTCTGGCCTATCGTCTGGAGGTAGTAGCAAGCAAAGGTGCAGAGCACGCACATGTAAGCTATGCTCAGCCAGGCGCTTGACGGCACGCTGTCGGGAAACGGCGCAGATATGGGCGCGCTTATCCAGCACAGCAGGGCAGCCGTGGCAAACTGTATCGTAGTGAGCTCGCCGACGCCGTACCGGGCCACGCCCTTGGAGGTAAAGATGATGTGCAGCGCGTAGAAGAAGCCGCAGCACATTGTCAGGCCCTCGCCCAGGCCGATGGAGAGGTCGCCGTTGAGCGAAACCAGGGCCATCCCGGTGATGCACACCAGCGCGGCGAGGATGTTGTAGAGGTCCGGGCGCTTACGCGTGAAGGCCCACCACAGGAAAGGGGTCAGCACACAGTAGGTGGCGGTCAGGAACGCGTTCTTTCCCGGCGTGGTATAGACCAGGCCGAAGGTCTGCAGTGTGTAGGCCGCGTAGAGCGCCAGGCCCATGAGCGCGCCGGAAGCCAGGCAGCGCTTATCAATCTTCGCCAGCTGCTTTATGCTCGGCAGGCCCATCAGTATCGCCGCGCCTGTGAAGCGGATTGCGAGTATCCAGAGGGTGGGTACGCTGTCGAGCGTGGTCTTGAGCACGACAAAGCTGCTGCCCCAGAGCAGCGTGGCTCCTATCAGGGCGAGGCGGCCTATGTGGCCGTATTTGCGCTCGGACATCAGTCGACCTTCTTCATGTGGCTGCTGGCTGCGCGCAGCATGAGGCGCTTCACCGTACCGCCGTCAAAGCTTATCTCTACAAGGGCGTCCCCGCCCATGGGCGTCAGCTTGGTTATCTCGCCGCGTCCGAAGGCCATGTGCTCCACCTTGTCGCCCACAGAGAAGGTCGGCTTTGCCGCGGCGGGCTCGCTCTTGACGGCCTGCACGGCGTGGGCCCTGGGCTCGGGCGCAAGGCGCTTGCGCGGCTTCCACTCGCGCTGCTGCTCGGCGCTGTGTCCGCTGCGCTCGGCGTCCTCCTCGGGTATTTCGTCGACGAAGCGGCTGGGCAGGTTCATGGTGGTGCGGCCGAAAATCATGCGCTGGCGCGCGTTGGTTATGTACAGCTCCTGCCTGGCGCGCGTGATGGCAACGTAGCAGAGCCTGCGCTCCTCCTCCATCTCGTTCGGGTCTCCGATGCTCCTCATGCCGGGGAAGATGCCTTCCTCCATGCCGACGATGAACACGACCGGGAACTCCAGACCCTTGGCGCTGTGCATGGTCATCATTATGGCGCAGTCGTCGTCGGCGTTGTAGCCGTCGATGTCCGTATAGAGCGAGACCTGGTCGAGGAAGCCGGCGAGAGACTCGTCGCCTGTCTCCTTCATGTAGCCGATTATGTTCGTCTTTAGCTCTGCGATATTCTCGAGCCTGGCGAGGTTTTCGTCCCCGCCCTTGTCGCGCAGGGCCTTCTCGTAGCCGGTCTTTTCAAGCACCAGGTCGTAGAGCTGGTCGACCGGCAAATTCTGCGCCTGGGCGCGCAGCTCGGAGAGCATGTCCGAAAACTCTATGAGCTTCGGCGCTGCACGGCGCAGCTCCTCGTACTGGTTTGCGCGGGCGACGACGTCGTTAAGGCTCAGTCCCTCGCGCGCGGCAATGCTGCGGGCGTTCTCTATGGTCCTCTCGCCTATGCCGCGTCCCGGGACGTTGATTATCCTGGCCATCCGCAGGTCGTCCGCCGGAGAGACTATGACGCTCAGGTAGGCGAGCATGTCCTTAATCTCCGCGCGGTCAAAGAAGCGCATGCCGCCCACGACCCTGTACGGTATGCCGTTGCGCTTGAAGGCGAACTCGAGCCGGTTGGACTGTGCGTTCATCCTGTAGAGCACGGCGCAGTCACGGAAGCTTCCGCCCTGGCCGCGGTGGGCGAGGATGTGCGCCGCGACGTACTGCGCCTCATCGTCCTCGTTCATAGCCGTATATATGTGCAGCTTGTCGCCGGGCTCCGCCTGAGTCCAGAGCGTCTTGCCCTTGCGCTCCGTGTTGTTGGCGATGACGGCGTTGGCCGCAGCCAGTATGTGCCCCGTGGAGCGGTAGTTCTGCTCGAGGCGTATGGTGCGGCAGCTCTTATACTGCTTCTCGAAGCTGAGTATGTTCTCGATGGTAGCGCCGCGGAACTTGTAAATGCTCTGGTCGTCGTCGCCCACAACGCAGATGTTGCCCCAGCCGCCCGCGAGCTGGCTGGCCAGCAGGTATTGCAGGTGGTTTGTGTCCTGATACTCGTCTATGAGGACGTACTTGAACTGGCGCTGATAGTGTTCCAGCACGTCAGGGTGCTCCTTGAAGAGCAGCACCGTATTGTATATGAGGTCCTCAAAATCCATGGCCCCGGCCTTGAAGAGCCTCGAGGCGTAGGTCGTGTATATCTCGCATATCTTCCTCTGCCTCGGGTCCGGGCTCTGCCCGTTGGCGGCGGCGTAGCGCTCCGGCGACATGAGCTGGTCCTTCGCGGCGTCTATCATGGCGAGGATGCTGCGCGGCGGGTATATCTTCTCGTCCAAATCCATGTCGCGCAGTATGGCCTTCATCACGCTGTTGCGGTCCGACGTGTCGTAGATGGTGAAATCGCGCGGGTAGCCGAGCTTGTCCGCGTCGCGGCGCAGTATGCGCACGCAGGCGCTGTGGAAGGTGCGGGCCCAGATGTCGTCGGCCTTGGGGCCGAGCTTGGCGGCCAGACGGGCCTTGAGCTCGTCGGCGGCCTTGTTCGTGAAGGTAATGGCTATAATTCGCCATGGCTCCACGGGCTCATACGCCGCAAGTTCCTCAGCCTCGGGCGAGGGTCCGGCCTCCAGCACGGCAAGCTCCGCCTCCGTAGCGTTCTCCGGCACCTCGTCGGTGTCCGAGGCCCTGCCGTATTTGAGCAGGTTGGCCACGCGGTTGATGAGCACGGTGGTCTTTCCGCTTCCCGCCCCGGCGAGGATGAGCAGCGGCCCCTCCGTGGCCAGCACAGCCTCGCGCTGCATGGGGTTCAGGCTTTGGAAATCATGTTCGATTATTTTCCGCCTGGCGGCGGCATATCTCTTTTCAAAGTCTTTATTCATAGCGAATCATTCTACCATATCGCCGCGCCGTATGCAAGGCCGCTGAGCGCAAAAAAGCGGGCATCAATCTTCGATGCCCGCGAACGCGTAAAGCTCTATATACTTGTTCTCCGTCTCCCTCTGCGCCGCCTTGAGAAGCCTGCGGGCCTGGCCGGGGCTCCCCTCCTCGAGATACCTCACCGCGTCCGTCACGCGGTTGAACAAAAGCAGGTAGAGCTCCTTGTAATAGTCGTACATATTCCCCCTCCTTTGGGCGTCCGGCGTGGCTGTTTGAGGCATATTAACACTTTTTGCTCCCAATTGCAAGGAAATAGGGACTATTGTCCTAATCTTCTGACATTTGTAGAAAAATGCCGCACCGGTTCGCAAAAGCGGCCGGTGCGGCAGGTGTGTTTTTGTGTCTGTCAAACGACAGCGGCCAGCATCTTGGCCATTTCAGCGCGGGTGAGGCTGCCGGACGGGTTCAGTCCGGAGTCGCCGCCCTCAACGACGCCGTTCGCCACCAGGGTGGCCGCCGCGCTGCGGGCCCAGTCCGCCACCGAGGCCCCGTCGGGGAAGCTCTCGAGCAGCGCTGTGTCGCCCTCGGTGAAGTCCGCGCCCAGCGCGTCGAGAGCGCGGTACAGGAAGGTGAAGCCCTCCTGCCTGGTGAGCGTGTCGTCAGGCGCGAACAGGCCTTCGGCCTTGCCCTCGGTTATCCCGTTGGCGACGGCCCAGGCCACGGCGTCGGCGTAATACGCATCCGAGGCCACGTCGTCAAAGGCGCCCGTCGAGCTGACCGCGGGGGAACCCGCCGCGCGGTAGAGCATGAGGACGAAATCGCCGCGCTTCATACTCAGCCCGGGGCCGAACTGTGTATCGGTGATGCCGGTGACTATTCCGGCCTCGTAGAGCTCCTTGACAGGCTCGGAGGCCCAGTGGCCGCGCATGTCCTCGAATTCAAAGGCCACGCGAACGGGTATCTCGACGGTCACGCCGCCGCACTCGACGGTGATGGAGCCGCTCGCCGCCCCGGAGAGCGCGGCGGTGAACACGCCGTTTTCGTCGACGCTGCCGGCGTTGCTGCTGACCGTGTACTCCACAGCGCCGCTGCCGAGCTCGACGTCGCGCATGAGGTACTCGGCCGTGACGGAGAGTTCCACGCTCTCGCCGTTTTCAAGCATCAGCTGCTTTATCTCACTGCCGGTTGCGGCGTCGGTCACGGTGACGGAATCCACGCGGTCGATGACATGCATCGTGCCGCTGCCGCTCACGCCGAAGGCAGACAGGCTTATCCTGTCGGTCCCGGCGCTCGCGGGAGCGGTGTAGGCGTCTCCGGACACCGTGCCGCGCTGCGCCCTGGCGTCCACCCCGTCGGGGGCGGCGACGCTGTGCAGCGCCCTGTCGGCAGCGGAGTAGCTCAGCCCGACCGTGCTGCCCGCGAGGACGTAGGCGCCGTTCTGGTCAAGGAACAGGCGCGAGGCGCTGCCGTTGGGCTCGCTGTCTGTGACAAAGAGGATATATGAGCTCACAGAGCGCAGCCTCCCGTCGGAGGGCTCATTGACGACGGTAAAGCCGTCGTTTCCAGGCATGCGCAGGCTCATCACGGACGAGCCGCCGCCGTCGAGGTTGACAACAGTCTCGCAGCCCATGCTTATCATATCCATCGCCAGCTCCTCCATGGTCGCGCCGACGCTGTGGGAGGCTCTGCCGTCCATGACATAGTACACGACGCTGCCATCGCCCATTATGCCGAGGGCCGTGCGCGGGTTGGCGTCCGTAATGGTGGAGTTCCAGCTGCCGCTGTTGTAAATGCTGCCGTTGCTGACGATTATGTCGCCGCAGCCGGTCACCCATTCGGCGTCCTCGAGCCTGCTGTCGGAGCAGCTCACCTCCAGCGCGACGCTGTCGCCCGGCTCAAAGTAGGCGAGGACATCCTCCAGCCCGGCAGTGTCGGCTGCGCTCAGGATAATACGATTATCTCCTATGCTTACGCTCTCGGCGTCCGTGACTATGTCCGTGACAACGAGGTCTATCTCACCGCCGATGCTCAGCTCATCGTCCTCATCCGCCTCGAAGCATATGAACCAGCCGTCACCCGACGTGCGTGTAGAGACGGTCGAGAAGTACTCCGTAAAGACGTAAGCGCCGGAGCCCGTGCGGGACTTGTTCAGGTGCTCTGTCGTGAACTCGTAGTCGTTCTCCTCATTGGTGAAAACCAGCTCGACCTCGGGCTTCTCGCTGACATATGCGCTTCCGCCGGTGAAGGCCACGGCGCTGTTACCCTCCGGCGAGGACTTGTAGACGCCGTTCTCGACCACCATGCCCGTTGGTACGCCCGTGCTCTCACCGAAGTCGGCGTTTACCGCGCCCACGACGTTGTATCCCAGGCTCTCTGCGTAGGAAATCATCTGTGTGACGGTAAAGCCGCCGTAGATGGTGTCGCATGCCATGACTATCGGATAGACAGAGCTGCCGCCGTCAAGCTCCAGCGAGTAGGTCTCCACCCGGCCGTCGGAGTCGTAGCTGACTGCGTTGGTATAAGTAAAGCCGTTCAGCAGCTCCGTGGAATTTATGTAGGCCGCGTCCCCGGTACCCGTACCGTAGGCTAGGGCCGGGGTCGCCAGCATGAGCGCCGCGAGCAGCAGGCCTATCACACGTTTCTTCATGGTCGTTTCCTCTCTTCCTCGCGCCTCGCGGCGCGTCTTTCTTCTTCGGCTATTTTCTTCTTGGCCCTGCGCATGACTGCCGCGCCGAGCACTACTATAATTACCGTGGCAATCAGAAGCACGAGCGGCACGACAACGACAGCCGTCATCATAACTCCCTCCTGGGCCGCAGATGTTAGCATAAGTGACATAGCTTTACCTCCTGACTGGCTTTTGACGCCAGGCCGCCGGCAATTGTTCCTTTATTTTAACACATTTCCGGCCGCATGTCGATGGCAAATAGAGCCGAATCCGTGTCACAGGCGCTCACTGTGCAATTTAGGCGCTGTCACGCGATTTGTCTCTTGACAATCCGTCAATCTGTGATATAATAATCTGCGTTTGTGAGATATTTGTCTCCCGGTCATGCGGGCATAGCTCATTTGGCAGAGCGCCACCTTGCCAAGGTGGAGGTAGCGAGTTCGAATCTCGTTGCCCGCTCCACACCGTTTGCCGCCATCAGGCGGTAAACGGTGTAAGCCCGGCTTGTCAGTTTTGTAGGTATTAAGCACGCGGAGGAGCGTGCTGTTTTTATGTCTGGAGGTAAATATGAACGCTGATGTTGTAATTGTCGGTGCGGGTCCCGGCGGCATCTTCACGGCGCTGGAAATGCTCCGCCGCGGAAGCAAGAAGAAAATAGTCATGGTCGAAAAGGGCCGTGAGCTGACACGCCGCAGCTGCCCCAAGTCCAAGACCGGAGTCTGCATGAACTGCAAGCCCGTGTGCCACATAACCACCGGCTTTTCCGGCGCCGGCGCGTTTTCGGACGGCAAGCTCAGCCTTAGCTGCGACGTCGGCGGCGACCTGCCTACGCTCATTGGCGAGCGTCTCGCCCAGGAGACCATAGACTACGCTGACAGCATCTATCTGGAGTTCGGCGCGGACGAGCACATTGAGGGTATAGGCAACGACGAAAAGGTGCGCAAGATACGCGCCCGCGCCATCAAGGCAGGGCTGAAGCTGGTCGACTGCCCTATCCGCCACCTCGGCACCGAGAAGGCGCACGACGTCTACCTCGCCATAGAGCACTGGCTGATGGAGCACGGCGTGGAAATGCTGTTCGACACCGAGTGCACCAACCTCATTATGGACGGCAACGTCTGCAAGGGCGTCTACCTCAACGACGGCCACAGGGATTTCGAGCTCTATGCCGGGCACACCGTAGTGGCCACGGGCCGCCGCGGCGCGGACTGGCTCGAGAAGATATGCTCCGAGCACGGCGTGCAGCACCAGCCCAGCACTGTCGACATCGGCGTGCGCGTCGAGGTGCGCAACGAGATAATGGAGGAGATAAACGACGTCCTCTACGAGAGCAAGCTCATCGGCTACCCGAAGCCCTTCAAGAACAAGGTGCGCACCTTCTGCCAGAACCCCGGCGGCGTCGTGAGCCAGGAGAACTACGACAACGACCTCGCCGTCGTCAACGGCCACGCCTACAAGGGCGCGGAGCTCAAGAGCCCGAACACCAACGTGGCCATACTCTGCTCGCACAACTTCTCCGTGCCGTTTAATCAGCCCATCGCCTACGCGCAGAAGGTCGGTGAGCTCACCAACATGCTCGCCAACGGCCACATCCTTGTGCAGCGCTTCGGCGACATCCTGGACGGCAAGCGCACCTGGGAAAAGGAGCTCGCCCGCAGTAACGTAAAGCCGACGCTCGCCGACGCCGTGGCGGGCGACATCACCGCCGCGATGCCCTACCGTGCGATGATAAACATCATCAACTTCATCCACTCAATGGACGTCGTCGTCCCCGGCTTTGCCAGCTACGAGACCCTGCTCTACTCCCCTGAGCTGAAGTTCTACTCCAACAAGGTCACTATGGACACCCACTTCAACACCAACGTGCAGGGCCTACACGCCCTGGGCGACAGCTCCGGCTGGACGCGCGGCCTGATGATGGCCAGCGCCATGGGCGTGCTCATGGGCCGCGAGCTCGCATAAAAAACATTCAAACCGCCCGCAGTCGTACTCTGCGGGCGGTTTTTTCTGCTTCGTTACATTGCTATGGAAATTATTCCGTTGTTGAGCTTTTTGAACTTTAAGAGTTACGCACTTCAGGGAAGCCTTTAAATGCATAATCGCAATGATTACAATTTATAAAACCCGGCCTCCATCCCAATCGTCTTTATAAAAAAGCTGTGCGAACATATCCAGAGCTTCTGTATATTTGTGGTCACGAATATGTTCAGTAATCTGAATATTATACTCTGTGTTATTGCGAAAGCTCTGCAGTGTTGTTAAGGAATAGCGATTGCATAAATAATAAAGCGCATAAACATTTTCAAACTGTGTAAGCAGCCGGCGATTCTCCGTAGCTGCTATAACACTGCGAATAAAATATACGCTTTGTTTTAAATACTCCGGACGATCATCTGCATCTATAGCCTTTTTCTGCGCTGAAATTGCCTCGTCCATACCAGCCAGCATTCCTTTAGTCCTATGAGTGTGCACACAATACCGAAAGGCGCCGGCTATCCAAAAGAAAACCATCTGAGCTATCTCAAACATATCCTCCTTGCAAAGCTCCACAACGCGGAGAGACGTGTTTGAAGTAATGACAACAAGCCCTTCCTTTTCCAACATATTCAAAGCCTCACGGATTGGCGAATTGCTGACATTGAGTTCTTCAGACAATTTTCTAATTGTCAAAAGACTGCCCATTTTATATTCGTCTTTCAAGATTTTGTCCTTTAAAATCTCGTACGTTTGTTCTCTTTTATTAAGCAAAAGGGCCACCCCGTTTTAAACTTTCATTGCACTTAGCAATTATATACGACCCGATTACAAGCGTCAAGTTGCGACGCACGTTCGAGGACATTTTAAATGCCGTCGCGCTCGTGCAGCCTGCGGCGTATCTCTTCTCCCTGCTTTCTGCTTATCGGGAACAGGATAATGGGTATTACCGCCAAGCATAGACCTATGATCTGATACAAGCCGTTAATCCTAAGAATCTCATGCAGTGCGCGGGTTGTAATCTCAGTGCCTCCTTGGACCCCTGCAACGTCCAGCAATATGCCGGCAAGGCCCTGGCCAAGCGCCCTACCGCATTTTTGCATAAAAGTTACTATTGCACTTATAAGCGCGGCATATACGGCACCGTGTTCAAGGTAGACAAAGTCTACGCACTCAGGCACCCATGCTATAAAGGCCGAACCGAAAAAGGATTGTCCAACCCGTGATATAAGGATGAGCACAATGGTTATTGGTACTGTTATGTCCTCGCCGAGTAACATTATGACCGCCGGTTTTATGAGACTTATAACGAAGCCGGCAACCAGCATCCATTTTTTGTCTATCTTTTTCAAAATAAAAGGAGTTAATAGCGGACATATAATTGCAATTGGCAGGCTATATGCCGACACCTCCGTTAGGATGTTTACATCTCCAAGTACATAATCGTAAAAATGCATGGAGCAAACTCCGCTCAGGGTTAGGGTGAGTGCATTAAGCGCTGTGGCAAGCGACACGCACAGCACCGGTTTGCATTTCAAAAGGGAAAACATACGCTTCAGCAACGGGCTGTGCTCGGGTGTTGCAATTGCGCCTGGGTAATCTACACGCCTCATACCACGCTGGTATATGTAAATGCATATGACAGCCAGCACCTGAGTACACAGCACAAATTTTTCCCATCCCTTTGCCCCTCCGCCAAAATAATTAACAGAAGGCAACGCGGCTATGCTTACTATGGCGCCCAGTACAGTCCCGCTGAGCGCGCGTATCGTCATAAGTATGTTCCTTTTGTTGTAATCAGTGGACAATACGCTGATCAGCGCTTGACCGGGTACGCACGCCATTGTAAACCCTATGCTGAAGCTCATAAGCACTATGAGATAGTATGCCATAGTCCCCGAAAATCCCAAGTTGGGAATATGAAACCGAAGCACCATGCATATAGCCATTATTATGCCGCCTATCATCAAAAAAGGTCGGTATTTGCCCCAGCGCGTATTGCTCTGGTCTGCAAGATGGCCAATAATCGGGTCGTTAACAGCATCAAATAAAGTAGTTATGAGATTTATGATTCCTACAGCTCCCGCAGGGAGCAGCGCGATATCTGTAAGAAAGTACATTCCAAACTGGTCGGCTATAACCACGGTGTTTATTGCAAGGCCGCCTATTCCATAGGCCAAAAAAGTACCCAGACTTATATCGCGCTTGAAATCCATTATTTAACCTCTTTTCCCCTAGATTCTGTGCCGGCAATAGTGCCGGCACAGTTTTATAAGGAATGCGTCAATCCTTGTGATTATTGAGCCAATTGAAGGCACAGTTTGCATGTATCGCCGCCCCAATAGGTAGAACGTCCTCATTAAAACGAACGGTGCTTGTGTGGTTCGCAGACATATATCCTTCACTCGGATGCCCTGCGCCCAAATTTATAAACATGCCCGGCACCTCGCGGCACACTGCGGCAAAATCCCCGGCCCCCTGTCCAAATGGCTCTGTACGCATTTTCTCAGGGCCTACTATTTCAGATATATATTGTGCCATTTCATTACACAAGGCTTCATCAGTTATCATCGGGCCCACGCTTCTTTCATAGGCTACGAGTGTGCCAAACCGCAGGGCGCCTTCTATCTCTTTGTAAAGGCTCCGGGCGGTGACGCGAAGGCCTTCGCCGAAAAGGCAAAGGCCAAGAATCTGCTCATAGTTCCCTCCGATGGGTTCGGCGTGCCCGGATATTTCCGTCTGAGCTACTGCGTGTCCAGGGAGATGATAGAGCGCTCCCTGCCTGTGTTCAAAGAAGTGTTTGAATCCGATTGAGAAAGGAGAACTACAATGTTGACCAACGAATATCTCAAGCGAGTGTACGAGACAGTCCAGACGCGCAACCCCGGAGAGAGTGAGTTCCACCAGGCGGTCCTGGAGGTGCTCGAGAGCCTAGAGTGTGTGGTTGAGAAGCATCCCGAGTACGAGGCCAACGGCATCATGGAGCGTTTTGTTGAGCCCGAGCGTTTCATACAGTTTTCCGTCCCCTGGGTTGACGACAACGGCAAGGTCCGCGTCAACCGCGGTTTCCGCGTCCAGTTCAACAGCGCCATCGGCCCCTACAAGGGCGGCCTGCGTTTCCATCCATCCGTCACCGCTTCGGTTATAAAGTTCCTCGGCTTTGAGCAGACGCTCAAGAACAGCCTGACCACGCTGCCGATGGGCGGCGGCAAGGGCGGCAGCGACTTTGACCCCAAGGGCAAGAGCGACGGCGAGGTCATGCGCTTCTGCCAGAGCTTTATGAACGAGCTGTACAAGCACATCGGCCAGTTCACGGACGTACCGGCAGGCGACATCGGTGTGGGCGCGCGCGAGGTCGGCTACCTGTTCGGCCAGTACAAGCGCATCACCGGCACCTTCCAGGGCGGCACGATAACCGGCAAGGGCATCCCCTTCGGCGGCTCGCTGGCCCGCACTCAGGCGACCGGCTACGGCCTGTGCTACTTCGCGGAGGAAGCGCTCAAGTGCATGAAGAACGACAGCTTCGCCGGTAAGACGGTAGTTGTCTCCGGCAGCGGCAACGTCGCCACCTACGCGGCCGAGAAGGCCACGCAGCTGGGCGGCAAGGTAGTGGCCATGTGCGACTCCAACGGCTACATATACGACGCCAACGGGGTCGACCTCAAGAAGATAATTGACATCAAGCAGCGCCGCCGCGCGCGCATCAAGGTGTACGCCGAGGAAGTCCCCGGCAGCGAGTACCACGAGGGCTGCCACGGCATCTGGGGCGTGAAGTGCGACATCGCCCTGCCCTGCGCCACGCAGAACGAGATGGACCTCGAGGGCGCGAAGGCGCTCATAGCCAACGGCTGCATGGGCGTATTCGAGGGCGCGAACATGCCGCTGACTCCGGACGCCATCGCGGCCGTGCAGGAGGCGGGACTGCTGTACAGCCCCGGCAAGGCTTCCAACGCCGGCGGCGTGGCCACCAGCGGCCTCGAGATGACCCAGAACTCCATGCGTCTGAGCTGGAGCTTCGAGGAGGTCGACGAGAAGCTGCAGGGCATCATGAAGAACATCTTCCACGCGGCCTACGACGCCTCCGTCGAGGTCGGCAAGCCCGGCGACCTGATGGTCGGCGCGAACGTGGCGGGCTTCCTCAAGGTCGCCAGCGCCATGCTCGCCCAGGGCGTGGTGTAATTAAACCCGTGCAAATTTTCCGCCGTCCGTGTTATAATGACACGGACGGCAGTTTTATTCGGAAGAGAGGTGCGGCAATGAAACGCGACGGGCTCTTTAAGATAGGCGACATGGCCAAGATGTTCCATGTCAGTGTCAGCATATTGAGATACTATGAGAAGGTCGGCCTGTTGAGTCCTGAACACACTGACGCCGAAACCGGTTATAGATACTACAGCACACGTCAATTTGAAACGCTGTATACCATAAAATATCTGAGAAAGCTTGGTCTGCCTCTGGCAGAAATAGCGTCGTTTGTCAACAACCGCAACCTTGACGACATCCGTTCCCTTCTTGAGCTGCAACGGGCTCAGGTGAAGGAAAGGATCTCGGAGCTGACAGCCATAGAGCGCCAAATTGAAAACCGGCTGTGCCAGATGAGCCGCGCCGGGGCCGCAGTGACTGATGTAGTTGCCGTAGAGCTCATGCCGGCGCGTCGGCTCGCCGTACTCACCAGGGAAATCGTGCCGGAAAACTCCGAGGAGTTGGAGCTTGCCATATCCGAGCTTGAGGGCAGCAGTGACAGCGCGGCCGTCTTCCTAGGGAAAATAGGGGTTGGCATCTGCGAAGAACACCTCCGGCAGCGAGTGTTTCGCCCATGTGACTTTCTGTTCATGGTGCTCGAGGACAACGAGGCATATGATGGAGAAGTCCTGTGTATACCTGAGTCCTTAAGCGCAACCATACGCTTTATCGGAGGCCACGAGAAGGCCGGACCCTCTTACGGTAAGCTGTTTGATTATCTGGATCTAAAGCGCCCCGAGGTGCGCGGCCCTGCTCTGGAAACAACAATGGTAGACTACGGCCTAACGAACGACACTTCCGAGTTTCTTACTGAAATCTCCGTTCCAATAAAGTAGCCCGGAGCGCAGCGCCGTAAAACAGCCCGAATGCTCAGGCACCCGGGCTGTTTCCGCACATGGTGAATTAGACCATCTGCTCTTATCTTGACAATTCACTGATATAAAAAGTGCCGGGGCGCTGTGTTTAAACCCAGCGCCCCGGCACTTTATTTTTATGCTTCCTGATACAGCTCCAGGATAGCCCCGTCTTTCCAGACGAAGGCAAGCTTGTCGCCCTTGTCGTTGGCGTCCATAGGGCCGCAGATTACAGAGTCTGCGTCGTCTATGTACTTCTGCAGGTCGTCAACTTTATAGGCCACATGCGGGTTGCGGTGCAGCACTTCCGGGAAGGGGGTGCCCTCCTCGAATTTAAGGTACTCTATCTTGTAGTCGTAATCGTCTACGTTACTGACCCAGAATCCGGCGCCCTCGTTGTGGACCATTCCGGGCTTCTTGTTGGTAATGGGAATACCGATGTGCATGTATTCAGCGGACATAGTGTTTCCTCCTAAAGGCTCCTGTACAATTGGGATGGGACAGGCTGTCCCCGGCCCGCGCAGCAGGGTTATTTATTGTGCTTTATTTCCTGATAGACCTCAAAGGCCTGGCTGGGGGTGTAGCCCTCATGTACCACCTTGCCTATGGCCTGAGCCATGCCCTCCGGGCAGTCGGACTGGAAGATGTTGCGCCCCATATCCACGCCGTGCGCGCCGTCACGTATGGCCTTGTACGCCATCTCGAGCGCATCGAGCTCAGGCAGCTTTTTGCCGCCGGCTATCACTATCGGCACCGGGCAGGCCGCCGCCACGCGCTCAAAGCCGTCGCAGTAATAGCTCTTGACGATATTGGCGCCGTTTTCGGCCAGGACGCGGGTAGCCAGCAGGAAGAACTTCTCCGTGCGCTCCATGTCCTTGCCCACCGCGACGACTCCCAGCGTCGGGATGCCGTAGCCGGTGGCGGCGTCGACCGTCCGGGCGAGCAGCTCGAGCGAACGGCTCTCACCCGGCGCGCCGATGAAGGTCTGCACCGCGACGCAGTCGGCGCCGGTGCGTATGGCGTTGGCCATGTCGCAGGCGATGCCTCCGCCGTTGGACATGTCATCGTAGAGGACGGTGGAGTCATATGTCACGCGCACGCACCTGGCCACGCGCGCCGCCGGGGATATGCAGGTGCGGAAAACACCGCGGGTACCCATCAGCACGTCCACATGCGGTATCAGAGGCGGTATCGCCACGTCGATGCGCTCCAGCCCGGACGTGGGTCCCATGATGTAGCCGTGGTCGAAGGCCAGCATGACCGTGTTGCCGGACTCGGGATTAAAGATGCGGGCGAGGCGGCTCTTCATGCCGAAATCACAGTTGGCGGCGCCTTTTACGTAAAAGCCCTCCTGAGCCGCAGGCACGTCCAGGTGATAGTCGTGGGCGGCTTTATTTCCAATGTTGTCAGCCATAACTTACTCCTTGCTGTATGCGGGAGTGTGGCAGGAGGTGTTCCACAGACGGAGCGTCTCGTCGTCCCACTTGGCGATGTTCATCTGGAAGCCGCCGGCCTCCTGCACGGTCAGTATCTCTCCGACCATGCTCGCCACGACCTCGACGCCCTTGGCGCGCAGGAACTCCACAGTGTCCTTGAACAGCACCAGCATCTCCATCATGGTGGTTGCGCCGCAGCCGTTTATCATGACGAAGGCCTTGTCCCCGGACTTCAGGCCGAGCTTGGAGCTGAGCGCCCCGGCCACGGTGGCGACGGTATCCTTTGAAGACATCATCGGCACGCGCACTCCGCCTCCCTCGCCGTGCTGGCCGGCGCCTATCTCCATCATGTCCGTCTCGCCGAGGTCGCCGAAGGGCATCCCGTTCTGCGGATGCGTGGCGTCGGTGGACTTGACGGTGATGGAGGCCATGTTGTCGGCGTAGTGCTGGGCTATCTCCGCCACCTCGTCGAGGCTCTTGCCCTCGCGGGCGGCAGCGGCAGCAATGTGGTAAAGCGCTACGGCACCGGCAAGGCCGCGCTTGTTGTCCTCGCCGTTGGGGTCGTACTGTATCTCTTCGCCGGTGACTACCTGACGGAAATTGAGTCCCGCCTTCTGCGCCAGCTTGATTGCCTGCTTGCCTGCAAGCTGGTCGCCGGCATAGTTGAGCGTGAGCAGCAGCACGCCATGGCCCTTGTCTGCACGCTTCATGGCCTCGAAAACCAGCTTGGCGTTCGGCGCGGCGAAAATGTCGCCCACAGCCTGGATGTCCAGCATGCCCTTGCCGACAAAGCCGGCCTGCGCGGGCTCGTGGCCGGAACCGCCATAAGTGACGATGGTCACTCGGTCGGCGTTCTCCAGATCCTTGCTTATAACAAGATGCCCGTCGACAGTCACGATGTCGGGATAGGCCAGGCCAAGGCCGACAAGCTCCTCGTCGGTGATGGTCTCGGGGGCGTTGATGAACTTCTTCATTTTCATAGTTAATACCACCTGTTCAGTATTTTATTCATTCACTCGGCGAGCCCGCGGAAAAAGTACGACATTGACACCGCGCCGGCATCGGGCGTCCCAATAGTCTGTTCCCCATAGCTCTTAGCCCTGCCGAACTTGGATACGAAGTTCTTGGAGTTTTCCGCGCCGGCCTCGGCCGCAGCCGCAGCGGCGGCAAACAGCCCGGCCTCATCGCCGCCCTCATAGGCTTCAACGGCCTCCGTGGCGGGTATCAGCGCGTCCATCATGGTCTTATCGCCAACTTTGGCCCCGGATATATCCTCAAGCGCCTCCAAAGCACCGGCAAACACGGCTTTCAACCCTTCTACATCAATCTCATTGCCATCCGGTGCGTTCTCCTGCATACCGTCCAGCCAGGTGTTCCACAGCGGTACGGCGCTGCCGCCGTTGAGCTCCATGACGGCCATGGCCGCGTCGTCCAGCATTGACTGTATGCCTCCCTCGGACGCGGACACCGCGCCAGAAATGGCACCTGCAATCTTGCTCATAGTCAGGCCGTGGTCGGCGTCTCCGAAGCGGGCGTCTATGTCGCTCAGCTCCTGCTCTGCTCCAATCACGGCAGCACAAGCATTTTGCAGCCTGACCGCAAATTCAGCTTTGGTCACTGCTTTGTACCTCCTCTCCCGGCGCGCGGCGATTCGCCGGAGCGCGCTCGGATACAACTTTGTTACATTCGTAACTACACATTATCACACTCGGTTACGTATGTCAACAGTCAAAGTCAATTCCCATATAATGAACAAAAACCGGCCAAGCCGCTTGTCAGAACAGCACAAACCCCGCCCCCGGAGATACTCGTATCTCCAGGGGCGGGGTTACATATGTTAATCAGTGTTCCAAAAGCTCCTCGATCACCTCGGAGCGCGCGACTATTTGGGTGAAGAAGCCGGACTTCAGCGCGCCGCGCACAGCTTTCGGACTTGTGTTTGCAGAGCAAACACCTATAATGTTTGGACAGCGTTTTAGTACGTCTATTGGTATTTGTATCGCAAAGTCCTGATCCGACTGAATAACATAGCCGTCCTCATTGAAATAGTATATGAGCATTCTGCCGCAGGCTCTGCGCTGCTGCAGCAGGCTGCCGTAGCGCACCAGGGAGGCGAAGTCGGGGCTGGAGGGGTAGTCGCCTATGTTGACCAGCGCCGTGTCCAGCAGCTCCCACTCGCGGTAGATGCGGCGGTAGACTTCGGTTGAGCAGAGTACCTCCTTTTCTTCCAGGCTTTCGGGAAGGGCCGGGAGATAGAGAAAATGGGGGGTGGCCCCCATCTGCTGGGCCATGAGGCGTATATTCTCGTTGGACTGATAGTTGCGGGCGGGTATGCTTGCATTCCCCACCAGCGGACATATATCTGTGACAGTGCTGCCGGACTGCGGGTTCTGCTCGAGCCAGCTCACGATCTGGCCGATGAGGTATCCCCAGCCGACGCCGAGGCGCCTGGCGCCGAGCTGTTGCAAAAGCTGCAGCGCGCCCTGCGAGAGCAGGCGGTTGACCTCGTCGTTGTCGCCGCTGTCCTCTACGAGCACACCGCCCTGGATGGTGCTTATGCTCCTCAGCCTATCCAGCAGCCTGGCCGCCCTGGTCTCCGGGTCATGGACGGTTATCTCGACCACGCCCAGCTCGCGCGCTTCCGCCAGCAGGCGGCTGACCATCGGGCGGGAAATTCCCAGCTCGCGGGCTATGTCGCTCTGCCTCTGGTCCTCCAGATAATAGCGGCGGGCTACATAGGCCAACCGCTTTCGTTTATCCTGACTGATATTCAAAGGGTACCCTCTCTATGCACTGATATAAAGTCGCCGGAGCGTTCGTCCCCGGCGCCGCCCTGAGTCTGTAAGGTGCGCTCAGGCGGAAACGCACATTTGTAACCTGCCAGTCCCATACACAGTATATAGGAAACGTCTCAGAAAAGCAATAGCCGGGGAGCAGCTTGATGCTCTGTTGTCACTGGGTCAATGCGTCATGGGCAAAGCGTCCGAAAGGAGGCGCCTTTCCGTTCCCTGCAGTCTAACGCATCGCCGGCCGGCAGCAGCAATCAGCTGGTATAGACGTCAGGAAAGCTTTCATACGGCACATTTATGCCGGAGCGCCGGAGGAAATAGCCTGTGTATGTACGATATGCAGGTAAAAAGTATTCTGAAAGAAGAAACTTATATCGGACATACCATCGAAGCAAACATTTCCCTACATATTCTCTCCGGGCTGGTGAAGTGTGCTGACTGCGGCTGGTCAATGGCATACGCTCTGAAAACTCAGATCAAGACTCCATACAGCCACTACCATTGCAGCAACTACGGGCAGGGCACCGGGCGCTGCACACCGCACTACATCCGCTACGATGTGCTTTACACCTACGTCCTCGCCAGAGTCCGATACTAGGCGAAGCAGGCAGCGATTGACGAGGACGATTTGCTTCAACTCTACGCTCCATAGGGTGACAAAAAGGTGCGCTCCGTGTACAATGCGGTCATGGAGGTGAGGACTTTGGACCTCGTAAAAACCGGACGGTTTATCGCCGCGCTCCGCCGCGAGAGCGGCCTGACACAGAAGCAGCTGGCCGAACGCATAGGCGTAACCGACAAGGCGGTCTCCCGCTGGGAAACCGGCAAAGGTTTCCCAGATGTGTCGCTGCTGGAGCCGCTCGCACACGAGCTGGGCATATCCATATCCGAGCTCGTGTCGGGTGAGCGCATAGCGCCGGAAAGCCTGTCCGTGGCGGTCATGGACTGCGCCGTACTGCACGGCCTCGAATATTCGCGTTCTCGTGAAAAACGAGCGGCGCTTCGGCTCGCGCTGGGGATATTGCTCGGCGTAATCGTCCCGCTGGCCGGGTGTTTCCTGTGGCTGTACTACGGCGTCGCGCTCTTTTGGTCGGATATCCCCATAAACACGGCGGCGTTTATCGCCCTGGACTTCGTCGTAATTCCAATAATAGCGCCCTTAGCCCTGCGCTCACTTTTCCCGGGGAAGCGAATATGGCTGAGCTTTATCTACTGCGCGGCAGCTGCGTTTGCCGCCACTGCTATCCTCGGCGGCGTTTTCTTCTTTGAGGACCTGTATCGGGAGCTTGTCGTCAATCCCGGCCTGCTACGCTATGACCTGAACGAAACCTTCACCTGGGATGTGTTCTTTGAGGCCGCGCCGCTCTGCATGGTCGAAACCCTGTCCGTGAACGCACTGTGCTGCATATTGAGAGCTAGGAAAAGCCCCGGCGCATCACCTTGACGCGCCGGGGCTCTGCTTTATTAGCTTGGGGACGCACTGGGTTCCGCCGATGTGCTGGGCTGTACCGAAGTCTCTGGACTGGGGCTAACGTCCTGCTGCGAATCCGCGCTCTCGGTGAGCGCTGCGTAGCTCAGCGGCCCGGTGCACTCGGGGTAGTCCTCGTTGTCCCACCAGTAGCTGCCCCACATCTGCGCATCGCTCACGAGGAAGGTGCTGCCGTAGCCCATTTCCCTCGTGCGGGAGGGGTCGACGTGATAGCTCGCACCGTCCACGGTGATGATGCACCAGTAGTGCTCCTCGCGGTCAAGCCTGCCCTCGACGATGACGCAGTCTATGCCTGCTGCGTCACAGAGCACCTTGTAGGCCAGGGCCATGCCCTCGCTGTTGGACTGCCCGGTCATCAGCGCCGACCAGAGCGTACCCGGTGCATCCTCGGAGCATACGCACTCCACCGTCAGTGCCGTGAGGCACTGCAGGGCCCTGTAGGGCGCCGACTCGCTCGTAGCGGAGCCCAGCAGGCGCTCAACGCTGTTCTCAATCACGCCGCGCTGTGAGCTGAGCGCCCCCGCCGTCGCACCGTAGTCGAGGTGTATCTCAACTATGCGCTGGAAGCCGCTGCCCGTATACACATTCACCACAGCGTCCGGCCGCTCCACGCAGGCGAGCGGGTTGGAGAAAAACGCCTCGTCTATATAGTCCAGCACGGCGGCCTCGTTCACGTCGGACGCGCCAACCATAGCCACCAGGCTGGTATCCATCTCCGACAAAGCGCTGCATATGGCGTCGTACAGCCCGTCGCCCGTGTCTACGCTGACGATGCTCTCCAGCTCCTCTGCCGTGCGCTTGTAATAGACGTACACCTCGGCCTCGTAGTAGGCGACTATGCGGTCGAGGTCATAGCTTATGTAGTCCACGGCGTAAGCGCCGAGGGCTGTGCCTGTGCTGACCTCGCGGCAGGCCGCCGCCATGTCCTCCTCTATGTTGCCGCTGTAGTTGGTGAAGTGCAGCAGCAGACTGTCCCCGTGCTCAGAGACGAGGTTGTTTATGGCAAGGGTGAGCTGCAGATAGGTGCTGACCTCCGTCGCGCCGTCGTAGTGGGTCTGACCCGCAGGCTGGTCATAGGCCGTGCTGGAGAAGTACGACCTGTCGAAGATGGAGGCGCAGCCTGCAAGCGACAGCGCCATCGCAAGAGCCAATATAGTAGCGGCAGCCGCTTTTTTCATGCGCGCCTCCTTTCTGTCACGGGCTCACATGCCGAGGTCCTGGTCTATGAGTATCAGCTCGCACTTGTCCATGCCCATCATCTTGTGCATAAGTATGGTCATGGCGCAGCATACGCGCTCGGCCGCGCTGCAATCGTAGCACTTGAGCTCCTCGCTGCGGGTGCAGGGCGTGTTCATGCCCATGCTGCGCGCACGAAGCGGGGCCGCGACGTTGCGCGCACGGTGTATCGCCGACTCCAGGTCGGGACACACCTTGTTCTTTCCGGCGACTATGTACAGGCGCTTGTGGCCGAAGGTTGTGGCGGCGATTCTGTTCCCCATGCCGTCGATGTTCACTATCTCGCCGGTCTCGGCTATGGCGTTGGCGCTGCACACATAGGCGTCGGTGGTCATCGCGCGCATGCGGGCGGCAAGCTGGTCCTCTTCCTTCCAGTGCCACGCGACGTCGGGACACACGGCCTTGAGCTTGTCGTAGAGGCCGATGGCGTCCGCTGTTCCGCAGCCTCCTATGCCGACGCTCGCCCCGGAGAGCTCTCCGGCCAGATAGTCGGCCGCCTCATCGCCCGTGGCGAAGTGCTTAAAGTCCCAGCCCCGGGCCTTGAGGCTCCTCTGAAGTTTTTCAGCGTCCATTTTCCTGTCTCCTCTCAATCTTCGTTGATATTTCCGAAGCCGTTGCCGAACACGTCCTTGGCGTCGGTCACGATAAAGAAGGCGCTCGGGTCCACGGCCTTGATTATTTTACGCAGGTCTGTTATCTGCCGCTTCTTAATTACGCACATAAGCACCTCGCGGCTTGCGCCTGTATATCCTCCGGCGCCGTGCAGGAGCGTAACCCCGCGGTTCATGGTCGCGGTTATCGCGTGCTCTATCTCCTCGCTCTTGGACTCGCTGATGAGATAGCAGACCTTGCTGGTGTTCAGACCGTACAGCACGGTGTCTATCGCCCTGGACACAACGAACTGCGCTATGATTGTGTACATAACCGCGTCCCACTTGCGGAACATCAGGCCGTAGGCCCCCACGATGACCACGTTGAGCAGCATTATGAGCGTACCGAAATTGAGATAGGGGTATTTCTGCCTGAGCACTTTTGCGACGATATCCACGCCTCCCGTAGTCGCCCCAGAGCGGTATACGAGGCCAAGCCCCATGCCGTTCAGGAACGCGCCTATGGTCGACGCGAGCAGAATATTCTCCGTCGCTGCAATATTCAAAACCGCAAAGGAGTCCACAAAGACGTAGATAAGCACCGTGCCGGCCAGGCTCATCAGCATGAAACGCCTGCCGAAGTGCCGCCAGGCGAAAGCGAACAACGGAAGGTTTATGACCATGCTCACCACGCCGACGGGCCATTTGGTGAGATAATTGACTATGGTGGAAATACCTGTTACCCCGCCCGGGACTACTCCGTTCGGGTAGAAGAAAAAGCTGTAGCCAACGGCATAGCAGGCCGCACCCACGATAATGAGGGCCCACTCGCGGAAGATATCCCTGGCGTCGTGCTTAGGCATACAAACTACCTCCACAAAAGCTTATAAGGTCTGCGCTCAGCGCATATTTAGTTTATCCCGCCTTACAGCAGGGTCATCTGTTCCTCTCCCCTGTCCTCGT
Organism: uncultured Eubacteriales bacterium; assembly: GCA_900544765.1. Taxonomy (GTDB): domain Bacteria; phylum Bacillota; class Clostridia; order Oscillospirales; family Oscillospiraceae; genus Scatomorpha; species Scatomorpha gallistercoris. The sequence goes on along the minus strand of UQWI01000010.1, from coordinate 38,657 downwards.
CCTTGAGCAGGGCGCCGGCAGCGGGTACGCTGCGCACACGGTAGCGGGACAGGTTCTTTATGCCGGTCTGGTCCAGCGGGACGAGGTCGGAGAGCCTGTATCTGGGCTTGAGCGTCATTACGCCCACGCCCTGGGTGCTGCGGCTGGTCTTGGGTGAGAGCAGAGCCGTGTTGAAAATGAGGGCCCGGCCCTCGGTTGAGAAGGCGGCGCACTCTATGTCTCCCTTTATGGGCAGGACCTTTACCAGCGGGCTCTTGTCGGAGTACGCGTTCACGAGCTTCTTGCGGTTGGTCTTGGTCTCGTAGACGCCCACCGGCACCCTGGCGACCTTGCCGTTTTCAAAGCATATGAGCAGCTCGCCGGAATAATCCCCGGCGCTTATTACGGCCTTGACTCCCTCGCCGGCGTCCATGCCGAGCTTGCTGGGCAAATATGTGCCGAGCTGGCTGGCCTTGGTGTCCTCAAAATCAGCCAGGCGCGCCTTATACACCTGCTGCCTGTCCGTGAACACAAGTATCTCGCCCTTGTTCGTGGCCTCGAACTGGCTGTCCGGGCCGTCGCCCTCCTTGTACTTCTGCTCGGAGGCCATGCGCAGGGACTGCGGGGTTATCTTTTTCAGGTATCCCTCGCGGGAAACGAACACGTTCACCGGGTAATCGGGCGTGCCGTCGTCCTCCGGCTCGTCGGGCAGCTCGTCGGCAAAGACGATGCCGGTTTTGCGAGGCGAAGGGTACTGCTTTATGATGCGCTTGAGCTCGTCGATTATTATTCCCTGCACGCGCCGCCTGCTGCCCAAAATGACTTCAAGCTCGGCGATGTCCTTTTCCAGGGCCTCCGTCTCGCTCGTGCGCTTGAGTATATACTCGCGGTTTATGTTTCGCAGCCTTATCTCTGCGACGTACTCGGCCTGCACCTTGTCTATGCCGAAGCCCTCCATGAGGTTCGGCACGACGTCGCTCTCGCGCTCCGTGTTGCGGATGATGGCGATGGCCTTGTCGATGTCGAGCAGTATCTTGGCAAGGCCCTTCAGCAGGTGCAGCTTCTCGCGCTTCTTGCCCAAGTCGAAGTGTATGCGCCGCTTGACGCACTCGGTGCGCCAGGCCACCCACTCGCCAAGTATCTCGCCGACGCCCATTACACGGGGCGTGCCTGCGATGAGTATATTGAAGTTGCAGGGGAAGGAGTCCATCAGCGGAGTGAGCTTGAAGAGCTTGGCCATTAGCTTATCCGGGTCCGTGCCTCGCTTCAAATCTATGGCCAGCTTGAGGCCGCCGAGGTCGGTCTCGTCGCGCATGTCGGCAATCTCCCTGGCCTTTCCGGCCTTGACGAGCTCGGCCACCTTGTCCATGATGCTCTCCACCGTGGATGTATAGGGTATCTCGTAGACCTCGATGAGGTTGGCCTTCTCGTCGTAGCGCCAGCGGGAGCGGACCTTGAAGCTGCCGCGCCCCGTGCGGTATATCTCGCGCATCGCGGCCGTGTCCATGACAATCTCGCCGCCCGTCGGGAAGTCGGGCGCGGGCAGGGTGGCCATGAGGTCGCACTCAGGGTCGCGGATGTAGTTTATCGCCGTCTCGCAGACTTCTGTGAGGTTGAAGCCGCATATCTGGCTGGCCATACCGACCGCTATGCCGGTGTTCGCGCTGACCAGTACGTTCGGGAACATCGTGGGCAGCAGCACCGGCTCCTTCATCGTGCCGTCATAGTTGTCCACGAAGTCCACGGTGTCCTTGTCTATGTCCGCGAAGATTTCCGCGCATATCGGCGCCAGTTTCGCCTCAGTGTAGCGTGAGGCCGCGTAGGACATGTCGCGCGAATACACCTTGCCGAAGCTGCCCTTGGAGTCCACAAATGGTGTATTCAGCGCCTCGCAGCCCTTTGCGAGGCGCACCATGGTCTCGTATATGGCCGCGTCGCCGTGCGGATTCAGCCGCATCGTCTGGCCGACGATATTCGCGCTCTTCGTGCGCGCGCCGCTCAGCAGGCCCATCTTGTACATCGTGTACAGCAGCTTGCGGTGGCTGGGCTTGAAGCCGTCTATCTCGGGTATGGCTCGAGAGACGATGACGCTCATCGCGTAGGGCATGTAGTTGGTTTCCAGCGTCTCGGTTATGGGCTGTTCAAGCACCTCGGCGCGCAGGCCCATAACATTCTCCGCCGAGGCCCTCCTGTGTTTGGTTTCGTCTGTCTTTTTACTCTTTCGCGCCATTTATTTCCTTCCTCTGCCGCCGTGGCCCTTTTTCTTCTTGCCCGTCTCCAGATTGCGGTGGCAGTGCGGGCAGACCTCAAGCTTAAAGAACTTTCGCAGCAGCGAGCCGCCGCACCAGGGGCAGCGCGCCCACTTCATTATGATGGCGAGCGTGAACAGCAGCACAATCACTGCCGCCACGAGCATGTAGTTTGAGAGCTGCGGGTTCCCGGCTCCCGCGAAGATGCCGATAAGGCTGGCAAATATACAGATGGTAAAACCGGCCATAACCACCTTTTTTACGGTTTGCAGTTTCATGCTTTCCCCTCCCTAGGATATGTCGGCCAGGTCGAGATACTGGCTGCCGAATTCAGATATATGCTGCTTCCTGCCCTGAAGGTCATCGCCCAGCAGCAAATCGAAGCACTGCGCGGTGCGCTCGGCGTCCTCCGGCATAACGCGAATGAGACGGCGCGTCTCCGGGTTCATGGTTGTGAGCCACATCATGTCCGGGTCGTTCTCGCCGAGGCCCTTTGAGCGGTTTATGCTGGCCTTGGCGGAGCCTATCTCCTCCATTATCTGGGCCTTCTCCCGCTCCGAGTAAGCAAACCAGGTCTTGCCTCCGGACTCAATCTCGTACAGCGGGCTCTCCGCGATGTAGACGTAGCCCTCGCGTATCAGCGTGGGTGCAAGGCGGTAGAGCATCGTCAGTATAAGCGTGCGTATCTGGAAGCCGTCGACGTCCGCGTCGGTGCAAATTATAATCTTGCTCCAGCGGAGGTTGTCCATCTCGAAGGCGGGCAGCTCCTTTACATGCTTGCTCGTCTCCACGCCGCAGCCTAGGACCTTTACGAGGTCGGTTATGACGTCGCTTTTGAATATGCGGCTGTAGTCCGCCTTGAGGCAGTTGAGTATCTTGCCGCGCACCGGCATGATGCCCTGGAACTCGGCGTCGCGGCTGAGCTTGCAGCTTGTGAGCGCGCTGTCGCCCTCGACGATGTATATCTCGCGCCTGGACACGTCCCGGCTGCGGCAGTCGACGAATTTCTGCACGCGGTTTGAGATATCCATGCTGCCCGTGAGCTTTTTCTTGATGTTCAGCCTGGTGCTCTCGGCCTGCTCACGCGAGCGCTTGTTTATGAGCACCTGGTCGGCCACTCGATCGGCCTCGGCCTTGTGCTCTATGAAGTATATCTCCAGCTGCTCACGGAAGAACTCGGTCATCGCCTCCTGTATAAAGCGGTTGGTGATGGCCTTCTTGGTCTGGTTCTCGTAGCTTGTCTGTGTAGAGAAGCAGTTTGTCACCAGAACGAGGCAGTCGGCCACATCCTGGAACGTTATCTTGCTCTCGTTCTTCTGGTACTTGCCCACCTTCTTTATGTAGGCGTCGATGGCGTAGACGAAGGCGCTGCGCACGGCTTTTTCGGGCGCGCCGCCGTGCTCCAGCCAGGAGCTGTTGTGGTAGTACTCGATGAGATTGACCTTTATTGAGAAGCAGAACGCCGCCGAGAGCTTGACCTTGTACTCGGGCTTGTCCGCCCTGTCTCGTCCCTTGCGCTCGGTCTGGATGAAGTACGGCGCGCTGAGCACCTCTTCGCCCGCTATCTCCTGGACGTAGTCGAGTATGCCGTGTTCATAGTAAAACACCTGCTCCTCGAACTTTCCCTGCGCAATCTCGTTGCGGAGCTTGAAGGTGACGCCCGCGTTGACAACCGCCTGGCGGCGGAGCGTGTCCTGATAGTATTCGAGCGGGATGTCTATGTCGGTGAACACCTCGAGGTCGGGGCGCCAGTGTATGTCCGTGCCGGTTTTTTTCCGGTCCGCAGGCTCCACCTTCATCTCGCCGGCGATGCGGCCCTTCTCAAAGCGGAGCGTATACTTTTTGCCGTCGCGGCGGACAATTACGTCCATGTACTCGCTCGCGTACTGCGTGGCGCAGCTGCCCAGGCCGTTCAGGCCGAGCGAATACTCGTAGTCGCCGCCGTCGTTGTTCTTGTACTTGCCGCCGGCGTAGAGCTCGCAGAATACCAGCTCCCAGTTCCAGCGCTGCTCGACGCTGTTCCAGTCCACGGGACAGCCGCGGCCAAAATCTTCGCACTCTATGCTCTTGTCGAGATAGCGCGTCAGTGTTATAATGTTGCCATTTCCGGCGCGGGCCTCGTCGATGGAGTTCGAGAGTATTTCAAACACTGCGTGCTCGCAGCCCTCGAGGCCGTCGGAGCCGAATATAACCGCCGGGCGCTTCCGCACCCTGTCTTCCCCTTTGAGCTGGGAAATGCTTTCGTTCCCGTATTCCACGGGAGTCTTTTTTGCCATAAGTCGATATTCCCTCACATATCACTAGATGTTGTTCGCTATTATTACCAGTATACTATATCTTATCTTGCGCGTTTTTTCAAGTGGGCTGTACGCATGAAACTCGGCGTAAGGTATGCCGGCGTTTTGCACATAAAAAAGCGGGAGCTTTTTCTAGCCCCCGCCGCACCGCTCGGGAATGCGCCCTCGCGCATTGCCCCGGTACTTGACCAGCAAGTTCAGTATTGAACGATGGCCTCATCACCCGGATGAGCCGTACCCGTTCCGGCGTCCCTCATGGGCGGCCATCCGCCGTTAAGATGCTTTTGCGCATCCGGCACCGGCCTTGGGCCTTCTATCTCTCTCGGCCCCGCCGCACTCCTGCTGTGTCCGAGTCTAGTATGTGAAACCCTCCGCGCTTTATTATAGGAACTTTAAGCCAATTTTTGCGTCAAAAGCGTGTTTAAACCGCCGCTTATCTGAATACAATATGGACAAGGAGTGATTTCTTTGTCCAAACGCAAGCAGAGAAAGGCTCGTGAAGCCGATTACGCCAAGGCCATAAGCGAGCTCGACGAGGTCAAGGCCCAGCTGGATGAGACCTACGGGCGCTTCAACGCGGTCAGCGACAACGCCGCGCTTGAGGCCTGCATATACGAGATAAGCGCGCTCAAGAGCAAGTACAACTGCGCCGTGCGCGCAATAAAGTCATTCTATCTGTAGCCCGCACAGCGGGCGTATAGGAGGTAAACCCATGCCCGTTGCAATCCCCGAATCCGTGGCGACAGTCATCGTCATAGTGGTCTGCGTACTGCTGCTATGGCTGCTGTTCACCATACTGCGTCTGCCGCTGAAGCTGATATTCAAACTGATATTGAACATGATAAGCGGCCTGGTGCTGCTGTTCATCTTCAACTTTATAGGCGGCTTCTTCGACTTCTCCCTCGGCATCAACACAGTGAACGCCCTGGTGGCCGGCATACTCGGCATCCCAGGCGTCATACTGCTGGTGCTGATACAGAATTTCATCTGAAGCTACATAGCAAAGCCCGGGCGGAAAACGTCCGGGCTTTTAATCATCAGTGCCTTCTCCATGTATCCGGTGAGAACAGCAGCAGCATCGGGAAAATCTCCAGCCTGCCCGCGAGCATTGCGAAGCTGAGCAGGACTTTGGAGAGGTCGGAATAGATGTCGAAGCTGCCCATAGGCCCGGCGGGGCCGAGGCCGGGTCCGACGTTGGACATACAGCTGACGACGCTGGCGAAGGTGGTTTCAAAATCATAGCCGTCGAGGGATACAAGCGCGGTTATGACGAAGGTCAGCAGGAAGTAGAGCGAGATGAACACGAGCGTGTTGTGCACCGTGCTCGTGGCAATGGCCTTGCCGTTCACGCGGATGCTGACCGTCCGGCGCGGGTTGAGCATACGGCCCAGCTCGGCCGCAGCGCACTTGAAAAAGATTATAACACGCGAGACCTTCAATCCTCCGCCGGTGCTGCCCGCCGATGCGCCGATGAGCATGACAATTATGAGTATGCTCTTAGAGAAGGCGGGCCAGAGCGTGAAGTCCGCCGTGGCGAAGCCCGTCGTTGTCATCAGCGACGAGACCTGGAAGAGCGAATACCTGAAGGCGTTCCAGAACCCGCCGTACTCGTCTATGATGTCCAGCGCGATAAGCACCGCCGCCCCAAGCGCTATGCCGAAATAGCCCAAAAACTCGCTGTCGGTCAGCGCCGCTTTAAACTTGCGCACAAGCAGCAGGAAGTAGACGGAGAAGTTTACGCCGAAGAGCAGCATGAAGATGCTCGTGACGATATCGATATACACGCTGTCATAGTAGCCTACCGACAGCTGCTTCACCGAGAAGCCGCCCGTGCCCGCCGTGGCCATCGCATGGTTGATGGAGTCGAAGAAGGGCATCCCGCCCACGCAGAGCAGTACAATCAGTATGACCGTCAGCACAATGTATATGAGGTAGGTTATCGCGCTGGAGGTGCGTATGCGTGGAACCAGCTTGCCAAAGGTCGTGCCCGGCACCTCGGCCCGCATGATATACATGCTGCGCTCCTCGCTCATCGGCAGCACGGCCATGATAAACACCAGCACGCCCATGCCGCCTATCCAGTGCGACAGGCTGCGCCAGAGCAGGAGGCCCTTGCTCATAGCCTCGACATCGGTAAGTATTGTGGCCCCTGTCGTCGTGAAGCCGGAAACTATCTCGAAGAAGGCGTCTATATAACTGGGTATCTCGCCGGAGAACACGAAGGGCAGCGCGCCCACCGCGCTCATAAGCACCCAGGCCAAGGCCACGCTGGTAAAACCCTCTCTGGCGTAAAAATCCTTGTCCTTGACCTTGGGCAGGTTTAGCAGCACGGCCAGCACGGCGGCGACGGCCGCAGTCTCCACATACCAGAGCAGGCTCTCCCCGTAGCAGAGGGCCGTTATCATGCTCGGTATCATAAGCACGGCCTCCAGGCCCATGACGCGGCCCAGGACCTTGGATATTACAGGATAGTTCATCGCCCTCAGCCCTCAAATATGTCGGAGAAGCCCTTCATACCGAACTTGGTGGTGACGGCGATTACAGTGTCCTGCTTCTCGAGGGTGTCGCTGCCGCCGGGGATTATGCACTGGTTCTTGCGTATGATGGCGGCAATCAGGGTGTCGCGGCGTATACTTAGTTCGCGGATAGGCACGCCGAGGCCGGGCGCGTCGCCGTTTATCGAGAACTCGAGCACCTCGGCCTTGCCGTAGGCGATGTCGTGCAGGGACTCGATGCCCACCGTGTCTATTGAGTGCTGCATGGCGCGCACATAGCTCACGACAATTTCCGCGGCGCTGTTCTTGGGCAGTACAAAGCTGTCGAGCTTGGCGTCGCTGGCCATGAAGCGGAAGCTGTCCTCGTTGACCTTGGTGATGACCTTCCCCGCCCCACTGCGGCGCGCAAACATGCTGGTGATGATGTTGTTCTGGTCGCTGCCGGTGAGGGCGACGAAGGCGTCCGAGGTGCGTATGCCCTCTTCCTCCAGGACCTTGGGGTCCGTGCCGTCGCCGAGCAGCACCTCAGCTTTGGGCATAATTTCCTTGATTATCTCGCAGTGTTCTTCGTTGCGCTCTATTATCTTGACGCGTATCCCCGCGCCAATCAGATAGGAGCCCAAATAGAGGGCTATGCGGCCTCCGCCGAGCACCATGACGTTCCTGACGGAGCGTTTGTAGGCGCCGATTGCCTTGAAAAAGGCGCTCATAGCCGTCGGCGCGCCCACAGCGTGGATGACGTCGCCGGCCCGGAGCTCAAAATCGCCCCTGGGTATCGTAACCTCTTCTCCGCGCTCCACAACGGCAATCAGGATGCCGCTGCCGTACTTGCCTCGGAATTTCTCGAGCTTCAGCCCGCAGAGCGGCGAATGCTCGTCCACTACATGCTCGACCATCTCGGCGCGGCCCTTGGCAAAGGAGTCCACCTTTGCGGCGCTCGGGAAGCGCAGTATGCGCGAGATGTCCGCCGCAGCAGCCTGCTCCGGGTTGAGAACCAGGGAAAGTCCCAGTTCGTCCTTCAGGAACACCATCTGGCGGAAATACTCCATCGTGCGCACACGGGCCACCGTGTTGGTAACTCCCAGCTTTTTGCCGGTGAGGCAGCACAGCAGGTTCACCGCGTCGTCGTTCGTAACGGCTATCAGCAGGTCGGAGGTCCCCACCTCCGCCTGGCTGAGCACGCTGTAATCCGCGCCGTTGCCGAGCAGCGTCATTACGTCTATACTGTTTGAAACGCTTTCCAGATTCTCTTCCTCAGTGTCGACCACAGTTATATCGTGATCCTCATCAGCCAGGCGCAGGGCAATCTCCCTGCCCATGCGGCCCGCCCCCACTATAACTATTTTCATTGTTTAACAATCTCCACGACAAATGCAAGCATTATTTATATTTGACAGAAATACTGGATTTAATATTACTGCACCTTTTTCCTCTTGCGGCGGCGCCTGCCGCGGCTCCTGGGCTGCGCGGCCTTGGCGGCGTAGTACTCCTGCATCGCTTCGTCGGCGTTGTAGGCCAGGCACGCGGCCGAGTATGTGCCGTCCGGCTGGTGCTTGAAACGTATGCGCAGCAGCAGCTTGCCGTCTGCGTGGCACTCGGCAAGGTTCATATACCTGTGGTCTCCCTGGTTGACCCACTTGGCGAAGCTCAGATCCCCGCCGCAGATGGGGCAGTGAGGCTCCGACAGCGTCTTGTCCGCAAAGGCGTCGCCCTTGGAGGCGTAGCCGGTGCGCGAGGCGTGGGCGATGGGTTCTGGGCCGTCCTGCGGCTTGTGCTCGCAGGGCGTTCTCCGGGCGAGTATCTCCTGCGCCTGGGCATATTGGGCAAGCCCCGACTCCATGTCCAGCTTTGAGCACACCAGCGCAGTGTTGTATGCGTCGCCGAGGGCGTCGTGCGCCACGCGGGTCTGCTCTATCCCGAAGTGCTCCATGGCAGTGCCGAGGCTCTTCTGATTCTTGTCCCCGCCGGTCTGCAGGTTGTAGATGAGCTGCAGGTTTATCCAGCCGGCTATCCAGTCCCAGTCCAGGTCGTGGATTATGATGTTCTGTTCCATTATACCCTGGTCGTCATAGCCCCAGGTGATAAAAGTCACGTCCTCGCCGCACCACTCGCGGAACTGCCTGAAGGCCTCTGCAAAAGGCACGCCGTGGCTCAGCCGCTCCTTGTCGAAACCGGTGAGCTTCTTCACCTTGTAGTGCATGCGCTTGAAATAGACGGGCTTTACGTCTATCTGGAATTCCTCGCCGGGGGTCATGTCGTCATTCAGGCGCACGGCGCCTATCTGTATTATCTCTCCGCGCAGATGTATGGGCAGCTTGTTGAACACGGAGGACTTGGAGCTCATGGCCTGATTCCACTCCAAATCCACCACCACATAATTCATTAGTCAACCGTCCCCTTTGTTCACACATTCGCCACAGATTATATCACAGCTGAATCTGTATGGCAATTACCCCTGCGATGTTTTTCACTATTTTGCGCAGTCCGTCCCGCGCCGAACAAACCGTTTGTATCACCAGGCGCCTTGTGTTAGAATATAATGAACAAAAATCCCGGGAGGTATGTGTGTGAACATAGTCGTGCTCTGCGGCGGGCTCTCTCCGGAGCGTAACGTCTCGATATCCAGCGGAGGACGCATAGCCTCGGCCCTGCGCTCACTCGGCCACCGCGCCGCGCTCGTAGACATGTACTTAGGGCTCGAGGGCTTTGACGGCTCGCTGGACGAGGCCTTTGACCTGCCGCTGCCGGATACGTCGTCTGCGGCGGAGTCGGAACCGGACCTTGAAAAAGTAAGAGCCTCCAGGAGATACGGCGGCGCGGGCATGTTCGGCGAGCGCGTGCTGAATATCTGCTCATACGCAGAGCTTGTCTTTCTCGCCCTGCACGGGCAGTGCGGCGAGGACGGCCGCGTCCAGGCCGCCTTCGACCTGATGGGCATCAAATACACCGGCAGCGGCTATCTGGGCAGCGCGCTGGCGATGGACAAACGCCTGACCAAAATCCTCGCCGGACGTGCCGGCGTACCTACGCCGGAGTGGCGCTTTTACCGCCGCGGCAAGGTCTCCGGGGCTCTCAGCTTCCCCCTGCCCTGCGTGGTGAAGCCGGTCGACTCCGGCTCGAGCATAGGCGTGGCCATCGCCCGCACCCAAGAGGAATTGGCGTCCGCCGTCCGTCACGCCGAAGCGCAGGGCAGCGGCATATTGGTTGAAGAGTACATAGCCGGGCGGGATGTGCAGATTTCCATTCTCGGCGGCAAGCTCCTGCCCAGCATAGAGATAATGCCGGGTGATGGCTTCTACGACTACAGGAACAAGTATGTCCCCGGGCGTGCGCTAGAGGTTACGCCCGCGCCCATACCGCCCGAGACCGAGGCGGAGCTCGCCCGGTACGCGCTGGCAGTCTACGATGAGCTCGGGCTCGGCGCGCTGGCGAGGGCCGACTTCATACTCGACGGCGACAACAAGCTGTGGTTCCTCGAGATAAACACCCTGCCAGGCATGACCCCGACCAGCCTGGCGCCGCAGGAGGCGGCGGCCGCAGGGATGGATTACGAACAGCTCTGCCAGGCGCTTATAGACCTGGCGTTCTAAAGATACGGAGGTAAGGATATGACCGGACTCACAGTTGGAGACATAGCCGCCGCAACAGGCGGAAGGCTGATTGGCGGCGACGCAAACGCCGCCGTAACCGGCGCTGTTATAGACAGCCGCAGGGCCGCGCCCGGCGTAATGTTCTGCGCCCTGCGCGGCGAGCGTGTGGACGGACACAGCTACATCGCCTCGGCGCTCAGCCAAGGTTCTCCCTGCGTCCTGGCAGAGCGTGTGCCCGAGGGCGTGGACGGCGGCGTCATAGTCGTGCCCGACGTGACAAAAGCCATGGCAGCGCTCGCGCGCCGCTGCCGCGACATGTTCGCCGGACCGGTCGTGGGCGTCGTGGGCTCCAGCGGCAAGACCACAACCAAGGAGATGTGCGCCTGCGTCCTGGCCGAACGCTTCAACACCCTGCGCACCGAGGGCAACCTCAACAACGAGCTCGGCGTGCCTCTCACGCTTTTCCGCATCGCGCCCGACACCGAAGCCGCCGTGGTCGAGCTCGGAATCAGCGACTTCGGCGAAATGCACCGTCTCGGTTCGATGGCGCGCCCAGATATTGCGGTCTATACGCTCATAGGCCGCTCGCACCTGAACCTCCTGCACGACCTCGACGGTGTGCTCAAGGCCAAGACGGAATTGCTCGACGAGATGGACGAGGGAGCGCTCGTCATTGTCAACGGCGACGACCAAAAGCTCGCCTCGCTCAAGCCCCGCCAGCGGCTCATAAAATACGGGCTGGGCGGGGGCAACGACGTGCGCGCTGAGAACGTGCGCCTTGACGGCGGCGTAAGCTTCGACGTCGTGCGAGGCGAGCGGCGCTTCACTGTGAGCGTGAACGCCTTCGGCCGCCAGCTCATCAGCGCCGCACTGGCCGCGGCCTGCGTCGGCATGGAGCTCGGCCTGAGCGACGGGCAGATAGCCGCGGGCGTGGCAAAGTACGCCCCCGTCGGCCGCCGCACCAGCGTAATACGCGCAGGCGGCGTCACCATCGTCGACGACTGCTACAACTCCAACCCGGATTCTGCCGTGCTCGCCGTGAAGTCCGCCTCAGATTTGCCGGGCAGGCTCGTGTGCATACTCGGCGACATGCTCAATCTCGGCCCCGACAGCGCGAAAATGCACCGCGAGGTCGGAGACGCGGCTCTCTCGCGCGGCGCGCTGCTGCTCTGCTCCGGCGAGGAGTCCCGCGCCATGGGCGGCGTACACTTCGACACGCGCGAAGAGCTTATCTCGGCCCTGCCCGAGTACGTCAGGCCGGGCGACGTCGTCCTGGTCAAGGCCAGCCACGCAATGGGTTTCGAGGCCGTCACCGAGGCGCTGAAGGAGCTGTTCTCATAAGCCGCATTAAAAAGCGCCGCCCGGAGCAATTTTCCGGGCGGCGCTGCTTTATTCAAATTTTACTGTCAGCACATAGACGGCATCGTAGCCGTCAAGCGCCTCGGGCTCCGCGCAGGCACTCAGCTGCGGCTCCCCATCCCCGCCGTAATACTGCATGGCTACAGGCAGGCGCTCGCCCGGCTGCAGGCCGGCCTGTGAGGTTATGTAAACCACACCCTGAGAGGCGCTCTCAGGCTCCTCCATGTCGCCCATGTCGGACACGGCGTTCAGCGTATCGGTGTTCCCGCCGGTTATCCGGGCTGATATCCTCTCCGGCATAAAATTGAAGATGACGTCCATCGAGCCCTCTCTGTTGACGTCCGGTATAGCAAACTCCGGAGCGGGCCCAGTCCAGGCTCCGTCCTGAAGCGTAAACACCTCAAACTCGATGTCGGAGCCTCCCGCCCGGGCGTATTTCAGGCTGAGAATGTGCGCCTCTGCGTCCTCGTACCCCATCGGCTCTATCAAAATACCGCCCAGCGCACCCGCCAGGCCGCCGCAGCCTGCGAAAGACAAGCATATGCTCGCAGTCAACAGCAGAGACAGCAGCCTTGCACGCACGGCAATCACCTCTTTAGCACAAAATCCGAATTATGATACCAGATTTCGCGCCGCACTTCAAGTGTGTACTTCCCGGCCCCTTTTTTAAGTAAAATTGGAAAACTCCGTGAATTGCCGGAACTTGCTCCGATATAAAAAGGGCGCTGCGGAAGCACGCACCTTTCTTACTCTTATCGGAGTTATTTGTTCTGGATTAACCTGACTATCCAGTAGGCCATGTCCCCAAACACCACCGCCAGTGTTACCGGTGAAAACCACGCCGGCAGGGGCTGAGCCAGGGCGCACCAAAGAGTAATCCAGGTAAACAGGGCTGTGAACAGCAGCTTCTGCGTACTGAGAAGATGGCCGAGCAGGATAAAGGCCTGCTCCCGGTTTTTCTCAGGCCCTTTGGCCCCGCTGCCGCATATGCCGAAGATCTGCTCGGCCACCGTCAGAAAACCGTACACCAGCCAAGTGATCACCGGCAGCATCAGCAGCCCCCACTTGGAGCCCCAGCGGTCAATTTCGCCTGCGGCGTTAAAGTGCATAGGGACTTCTTCCGGGATGCGCCGCCAATAGACTGCCAGAAACACCGCCGTGCACAGCAATAACAGCAGGCTCAGCCGGTTCATCAGCTTATCCAAACTATGCTTCCTCATGGCTGATGGCCTCCCAGTTCAAATTCCTGCCCTCAGCATTCCAGTTCCGCCTCCTGCCGAAATGGATATTGCCGTGGATGAGGGTCAATTAACTGTAAAATTTTATTATATTATAACACAAATATGGCTCATACAAGCCGCCGCTTATCTCTGCATCCTTGCATTCACGGTCACTTGAAAGACATCCGCTGCCCGCATCTGTTTTACGGTCATGGGCTGCAGTTTGGTAAAACCGGCAGAGTTTGAGCCGACGCTGCTTATCTATAAGAGGGAACTTCCAGGCTGGTCATTTCAGCCAGCTCATCGAGCTTAAGTATGTAGAGCCTCCTCTTTTTTATGTCAACTATCCTCGCCCTTTTCAGCTGCTCACACACGCGCGCTACCTGCACGCGGGAAGCACCTATTGCCGAAGCCAGCTCCTGCTGGGAAAACGGCAGATATCCATAGCGCAGATAGTCCTCGCTCTGCATATACAACTGTATAAAGTTCGCCAGCTTATTCAGGACTGAGTTGCTGCTCTGCGACTCCGCGTCCAAGCACATGATTTTCAGCACATCTGAATAGTAGAGCAGCATATCCCTTGCGAAATCCCTGTTGCCGGACATAAGCCCGGCGATTCGGTCAATATCCAAAGGGATGACATTTGAGTCCACCACAGTCGTGACTGTCACGAACACGCCCTCGTCGTTTCTCAGTCCGTCCATTGCGCAGAAGGTGTTTTTCTTCTGGTAGCCTAAAATCCTTTCATAACCGTTCGCGTTCACCACACTGGCCTTCGTCATGCCATCCAGTATAAAATATACGTGCCGAGTAGATTCTCCGCCTCTGCTCAGAACAGTGTTTCTTGGTACTGTAACGCTCTCAATCCCACAGTTTATAATTAAGTTTCTATATTTTGCCAAGCTGTCCTCTAAGACAAATGTCAAACGATTCGGGTATTTGTTTTCCATTTCCATCACCAGAAAATTTTATAAATATATCATAAGATATCGTTTTTTATTTGTCAATACTCTATACTGGAAATGCAGTTGTACTGCGCGGTTGATTCAGACATAACACAACGTAAGGAGGTACATCTATGGCCAGCAAGCTTTTCCCACATGTATTCACACCGGGCAAAATCGGAACTCTGGAGCTTAAAAACCGCATAATGAAAGCCCCTCAGTCTTCCGGAATGAGCAACAAGGACGGAACCGTTTCTGAGAGGCTGATACGCTATTACCGCAACCAGGCGTCAGGCGGCGCGGGCATGATAATCGTCGAGTATGCCTACGTAGATGATATAGGCTCAAAGAGCGCGCACTGCCACCTGGGCATCTCTCAGAATGAGCATATCACCGGCCTCACTTGGTTGGCAGAAAACATAAAGGAGTGCGGCGCCGCAGCAGGCATCCAGATTGAGCACTGCGGCCGTCAGAAGTTCCTGGGTACCCAGCCCATCTGCGCCCCAAGCGCCATCCCCTGGCCAAAGCTCTGGGACCAGTACGGTGTGCAGGCTGTGCCGCATGTCCTGACTATAGATGAAATACAGGACATAGTACATGCCTTCGGCGACGCGGCCTGGCGCGCAAAGACCGCCGGCTTCGACCTCGTTGAGATTCACGGTGCACACGGCTACCTGCTTACCAACTTCTTCTCACCCACCACGAACCACCGCACCGACCTCTACGGCGGCTCGCTTGAAAACCGCATGCGCATCTACGTGGAGATAGCCCGCGATGTGCGCAAAAAGGTCGGCCCGGACTTTCCTGTTACCATCCGCTTGAGCGGCACAGACTATGAACCGGACGGCTTCCCGATTGAGGAGACAGTAGCGTTGGCTAAAGTGCTGGAAAACGAGGGCATCAATGCATTCCACATCTCCGGCGGTGACCACCACACTATGATTCATCAGACCTCGCCTATGGCAATGAGCCACTGCCACAACACCTGGGCGGCCGCTGAGGTAAAGAAGGCGGTCTCCGTCCCAGTTATAGCCTCCGGCTCTATTACTACCCCTGACCTTGCTGAAGAGATTATTGCCTCCGGAAAGGGAGATTTTGTTGGCCTTGGACGCCCGCTCTGGGCCGACCCTGAGTGGCCGAAAAAGGCCGAGGCCGACCATCCGGAGGATATTCGTCCCTGTATCCGGTGCAACGAAGGCTGCCTTGAGCGCTCCTTCTATTGCTACAAGGCCGTCACATGTGCCCTCAATCCGCAGATAAGCCGCGAAGGTGAGCTGGAAATCACTCCTGCTGCTGTTAAAAAGAACATCGCCGTTGTCGGTGGCGGCCCTGCTGGTCTCGAGGCGGCGCGTGTTCTCTCATTGCGTGGTCATTCCGTCACTCTCTTCGAGATGGGCGAACTGGGCGGTCAGCTCAACGAAGCCTCTGTGCCCGAATTCAAGGCCGACATCCGTGGTTTCAGGGATTACCTAATCACTGCCGTTAACAAGCAGGGTGTCAAGCTGGAGCATAAAGCCGCCATACCGTCCGACCTCACCAGCTTTGACGCCGTAATCTGCGCCACCGGCAGCAGGCCCAAGGCCTGCCCGCTGCCCGGAGCCGAGAAGGCGGTAGATGCGGCCGACGTACTGAAGGGCAAAGCTAAGGTCGGCCACAAGGTCGTCATGCTGGGCGTCGGCCTTGTCGGCAGCGAGACCGCGCTATGGCTGGCTGAAAACGGCCACGATGTCACGCTTGTGGGCCGCGGTCCGCAGATAATGAAGGGCGTAGCGTCAACGGACGCGCTTGCCTATACGGAGCGCATCGAGAAGGCTGGCATGAATATCTGCACGAATACCACACCGCTGGAGATTGTCGACGGCGGCGTCATGGTCAAGTTTAAGGGTGAGGTGCGCAAAATTGAGGCTGATACAGTGGTCTACGCTTTCGGCGCAGCCGCCCAGCACGCGCTCTGCGACGAGCTCAAGGCCCAGGGCCGTGAGGTATACCTTGTCGGCGACGCAAAGGGTCCTGCGAAGATAATGGACGCCATCCACACCGCGTACAAGCTTGCCGTCAGGCTTTAAATTCACCTCCATCAACAGAGAAAGCCCCGGTTTATCCGGGGCTTTCACACACTAAACGCGCCCCGGCCGGAAGGACGGGGCGCGTTTGTCAGGCATTGGCGAAGTATTCCCTTGTCGTATTCGCGTCGCGCAGTATCTGCGCCTTGAGCTCCTCCACATCTGAGAACCTGTGCTCGTCGCGTATGAAGTGGTGGAACTCCACGCGCACGGTGTGGTCGTAGAGGTCGCCGGTAAAGTCGAGAATATAGCTCTCGACGCTCACGCGGTCGCTGCCGGAGACGGTCGGGCGCACGCCCACATTCGTGACGGCCATGTGCTCTTCGCCGTTATCCAGGAACACCTTCGCGGCGTAGACGCCGTGGCGTGGGACAAGCACTCCCTCGGCAAAGCGCATATTTATAGTAGGCGTACCGAGCTTGCCGCCGAGCTGGAAGCCGTAGTGCACGGTGTCCACCAGGCAGTGAGGGTGGCCGAGCAGGCGGTTTGCCTCTTCAATGTTGCCCTCGGAGATGCACTTCCTGATGCGTGTGGAGCTGACGGCGTCCCCGTCGACCTTGACGGCGCTGATGATGTCGCAGCCCAGGCCGTGCTCAGAGCACCAACCGGCAATCTTGAGCGCCTTGCCCTCGCCGCGATAGCCGCAGCTGAAGTCGTAACCCACTACGACATGCACCGCGTGCAGCTCGTCAATCAGAGAGCGCAGGAAGTCCTGCCAGGGCATCTGCATGACCGCGCGGTTGAAGTGGATGAATATGACGCTGTCTATACCGTAGACGCGCCGGATTATCTCCGCGCGTCCCTCCGGTGAAGTGATCAACGGCACCTCCTGCCCAAACACGAGTGTGTCCGGGTGCGTATCGAAGGTCAGCACAGCCGGTGTGACCCCGCGCTCTTCGGCGCGCTTTTTCGTCATGCGCATCAGCGCAGCGTGGCCCAAATGGACGCCGTCAAAGAATCCCAGTGCGATAACTCTCTTTATATCGGGCATAGTTCAAACCTCAAAAAAACTCTTTATCGTGTGTAAAACGCCGCCTCTAACCTCGCCGAGCATCAGAAACTCGCCGTTTACGGAGTAGACGCGCGTCTCACCCTCCGGCGTTCCCTCCGGCGAGGTGACAGATGTGCCGTTGCGCACGGCGCGCTCCGCCCTATCGCTCCACAGCCTCAGCTCCGGCCGTCCGGCGAAGAGCGAATCCACGGACAGCAGGCACTCCTGTACGCCTCGCCGCTCTATCTCTTCGAGCGTCAGCGCGTCCTCGGCGCGGAAGTCCCCTGAGTATGTGCGCCGGAGTGCCGACATGCAGGCCCCGCAGCCGAGCGCTTCGCCTATGTCCGCGCACAGCGAGCGTATATATGTGCCCTTGGAGCACTCGACGGCAAGCTCATAGTCCCCGCCCGACAGGCTATCGCCCAATTCCAGGCGTGTTATGTTAACCTGTCTCGCCTTCCGCTCCACCTCTCCGCCCGCGCGCGCGATGTCGTAGAGCTTGCGTCCGCCGATTTTGATGGCGCTGTACATGGGCGGTATCTGCTCAATCTGACCGCGGAAGCGAGGCAGCACGGCCTCTATCTCTTCTCGCCCCGGCACAACGCCGCTCGCGCTTGTGACATTGCCCTCTGTGTCGAGGGTGTCCGTGGTAACGCCGAAGCGGATGTGCGCGCTGTAGCCCTTGACCTGGGCCTCGGCGTACTCGGCGGCGCGGGTGGCGCGTCCCAGCAGGACGACGAGGACGCCGGTCGCCATCGGGTCGAGCGTACCCGCATGGCCCACACGGCGCATGCCCGCAAGGCGGCGGACCTTACCCACCACGTCGTGGCTTGTCCATCCGGCGGGCTTGTCCACTATCAGCAGTCCGCTTACAGTTCCGGGCATTTCTCGTCTATCGCTCGGAGCATGAGCTCCAGTGCCTCTTCCACGCCGCAGTTCAGAGTTACCCCGGCCGCCATTGCGTGCCCGCCGCCGCCATATACGGCGCAGACATCTGAGACGTTGATGCCGGGCTTGCTGCGGGCGGAAACCTTGCTGCCCTCGGCGACCTCGCGTATAGTGAGGCTAATCAGGCTGCCCTTGGCCTTGCCGGCGATACCGGCCAGGTCGTCGCAGTCGTTCTCGTCCGCACCGCACTCGTCGAGCATGGCCTGAGTGACTATATTTACGCTAATCCTGCCGTCCTTGAAGTAACGCATACCGGTGAGCATTCTGCCCTCAAGGGCCATGCGCGCGCGGCTCATGGTGCGGAAGAGCAGGGTGTTCAGCGCGCTGTTTTCCGCGCCGCACTCCACCAGCTCGGCAGCGGCGCGGAGCGTAGCGGCGTTGGTGTTGGAGTACTGGAAGCAGCCGGTGTCGGTGCTCACGGCGGCGTAGAGCAGGTTTGCCTCCCCGGCAGTCATAGAGCCGCACAGGGCCTTGATAATCTCCATGACCAGCTCGCCGCAGCTCGAGCGCTCGGCGGCCAGGCAGAGGTTTTCGGCGAAGCGGCTGTTTGACGGGTGGTGGTCTATGGCCAGCGGTACCGGCGTGGAGATTCCCGCCGGGAACAGGCCCTCGCTCGCCACATCTACGGTCACAAGCGTAGACGGCGAAAGCCCTTCCGGCGCCAGATACGGTGCCACGAAGGGCCTGTAGGTGTCGGTCGTCTCCGGATTGTAGAAGCACCAAGCGCGCTTCCCAGCCCTGCGGAGCGCCGAGCAGAGAGCCGCGCCGGAGCAGAGGGTGTCCCCGTCCGGGCGGCGGTGGCTCATTATAATGTAGTCGTCGTGCTCGCCCAGCCAGGCGGCGCACTCACTCGCTGTCAGATTCGTCATGTTTTTCGGTTTCCTCAATTTCCTCTATCATGCGGCTTATCTTCGCGCCGTATTCGATTGAGTGGTCGAGCTCGAACACGAGTTCCGGCGTGTAGCGGAGGCTGAGCCTCTCGCCGAGCTCATGGCGGAGCCAGGGGCCGCAGCTCTTGAGCCCGCGCTTGAACTCCTTCTCGTTCAGCTCGCCGAGCACGCTGAGCCAGACCTTGGCGTAGCGCAGATCTCCCGTCGTCTCCACGCGGGTGACGCTTATCAGTCCCTGCTGCACACGCGGGTCCTTCACGGAGCGCAGCAGAGAGCTGAGCGCGAGCTGTATATCGTCGTTTATGCGGCCCATCCTAGTGGAATTTGCCATATAATTACCTCTTAAAAGTATTTAACGCTTGAATTTATCCGTATTAAGCCTAACAAGCACCACGACCGAGCCTATTACGGTGTATGCTATAAATATCACCGCGAACGCGCCTCCGAACACGATAGTCGGCATCAGCAGCCCGGCAGGCAGCGTAAACCGGCCCACGCACTTACATATGGCCTTTTCGTCGTACTTCTCCCTTTCGGCGTGCTTCATGGTGTTGAGGCCCGCAACAAAGTCGCCTCCGCGCCCCGTCATAAGCACGATGGAGATTATGATGAGTGGAATTGCGGTAACCAGGACTATTATAAACCCCACGAGTTCTTCCCCTGTCATAATATTGCCTCCACGTTTAACGCGCGCTTATTGCAATCTATTTTTGGCGGGGCTTAGCCTCGCCAAAAATACTTCTCGCGGAGAGAACGTGCTCTTACCAGTCCTCAGACTGGTAAGAGTGCGCTGAGCGAAGTGCCGGTCATCATCGGCGCAATGCGCCGGGGGACCTTAATTGGCACGAAAATGGCGTCGAGCCATTTTCGGCCGGAGTCTTTACACCTCTATCTGCTTCATGACGTAGGCTTCGATGATGTCGCCCACGCGCTCGTCGTTGAACTTCTCTATCTGGATGCCGCACTCGTAACCGGAGGCGACCTCCTTGACGTCGTCCTTGAAGCGGCGCAGCGAGGCCATCTCGCCCTCGAACACGACGATGCCGTCGCGCACGACGCGCACCTTGCAGCCGCGCTGGACCTTGCCGTCCTGGACGTAGCAGCCGCAGACGGTGCCGACCTTGCTGACCTTGTACAGCTGGCGTATCTCGATGTGGCCGATGACCTGCTCCTCGAACTTGGGAGCGAGCATGCCCTTCATGGCGGCCTCTATCTCGTTGAGGCAGTCGTAGATGACGCGGTAGGTGCGAATCTCCACGTTGGCGCGGGCGGCGTAATCGCGTGCGGCACTGTCGGGGCGGACGTTGAAGCCTACTATCAGCGCGTTGCTGGTGGCAGCGAGCATGACGTCGCTCTCGTTGATGGCTCCGACTCCGGAGTGGATGACCTTGACACGGACTTCCTCGTTTGTGAGCTTCTCAAGCGAAGCTTTGACGGCCTCGGCAGAGCCCTGGACGTCGGCCTTGACGATGATGTTGAAGTCCTTTATCTCGCCCTGCTTTATCTGGGCGAAGAGGTCGTCGAGCGTGACCTTCTTGGCGACGCCGAGCGTGCGCTCCTTGGCCTGCTGCTTGCGCTCCTCAACCAGCTCGCGCGCCATGCGCTCGTCATCGACGGCGTTGAACACGTCGCCCGCGTTGGGGACTTCGCTCATGCCCGCAATCTCAACGGGGACGCTGGGTCCGGCCTCGGTGACGCGCTGTCCCTTGTCGTTTATCATGGTGCGGACATGGCCGACGGCGGTACCCGCTATGATGATATCGCCGTGGTGCAGCGTGCCGTTCTGGACAAGCACGGTCATAATGGGGCCGCGGCCTCGGTCGAGGCGTGCCTCTATGACGGTGCCCTTGGCGGGTCGGTTCGGGTTGGCCTTGAGCTCGAGGACTTCGGCCAGGACGACCAGGTTTTCAAGCAGGTTGTCTATACCCTCGCCGGTCTTGGCGGAGATCGGGCAGACGATGGTGTCGCCGCCCCACTCCTCGCTGACGAGGTCGTACTCAGTGAGCTGCTGTTTTACGCGCTCGGGGTTGGCGCCGGGCATATCCATCTTGTTGATGGCCACGACGATGGGGATGTTTGCCGCCTTGGCGTGGTTGATGGACTCAATGGTCTGCGGCATGATACCGTCGTTGGCGGCGACAACCAGGATGGCGATGTCCGTGACGGAGGCGCCGCGGGCACGCATGCTGGTGAAGGCCTCGTGGCCCGGGGTGTCCAGGAAGGTTATCGGGCTGCCGTTGATGTTGACGGTGTATGCGCCGATGTGCTGGGTTATGCCGCCGGCCTCGCCCGCCGCGACGTTGGCGTGGCGAATGTAGTCCAGCAGGCTGGTCTTGCCGTGGTCGACGTGGCCCATGACCACGACGACGGGGGCGCGGGAGACGAGCTCTTCCGGCCTGTCCTCGCGGTCATCGATGAGCTTCTCCTCAACGGTGACAACGACCTCGTGCTCAACCTTGCAGCCAAGCTCCATGGCCACCAGGGCCGCGGTGTCGTAGTCGATGATGTCGGAGAGCGAAGCCATGACGCCGTTCTTGATGAGCGCCTTGACGACCTCTGTGCCGGTTTTCTTCATGCGGGAAGCCAGCTCGCCGACGCCGATTGTGTCGGGAATCTGCACCTTGACAGGGGCCTTTTTGGCTATCTCAAACTGCAGCTTCTGCATGCGGTCGCGCTCTTCTGCGCGGCGCTTGGCGCTGGCCGCAGCCTGCTGCTGGCGCTGCTTCTGCTTGTTGGTGAACTTCTCTTTGCCGCCGCGCTGCTTATTGGTGTCGGCGCCGTGCGCGCCCGCCATGCGGTCAAAGCGCTCGTCGTATTTGCCGAGGTTTACATTGCCGCCGCCGCGCGTGTCGATGACCCTCTTCTCGGGCACCTGGCGCGGGACGTGCTGCTTCTCCTTCTTGGGCTGCGCGTTCTGCTGGGCAGGCTGGGCCTGCTGCTGAGGCTGGGGCTGAGCCTGCGGCTTGCTCTGAGCGGGCTGCTGGGCCTGCTGCGGCTTTGCAGCGGGCTGCTCCTTCTTGGCCTCGGGCTTGGGCTCCGCCTTTTTGGGGGCCTCAGGCATACGCACCAGGTCCTCCATCGTCGCGCACTGATGCTGCTGCGTCAGGCTCTCGAAGATAACTGAGAGCTCCTCATCGCTCAGCACCTGCATGTGGTTCTTCGGCGTGGTAGCGTACTTGGTCAATATTTCAGTCACGGTCTTGGAGGGCAAACCGAAGTCCTTAGCTACCTCGTGAACCCTGTACTTTTCAAAACTACTCATTAAGTTCCCTCCCCGGTTTCCTTTTTGGCCCTCTGGCCTTGCGGTAAGCGGCTTTGTCGCTGCGGCGCGTCATCTCCTCGGAGAGAGCGCCGTATTTCTCAGGGGCATCTTCCGCCAGAGCCTTTAAAAACGCGCTGGCCAGCCCGAAATCCGTACAAGCGGCCATGGAGCAGCCGCTCTTTCCCAATGCGTGGGACAGCTCTTCTTTCGTGTACGGAAGCGTAACGTATAGTGCCCGCCGCCCGTTTAAATAGCCCTTGGCACGGTGCACAGCGTTGTCAGATGCGTCGGCGGCCACGCACACTATGCGTGCCTTCCCGTCCTTGACAGCGAAGCCGGTGGCGGTCTCGCCTATCTCCAGCTTCCCGGCCTTGCGCATCAGTCCGAGATAATTCAGCGCCCGGTCAGCCATCCCCGGACTCCATAGCCTCGGCGAGACGCTCCATGACCTCGTCGGGTATTTTAGTATCAAGCGCCCTGTCCAGCGCGCGGGACTTTACCGCCCGGCGCAGGCATTCGCTGTTCGGGCAGATATAGGCGCCCCGCCCCGGCTTTTTACCCCTGGTATCGAGCGAGATTTCACCCTCCGGCGAGCGCACTACACGCAGCAGCTCGGGCTTCGGCTTCATCTCACGGCATCCCAGGCATTGCCGCATCGGTATTTTCTTGGGCATGGCAGCCTCCTTCCGCTCTCAGATAGGACTGTTCGCTTCAGCCCTCGGCCTTGATGTCTATCTTGAACCCGGTCAGCTTGGCGGCGAGCCTGGCGTTCTGGCCCTCTTTGCCTATGGCGAGGGACAGCTGGCTCTCCGGTACGGTCACGCGGCAGCTGTGCTCGTCCTCGAGCATGGCGACGTCTATGACCTCGGCCGGGGCGAGCGCATTGGCAATATAGCTCTCAGGCGACTCGCTGTAGTTGACTATGTCTATCTTCTCGCCGCGCAGCTCGTCGACTATTGCGGCGACACGGCCGCCGCGCGGTCCGACGCAGGCGCCGATGGCGTCGATGTCGGGGTCGGCGCTCCAGACGGCCATTTTGGTTCGGGAACCGGCCTCGCGGGCGATGGACTTAATCTCCACCGTACCGTCAAATATCTCGGGTACCTCCATCTCGAAGAGGCGCCTGACAAGGCCGGGATGCGTCCTGGACACCAGGACCTGCACTCCGCGCGCGCCGCGGCGCACCTCAAGGACGTAGACCTTTATGCGGGAGCCCTCGACGAGCTCCTCGGTGCGCATCTGCTCTTTGGCGGCGAGCAGGGCGTCGGTGTATTCGCTGTTGGAGACGAGGCGCAGATAGGCGGCCCCGGTGCGCGGGTCTATGCGGGACACCTCGCCGGTGAGCACCTCGTGAGCGCGATTGGTGAACTCGTTGTACACCATGCCGCGCTCGTGCTCGCGTATGCCCTGGATTATGACCTGCTTCGCAGCCTGGGCGGCGATGCGTCCGAACTTCTTGGTCTCGACAGGGATGGCCAGCACGTCGCCGGGGGCGGCCTTCTTGGATATCTTCTTCGCACTCTCAAGGTCAATGAGCATCGTCGGGTCGCCGTCGCCGACCTCCTCGACAACAGTCTTGTGTACGACCAGCTCCATGCGCTTCTTGTCCTCGTCGACTATGACCTCTATGTTGTCACCGTAGTCGGGGTTGTCGCGGCGGAAGGCCGCAACAAGCGCCTGCTGTATCTTCTCGTACATGTATTCGCGGGGGATGCCTTTTTCCTTCTCTATGTCCTCAATAGCGGCGAAAAATTCTGCGTTCATTGTACCTGCCTCCGTATTATATCGTCATGCGCAGCCTGACCTGTGCCACCTGCGCGCTCGGGAAAGCCATCTGCCTGCCCGAGCAATCTATCGTGACCGTCCCGTCCTCCGTGCGGGAGACCAGCGTGCCCACATGGCTCTTCGCGCCTTCCACCGGCTGGTAGTGGCGCACCTCGACCTGCTCGCCTGTAAAGCGCTCAAAGTCGCCGGGGCGCTTGAGCGCCCTCTCCGCTCCTGCCGAGGAGACCTCGAAGATGTAGCTCGTGGGTATAGGGTCATATTCGTCGAGTATCGGGTCGAGCGTGCGTGAGACTGCCTCACAGTCGTCTATGGACACGCCGCCGGGCTTGTCAATGTACACGCGCAGATACCAGGCTCCGGCCTCGCGGACGTACTCCACGTCCCAGATCTCGCAGCCGCACTGCGCCGCCGCCGGCTCCGCCAGAGCCAGCACACGCTCAGTCACCTTGCTCATATTTCCTCCATATAACCATATTCTGACAAATGAAATTTCTCCAAAAAGAAGAGTGGGATGAACCCACTCGAAAACCTCACATGCCTACATACGCAAGTATTTTACCATACATGCAGCGCCTTTGCAACAGTTATTTTTTAAATATAGTGTAGTTTTCAGCGCGCACCTCCGCCCGTCTGGGGCGCAGGCGCAGAGCGGAGGGCAAATGGCAGAAAAAGACTTGACCGCGCTCAAACCGCGCGGTCAAGAAAGAAGGGGGAGTAATGAAAATGAAGAAATTTGCTTGCAGGTAATATAATACCGGCCAAATGTTAAGCGCAAAAGCGCGAGAGTGTTACAATTATGTTAAGTTGCGTCCGGGTTTTTCGCAGACAGGGTCAATTTCGTACAAAATCGCGCAAAACTGCCGTACAACGCTGCGCGTGTCCTCGGGCCTCTTTATACCCGCCGGCTTCAAATGTAAACGGCCGTTCTCTCAGTGCCGGCATCCTTACGGGAGAAAAACATCGAGGAAGGCGGAGCCTTCCTCGATGAAAAGTTTTACAGTGCGTTGGAGCGGTTGACAAGGACGGAGAGGTCGACATAGTCGGCCTTGCTCTCGGCGTCGTCATCGGTCTCCATCTCGAAGTCGCGGTACATGGTCAGGCCGCTGCCTGCGGGTATGAGCTTGCCGATGATGACGTTCTCCTTGAGGCCCACGAGGTGGTCGACCTTGCCCTTGATGGCGGCGTCGGTGAGCACCTTCGTTGTCTCCTGGAAGGAGGCGGCGGAGAGGAAGCTCTCGGTTGCGAGGGATGCCTTGGTGATACCCATGAGTATCTGGGTGTAAGTGGCGGGCAGGAGCTCGCTGCCGTCCTCGCGCCTCTCGCCGGCGGCGCTGCGCTCGGCAATCAGCTTGTTCTCGCGCCTGAGGTCGGTGACGTCCACGGTAGCGCCGGAGAGCAGTGTGGTGTCGCCGGCGTCCTCTACGCGCACCTTGCGGAGCATCTGGCGGACAATGACCTCAATGTGCTTGTCGTTGATATCGACGCCCTGCTGACGGTAGACCTTCTGGACCTCCTGTACGAGGTAGTTGCGCACGCCGGGACGGCCGAACTCGTCGTCGTCGACACCTCGTATGCGCAGCACGTCATGCGGGTTGAGCGCACCGGAGGTGAGCTCCTGGCCCTTGTCGACGTGGTCGCCGTTCTGGACGAGTATGCCGGAGGAGTACGGCACGGTGTAAACAACCGTGGCGCCCTCGGCCTCGTTGGTGACGGTAATCGCAAACATGGCGTTCTTACGGGTCTCCTCGATGGAGACGGTGCCGGAAATCTCGCTGAGGGTGGCCATACGCTTCGGGCGGCGCGCCTCGAACAGCTCTTCGACACGGGGCAGGCCCTGGGTGATGTCGTCGCCGGCTATGCCGCCGGTGTGGAAGGTACGCATGGTGAGCTGGGTACCCGGCTCGCCGATGGACTGCGCGGCGATGACGCCGACGGCCTCGCCGGGGTTGACCGGGCTGCCGACGGCCAGGTTGATGCCGTAGCAGCGGGCGCAGACGCCCTGGGCGGCCTCACAGGTCAGCACGCTGCGGATGAGCACACGGTCTATGCCGTGCTTCTCGAGCACCTCCGCGTCGTTGCCCATAAACATGTGGTGGGTGTCGAACAGCACCTCGCCTGTTGCCGGGTCTGTGACCGGCACGGCGGGATAACGGCCGTGGATGCTGACGGCGAAGGACTGCACCTCCTGGCCCTTCTCGTAGACGGCGCTGGCCCAGATGCCGCGGTTGGTGCCGCAGTCCTCCTCGCGGATGATGACCTCCTGGCTGACGTCAACCAAGCGGCGGGTCAGGTAACCGGAGTCGGCGGTACGGAGCGCGGTATCCGCCAGGCCCTTACGGGCGCCTCGGCTGGAGATGAAGTACTCCAGGACGGACAGGCCTTCACGGAAGTTCGCCTTGATGGGTATCTCAATGGTCTTACCGGAGGTGTTGGCCATCAGGCCGCGCATACCTGCCAGCTGACGAATCTGGTTCATGGAGCCACGGGCGCCGGAGTTCGCCATCATGTAGATGGGGTTGAACTCGTCGAGGCAGTTCTGCAGGGCGTCGGTGACATCCTTCGTGGTCTTTTCCCACTCGTCGACAACGAGGCGGTAGCGTTCGTCGTTGGTGATGAAGCCGCGGCGGTACTGCTTTTCGATGTCGAGGACCTTGTTTTCGGTGGCCTCAATGAGGGTCTTTTTCGCCTCAGGCACTGTCATATCCGCTATGGATATGGTCAGGGAGCCTATCGTGGAGTACTTGTAGCCGAGGGCCTTGATGCTGTCGAGGACTTCGGCGGAGATAGTGAAGCCGTACTTCTGGATGCAGCGGTCGATGATGTCGCCCAGCTGCTTCTTGCCGACCTGGAAGCCTATCTCGGGGTCGAAGGCGTGCTCGGGGTCGCTGCGGTCAACATATCCGAGATCCTGCGGGATTGGCTCGTTGAAGATAATGCGGCCGACGCTGGTCTTGACCAGCTTGTGGGCGGGCTCGCCGTTTATGGTTTTCTCCACGCGCAGCATGATGGGCGCGTGCAGGCCTATGATGTGCTCGCTGTAGGCCATGAGGGCCTCGGCGGCAGTGGAGTACGCGTGAATCGGGCGGTATTCGGCCTCGCGCTTGCCCTCAGCCTTGGCGGCCTTGTTGGCGGCTACGAAGTCGTCGGCGTCGACTATCTCACCCGCGGGCAGCTCTGTGTCGCCGGCGTCGGTGACAAAGACGCGCTCCGCGCCGGTCTCGGCCTTGCCGAGACGCAGGTAGGTGAGGTAGTAGGAGCCGAGTATCATGTCCTGGGTCGGGACGGTGACGGGGTGGCCGTCCTGCGGGCGCAGGAGGTTGTTGGCCGAGAGCATAAGGATGCGGGCCTCGGCCTGGGCCTCAGCGGAGAGCGGGACGTGTATGGCCATCTGGTCGCCGTCGAAGTCCGCGTTGTACGCGGTGCAGACCAGGGGGTGCAGCCGGAGGGCGCGGCCCTCGACCAGGATGGGCTCGAAGGCCTGGATGCCCAGGCGGTGGAGCGTAGGCGCGCGGTTGAGCAGCACGGGGTGCTCCTTGATTACGACCTCGAGCGCGTCCCAGACCTCAGTGCGCTGCTTGTCGACCATCTTTTTTGCGCTCTTGATGTTGTTGGCGACGCCGTCCTCGACCAGCTTCTTCATAACGAAGGGGCGGAACAGCTCTATGGCCATCTCCTTCGGCACGCCGCACTGGTAAATCTTCAGATCCGGGCCGACGACTATAACGCTTCGGCCGGAGTAGTCGACGCGCTTGCCGAGCAGGTTCTGACGGAAGCGGCCCTGCTTGCCCTTGAGCATATCCGAGAGGCTCTTTAGCGCGCGGGAGTTGGCGCCGGTGACGGCGCGGCCGCGGCGGCCGTTGTCGATGAGGGAGTCGACCGCCTCCTGAAGCATGCGCTTCTCGTTGCGGACTATGATGTCGGGCGCCTTGAGCTGGATGAGCCTCTTGAGGCGGTTGTTGCGGTTAATGACGCGGCGGTAGAGGTCGTTCAGGTCGCTGGTGGCGAAGCGGCCGCCGTCGAGCTGTACCATGGGGCGTATCTCGGGCGGAATGACCGGCAGGACGTCGATTATCATCCACTCGGGCTTGTTGCCGCTCTGGCGGAAGGCCTCTACGACCTCCAGGCGCTTGACTATCTTCGCCTTCTTCTGGCCGCCCGCAGTGGCGAGCTCGGCGCGCAGCTTGGCGCTGAGCTCTTCGCAGTCGACCTGCTGAAGCAGTTTCTTGATGGCCTCGGCGCCCATTCCGGCGTCGAAGTCGTCCTCATACTTCTCGCGCATGTCGCGGTACTCGCGCTCGGTGAGTATCTGGCAGCGCTCGAGCGGGGTGTCGCCCGGGTCGGTGACTATATACGCGCCGAAGTAGAGCACGCGCTCGAGGGTGCGCGGGGTGATGTCGAGAATGAGGCCCATGCGGGAGGGTATGCCCTTGAAATACCAGATGTGGCTGACAGGCGCGGCCAGCTCTATGTGGCCCATGCGCTCACGGCGCACCTTGGCGCGGGTTACCTCGACGCCGCAGCGGTCGCAAATCTTGCCCTTGTAGCGTATCTTCTTGTACTTGCCGCAGTGGCATTCCCAGTCCTTGGTGGGTCCAAAGATGCGCTCGCAGAACAGGCCGTCGCGCTCGGGCTTGAGCGTGCGGTAGTTTATAGTCTCGGGCTTCTTGACCTCGCCGTAGGACCAGGCGCGAATCTGCTCAGGGGAGGCTATTCCTATTTTGATAGCGTCAAACGGTGCGTAGCTCACAGTTTATTCCTCCTCCATATCATCCACGTCCCCGCCGAATCCGGGGAACTCGTCGTCATCGTCGTTCATATCGGAATCCATGCCGTCGTAGGCGTCCACTCCCGCGTCCTCGGGCATGTCCTCTATGCTGTAGCCGGAGGACTCAATCTCGGAGTCGTCGGCGCGGTAATCGTCCCTGGCGTTCGGGATGAAGTCGTCATCGTCGTCGTCCTTGAGCTCTATCTCGTTGCCCTCCTTGTCGAGGATACGCACATCCAGGCAAAGGCTCTGCAGCTCCTTGAGCAGGACCTTGAAGCTCTCGGGCACGCCGGGCTCGGGGATGTTGTGGCCCTTGACGATGGCCTCATAGGTCTTTACGCGGCCGGTGACGTCGTCGGACTTCACGGTCAGTATCTCCTGCAGGGTGTAGGCGGCGCCGTAGGCCTCGAGGGCCCAGACCTCCATTTCGCCGAAGCGCTGTCCGCCGAACTGAGCCTTGCCGCCGAGCGGCTGCTGAGTGACCAGGCTGTAGGGGCCGGTGGAGCGGGCGTGAATCTTATCGTCAACCAGGTGGTGCAGCTTGAGGAAGTAGACGTATCCGACGGTAACGGCGTTGTCAAACCTCTCGCCGGTGCGGCCGTCGTAGAGGTAGCTCTTGCCGTCCTCACGCAGCCCGGCGAGCTTGAGGCTCTCGCGTATCGAGCTCTCGTTGGCGCCGTTGAAGATGGGGGTGGCGACCTTCCAGCCAAGGGCCTGCGCAGCGTAGCCGAGGTGCACCTCGAGCACCTGTCCTATATTCATACGGCTCGGGACGCCCAGGGGGTTCAGGACTATGTCCAGCGGGGTGCCGTCGGGCATGTAGGGCATATCCTCGCGCGGCAGTATGCGGGATACGACGCCCTTGTTGCCGTGGCGGCCGGCCATTTTGTCGCCGACGGAAATCTTGCGCTTCTGCGCGATATACACGCGGACGACCTGGTTGACGCCGGCGCTCATCTCGTCGCCGTTCTCGCGGGTGAACACCTTGACGTCGACGACTATGCCGCTCTCGCCGTGGGGTACCTTGAGCGAGGTATCGCGCACCTCGCGGGCCTTTTCGCCGAAGATGGCGCGCAGCAGGCGCTCTTCAGCGGTGAGGTCGGTCTCGCCCTTGGGGGTGACCTTGCCGACGAGGATGTCGCCGCTGCGGACCTCCGCGCCGACGGAGATTATGCCGCGCTCGTCGAGGTACTTGAGCGCGTCGTCGCCGACGCCGGGGATGTCGCGGGTAATCTCCTCGGGGCCGAGCTTGGTGTCTCGGGCGTTGCACTCGAACTCCTCGACGTGGATGGAGGTGAAGGTGTCCTCCATGACCAGGCGCTCGTTGAGCAGGATGGCGTCCTCGTAGTTGTAGCCCTCCCAGTTCATGTAGCCGACCAGGATGTTCTTGCCGAGGCTTATCTCGCCGTTGCTGGTGGAGGGTCCGTCGGCGAGCACGTCGCCCTTCTCCACCCTGTCTCCGGCGCCCACTATGGGCCTCTGGTTGATGCAGGTGCCCTGGTTGGAGCGGGAGAACTTTATGAGCTTGTAGTCCTTCACGTCGCCTGAGTCGTAGCGCACGGTGACATGGGTGGCGCTGGAGCTCACGACGGTGCCGCCGTCCTCGGCGAGGATGCAGACGCCGGAGTCAACGGCGCACTTGTGCTCGATGCCGGTGGCGACTATGGGGGCCTCGGTGGTCAGCAGAGGCACGGCCTGGCGCTGCATGTTCGCGCCCATCAGCGCGCGGTTGGCGTCGTCGTTCTCGAGGAACGGTATCATGGCCGTGGCTATGGAGACCATCATGCGCGGGGATATATCGACGTAGTCGACGCGCTCACGGTCGACTTCGATAGTCTCGTCACGGTGGCGGCAGGTGACACGCCTGTTCTTGAGGCAGCCGTTCTCGTCCAGCGGCTCGGTGGCCTGAGCGACAATGTAGCGGTCCTCGACGTCGGCGGTCATGTACTCGACCTCGTCGGTGACGAAGCAGTCGCTCTTGCGCACCTTGCGGAACGGGGTGATGAGGAAGCCGTACTCGTTCACGCGGGCGTAGCTGGCGAGGTAGCTTATAAGGCCGATGTTCGGGCCTTCAGGCGTCTCTATCGGGCACAGACGGCCGTAGTGGCTGTAGTGTACGTCTCGGACGTCGAAGCTCGCCCTCTCACGGCTCAGGCCGCCGGGGCCCAGGGCCGACATACGGCGCTTGTGCGTCAGCTCAGCCAGGGGGTTGGTCTGGTCCATGAACTGGCTCAGCGGCGAGGAGCCGAAGAACTCCTTGATGGCCGCGGTGACAGGACGGATATTTATAAGGCTCTGCGGGGTGACGATGTCGAGGTCCTGCAGGGTCATGCGCTCGCGGATGACGCGCTCCATACGGGAGAAGCCGATGCGGAACTGGTTCTGCAGCAGCTCGCCGACGCACCTGACGCGGCGGTTGCCGAGGTGGTCGATATCGTCGGGGGTGCCCACGCCGTGGGCCAGGCAGCAGAGATAGTTGACGGAGGCGTAGATGTCGTCGACTATGATGTGCTTCGGGATGAGCAGGTCAAGGTTCTCACGGATGGCGTCCTTTAGGCTCTCGCCGGAGTACTGGCTCATGAGCTGGTTGAGGATTATATAGCGGACCTTCTCGTTGACGCCTACCTCGGCGGGGTCGAAGTCGACGAAGTGCGACATGTCGACCATGCCGTTGGTGAACACGCGGACTTCCTTGCCGTCCTGCGCCTTCACCCAGGCCTCGGTTATGCCGCAGCTCTCGAGATACTGGGCGCGCTCAAAGCTCACAACCTCGCCGGCCTCGGCGACTATCTCGCCGGTGGCGGGGTCGGCCAGCGGCATGGACAGCTGGTGGCCCATGATGCGTCCGGCCAGGCCGAGCTTCTTGTTGAACTTGTAGCGGCCGACGCTGAAAAGGTCGTAGCGGCGCTTGTCGAAGAAGAGGCTGTCTATGAGGCTCTCGGCGCTCTCCACCGTCGGGGGGTCGCCGGGACGGAGCTTGCGGTATATCTCGAGCAGGGCGTCCTCGCGCGTGACGAAGGTGTCGCGGTCGAGCGTGGTGACTATGCGCTCGTCCTCGGCGAACACCTGCTTGAGCTGCTCGGTGGTTACGCAGCCGGCCACGGGGTCCGGCAGGCAGGTCAGCCAGGTGTAGGGCTTGTCCGCGTCGTAGCGGCCCACAGCCTTGAGGAACAGCGTCACAGGCAGCTTGCGGTTCTTATCTATGCGGACATAGAAGATGTCGTTGGCGTCGGTCTCATACTCGAGCCAGGCGCCGTGATACGGGATAACCGTGGTGCCGTAGGTGGAAATCTGGGTCTTGTCGGTCTTTTTGTCGTAGTACACGCCGGGGGAGCGCACTATCTGCGAGACTATGACGCGCTCCGCACCGTTTATGACGAAGGTGCCGCCGGGTGTCATGAGCGGGAAATCGCCCATGAATATCTCCTGCTCCTTTATCTCCTCCGTCTCGCGGTTGCGCAGCCTGACGCTCACCTTGAGGGGAGCGGCATATGTGGCGTCGCGCGCCTTGCACTCCTCGATGGAATACTTCGGCTTGTCGTCCATGGAGTAGTCGACGAAGCTCAGCTCGAGGTTGCCGGAGTAGTCCGTGACGGAGTCAACGTCCTTAAACACCTCGCGCAGGCCCGTGTCGAGGAACCACTGGTAGCTCTTCTTCTGAATCTCCAGCAGGTTCGGCATGTCCTGAATCTCGGTGCTCCTGGCAAAGCTCTTTCTCAACGTCTTCCCGTAGTAAACGTCCTTTGGCATCATGCACTCTCCTTATCGTCGGATTGGGGTGTACACCCGGCTGCGTTGTTAAATATTCTTCGCACTCTGTTGCTTTTTGCGGAAAACCTGATAAAATAAAAGCAGCTTGAGAATGGGATAATATCCTTCCTCAAAGACATAGCAAGTTATTGTATCATCAGAATGCCCTAATTGTCAAGGGCTTTTTTGTAAAGAAGTGACGATTTGCGGCGGGGTTCAGAGCTCCGCCTTTTTTGTTGTGCAGACGTTATTCCAATCTCACAGAACGCCTCGTCCGCAGGCCGAAGCAGCGCGCTGTCAGAGCGCACGGCCGGGTTTCTTCCGGAACCTATAGGTTTTTCCTACGTCTAACCGGCATAACCCTCGCAAAGGAGAAGAACATGGACGCTGTAACCATTACCATCCTGCTGGTGATAGCCGCAGGAGCGCTTGTGCTGCTGTATCTCACCGGAGTGCTCCGCCGGCCGGAGCATGTAGTCATATGCGCCGCGCTCATCGCAGGCGCCTTTGTCATACGCGGACTGTGCATGAGCCACGTCACGCTTGACTATGAGGACTTCCTCTCACAGTGGGTGGACTACTATCGCCGGAACGGCGGTTTTGCCGCGCTGGGCGACAAGATAGGCAATTACAACCTGCCCTATCTCTATTTCCTGGCCTTTTTCTCCTACATAGGCGTGAACGACCTCTACCTAATAAAGGCCCTGAGCATAGTTTTCGACGTCATATTGGCCTGGGGCGCGATGCAGCTCATCGGGGTGTACACCGCTTCGTCGGCCAAGCGCCTGACCGCGTTTTTCCTAGTGCTCTACTGGCCGACGGTCATACTCAACGGAGCGTACTGGGGCCAGTGCGACAGCATCTATACGGCATTCGCCGTCATCAGCATCTATCTCGCGCTGCGCAGCCGGGGCGTGGCGGCGATGATATGCATCGCCGTGAGCTTTGCCTTCAAGCTCCAGGCCGTGTTCATCATGCCCATCTTCGTCGTGCTGCTGATAGCCAAACGCGTCAAGCTCTGGCACTTTGTCCTCTTCCCCGTCACATACGTTGTGCTGATGCTGCCCGCCGTAATGGCCGGCTACCCACTGCTGGACACCATCACGCTCTATTTTGACCAGATGGGCACCGTGGGGAGCGCGCTCAACTACAATTCGAGCAGCATTTACGCCCTCTTCGGAAATGTCTCGAACGAGAGTCTGGCCAGCGCGCTGGGCGTACTCGCCGCCTTTACGCTGATGGGCGGCGTGTTCCTGTGGGCCTTCATGCGCCGCCGTTATCTGAACGACTGGGCCATACTCGGCTGCGCCGTGATACTCGCCGTCGGCATCCCCTACCTGCTGCCGCACATGCATGAACGCTATTTCTTCGTGGCGGACATACTCACGCTGCTGCTCGCCGTCGCCGCGCCCGAGTTCATGGTACTGCCGGTGCTCTGCGAGTTTGCCAGCCTGCTGGGATACCACGCCTATCTCAAGATGCGTTATCTCCTGCCGATGAGCTACGGCGCCGTAGCCCTCGCAGTCGTCCTGGCCGGGGCCGTCGCATACACAGCTGCACAGCTCAGGCCCGCCAGGCGAAAGTCGTAGGAATGCCGCAGGAATGTAAATTTTCTCTTGACAAATGCGAAATCGGTGCTATAATAACACATGCGCTCGACACGGGGCGCATGAATATGCGAGAGTGCTGGAACTGGCAGACAGGCAGGCTTGAGGTGCCTGTGTCTCATTTACAGGCGTGTGGGTTCAAGTCCCATCTCTCGCACCACGTCAGGGCAAGCGTCACATCGCTTGCCCTGACTTTTATTCATTCTGAAAAAAGTCAGGTCGCGCTCGTTCTGCTGCCCTTCCTTCCAAAATTGAACCCGCTGCGCTGGGCTTCAATTTTGTTTCAATTTCTCTTTTATACGTTCAAGCGCTGTAAAACACGCGTTTTTTATCTTTCGATTAAAAACACGTCTCACGCCGTTCTCTCGCTCCTCCTTCCCGTTTCAAAGCCAGTGGCTCAAAGCCGTTTCCAACCTTAAGGCACGAGACGCGGTTTAAACTTACGTCCCATCACATTTATCTACACGTCCGCACAAAAACCACGCTGCTCTGCCAAAGGCGGAGCACCGTGGTTTTTATCTGTATTATCTCACTTGACCAGATAGAGGTCCAGCAGATTGCTGAACGTATAATCGGTGAGGAAGGTCACGCCGCCGTCGTTTATGCAGGTGCCGGAGACTTCATATGATTGTTTCTTATTAGGAACGCTGTAAATACAAGGCTTTTCGGAGCCTGCAATCCGAAAAAAATAATATTTGATCTATCACATTACGCAGAAAGCCGTCCAGGTGCTATCTTGGGCGGCTTTTTTGCGTGGATAGACCGGAAGGAGGTAGAAAAATAATTACAGAAATTTAAGCTCGAAAATTGTGCAACTTTCACGAAAAGGAGGTTAGTGAATGGCAGATGAAAAACTGAACACGGGCCCCGAGGTGCAGAAAATCGAAGAGGCCCCCGCGCCCGCTGTGGCTGATCCGGCCCACGGGGAGGCCCCCGTTCCCGAACACCCGCCGGAACAGGCCGGGCCTGCCGATCCCGGAGATGTGGTAATCTCTGCGGAGCAGATTGACGCGCTCATGGCAGAAAAGCGGCAGGCGGCCCGGGCCGAGGTGGAAAAGGCAGAGGCATCCCGTGAACAGGAGGCCGGGGCTCCTGCACCGGAGCATCCTGCCGCTGAAAGCGAGAAAGCTGAAAAGCCGCGCCGTGGCCGTCCCCCTAAGTCTGATAAAACAGAGCGCCCCGGGCCGGAGGCTGAAAAAGAACCCAAAAAGGCCGGGCCCCGCAAGGGCCGCCCGTCTAAGGCTGACAAGGCGGCCCCCGACAAGGCCCAGCCGTCACAACGAGACAAATTGTCCCGAAGTGGCGGGAAGGCTCCCGAAGCTCCTGCTCCCCCGGATGCCGGAAAGGATAAGCCCGCAAAGGAGGCCGCTCCCCCGGAGCAGGGTGTGACGGAGCCGACTGCGCCGCCCCGCCCTGTGGAGGAGGGAAAGCTGGTCTATCTGAAACTTTCCGAGCTCCATCCGTTCCATACATTCCGCCCCCATCCGTTCAAGGTGCGGGACGATGCCAAAATGCAGGAAACGGTGACATCCATCAAGCTCAACGGCGTTATGGTGCCCGGACTTGCCCGCCCGGAAAAGGACGGAAACGGCTATGAGATTGTGGCAGGCCATCGCCGCTGCCGTGGCAGCGAGCTGGCCGGGCTGGAGGAAATGCCCTTTATTGTCCGGGATATGACCGACCACGAGGCGGTGGAGGCCATGAAGGACAGCAACAAGCAGAGGGATCAGACGCTCCCCAGCGAACTGGCCGCCCTTTTGGATCTGGAGGTAGAGGACATCAAGCACCAGGGCTCCCGGCTGAAAGGTGTGGCCGAGGGCGATGTGGGGAAACGCTCGGTTGAGATTGTGGGCGAGGCGCATGGCATGAACTATAAAAAGGTTATGCGGTATCTGCGCCTTAACCACCTTGTCCCGGAGCTCATGGATAAGGTGGACGATAAAAAGATGGGCTTCATGCCTGCGGTGGAGCTTTCCTATATCAAGCCGAAAAACCAAAGGCTGATTGCCGTTTCCATTGACGGAGAACAGGCGTCCCCCTCTCTGGCCCAGGCGAAACAGCTCCGGGAGCTGGATAAGGAAGGCAAGCTCAACGGCGATGTGATTGACGGCATATTAAGCGAAAAGAAAAAGGAGGATCGCGGCGTGATTATTTCGATGGCCGAACTGGAGAAGTATTTTGGCAAGGAGGCCACTCCCGCCAAAATGAAGGAGCAGATCATGACTTTGCTGGACGAGTGGAAGGAGAGACAGCCGCCCGAGCTGGCAAAGGCCCCGAAAAAGATGGAAAAAGACAAGTAACCCGACCACACTTCGAGACAAATTGTCCCGAGGGGGCCCCGCCCCTCCTGCAAAGGGCTCTGTGGTGATATATCCCCCGTCGCCGCCTATCTTCCTGTACAGCCGGGAGTGGGCCGTCAAGGGTGCAACGCACCGCCGCTTGCGGCGGCCTGCCCTTTACGGTCTGCCCCGGCTGTGCTATTTTCAGCGGCGCGGCGGGGGTATATATATCCTCCAGAGCCGCCCCCTTTCCCATGACTGGGAAAGGGCGGGGGGATTGGGCTGAAGTATCTTTCTTCAATGAATGGAGGTTTTGACAATGAAACGGCCACTTGCTTATATTACCGCCGGATGGCTTGGCGGTGACAGTGAAAACGCGGAACAGGCGGCCCGCTACTGCCGGGCGGTATATGAGGCGGGATTTTCGCCCATCTGCCCTACCCTGTATCTGCCCTTATTCCTCAATGACGCAGTGCCGGAGGAGCACAAAAGCGGTATTGACATGAGCCGCGACCTGCTCCGCCGCTCCCATGTGCTGGTAGTCTGCGGCCATACCATGACCGAGGCCATGAAAAACGACATCGCCGTTGCCCAGCGGCTGGGGATTACTGCTACCACCCTTGAGGGCATCCTTACCGTCAAGGGACAGGGCCGCCGCTGATGGCGGCCCTTTTCGAAGCCTACATCACGAACCTGGGAAAATACAACGAGGGCGAGCTGGTAGGAGAAACGCTGAAATTCCCCA
The DNA here is from genome assembly GCA_900544765.1 of uncultured Eubacteriales bacterium. Classification (GTDB taxonomy): domain Bacteria; phylum Bacillota; class Clostridia; order Oscillospirales; family Oscillospiraceae; genus Scatomorpha; species Scatomorpha gallistercoris. The sequence continues at coordinate 1,439 of UQWI01000010.1, read as the reverse complement.
CTACCACGGAGGAGGTGCAGGCGCTCCTAAAGCGCATCGGCGTGGATGGCGTGCGGTATGAGGAGTTTTTCATTACCAGCTTTGACGGCGATGTGCTGGGGCTCTATGACTATCTGACGGAATACGAAAACCTTGACGAGCTCAACCATCTGGCCTGCCTGCTTTCCGAACTGGAGCAGAGCGATTTGGAGAAATTCGAGGCTGTGATCGATAGCGGCGAGCACACTTCCAGCGTGGCCGACCTCATCAACCTTACGCAGAACCTGGACTGTTATGATCTTTTTCCCGATATTGAAAGCGAGGAGGATTTGGGCCGCTACTGTATGGAAGATTTGGACATTCCTGACGCACTAAGAGACTATTTTAATTATGAAGCGTATGGACGGGATGTACTAATAGAGGGAGGCGGCCATCTTGCCCCCGGCGGCTATATCGTCCAGACCAGCGGCGACTTCAAGGAATTTTACCATGATACAAAGGACATTCCCGCCGAACACAGGGTTTTCTCCTACCCGAAACTTTCTATCCGGGAACAGATGGCGGCTTACAAGGAGATTATTGACGGTTCCTCTTTGGAAGGCTATCGGAAACTTTCCCATAAGGAGCGTGAGGAACGATAGACGGCACTTCGAGACACTTTGTCCCGAGGCGGCCGCCGGAAAGGAGGCGGTATAACTGATTGATGAAGATGTTTCCCGGCGTACCATAGCAATTTCTGTCCGGGCAAGCAAGCTGACGGCGCGGGGCCTTGCCTATGTGCTGGGGGCTGTGGGCCGGAAGATCCGCAAGGCTTACCGGGAACACCAGACGCCCCACGGCAGACAGAGCGTGAAAAAGCTCATGGGACACGGCGCGGCTACAAACAGCATCGAGCTTTCCGGGGACACGAAGGCATTTGACCGGGTGGCCCGGAAGTGGAATGTGGACTATGCCTTTTATAAAACCGGGCCGGACAAATACCTGTTGTTTTTCAAGTCGGGGCAGGCGGATGCGATCACCGCCTGCTTTTCTGAATACTCGCGGAAGGTGCTGAATAAATCCAAATCCCGCCGCATCCCCATCCGGGAACAGCTTAAACAGGCGGCGGATCAGCTTGCAAAGGAAAAGCCCCGCAAGCGGGAACGGGTAAAGGAGGCGGTTCGTGAGGACAGATAACATTAAAAAATATGTACTTCCAAACATCCCCTATCTGTTTGTGCTGTGGGCCTGCTTAAAGCTGGGGACGGCTTACCGTCTGGCCGCTGGCGCGGATTTCGCCCATAAGCTCATGGGGCTGGGGCAGACTATCGGCCCGGCCTTTGCCGACTTTGCGCCGGGGCTTGCTCCCTTTGACTGGCTCATCGGCATTGTAGGTGCAGTGGGGTTCCGCCTGCTGATCTACTTCAAAAGCAAGAACGCAAAGAAATTTAGACGGGATGAAGAATACGGATCGGCCCGCT
>UQWI01000009.1 GCA_900544765.1 uncultured Eubacteriales bacterium | reverse complement strand
TTTCCTCCAGTATACCATATGCGTCGCGGCTATGCGTAATTTTGTCAACAGGGCCGTAATGGCACAGCCTTTTTATTACAGCGAGAGTATGAACGCGTGGGCTTCGGCGGAGGTAAAGCCCAGGGACGTCAGCTTACTCTCGGCGGTGACATTGAGCCCCGCGCTTTTGAGGTATTTCAGCTCCTCGAGCAGATCCGGCGGGACATCCGGGCGTTTATACTGCTTGTTCGGGATGATGAACATGTCGATGGTGTCCTGCAATCGCGTGACCTTGACAATCAGCACGATGACCAGTATCAAAAGTATGATTACAAGCACTTACGCTCCCTCCTTCATATCAGCCCTATGTACTTTTTGCCGTAGCTGTCCGGCAGACCCGTGGTCTTGCAAAAAGCGCTTATCGCCTCGTCGTACTTGCCCTCGGATTTGAGCGCGCGCAGCTGCGCTTTCAGCTCCGGGCCGATGTAGCAGCCTTCGTACCAGTCCTGGTCGCCCCTGTACTTGTCCCGCGCGACGTCCTCGTTGCCGGTCAGGCGGCACAGCTCGAGAATCTGGCGCTCCAACTCCTCGTTTTTCTCCTTCAGATGGCCCACCTGCACCCAGGTGTAGATACACATTATAATAAACAGCAGCCAAAGTAATACAAGCATGTCAATTCCCCCTCGTCACAGCATGGTTAAATACTCTCTGGCTTTTTCTTCGCTCAGGCCGGTGGATTTGCAGAACTCAAAGATTGCTGCGTCCATGTTCCCCTTGCGCTTGAGCTCGCAGAGAGTGGCTTTAAGGTCGGGGCCGATGTAGTGCCCCTTAAACGCCATGCTGCCTGAGCCCTGTTCCGCGACGCTCAGCTCTTCGGGTACGGAGTGGTCGCTCTTGGAAATCAGCTCGTCTATCAGCTCCTGCTGGCGGTTGAGCTGCTTCTGCATGGCGGAGACGCGCACGCAGAGGTACACGCATACAATTATAATAAGTATGGTCAGCATAGGGCGCCTCGCTCTCAGCTGCCGAGCTGATCAAGGTATGCGGCGGCGACGTCGTGCGGCATATGCGTGGCGAGGCAGAGCTCGGATTCGGCCTTGGCATATCTTTCGGCGCCCATGAACGCCTTTACTGTTTTGCGCACGTCGCTGGTTACGGTGTAGCCCATGAACTCCTCGTCCACTCCGTCCTCGGGCTCCGTTTTGCTCTCTATGCAGCCCATGGATTTGGCCATGCTGGTGAGCGTGCGGTTCATCTGCTCAATGGTCTTGTGAATGCCGGAAATGTGCCCTGCCATCAGTATGAATATGACGATTAGCACGACATTGATTATCAGAGAAAAGACTATCACAAGCGGCACTTCCCTTCAATTTCAGTATATATCATCGCATTTACATTGTCAACAAACAGCGCCCGCGCATGACGCGCGATTTATGCGTTTCATATAAAAAAGGCCGGTACGCGAAAGCGTACCGGCCTTGCCGCGCTCAAGAGGGGTGGGTGAGCGCGTTAGGTAACATTATATATAATGTGTACCGCTTAGAAGATGGGGACGACGGCGCCGTTGTAGGTGCTCTCGATGTACTCGCGGCAGGTCTCGCTGGTGAGGGCGGTGATGAGGGCCTGGATCTTGTCGCTGCTCTCGTCGCCGTTGCGGCAGGCGATGATGTTGGCGTAGGTCTGGGCGGCGTCGGATTCAGCGTCCTCGCTGGCGAGGGCGTCGTTGCCGGTGAGGCCGGCCTGCAGGGCGTAGTTGCCGTTGATGATGCCGAAGGCCACGTCAGGCAGGTTGTGCGGGATAGCCTCGGCGTTCATCTCGGTGATGTTGAGGTTCAGCGGGTTGTCGGCGATGTCCACGATGGTGGCGTTGGAGCTGGCGTCGATGCCGTCGGCGAGGGTGATGTAGCCGAGGTCCTGGAGCAGGAGCAGGGCGCGGGTCTCGTTGGAGCCGTCGTTCGGGATGGCGATGGTGTCGCCCTCGGCGAGCTCGTCAAGGCTGGTCTTGCTGCCCGGGTAGATGCCCATGGGCTCGTAGTGGATGGCGGCGGCGTTCACCAGATCGGTGCCGTTCTCGGCGTTGTAGGTCTCGAGGAAGGGGCCGTGCTGGAAGTAGTTCGCGTCCAGGTCGCCGTCGGCGAGGGAGGCGTTGGGCAGCACATAGTCGTTGAAGATGACCACTTCGAGGTCATAGCCGAGGGACTCAAGCTCGCCGCGCACGGCTTCGAGAATCTCGCCGTGGGGGGTGGAGGTGGCGCCGACGGTGATGGTCTCGAGCTCGCCGCTGGGAGTGGCGGACGCGCCGGAAGTCGGCTCGCTCACGGGGTCGGTGGCGGGGGTGTTGCTCTCGGTGCCGCAGCCGGCCAGCAGGCCGAGGCAGAGGATGGCGCTGAGCGTCAGTGCAAGAATCTTTTTCATGTTCGTGTCTCCTTTTCATCTTGGTTTTATATTGGTGGTGTATTGTATTGTAGAGTGGAGTATTATATCCATATCATCCCGTCGGGGCTTCGCCTCGACGGAAAAGGAGGAGCGACGAAGTGACTGAGCTTTTCCGCTTGCGGGGAAGCGAAGGATACGCAGTCCGCGACGACGCACGAGGATCCGGTCACATCGTGACCGGTATCTAGGGGGAACTGGTTCCCCCTAGAGGATTGTTATCTGATTCTCTTGTCCGTCAGCCTCGAGCCGCGCGTACCGGCCTCCTGGAATACCTGAACAAGCAGCACGAGGACAACTATCATGACGAACATGACCATGTAATCGTAGCGCTGGTAGCCGTAGTTGATGGCGATGCCGCCGAGGCCGCCGCCGCCGGCGATTCCGGCCATCGCGCTGTAGCCGAGGATGGTGGTGGCCGAGAGCGCCGCGCCGTTGAGCATGCTGGGCTTGGCCTCCGGCAGGATAACCTTGGTTATTATCTGCCAGTTGCTGGCGCCCATGGCCTGGCTGGCCTCGATGACGCCGCGGTCTACCTCGTTTGCGCTCTGTTCAACCATTCTCGCCACGAAGGGGAAGGCGCTGATAACCAGCGGGACTATCGTGGCCACGGAGCCGATGGCCCTGCCCACTATAAAGCGGGTAACCGGAGTGACAAAGAAGAGCATGATGACGAACGGTATGCTGCGCAGGAAGTTGACTATTGCGCCGAGCACCAAGTTCACTCCGCGTACCGGGTGTATCCCGTCCTTGGCCGTGACCACAAGCACCAGGCCGAGCGGCAGGCCGATGACATAGGCGAGCGCCGTGGAGCCGAGGGTCATATAAATGCTCTCCCACAACGCCTGGGGAACGAGCGCAAGGATCTGTGAAAAGCTCATGTCACTGCACCTCCTTCGTGTAGCTGATGCTCTGGTCGTTGAGCCAGCGCTTCATCTTGTCGGAAACGGCCGCGTCGCTGGGCAGCTGCAAAACTGTGTGCCCGTAGAGCTTGCCCTCGATGCTGCGCGTGTCGGCGTAGACTATGCTCACCGGCGCACCGCAGGAGAGTATCATGTCGGCGATGACCGGCCGGTCTGTCGTAGTGCCGTCGAAGGCCAGGCGTATCAGCTCGCCGCGGCACTCGTCCACGGCCGTGGCCGCCTCGTCCTCGGTGAAGCCCTCCAGCTTGCCGCTGCGGCTGGGCAGCACCAACTTCTTGGCCGCCTCGGTCTTGGGGTGGAGGAACACCTCCTGCACCTCGCCCATCTCGGCGATGTGGCTGTCCGCGATTATCGCCACGCGGGAGCATATGCGCTCAACCACGCGCATCTCGTGGGTTATCACGACAACCGTGACGCCCATCGTGCGGTTTATGTCCTTGAGCAGCTCCAGGATGCTCTCCGTCGTTGTCGGGTCGAGCGCGCTGGTGGCCTCGTCGCACAGCAGCACGCGCGGATTGCTGGCCAGCGCTCGGGCGATGGCCACGCGCTGCTTCATGCCGCCGGAGAGCTGCGCCGGATACGCGTCCTCGCGCCCCTCAAGGCCGACGGTCTTTAAAAGCTCCCTCGCGCGCTTGTCGGCCTCCGCCTTGGGCGTGTGAGCCAGCTCCAGCGGGAAGCGGACGTTTTGCAGCGCCGTGCGCTGCATCAGCAAATCGAAGCCCTGGAATATCATGCCGATGTTTCGCCGGGCCTCGCGCAGGGCCTTGCCCTTTAGGTCGGTCATGGCCTTGCCGTCCACCACGACTTCGCCGCTGGTCGGCGTCTCCAGCAGGTTGATGCAGCGCACCAGCGTGCTCTTGCCCGCGCCGGAAAGGCCGATGATTCCGAACACCTCGCCCTGCTCTATCTCCAGCGAGACGTCGTCGAGCGCGTGGACCGCGCTCTCGCCCGTGCCGTAGGTCTTGCACAGGTGCTTGAGTTCTATCATTGCCATTAAAAAACCCCTCTTTCGGCAAATGAAAAATCCCTGGCGTACAAAGTACGCCAGGGACGATTATTAAACCGTGTTACCACCCTGATTCGCACGCCGCTCACACGCCGTGCCTCACGAAGTTCCATCAAACTCCTGCCGCTTTAACGGGCGGACCCGTCGCAGCCTTACGCAAAGCGCTCGGTGCGCAACTCCGGAACCATGTTCGCCCGAATCCCCCGCGCCCCGTTCCCACTATCCGGAGCTCACTGTGCCGTTCCTTTCGGGTTACTCTTTCCTTCACTGTCTTTGAGGTGTGAAGTTGTCGTGATGAAAGAATACTCCAGCGCCGCGAGAAAGTCAAGGCGTCAATTGCCACAAATATAGCTGGGATACAGACGGCGGATCCGTACGCAGTTCACAGAAAACCGGCGGCTGCGACGCGATTGAGGGGGCTTTGGGCACCGGGGCAAAAAACGGAGCGCCCGAAGGGCGCTCCGTGAGCTGCTTTATGCGGCCTGGACGGGCTCCTCGCCGGCCTCGGTGCCGGGCTCTGCGCTCGGCTCCGGAGGAGCGGGCTCGTCGGCATCCAGCGGGGCGCGGGAGGTGATCTCCATGCCGGTGAGCGGGACGAGCGTGTCGCCGGCGGTGCTGGCGGAGAAGTGTACGGTGACTTCGTCGCCGGGGTTGAGTATTACGGCCTCGGGGGCCTCGGCGGCGCTGATGGTGTAATACTGCTCGCCGCCCTCAAAGCGGATATATATGACGGTGTTTCCGTCGGATACGGCGCTTCTCACATCGGCGACAGTTCCGGAGGCCTCGGTGACCTCGCCGTCGACGCCCGGAGTGGTCGTCGTGATGCCGCGCTCGGCCAGGAGTTCGATGTAGTTGTCTACGCACTCCTCAACGGTGGAGCCGGTGGCGACGGCGTCGTACTGCTGCACGTTGACCATGGCGTACATCTTGACCAGCTGGCTGTTGTCCTTGAGGGCCATGAAGTAGGTGGGCTGTCCGCCTGTGTTCAGCAGCAGCGGGGCGGTGGCGATGTAGCTGTACTGCTGCACCGCGCCCTGGGCGCTGGACATGGCGCTGGCCTCGTCGGCGCCGGCGCAGGGGTAGTAGCGCGCCTCCTTGGTGCGCTGGTTGACCAGGATGAAGCCGATGTTGCCGCGGTCGCCGGTGACGGAGGTGACGCCGGTGTACATCCAGACGTCGTCATCCTGGGCGATGTAGTTGTAATAGCTGGTGACCTCGGTACAGCCGCTCTGCCCGAAGAGGCTGTTCCAGAAGCCGCCCTGATAGAGGCCGTAGTAGTTGTACTGCTCTATTATGAGGTCGGCGGTGGCGACGCGGTCGACCCAGAGGGGGATTTCCTCCATCGGCAGGTATTCGCTCTCGCCGGTGACGGCGTTGAGCAGCACCGCGCCGGTGACGTCCTCGCCGCCGAAGAGGCCTATCTTCTTGGTTATGACGGTGGCTACCCAGTAGGGCTCGCCCTCCTCGTTGACCTCAAAGTTCACGTCGGAGAACATGAGCGTCGGGTAGTGGAAGCGCAGGTAGCGGTCCAGGTCACGGAAGAAATATTCGCTGGGCGAGTAGCGTATGCCCTGGTCTATGCGGGCGACCTCGACCTCCTGCGTCACCATGTCTATGATGAGGTAGGCGGGGATACCGGCGCTCTGGTTGTTCCACCATTTGAACACGTCGCCGTAGTTGAGGTAGGTTACGCGCACGGGGCGGTTGTGGTAATTTATCTGATAGCTCTCGGGGTTGACCTCGAACTGGCTGACGAGGTCGCTCAGCTCGCCGAGGCGGCGGGTGGCCAGGACGTTGGCCGAGGCGTCGTCGAGCATGGGTATCTGGTCGAAGCTTATTTCCGCCACGTCCTCGGTGAAGTTGCCGTCCTCAATGGGCAGCAGGGAGGCGTAGTCGCGGGCGCGGAACACGGTCCAGCCCACGACGGAACCGACAACGGCCACGAGAATGCACAGGCAGATTATATAGAAGGGCACTGCGGCCTTCTTCCGGGCCGTGTTGACATACTCCTTCGCCGTGCCTCCGTGGAAGCCGCCGAATATCAGCGACGCGGCGCACCACACAAGGCAGAGCAGGATGATAAAGACGTAGAGGTCGCCGGAGTGTATATTAAGAGCCGGCAGGGAAAAGTAGAAGTACAGGAAGCCGAATACTATGGTGATGAGCAGACTCAGGAAGATGGATTTGCCCTTGCTCATGGCCTTGCGCGGCTTCTTGGCTCTCTGGTTTTCGCGCTTCGGCGGAGTCCAGCTGTACTCGCCGCTTTCGGGGTCCTCGTTGAACCCTCCGAAGTTGCCGAAGTTGCCAAAGTTGAATCTCATCGAATCATTGTCCTCCAGTGGTATTTTGAGACGGCAAATATGTACGCGCCGCCTTCTTAAACTATAATACAAAATATACCCGCTGGCAAGTGGTAATACACAATGTTTAACAAAGATGGCGGCCCCCTGCGCATAATCGCGCAGGGGGCCGTCTCGTGTTGTGCGGCTATCTAAGCCCTTTGACACCGCGCATAATGAAGTCGCCGCCCATTTGGGCCATTTGCTCGGGCGTCTCCCTCATGCCTGTATCCAGCCACAGTGCAACTATGGCCAGCAATCCCTGGACTATGTACGCACAGTACATGTCCTTCACTCTTTCCTCGGTACGGCAAGCGTTGTCGAGGAAATTGCGCAGGTATTGGTTGCGCAAGGCGTTCACAAATTCATCCTGAAAGGCCTCGTCGCCGCGGCGGCAGATGAGCGCCTGGTAGATGTCGGCGTTCTCGCTGCACGCGGAGAAAAAATCCTCCAGATAGATATAAGTGGCGCTCTCCCAATCCTGGCGCTTGACGGTGACGTTTATACTCCTGAGCCTATCCAGGAACGCACTTTCCAGCTGGTGTAAAAGGTCCTTGGTATCGCGGTAGTGCGTATAAAATGTGCCTCGGTTGACATCGGCCAGCTCCGATATCTCGCGTACAGTAATTTCGCCGAAGCTCTTCTTGAGCATCAGCGTCGTCAGCGCCTCACGGAGCTGACTTTTAGTTTTCCTCACGCGGCGGTCCACTTTTTCCTCGCCCGGGCTCTGGGCGAGCTCCGCCGCGCGGCGGCGCGGGGGTGTTGCAGGCGCAACTGTTCTGACTTCGATTTCCTCTTCTGCGGCATTTGGTATAATCCCCACTGCCACAATTTTTTCCTCCCTTTTTTATAATGGCAGCCGCCGGCGGCCTGGGCGCCGCGCACGGGATTCCCGACGTCCGGAATCGGCGTGGCGCCGCGCCATACGCACTAAATGGCAGCGCCATACTCGTACCGGACGGGAAAGCCCCGGCCGCTCGCGTCCAAAACGCCGGCGTCGCCAAAGAATAACAATCCCGGCGCCAGGGAAGTGATGCTTAATATCATAATAATACATTTGCGCCGGATTAGCAACAAAAAGTTTGAGAAAATGCTTAAAATTCTAAAATTAACGTTAAATTGGCGATTAATTTCCAAAGCGCTTTAAAAACAGTTGCCTGTCGGCTGAAAAAAGTGTATTATGGCTATAATAATCAATGCCAGAGCGCTGCTGAAAAGGAGGCTCGCCGTTGGAACTTAACAAAAAGAACGTGCGGATCATCCTGCTCATAATTGTGTTTACGGTTGTGCTGTTCACGGCCGTGCAGAACATCGGGGCCATACTCGGCTTTGCCGTTGACGTGTGGGGCGTTTTTTCCAGCGTCATAGCGGGCCTGGCTATAGCCTTTGTGCTGAATGTGCCGCTGCGGATATTTGAAAACAAATGGTTTTACGGCCTGCGTGAGCATAGGAACCCGACAGTGAGAAAGATGCTGCGCCCGGTGAGCATAGTCTGCTCCCTGCTCATAACCCTGGGCGTACTGATTGTCCTGCTGCTCATAGTCCTGCCGCAGCTGGTGGAGGCCGTGGCGGCCGTGCTCGCGCGCATGCCGGGCTACGTCACCGACCTTATCGCCTGGCTGGACAAGCTGCTCGAGCCCTTCGGCTTTTCCTTGAGCAATTACCTCACCGATATAGACTGGACAAAGGTGTTCAGCGACATAGGCACCATGCTCTCCCAGGGGCTGAAGGAGATACTCAGCGCCGCCGGAACGGCCGCGAACGTCGGCACCAGCATAGTCGGCGGAGTCATAGACGTGGTGTTCAGCGTCATCATCGCCGTATACGTCCTCGCTCAGAAGGAGCGCATCGGCCGCTTTGTGCACCGCTGCATCCTGGCCTTCATGCCCCGCCGCGTGGGGGGCGGCTTTATCCGCATCTGCTCCATGGCCGCGGAGACCTTTTCCAACTTCATCGGCGGCCAGCTTACGGATTCCTGCATCCTGGGAATACTTTGCTTCATCGGCATGACCATCTTCCGCTTCCCTTACGCCAACGTAATAAGCGTGGTCATAGGCGTTACCAGCCTGGTGCCCCTGGTCGGCGCGTTTGTCGGCGTCGCCATCGGCGCCCTGCTGATCCTGACCGTGGAGCCCATCAAGGCACTGCTCTTCGTCATATTTATCCTCATCCTGCAGCAGATAGAGGGCAACCTCATCTACCCCAAGATTGTCGGCAAGGCCGTGGGCCTGCCCGGCGTCATCGTGCTCAGCGCCGTGCTCGTCGGAGGCAACATCGCCGGCATAATCGGCGGACTGTGCGCCGTGCCGGTCAGCGCCGTACTGTATACGCTGCTGCGCGGGGCGGTGGATTCCAGGCTGGAGCGCAGGCAGGGGCCGAGAAGCGGCGACCTGTGACTGGTATATGGTTTGACCAACAATTCTGTGCAATTGACACAAACACGCTGATTTGTCCGAAAACCCTTGTAAATTACTGCATTTTGTGATATATTTGACCTATAAGCGGTGAAGCTTTCATCGCACGGGCGAAGCTGCCGTGTGGTCTATGACCGGGCGGCTCCGCAGGAACCGTATTTCTCACGGCGCCGTGGCGTTGGGAAAAATCCCTTGGGCACACGCTGGCGGCGCGCCGGAATCATGTGGACGGACGCTTGCCGGAAGGCAGCCGCTAGAGGCCGATGGCGCGCCGGGGTTGCGGCCCGGTACGCCGCTTCCCACGTCCCCCAGCGGACGGCCGGACGGCTCCGCATGTTTCCGGAGAGGAGGGCGCGCGGCGCTTACCGGCTCTGCGCGCCATTTCCATAAGCTCATGTCCGGCGGGCGCCGGTGTTTGTTACATGCGATGCTGAATTTGGAGATGATGGTATGGATTTCGGTCAAATAGTAGCGCCCACTATAAAAGAGCTGTTCATCGAGCGCATAGAGGGGATGATACTCTCCGGCACGCTCAAACCGGGTGACCGGCTCCCCAGCGAGCGGGACCTCGCCGAACAGATGAAGATAAGCAAGACGATAGTACATATCGGCCTGGAGGACCTGGCCCGCATGGGCTTCCTCGAGGTTACGCCACGGCGCGGCACGGTGGTGGCGGACTTCGCCGAGACCGGAAATCTGGAGACGCTGAACGCCATACTGCGCTATAACGGCGGCAAGCTCGACCGGCAGATGGTGGTGTCGATTATAGAGCTGCGCAGCGCTGTCGAGGGCGGGGCTCTTGTCCGCCTGGGCCGGAACCATACTCAGGAGGGGCTGGACGAGCTCAAGGGGCTGCTCAACGAATACACGGAGATAGCCAAGAGCAATCCCGACCTCAAGACAATAGCCGATGCGCTGGCGAAGTTCCACTACCGCATCTGCACCCTGTCGGGCAACCAGCTTTTCCCCCTGATAATGAACGCCTTCCGGAGCGTGGGGAATATACTCTGGGAGGACTCCGCGCGCTTCTGGGGGGCGGACGCCCTGCTCGAGCAAGGACGGCGCATCCTGGAGATGCTGGAGAAGAACGACGGCGAGGGCGCTGCGGACTACCTGAACTCGCTCTTCGACCACTACCTGGAAAATATGCCGTAAAAACAGCGCAAGCCCGGCTTTTTTGGCCGGGCTTGAAACTTTTTGGCGCCTCCGTTCGTATATAAAAGTGAACACTTTGACCGGCAAAGAGAAGGAGGTTACGCCGTGCTTACGTTTCTTGACCTGCTTAGACGCTATCTGCCTCCCGTGCTCCCGGCGGCGGCGCTGGGGGTCGCCGTGTTTTTCGCCGCGCTGCTGATACTCAGGCGGCGAGGACGCCGCCTCTCCGCAGCGTGGAAGCTCTGGCTGCTCGTCTCGTGTGTATACATCTTCGCGCTTGTGTTTGTGCTCGCGCTCAGGACGAGCACCTATGACCCCCTGGTGGCCTACCGCTCGCTGAGCCTGGACCTCTTCTACGGGTACAGAGTGCTGCTGCACAATTTCAACGCGCACGGGTTCATCAACGAGCTCATGAACATACTCATTTTCGTCCCATTCGGCTTCCTCTTCGCCCTGCCCTTCGGCGAGCGGAAGAGCCGCTGGCTGGTGATACCGCTCGGTTTCCTGGCCTCGCTCGTCATCGAGGCGCTGCAATACCTGCTCGGGAGCGGCATCACGGACGTGGATGACCTCTTCAACAACACGCTCGGCACGGCCTGCGGCTTCGCGCTCGCGCGCTTTTGCATGAACGCCCGCGGAAGGCGCGCTGCGCGCTCGATTGCCTCGATAGCGCTGGCGCTCGTCTGCCTCTCGCCGCCATTCATTGCCTGGGCAGTGTGGAGCGCCTCGCCCTACGGCATGAGCGAGCTAGACATCCGGCAGGGCGAGCCCGTCGCCGGGGAGGTGACGTTCTCCGAGGACGCCGCCGCCTTCCTCGAGGGATTGAGCGGCGCGGAGCTCGGCATGTACTCGACGTCCGGCGGCAATCTGGATTCGGCGCGGGAGTGCGCGGATAAATTCTATGCCGTGTTCAACGAGAAGCGGGACATGGAGGATTTGTACGACGAGTCCGCCTGGTTCCGCGCGACCGACGGCCAGCTCAGCGTGGTGTACCGTTACGCCGGGCCGGAGATAGAGTACGTCGACTACCACGTCTACTCCTCTCGCACAGAGAGCGGCGGCTCGGACCCCGGGTTGAGCGAGACGAAAATACGCGCGCTCCTGAGCGGCTGGGGCCTCGAAATACCCTCGGGCGGGGAGTTCTCGGACGAGGAGGGGGCATATGTCTTTTCCTTCGACCCCGCCTCCGGGCTGGGCGGGGAGATTTCCGCCGAGGTCATGGACGGCAAGCTTGCTCGAGTCGACTGGTGCGTCTATGAGACGGAGCTTATCGGGTACGCCTCTCCCATCAGCCGCGACGAGTGCGCGCGGCGTATCTACCGCGGGGACTTCTCATGGTGGGAGCTGCCCGAGGGAGACGTCCGCGTCGAGAGCGCAAAGGCGGTCTACACGCTCGACAGCAAGGGCACTTACCGCCCGGTGCTGGAGCTCACGCTCTCCGGCGGGGAAACGCTGTGGATGTCCATGTGGCTTGAATAATCCAGGCCCGCCCGGTCTTTCCGGGCGGGTTTTGCGCTGCCTGCATGCGGGGAAAGGTTCCTGTTGACAGCTTGGTCTATTCGTGATAGACTAAGTTCAAACACGAAGTCTATTGATAATAGACCTGGAGGCGACTTGTATGGACGATTTGAGGTTGGGCGCAATAGAGAGCCGCTTTGCGGACATAATCTGGGACAACGCGCCGCTGGGCTCCGGAGAGCTGGTGAAGCTGGCGGCGCAGGAGCTGGGCTGGAAGAAGTCCACGACATACACCGTGCTGAAAAAGCTCTGTGAGCGCGGGCTTTTCCGCAACGAGGGAGGTACGGTTTCTGTGCAGCTCACGCGCGAGGAGTTCCACGCCATGCAGAGCGAACGCTTCTTGGACGAGACCTTCTCCGGCTCGCTGCCTGCGTTCATCGCGGCGTTTTCGACGCGCAAGAAGCTGAGTGAGGAGGAACTGCGCGAGCTGGAAGAGCTCATCCGACGGAGCAGGGGGTGAGAGTATGCTGAGCTGGCTTGAGGGCGCGTTCCAGACCGTACTGAACATGAGCATAGCCGCCGCCGTTATCATCGCGGCCGTGCTGCTCGCGCGGCTGCTGCTCCGGCGCGCGCCGAAGTCGTTTTCGTATGCGCTCTGGGCGGTGGTGCTCTTCCGCCTGCTGTGTCCCGTGTCGGTGTCCTCGGCGGTGTCGCTGCTGGGGCTGCTGGACGCCCCGGCGCAGGAGAACACGCAGTATACCACGGTGATAGAGTACTATGCGCCGCCCGCCGTGAGCGCGCCTGTCGTGACCGGCGGCGAAGCGGTAAGCGGACAGGTGTACACCGGCGGCATGGAGCCGCTTGAGATTGCCTCAATAGTGTGGGCGCTCGGCGTCTGCGCCATGCTGCTCTACGGCGCGGCGTCATATATACGCCTGCGGCGGAGCCTGGTGGGCAATATAGCGCTTGAGGGCAACATACGCCTCGCTGACGGCATCAATTCGCCCTTCGTGCTGGGCATCTTCCGGCCGAAGATCTACCTGCCATCGGATATAGGCGAGGGCGAGCGCGAGTACATCGTGCTCCACGAGCGGCAGCACATCCGGCGCGGCGACCATGTGTTCAAGGCCCTGGCCTTCATCGCGCTTGGCCTGCACTGGTTCAACCCGCTCGTGTGGCTCTCATTCGTGCTCGCGGGGCGCGACATGGAGATGAGCTGCGACGAGGCGGTGCTCAAAAATCTGGGCGAGGGCGTGCGCGCCGACTACTCGGCCTCGCTGCTGCGCTTCGCCGCCGGGCGGCGCGGCGCGCTCTCCGTGCCGCTGGCCTTCGGCGAGAGCGGCATCAAGGGCCGCATAAAGAACCTCCTGCGCTGGAAGCGCCCCCGCGCCTGGATAAGCGGAGCCGCCGCGCTGCTGTGCGTTTTCGTGCTCGCCGCCTGCGCCGTCAACCCCGCCGCAGACGACGGCCCGGCCCGCGGCGAGTACGGCACGGCGGGAGATATGGCGTACTGCCTTGAACTGGCCTCCGGAAGCGAGTTCCAGGACATGGACGCGGATATCTTGCAGCAGATACTTGACGCCAAGCCAGGCCGTATACGTATAGAGGGAGAGGTCGTACTTGCGCGAGTAAGCGCTGATGGGCGTTCGGCCTATGTTTTCCTGCTGGACGAGGGCGCAGAGGACGACTTCACCGGGTATGAGAACGCGGCGCTCTCGGCCGGCGTAACCCTGCTCGAGCCCGGCGGGAGCCTGGAAATGGATCCGGACAGCACGACCACGCTCGCGAGGCTCAATATGACAAACGGCACCGTGCTGCTCTTCGGCCAGGACAGGCCTGGGATGCTCGGAAGATTTGCACTCTACAATATATTTTGGGAGTATCTTAACGGTGAGGACCGCCCGGACTACTTTGAGGACGCCGTCTCGCGCGGCATAAGCTTCGACGTTTCGTCTGTTGACAACGCCATCGCGGTGAACTATATCCACCCCGAGTTCGGCGCCGTCAGCGAGATGATACCGCTCACGGCCGAGCAGGCAGACGAGATACGCGCCTCAGACCGAGTGTCGCTCGCGCTTGATGAGACGGAGTTCTCTGCCGCGCTCTTTGCGGACGGCGAAACCGCCGACATCTACATGGCCGACACGGGCATACCCGCCGCCGCTCTGGAGATAATCCGCGCCCACTGCCCCGTTGACCCCACCGCCGCGCCCGCTCAGACGGCGAGCCCGCTCGCCGTCGCGCGCGGCGAGTACGGCACGGCGGGGGACCTGGCGTATTACATAGAGTATACCGCCGGCGGTGGTTTCCACGACATGGACGCCGCACGGCGCGACGGGATTCTCGCCGAGTACGGAGACTTGCTGAACGGCTACAGCTTCATCGCACGAGAAAACGCGGTCGGCGATGGGTACATCGTCGGGCAGTACAACGGCGACCCCTCGTCGAGCCCGCTGAACGATATAAGCAGCATGGAGATAGACGGCATAACCTTTGTGCTTTACCCCACCGACGAGTATGATGCGTTCATGGACGCGCGTCAGGCCGGCGAGGTGCCGGAGAACGTGATAATCCCGCAGAGAAGCACGATTGACTGGGCGGTAAACGCCTATACCGTCGTTATAAGGCCGCGTGATAACGCAGTATATATCAATACGTACAACTACACGAGCGACGGCATTGACTATCTGGAGGACGCCAAAGCGCGCGGCGTGTCCACGACGTCGTATAACATGTCAGAGCCGTATCTCAGGGTGTACTACATAAACGAGACCTACGGCGAGACATACGAGTATATCCAGCTCACGGACGCCGAAGCGGAGGCCATGCTCGCCGAGGAGCGCGAGCCTGTAGAGGGCTTTGGAGCCATGCTCTTTTATGACGGCGAGCGCACGTCGTTCTCCGGCGATTACGACGGCGGCGTGCCGCGCTCCGCCATAGACCTGGCTGTCGAGCGCTGCGGCTACAAATTCGTCTCCCCGGCGGACATAACCGGCGACATAGTTGAAGCCAGGCTGGATTGGCTCGGCGAGCCCATATATGCCGATGAGGTGGATTTGCCGCGCCTGCGCTCCCTGCTGGTGAACGCCGAGAAGGGCTACATGGGCAAGTGCGGCTACGGCGCGAAGCTGACGCTCACGCTCTCAAGCGGCGAGCAGGTCGTGGCCTACAAGGGTACGGACAGCTGCGACTCCATCTGCTTCGGCTCATGCAACGGCTATTTCCTCGGCGGAGACGCGGAGAACGACGAGTTCTGGTCAATCTTCGGCATGGGTCGGATGCCTAACTCAAATGAGGTAAGTCTGGGCGGCGGGCTTACGGCCTATGCCGCCATGGGCGCACCGGCGACGGTGAGAATACAGGATGAAAACGGCTATTATTCCGTAGCCGGCCCGCTCGCCGGGCTCGACGAGAGCTATAACCTCGCCTATGACGGCGGCTACACCGGCACCTTCGGCACGTCGGGGATGTTCCTCGCGCTGAGGGGCATGCCGGCGGCGGGCAGCGCGCCGCTGAGCCTCTTCGTCTCTACGGACGGCGGCGCGAGCTGGCGCACGATGGGCGACCCGCACCGTCAGGGCGTGTACCACGGCATGATAACCGGCGCGGGCTTCTATGACGCGGACACGGCATTCCTGTGCTACAGGTACTATGAGGACGCCGGGCCGACGGTGTACTGCACCTACGACGGCGGCGAGAGCTGGTCGCGGCTGGCAGTGGAGCGGCCCGCGCAGTACGCCTCCGATCGCAGCCGCTGGGTGTTCACGCCGTCCTCGCCCGAGTTTGACGGCATAAACGGCGTCATCCCCGTCGAAGTCCTCGACCAGGACACCGGCGAGACGGCGCAGCTCCGCCTGGTGACCTCCGACGGCGGCCGCGCCTGGGAGTGGGAGTGACGGAGCAAAAAGAGCGGGAAGCCGATCTGGCTTCCCGCCTCTGCTATGCGTGTTTTACAGCTCCCTGACGTTGCCGTCATCGTCGAGAATCGTGTCGCACACCGTGCGGATGGCGAACTCGACGACCTCCTGACATTTATCTCCGGCGCCGTCCATGTAGAACTTCCCGCCGTCCACCGGGTCGGCCAGGTCGTACTGCCTGCCCATGAGCTGCGGGTGGACCTCGCGGCACATGACGCTGCCCCATTTGGCCACATACCTATCGACGTACTCGGTGGCTATGCCGTAGCCGCGCACGGGCTTGGATATGGCGGGCTGCTTGCAGAAGCCGTAGGGCGTCTGGGTGTCGTCCTTGTAGTAGAGCACTCCAAGGAACATGAGCGCGCCGTTTACGCCGCCGCAGGTGTCACCGCGGCAGCCGCCGCCCGCGAAGGGGTATATAGCACTCATCAGGGTGTCCATGGCCGGGTCATCGGGCCGGAACTCGCGCATCAGGCCGGCAAAGGTGCTCTGCGCGCAGTTGAAGGAGTTCTTGAAAGCCTCGTAGCCCTTCTTGACCGCGCTCTCGGTGCGTTCTTCTTTTCTCGTCATTTTTTCTTACCTACTATGTAAGTTTATCTCCGTCGGAGATATAGCCTAATAAAATGAACCATCAGGCGCTGGCCTCGATCAGCCCTTCATTTTCCGGTAGAGGTAGCGAAGCATCGAGGCCTTGGTGTGCGGGTTCGCGTGGCTGGCGAGGCAGATGTCGAAGCTTGTGTCCTCGAGCGTGTCTATCAGGCCCTTGATTCGCTTGCTGTCAAAGCTCCAGCCCTCGTCCGGGTCGCCGTAGATGGCGTCGCCCAGGAAGAGCACGCGCTCTTCGGGTATCAGGGCGAGGATGCAGTCGCTGCTGTGCGGGGCCACGGTGGGGAAGAGCCGGACGCTCACGCCGCCGAGGTCTATGTCCAGGCTGCCCTCGTACTCTATGGGCGCGGGCTGGACAATGATAGGCTCACCCTCCGGGTACTCAATGCCGAAATAGTGGTCGCGGCTTATCATGTACTCGCGGTAGCCCTCGTTCAAGCTCATCAGCCGGTGCTCGTTGATGCGCCTGTTGGAGTTCTTGCAGGCTATGGCGACGCCGTCTATTGCATGCAGGCCGAAGGTGTGGTCGCAGTGCCAGTGCGTCAGCGCGGTGAAATCCGGGTGCCTGAAGCCGAGCTCATCGAGCCCGGCGTAGAACTCTTCGACGTGCCGCTTGGAGTAGCCCGCGTCAATTGCAAGGCTGTAGCGCTGGCCGTGTATATATGCGAGCAGCGGGCGCTCGCGCTCGGGCTGATGCGGCAGGTAGTATATCCTGTCTGTAAGCTGTGTCAGCGGCATGTTCAATCCTCGACGGCTACGGCGCGGCAAGGCGCGCCGTCAGCATTTAGATATTTGAGCGGAAGGGCGGTAAACTTAGTCTTGCGGCCGCGTATAGGCGCGAGGCCGCAGAGGTTTTCAATTATCAGCGCGCCCTCGCCTAGTATCAGCTTGTGGTTGGTGTAGTTCCTGTCGGAGACAGGAT
Source organism: uncultured Eubacteriales bacterium (assembly GCA_900544765.1). Taxonomy (GTDB): domain Bacteria; phylum Bacillota; class Clostridia; order Oscillospirales; family Oscillospiraceae; genus Scatomorpha; species Scatomorpha gallistercoris. Next base: position 116,381 of record UQWI01000009.1, on the reverse strand, counting down.
CGGGGCTCATGCTGTCAAAGCCTATGCCGCGCACGCCGAGGGAGAGCGCGCGCTGTATCGCCTCCGGAGTGAGGACGGGGTAGTCCTGAAAATACGACACGCTGTTCCAGTAGAGCTCCCAGCCCGTGCTCACCAGCAGGAAATCCGCGCCGGGAAAGCCGTCGAGCATGCCGGGGGTGATGAGCCCGCCGGGTCCGAGCTTCGAGACGTCGAGTACCCAGGCCGTACCCCAGAAGGTGTTGGCCGGGTACTCGTCAAGAGTCTTGCCGCCGGGCAGGATGTGACTCGGCGCGTCTATGTGCGTACCGACGTGGGAAAAGGTCTCGACCCGTGTCTCGTAGAAGCCGTCCTTCTCGAGCAGGCTGCTCTTGGTGAAGCTGGGCTTCGGCGTGCCGGGCCATACAGGCATGTCATTGGCCATTATCCTGGTTAAATCGTATACTTTCAAGCAAATTAGCTCCTTATTATTTTTGATTAATCTCCTCGCGCACGCGCTTCGGCAGGCGGGAAAAGGCCTCGTCGTAGGAGTGTGAGCACAGCGCGCGCAGCTCGTCGTCGGGGACGCCGCCGTCGAGGTATACGCTTATCCAAAAGCGGTGGTCGGCGTAGAAGCCGGGCACGATGTCCTTGTATTTCGCCTTCAGCCCGTCGATGAGCCTCGCGTCGCAGCGCAGCGTAACGAGCGCGCGCCCGGCGTGCTGCTCATAGCGCGCGTCGGGCGTGCAGGTTATGGCGAAGATGCGCCTTCCGACCCGGTAGTGCAGGAAGCCCCACTCGGGCTTGCAGTCAGTCGTGACGCCTGGGAAGCCGAGCAGGCAGGCTTCCAGCCAGGGGTAGCGGTTCACAGCAGGGCCGCGGTCCAGTCCTTCTCGCGGAAGCCGACGAGTACGGTGGAATCCGTCACGAGTATCGGCCGCTTGACCAGCATGCCGTCGCTCGCGAGCAGGGAGACTATCTCGTCCTCGCCCATGGAGTCGACCTTGCCGGAGAGGCCCATGCCGCGGTAGAGCTGGCCGCTGGTGTTGAAAAAGCGCTTCCAGGGTAGGCCGCTTTTCCCGTGCCACTCGCGGAGCTCGTCGGCGGTGGGGTTTTCGGCCTTGATGTCGCGCTCGGTGAACTCGAGGCCGTTATTTTCAAGCCACGCGCGGGCCTTCCCGCAGGTGGAGCATTTGGGATAGCAGACGAAGAGCATAGTTGTATCTCCTTTGATTGTAAATCTGCCATCATAATAGCATTATCTCCGCCCTGCGTCAATCGCAGGGCGGAGATTAACCTTCGATGTAAGCCTCATATACATTGAGCGCGAGACAGGCGGAAAGTACCGGTGGCGCTGCGGCAATGAACGGACCGATGGCCATCCTGTCCACAGATCACGTCCACTTCTGCCAAGAGAGGGAATCAACCTCGGGATACGAGAAACGGGACAAATTCAGTACGGTGAGCGCCGTATGCTTTACCGGTGCCTGTGACCCAGTCCGAGCAGCAGCCCGGCTGCGACGAAAAGCTCCTGGCTGCTTAAAACTGACTGTATAAAGTATATCAACAGCTCCAGAGTGCGGGAAATGTCGGAGAGCCGGCCTTCGACAGGGGCGATAACCGCGAATGTGACCGTGAGCTCGGCCACCAAAACAAGAGCCAGAAAGGCGAAAAGCGCCCAGCCGGTGATGCGGCAGACCTTAGCCGTGCCGCGGCTCAGGCTCAGCGGCAAGATGCGCACCAGCCAGCCGAAGGCAAAGTATTTGCCCTTTATCAGGACAGGGTGAAGCAGATAAAGCGGCAAATACGGCCAGAGCGTCACGGGCTGCTCGACGGACATCAAAATAGAGTAGGGAAATATGATTCCCGCCACGGCGAGCGCCGCCATTGCCCAGTCCAGGGCGGATATGGACAGCTCGAAGCGCATGGCGCCTCCGCGCTGGGGGACGCTGTCCGCGCTCTCGTCCAGCAGCCACTCGGCCTCCACGTCGAACACGCGCGCGAGCGCCATCAGGCTGTTTGCATCGGGCAGCCCGGAGCCCTTCTCCCACCTTCCCACGGCCTGGCGGGTCACGCCCAATTCTTGCGCGAGCCTTTCCTGCGACCAGCCGCGCCCGCCTCGGAGCGTTATGAGCTTTTCGGGAAACGTCATAAAAAGCCCTCCTTTTCCGCCTCCAGCGTAGCATATGCGGGGCAAAAGGTAAAGGCAAAACTTGTTACGTCCCCGCGTCGAACTCAACACGGGCCAGTTCCGTGTACTTGGGCGCGCCTCGTCCGAGCTCGCTGCGCATCAGGCTTGCGGCTTCCACGCGCTCGATGACGGGTCTCTCGAGCAGGCGCGTGTCGGGCGGCAGCACGTTTGGGACACGCCGCGCGAGCGTGATGTGCGGGTAAAAGCGGCGCTTTTCCAGCTCGAAGCCGCGCTGTGTGAGCTCGCGCACCAGACGGCGCTGATACGCCGCGAGCGCGGGCGCGGAGGACGAACCGGCCCACCAGATGTCGCCGCCCTCGCGCGGGAAGCGACCGGCGCGGTCTATCACCAGCGTGAGCGCGCGGCCCTGGGCGGCGCGCATGGCCTCCTCGGCGGCTTTCGCGCGCCCCTGCTCCACCTCGTCCAAAAAAGCGAGCGTCAGATGCAAATTCGTGTCCTGCGTGAAGCCGCCGCGTCCGCCGGTGAGCCCGCGCAGCCGTTCCCGAGCCTCGAGCAGCGCCCGGCGCGAGGGCTCGGAGAAGTTTATGGCGATGAAAAGCCGCATGTCAATCCACCTCGAAGCGCCCGCCTGGGCGGAGCGGGACGCGGTTTAATATGTCGTGCGCCGAAGCCAGGTACTCATCCGGGCGTCTGGACTTGGCTAGGCGTTTGTACTCCCTGGGACAGGGCTCGAAGGAGTGCCTCAGATAGCTCCACAGCTCCTTCATGCGGGGGACGGTCACGTTTTCGCTGCCGAAGTCTCTCGCGCACCCGGCGTAGACCATGTCGTGGAAGCGGAGCAATTCCTCCCGGGAGGCGGGGGCTCCGCCCTGTATCTCACGCGCCAACGCAGGATTTGCCATAAGCCCGCGCCCGAGCATGAGCGCGTGCGTGGCGGGAAAGCGCTCCGTCACTCTGCGCGCATCCTCCGGCGTGAACACGTCGCCGTTATAACACAGCGGCGCGCTGAGCCTTTCGCAGGCCAGGGCGTAGCCGCCGTGGCGCACGGGCAGGCGGTACATGTCCCGGCGCACACGCGCGTGGACGGTCAGCTCACAGATGGGATAGCGCGCGTAGATGTCCAGCAGGCGGCCGAATTCGGCCTCGTCCTCGACACCGAGCCGGGTTTTTACGGAGATGCGCGCGCCGGGCAGGGCGGAGAAAACGCGCCCGAAGAAGGCGTCGAGCTCATCCGGGCGGGCAAGGAAGCCCGCGCCCTTGCCCTTTGCCGCGACGGTGCCGCTGGGGCAGCCGAGGTTGAAATTCACCTCTCCGTAGCCCATGTCAAAGAGCAGCCTCGCCGCCCAGACGAAGTCGTCCGCATCCCGGCAGAGCAGCTGAGGCACTAGCTCAAAGCCGGGATTGTTCCCGGGCAGAAGCTCGCGCTTTACGCGCGGAGGCATGACGTGCTCCTGCGTCGGCGAGAAAAAGGGCGCAAAATACCTGTCCACGCCGCCGAATACGGCCGCATGCGCGCGCCTGAACGCCGCGCCGGTCACGCCCTCCATAGGCGCGCAGTAGAGCGATACGCTCACAGATTCACCTCGCAGTAAAAGCTTGTTGTCGTTTATGTGCTGCCGAGCGGAGGCCCGGCGCCCCTGGCAGCGGGGAGCGGCTACATGCCGAAGCGCGCCGTAATCCTCGCGCCGAGGCCGCTGTTTTCCACTGTTAGGTTGCCGTCGTGGCGGCGGCAGAGTATGTCGCATATGTTCAGGCCGAGGCCGAGATGCCCCGGCCCGCTGTCGCGGCCCTTGTAGAAGGGGTTCGTGGCCTTGGCAAGCACGTCGGCGGCGAAGCCCGGGCCGTCGTCGGCAACTGAGACGACGAACACGTTTTCCTCGCACCAGAGCGAGAGCGTGACCCGGGCTTCAGCGTAACGAGCGGTATTTGAGAGTATGTTGTCGCAGACCTGCATGACCGCCTCGGCGTCTATGTGCAGCTGCGGAGAGAGGTGGTCGGTCACGAGGTTCACGTTCTTGCCGGAGCAGATTATCCCCGCAGAGTCGTACAGCGAGCGCGCAAACACCTCCGCGTCCGTCCACTCGCGGTGAATCTCCGTGTCCTCAAGCCGCTGCAGGCGGGCCATGGCGTCGACGTAGTTCTCGAGCCTTGCTATGTGGCTGCGCATGACGTCTATCTCGCGGGAGGCCTCCTCGCGAGTGACGGCGCCGCGGGGTATGCTCTCGGCGAGCATGTCCGCGTGGCCCTTGAGCACTGTCAGCGGAGTGCGCAAATCGTGGGCGAAGGCGGCGTTTAAGCGCCTGCGCTCCTCCATCTGGGCCCACATTTCGCGCGAATTGGCGTCCAGCGAGGCGCGCATCGTCTCGAAGGAGTCGGTCAATCTGCCAAGCTCATCGGCGCGCCGGGCCTCAAGCCTGAAGTCCAGGTCGCTCTCGGCAATGCGGGAGCTGGCCCGGTCGAGCTCTTCGATGGGCTTGCGCAGGCGCCAGCGCCAAAAGAGCACGGCACAGATGATGAGCGCGCCGAGGTAGCAGACGGGTATGGCCGCGACCTGGAGGACGCCCACCGCGCGGTCCCAGAACCTGTCGGCGGAGCTGTATTCCGGCGATATGAAAAGAGAATACTGCCCGTCGTCGCCGAGCCCGAGCTCTACGCGGCCCTCGCCGTAGCGGACGGCGCCCCTCTCAACCACGGTGTGGTCCTTGTCATAAATGACGTAGGCCTGCTCCGCGTCCGTGGTGATGTAGCTGTCGTAGCTCCCGCCCTCGGGTATGGGTATCTGCTCGGCCTGGGACTGGTACTTGAAGTAGAGGCCGACACGGTACTCGTCGAGCAGGTTTATCGTGACGGCGCAGAGGCAGGTGGCCAGCACGGCGGCGATGAGCACATACCAGACGAAGGCCGTGCGCAGCGACATATCACGCCAACGCCGGCGCACCCTTACGCGCCGGCGTCTTGCCCGTTCACGGGCAAGACGAAGCCTTTTGCTCACTTCGCCCACTTGTAGCCCACTCCCCAGACCGTTTCGATGTACTGCTTCTGTGAACCGGCGGCGGCGAGCTTGGCCCGTATACGCCGGATGTGCTCGGCTATGACGCTGCTGTCGCCCTCGCCCTCGAGGCCCCAGACGGACTCATAGATTCTCTCGCGGTCAAACACCAGGCCCGGGTTCTGCGAGAGGAACTCGATTATGTCGAACTCGCGGCGCGCAAACTGCACCGGCTGCCCGTCGTAGGTAACCGTGCGGTCGGAGTAGTTGATGGCCAGGGCGCCGTCGAAGCGAACCTCGCTGGCCGTCATGTGGCGGCGCTCGCGCCGCAGGTGCGCGTCCACGCGCGCGGCCAGCTCGCTGGGAGAGAAGGGCTTGACGACGTAGTCGTCGGCGCCGGCGGCGAAACCGCGCAGCTTGTCGCTCTCTTCGACCCGCGCGGTGAGGAAGATGATGGGGCAGGAGATGTGCGAGCGTATCATGCGGCAGACCTCCAGCCCGTCTATGTCCGGCATGCCGACGTCCAGAATGATTAAATCCGGCTTCTGACCGGCTATGCGCACACATTCTATGCCGGTATATGCGCACAGCACGTCGTAGCCGCGCTCACGGAAGAAACGCGCCAGCATGTCGGTTATGTCGCGTTCGTCGTCGGCTATAAGTATACGGTCAGCCATTGTCTCCTCCCTCGCTTTCGTGCTTTGCCGCCTCCTGTGCGGCGTGCTTGGCGCAAATACGGCGGTATATGAGGACGCCTATGCCGCTTATTGCCAGCGTGACGCCTATTGCCGCGGCGGCAAAGACGTAGTTCTTTACGCCCAGCGCGCCGCCGCCTATGGTGCTTGTCACAATGGAGGGGATACGCGCCACTGCCGTTATGAACAGCCAGTGCCACGGCCCCATGCCGGTCAGCGGCGCAAAGTAACCGAGCAGGTCTTTCGGCGTGCCTGGTATGAACATCAGCAGGAACATTAGCGCGTCGCGCTTCTTTTCCGTGTTCAAAAAACGCAGGTTCTCGATTTTTTCAATGGGAAAGAAGATTTCCACGGCTTTGACGCCGAAGCGGCGCACGAAGAAATAGACCATCATGCTGCCTGCGGCCGTGCCGAGCATACACAGCAGCGTACCCTCGACCGCGCCGAAGGCGTAACCGGCGCCCATTTCAATGGGCTCCCCGGGGATAATGGCGACCACCACCTGGAGTATCTGTATGCCCAGGAAGTATATGCGGCCCATGAAGCCGGCGCTGTCCACCCAGGCGCGGAATTTCTCCGGTTCCTGGATGTATTTTAGCAGCGGACGGCCCACAAACCAGGCGACCAGGAGGATGAGGGCTATAAATATGGCGATAGACGCTGCGGCTATTATTTTTTTCGCCCGCTCAGACAGCTCGGGCCTTTCCCGGTTGGCCATGCTCGGCTCCTTTCAAAAAAAGTTCTTCCGCCCCGGGCGCGTACATAACGGGCCCGGAATATATCCTTTCCAGCTCAGGCAGAGAGGCAAAGTCCGCCGGGCGCATGAGCGAGGCGTTCTTGGGCAGCTTGACGGCCCCGCACTTGCCCAGTACCTCGGCCACAAACTGTGAGCAAAAGTAGTGTTCCGCGCGTTCGTGGGCAATGTCCAGCCTGCACAGCGCCGCGCCGATGAGGCTGTAGTGATAGCGCTCGCGGTTGGCGTACATTTCCCCGACTAGCCGCCTGACGCGCTCGCGGGTGGAGGGCGAAACCTGTATGCGGTAGAGCGCGCAGCGTGTGTGCGGATGCCTGGATAGGTAGCTGCCGGGGACGTCCTCGCGGACAATCGGGGAGGGCAGCGGAAGGTGCGCGCGCTTGCGCGAGAAGCTGTAAAGCTCCTCGACCCCGTAGCCGAGGCCCAGCGAAACGTGGGTGTATGCATCGCCGGTCATCGCATGTATCAGACGTGAATAGACGGTATTCGTTCTGGTTAGCATTATATAAATATAACTCATTTTGCTCATCTCCTGCAACTAGAAATACCCTACGACCATCAACTTTCTATCTATGAAATTTTATTTTTTTCTTAACAAGTGCAAATGCTTGTAATCTGCTGGAAAAGGTGATATCATATTTCTCGTGCATCAAAAAATGAGAGAGCACTGCATTACAAATCGGCGCAGACACAGTTCTCGCCGTAAAGTAGAGGAGGAGCAACATGAAACTCAGGATTTCCGAACGCATGACCAAGCCCGACTTTCAGGGGGATTTCACTGCGCGCATACTTGCGGCTGCGGGTGATCCGTCCATAATATCCTTTGCCGGCGGCCTGCCCAACCCGGCGTCCTTCCCCGTAAAGGAGATGGAAGCCGCCGTTACCAAGGTACTTGAGCGCGACGGCGTGCGTGCCCTGCAGTACAGCAACAGCGAGGGCTATATGCCCCTGCGCAAGTTCATATCCGAGCGCTATGCCAAGCAGGGTCTGGATTACGCGCCTGAGAACATCATCATAACCAACGGCTCTCAGCAGGCGCTGGATATGGTCTCCGCCTGCCTCATCGACCCGGGCGACGAGGTCGTAGTCGAGAAGCCGAGCTACCTGGCCGCGCTTCAGACCTTCCACCTGTACTACCCGAAGGTACTGTCCGTCAACCTTAACGAGGACGGCATAGACTGCGACGAGCTCGAAAAGACCCTCAAAGAGCACGATCCGAAGTTCATATACGTCATACCCAATTTCCAGAACCCGACCGGTCTCACTTACACCCAGGCCGTGCGTGACCGTGCCGCCGCCATCCTCAAGGAGAGCGGCATCCCCGTCATCGAGGACAACCCCTACGGCGAGCTGCGCTTCCGCGGCGAGGGCGGCAAGACCTTTGCCGAGATGCTCGGCGAGCAGGTCTGCGAGCTGGGCACCTTCTCCAAAATTGTTGCCCCCGGTATGCGCATAGGCTGGATTGCCTGCAAGAACCCCGAGCTCTACGGCAAGCTGCTGGCTTATAAGTCCACCATGGACCTCCACACCAACATCTTCTGCCAGATGGTCCTGGCCGAGTACCTGGCCGACAACGACCTCGACGTCCAGATTGAGAAGATCAAGAAGATGTACGGCGAGAAGGCCGAGAAGATGATGGACTGCATGGCCAAGGACTTCCCCGAGGGCGTCACCTACACGAAGCCCGAGGGAGGCATGTTCATCTGGGCCACCATGCCCGAGGGCCTTGCGGCCGTCGACGTCATGGACTACGCTGCCGAGCGCGGCGTGGCCGTCTGCCCCGGCGACCCCTTCTACGAAGAGGATCGCAACGTGCGCACCATGCGCATCAACTACTCGAACAGCTCCGATGAGGCTATCGAGAAGGGCATCAAGATTCTGGGCGACGCTATCCGCGACCTCATGAAGAAGTAAGTTTAGTAATTTAAGGACGGCGGGGCTTCGGCCCCGCCGGTGTCGTTCCCGGGAGGGATAACTTGACCGTTATTCTCATAGCCGTTGCGGCTGTTTTGATACTCGCGCTGATATTACTGGCGACCTTGTGCGTCCGCCTCGCGGACGAGATGCGGCCCGGGGCCGCGCAGGATCTGACCATGGGCGGGCTGGAAGGTACGCGCTTCGCCAGATACGCAGACACACTGATACCGGATATCCTGTCCATGCGGGAGCTTCCCTGGGAGGACGTGTACATAAGCTCCTTCGACGGGCTGAAGCTCCACGGGCGCGTTGTACGCGGCGGCGGTGACGCGGTAATCCTAATGCACGGCTACCACTCGAGCCCGGAAAACGACTTTGCAGGCATTGCGCAGTGGTATGTGCGGCACGGCTTCACCGTCATTGCCGCCGACGAGCGCTCGCACGGCCTGAGCGAGGGCGGGAAAATCACCTTCGGCACCAGGGAGCAGCGCGACGCCGTGGCCTGGGCGCAGTACGCCGGGTACATACTGGGCTCGGAGCGCATTTGGATGCACGGGGCGTCCATGGGCGCGGTGAGCAGCCTGCTGGCCATGAAGGACGGCTATCCGGAGGCGGTGGCCGGCGTCATAGCCGACTGCCCCTTCGACTCCCTGGGTGACCTCTTCAGCTTCACGATGAAGAAGCGCACAAACATCCCACCGTCGCTGTTCCGGAGCATTTCCACGCTCTCGCGGGCGATAATGCTCGGCCCGGAGTTTGCCAACACCAGCTGCCGCAGCGCTGTGGCCGAGAGCGGGCTGCCTGTCCTCCTGTTTGAAGGCGGGGGCGACCACACGGTGCCGCCGGGCAGCGCCGAAAGCATTTGCGGCGCGTGCAAGGGGCGCTGTACTCTCGTGACAATACCGGAGGCCAAGCACACCCTGTGCTGGCAGCAGGACAGGGAGACCTGCGCCGCCGCGCTGGGGAAGTTCATAAAGGAAAACCGGGACCGGCAATAACCGGCCCCGGCGCTTTTTTATGTTCATATCCCGTTCATTTCGGCGCGGAGTGCATCGAAAAACTGCGCCAGATGCGCCCCGTCGACCAGCGCGTGGTTGCACAGCGCCGTGAAGGGCAAAATTCTGCGCCCGCCGCGCTCAAACCACTTGCCCCAGGTGAGGCGCGGGTTGCTGTCCGCAGGGGTGGGCGTGGGGTTCACCAGCGAGGTGTAGCTCAGCCACGGCAGGGTGGAGATAAAGTAGAGGTCAAGTCCGTCCCCGTCGTCAAGGCTCTGCTCGCTGCGGGCGCGCTCCTGCTCGGCAGAGGCGTAGGCTATGTACTCTCCCAGCGGCATGGATGCACGCAGCTGGCAGTAGCAGTAGGTGCCGTCGTCTAGGGCGAGTGTGTGCGAGGTGCGGCACGAATCGAACTCCACGATGCGTCCCGCCTCTATCCTCTGCCGGAACTCGGGCACGGAATCCGCCGCGCGGTTCACACACCAGAGCAGGCTCAGGAAGAAGGGGCGGCCCAGCTCCTTGATTTTCGAGCAGAAGTCCGTGATATCCAGCTCGACGGTGACGCCCATGTAGGGATTCGCCATAGAGCTGAAGTATTCAAAATGCGCGCGGCGCGGATAAGCGTACATATCTATGTATCTCTTGTCCATGTTCAACCTCACATCAGCGGCGCGAATACGCGCAGCAGACTCTGGCCCAGGCGTATGTACCATGGGCGGCGGTATGCTTCGGGAGTTATCTCGGTGCACTTGGAGAGGGTGTCCAGATAGGACGCCTTCATGTCCGCAATGGCGCTGGACTTGTACATCCACACTGCGCACTCATGGTGCAGGAACAGGCTGCGGTAGTCTAAGTTGATAGTACCGCATATGGCGTACTCGTCGTCGCAGACGAAGCTCTTCGAGTGGATGAAGCCCGGGGTGTACTCGTAGACGCGCACGCCCGCGCGGAGCAGCGGCGCGTAATAGCTGCGCGTCACCAGGTGGACGTACCACTTGTCGGGTATGTGCGGGCAGATTATGCGCACGTCTACGCCGCACTTGGCCGCGCTGGCCATGGCGTTCATAATCTCGTTGTCGACAACGAGATAGGGCGTGCAGATGTAGACGTACTTCTTCGAGCGCGAGAGCATGTTGATGTACGCGGTTTCGCCCACGGGCTCGCTGTCGGCGGGGGAGTCGCAGTAGGGCTGTACGAAGCCGTCGTCGGCTACGCTCTCGAGCGCCACGGGATCGGGGCGAAAGAGGACGGGGTCGTCCTCCTCGTGGCGGATGTAGTCCCACATGGACAGGAACATCAGCGCGAAGGAGTAGGCAGCGCGGCCGTGCACCTTGACGCCGCAGTCGAGCCAGTGCCCGAAGCGCTCGCGGCGGTTTATATACTCGTCGGCGAGGTTTATGCCGCCGGTGAAGGCGGTGATGCCGTCTATGACGCATATCTTGCGGTGGTCGCGGTTGTTGAGCGTACCTGTCGGCACGGGCTGGAAGCGGTGGAAGGTGCAGCAGCGTATGCCCATCGCCTCCATGCGCTGAGGGTAGTCGCGCGGCAGGCGCATGATGCACGATAGGTCGTCGTATATGAAGCGCACGTCCACACCGGCGGCGGCCTTGCGCGCCAGCACCTCGAGTATGCTGTCCCACATTTCGCCGTGCTCGACGATGAAGTACTCCATGAAGATATAGCGCTCGGCCTTTTCAAGCTCCTCGAGCATGGCGTGGAACATCGTGTCGCCCAGGGCGTAGTAAGTCGTCTCCGTCTGCGTGAAGCCCGGAGAGGCGGCGTAGCGCTCCAGGTATTCGGATTGCAGCCGCGCGTCGGGCTCGGAGAGCGCTTCGTGCTCGGAGCCGCTCATCAGAGGCTCCATTGCGGCCTTGTAGCGCAGATACATGCCGCTTATGCGCTCCTTTTTCCGCTCCGGTATGCGCTTCTTGCCGAAGAGTATGTAGAGCGGGATGCCGAAGAGGGGCAGGAAAACTATCGGCAGTATCCACGCAATCTTGAATGCGCTGCTGCCCTCCTGGTTGATTATGTACAGCACGGTTGTTACGGAGAGTATCGTGAACACCGTCTGCACCTGGGCGTATGTGTCACGGAAGTAGTAGAGCGTCAAGATCAGTACGCCAACCTGGAGAATGATAAAAACCAGGCCGAAGGTCAGACGGGAAAACAGTATCTTCAGGAGCTTTTTCACGCGGATACACCACCTTTCGCAATTTGTTTGGTGCGCGCGCCGTTTTGCGGCGCACGATGCCTCACAGCGGACATTGTGCGCTTGTTTGTGAGCTTAATTATACCATATTGCCTTCAAATTGTCGATACTTGCGCAATTGCGCCCTGATATGAGATAATATCAGTACGCCCGCAGAAGCTGCTGCAGCGCTTGGGAACGCGGACTGACGGTGAAGTCCGGCGGTGCCTCGTTTTGAGGAGGAACGGAGTAACCGCCTGGCTCCGGGACGGCCCGGGGCCGAAGGAAACGCGGTACGCGGCAATGTGTGCGCGGCTAATTTCAGGAGGTAAAATATGGACTACATAAGTGAATACAAAAGCAAACTGTGTACGCCGGAGCAGGCCGCCGCGCTTGTAAAGAGCGGGGACTGGGTCGAATACGGCGCCGGCGTGGCCTTCCCGAAGCTCTGCGACGCCGCGCTTGCCAAGCGGCGCGACGAGCTGACCGATGTGAAGATACGCGGCATACTCTGCTACGGGCCCATAGAGGCCGTGGAGTGCGACCCTGAGCAGAAGCATTTCACCTACAACTCATGGCACCTCACCGGGTATGAGCGCAAGCTCGCCGACCGGGGACTGTGCTACTACCAGCCGATGCTCTACCGCAACCTGCGCTGGTACTACGACAACTTCCTGCACATAAACGTGGCCTTTGTCGGAGCGGCGCCCATGGACAAGCACGGCTATTTCAACCTCTCCATCGGTACGGGCAACGCCAGAGCCTACATAGACAACGCCGACGTCGTGGTTATCGAGGTGCTTGACGGGCTGCCCCACGCCATGGGCGGCCAGGATGAGAGCGTGCATATCTCCGAGGTGGACTTCGTGGTCGAAGGCGAGCACGGCCCGGCCATACAGCTGCCCAGCAAGGCCCCGAGCGAGGTCGACAAGGCCATAGCCGCAAACGTAATACCATACATCTGCGACGGCGCAACTATCCAGCTCGGCATAGGCGGCGTACCGGACGCTCTGGGTACCATGATAGCCGAGAGCGACCTCAAGGACCTCGGCATGCACACCGAGTTCGCCACAGACGCTTTCTACAGGCTCTTTACCGCGGGCAAGATAACCAACCGCCGCAAGACCATAGACCGCAACAAGGCCGTTTTCGGCATAGGCGCGGGCACTCAGGCGCTCTACGACTGGATTGACTGGAACCCGGGCGTGGCGGCCTACCCCATCAGCTACGTCAACGATATCAACGTCGTGGCCAGCATAGACAACTTTATCTCGCTCAACTCCTGCGTTGGCATAGACCTCTACGGCCAGGTCAGCTCCGAGAGCTCCGGTACCCGCCAGATAAGCGGCACGGGCGGCCAGGTCGACTTCCTCACCGGGGCGGCGATGAGCCGGGGCGGCAAGGCCTTCATCTGCATGTCCAGCACCTACAAGGCCAAGGACGGCACGGTCAAGAGCCGCATTTCCCCCTACTTCAACGCGGGCGACATAGTGACCAGCCCGCGCAGCCAGGCCTACTACGTTGCCACCGAGTACGGCGTCGTGAACCTGGCCGGGGCCAGCACCTGGGAGCGCGCGGAGAAGATAATTTCCCTCGCCGCGCCCGAGCACCGCGACGAGCTCATAAAGGCCGCCGAGGCGCAGCGCATCTGGCGTAGAAGCAATAAGGTGTGACACAATAAGCGCCGCCTGCCGACACGGCAGGCGGCGTTTTTTCTGTCTTGCAGGTTCCGGCCTCAGCCGTTCACCACGTTGACGGGCTTGCCGTCGAGGAAGGCCTCGATGTTCTTAACGGTGCAGTCCATTATGCGCTCGCGCGCCTCCTTCGGAGCCCAGGATATGTGCGGGGTGATGAAGCAGTTCTTCGCCTTCAGCAGCGGGTTGTCGCCGCGTATGGGCTCAGTGGAGACGACGTCCAGACCGGCGGCGTAGACCTTGCCGGAGTTGAGGGCGTCTGCCAGGGCCTGCTCATCCACGAGCGCGCCGCGCGAGTTGTTCAGCAGTATGACCCCGTCCTTCATCCTGGCGATGTTCTCACGGCTTATGATGCCGCGCGTGGATGGGAAGAGCGGACAGTGCAGGGATATGACGTCGGAGCGCGCAAGCAGCTCGTCGAGCTCGACGTAGTCGGCTATCTCGCGGCCCGCGTCGGTCGGACGGCTGCCCGTGGCGAGGATGTGCATACCCAGCGCCTTCGCAATGCGGCCGGTCTGCTGCCCGATGCGGCCGAAGCCGATGATGCCCATCGTCTTGCCGTCCAGCTCTATGAGAGGGTAATCCCAGTAGCACCAGTCGGCGCAGCTCTCCCAGCGCCCTGCGTGCACCGTCTCGCTGTGGTGGGCGACGTGGTGGCATATCTCGAGCAGCATGGCTATGGCGAACTGCGCAACGGCCGCCGTGCCGTAGGACGGGACGTTGCTGACCGGGATGCCGCGGGCTCGTGCCGCAGCGACGTCCACTATGTCGTAGCCCGTGGCGAGGATGGTGATGTACTTGAGCGCGCCGGCGGAATTTATCACTTCCGCCCGGATGGGCGTCTTGTTGGCGACGACGATGTCCGCGCCTTTTATGCGCTCGGCCACTTCGCTCTGGTCGTCTGAGGTGCGCTCGTAGACCGTGAGCTCGCCGAAACGGCGGAGCGCGTCCCAGCTCAAATCGCCGGGGTTCTCGGTGTAGCCGTCGAGAACGACAAGTTTCATACTGAAAACTCCTTTCAAATCCCTGCATGCCGCGACATGAGCGGAGAGCAGCGCATCACAAGCTCCATGGCGGTGTGTTTCTCCGGGCTTAAAAACATATCCGGCGGGAAAAGGCCCGAAAAAGGCCTTCCCCGCTCAGCCTGCAATTTTATCACACCGCGACGGCACCGTCAACGCAGCTCACGCGCCGTCCACGCGCTCAAGGACAATGCGCTCCCCGTCGCTGCGTATCACCATTTTGCCGCTGCCCGCCATATGCCAGGCCCCCGTGTTGACTATTGGGCAGCTGTCGAGCATGATTACGACGTTGGGCCACGGCTAGCCATAGCTGTCAAGCCGGGCCGCGCGGTACTCGCCTTCATACAGGGTTTCCATATCCTGCTCACCCTGAGAGCCGACGCTCAGCCGGATGGAGCCGTCGGATGTTTCCCAGACGGTGCCATGCTGCCTTAGCGGAAAGTTGTCCAAGTTGTACTGTATCCATACGTTCTGCCCCACTATGAGCGCCAGCGTGATGAGCGTGACTGCGCATACGATGTAACCGGCTTTTACTCTTTTCAGCTTTCCGGCACGGTGGGCTATGTACAGCGCGATGAGCAGCACAATCTGAACAGCCTCCGCGACCACAAGCTCAAAAAGTACGAGCACACGCACCCCTCCATTGTTCTTGAAATTTGACGAAGACGTCAGCTCGTTTATTCCTAAAAGTGCAAAGTCTCCATCCCTTGAGGGATGGAGACTTGCTGTAAATGTTTAGTTGGAATTACACCACGCCCTGGGCGAGCATGGCGCTGGCGACCTTGAGGAAGCCCGCCACGTTCGCGCCGACCATCAGGTCGCCGGGCTTGCCGACCTCGACGGAGGCGTCGTAGGCCGCGTGGAAGATGTTCTTCATGATGCCCTGCAGCTTCTCGTCGACCTCCTCGAAGCTCCAGCTCAGACGCATGGAGTTCTGGGTCATCTCGAGGCCGCTGGTGGCCACGCCGCCGGCGTTGGAAGCCTTGCCGGGGCTGTACAGCAGTCCCGCCTCCTGCACGGCCGCGATGGCGTCCGGAGTCAGCGGCATGTTCGCGCCCTCGAATACGCCCATGCAGCCGTTGGCTATGAGCGCCTTCGCGCCCTCGAGGTCCATCTCGTTCTGCGTGGCGCAGGGCAGGGCGATGTCGCACTTCACGCCCCAGATGCCGTGGCAGCCCTCGTGGTACTCGCTGCCGGGGACTTCCTCGGCGTACACCTTGATGCGCGCGCGGCGGCGCTGCTTGATGTCAATTATCTTCTTGAGGTCGACCCCGTTGGCGTCGTATATGTAGCCGTTGGAGTCGCACATGGCCACTACCTTGCCGCCCAGCTGCGTGGCCTTCTCGGCCGCGTAGGTGGCGACGTTGCCGCTGCCGGAGACAACTACCGTCTTACCGGCGAAGCTGTCGTTCTTCATGCACTTGAGCGCTTCCTCCGCGAAGTAGCACAGGCCGTAGCCGGTCGCCTGAGTGCGGGCCAGCGAGCCGCCGAAGGGGATGCCCTTGCCGGTTATCGTGCCGCCCTGGAAGGTGCCGGTGATGCGCTTGTACTGGCCGAACAGGTAGCCGACCTCGCGCGCGCCCACACCGATGTCGCCTGCCGGTACGTCCGTGAACTGGCCGATGTGCTTGTACAGCTCGTTCATAAAGCTCTGGCAGAAGCGCATGACCTCGCCGTCGCTCTTGCCCTTGGGGTCAAAGTCGCTGCCGCCCTTGCCGCCGCCCATCGGCAGCGTGGTCAGGCTGTTCTTGAGCGTCTGCTCAAAGCCGAGGAACTTTATAACCGAAGCGGTGACGGATGGATGGAAACGCAGGCCGCCCTTGTAGGGGCCGATGGCGCTGTTGAACTGGACGCGGAAACCGCGGTTGACGCGGACCTTGCCGTTGTCGTCAACCCAGGGGACGGAAAACTGTATGAAACGCTCGGGCTCAACAAAACGCTCCATGATGCCGTTGGCCTCGTACTCGGGATGCTTCTCAACCACACACTCTAGGCTCTCGAGCACCTCCAGGACCGCCTGGTGGAACTCACTCTCTCCGGGGTTGCGCGTCTGGACTGTCTCGTACACTCGCTTGAGATATTCGTTGGTCAACATTTCAAAAAACCTCACTTCTTGACATAGTAACATTGTGCGTTTTGCTCAGCGTATGCTTATATTTTACACAATAAGAGGCGTTAATGCAAGCGTTTAGACAATTTTATTTGTGTTAATGATATGACTATCCGGAAAAATATCAGGGAGTCTCACAAATTTGACCCGGGTATATACTCTCCGCCATGATAGCATATATACCGTGCGGCGCCCAGATCCACAAGCCTTTCCAGAGAGGCCTGAGCGGCGGCCAGGTCGAAAGCAAACTGCGGGTTTGCGACGGCAGGCAAGCCCTGCTCCAGCACCATTGCGTCTCCGGTGACGACTGTGCCCTGCGCGGGCAGGTACAGCGAGATGTGTCCGGGCGTGTGGCCCGGGGTGTCTATAACCTCACAGCCGCCGCAGATGTCCAGCACGTCGCCGCCGCGAAGCGTGACGTCCACTTCGGCGGGCTCAACACCCTTAAGCATAGATATAAAGGCCTCTCCGGCAGGCTGCTGCTCTGTGGGCAGGGCGGACTGCAGGGCCTCGGCCTGCTCAAGGCGCAGGGCTTTTCTGCGCCCGGCTATGTACTCGGATTCAACAGCTCCGGCATAGACCGTCACATTTGGGTATTTGGCCTTGAGGCGGCGAGAGCGCCCATGTGGTCGTGGTCGTGGTGGGTGACTATAACGCCCGTCAGCGCCTCGGGCGAGAGCCCTGACGCCTGCATGGCGTCCTCAATGAACGGCAGGAAGCCCGCGTAGCCGCAGTCTGCCAGCACGGCCCCGCCGCCTGAGCACAGCAGCGTGGGATATATCGCCTCCGGGCCGCAGCCAAAGTCAAACGTATTTTTCAGGGGGATTATCGCGTCTTTCAAAACAGCTTCACCTCGTGAGAAGAACGGGCCGCCATATGGGCGGCGCAAAAGCCATACAGCAAAAAATCCCGGCCGCAAAAACGGTCGGGATTTTTGGTGGGGGCGGGTGGATTCGAACCACCGTAGGCATTGCCAGCAGATTTACAGTCTGTCCCCTTTGGCCACTCGGGAACACCCCCATATTTACTTGCACCGGATTGACGTAGGAAGCACAAGCACGGCCAGCTGTTTGGCCCCCTGGTGGAGCTGGTAGACGGACTCGAACCCCCGACCTGCTGATTACAAATCAGCTGCTCTACCGACTGAGCTATACCAGCGCAATTACCGGCGACGACTATAATAACAGCTCGCGCGGCTTTTGTCAACACCTTTTTGCCAAAAACTTTATCGCTTTGTGCAAAAAAAGACGGAGGGAGCTGACCCTCCGTCTTTGCGGCGTTATTCTTCGGGCTTGTCTTCGGCTTTGTCCTCGTCCTTCTCGATGGTTATCTCCACCTCGATACCGGCGCTGTCCTCGTCGCCGGTGTCCTCGGCTTCGGCTTCACCCTCGGCCTTGTACTCGGCCTCGGAGACAATGACGGAGAAGTCGGCCTCCTCGTCCTCGCTCTCGAAAACGCTCTTGAGCTCACGCATCTCGGTCTCCATGCGCTCTATGGCCGCGTTGCAGAGCATCACCTGGTCGAAGAGGCGCACATAGTGCTCACCGGGGTTGCGCTTGTCCACGCTCTCGAAATACATGCGGCCTATCTCGGCGTAGGCCTTTTCGCGCTCATCGCGCTTGGCCGTCTCGTCAAGCTTCAGCTTGGCTATGCGCGTGGCGGCACGGGCCCTTTCACCGGCCCCGCCGGCCAGGGTGCGCGCCTTTTCAGTGGCGTTTCCGGCCAAATCGCGGGCGATGTTTGCGGCGCTGCCCGCCGCAGCCTTTAGCGAATTGAGAAGCTCGCTGTAGTCAGACATTTTGATTTCCTCCTGGTAGTATTGAAATGAAATGGCTCATTCGTTGGAGTCCCCGCCTGGGGCGCTTTCGCTTGCGGTGGAGCCGGCCCCGGCCTCTTCGGAGGCCTCAGCTGCGGCGGCTTCGGCGCCGGAGAGTTCGGCCTCGGTGCTTTCAGCCTCGGCGTTATCTGGCGCGCTGTCAGCGGCGGCCTCGGCTGCGGCGGCCTCGGCGGCCTGTACGCTGGCAAAGGTGGGCTTGTGCGGCCGCTTGATGTTCACGAGCAGGATGATAAGCGCGATTACGGCGCTGCAGGCGGCGACAAGCTGGCTGGTGCGGATGTTGGTGCCGGGTATGTAGAGGCTGTCGGTGCGCAGCCCCTCCACCATGGCGCGGCCGGTGCCGTACCAGAACACATAGAAGATAAAGATTTGCCCGTCGTACTTCCTGTGGTCCTTGCGGTACCAGTAGAAGTTTATGATTAGGAAGCCGACGAGGTTCCACAGGCTCTCGTACAGGAAGGTGGGATGGACGTATACGGTTTCCTCGCCTGGGCGGGTCAGGCCCATGCGGCAGAACACGTCGGTCTGATAGCCGAAGGCCTCGCGGTTGACGAAGTTGGCCCAGCGCCCGATTACCTGGCCCAGTATCAGGGCCGAGCCGCCCACGTCGAGGGTAGCCCCAATCGGTATCTTCTTGAAGTGCGACCATACGACGATGGTCAGGGCGCCTGCGATGGTGCCGCCGTACATGGCGATGCCGCCCTCCCAGATTTTGAAGATGTCGATGAGGTTGTCCTTGTAGCGGTCCCACTCGCTGATGACATAGTAGATTCGGCAGCCGACAATGGCGATGGGCAGCACCCAGAGCACCAGCGAGAAGATGTCGTCGCTCTTTATGCCCAGCTTGGGAGCCTTGCGGCTGGCGTAGAACACTGCGGCCAGGAAGGCTATCGCCATGACTATGCCGTACAGATAGATGGTGAACTCGTGGCCGAAGAGGCTGAAGGTGAAGCTGGCCGGGAAATTCAGCGTGAGGTCGCCGAGCATGGGAAAGCTTATCGCGGCATCACGCATCATAGTAGGTATTTCCAATCGAATCAGGTCCTTTCTTTGGGCAGTACGGTCGACAGCAGTATCCGCTCTGGCGGCAGATACATGCGCAGGAACTCGGTGCAGTCTCCGGCGGTCACGCCGCTGAGCACGTCGAAGCTCTCGTACAGGCCGTATCCGCCGAAGTGGCAGCGGGCCAGGGCGGAGCAAACGCCGCCGGGCTCGCCGAGGCTGCGCAGGGTGGCGCCGTAGTCGGCGCGGCGGGCTGCTTCGAGCTCCTCTGGGCAGACGCCGTCCCTGGATGCGGCGCGGAGGGTTTCGCACAGGCGCTCGTAGACGAGCCCGGGGTCCCGGCTGGAGCCGCCGCACTCGAAGAGCAGCGTTCCTGCCAGGGGGCTCACGTCGCGGAAGAAGTTGCCTCGCAGATAGCCGTCCGCGTAGAGGCCGTAGTAGAAGCTGCTGGACGGGCCGAAGAGGCAGCGCGCGGCCAGGCTGCCGACGGTTATGAGCCGCAGGGCGCCGTCCCCCCGCTCCAGGGCTGTATCCAGCTTCGCCGCAGCGATGAACATGGGCTCCGAGACGTCCATGCGCTTCTCGGCGCGCATTGCCCTGGGCTCGAGCGGCTCGATTCCGCCGTAGTCGGGCACGGCGGGAGCGGCGTATTCGGGCGCGGTATGGAGAGCGGCAATCTCCGCGACGCGCTCCGGCTCCACGTCCCCGCAGACGGTGAGCGCCATGTTGGACGGGACGTAGAACGCCCGGTGGCAGTCGTAGAGCAGCTCCGGGCCTATCCCGGCGATGCTCTCAACCGTGCCGGCTACGCTTTCGCGCACCGGGTGGTGGTCAAAGAGGGCCGCCATGGTGGAGTTGTACAGGGTGAAGAGGGGGTCGTCCTCTGTCATGCGTATCTCCTGGCCAATGATGCCCTGCTCCTTGGCGACGCTCTCGGCGGTGAAGTACGGCGTGGTCACGAATTTTATTAGCAGCTCGAGGTTGTCGTAGAAGCCGTCGCCGCACTCGAAGTAATACGCAGTCATGTCCGCGGAGGTGTAGGCGTTGGCCTCAGCGCCTCGGGCGGTCAGGATGTTCAGCGCGTTGCCGTCCGGCAGGTCGAACATCTTGTGCTCGAGGAAATGCGCCACGCCCGCCGGGGTGTCGACGCGCCCGCCGGAGAGGCTGAAGCTCCTCGTGGCGCCTCCGTAGTTCACGGAGAGCATTGCCTGCTTCTTCCTGAAACCCGGACGGGGCACGACGTAGACGGCGAGGCCGTTGTCGAGCCGGCCGGAATAGAGGGTGTCGCCCGCGCGGGGGTATTCCTGTGCGTGCAGTGTCATTCGTCCCCGGCCTCCTCTCCGCTCAGGAAGTACACGGCGTCCAGCTCCGTGCCTGCGGCGATGGCCGCTATCTCCTCCGCGCTTACCTCCTCGCAGAGCTCTGCGAGCTCGTCGGGGGCAATATCCGCCCCGGTGACGTTCATGCGGAGGTAGTACATCATCAGCTCCACGGGGTCGTCTGCGACGAGGCGCAGGGCCTCGGCGCAGTAGCTGCGCGCGGCGTCCAGCTCTTCGGGGCTTATCTCGCCGCGGGCTATCGCGCCGAGCTCGCCGCAGATGGCGGAGACGGCCTCGTCATAGTTGGCGGGGTCTATGCCGCTCTGGACGTACAGCAGGCCCTTGACGGCGTCAAGGCCGCTGCTGGCGTAATAGCAAAGCGAGCGCTCCTCGCGCAGGGAGCGGAAGAGCTTGCTGGCCGCGGTGCCGCCGTACACGGCGTTGAACACGCGCAGCGCGGCCCCGTTGGGCTCCTCCATGCACTCGCCGAGGCGCCAGCCCATGCCCAGCTTCCCCTGGGAGACGTCCATCGTCTCGCGGTATATGCGGGGCTTGTCCTCTAGAGCGTTCATGCGCACGTCGGTGCCGATGTCGAAGTCCAGCTCGCCCCTGGGCAAGGCGGCAAAGGCCCCGATGACGGCCTCACGCACACTCTTGAAGCTGTCCGAGCCGCAGTAGAACACTTCGACCGGGCTCTTGGCCAGAAGCTCGCGCCAGCGCATGGTCAGGCGGCGGTAGTGGATGGACTTGGCCTCGTCCTCGTCGTCTAGCACGGCGGCGCCCATGTCCTCGTACTGGCACATGAGCGAGATGAGCCGCTGCATGGCGTAGGCCTCGCGGTCGTCGCGGGCGGCGCGGATGCGCTCGGCCAGCTTGGCCTTCTCGCTGTCGACGTATTCGGGCAGGAGCAGCCCGCCGCGCGTGTTCGGCGCAATGAGCAGCTCTCCTAAAAGCTCCGCCGCGCTCTCCAGCTCGCGCGCGCCGCCGGGCAGATACCTGCCCTCGGGGAAGGCGCAGTAAAAGCCCGTGCACCTCACCTCGCCCACGCGCAGAGAAATGGGCACGGCCGCCGCGCCGTAGAGCATCTCGAGGCGGCGGGTAACGGCGGGCATGTCGGGGCTCTTGACCGTGCCGCGGCGCAGCACGCTGGGTATCAGCTCGTCCATGTATGCGTGCTCGCGCTCAAGCTGGCTGAGCAGCATCACGCCCATCGCGGCGGTCTTGAACTTGTCCGTGTTCAGCGCGCTCAAAAACACGCCGGGTAGAATCTCTTCACGCCGGTATTTCATGCGTCACCCCTCACAAATAGTCAAGCTTCCGTATCCACACATTATAACAGATACTTCCCCGGTGTGCCACCGTTAATGCTTAAACTTTCTATTAATTTCTGCTCCTTCCCAAATGCGGCCGGGTTGTGGTAGAATACTGCTACACATGCTAATTGGAGGCTTCACTATGGAACTGTTCACCGGAAGGCCTGCGGACACTATGGGCAGGCTGCCGCGCGAAGTGCGCACCTACGACTATCTCGACTCGCTGGGCATAGAGTACTGGCGCACCGACCACGCCGACATGCCCGCGATGACTATGGAGGACTGCAACAAGATAGACGCCGTCCTCGGCGTGTTAATCTGCAAAAACCTGTTTTTGTGCAACAGGCAGGGTACGGCGCACTACCTCCTGCTCATGCCGGGCGACAAGCCCTTCCGCACAAAGGAGCTCTCAAAGCAGCTCGGCGTGGCGAGGCTGAGCTTTGCCAATGAGGCGGACATGCTGGAAATGCTGGACATCCAGCCCGGGGCCGTCAGCGTGATGGGCCTGATGAACGACAAAGAGCACCGCGTGCGCCTGATAGTAGACGGCGACGTGCTGCGTCAGGAGTACTTCGGCTGCCACCCCTGCGTGAACACATCCAGCCTGAAAATGCGCACACGCGACGTCACGGAGGTTTTCCTGCCCTCCACCGGCCACGACATGACCGTCGTGGAGCTCACCGGGGAAGGCTGAGCCTCAGCGGCTCGCTGCTGCAAATGATGCAAGGAACGGCAAAAGCCCGGCGCAGAAAGCGCCGGGCTTTTCGTATTCGCTGTCAGATGGACAGGGCGGCGTTGAAGGCGTCGCCGGTGGCCTCCATGGAGTTGCCGGGGGCCTGGCGGGCTTCGCCGATGACCACGACCTGCGGCACTATGGCCTTGAGGGCCTCTTCGAGAGTGTTGTTGGAGCGGTAGCCCATGGCCAGCACGACGCTGTCATAGCCGCGCATGGAGCTCTGCTCGCCGGTGACGGTGTCGGTGTAGTCCACGCCGTCGGCGTAGAAGTGGCCGACGCGGGCGTTCACGCGCTGGGTGACCTTGTGCTTCTCTATGTTGGCCATGATGTATTTGCGGGCCTCGGGGACGATGTCCTCGCCGATGACGGGCTTCATCTCTATCATGTCGACGGGGTGCTCGCGCTCGGTGAGGAACTCGACGCACTCGCAGCCGACCATGCCGCCGCCGACAACCAGCACGCGGTGGCCGACGTCGGCCTTGCCGGTCAGCACGTCCTCAGCCGTGACGCAGCCGCAGTCGTCAAGCCCGGGGATGGGCAGACGCAGCGGCACGCTGCCGGTGGCGACGATGGCCGCGTCGGGCTTCAGCTCGGAGATGAGCTCGGCCGTGGCCTCGGTGTTGGTGCGGATGTCGACCCCGGCGTCGCGGCAGTTGACTATCATGCTGCGGATAGCGCCGGATATCTCGCCCTTTCCGGGAGGATAGGCGGCGACGAGGAAGTGCCCGCCGAGTTCTGCGCCCTTCTCAATGAGGGTCACGCTGTGTCCGCGCCTGGCGCACATTGTGGCGGCGTACAGGCCGCCGGGGCCGCCGCCTATGACGACGACGTTCTTCCTGACCTCGGCCGGCTTGACCTCGGCTTCGCGGCCGACGCAGGGGTTCATGGCGCAGGTGATGGGGTTGCCCTTGAGCATGTTCGGCACGCAGCCGAGCAGGCAGGCAATGCAGGGGGTGAGCTTCTCAAGCTGGCCGTTGCGGGCCTTGTTGGGCATTTCGGGGTCGGCTATGCTCTGGCGGCCGAAGGCGACCAGGTCGGCGCGGCCCTGCTTTACGAGCAGCTCGGCGTACTGCGGCTCGGTGAAGCGGCCGACGATGATTACGGGGACGCTGACGGCGCGCTTTATCTCGGTGCACAGCTCGGCGTTGAAGCCGCCGTGTGTGATGTTGGGAGCCCACATGAATTCGTCGTGGATGTGGATGGAGCGGGAGACATGGATGGCGTCGACGCCGCACTCGGTCTCAAGGTAGGCGGCCATCGCGGCGGCGTCGTGTACGTCCATACCGCCGTCGCCCTCGTCGCGGGCGTTGATGCGGCAGAGTATGGGCAGGTTGCCGCCGGTCTTGCGGCGGATGTTCTCGATGATGAGCCTGGGCAGGCGCATGCGGTTCTCAAAGCAGCCGCCGAACTCGTCGGTGCGCTTGTTTGTGCGGGCGGAGACGAAGGTGCTCACAAGATAGCCGTGGGCGCAGTGGACCTCGACCATGTCGATGCCAGCCAGCTGGGCGCGGCGGGCGGCGTCGCCGTAGCACTCGATGAGCCTGTAGACCTCTTCGGTGGGCATGGCCTCGGGGATCTCGCGGCCGTCGCTGGGGGCGATGGCGGAAGCGGCCTTGAGCGGGTAGCCGGTGAGCTTGCTGTTGCCCTCGGGACCGGCGTGCTGGAGCTGGATGCTGACCTTGGCCCCGTAGGCGTGGCAGCGGTCGGCCACGGCCTTGAAGCTGGGGATGACGGCGTCGTCGAAGAGGCAGGGCTTGCGCGGGCCGCCCTTGGCCTGCTCGTATACGACGGTGGACTCTATGGTGATGAGGCCGAAGCCGCCCTTGGCGCGGGCCTCGTAGTAGGCGGCGCTGCGGTCGGACAGGGTGCCGTCGGTGTTGGCGAAGTTGTTGCCCATGGGCGGCACGACGAAGCGGTTGGGCACGGTCACGGTGCCTATCTGTATGGGTGTGAACATCGTGGGGAATCTGCGGTTCATATCTCTTACTCCTTATATATCCAGCAATATTTAACAAAAAGCAGTCATCGTGAGGGCGGGAGTGGATGCGGGGGCGAGCAGATTCGTTGTCAGGCAAAACGAGATTTCCGCAGGAATACTTTGTGTATTTCAAGGGAAGCTCGTGAAGCATGGCGGCGAAGATGCCGTCCCAGCACCGCGAACTGCCCTTACGTTGACTGCTTAAGCAAAGAACTTGTCCATGACCTCGTCGGCGGGCATCTCCTGGCCGGTGTAGAGGCGGAAGCCCTCCACGCCCTGGCGCAGCAGCATGCCGATGCCGCCGATAGCGGCCTTGACCCCGGCCTCCTTGGCCTCGACTATCATGCGGGTCTCCTTGGGGTTGTAGACTGTGTCGCAGACCACGAGGTCATGGCGGAAGAGGCTCTTGTCGATGAGGGTCTCCTTGTCCAGCGGGGCCATGCCGACCTTGGTGGCGTTGACGAGTATGTCGCAGTTCTTCACGGCCTCGGCCAGGGCCTCGGTGTCGAAAAGGTCGGTGACGGTGGCCTTGCAGCCCGGGACGCGCTCGGCGAGCTTCTTGACGGTCAGCTCGGCGTTGGGGTAGAAGGTGTAGCCCTTGCGGTTGAAGATGTGGATCTCGGCCGCACCGTCGAGGGCGGACTGCATCGTGACGGCGGTGGCGGCGCCGCCTGCGCCGAGGACGACCATCCTGGCGCCCTTGACGTCCACGCCGTGCACGCGCAGGTTGGCGACGAAGCCCAGGCCGTCGGTGTTGTGGCCGGTGAGGGTGCCGTCGGGCTCGACGACAACGCAGTTGCTGGCGCCGATGAGCTCGCAGGCGGGGCTCAGGCGGTCGAGGTACTTGGTGACCTCGGTCTTGCAGGGCATGGTGACGTTGAAGCCGCCGCAGCCGAGCAGCTTGAGCGCGGCGACGGCCTCGCCGGTTTTCTCCAGAAGCACGTCGTAGGCGAGGTAGGCGCTGTTGATGCCCAGGCGGTCGAAGCTGTAGTTGTACATGGCGGGGGAGCCGCTGTGTCCCACGGGGCTGCCGATGAGGCAGTACATCTTGGTGTGTCCATCTATGTTCATGGTGTTTCCTCCTGTAGATATTTTCGCGCTCACTCGGCGGCCATCTCAGGCCAGGCGGCCTTGAGCACTTCCTGGGTGGCCTCGAAATTCACCTTGGCGGCGTTGGCAACGCCGGTGGAGAGAATTTCGTCGTTTATGACCTCGACGCCGACGACCTTCGGGTCGATGCCCTTTTCCTTGATCATCTTTACGAAACCGGCGGTGTCGCCGCAGCCCTTACCGGGCAGGACGCGCTCGTGCATGCTCTCGTCGCGGAGCACGACCTTGGCGTAGGGGTGGGGCAGCACGTCGTTGAGCTGGATAGAGACTATCTTGTCGGCCGGGATGTCGTCGAGCAGGCTCTGGTCGAAGGGCTGGTTGGCGCGAATCCAGTGCCAGGAGTCGAGAATGAGCTTGGCGTTTTCCGCGCCGCTGCCCTTGACTATCGCCCAGCCGGTGCGCACGTCGGGAATGCCGCTGTAGGGCATCGGCTCGACGCCGATGGTGTACTTGCCCGCGCGCCGGCACAGCTCGGCGAGCTTCTTCGCGTCGTGCTCGACGCTGTACTTCTCCATAAGGCCGCAGTTGATGTGGTTTACGCCGAAGAGCTCGCACATGTGGAAGCATACCTGCTCCTTGTACATCTGCTCGTAGCTGCGGTGATCCTCGGCCCAGAGGGTGATGTACTCGACCTCGGTCACGGCGATGCCGTACTTCTCAAGGATGGCGAGGATGTCCTCGTCGTGCAGGCCCTCGGCCAGGGCGTCGACGTAGGTCTCGGCGCGCAGGCCGATGCCCTCGAAGCCGGCGGCCTTCGCCGCGGCGACGCGCTCTTCAAACTTGCACTGGTCGCCGAGCGTCCAGCTGCTTACGGTCACGGGATTGGTCTTGCTCATTTTTGTTTTCCTCCCTAAATTATTTCTCTCTTAAGCGGTTGTGGTATCTCTCTGAAAATCCTTGTCGAATCTCGCGTTGAGTATGACGGCCAGGACGATGCCGATGACTGTCACGGCGATGTTGAACAGCATGATGAGCTTCGGGCCGTTGGCTCCGCCGATGTTGGTCAGCAGGCCGGCGATGCTCAGTACGGCGTAGTTGGCGATGGAGGAGGATATCATGACTATGCTGGTCATGACGGCGCGGTTTTTGGGGAACATCTCGACCGCGACGCTGGTCACGAGCTGCAGCACGCCGCCCGCGGCGAAGAAGCCCATCAAGAAGCCGGCGGGGTAGCAGATCCAGGGCTGCTGCACAAGCAGCACGGCGACCAGGGTGACAACGCTGACGGAGGGGTAGATGACCAGTATCTTGCTGGGCTTGAGCCCCTTGGCCAGCAGCGCGGCGTTGACGAACAGGGCCAGTACGATGCCTATGGAGTACAGGGACTGGACGCGGCTGGGGTCTGCGATGCCGTAGGAGATGGCCAGCTCCTGGTAGCAGTTGAGCCAAATCATGAAGGTGGTGGATGTGGTAAAGCCGAGGATTATGAGAATGATGGCGCTGGGGGTGAACTTCATGCGCTCTTTCTTCTCGCCCTTGACCTTCACGGCGCGCTCATACGGCGGGAAGGGCAGAAAGATGAGGGCGACGCCGACGACGGTGATGAGCACGGCGCAGAAGATGAAGATGGTGGAGAAGGGCAGGGCTTCTGCGGCGACAAAGCCTATCGCGAAGGGCAGCAGGAACTGCGCGATGGATATGGAGAGCTTAGTGAATATGTTCGCTATAGTGCCCTTTTCCTTGAATATCTCCATGCAGCTGGGCGTGATGCTCACGTCCAGGAAGCCGTTGGCCGCGCCTGCGACGATGCCGAGTATGTAGGCCACCACATAGTTGTGCGTGAAGCATACGGCTCCGAAGAACACGAGGTAGCATGCGCAGCCTATAAGCGCGGGTACGCGGCGGCCGAAGCGGTCGGAGATGGGGCCGGCGAAGGGATAGGTGATCAGGCGGCCGAGGCCGAGAGCGGCGATGACCGCGAGGACGCCGGAGACGTCATAGGTGCCGTCGGCCAGCAGGGAGCTGCCCCAGAGGGCGGCGAGCTCCTGCTTGTAGTGGCTCATGATGGAGCTGGCGACGCCGAGGACAAAGTAGGTCATGTACAGCGCAAAGGCTGTGGGGTAGTATTTCTTCATGCTCATCTCTTTTCCCTCGCTTGCTTTATCTGTATATTGCGTCGCAGACTTCGGCGACGGGCATGTCCAGGCCGGTGTAGAGATTGAAGCTGGCGGCGCCCTGCTCAACCAGCATTCCCAGGCCGTCGAAGGTCTTGCAGCCGGCGGCCTTGGCCTCGCGGAGCAGCTTGGTCTCCTCGGGGTCGTACACCACGTCGGTGACGATGAGGCCGGGACGCAGCATCGTGGTGTCGGTGATAAGGCTCTGGTCGTCCATGGGCTTCATGCCCACGCGGGTGGCGTTGGTGAGGATGTCGCTGCCCTCAATGCTCGCGCGCAGGGCGTCCGTGTCGTCGAGGTCGTTGAGGCTTATCCTGCACTCGGGTGCGGCCTTGCCGATGGTCTCGAGGTTGTGCAGCGCCCTCTCCCAGAAGGCGTCGCGCTTGTTGAACACGCGTATCTCCTTCGCGCCCTCGAGCGCGGCCTCTATAGCAATCGCGCTGGCGGCTCCGCCCGCGCCCAGCAGGGTGACGGTCTTGCCGGCTATCTCCACGCCGCCGCGCCTGAGCTCGCCGGTGTAGCCCATGCCGTCGGTGACGTAGCCGATGAGCTTGCCGTCCTTGTTCACTATGGTGTTGACGCTTCCGATGGCCTGGCTGGCGGCGCTCACTTCGTCCAGATAGGGGATGACCGCGTTCTTGAGCGGCATCGTGACGTTCGCGCCCATTACGTTGAAGGTGCGCAGGGCGTTCACGGCGTCGGCAACCTTCTCCATCGGTACGTCGAAGGCGAGGTAGGCGCAGTTGAGTCCGTACTTCTCAAAGCAGTAGTTGTACATCGCGGGGGATTTG
Organism: uncultured Eubacteriales bacterium; assembly: GCA_900544765.1. Classification (GTDB taxonomy): domain Bacteria; phylum Bacillota; class Clostridia; order Oscillospirales; family Oscillospiraceae; genus Scatomorpha; species Scatomorpha gallistercoris. The sequence continues at coordinate 87,689 of UQWI01000009.1, read as the reverse complement.
GAGTGGCCCACGGGTGTGCCGATGAGCCCGAGCAGCCTGGTGTGTCCGTCAATGTTCATGTGTCTCTATCCTTTCCGCCTCTCGGCCGGTTGTTTACGATGCGAGCATAGCACTGTGTCGAGCTTTTAACAAATAAATAAAATTTAGCAAACTATAGATTTCATCTATCGAATGTGGTAGAATAAGGGCACTGGAGGAGTGTACATGAACCTGTTCCACCTGCGCTATTTTGTCAAGCTGGCGCACACGAAGCACTACACGCGCGCGGCTGAGGAGCTGTGCATCACGCAGCCCAGCCTGAGCCACGCCATCACGCAGCTGGAGAACGAGCTGGGGCTGCCGCTTTTTGAGCGTTCGGGCCGGAACACGGAGCTGACGCGCTTCGGCCGGGAGTTCCTCGAGACGGCGGAGCGGGCGCTCTCGACGCTGGACTCGGGCGTGGATGTGCTCAAGCGCGAGGCGCGTGGCGAGGGCCTCATACGCCTGGGCTTCCTGCGCACTCTGGGCGTGGAGTTCGTGCCGAAACTCGCGCGCGGCTTCCTAGAGCAGAACCCGGGCCGCGACATACGCTTCACCTTTGCGACGGGTACGGGCCTCACCGGTGATCTGCTGACGGGCCTCACGGAGCGGAAATATGACCTGGTTTTCGCCTCAAAACCGCCTGAAAGCGCGAATTTTGACGCCGTAGCGGTGACTAACCAGGACATAGTCCTCATTGTGCCGCGCGGTCACCCTCTGGCAAAGCGGCACAGCGTGGATTTGGCGGACACCCTGCCTTTTAAGCAGGTGTTCTTCTCAAAGCGCTCCGGCATGCGCCAGGTGGTCGACGAGCTCTTCACGCGCATCGGCGCGGAGCCCAAGATAGCATACGAGACAGCGGAGGACCAGGTCGTCGCCGGGCTGGTTGCGCAGGGCTTCGGCATCGGTATCGTCCCGTACATGGAGCTGCTGCTGCGCCTCGACGTGAAAATAATCCAGCTCGCCAGCCCCAGCTGGGAGCGCAACTTTTACATGATTTCACAGCGCGGCGGCTACATGTCCCCGGCGGTGGCCAACTTCCGGAAATACGTCCTCGACACCTGCTCCGACTATATTGGTCAACATGCTTAAAACAGAGGTTGTGATTTTGACAACATAATCGTCATCTATTTAACCATAGATAATTTGCATAATTTTAAATACACTATAAACGCGGCTCGCGGATGACGGATGAGCATGTGCCGGAGTTCCATGAGCTGAATAATGGCAAAATAGCAAGGGATATGTTCAGTTATGAACATATCCCTTGCTATTCGTTCATATCAGCTTCCAGCTTATCCAAGCTCGCTCAACAGGCCGGACAGGCCTTCGTAGAGGTCCCGCCAGGTGGCCTCGAAGTCGCCGGTGTACCACGGGTCCGCCACTTCCTGGCCGCTGCGCCCGGCGTGGTCGAGCATGAGCGAGATTTTGCCGTCGGGATCGCCGTCCGTCATGCGGCGCAGGTTGCGGAGGTTTGCGTTGTCCATGCAGACGATGTAGTCGTACTCGTCATACTCGCCGCGGGTCATGCGGTGCGCGGCGTGCCCGGAGCAGCCTATGCCGTGCTCGGCGAGCTTCCTGCGCGCGGGAGGGTAGACGCCGTTGCCCACCTCCTCGCAGGACGTTGCCGCCGACGCGATGTGGAATTCATCCTCGCGCCCGGCCTTCTTTACCATGTCCTTGAACATAAACTCCGCCATCGGACTCCGGCATATGTTGCCGTGGCAGACAAAAAGTATTTTTGTCATCGTATCCGTGTCCCTTTCTGGATTTTTCGTCTTGCTGATTATATCACAAAGGGTCAGCAATTTGCACGTTCAATTCTTCCGGAAACGACTGCGGGGCGGCAGCACTCCTTGCTGTCGCCCCTTGATTACCTATCTGCAAAGGCGGGCGGCGCGTATATGCTCCGTTCATCTAGATTGCCCGCCGGCTCAGCTGGCTTTGCTTTTTGTCTTTTTATAAACTTGTAATGACAGGATTATCCTTCCACCCTGAGAATATTTCCGTCTTTTGAGAAAAAATAGTTGAATATGTATGCCGATTATGGTATATTTATATAAAATATTATTGTAAGGGGTATTGACAATAATGAGCAAAGGGAGGTATGCTTTAGCAAGCAAGCAAGCAAGCAAGCAAGCAAGCAAGCAAGCAAGCAAGCAAGCAAGCAATTTCTAAAATCGTACGCAAAGTGTTGCTTATGGGCGCGTACTGCCATTTTTTGGCAGTACGCGCCTTTTCTTTTTCTGTAAAATCCGGATTGAAGTAGTTGGAAAATGCAAATCGGCGAGCCGAAAGCGCGTGAGGAGGTGACGGCATGGACCAGGAGGAAATAGTGCTGGCAAATATTTTGCTGGATATATTTGCTGTGATATTAGCGCTGATACCGATTACATACCTGGCAAACGGCGAAAGATATAAGCGTCGCATAAATCTGTTTTTCATGGGCGCGGCAATTTCCAATATTGCAATGATTATTGGAGATTTGGCCGACTGGATGCTGCAAAGCCCGGATGAGCCGTGGCAGAAGGCCGTACTCATGGCATTTACGGTGCTTTACTACTCGGCGTCCGCGTTTATACTGTATTTCTTTGCGCGCTACCTGATAGCATACATAAAGCTTGAAGGCAAAGCCAAGCTCAGGTGCCTGATAGCTGTCACGGTCCTGTGCGCCCTGCAGGTGTTCTTTGCGCTGCTAAGCCCGTTTACCGGCGCAGTGTTCTATGTGACTGACAACGGTTATCAGCGCGGGCCGATGTTCTTCGTCTCCCAGCTCATCCCGCTGCTGTGCTATATGCTTTTTGCGACGCTGCTTGTTATCTCTTGGAGCAGCCTGAAGCGCCGGGACATATTTTTCTTCCTGCTTTATATAATTGTCCCGCTGGCGTCTGGAACGGTGCAGATGCTGTTCCGCGGGATTGCGATCGTGAACATCGGAGTGTCCCTCGCGCTGCTGTTCACGCTTGTCAATATACAGTTTGAGCACGAGATAGCTATGAAAGAGCAGGAGCAGGAGCTTGCCAGCCAGCGCATTGATATAATGCTCAGCCAGATACAGCCGCACTTTCTGTACAATTCACTCGGCACTATCTACCAGCTGTGCGAAACGGAACCGGAGACAGCGAAGAAGGCGATAAAGCGCTTTTCGGACTTCCTGCGCGGGAACATGGACAGCCTGAAAAACAGGGAGCCCATCCCGTTTGAGCAGGAGCTCAACCATGTGATGAACTACCTCTACCTGGAACAGCAGCGGTTTGATGATAAGCTCCAGGTCATATACCGCATCAAGGTTACGAACTTCCGCATACCGGCGCTGACGCTCCAGCCCCTGGTGGAGAACGCGGTTCAGCACGGCGTGCTGAACAGGAGGAACGGCGGCACCGTAACCATACGCACGGAGGAGAACGACGACTGCGCCCTGGTGACCGTCTCCGACAATGGCGTTGGAATGGATAAGGCGAGGCAGATCCCGTCCACAGTGGAACATTCGCATATAGGCATAGAAAACGTGCGCAGCCGGCTGAAGGAGTCGGTCGGAGGCAGCCTGGAAATAACCAGCAGCGGTCAGGGTACGACGGCTGAGATACGCATTCCATGGAACGGGGACGATGGCATATGAGAATACTGGTAACCGACGACGAGTCCCTTCAGCTTAACGGCATGGTGTCCATATTGCGGAGAATTCTGCCGGATGCCGAGATATTCGCATACTCCTGGCCGTATGACGCGCTGGAGAAGGCGAATGAATGCGGCTTCGACATAGCTTTCCTGGATGTACAGACAGGCGGTATGACCGGCCTGGAGCTGGCTGCCGAGCTGAAGAGGACAAGGCCGGACATGCATATAGTTTTCGTGACCGGATACTCGCAGTACGCCGTTGACGCCTTCGCCGTGCACGCCACCGGCTATCTGCTCAAGCCCGCCACCGAGGAGGCCGTGCGGAGGGAGCTTGACTTCATATACAGCGAACCGCAGCAGGCGAAGAGACGCATCGAGGTCAGGACCTTCGGCGGCTTCGACGTCTATGTGGACGGGCGCCCGGTCAGGTTCGGCCGGGCGAAATCCAAGGAGCTGCTGGCCTACCTCGTCGACCACAGGGGGCGCTCCGTCACCACCGGCGAGGCCTACGCCGCATTGTTTGAGGACGCGGCAGACACGCTGTCTGGCAAATCATATTTCCGCACGATAGTCTACGAGATGCTCAATGCGCTGAAGAAAGTCGACGCAGACGGCATGATAGAAAAGGGGCGCAACAGCTACGCGGTTATTCCGGAGCAGTTTGACTGCGACTATTACAGGTTCCTGGAGGGGGATCAACAGGCGGTAAACGCCTACCAAAACGATTATCTGCCCTCGTACAGCTGGGCGGAGATGCGGAACGCAGAGCTTGGTTTTTTCGATTTGTAAACACAGATTCAGCGACAAGGAGCCGCGAGAGATCCGGCTCCTTGTTAATTTTATGTAATGGGTTTGTTGCGCTTTTGTTGCGCAGGCACTGTTATAATGGGCCAAACAAATGATTGGGGAAAGCTTACTATGGTCATACTGCTCGTCGACAGCGACCAAAAAGTGCTGGACTGGGAGGCAAAACGCCTGGCTGAGAGCCAGGGCGCCGTTACTGCGTCCCTGCACAGCAGCGCAAAGAGCGCGATAGATTTCGCAAAAAACAACGACGTCGACATCATATATACACGGCAGACGTTATCGGATATGTCCGGCGAAGAGCTGGTACGCAGGATAAAACGGCTCAGGCCCATGGCGGAGGGGCATATACTTTCACCGGGCGAGCCGGCGCCCATCTCAGTGCGCTGCCGGGATGCAGGCCCGGCGGACAGGGGCGCGGAGGGGCCTGACACAGGGAGAGGCCGCGGCCCGGCGCGGCGGACTAAGGACGAGGCCCTTGAGGAACAAGACGGATTAAAGACGGAACAGAAAGGTGAGAGGCTCATGACGGAACGTGAACTGCGCAGTTTGGGAAGACGAGAGCTCCTGGAGCTGATGATAGAGCAGGGCAAGGAGATGGAATCCTGCCAGGAACAGTATGAGAACGACCTGGATTTCATGAAGTCCGAGCACGAAAAGGACATAGCGCAGCTGAAAGAGGACTACGAGAAGGAGCTCAGGGACCTCAGCGGCAGCAGGGATTCTCTCAGCCGTGAGCTGGATGCGCTGCGCCGGGAGCGCGATTCGCTCAGGCGCGAGACGGATGCGCTCCGCCGTGAGCGCGACGAGGCGCGCGAACAGCTAAGGAGCCGCAAAATTTCCATAGACAAAGCGGGCTCGATAGCCATGGCGGCGCTGCAGCTCAACGGCATATTTGAGGCCGCGCAGGCCGCGGGCCAGCAGTACATAGAGAACATAAAGGACCTCAGCGAGAGGCAGGACGCAATCTGTGCCGAGAGAGACGCAAGAAACAAGATTGAAATAGAAAACCGCCTGAGGGAGACGGCGGTAAAGTGCGCGGAAATGGAGGCAAACAGCCGCAAAAAATGCGAGACAATGGAGGCTGAATCCAAACGGCGGGCGGATGAATACTGGAAAGAAGTGTCCTCGCGCCTGCAATCGTTTTACGACAACCACCGAGAGCTGAAGCGCCTGCTGAATATGAGCACGTCAAGCTACGACGTCAGCGTGTAATAGGAGTTTTGTATGGAGCGGAAACCTGCTCCCGCAGTCCCGTCCGTCCGTCAGCTGGAGGAGGAACTTAAGCGGGAAAAATATAGGGGGAGATACAAGCGTCTGCTGCGCGGCACGGTTTCAACTGTGCTGGTGGTAATCGCCGCAGCGGTGCTGATTTCCAATCTCCTGCTGCCAATACTTCGAATATACGGTTCGTCCATGTCCCCGACGCTGGTGAACGGGAACATTGTGACCGCCCTGCGCGGCGGGTCCTATGAGCGCGGCGACATAGTGGCCTTTTACTATAACGACAAGATTCTGGTGAAGCGGATAGTAGGCCTGGCTGGAGAAGTGATTGACATAGATGAAGATGGCAGCGTCAGCGTCGACGGGGAGCCGCTCGACGAGCCTTACCTGGATGAAAAGGCGCTCGGGGAATGCGACATCGAGCTGCCGTACCAGGTGCCGGAGGGCAGATATTTCGTGATGGGCGACAACCGCAGCGTGTCCAGCGACTCACGAAGCAGCCAGGTCGGCTGCGTCGCGGAGGAGCAGGTGATAGGCAAGCTGATATTCAGACTTTGGCCGCTTGACGGGTTCGGCACTGTTGAATAGCGTCGGGAAGGAGGCTTTCCGTGATAGAGAAGGATAGAAAAGAAAGGTTCTCGGAGTATGTCAGGAAGCGCAGGCAGCTCAAGCGCTGGCACAGGGCCACGGTTTTGCTTGCGGCGCTGGCGCTGGTGGTGACCGTGGCTTTTATGGTCATGCCTGCGGTTACCCTGGAAAACGGCTCCGGTATGCTCAACTGCAGCCTGGATCTGCACGAACACACCTCTGGATGCTATGACACGGAGGGTGAGCTGACCTGCGGCTATGCCGACTTCGTGGTACATACGCACACCGCCGACTGCTACGACGACAGCGGCGCGCTCATCTGCCCGCTGCCTGAAATTGAGGAGCATACGCACACTGATGAGTGCTACACGGAGGAGCGCGTGCTCGTCTGTACGCTTGAGGAGACGCAGCCTGCAGCGCATGAGCACACCGACGGTTGCTATACCGTGCGCGAGGGCGCGCAGCCGGTTTGCGGGCTGACTGAGGGCGAGGGCCATGTACACACGGCTGACTGCTATGCCGAAGCGGAGCCGGTGCTCATCTGCGAGCAGGCCGAGGGCGAAGAGCACACCCACACGGCAGAGTGCTATGCCGAAGCGGAGCCGGAGCTCATCTGCGGCCTCGAGGAGTCGGAGCCGCATGAGCACACGCTGGACTGTTACTCGGAGGAGGACATAGTGCTCAGCTGCGAGTACGCCGGGCCTGCCGAACCGGGCCACACGCACACGGACGAGTGCTACGAGATTCAGCGAGTCCTCACCTGCGGCCGGGAGGAGATAGTCCTACACACGCATGCGGCAGAGTGCCGCGACAACAGCGGCGCGCTCATATGCGGCAAGCTTGAGGTATACGAACACGTCCACGACGCAAGCTGCTTCCCGGCCCCGGAGCCGACCGAAGAGCCCCTGCCCACGCCGGAACCCACGGTGGAGCCCACGGCAGAAGCAACGCCGGAACCCACAGCGGAGCCCACGGCAGAGGCGACGCCCGAGCCAACACCGGAGGCGACGCCCGAGCCGACCGCGAGCATAGACCCCGACGCCACGAGCTGGGCTACGGTCGAGAAGCCGGGCTACGACCCGGACTCCCCTCCACTGGCTGCAAATTCATTCATCAGCCTGATGAATGAGCAGGAAGGTACGGATTTCGGGCAACATATAACCGATACGACGTTTGAAGTGCAAAACGGTAATGTGTGGGAGCCTGTTGATGGCAGCGTGACCGACGGCGCGAATATCCGCGTGACAATCAATTACGCTATCCCTGAAGGTATAGTCACGCAGAATAACAGGACGATATATTACCAGCTGCCGGAGGGCATTGCCCTTGAGAAAGATGAAACCGGACGCGTCACGATAGGTAATGATGAGGTCGGCTATTACACGATAACCGAAGGCGGCCTTATAACCATAACCTTTGACGAGGATTTTGCCAACGGCGATGCTTTCAGCGGCAACATACACTTCCAGGGGACGGTCAGCCTGACAGGGACGGGCGAAGACCAGGAAATAACCTTCGGCGGCGACGGCGGCACAATTACAGTGGTTCCGGAGGAGAAGGAATATAACCTCGGAATCAGCAAGGTTGGCGTCTATGTCAGGGATGAAGCCGACGCGCAGAAATATGGAGAATTCAAATTGGGCATCAACATAGTGCCGGGGCACGTCATCTACACCGTCGAGGTGGGCTCCGATAAAAACTCCGACGGCAGCAACGGCGTGATTACCGTCACCGATAGCTTTACTCATAACCCGGTCGATGGAGTGGTTACTTACGACGAAAATAATTTAAAAATATATAAACGAAGCCCGGACATAAACGGCGGTTATTCTGAACCAGTGGCGGTTACGGGATACACGCTGGAATACACGCACCAGCAGAACGGTAAGGAAGATGCGCAGACCAGCAGCTTCACGATCACGGGCCTTCCGGCGCTGCAGCCCGGAGAGTATTACATGATCAATTACAGCGCAAGCATAGACTTTGGTACTGTCAACTCACCAAATGGTTACATAGCAGTGCCGAACACCGCCACAGCACAGGACACTTCAAATACTGTCAAAGCCAATGCCACGGTTTCGGTCAGCGGCAACATGGTCAGCAAGTTGGTAACGGAAAATGAAGGCACCGGAAATTTGCAGTGGACGGTTACGCTCAACGAGGACGGACGCGACTTGAGCGGCATGAAGTTCAGCGACACGATGCTCTACACGCTGAACGGCACCGACGTGAACTACAACTTGGAGTACATCACAAATCTCCGGGTGACGGCCTTTGAAATCAACGACGCCGGACAGCAGGTGTCAAAGGGCGAAGTGACGGATGCGTTCAGTGCTTTGATTACCTACAGCGACAATGGCGCTATGACCGTTAACTTCCCCGCAGCCGGCAAATGGCCGGATGGCCTCGGCTCCGACTGGGTTTACCGGCTCGTATATGAGACCCCGTTCCCGGAGGATGCGGGAGCGGACGCTGCTATAGCTTTTCAGAACACGGCCAAATTGGATAATTACAGCGTGACTGTAAACTGGAACGGAACTGTGCCGGATACGGGCTACGGGCTGGTAAAGGAAAGCACCGGAAGAGATCTGAACACAGGTACGGACGTCGGAACCATAGACTGGCGCTCAACGATTACTTACCCGTCGGACAACGTTAATTTGAACAGCATCCGGTACATGGACTGGATTCCGGACGCATACTACACCGACAGCGACAGCGGCGTGTTCGCCGACGGGACTCACTACACCACGCTCAGCACACTGCGAAAGACCCTCACAATTCAAACCGCGCTGAGGCAGACCCTGGATTGGGGAACGGACTTCACCGTCAGCGTCGTGTACGTGGAAGATATGCCGAATTACGGCACGTTCGCTGCGGCGTGGGATGATACCGAAACGATATTTAGTCAGGATCTCACCAACGTCAATGACGGCGCGGCATCGGACAAACCCATCGCGCTGTTCTGCATCACCTTTAAGGAGGCAGCGCTGGGAAAGCTGGCCGGGAGCCGGCAGCTGTACATAAGCTACCAGACGCTGGTGAACCGGAACAACATAACCGACGGCGGGCAGCTGACCATATCCAACGTCGGCGTCATACAGGGCGACACGGCCAGAGTGTGGCTGAGTACGGCCTTCCACGAGCAGCTCCAAAAGCAGGTCAGCAGCACCGGGACGGCTCCCAGCGGCGACGACTACAACCTGGACTCGGATGTATATGTGGACGGCCCGGTGGATATCGACCTCGGCGACACCGGCGGGAAGCTTTACTACCGAATACTGTTCTACAACTACGGCGACACGATCAGTTTCCACGACAATATGCTGCAGCAATTCGACGGCAATATTGCTTTTGAACAGCAGATGAGGATTTACAACGTGATCACGGGTAAAGTGAGTACGGTTAAAACGTGGGACTATCTGGACAGCAGCGGAAAATACTATGGAGACTATACGCTGAAAAACCTGGGGCAGTTCAAAGACTGTATCATCGGCCTGTACTACTCCATAGACGTGAGCGGCGATGAAGCGTTGGCGGCTCTGGAGGAAGGGGAAACCCATACCTACAATAATACCATCAAGTGGACGGGCGTCGGCGAGGACTCCGCAGAGGCCAATGTCACGAACAGCAGCTCCACGCTCACAAAAGACAGCGTACAGGCAACCGAGGACGGAGTGAACCTGGTCTACTACTATGTGGTGATAAACCCCGCGTCCAGGAATCTGCACCCGGCGAGCAATCAGCTGGAGCTGCGCGATACGCTGACGCTTCCCACAGGGGCCGAGGCCGTCATAAGGCTGGAGACCATAGGGCTTTACCACTATGACGCGACAGACGTCGATGGCCACTATCTGGGAGAGGAGATCACCGAGGAGGAGTTCGACGGCTTCAAGGTCGAGGCGGAGCCGGGTACGGAAAATACCTACACCTTCACCGTGCCGGATGAAACGGCCTGCGTGGTGGTGTATGCCTACGAGATAGACTCCGGCACCAGCGCGCTCGATGAAATCACGGTTAACAATACGGCTTCCCTGCTTGGCAGGGCAGTCATATCTGCCGGCGACGAGGTAATAATTTCGGCGCAGGACTCAGGAGGCACGGTGAACCGGGCCAAACTGACCATCTACAAATACGCCGGAGACAACCGGGCCAATCTGCTCAACGGCGTACTCTTTGAGTTGGCCAGGTTTGAGAAGCAGGAAAACGAAACCTACGAATGGGTACAGACCTCGATAACGGCGGAGGGCAGAGACGGATATTTCATCACCGGCGGAGACGGTGTGAGAGGCGCCATTATCCTGAACTTCCTGGACGAAGGAGACGGCGACGGCACGCACTACAACACCCTCTACCGCCTGACGGAATACGAGACCCTTGAAGGCTACGAGCTGGATACCACGCCGAGGTACTACGTCTGGGGCGAGTTGGGAGCGACGGGAGAAGCGACTGCCGAGGCGATGGCAGACGCACTGAAAGGAGCGGACATAACCTGGGATCAGGTCGTCTTCATCCCCTTCGGCGAGAGCAAAACGGAATACATCTCCAACGCGCCGACAACGACTTCAATCAAGGTGGAGAAGATATGGCAGGACATCGACGGCGATACGCTGACGGAAAACCTGCCCGATTCCGTCACGGTGACGCTCTATTGCAACCGGGTGAAATACGAAGGCGAGGGCGCCGAGGTCACGCTCAGCGCAGAAAACAACTGGAGCTACACCTGGGAAAACCTGCCAAAGAAGGATGATGAAAACAATCCTTATACTTACACCGTAGTGGAAACGCCCGTGGACGGCTTCGAGACGTCGTACGGAAACAATGATGGCATAACGGACGGCACGATAACCGTAATAAATAAGGAGACGGCGGTGTACGTCCTGCCCGAGACGGGCGGCACGGGCGCATGGCGCATGCTGGCGCTGGCGCTGGTAACGCTGTCCCTCGGAACTCTGTGCGTGCTGCAGATAAGGCGTGCGCGCAGGAGCAGACACTGAGCAGCAAATTCGGTAATCCAATTGTTGAATAGAAGAACAAAGAAAGCAAGAGGTGTTATGAATGAAGAAAATGAGACGCACATGGGCAATACTGCTCGCGCTGGTGCTCACCGTGGCACTGGCGGTCCCCGGCTTCGCGGCTGAGAGAGTATATTCTATCACCATTACCAACGACAAGGCCGGCCACACCTACGAGGCATACCAGATATTCGCCGGCACCGTTGCCAGCGATGACCCCACTGACGGCGCAACCGAAGGCCCCATGCTCGGCAACATCATATGGGGTACGGGCGTGAACGGCGACGCACTCCTTGCCGCGCTGAAGGCTGCTGACAATGGGAAGTACGGTGCTTGCACCACCGCTGCCGACGTGGCTAAGGCTCTCGGCGCCGAGGGCGCCACCGCCGCCGATGCCGCCGCGTTCGCGGAAATAGCTGCGCAGCATTTGACAGAAACACACTATGATAGCACCAAGGGAGATGGAGTATATACCATTTCTAACCTCCCCGCCGGTTACTATCTCGTGAAGGATCAGGACGGCTCCCTTGAGGGCGACGCGGATAACGCCACCGAGTACATAGTCCAGGTGCTGGGCAACGTGACCATGGAGCCGAAGGACAGCGACATCCCCACCGTGGAGAAGAAGGTATACGACGAGGAGTTTGCGCAGGCTGATGGGGCCGGTACTTATGGTATTGGCTACAACGACGTGGCCGACTGGGACATCGGCGACAGAGTTCCCTTTAAGCTGATAGCCACAGTTCCGCAGAACATAGACGCTTATGAGGAATATATGTTTGTTTTCAACGATACGCTTTCCAATGGACTGACGCTGGACGCTGACAGCATAAACGTTTATGTTACCGAAACAACCGATGCAAATATAAATGAATTTGATCCGCAGGCAAATAACCTGTACGAGGTAAGTGCAGTGACTGACGGCGCATTTTCGATAACCATACAGAATATCAAGGCGCTTGATGCTCATGACCACCCTGCCAATTATATCATCATAACCTACGACGCCACTCTCAACGCCAACGCGGAAATCGGCCTTGACGGAAACCCCAACAGCGTATACCTTGAGTTCTCCAACAACCCCAACGGCGACGGCCTGGGCCGTACCACCGAGGACAGAGTTATAGTTTTCACCTATGAGCTGGACGGCACGAAGGTAGACGGTGAGGACGATGTTACGACGCTGCCGGGCGCTCAGTTTGTGCTGTTCAATGGTGGACATACGCGCGTTGCGCAGATAGATGCAAACGGCAGGCTCTCCGATTGGTTGGCGCCTGATGAAATTAACCTTGGCGTAACAGGAAACAATGATGCAGAAAGAATGGCAAATCTGACCGCCGAAGATTTCGCAAATTACAACAATGGAAGTCTGTTAATAACCTCCAACGAAAACGGACTGTTCAGCGTTGCAGGCCTTGACGACGGCACCTATTATCTCCGCGAGATAAAGGCTCCCGACGGCTACAACCTGCTGGAGGACGATCTGAAGATAGTAATCACGGCCACCACGGCTAACGGGCAGACTTGGAATGGAGTTGCCGCCGACGCCCTCATCGCTCTGACCATATCGGTTGACGATGCTGCTGCCGAAAACGGTGAGCCTAACACCGGCGCGGTTGCCATCACCGTGGAGAACAACGGCGGCTCCACCCTGCCGGAGACCGGCGGCATCGGCACCACTATCTTCTACGCCGCGGGCGCGCTGCTCGTGCTGTGCGCGGGAGTGCTGCTGTTCGTCAAGCTCCGCATGAGGAAAGCCGGCGACGAATAAACGTTTCGTACATATCGCTGTGTCCGGGAGGGGCTCTCCCTCCCGGACTTGCAGCGGCGAGGAGAGCCCTGCATGAAGAACAAAAGAGCTAAAACAAACAGAATAACGCTTATACTGCTGGTTGTTGTGCTCCTTGCAGGGCTGTCCCTGCTGCTGTACCCGACGGTCTCGGACTATTGGAACTCCCGGCACCAGTCGCGGGCCATAGCCTCCTATGTGGACACGGTGACGGAGCTGGACGCGGACAGGTACGAAGAGATGCTCGCCGAGGCGAGAGCGTACAACGCGGGGCTGCTCCAGGACGGAAACAGGTTCCTGCCCGACGAGGAGGACATGGAGTACTATAACTCCCTGCTGAACGTCTCCGGCAACGGGATTATGGGCTATGTGGAGATACCGGACATAGACGTCACGCTGCCGATCTATCACGGTACGAGCGAGGAAGTGCTCCAAACCGCCATAGGGCATATAGAGGGCTCATCGCTGCCAGTGGGCGGAGAGAGTACGCACTGCGTGATATCCGGCCACCGCGGCCTGCCCTCTGCCCGGCTGTTCACCGACCTGGATCAGCTCACGGAGGGGGACACGTTTACCCTCCATGTGCTGGACGAGACGCTTACATACGAGGTTGACCAGATTAGCGTTGTGGAGCCGGACGACATTTCGCTGCTGGAAATTGAAGCGGGAGAGGACCTGTGCACCCTTGTGACATGCACGCCCTACGGCGTCAACTCGCACCGGCTGCTTGTGCGCGGCCACCGCGTTGAAACGCCGGAGGAGGGCGGGATACTGCAGATTATAGCGGACGCGGTGCTCATAGACGAGCGCTATGTGCTGCCCATAATAGCAATCCCCATATTGCTGATAATCGTGCTTGCAGCGGCGCTGCGGTCACGCCGGAAAAAGAGCAAAAAGGGAGGTAAATAGCATGAGGAAACAAGGCTTACACCGGCGCGGCGGCGCGGCGCTGCTTGCCCTCCTGCTGGCAATGGCCTGCTTTACCGTGTCCGTGCTGGCCCGCGAGGATATTGACCTCGACAGGAGCTCGTCCATAAGCGTTTACTTCGGCTCAGGCTCGCGGGGCTTCTCAGGCGTGGATTTTTCGCTGTACCGTGTTGCCGACGTTTCCGAGTCAGGGGAATATACGCTTACCGGCGATTTCCGGCGCTATAATGTGAGCCTCGACGGGCTGGACAGCTCCGGCTGGCGCGCTCTGGCACAGACGCTGGACGCATACGCCGCCCGCGACGGGCTTGACCCGCTTCAGGAAAGGGAGACCGGCTCAGGCGGCAGGGCGTACTTTACCGGGCTGCGTCCGGGGCTTTACCTGGTTTCGGGCGAGCGCTACACTTCAGGCCGGACTGTATACACGCCGGAGGCGATGCTGGTGTCGGTCCCCGGCGAAGCGGACGGCGGAGGCTGGGACTACAGCGTCGAGGTGACGTGCAAGTATGACCGTGACGAGATAACGGAAGAGTACACAAGCGTCAGCGTAAAGAAGGTATGGGATGACGGTGGGGACAAGAGCGCGAGGCCCGGGTATATCTATGTCCAGCTGCTGGAGAACGGGCGCGTGGCCGACACGGTTGTCCTCAGCGAGGCAAACGAATGGGAATACACCTGGGATGACCTGGACGCAGACTCGCAATGGCGGGTTGTCGAGAGAGACGTCCCCGATGGCTATACGGTCACGGTAGAGCGCGAGGGCAGAGTGTTCATAATTACCAACACCAAGCCCGACGACACGCCGGAACCTTCAGAGTCCCCTGAACCTTCGACCTCTCCTGATGAACCGGAAAAGCTGCCGCAGACGGGCCAGCTCTGGTGGCCCGTGCCCCTGCTTTTCTGCGCGGGGCTGATATTTGTGGCGGCCGGGCTGATAATACGCCGCCGCCGGGGTAACTCAGATGACAGGTAGGAGAAGGCTCGCAAACTGGCTGATAGCCGCCGGTGTTTTGCTGCTGGCGGCGGGGTTTTGCATCGTGGGCTTCAACCTATACGACGAGTACAGGGCCGGCAGACAGGCCGGTGAAACCGTGGAGGTCATCAGGAGCGAGCTGGCCGCCCGGGAAGATTCGACGGAAGAGGAAGCCGAAGGGCTGCCGGAATATACGTTCAGCCCCGAAGCGGAGATGCCCACAATGCTCGTGGACGGGAACACATACATAGGAGTGCTGGATGTGCCTTCCCTGGGGCTGTCGCTGCCGGTTATTAGCGATTGGAGCTACTCCAACCTGAGGATTGCGCCCTGCCGCTACAGCGGGACGGCGCACAGCAGCGGATTTACCATTGCGGCGCACAATTACAGCACGCACTTCGGCCCGGTCAGGGACCTGAATGCCGGGGCGGAGGTCATATTCACCGACGTGGATGGAAACAGCTTTGCCTATGAGGTCCAGGCGGTCGAGGTGCTGGAACCGACGGCGATTGAGGAAATGCTCAGCGACGACTGGGATCTCACGCTGTTTACCTGTACGACAGGCGGACAGGCCAGAGTCGCCGTAAGATGCGTACGCGCCTGACGGCTCACCCATCGCGGACAGACGCTTTGCAGCCCGGACATTTGTCCGGGCTGCAAAGCGTTTTTCGGCCCGGCGGCGCAGAGCGGCCGGATGCGCGAATTTCCTGTTTCAGGAACTAGGCTTCTGCCGTTTCCGCTTGGCCGGAGAGACGGCGGACGGTATTGAACACGGGCGCTGAAAATGCCGCATAGCTTTAACCTGAGCGGTTATGTGTCCACTAACTTTATAATTATACAATTGTCCAATTGACAAATAAAAGAGATAATTATATAATTTTGCGCATGATAGGGGGTGACGCGAATGGGAAATACTGTAGACAATATCATGGACAGCTGCTCGGAAATCCCCGAGTTCACTATCATCAAGGGCCCGAATGCGGCCAAGCTCATATTGGACTCCAAAGACGGCGCGGGAGAGGAGCTTTTTGCCACCGTGTTCCCGGGCGTGACTCTGGGGTACATTGACATAGGCGCCTCCTCATGCCCCGACGCCGCCCCGGCGGAAGAGCGCCTTCTGAGGATAAACTACTGCATGTCGGGACGCGCCGAGATGAAGATGGACAACGGCTCCTACTTTTATGTGCAGGAGAAGGAGCTGACTGTGAGCCGCAGCGCCGAGGGGGCGTACTATTTCCCGAGAGGCTACTACCGCGGGATAGTAATATACCTGGACAGGCGGGAGCTGGGCGCGGGGCCGGAACGGCTGTTTTCCAGGATGGGCGTAGATTTGGACCGCCTGGACGGCTTGGCTTCGGGCGGGAACAACGCGGGCGTCTACCGGGTGAGCGAGACCCAGGAGGTGGCCTGCGCCTGGCTGTGGAGGCTGCGCTCGGAGGGTGAGCTGTGCGACCTGCGCCTCGCGCTGCTGGTGCTGCTGAGGCTGCTCTGCCGGGGCGTGCGCCAGGAGCAGCGCGGGCAGTTTTTCACTGCGGAGCAGGTCCGCGTGGCCAAGCAGGCGGAAGCGCTGCTTACGGGCAACCTGGACCGGCACATCCCCGTAAAGGCGCTGGCGGAGTATTTCGGCGTCGGTGGGACGGCGCTCAGGAAGTGCTTCAAGGGCGTATACGGCCGGAATATCTCCGACTATGTGCGCACTAAGCGCATGCTTGCCGCCGCCGCGCTGCTCGAGGAGGGAGACGAGCCTATCTCCGAGATAGCCATGCGCGTGGGCTACACGAACCAGGGAAAATTCGCGGAGGCTTTCCGCGCGCAGTTCGGGATCGCGCCGTCGGAGTACAGGCGGCTGCGCAGGCGCAGCCGCTAGGAATACCTGCATAGGCGCAGAAGCGCCCCCTCCTGTTTCCGGGGAGGGGGCGTTTCTCTGTGGAGCGGGATTTCCCGCGCTCATTTTACGGGCGGCATGGCTATGATGCGCTTGATGTCGTCGGGGGCGAGCTTTATCACGCGGCGGTCGTAGGTCATCAGGCCGTTGAGCTCGCCTTCCACGTCGGTGAGCTGGGTGTATATCGCGGCGGCGAGGCCGTTCATGCAGGCGGGCCGTATCTGCCCGTCGTAGAGCAGCGTCAGCGCGCGGCGGAATTTCTCCTGGCTGTCGAACTTCTTGTAGCCGAAGGGCTTCCCGCCCTCGTTCCAGAGGTGACCGCCGATGGGCAGGGAGTAGCCGCCGAACTCGGTGAGCGCGACGCAGCGGCCCAGCTTGTCTGGGCGGTGCCTGTAGTCGTCAAAGTAGAGGTGTATGCTCCTGAGCTCTCCGCTGCCCTGGTCGTGCCAGCCGCTGGCGCGGTCGATGATGCGCGTGGGGTCTATGTCCAGCACGGCCCCGGCGCACCTGTCGGAGTCGAACTGGCCCCAGCCCTCGTTGAAAATGACCCAGGCGACGATACTGGGCGAGTTGTAGAGGCAGGAGACCATGTCCAGCAGCTCTTCGGTGAACTCCTTGCGGCCCTTGTCGTCCTTGCGGGCGAATTTGGCGTACTTGTTGTCGGGACTGTGCTTGCCGGTGAGCAGAGGGGCGCTGACGGTGACGGCGGAGTATTTTCCGCCGCCGTTGGGCATGTCCTGCCAGACCAGCATGCCCAGCCTGTCGCAGTGGTAGTACCAGCGCGCAGGCTCAACCTTGACGTGCTTGCGCAGGGTGTTGAAGCCCATCGCCTTGGCCGCGGCGATGTCGAAGGCCAGGGCCTCGTCGCTGGGCGCGGTGTACAGGCCGTCCGGCCACCAGCCCTGGTCTAGCAGGCCGTTCATAAAATACGGCTTGCCGTTGAGCGTAAGGCGCTTCACGCCGTTCCTGTCCTCGCCGACGCCCACGCTTCGCAGCGCGAAGTAGCTCTCGACCACGTCGTCGCCCAGCGTCAGCTTTACAGGATAGAGATAGGGCTCCTCGGGAGACCAGGCGCGCACCTCGCGCAGCTTCAGCAGCGCGGGGGCTCCGGCGTCAAAGTCGTAGCTGTCGCCGCCTATCTCTGCGTGTACAGGGCCCTCGCCGCCGCAGGAGATTTCAACTGCGCCGTCCTCCAGATGCGGAGTGATGAAGAGAGAGGCGATGTAGTTTTCCGGCACGCTCTCGCACCAGACGGTCTGCCAGATGCCGCTGACAGGCGTGTACCATATGCCGCCGGGCTTGAGCTTTTGCTTGCCTCGGGTGTGATAGCCCGCGTCCGTCTCGTCGGTGACGCGCACGACAAGGGTGTTGACGCCGGGCTCCAGCAGCTCGGTTATGTCTGCCGAGAAGGGCAGGTATCCGCCGGTGTGGACACAGGCGTCCATGCCGTTTACCCAGACGCGGGCGCACTGGTCCACTGCGCCGAAGTGCAGCAGCACGCGCCCGATGTTGAAGCCCTCGGGCAGCTCAAAGTCGCGCCTGTACCAGAGGTACTCGCCCGGCATGAGCGTGCGGCCGACGCCGGACAGGGCGCTCTCGAGCGGGAAGGGGACGACTATCTCGCCGTCATACTCCTCCGGCTCGGAGTTAACCGTACTCACGGCGTATTCCCAGATGCCGTTCAGATTCAGATAGCTTTCACGCCTGAGCTGCGGTCTTGGGTATTCGGGCAAAGGGTGCTCCCGGTCGAGCGCCTCGCCCCACTTTGTCATTAGCATGCTGGCCCTCCGTTCCTGCCTGGGCGGCTGTTGTTACTGAAGCCTATTTTACACTAAACTTCCGGCTTTGCAAAGATGGCAATTGCGCCGCTGGCATAGTACACAATCGGTATGCGCCGTTTCATGCCGCAAGTGCCACAAAAAATGTAAGGCTGAGCGGGAATGGGGCAAAAATGGCAATAAAAGGCACACATCATTCATTTGTCAATGTTTTCTCAAGATTGTTAAGAAATAATCTTGGAAAAATGGTGTATTTACGTCATTATCACTGGACACAAAATGACAAACGTGATAGTATTATTTCGCTATGCCAAATCTACGAGAGGTGATGCTCATGCCCTTTAAGTATTACGGCGGTGTTCACCCGGACTACGCTAAGACCGCCAGCAAAACGCCTGTGCGGCCGATAGCACCGCCAAAGCAGGTCGTGATACCGATGGTTCAGCACATCGGCGCTCCCGACCAGCCCACCGTAAAGGTTGGGGACACTGTCAAGATGGGCCAGGTTATCGGCACCAACGACGCGCCCGTCAGCGCGCCGGTACACGCGACAGTCTCCGGCACGGTGGTTGCCGTGGAGCCCAGGAGACATATGCTGGGCGACATGGTCATGTCCGTGGTGATCGATAACGACTTCCAGGATACCCCCTGCGAAGACATGAAACCGCTTACCGCTGAGCAGTTGAAGGACCCCGAGGCTATCATAAGGCGCATAAGGGAGGCCGGCGTCGTTGGCATGGGCGGCGCTATGTTCCCGACTGCGTTCAAGATAGAAGGGGCCCGCGGAAAAGTCGATACCCTTATAATCAACGGCGCCGAGTGCGAGCCCTATCTCTGCGGCGACCACCGTACGATGCTCGAGCACCCGGAGGAGCTGCTCAAGGGCATCGAGCTCGTGCGTATCGCGCACGGCCTCGACAAGTGCTACTACGGCATCGAGGAGAACAAGCGCGACTCCATAGACCTGCTCACCAGCCTCGACCCGGCCAAGTACGGCGTTGAGATAGTGCCCGAAGCGGTCAAGTACCCACAGGGCGCCGAGAAGATGCAGGTAAAGGCCAACACCAACCGCGAGGTAAAGCCCGGCGGGCTGCCGAGCGGCGTCGGCTGCAACGTCGTGTCCACCTATACCGCATATTCCATCTACCGCGCGTGCTACGAAGGGGTACCCTCCATTGAACGCGTGGTTACAGTCGCGGGCGACTGCGTCCCCGAGGCCCAGAACCTGCTCGTGCGTTTCGGCACCCCGCTGGATCACATCTTCGCCGAGGCCGGCGCAGACATGGACCGTGTGGAGCGCATCTGCATGGGCGGCCCCATGATGGGCATCTGCGTGGCCGACTCCGGCTGCGGCTCCGTCAAGGGCGCCAGCGGCCTGCTGCTCTTCAGCAAGGACATGAACCGCGAGAGCGAGACGCCGACATGTATCCGCTGCGGCACCTGCATCGCTCACTGTCCCATGAAGCTTGAGCCCATGTACATGTATATGTATGTGCAGAAGGGCGACATCAAGAAGATGGAAGAGTACCACGTCATGGACTGCTTTGAGTGCGGCTCGTGCTCCTGGGGCTGCCCGGGACGTCTGCCGCTGACCCACACCTTCAAGGTCGGCAAGGCGATGATAAACGCCCACCGCGCCGAAGAGCGCGCCAAGGCCGAGGCCGCCAAGGTCAACGCCGCCGTCGCCGCCGAGAAGGCCAAGTCCGGAAAGGAGGCCCAGGCGTAATGGAAGAAAAAAAGCTGTTTAAAGTTACGTCGAACCCGATTGTCAGGACCGCGAGGAGCACCGACAAGATAATGCTCGACGTCATAATCGCGCTTTTGCCCGCCCTGGGCGTCGGCGCCTACATGTTCGGAATGAACGTCGCGACGCTCCTCGTAGTGAACGTCGCCGCCTGTGTGCTCTTCGAGTGGGGCTACCGCAAGCTGCTCAAGAAGAACACCTCAATAGGGGATCTCTCCGCCGTTGTCACCGGCGTACTGCTGACCTGCGTGATGCCCAGCAACGCGCCGTGGTGGGTGGGCCTTATCGGCTCGTTCTTCGCCATAGTCGTTGTAAAGCAGCTCTATGGCGGCATCGGCAAGAACTTCCTCAACCCGGCGCTCGCCGCCCGCGCCTTCCTGGCCGCCGGCTACGCCGTACATATGACCAGCTGGGCCGTGCCGACCACCCTGCGCGACGTCGTTGTCGACGCCTCCACGATGGCCACCCCGCTCAGCTACCTGCACAACGGCCAGGCCCTGCCCGAGTACTTCAACTTCACCAACATGTTCCTCGGCGGCATCCCCGGCAGCATCGGCGAAATAAGCGCCCTGGCCCTGCTCATCGGCGGCATCTACCTGCTCGCCCGCAAGGTCATCTCCTGGCGCATTCCCGTTTCCTTCATCGGCACCGTCGCCGTCCTCACCCTGGTATTCGGCTGCGAGGGCTACAGCAACGTCGACTGGATGCTCTACAACGTCCTCTCCGGCGGCCTGTTCCTCGGCGCCTTCTTCATGGCTACCGATTACGCGACCAGCCCGGTCAACCTGGGCGGCCAGATCCTCTACGGCGTGGGCTGCGGCGCTATAACCGTGCTCATCCGTTACTTCGGCAGCTATCCCGAGGGCGTCAGTTATGCCATCCTCATCATGAACTGCTGCACCTGGGCCATCGACAAGGCATTCAGGCCGCGTCAGTTCGGCATGACGAAGGAAGACCTCAAGGCCAAGAAGGCCGCTGCCAAGGCGGCTAAGAAAGCAGCGAAGGAGGGTGCGGCAGAATGACTGAAACCAAAAAGGCCAAGGGCGGCAACCAGATAATCCGCCTGGCG
Organism: uncultured Eubacteriales bacterium; assembly: GCA_900544765.1. Lineage (GTDB taxonomy): Bacteria > Bacillota > Clostridia > Oscillospirales > Oscillospiraceae > Scatomorpha > Scatomorpha gallistercoris. The sequence goes on along the minus strand of UQWI01000009.1, from coordinate 66,257 downwards.
CTCATCCTCTTCCTCGTGAGCGCTATTACCTCCGGCGTCCTGGGTTTCGTCAACGCGCTCACCAAGGACACCATTGAAGAGCAGGAGCGCATTAAGACCGAGCAGGCTTACAACGCCGTTCTGCCCTACGACGGGGGCTACACCACTGTCGAGGGTTACGACCCGCAGGCCTTCGCCGGCTACACCATCAACGCCATCGCCCAGGCGGGCGACGAGGGCTGGGTCGTCGAGTTGACTTTCTCCGGCGCACAGGGCTCCATCACGGCCGCCTTCGGCGTCAGCGCAGAGGACTACTCGATAACAGGCGCGAGCGTCATTGACCACGCGGAGACGAGCGGCCTCGGCGCCAAGATAACCGAGACTGATTTCACCGACAGCATGATAGGGCAGACCGAGGGCATGGCCGTCACCAAGGACGGCGGCACGGTAGACTCCATCACCGCCGCGACCATCTCATCCAGGGCTATGGCCAACGCGGGCAACACGGCCATCGCCGCCGTGAAAGCTTTGGGTTAAGGGGGGCTTGAAATGAGTATCAAACAGCAATTCAAAGAAGGCCTCATTACCAACAACCCCGTTCTCGTCCAGCGTATCGGCATGTGCTCCACCATGGCCATTACGACAACGCTGTTCAACGGCATTGGCATGGGCCTGTCCGTTCTCATCATCCTGACCTGCTGCAACGTGGCCATATCCGCGCTGCGCAAGGCCATACCGAACGACATCCGTCTGGCAATTTTCGTTGTTGTCATCGCGGGCTTCGTCACTATCGTCGACCTGCTGCTGCAGGCCTACATACCGGCGCTGAGCGCGTCACTGGGCGTGTTCATACCGCTGATAGTCGTCAACTGCATCATCATCGGACGTGCCGAGGCTTTCTGCCAGCATGAGCCCATAGGCCCGAGCTTCTGGGACGGTATCTTCCAGGGCTTCGGTTACACCGTTGTCCTCGTCTGCATGTGCCTCATCCGCGAGCTGCTCGGCTCCGGTACCTTCGGCACCGGCATCTTCGAGATAGTTGACGGCGCCCTCCATGTGACGCTTGATGGCTCCGCCGCCGGCATCCGCATCTTCCCGGAGGACTTCGGAGCGACCATCCTCATCATGCCCTTCGGCGGCTTCCTTACCCTGGCCGCCCTGCTCGCCGCCATGCAGTTTGCCCTGCGTAAGAGCGCCGAGAAGAAGGAAAAGGCCGCCCGCGCCGCCAAGGTTGAAATTCCGGCCCCGGCCGAGACCGCTGCAAAGGAGGACGTTGAGTAATGATGAACATATTTACCATCGCGCTCGGCGCGATACTGATGAACAACTTCATCTTCTCGCAGTTCCTCGGCTGCTGCCCCTTCCTGGGCTGCTCCACCAAGGTGGATACCGCCGTCGGTATGGGCATCGCGGTTACCTTCGTCATGGGCCTGGCCAGCGCGCTGTGCTACGTCGTCAACCTCCTGCTCGTGCAGCTTGAGCTTGACTACATGAGCACCCTGGCCTTCATCCTGGTCATCGCCGTGCTCGTGCAGTTTGTTGAGATGTTCCTCAAGAAGAGTGTGCCGAGCCTGTACACGGCCCTCGGCATCTATCTGCCGCTCATCACCACCAACTGCGCCGTTCTCGGCGTCGTGCTGCTGAACGTGCAGAACAACTACAACTTCATCGAGTCCGTCACCTACGGCATCACCGGCGGCCTGGGCTTCATGCTGGCCATCGTGCTGTTCGCCAGCGTGCGTGACCGTCTCCAGTTTGCCGATTATCCCGAGAGCTACGAGGGATTCCCGATAGCCCTGACCACCGCCGGCCTGCTGGCGCTGGCATTCATGGGATTCTCCGGCATGAGCATTGCATAAGGGGGTAACGAGATGGATTTCATGAACATTGTTTACGCCATTCTCGTCCTCGGTGTCCTAGGCGCCATATTTGGAGGCCTGCTTGCCTTTGCGGCCAAGATTTTCCATGTGGAAGAGGACGAGCGTATCGGACAGGTGCGCGAATGCCTTGCGGGCGCCAACTGCGGCGGCTGCGGTTTCGCGGGCTGCGACGCCTATGCGGCGGCTGTTGTCGCGGGCGAGGCTCCCCCAAACAAGTGCGGCCCCGGCGGCGCAAAGACCGCTGCCGCCGTTGCGGCCATCATGGGCCTGGACGCCGTGCCCGAGGTCAAGTACGTCGCCTACGTCCCCTGCTCCGGCAGCTGTGACACGGCTAAGAACTTCTTCGAGTACGAAGGCCCCGCAGACTGCGTCGCCGCGATGCGCTTCGGCAACAAGGGCCCCAAGGCCTGCCAGTTCTCCTGCATCGGCCTTGGCACCTGCGTCAAGGCCTGCCAGTTCGACGCCATGCACATCGTCAACGGCGTCGCCCAGGTCGACCGTGAGAAATGTACCTCCTGCATGGCCTGCGCCAGCGCCTGCCCCAAGGGCATCATCCAGAAGGTACCCTACGAGCAGCGTGTGCTCGTCGGCTGCCGCAGCAACGACAAAGGCGCACAGACCCGCAAGCTCTGCGACGCCGGCTGCATCGGCTGCATGAAGTGCCAGCGCGAGTGCCCGCACGAGGCCATCAAGGTTGTCAACAACCTGGCCGTCATCGACTACGACAAGTGCACCGGCTGCGGCCACTGCGCCGAGGTCTGCCCGAGGCACATCATCCACCCGCAGAAGATTTACGCTCAGGAGAGCTGAATCGCTCATACAAAATAAAAGAGGCCCCAGCCGGGGCCTCTTTTTTCATGTCACGCGACAAACCTGTATCCCAGGCCGCGGACAGTCTGTATGTACTTGGGGTGGGCGGGGTCGTCCTCTATCTTGCCGCGCAGACGGCTGACGTAGACCATGACCGTGTTCTCGTCCACCAGCGAGCCGCCCCAGACGAGGTCGTAGAGCCTGCTGCGCGAAAAAATCCTGTCTACGTTGTCTATGAACAGCTTCATCATGGCGTTTTCCTTGCTCGTGAGCAAGATTTCCTCGCCGTTTTTGTAAAAACGCAGGGTGCCGGTGTTGTATGTGAAGGGTCCGACGCTGATGACATCCTCCAGCGGCATGCCCCGGCTGCGCCTGACCAGCGCCCTGGCCTTCGCCGCAAACAGCACGGGGTTGAAGGGCTTGGTGACAAAGTCGTCCGCGCCCAAATCCAGGGCGTACAGCTGCTCGTAGTCCTCGCTGTGCGAGCTCACCACTATAATGGGTACTCGGCTGCCGCGTCGGCGCAGGGTTTGGATGACGTGAAAGCCGTCGATACCGGGCAAATCCACGTCCAGGACCACAAGGTCATACTCCGCCACATTCAGCCTCTCGAGCCCCTCTTCGCCGGTCACCGCAGTCTCCGCAAGCATGAGGCCGGCCCGCAGCGCGCGGCCCAGCATGGTGCGGGATTGCGTGTCGCCGTCTATTATTAGCACCCTGTCTGCCATACCTTTCCCCCAGTCAAATCCTTAACAAATATTAATATCATGTTAATGTTTGCATTATAACATTATTCGTGACAAATTACAAGAGCAACAGGGGATTTATCGGACAAATATGCGTAAGAATGACTTTTTGAGGCTGAAACCTGGCTTAACACTTGCTACAGATACCTTAACAAATATTAAGGTCGGATAAATACATAATTAAGCCAACTTTGTTATACTTTTCACTATGATAGTAGGGGCATAGCGCCTGTGCGCCGGACAATTCCTGTGGAAGGCAGGCCGGCCCTTATGTCAGCCCGTACAATTATCATTATCGGGAGGTAAAGACAAAATGAAAAAGCTGACAGCAATTGTACTTACGCTGCTCTTGTGCGTAGGCCTGCTGGCTGGCTGCGGCGTGACCGTGGTGCAGTACAGCCCCGCCGCGCCGAGCACAGACGTTGAACCGACTCCCAGCAGTGAGCCCGGCGATACCGCAGAGGTCGCCGAGGGAGAACTGGCCCTGGGCTTCTACATGACTGCCGCCTACGCCTCCGGACACAGCGGTTCTTCCAGCGCGAGCGCGGATGCCGACGGCCTGGCCCAGGCCAACGTGGACATCTACGCCGTCACCATCAACAGCGAGGGCGTCATTGTCGACTGCAAGATAGACGCCATCCAGTGCAAGACCAACTTCAACGCCAGCGGCGCCATCACCACCGACCTCACCGGCGAGATCCGCAGCAAGATGGAGCTCGACGACGAGTACGCCATGCGCGGCGCGAGCAGCATCAGCGCGGAGTGGGACGAGCAGGTCAGGGCTCTCGAGGAGTACTGCATCGGCAAGACTCCCGACGAGGTTGCGGGCATAGCTGTTGACGAGAGCGGCGTGGCTACCGACGCAGATCTCGTGGCCGGCATCACCATGCCTCTCGCCAACTTCATCGACGGCGTTGTCAACGCCTGCAACAACGCGCGCGTAAACGGCGCCAAGGAGGGCGACACCCTCTATCTGCAGCAGAGCAGCTCCTACAGCAGCTCCTGCGCCGACGCCACCGCCGACGCCGACGGCCTGGCCCAGGTCGATGTTACCGCGGGCGCCTTCACCCTGTCCGCCGACGGCACCATCACCGACGTTGACCTCGACTGCGTGCAGACCAAGATAAACTTCAACGCCAGCGGCGAGCTGACCACCGCGGACGGCACCACCTGGACCACCAAGACCGACCTCGAGTACGAATATAACATGGTACCCGCCAGCCCGATAGGCAAGGAGTGGTTCGAGCAGACCGCGTTCTTTGAGGATTACTGCCGCGGCAAGACGGTGGCCGATATCGCCGGCATCAGCATCGACGCCGAGACCAGCCATCCGACCGAGGCCGACCTTATCACCGGCTGCACCATGAACGTCAACGCCTTCATCGACGTGCTCAACAAGTCCCAGTCTACCCTGGAGGTCCCCGAGGGCGAGCTGGCCCTGGGCTTCTACATGACTGCCGCCTACGCCTCCGGACACAGCGGTTCTTCCAGCGCGAGCGCGGACGGCAACGGCCTGGCCCAGGCCAACGTCGACATCTACGCTGTGACCATCAACAGCGAGGGCGTCATCGTTGACTGCAAGATAGACGCCATCCAGTGCAAGACCGAGTTTGACGCCGCGGGCGCGCTCGTGACCGAGATAGGCGCGCAGAACCTGAGCAAGATGGAGCTGGGCGACGACTACGCGATGCGCGCCGCCTCCGGCATCGGCGCGGAGTGGTTCGAGCAGGTTGAGGCTCTCGAGCAGTACTGCATCGGCAAGACCCCTGCCGAGGTGCAGGGCATAGCCCTTGACGACAACGGCGTGGCCACCGACGCCGATCTCGTGGCCGGCATCACCATGCCTCTCGGCGACTTCATCAGCGGCGTTGTCGCCGCCTGCAACAACGCGCGCGTAAACGGCGCCAAGGAGGGCGATACCCTCTATCTGCACTCCGACAGCTATCTGAGCGACAGCAGCTCTGCTGCCAGCGCGGACGCTGACGGCCTGGCCCAGAACGACACCACTGCGGGCGCCTACACTCTCGCCGCCGACGGCACCATCACCGACATCGACCTCGACTGCGTGCAGACCAAGATAAACTTCAACGCCAGCGGCGAGCTGACCACCGCGGACGGCACCACCTGGACCACCAAGACCGACCTCGAGTACGAATATAACATGGTACCCGCCAGCCCGATAGGCAAGGAGTGGTTCGAGCAGACCGCGTTCTTTGAGGATTACTGCCGCGGCAAGACGGTGGCCGATATCGCCGGCATCAGCATCGACGCCGAGACCAGCCATCCGACCGAGGCCGACCTTATCACCGGCTGCACCATGAACGTAAATTCCTTCATCGCCGTTCTCCAGAAGAGCCAGGGCTGATTAGACAATAATGCACAAACGCAAAATTCCCATGCGGGCCGCGGCGCTGCTCTGCGCGGCGCTTCTGCTCGCGATGGCCGGCTGCTCCGCCGCCAATGACCCGGCGGCGGACGGCTCCGGCAATTCCCCGGATACAGGAGCTGAGTATAACCCGGAACTGCAGCGCTATAATTCGAGCTTTCTGGAGCTGTTCGACACGGTCACAACCGTGGTCGGCTATGCCGAGAGCGAGGAGGCGTTCAGCGCGGAGATAAATGAGTTCCACGATATGCTTGAGGAATACCACCAGCTCTACGATATCTACAGCGAATATGAAGGCATAAACAACATCAAGACCATCAACGACAACGCCGGGGGAGAGCCCGTCGAGGTCGACCAGCGCATTATAGACCTGCTGCTCTTCGCGCAGGACATGTATGCGCGCACCGGCGGCAAGACAAATGTTATGATGGGAAGTGCGCTCAGGCTGTGGCACGACGCACGGGAATACGGCATAAACAACCCGGAGGACTCATACCTGCCTGACGAGGCAGAGCTCGAGGCCGCAAACGAGCACACGAGCATCGAAGCGCTGGTAATAGACGACGAGGCCAACACCGTGCAGATAACCGACCCGCTTGCGAGCCTGGACGTCGGCGCGGTGGCCAAGGGCTACGCCGTCCAGCGGGTTTGCGACGAGATGCCTTCAGGGCTGCTGGTAAGCGTGGGCGGCAATGTGTGCGCCACAGGGCCCCGCCCGACCGACGGCTCCGACTGGATTGTCGGGGTCCAGGACCCTGACGGCGGCGTGAACGACTACCTGCTTACCGTAAATCTCGGCACGGGCAGCATTGTCTCCAGCGGCGACTATCAGCGGTATTACACCGTTGACGGCGTGCGCTACAGCCACATAATTGACCCGGCGACGCTCTTCCCGCCGACATATTGGCGGGCAGTGAGCATAGTCTGCGACGACTCCGGCGAGGGTGACGCGCTCTCCACGGCGCTCTTCTGCATGACGCAGGAGGAGGGGCAGGCGGTGCTGGACGAGTTCGGCGCCAAGGCCGTTTGGATAGCGCAGGACGGCTCGCTGGTGTACAGCGAGGGCTTTGAAGAACTGATAAATGAGGTCGTGGCGTAAGGCGCTGCCTCATCCGTTTCAATTATTAGAGAGGTGAAAGTATGAAACAGCTGTTTCGCGGCGGCATCCACCCGGACGGGCACAAGGATATGTCGCGCGGCGGCGCGCCGGTACCGGTACCGGCCCCGGAGACTGTTGTTATACCCATGCTCCAGCATATAGGCGCAGCCTGCAAGCCGCTGGTAGCCGTGGGCGACACTGTGCTCATGGGGCAGATAGTCGGCGACGGCGAAGGCCGGTGCTCGCCGGTCCACGCCTCCGTTTCGGGCACTGTCACCGCCATTGAGGAGCGTGAAGTCCCCTCCGGCGGCAAGGCGCAGTGCGTGATTATTAAAAATGACTTTAAGGACACGCCCGCCCCCATGACGGGCCACGCCAGCTACCTGAGCATGAGCGGGAAGGAAGTTGCCGCAATAGTGCGCGAGTGCGGCATAGTGGGCATGGGCGGCGCGGCCTTCCCGACCGACTCCAAGATTGCGTCTAACGTCGGCAAAACCAAAGAGGTGCTGATAAACGCCTGCGAGTGTGAGCCGTACATCACCAGCGACGACACGCTCATGTGTACCTGCCCGGGCGACGTCATCGGCGGCGCGAAGCTGCTCGCCACCGTGCTCGGCGCGGAGAAGAGTATAATAGCCGTCGAGGACAACAAGCCCGAGGCCATAGCCGCCCTGCAGGAGACCGCAGGGAACGACCCGATGATAGAGGTGCGCGTGCTGCCCACCCGCTATCCGCAGGGCGCCAAGAAGCAGCTCATACTGGCCGTGACAGGACGCGAGGTCGCGCCCGGGGCCCGCAGCGGCGCGCTCTTCAACGTAACAACCACGGCCAACGTGTACCGCGCGGTGCTGCGCGGCCAGCCGCTGCTCGAGAAGATAGTCACCGTCACCGGCGACGGGGCCAATGAGCCCAAAAACATGCTCGTGCGCATCGGCACCAGCTTTGCCGACGTCATAAAGGCGGCGGGCGGCATCAAGGAGGAGACCGCACAGGTCATCGCCGGGGGTCCGATGATGGGCAAGAACGTGGCCAGCCTCGACGTGCCTGTCGTCAAGGGCACGAACGCCATACTCTGCCTCACGGAAGGCGACCCCGACGTGGCCGAGCCCACCTGTATCCGCTGCGGCAAGTGCGTGTCCGTCTGCCCGATGTACCTGCAGCCGCTGCAGCTCTACCGCTTCGCCAAGGCGGAGGACAAGGAGCTGCTCGACGAGTTCAACCTCAACGACTGCATGGAGTGCGGCTGCTGCTCGTTCGTCTGCCCCGGCAAGCTTCCGCTGACTGAGACCTTTGTGCTTGCCAAGCGTCTGCTGAAGGGAGGAAAGTGAGCATGAACCTTAATGTTTCCGCCGCGCCCCACATCAGGAGCAAAGACAGCACCAGCAAGATAATGCTGGACGTGCTTATCGCTCTCGTCCCGGCACTTATCGCGGCTGTGATAATCTTCGGCTTCAGGGCGCTTGTCCTCACCGCAATATCCGCGGCCGCCTGCGTAGTGTTTGAGGCGCTGATGTGCCTCGCAATGCGCCGCAAGATGACCGTCGGAGACCTCTCCGCAGTCGTCACCGGCGTGCTCCTGGCCTTCTCGCTGCCCGTCAGCTGCCCGTACTGGGTGGTCATCGTGGGCGACGCCTTCGCCATCATCGTGGTGAAGGGCCTCGTCGGCGGCCTGGGCCAGAACATCTTCAATCCCGCCCTGGGCGGCAGAGCCTTTATAATGCTCTTCTGGCCCTCCGCGGTCACCCGCTTTACCACCGACAGCGTTTCCGCCGGGGCCTTCGGCGGCGTCGACATCGTCGCCAGCGTCACACCAATGCAGAACATGCACATGGGCTCCCTGCCCGCAGACACGAGCCTCGTCAACATGTTCCTCGGCAACCACGGCGGCAGCCTCGGAGAGGTCTGCACCCTTGCGCTGCTCATAGGCTTTGCCTGGCTGCTCTACCGCAAGGTAATATCCTGGCGCATCCCCGTCGCCTATATCGGCACGGTCGCGGTGCTCAGCCTCGTGTTCTTCAAGGGAGACAACGCGCTCACCTGGATGCTCTACAGCGTCATGGGCGGCGGCGTGATGCTCGGCGCCATCTTCATGGCCACCGACTATGCCACCAGCCCGACCCTGCCCGCCGCGCAGCTCATCTACGGCATCGGCTGCGGCGTGCTGACCATCATCATCCGCTACTTCGGTATCTTCCCGGAGGGCGTGACCTACGCAATCCTGATTATGAACGCCTGCGCCTGGGCGCTTGACAGAGCTCTGCCCCCGAGACGATTCGGCGTTATGAAAGGAGGCGTCGGGAAATGAAAAAGCTTATGATACCCGTCGCCGTAATCCTCATCTGTGCGCTGGTGCTCTTCGGGGCCAGCTCGGTGCTCGCCGGAACCAGCGAGACCAAGGCGCAGGAGGAGTTCGACCAGATACTCAGCTACGTCCTGCCCGGCGGTGGCGAGTACGAGGAAGAGGAGTACACCGGCTCCGACAGCAGCATCAAGGCTGTCTACCGCAATGACAACGGCGTGGCGCTCAGGATGACCGCCTCCGGCTTTGCCGATGACATCGACCTGCTGGTCGGCGTCCTCAACGACGGCACCGTCTACTCCATCTCCGTGCTCGACGCGCACGAGACCTTCGGCCTCGGCCAGAAGGCCAAGAACGACTGGGACTTCCTCGGCAGCCTGCTGGGCGGAACCGGGGACACCAGCATCGCCGACGTTGACAGCATCACCGGCGCGACGATAACCTCCAGCGCCGTGCTCAGCGCCGTAAACAACGCCGCCAAGTTCATGGCCGACTCCGGCGTCGGCGCCGACGGCGCCCTCACAGGCGAGGGCAGCGGCTTCGGCGGACCCATCACCGTCGAGGTCACTATGGACGGCGACGACATCACCTCCGTCACTATAGTCTCCAACAGCGAGACGCCGAGCATCGCGGGAGACGCGCTCGAGCAGATTCCGGCCGCCATAGTCGAGGCCGACACGGCCGATGTGGACATCGTGGCCGGCGCCACCTACACCAGCAACGGCATCATCAACGCCGTCAAGGACGCCCTTAGCAAGGCGGGCGGCGGTGGTACGGACGGCGCCCTCACCGGCACTGCCGACGGCTTCATAGGTCCCATCACCGTTGAGGTGACCATGGACGGCGACACCATAACCAGCGTGACCGTTGTGGACAACAGCGAGACGCTCAGCATCGCCTCCGGCGCGCTCGAGCAGATACCCGAAGCGATAGTCGCCGCCAATTCGCCCGACGTCGACGTGGTTGCGGGAGCAACCTACACGAGCAACGGTATCATGAATGCCGTCAAGGACGCCATTGGCGCGGCTGAGTAAAGGGAGGCTGAGAATATGAAAGCTGTGACTTTTAAACTCAATACGGTGCTGGCCGGAGTAGTCGGCGCCGCCTGCCTGCTGGCTGTGCTGCTGCGCGCCTTCGCCCCCATCACGGCCTGGCTGCCGAACATCGACATCCCCTGCCTCGCGGCTGTGTCCATCCTGGCCATGGTGATAGACTGCTATATCGACTACTTCACCGGCGTGAAGAAGCCGGCGCGCTGCTGGGCGCTGACTGCAGCCATGGCCCTGCTGACCTTCTGGCTGATGCCCTGGGCGGCCGGCCTGGCCGACGCGGGCGAGGCCCTGCGCATCGGCGTGATAGGCGCCATACTCTTCACCGTGCTGGCTTTCCTCTTCGGCACGATACGTGAGCGCCTGCTCTCCGGAAAGAGCAACGTTCTGACTCCCGCCTGCGTGGGTTTCGTGATGTATCTCGCCTGCCAGTGCTTCATGGGAATACTGCTGTAAAACAAAAAGGAAGGCTCCTCGGAGCCTTCCTTTTCTTTTGGACGCATGGCAAAAATAAAAGGCTGGCCCGTATGGGTCAGCCTTTTTTGACTCAAAGCGCGGCCTTGGCCTGCTCGCAGAGAGCGGTAAAGGCGGCGGGGTCGTGTATAGCGGTCTCGGAGAGCATCTTGCGGTTCATGTTGATGCCCGCCTTCTTGAGGCCGTGCATAAAGGTGGAGTAGTTCATGCCGTTGAGCTTGCAGCCGGCGGAGATGCGGGTGATCCAGAGGGAGCGGAAATCGCGCTTCTTCTGCTTGCGGCCGACGTAGGCGTAACGGCCGGACTTCATCACCTGCTGCTTGGCCATCTTGAAGTGGCGGGACTTGTTGCCCCAGTAGCCCTTCGCAAGACCGAGCATCTTGTTTCTTCTCTTGCGCGTCATCATCGCGCCCTTGACTCTAGCCATTTCTTACGCCTCCTCTTATTTATACGGAATCATACGCTTTATCGCGGAGACATTGGTGACGTCCGCGTAGGCGCCCTGACGGAGGCCCCTCTTGCGCTTGGTGTCTTTCTTGGTGAGAATGTGGCTCTTGTAAGCGTGAGCGCGTTTGACCTTGCCGGACTTGGTGAGGTTGAACCTCTTCTTCGCGCCGGAATGCGTCTTCAGTTTCGGCATTGTATTTTTCTCCTTCCTTGTGGCGGTTTACTCGTTGGCGCCGGGGGCGGGGGTGGCCGCCTCCTTGGGCTGTTTGGGCTGCTTCTTGGCGGGGGCCTGCGGCTTGGGCGAGAGGAAGATGGACATGTTCCTGCCCTCAAGCTTGGGCTGCTTGTCGAGGTTTGCTATCTCGGAGCAGCGGTCCGCAAAGTCACGCAGGAGCTGCTCACCGATGTTGGTGTGAGCCATCTCCCTGCCGCGGAAGCGCACGGTGACTTTCACTCGATCCCCGTCGGCGAGGAACTTCTGGCCGTTGCGGAGCTTGACGAGAAAGTCGTTCTCTCCGATGCTGGGGGACATGCGGATCTCCTTGACCTCAATCACGCGCTGATTCTTGCGGGCCTCTTTCTCACGCTTGCTCTGCTCGAAACGGTACTTGCCGTAATCCATTATCTTGCAGACAGGCGGAGTGGAACCCGGCGCGATTTTGACCAAATCCAGATCCTTCTCAATGGCGATCTGCATGGCGTCGCGGCTCGACATTATGCCCAGCTGCTCGCCGTTCTCACCGATGAGGCGCACCTCCCGGTCGCGTATTTCCTCGTTGACCTGATAATCTGTGACTGCTATGAAAGACACCTCCCGCGAAGTTTAAAAAGCCCGAACGCGCAAAAAGCGCGGACGCTGTGACAGCATCCGCGCAAAACATCACAAATAACCCCTCGGGCCTTGCAGATAATGTTGACCTCGGCGCGCCTCTTGCGGCCGGGTGAGTACGGCGGATACCGTCCTGCTTTGTTTTAGCGCATATAGTATACCAGTGTGCCTGACGTTTGTCAAGCTCGATTTCACTTGATTTCCTGCTCCAGGCCCTCAAATTCCACCGAGGCGAAGAATAGTTTGCAAAAAACTGAATGAGCAAGCGGGAAAGTCTCGAGCCTTCCCCGCTTTCCTTTTGATATTCCTCTCATTAAATGGAGCAATTTGTGCCGCGTTGTACCAGTGCGCCTTACAGATATTGCACTTCCACGCTGACTCTGGTACACTTGCTGCAGTGACTAATCCAAGAGGTACCCACTAATGAGAAGAACACACCCAACCAATATGTTTGTCTGTGAATGTATTACACAGTCCCTTTTTCGGCTAATGAAAAGAAAGCCGTACAACAAAATTACTGTAACCGATTTAGTTCAGGAAGCTGGTGTGAGCCGCAATTCCTTTTACCGAAACTATCAGAGCACTGAAGAAATCATTCGTCAGTTTTTGGAGGAGGGAACTTCTAAGTGGTGGAGCGAATTTATTGCTTATCCGGATCGTTATCCCCACGTTATTGCTGAAATGTTCCGTCACTTTTTAGATATGAGAGAAGAAATTGATTTACTTTATCGTGCCGGACTTTCTCATTTGCTCATGGAGCATATTGTTCTATGCGGCAAGCAAAGTTTGACGGGCGAATTGAAGAGCACATATCAAACAGCCTTTATGTCCGGCGCACTTTGCGGCTTGGTAAACGAATGGATATTACGGGGGATGGAAGAAAGTCCCGAAGAAATGGAGCAAATGTTTTCAAATCACGAAATTTAAGGGCGAGGAAATCACATATCCATGAGGAAAGTGTTGATAATAATTGGCATTGCTGCTTTAACCCTGATTGTCGGAATATTCGTTTTTCTGAAATTTTTGGGGAGCAGGCCTGCTGTGCCTGCCGACTATATACAAGACGCTGAAACTGGAGGCCCTATCGAAGCCAAATATATGGCAGCTGGCGGCCGTGAAGTATCTGCTTATGAAGAACCTGCATTGCAAGGCTTTTCAAAATATACGATTTATTATCCGTCTGAACTCGAAACAACAGATAAAAAATACCCTGTCATTGTTGTATGCAATGGAAGCGGCACTCCCATATCCAAATATCTTTCTATCCCGGAACATTTTGCATCATGGGGATTTATCGTAATTGGGACAGAAGAAGAATATGATTGGAGTGGGTTTAGCGCAGAAATGTGTATTAGGCACTTACAGAAGCTCAATGACAGCGAAGGCATAGGCGGGAATGAAAACGTATTCTATCAGAAAGTGGATTTTGATAATGTAGGCGTCGCTGGGCATTCGCAAGGAGGAGTCGGCGTGCTTAACGCCGTTACAGAACAGAAGCATGCGGACATATATAAAACCGCTGTAAGCCTATCCCCCACGAACAAAGAACTCGCACATAATCTCGAATGGGATTATGACGCAGCGCTTGTTGACATCCCTGTTCTGCTGATTGCAGGCGCGGGAGGTGGAGATGATTGGGTCATAACAGGTGAACAACTTCAATCCGTCTATTCTGACATAGACAGCAATAAAGCCATGCTACGCAGAAAAGATACCCCCCATAACGAGACACTTTACGCAGCAAATGGCTATGTGACAGCTTGGTTTATGTGGCACCTTCAAGGCGATGATGAAGCAGCCAAAGCTTTTGCAGGCGACAATGCGGAAATATATTCGAACGACTTATATCAAGATCAGCACACAAATTTTAAGTAAAATAGCAAAACAGGCTGAGGCAGACAACGGCGGCGCGTATGCGCCGCCGTTGACAGTCACACTTGCTTGTATTTATAGGTAATCAAGGCGGGAAGGTACTGAAATGGATTACTGCAAGTTTTAATTATGGGAGAAGAAACGCTTCAAAATGAGGATTTTGTAATGCAAGGAGTTTTAACACGGCGAAAAGACGCAAAAAAGCGCCCCGCGGGGCGCTTTTTTTACAGCTCGTCGAGGATTTCCTGACGCTTCTTTTCGTACTCCTCATAGGTGATGAGGCCCTTGTCGTGCAGCTCGGAGAGCTTTTCCAGACGCTGCTCTATATCGTCCTGCTCTCTTTCGGCGGGCTGCTGCGGTTGGGGGGAGTCGTCCTCAATATAGATTTCCGGGCCGATGTTCTTCTTGCCAAAGGCCCTGTAGGCGTTGAGCGCCGTGATGGCTATTGCCAGCGCCGTCCAGAATATGCCGAAGAGCCCGAAGCTGGGTATTACAATGAAGATACCTATCAGGCACATCACCGCGCCGGCAACCGTGGATATCGCGGCGGACGCCTTGCTGGGCCGGTACGTCACGCGCCTGCCGCGGCGGCGAAATCCGTTGGAATTGTTGAAGTCGTTGAAGTTATTGAAATCGTTGAAATCGCCGTTCATCCCTGCTGCTCCATGGCCTTGGCCAGCTTGACGATGCGGCTGGTGCCGAGGCGGTCGGCTCCGAGCTCGATGAACTTCTCGGCGTCCTCGAGGGTCTTGATGCCGCCTGCGGCCTTGACCTTGACGTCCAGGCCGGAGAAGCGGCGCAGGAGCGCTACGTCGTCAAAGGTGGCGCCGCCGGTGGAAAAGCCGGTGCTGGTCTTGATGAAGTCCGCGCCGGACTGCGTGACCACGCGGCACATCTGGCGCTTCTCTTCGTCGGTGAGCAGGCAGCACTCGATGATGACCTTGAGAATCTTGCCCTCGGTGGCCCTCCTGACGGCCACGATGTCCTCGAGCACGCCGTCCCAGTGGCCGTCCTTGGCCATGCAGATATTGGCGACCATGTCAATCTCGTCGGCGCCGTTGTTGACGGCGTCCTCGGCCTCAAAAGCCTTGCTCTCGGTGGTGGAATAGCCGTTGGGGAAGCCGATGACGGTGCATATCTTCATCTGGTCGCCGACGTAGGCCTTCGCGCCCCTGACGTGGCAGGCGGGGATGCAGACGCTGGCGCAGCCGTACTCGATGGCCTCGTCGCAGAGAGTGCGGATTTCCTCGCTGGTGGCGGTTACGGACAGAAGGGTGTGGTCACAGCGGGAGAGTATTTCGGAAAGCTCCATAAAAGCGCAACTCCTTTTTCGTTTGATGCCTAATTATACTATACCTCGCGGGAATATACAAGCGCGGCGGAGAATAAGCTGTATCACTGCCGGGGCGCGGCGCGTCCGCCCCAAAACTACAGCGATACGGAGGCATACAAATGGACGAGTCTATGGTCAGGAATTACGCCGTGCTGCGCGGTATACTTGCGGACGCCCCGCGGTTTTCGCACATGAGCCGGGGCGAGCGCTTCTTTATCTTCCCGGTGGAGACGCGCCGGCTCTCGGGCACGGCGGACACGATAAATGTCATTGCGCGGCAGTCGCTGCTGGAGAGCGCCGAGATAATGGAGGCGGGCAAGATAAGGGTGACGGGCGAGCTCAGGAGCTTCAACAACAAGCGCGGCGAGGGCGCGAAGCTGGTGATAACCGTCTTTGCCAAGGCGCTCGCACTCGAGGACGGCGAGGACATAAATGCCGTCGAGCTCTCCGGTACGCTCTGCAAGGAGCCGAACCTGCGTGTGACGCCCATGGGGCGCAGCATCTGCGACCTTATGCTCGCGGTGAACCGCCGCTGCGGCAGGAGCGACTACCTGCCCTGCATCTGTTGGGGCAGCCGTGCGAGGGAGGCCGCGGACATGCACACGGGCGACCACCTGTCGCTCACCGGACGCATCCAGAGCCGCCCCTACATAAAGCTCATAGACGGAGAGCCGGTGGAAAAGGTCGCCTACGAGGTGTCCACCGTCAGCCTGAGCGCGGCCGCATACAGCATATAAAAGAATCCCCGGCCGCGGAAGCGGCCGGGGATTTTCAAGTTTTCAAAAAGCCTCGTAGATGAAGGCCCCGTGTCCGGTGAAGTAGCTCAGAACCAGGAGCAGCATCACGGCGTAGGCGATGACCTGTATCACCTGGCCGGGCGCGGAGTCGTTCAGCCAGGCCTTTATTTTCTTCACGAGAGCAGCCATTTGTCAAGCACCTCCGTAAACACCACGGCGCCGTAGGTGTACTCCATGTGGCCCGTGTCGTAGAAGCAGTCCGCCGCGAGGGCGTCCGTCATGTCGTAAAACTCAACTCCCGCGGCCTCGCAGACATCGCGCGCGGCCTCGCGCACCTCGACGTCCACGGGATCCAGGCCCACGGCGGGGTTCTCCGGCAGCCAGAGCGCGCGCACGCGGATGCCGTTTTCCTCGCAGAAGGCGAACACCTCATTGAGCGCCGCCAGGTTCTGCCGGAAGTCGGCGATACCGCCGGTGAGGTAGAGCTCGTGGAGCTTCACCACGCGCTCTTCGAGCTCGGGGACGCTCATGTGTCCGTAGTAATAGGCCTTTGTCTGCGTCAGGTAGCCCCTCGTGCGGAAGTCGCCGTTGCGTATGAGCGCCTTGAAGGTGTCGGTTATGAGCCCCGCTATGCGGTCGCGCTGGAAGTAGATATAGGGCTCGTACCACTTGCGGTGCCACTCGTAGGTGGGGTTGGTGTCCATTATGTCGCTCAGCGCGCCCCAGTTCAGGGCCAGGACGAGCTCGCTGCCAATCTCTATGTGCCCGCCCTCGAGTATCTCTACGAGGTCGGTGATAGTGGCGTAGTCCATGCCCATGTTGACGTAGCCGCTCTCGCTTATGTCCTCGCGGTAGCCGCTGGTCAGCTCACTGGAGCCGTAGATGACCTTGTCCCAGATCTCCTCGGGGTGCTCGCGCTGCGTGAGCTCGAAGTCGTCGAGCCAGAAATAGCCGCTGTCGCGCACCCAGTAGCTCTGCGCGAGGGCGAAGTCGAGTACGAAGGCCAGCAGTAGCACGCAGGCGATAAGGCCGCCCCTCTTCATGAAGTTCACAAATTTCACTCCGCCCACCCCCTTACAGCGTCACGAAGCCGCGCAGGATGTTTGCAAGCTGCGTGGCGTCCAGGGTGTAGAAGATGGTGGTGACGGAGAAGAGCATAGCCACCACGGCGCGGCGGAAGAAGAGGTAGGGCTTCTTCGCCTTGCGCGAGACCGTCGTGATGCCGCAAAGGTTTTCGACGGCGAGAATGACGCCGTTGAAGAGGCCCTCGATGACGAAGTGCGCCGTGAAGCCGTGCCACAGGCCCATGACGACCATGGTGCCGAAGCCTATCATGGCGCCCTGGTACTTCGTGAGGCGCTTGCCGTTGAGCACGACGAAGATGTGCTCGCGTATCCAGTCGGTGAGGGAGACGTGCCAGTTGCGCCAGAACTGCGTCATGCTCGCGGCCTTGAGCGGCTTTTTAAAGTTTTCGGGCACCTTCAGGCCCATAAAGCCGCCGAGGGCTATGGCGATGTCCGCGTAGCCGCTCATATCCAGCCAGAAGAGGAAGTAGCTCACGAGGCAGGCCGCCACGGACCACCAGATGTGCGGGCTGGCTATGGCGAGCTTGGTCAGAAGCTCGGTGACGAGCGCCATGACCACTACCTTCTTGAAGTAGCCGAGGATGAGCCGCTTGAAGTTCTTCGTCAGGCTCTCGCCGGTGATGGGCATCGGCTTGTTGAGGCTTGCGGAGAAGTCGCGGTAACGCAGTATCGGCCCGGCAGTGATGACCGGGAAGAACAGCATGTAGTTGGCGTAGGTGATGAGCGGCACACGCTCACCCGTGTAGTGGACAAAGTACACCGCGTCCACGGCCTTGAGCATGTTGTAGGCCAGGCCCGTCAGCGCGAAGGCCAGAGGCAGCTCGGGCATGAGGTCGCGCATGCGTATATAGAAAAACGGTATGGCGCAGACGAGGCAGCAGAGCACGAAGAAAAAGCTCTTCGCGCGCTTGAACCTGTCCACCGCGTTGACTATCAGCCAGGTCAAGAGAGTGTAACCGAGGTAAAACACGGCCAGCCACTCGCTGACGTAGGCGATGAGCGCGAGGTCGAGGATGACGAGGAACTTGTCGAACTTCGCCTGCGACCAGTATTTGCGCGCGATAAACGAGCCGAGCGCCCACAGCAGCGTCGCTGCCAGGAAGCGCACGGCTATGTCGACTTCAAGGAACCACATCCCTCAGCAGAGCCCCTTCTTGTGCCCGATGACTTCGGCTATCTCGTTGACCGTATTCATGGGGTAGAGGGTGATATCCTTCTGCGATATCTCTACGCCAAAGGCCTCCTCGGCGAACATGATGGTCTCAACCGCGCCCATGGAGTCCATGAAGCCGGTGTCGAAGAGGTTGACGTCGAGGCCGTAGTCGGGGTCGTCGCCGACGTCGCAGCGCTCGCGTATAAATTCGTCCAGCCTGGCGATTATCTCGTCCATTTTATCTTCCTCCGGTGTTGTCTTTTTCAGGCGCGGCAGGCCGCGCGGAGACATTATATCACAGAGCCGTTCAATATGCGAGAAAAAACTAAAAGCTCCGCGCATACATAGGGCGCTTCCTTCGGCGTCGGCCAAGAAAGCGCCCGAGGCTGGTGTTCAGTTCTCCTCCAGCCACTTGGCCAGGTACACACGGTCTATCTTGTCGTTGGCGTTGTGCGGCAGCTGAGCCATTGTCACGACGCGGGCGGGCATCATGTAGGCCGGGATGGCGCCGCGCAGCTCTTTTCTGACGGTGCGCATGGTCAGCTCTTCCGCCGCCTCGACGAAGAGGACTATCTCCTGACGGGGCTTGTCGAAAACGGCGCAGACGTTCTCCGCGCCGGGGAGCATACGCGCCGCGGCCTCAATTTCGCCGAGCTCGATGCGGTTGCCGCGCAGCTTTATCTGGCCGTCGCGGCGGCCGGAGTACATGAGTTCTCCGCGTTCGTTCCACCAGCCTAGGTCGCCCGTGCGGTAGTAGCGGGTGGGATAGGCGCGGTTGCCCGGGTCGGAGACGACCGCGTTCTCCGTCTTTTCGGCGTCGTTCCAGTAGCCGAGCAGTATGCCGCTGCCGGAGACGCATATCTCGCCGGTTTCGCCGTATTTGACGGGCCTTCCGTCCTCGCCGAGCAGCAGGACGTGCATGTCGGGCAGGGGGGAGCCGATGGGCAGCGGGTCGGTGTCGGCAAACTCGCGGTCTACGACGTAGGCGGTGCAGACGTCCGTCTCGGTGGGGCCGTAGAGGTTTGCAAACACGCGGCCGGGCAGGGCCTTTCGCCAGACGTTGAGCTGCTTGTTCGGCATGACCTCGCCGGCGAAGGCGATAGTCCTCAGCGCGGGCAGCTCCGCACCTTCGAGCGCGCCGGAGTTTGCGATGTTTATCATGACGGTCGGCACCCAGTATATGTGCGTGACGGCGTTGTCATGCAGGAACTCGGGCAGCTTGTTGGGGAAATGGAACAGGGCCTCGGGCGTCAATATCAGATGCCCGCCGCAGCGCATCGCGCCGTAGACGTCCATGACGGACACGTCGAAGTAGAGCGGGGCCTGGTTTGCAATTACCGTCTCGCTAGTCCAGCCGAAGGTGCGTTCCGCCCAGCGTGCGAAGAGCAGCACGCCGCGGTGAGGTATGGTCACACCCTTGGGGGTGCCGGTGGAGCCGGAGGTGTACATTATATATATGGGGTCGGAATCCGTGACGGTTTTCAGCGCAGAGCTGATAGCCGCGCCGTCGGCCTCATGAGCGGCCAGGGCGTCGAGAGTAAAGACTTTGTGCTCGCCCGGTATGCCCTCGAGGTTCTTGGCCAGGTCCGCGTTCGTGATAATTGCCGAGGGCGCGAGGTTGGCGATTATCTTCTCCAGCCTGCCGCGCGGTGCGGCGGCGTCCGTGGGGACATAGGGGCGGCCGGAATACATCGCGGCACAGAAGCCCGCGACCATGTCCGCGCTCTTGGGCAGGTAGACCATCACCGGCGCGCGCGAGCTGAGCTCGCCTATCAGCGAACTGGCGGCGCGGCGGGCGCGCTCCCGCAGCTCGGCGTAGGTGTAGCTCACGGCGGCGTCGCTGACGGCCGTGTTGTTCGGATACAGCCCGAAGGAGCGCTCCAGCAGGCATACGGCAGAGTTCATTTATGCTTCCTCCCCGAAGGTGATGTTGATAGTTCTCGGCGTGGTGTCATAGCAGGTGAATACCGTCTCGCCCGCGCCGCTCTCGGATATGGCCCAGCCGTCGGTGGTGGTGTAGGCCTCGCCCTCGACGGCGACTTCCATCATGCCGCTCTCAGTGAACTTCACGGTGGCGGAGGTGTCGGTGGTGGAAATCATGGCGGGCAGGTTGGCACGGGTGATGTGCGCGCCCTCGCCCTGCTCGCCGCTGGTGAGGCTGACGCTGCGGTTGAGCGAGAGGTATATGTCGTCCCCGTCACGGCGCCAGATGTCGGCGTCGACAGCTATGTCCTCGTCCGCGAGGGCCTCGCCCAGCGAGACGCGCACGCCGGTGCTTGTCTGATAGTCCCCGTCGTAGAGCGCGGCGAGGTTGTTTTCGGCACCGGCGGTGAGGGTGAGGCTGACGCCGTCCTCACCTACGCCTCCGGTCACGTCCAGGGTCATGTTGTAGGCTGCGGCGGTGGCGTACATGAGCTGGTTTTCCATGACGAAGCTGTAGCTGTGCTTCTGGCGGAAGGCCTCGACGTTTTCGATGGCGGTACGGGTGTCCTCCTCCTGGCCGACGGTGAAGTCGCAGTGGTAGTATACCGCGACCGGCATATCCCAGCGCGCGGAGATATCCGTCCAGTCCGTGGAGGAGTAGGGCAGGGTGGAGCAGTTTTGCAGCAGTATGGTCCGCTCGCCGTTCCCGTCCGTGAGGTAGAAGGGCAGGCTTATGACGTTGCGCGCCGCGGTCTGCGGATAAGGGTTCGGGTCGTTAGGCGCGGCGAAGCCGGTGTTGAAGAGGATGCCGTTTTCCCAAAGGCTCATAAAGCTCTGTACCGGGCTCAAACCGCTGGTGTACCAGGTGTGCTGGTTCGCGCCTATGTCCGTGGTGTCCAGGCCGTAGCTGTGCATGGCGTCCAGATGGTGCTCGAGCTCCCAGGCCTCGCGCTCGGGCGAGGCGGAGTCATTGGTGTAGAAGTGGACGCCGACGTAGTAGCCGTTTTCCTTGAAATAGTCGAGCTGGGCCTGCAGCTCCTCGCGGTAGGGGAAGTACTCGCTGTCTATGGGGTAGTTCATGCCGTACTCGAGGCTGCCGCAGACGAGGTCGGTGATGCCGTCGCCGTCCACGTCGGCGAAGCGCGGCACGCAGTTGTTGCCGAACTTGGCGTTATAGTTGCCCTTGTAGTTCATTTCGTCGAGCTCGATGTAGCCCGCGGCGTCGAAGCCGGAGCCGTTGTTGATGAGCCGGGCGATGTAGCCGTCAAAGGTGCCGAGCGCGAGGTCGTTTAATCCGTCGCCGTCCAAATCCACGACGCAGGGCGCGACCCAGCTGCCCTCAACGCCGCTGACGGTTATTTCCTGCGCGCTGCCGAAGCCGTTTGCGCCGCCGTAGTAGACCAGCAGGTGCCGGGCGTTGGAACCGACAACGAGGTCGTCGGCGCCGTCGCCGTTGAGGTCGCCCACATCGGGCAGAGCCTGGCCCTCAAGGCCGGTCTCGAGGTAGAGCTCGGGCGCTGAAAACTCCAGGTCCCCTTCGCCGCGCAGCAGGTAGATGTTCCCGTTGGCCGTGCCGCAGAGTATGTCGGATACGCCGTCGCCGTCGATGTCGCAGACGGCGGGGGCGCTGTAGCCAAGCGTGGTGGAGTCGACGTCGACGGAGGCAACTTTCACGGCCTCTTCGGTCTTGATGCGTCCGTCGTAGCCGAGGCCGCGGAAGAAGTAGATGCCGCCGTCGGACGAGCCCGCGACGATATCGAGGATGCCGTCGCCGTCAAGGTCGGTAATTTCCGGGTAGGCGCGCTGGTCAAACTTGGTGTCGTCGACGAAGTAGCTGCCGCCGTCCTCTATTTCAAAGAGCGTGAGCCACTCGTCTCCGGCGGCCGCGTGTGTGCCTGAGGAATAGGCGCTCTCGTTCAGGTCCATAACGAAGCTCATGGCGTCCGCGCTCTGGCCGAGCAGGCTGGTCACCGTCTCGGCGCGCAGGAACCAGGTGTAACTGTTGCGGATGAGCGTATAGCTGGGTATTTGCAGATAGTCGCGCAGCATTTCGGCGAAGGCCACGCCGGAGCCGTTTTCAAAGCCGGTGAGCTCTTCAAAGTGCAGCTCCCAGGTCATGGCGGGGTTGCCATGGCTGCCGAAAACGCGCCAGACGCTGTAGCCCACCGTGCGCTTGCTCACAAAGGAGGCGAAGGAGTTCTCAAGGATGCGCGCCGCGGAGAGCGCCGTGTCGGAGAGCATGCGCTGGTTGTCGGTGCGGTTCGTCAGCGAAGTGCCGAGGGTGTAGTAGGGGTTGGGCAGAAGGCCCGAGCAGAAGAACACCCAGCCCTCGCCGTAGCGGTTCACGGCGCTCAGCGCGAGGCCGTTTTTAGAGGCGATGGTCACGGCGGTGTCCGGCACCATGCCGACGCCGCGCTCAAGCTGTTCAAGCTCCGGGAACTCGGCGTAGGCCTCGTAGAGCGTGTAGAAGTCGCGGGTTATGTCCTGTATGTCCTGCAAGTCCGCGCTGACATCGGGGTACTCCATGTGATAGGGGTAGTCGGGTACCTCGGAGAAGCTCTCAGCGCCGAAGAACTCGGCCGGGAAGAAGTCGTAGAAGCCGTTGGTGCAGTAGACGGCGCCGCCGCCGTTGGCAAAGGCGACTATCTCGTCGCGCAGGGAGGAGGCGTTTGCGGCGGTCGTGATGCTCATGTCCGGGTAGAGTATGTCGTAGCCGGAGAGGTCGTACTCGCCGGTGACGTCCACCGCCTCGGCGGAAAGGCCGAGCATCAGCGGCTGCTCAAAGCGGGAGAGCGTGTCCTGCCAGACGCCGTTGTTGGCCTCGCCGTTGTACAGCACGGCGACGCTCAAGCCGTAGTCTCCACCGCTGAGTTCGGCTTCGGGCAGGTCGTTCTGATGCACGCTCACGCCGCAGCCGGCGAGCGTGCTTATGATGAACGCGCAGATTAGCGCGAGGGCGGCGAACCGTTTCATAGGCACCTCCTGTGGTACAAAAATACATATTATTCTAACACATGCGCGCGGCCTTTGCAACGCGCTTGTATATGACGAAGCGGAGTGATAAAATGTTGCCAGGTATTATTGACTGGAGGGCTGTTCATGAATATAAACAAGGTCCACGCAGTGTATTTTTCGCCCGGCGGCACCACGAAGCTGTGCGCCGCTGCCGTGGCCTCGGCCATCGGCGAGTGCGAGGAGCACGACTTCACGTCCCGCGCAGAGAGCCTCTCTCTGGCTGCGTCCGACGCCGCGGTGTTCGCCGCGCCTGTGTTCGGCGGGCGCATTCCCGACGCGTTTGCCGGTTTCCTTGCGTCCGTCAAGGGCGAGGATACGCCCGCCGTGGTGCTGGCTGTGTACGGCAACCGCGATTACGACGACGCGCTCCTGGAGCTGGCCGACGCGGTGAAGGCGCGTGGCTTCAAGGTCGTCGCGGCGGGCGCATTCATAGCGCGACACTCGATTGTGACGGAGATAGCGGCGGGCAGGCCTGACGAGGCAGACAGGGCCGCGATGGCAGAATTCGGCGCAAAAGTCCGGGCAAAGCTGGAGGCCGGGGACATGTCTGAGCCGTCCATACCCGGCAGCCGTCCCTATAAGAAGTACGGCGGCGTACCGATGCACCCGGGCGCAAACCGCCAGCGCTGCATAAAGTGCGGAAAGTGCGCGCGGGAGTGCCCCGTGGGCGCAATCCCGTCCGACGAGCCGTACAAGACGGACAACGCCAAGTGCATCACCTGCATGCACTGCGTTTTCACATGTCCCAACTACGCCCGCAGCCTGAACCCCGTCATGCTGGCCGCGACGCGCACAAAGCTCAAGAAGGCCTGCGCCGCGCGCAAGGCCCCGGAGACCTTTATTTGAATTCGGCGCCCGGGGACGGCTGATAAAACGGCCGCCCCCGGTTTTTTGCGCCGCAGGCGCGGCAGGGGCGGAAATGATGCGGTTTTTGGGGTAAGGTGTGAAATCTCGCTTGCAAATTTTACGGCTGGGTGCTAAAATACAGGTTTGTGAATACAGTCGGATGGTGATATATTTGGACAAGCTGAGAAACGTAGCAATCATCGCGCACGTCGACCACGGCAAGACCACTCTCGTTGACGAGATGCTCAAGCAGGCCGGTGTGTTCCGCGAGAATCAGGAGGTAGCCGACAGGGTCATGGACTCCGGCGACCTCGAGCGCGAGCGCGGTATAACCATACTCGCCAAGAACACCGCCGTGCGTTACGACGGCTACAAGATAAATATAGTCGACACCCCGGGCCACGCCGACTTCGGCGGCGAGGTGGAGCGTGTGCTCAAGATGGTCAACGGCGTCATACTTCTTGTCGACGCCGCCGAGGGCCCCATGCCCCAGACCCGCTTCGTGCTCTCCCGCGCCCTTGAGCTCGGCCACCGCGTCATAGTTGTGCTCAACAAGATTGACCGCCCCGACCAGCGCGTGCTGGAAGTCGTGGACGAGGTGCTGGAGCTGCTGATGGACCTCGGCTGCACGGATGAGCAGCTTGACTCCCCCATGCTCTTCTGCTCCGGCCGCAACGGCACGGCCAGCTACAGCCCCGACGTGCCGGGCACGGATTTGAAGCCCCTGTTCGACACCATTATAAAATACATCCCGGCGCCGGAAGGCGACGAGAACGCGCCCTTCCAGATGCTCGTCTCCAGCATAGACTACAACGAGTTCGTGGGACGCATAGCCATAGGCCGCATTGAGCGCGGCACTATCCACGCCAACGACGAGATAGCCGTCTGCAACTATCACGACCGCGAGACCCCGCACCGCAAGGCCAAGGCCGTGAACCTCTACCAGTTTGAGGGCTTGCAGCGCGTACCCGTGCAGGAGGCCTCCGCCGGAAACATCATAGCCATGAGCGGCATCGGCGACATCACGATAGGCGACACCATCTGCTCGCCTGAGGCCGTGGAGCCCATCGAGTTCGTGAAAATAAGCGCGCCGACGATGGAAATGACCTTCTCCGTCAACGACAGCCCCTTTGCCGGACGCGAGGGCAAATTCGTGACCAGCCGCCAGCTGCGCGACCGGCTTTACCGCGAGACGCTCAAGGATGTGAGCCTGCGTGTGAGCGACGTGGAAAACTCCACCGACAGCTTCAACGTCGCGGGCCGCGGCGAGATGAGCCTTTCGATACTCATAGAGACCATGCGCCGCGAGGGCTACGAGTTTGCGGTCAGCCCCCCGCGCGTACTGCTCGCGGAGATAGACGGCAAGAAGTGCGAGCCTGTGGAGCGCGTGGTCGTCGACGTGCCCAGCGAGTATATTGGCGCCGTCATTGAAAAGCTCGGCTCGCGCAAGGGCGAGTTCGTCGAAATGATGCCCGTGGGCAGCCGTACCAGGGCGACCTTCTTCGTCCCGGAGCGCGGCCTCTT
The DNA here is from genome assembly GCA_900544765.1 of uncultured Eubacteriales bacterium. Taxonomy (GTDB): domain Bacteria; phylum Bacillota; class Clostridia; order Oscillospirales; family Oscillospiraceae; genus Scatomorpha; species Scatomorpha gallistercoris. Next base: position 40,771 of record UQWI01000009.1, on the reverse strand, counting down.
CGGCTACCGCAACGAGTTCCTCACCGACACCAAGGGCGAGGGCATAATGTCCAGCGTGTTTGAGCGCTACGAGCCCTACAAGGGCGAGCTCAGCCGCCGCGGCACCGGCTCCCTTGTCGCGTGGGAGACCGGCGAGGCAGTCACCTACGGCCTGTTCAACGCCCAGGAGCGCGGCTCGCTGTTTATCGGCCCCGGCACGCCTGTGTACGCGGGCATGGTCGTCGGACAGTCGCCCAAGAACGAGGACATCCCCGTCAACGTCTGCCGCCGCAAGCAGCTGACCAATATGCGGGCTGCAGGCAGCGATGAGGCGCTGCGCCTCACGCCGCCCAGGCAGATGAGCCTGGAGCAGTGCATGGAGTTCCTCGCCGACGACGAGCTCCTGGAGGTCACGCCCAAGAACCTGCGCATCCGCAAGCGCATCCTCGACCACAGCCAGCGTATGAAGGCGCTGAAAGGGAATAAGAGCTGAAAATTTCGGCCCCGGTAAAAACCGGGGCCGTTTTTCATGCTAAAGCTACCGAAGAGTGAACGCCGGTTTGCCCGCTTCCGCCTTTTATAAGGCCTGTGGAGTGCAGTGTGCACTCCACGGGAGAGGAGGATGCGCAGCTTGCGGCGGCGACGGGGGAAGGTTTTACACTATCCTTCTGTCGCGCTTTTGGCTGTCGTAGTGCTTGTTGAGGAAGGGGCGGATCACATAGTATATGAGCTTGTTCTCCAGGTTGAACATATATATGGTGAAGGTTGCGACGAAAGCGCCGAAGAGCAGCAGCGCGAGCTTTGCGAATATACCGAGCAGCTTCTTTTTCATGTGCACCATCCTTTCTTACCAGGCCTCGGAGTCGTCGAAGTCCACGAGGGTCGGGTCGAGCGGCTCTTCGCCGACTACGACGGACATGTAGTTGTTGACAATGTTGCGCATGTCCCGACGAGAGATGGTGCGGCAGTCCTCGAGGTCATGCTCGACGAAGATGAAGTACAGGCCGAGGTCGCGCGCCTGTTCCTCCATCATGGCGTGGACGCCGTTCATGCCCTTGCAGGCGACGTTGTCGTTCATGAGCACCATGTCGCAGTTGAAGTTCTTGGCCCAGTCCCAGACGGCGTTGACGTTGTCCCAGCCGCCGACGGCGTGGTGGCGCATGACGCCCTTTTCCGAGAAGAGCGCGAGGTCCTTTATGGCCTGCTCGGGATCCTCGGTGTCTATCATGTTGTGGCCCATGGTGGAGTCCATGTTCAGAACAATGTTTACGCCCCAGCAGTTCTGTATCCAGGTCGGGAAGTCGGTGTAGTACACCGCGCTCGGCCCCCAGAGGAAGGCTCGGTGGCGCGTCTTGCCGCCGAAGGGCTTGTGCTTCTTCTCGTAGCTGCGGCGCATAATCTTGATGACCTTGCGGTCCACCTTGGTGAAATAGTCCTCCTGGCCGTTGACGCTGGCCCAGGCGTAGAGGCGGTAGAGCGTCTCGGCGATGCCGCACAGGGCGCTGTACTCGGTTTTGAAGAAGTCCCACTTCTCGAGCTCGATTGTGTTCTGCTCGTTCATCTGCTTGGCGCGGGCGAACAGGGCGTCCCAGTCGTAGACCTCGTTGTACTCGTCCTCGATGAACTTGATGGCGTCGCGCAGCACCTGAGTGGAATACGGGTGCGCGCCGGGCTCGTTGTGTATCATGGCGAGCGTGACGGGGAAGTCGGGCAGGTCTATCCTCCGGCGCTGGAACATGCTGGTCGCCTCGCTGGCGTTGCAGGGCATGTTCGTGGAGAGGAAGGCCTTGCCGATGAGCGGGAAGTCGTCGTTGAACGTGACGCCCGTCTCGGCCGAGCAGCGGGAGCAGACGTCGGCGGCGAGACCGAAGCTCTCGGCCACGTCTATGTAGAACGGCTCGAGCTGCTGGTCGATGTCGCAGATTATGAACTCGGGCAGGGTCTGCAGCGGGATGGGAATAAGGTTGGGGAAGCCGCACATAAAGAGCGGGGGCAGGACCTCGTCCATGGGCACCATCTTGTCGGAGAGCGGGCCGCCGCCGAGACGCCTGTCGTTTGCCAGGACGAGCGCTATCTTCTTGGTCAGGCTCTGCACGATGGCATGCATGTTCAAGTGGGCAATCTTGAGCTCCGGGCCGCGGTAGCCCTCAAAGAGGCGGTCGATGAAGGCAAAGGTGCCGAGGTAGGAGCCCATCCAGCGGTACTCCCAGATACCCTTGAGCACAGGCAGCGGGGCGCTGGCAACCATGAGCCCCATGCTCTTGAGGTTGTTAAGCCAGGCCAGATAGTCCGAGAAGGTGTCGTGCACGCCGCGCCACTCGCGGTACTTGGCAATGCCGGTCTTGTCATGGTAGCGGCTGCGCAGTCCGCCCTTTCCGTTTTCGGCCTGCCAGACGGGGTCAAACTTCTGGAGCTTCTTGTCTATGAACGCCGTTATGGGATTTTTCATCGTCTTACCTCCTCTGCCTGAATCTTTTTGATCTCCAGGCTCTCGACGAAGGCCTGGAAGCGCGTGCGCAGCTGGCCTATGGAGCCGAGGGCGTATTCTTTCTCTATGGTGCAGCAGGGGATACCCATCTCGGTTTGCAGCACATGCGAGGCCAGGACCTTCTCATAGCTCCAGAACTCACAGAACTTCATGCTCTCGTAGACGATGCCGTCGGCCTTGTACTCGTCCACAAGCCGTTTGAGCTCAGTATGGCGCTGGTCTATCTTGTCGCCGGACATGAAGCGGGCGCACTGGTTCCAGTGCAGGTAGTGGCGGCAAATTGCGTCGAAGGCGCTCTCGCCGTCGCGTATCTCAATTTCCTCGCGGCTCGGGAAGCTGCCGAAGCAGTAGCGGTCGGCCACGACCATCGCGCCGCACATCTCCACGAGCTTCGTGAACTCGGGGTCGTCAATCTCGCTGCCCGCTATGGCTATGCGAGCGCGGAAGGGGAATACCGGCTCCGGCTCACGGGTCTTTATCTCCTCGAGCGTCTCCTTGAGGTAGGGCAGGATGAGCTCGTGCGGACACACCTGGCTCACAAGCTGGATGACGTGGAACTCATATCCCGTTATCGGCGGATTGTCCAGCTTGCGGAAGTTGCCTATCTCCGTCACGACGCGGCACAGCTCGTTGAAATCGCTGACTGCGCGGCGCATGGCGTCCTCGCTCACGTCGACGCCCAGCTTGTCGCGCAGCGGCTCCACCACCTTGAGCATAAGCTGCGCCTTGTAGTAGTCGAGACTGGTCTGGTCGCCCTTCATCGGCGGGTCGATGATGGTGACGAAGAAATTGTCGTGCTTTACGGGGTTGAGCAGGAAGAAGTGCTCCTCCATGCGCTCCATCGCCGCGCAGCCCTCGGCCCCGAAGAGGGCGCTCAGGTAGTTGTAGCCGCCTTCAATGGCGCGCTCAAGTATGCTGCGGACGTAGGGACAGTTGCGGTTTGTCATGTAGTAGGTCGCAATGTCCGGCGAGGAGCAGCGCGGCGCGCGCAGACGGGAGGAGAAGCAGCCGGGCAGGTTCAGCAGCACCTCGGGTATGTAGTAGCAGTTGTAGCCCAAAGCCAGCTTGCCCTCGTTTACTGCCTGCGTCACCAGCTCGTTCTGAGCCTCCTGCAGCAAGTCCTCAAAGTAGATGAGGTGTTTTAGGTCCTTCATGTTTAGCCCCCTTTTAGAACATTAAAATAGCCCTGATTTTCCCTCTGTATTACTCTGATAATTGCACAAGTAATATTTCGTATGTAGAAAAATTATAGTACATATTGCCCAGTTTGTCAAACTATTTGCGAACTATTTAACGTGGTTCTGGTCTCAGAGTGACCATGGGCCGCCATCGCTTCACAATACACCCTTGACAGACTATATACTATGTAGTACGATGTACCCTCGGGAGGCGAGGCAATGAACATAGACGAATGGCGCAGCCAGATAAAGCGGGGGACGCTTGAATTTTGCGTATTGCTTCTGATATCGCGCGCGCCGCGCTACGGTTACGAGATAATAAGCCGGCTCGAGAGCCGTCCGATAGTTGCGGCAAAGGAGAGCACGGTCTATCCGCTGCTGCGCAGGCTGCAAAAGGACGGATGCCTGACGAGCTTTTGGCAGGAGACGGCCGAGGGACTGCCGCCGCGAAAATATTACACCATAACTGAGGCCGGGCTGGAATACCTGGAGGCCATGCGGAGCGAATGGAGAGAGCTGTGCGAGGCCATAGAGGGCTTGGAAAGGGGTGATGACAATGAATGACTTCATGGAAAAATATCTCGGCGAGGTTGACCGCCGGCTCAGGCGTCTGCCGGTGGCGGAGCGTGTGGACATAGTGAACGAGCTCAAAAGCGAGATAGCGGAGCTCGTCTCCGGGGGGATGACGCCGGAGCAGATAGTCGCGCGCCTGGGCAGCGCGAAGGAGCTCGCCGGCGGGTACCTGGGAGACGCGATAGCCAGGTCGCCGCGTTTTTCGTGGCGCAGGCTGGGGCTGGTCGCCGCGCTTTACAGTTATGCGGGCCTTGGCGGGATTATCATCCTGCCGGTCACCAGCATCTGCGCTGCGGCCTTCCTGCTCTGCGGCGCGGCCTGCCCGATAATCGGCGTGGTGAACCTGGCCTGCGAGCTCGTAGGCGTCGACCTGCCCTGGGTCATGTTCCAGGTAGGCGGCTGGACGGCCGAACCGTGGCTCGGCTTCGTGCTCGTCTGTCTCACCGGCGTATTGCTCATCGCGCTGGGCCTGCTCTGCTGGAAGGCCACTGTGGCCTTCATCAAGTCGGTCAGCGGCGCAAAAAGAAAGCTGGAGGCGTGAAATTCACCCCTCCAGCCAGAACAGGTCCTCAATCCTCGCTTCGAGTACGGCGCATATCTTCAGCGCCAGCTTGAGCGAGGGATTGTATTTTCCGCGCTCGAGATTGACGATGGTCTCCCGCCGCACGCCGCAGGCTTCGGCGAGCGCGAGCTGCGTGATGCCCGCGCGCTCGCGGTAGACGCTTATGTCGTTTTTGAGCAGGATGTTGTCGTCAGTCATTTTCAAATCCGTCCCTGTCGTAGTAGATAAAGGCCAGCGCGCGGGGGATGAATGCGGCGCAGGCGAGCAGTACGAGCCATGCTGCGTTGAACATCAGCTTCAGGACGTCCGGAAGCACATCCGGCGGGACGCAGACGCGCCACAGCGCCAGGCCGAAGGCGTAGGCGGATAGGGCGACCCAGAGCCATATTCCAAAATGCACGCCCAGCCGTCTGTGCCGCTGCGGGCTGAACACGGAAGAAAAGCGCTCTTTCATCACGGCATCCCCAACTATTCAATCCCCGCCCGGTCATAGCGGCGGAACATCATGAGACGGATGGCCGAGATAACGGCATAGTATACAGCGGCGGACATGACCAGGACCCGAGCAGTGACCTCTGCGCCGCAGAGGAGATACACTAATAGCCCGACGAGCAGCATCAGCTCTATAAACAAATGGTCCAATTTGACCGTGAAAGAGTCTATCAGGGCGTAAATGGAGCTGACCATCTCGTCGTGCCTGCGCTTTACCTTGTCGTAGTTTACGAGACCGTAGAGTACGGCGCTCACCGCAGCCCATTCCCAGAAATAGGTTTCAAAATACCGCGCCTTCGCAAGAAAGCTGGAGGCGACAAACAGCAGGTATATACCGGTGGCGAGCTGGATGAGCAGGCTTCCGTACTCGGTGTTAAAGAAATTATCCTTTAAACGCATCCACAGATTGAGCAGCTTTTTCATTTTTACCTCCGTATCATTCTGCAATACCGGCCGGCGGACGAGTTTTCAGCCAGTCCACGGTGCTGCCAAAGCCGAATCTTGCATAAAGCCATGCGCGCTTCAAAACATAGTGTGCGAAATGTACCACACCACTTGTGTTAAGTATACCGCACAGGAAGATTAAGGTCAATTCACGGATGTGCGAAATATAGCACGTTAAATTTATGAAAAAGCTCCAAAACCTGCAAAACAGGCTTTGGAGCTTCAACTTTATTGACTTTACCCGTCCAACTCGGCGAGGCGTTCCAGGCAGCGGCGCGCCTGGCCGCACTCCACGAAGCTGTAAACCGCCCCCTCACAGAAGCGCTCGCTGCGGACGGCCGCCACGATGACGGCGCAGACTGTGAGCGCGTCCAGCGAGGACACGTCGGCGCCATAGAGGGACTTGACCCCGGCGCGCTCAAGAATGCCGCCGTAGCTCCTCGGCCCGAGCTCGGGGCTGCTTATGGCAAATTGGTTGACATCGTCCATAAAGCGGGCTATTTCGGCGCGGTATTTCACCCACGGGAGCTGTATGGGGCTTTCGGGTGAACCGTCGTGCCGGGTGTACGCTATCCATTCGCCCGCCGGGGGCTGCATTGCAGACAGGTGAGCCGTCAGCGGCGAGAACCTTCCCACGGCTCAGCCCTTGTAGCTCGCGATGGGGGCGCGCTTGTGCTCGCTGCGGGCGTGCATGCGCTCTATGACCTCGCGGTCGTGGCCGCTGACCTCGCCGCCGCTGAGATACGCGTCGATGGCGGCGTAGGTGATGCCCATTTCGGACTCGTCGGTCTGGCCCTCGAAGAGGCCTGCGCTGGGCGCCTTTTCAATTATGGAGCGCGGGGCGTGCAGATATTCGAGGAACTCGTAGATTTCGGTGACGGTCAAGTCCGCGATGGGGTTGAAGTCGTGCGCGCCGTCGCCCCACTTGGTGAAGTAGCCGACGTAGGCCTCGCTGGCGTTGCCGGTGCCGGCGACGAGCCGGTTTTCTGCGTGGGCGACAGCGTAGAGCGTTATCATGCGCAGGCGCGGGGCTATGTTTGCTACAGCCATGTCGGTGAGCTCAGTTACGCCCTCGAGAGCGGCGAGCTCTGCCTCGCGCACGGGCGTCAAATCGACAGTGCGCGTCTCGATGTTGAACTGCTCGGCTACCTCCATGCCGTCGTCCCTGTCAATGCCGTAGTTGCGGCGGCTGGCGCAGGGCATGATTATGCCGACTGTGCTGTCGCAGGCGGCCTTGCACAGGATGCCGACGAGGGCGCTGTCCTTGCCGCCGGAGTTGCCGTAGACTATACCGGCGCAGTGAGCCTCGGCGAGACGGGCGCGGATAAACTCCACGCGCTTTTCAAATTCGGCCTTGTAGTCTCTCATAAGAAATGACCTTCCTCTACTTGGATTCTTTCCAAGCTCTCTTCTCATATATAAAATGATACCACGTTCGCCGGCGCGATGCAAGCAAAAAGCCGCCGCGGCACTTTGCCGAGCGGCGGTTCTTGACTTTTGCCTGAAATCAGGTATAATATATGTAATGAGGCGCACAGCCTTAGCGGTTTGGCCTCAGGAAGTTATAGCTTAATTAGTACTTATAATCCCGCAAAAGCCGTCACTTGCCGGAGTGGCGGCTTTTGGCTATTTTCGGGACGTTTCTATCTCTCCATGTTCGTCTTCGAAGCGTTTGATACAGTCACGTATCAGGATTAGTACCTGACCATTGACGGAACGTGCTTCATAATCGGCGACAACATGCAGCTTGTCGAGAAGCTGATCCTCTATTCTTATAGTTAGGCTGCGTATTGCCATCTTTAAGTCTCCATTCTGACTGCAATTTATATTTATTTTATGGTCAGAATATGTTATTATGTGCTTGGTGACGTCAATATGACGCCAATACAACTTCGTGGAGGCAATAAGTATGGCCGATTATGAAAAACTCTACCATCTGCTGTTCAATGCCGTCACCGACGCGCTGGAGCAGCTGGAAGCGCGAAACTACGGCGAGGCCGGGGAGACCTTGAGAGCCGCGCAGGAAGAGGCAGAGGAGATGTACATGGAGACGGAATAAAATGCCGAAATCTGAGCTTCTAGGTTGACGAAGCGTAATGCTATCATAAAGAAACGCAAGAACCGTCCTATGCCAAGTGACGGTTCTTGCGGGCAATTGAAAAAGCCACGATAATTTCCAGAACTCTGCAGAGGCCAAACCGCTAAAGCTGCTGTGCCTCTTACTGCATGTAATATGTTATATCTGAATTCAGGCAAAAGTCAAACTGACTTTAGCGCCGGTTTTTGCCGTAATTAGAGATATTCGCTTGACTACACAATGATTTTAGTATAAGCTTGCGGAGGTAATATTTCCGCAAGCTTATGTTATTATATGAGAGGTAGGTCTGTACATGCCCGGGATACAGGAGATATTTGGGACGATGGTGTTTTCGGACGCCGTGATGCGCGAGCGACTGCCCAAGGAGGCTTACGAGGCCGTCCTGCGCACGATGAAATCCGGCCGCCGGCTTCAGCCGGACACCGCCGAGACAGTCGCCGCCGCGATGCGCGACTGGGCGGTGGAGAAGGGCGCTACGCACTTCACGCACTGGTTCCAACCCATGACCGGCGTCACCGCCGAGAAGCACGACAGCTTTATTGAGCCGGACGGCCACGGCGGCGTGCTGATGGAGTTCTCCGGAAAGGAGCTCATCCACGGCGAGCCCGACGCGTCGAGCTTCCCCTCCGGCGGCCTGCGCGCGACCTTCGAGGCGCGCGGCTACACCGCCTGGGACCCGACGAGCTACGCCTTTATCCGCGACGGCGTGCTGTACATACCCACGGCCTTCTGCTCCTACGGCGGCGAGGCCCTCGACCAGAAGACCCCGCTGCTGCGCAGCATGGAGACCCTGAGCAAACAGGCCGTCCGCGTGCTGAAGCTCTTCGGCCACGAGGACGTCACCGCTGTGTCGCCCATGGTCGGCGCCGAGCAGGAGTACTTCCTCGTCGAGCGCGACATGTACGAGCGCCGCGCCGACCTCATCTATACCGGCCGCACGCTCTTCGGCGCCAAGCCGCCCAAGGGCCAGGAGATGGACGACCACTACTTCGGCACCGTGAAGCCGCGCGTCGCGGCCTTCATGCGTGACATAAACGAGGAGCTGTGGAAGCTCGGCGTCTGCGCCAAGACCGAGCACAACGAGGCCGCCCCGGCCCAGCACGAGCTCGCATGCGTTTACAACACGGCGAACATCGCCGCCGACCACAACCAGCTCGTCATGGACGTCATGCAAAAGGCGGCCAAGCGCCACGGCCTGGTCTGCCTGCTGCACGAGAAGCCCTTCGAGGGCGTGAACGGCTCCGGCAAGCACAACAACTGGTCGATGGCCACAAACACCGGCGAAAACCTGTTCGCCCCCGGCGAGACCCCGGGCGAGAACGCGCAGTTCCTGCTCTTTCTCTGCGCCGTGATAAAGGCCGCGGACGACTACCAGGACGTGCTGCGTATATCCGTCGCCCGCGCGGGCAACGACCACCGCCTGGGCGCGGCCGAGGCGCCCCCGGCAATCATCAGCATGTTCCTCGGCGATGAGCTGACCGGCATCCTGGACGCCATAGAGAACGATACGCCTGCCGACCAGCGCGAAAAGACGCTTTTCAAGGTCGGCGTCCACGCCCTGCCGCCCTTCCCGAAGGACACCACCGACCGCAACCGCACCTCGCCCTTCGCCTACACCGGCGCGAAGTTCGAGTTCCGCATGCCGGGCTCCAGCGCGAGCATTTCCTCCGCAAACATCGCCCTCAACACGGCCGTGGCCGAGGAGCTCAGGCAGTTTGCCGACGAGCTCGAGAGCGCGCCCGATTTCAACCAGGCCCTGCACGCGCTCATCCGCCGCGTGGTGCACGAGCACAAGCGCATCATATTCAACGGCAACGGCTACGACCCGAGCTGGGTCGAGGAGGCGGAGCGCCGCGGGCTGCACAACCTGCGCTCCACCCCCGAGGCGCTGCCCCACCTGGTCGACCCGGAGAACATTGAGCTCTTCACCCGCCACAAGGTTTTCTCCGAGGGCGAGCTCCGCGCGAGGCTTGAGGTGTTCCAGGAGGAGTACTGCAAGCTCGTGACCATCGAGGGCAAAACCGCCCTGGCCATGGTGCGCAGGGAGATACTGCCCGCCGTGAGCAAGTTCACGATGAAGCTCGCTCAGAGCGCCGCGGCGCAGCGCGCCGTCATGCCCGAGCGCCGCGCCAGGTATGAGTGCTCCACCGTCAGTTCGCTCACCCAGCTGATGGATGCGGCCTACTCGCTGACCGGCGAGCTGGAGGACGCCCTCGTCGCCGCCGACGGTATGCACGAGGCGCAGAGCAAGAGCTTCTTCCTGCGAGATAAGGTGCTGCCCGTCATGGGCGCGCTGCGCGCCGCCTGCGACGACATGGAATCCGTCACCAGCGACGACGCCTGGCCCATGCCGACCTACGGCGAGCTGCTCTACGGCGTAAAGTGATACAAAGCTTGCCCCGGGGCTCCGGCCCCGGGGCATTAATCTGCCTCGTCCGCCAAAAAGGGCCCAAAATTTTTCCCGCGCCTTTACAACAGCAGCGTGGGCATGATAAAATCAAAGATACGACAATTTCCGGGGAGGGACGGGGAAATGGACAAGCGCCGGGACATGACCGTTGGCTCGGAGTGGAAGGAGCTGCTGCTCTTTTCGCTGCCGATAATGGCCGGGCAGTTCTTGCAGCAGCTCTACAACACGGTGGACAGCATTGTCGTCAGCCATTACGGCGGCGCGACGCAGGAGATAAGTGACGCCATGTTCGCCGCCGTGGGCTCATGCACCTCGCTCATCTTCCTGCTGCTGGCTATTTCTCTGGGCCTGTCCAATGGCGGCGGCGTCCTTGTCGCTCAGCTCTACGGCGCACGGCGCGAGACGGAGCTCCGCCGCGCGGCCAGCACCCTGCTTATAACGCAGACAGTGCTCGGCGCTGCGCTGGCCGTTTTTGGCAGCGTAGGCGCGCAGCTGCTGGTCGTGGGCCTGATGCGGGTGACGGATGAGGCCACGCGCGGATATGCAATCGAGTACTTCGCAATTTACGCAGTGGGGCTTGTGTTCCAATATGTATACAACGCCGTGGCGGGCATTCTCCGCGCGGTGGGAGATTCCAAGGCCAGCATGTATTTCCTGATTGTCTCCGCCGTGCTCAACACAATACTCGACCTCTGGTTTGTCATCAGCTTCGGTTGGGGCGTCGTGGGCGTCGCGGTGGCGACGGTCGTGGCCCAGGCGGTCTGCGCGGCGTTCAGCATCTTCTACATGTTCCGGCGTTATCCCGTTTTCCGCTTCAAGCGCAGAGAGTTCGTGTTCGACGTGGGCAAGTTCAAGCTCTGCCTCAAGCTGGGCATACCGGCCATCATACAGCAGGCCGTGGTCTCTCTGGGGAATGTGTTCATACAGCGCCTGGTCAACAGTTTCGGCCAGGTGACGATGAGCGCTTTCAACGCGGGCAACCGCATGGAGAGCTACGCCACCATACCCATCTTCGGCATGAACAGCGCCGCGGCCAGCTTTACCGGCCAGAACGTCGGCGCGGAGAAATACGACCGCGTGAAGCGCGGCTGGGTGGCCAGTACGGCCATGAGCTGCGGCATGAGCGTCGTTATCTCCATACTGCTGTACATCCTCGCGCCGGACTTCGCCAGGCTCTTCAACCTGAGCGGCGAAGCGCTTTCGCAGGCGGTGGAGTACCAGCGGTGGATGAGCTACTTTGTCATCCTCTTCGCGGCCTACATGCCGACGAGCGGCCTGCTGCAGGGCGCGGGCGACGTCGTTTGGACAAGCATGAACAGCTTTGCCACGCTCACAACGCGCGTCGTCGTCGCCTACCTGATGGTCTACTCATTCGACGTCGGATACGCCGCCTGCTGGCTTAATATCCCCTTCGGCTGGGGCCTCGGCGTGCTCCTGAGTGTGCCGCGCTATTTCTCCGGCCGCTGGAAAAACAAGCGCGTCGTGGGCGACGTGCTTGCCGAGTGAGAGGAGGACTGCATGAGCGACTTTTTCGCACTTATAAGCCGTATGCGCTACATTTCCCGCTGGGGGCTGATGCGCTCTAGTATACCTGAGAACGTCCAGGAGCACAGCCACATGGTCGCCGTGCTGGCCCACGCGCTCGGCGTGATACGCCGGGACGTGTTCCGCGAGAGCTGCGACACCGGCACACTGGTTTGCGCCGCGCTCTACCACGACGCGCCCGAGATTCTCACCGGCGACATGCCCACGCCCATCAAATACCACAGCGCCGAGATAACTGATGCTTATCACGAGGTGGAGCGCGTGGCGTCGGATAAGCTGGTAAATATGCTGCCGGTGGGGCTGCAAAACGAATTTTCCCCTTTGATAAGCGGTGAAGTGGGGGACGACCTGAAGCCCCTGCTGAAATGCGCCGACCGCCTGAGCGCGTATATAAAGTGCGTGGAGGAGCGCAAGGCGGGCAATTTGGAGTTCCTCTCCGCTGAGCGCCAGACCCTGGAGCGAATAAAGTCCATGGGCCTCAAAGAGGCGGACTATTTCCTTGAAAACTTTATGCCGGCCTTCGAGAAGAACCTCGACGAGTTGGGCACCATGTCTGAGGAGGACGGAAAATGAAAGCAATAGTCACAGTCATAGGCAAGGACCGCGTGGGCATCATCGCCCTCGTCAGCCAGCTGCTCGCCGAGCGCGGAGTAAACGTGCTGGACATCAGCCAGACGGTGCTGCAGGATTACTTCACCATGATAATGCTCGTCGACGCCTCTCAGTGCACCGAGCCCTTCGCCAACCTGGCCGGCGAGCTCGCCGGCGAGGGCGAGAGCCACGGACTGCAGATACGCATCCAGCGCGAGGACATCTTCAACGCGATGCACAGAATCTGAGTCTAGGGGGAACCGGTTCCCCCTAGATACGCGGCATAAATGCCGCGATGAATTGCGGTCAGGAGCACCGTTTAGGTGAAACCCTGTCAAGGGGTTTCGCCCAAGCCCCTTCCTGATCTTCATCAATCATCAGGGAATTTCGCTCGCTGCGGCGAGCGACCAAGGGCGCTGCCCTTGGAACCCGCAAACTTTTGAAAAAGTTTGATCAAAACTTCAACTTACGCCGCGGGCGGGAACGTTGGCTGCGCTTAAACGTCCGTGCGCGACATTGTCGGCGGCTACACGCCGCGTGGAGGTAACACATGATAAACCGCGGAGAGATACTCGAGACCATCGAGATGATAGACCAGCAGCACCTTGACGTGCGCACGGTCACTATGGGCATCTCGCTTTTGGACTGCTGCGACAGCGACCCGAAGGCGGCCTGCCGCAAGATATACGACAAGATAACCACGAGCGCGAAGGACCTGGTGCGCGTGGGCGAGGAGATAGAGGCCGAGTTCGGCATCCCCATCGTCAACAAGCGCATCTCCGTCACGCCCATTGCGCTGGTCGCGGGCGCGAGCGAATGCGAGGACTATTTCTGCTTCGCCGAGGCGCTGGACAACGCCAGGCGCGAGACGGGCGTCAACTTTGTCGGCGGCTTCTCCGCCCTGGTGCAGAAAGGCATGACCCCCGCAGACGAGAAGCTCATCCGCTCCATACCCCGCGCCCTGGCTGAGACCGAGCTTGTGTGTTCCAGTGTGAACGTTGGCTCTACGAAGGCGGGCATCAACATGGACGCCGTCGCGCTCATGGGCCGCGTTATCAAGGAGACCGCCGAGCTGACCGCCGCCCAGGGCGGCTTCGGCTGCGCCAAGCTCGTCGTGTTCTGCAACGCCGTGGAGGACAACCCCTTCATGGCCGGAGCCTTCCACGGCGTCAGCGAGCCGGACCGCGTCATAAACGTCGGCGTCTCCGGGCCCGGCGTGGTCCACCACGCGCTCAAGGCCGTGCGCGGCGCGGACTTCGGCGTCGTGGCCGAAACCATCAAAAAGACCGCCTTCCGCGTCACTCGCATGGGCCAGCTGGTGGCCCAGGAGGCGTCCAGGCGGCTCGGCGTACCCTTCGGCATCGTCGACCTGTCCCTCGCGCCGACCCCCGCCGTAGGCGACAGCGTAGCGCGCATACTAGAGGAGATGGGCCTCGAGGTCTGCGGCACCCACGGCACGACGGCGGCGCTCGCGCTGCTGAACGACGCGGTCAAGAAGGGCGGCGTCATGGCCAGCTCCAGCGTGGGCGGGCTCTCCGGCGCATTCATACCTGTCAGCGAGGACGAGGGCATGATAGCCGCCGCCCAGAGCGGCACGCTCACGCTCGACAAGCTCGAGGCCATGACCTGTGTGTGCTCCGTCGGCCTCGACATGATAGCCGTGCCGGGCTCCACCAGCGCCGAGACCGTCAGCGCCATAATCGCCGACGAGGCGGCCATCGGCATGATAAACCAAAAGACCACGGCTGTCCGCATCATCCCCGCCCCCGGCATGGATGTGGGCGACACGGTGGAGTTCGGCGGCCTGCTGGGCAGCGCGCCCGTCATGCCGGTGCACACCGAGTCGAGCTACGACTTCATCCACCGCGGCGGACGCATCCCGGCGCCCATCCACTCGCTGAAGAACTGAGGTGCTCTGTGGAAAAAGCCAAGATGGACAGAATTTCGGAGCTCACCGCCATATCCAGGCAGCGCGAGCTGACCGAGGAGGAGCAGGCCGAGCGCAAGGCCCTGCGTGAGGAGTACCTCGCCGACTGGCGGCGCGGCACGCTGGACGTGCTGGAGAACACCTACGTCATAGACGAAAAGGGCAATAAGCGCAAGCTGCAAAAGAAAAAATAAGGCTGCGGCGTAGCCCCCCGGCTTAACATCCGCGGTAGATAAGGTAATATGGACGATGTGTCAACAAGCGCGGGGAAGCGTCAGCCTCCCCGCGCGTTTTCAATATTTGAACTGAAGCTCGGCGACCCCACCGTCTTGAAATGCGGCGTGCCGTCCTCCAAAACCGAGCACTGTACGGCAAAATTCAGCAGGTTCCCGGTGCCCATGTCCCGCACGCTGTACCTTATCGTGTCGCCCCCGGTTATCTCAAGGGCGCAGTCATCGTCGTAGTTGTACGGGTCATCGGCCTCGCCGTAGGATATAGCGGTCACCGCCACCTTTGTGTAGACGAGCAGGCTGCCCTCATTTACCTTGCCCGCGTCCCGATAGAGTATCACTCCCTCGACGAAGGCGTCCGCGGCCTCGCTCGCGGCGTAGTCCAGCGCGGTGTACTGCGGGGCGGGACCCATAACTTCGCTTAGCATCTCCTCTGCCTCGTCCATGCCGGATATGAACGCCTCCGGTTCCGGAGAAGCAGTAGGCGAGGGTGAAGCCGCCGGTACATCCGCCGCGCCGCAGCCGGAGAGCAGGAACACAAGTAGCAAGATTAAAGACAAACCCGGTGTTATTTGCCTTTTTCGCATCATAGCTCCTCTGCATGACATCATTACGATAACCTCGGGACGGCTTGACAAAGTGTGTAAACATATTTGCACGCAGGGAGGCGGGCTTCGCGCTTCCCTGTGTGTTTTTATGCTTAACTCAAAAACCCGGCCCAGGGGCGCTGGTGCTCGGCCGCGTGAGCGTCCCAGTAGAACAGCCGGGCTATGTACTCGGCCTTGCGGGCCTCGACTGCCTCGCGGCAGCCGTCCGGGCCGAGGCGGCGGACTATCGAGGTCAGGTCGTACATGGGGTAGCCGAGCGCGTGACCCGCAGTGTGCACCACGGCGCAGGCCTGGCCCACGGCGTGGCATGCGGCTATGTCGGCCTTGTCGGAGAGTTCCTTGGCGAGGGCGTGGCAGTCGAGTATTTTGCGCTGGGCGAAGCGCATCTTGACCTCCCCGGCGGCCCACTGCCGCGCGGCGTCGAGCGCCTCGCGCGGACGGCGCTCGCCCGGGTACGCCCGCTCCAGCTCGGCCACAGATTCGGCGGCGAAGTCCAGCGCCCACAGCACCATCACCCGGTGCGATCGCGCCGCGAACAGCCCCGCGAGGTCGGATAGGAATTCCGAGTCCTTTGAAAACAGCACCTGCCGCCGCTTTTTGATATTCTGCTTGACTTCATCCAGCCAGTACACAGCGCAGCCCTCCTTGAGCGATTACTCGCTCGCCTCGCCGGACAGCTTCAGCCGGCGCATGGAGGTTTTCATCGCCGCAACCATGTCGGTTATGAGCTTGACTTCCGCCTCGCTGCAATCCGCAACCAGTTCGCCGAGCCAGTTGTTGAGCAGCGGGCGGGACTGATGCACCTCCATGCAGAGCAGCTCGTCCGCCGTACAGCCGAGCGCGTTAATGATGTCCACCAGTGTTTGAAGGCTGGGTATGCTGTTCCCGGTTTCAATGTGGCTGATGTGCGTCACGCCGACTCCCGCCGCTTCGGCGAGCTTTTCCTGCGTCATTTTCCGCTCGAGCCGCACGGTGCGAATCCGCGAGCCGAGAAATTTGTAGTCAAACATGCTTCACCTACTTTATCACCGGTTCCAAGTCATCGAAAACCGGGTCGTCGAAGAACTCGCGCAGGCTTATCTCCAGGCCGTCACACAGCTTCTGTATTGACACGACGCCGGGGTTTTGGCTTTTCTCGCCCAGCATGCTGTAAATGGTCGACGGTGCGACGCCGCAGCGGTTGGCGAGCGCGTTTATCGCCATGTCCCGTTCGGCGCACAGCGCCTGTATTCTTCGTGAAACCGCCTCCTTCGCGGTCATATACCACACCACCCTCACTAGATGCATTTTTGTATCTAGTTTGATAGTGTTTGCGATATATCGCGTGGGATATATCGCAAATCGAGTTTTTGTGCTATAATTATGTGGGATATATCGCAAAAAGGAGGTGCTACACATGCCGGACTATGAAAAGCTGTACGGTTATCTTTTCAACTGTATCACGGACGCGCTCGCGGAGCTGGAGGCGGGAAGGGCGGAGGCGGCGCGCGCCGTGTTGGTTTCGGCGCAGATGCGCGCGGAGGAGATGTACATCGAGGAAAACGGCGGCGAATAACCCTTTTCACATTGACAAACTCACATATTTGTGATATTCTACCGTAGCACGCCCGCGTGCCGGGTCTTGGCAGTACCTTTCCTACCGCGACTCAGCCGCCTGGGCAGATAAAACCAGAAAGGAACGATCAGCATGATTACCAAGGATCAGAAGACCGCAGTCATTTCCGCCAACGCCACCCACGAGGGCGATACCGGCTCCCCCGAGGTTCAGGTTGCCATCCTCACCGAGCGTATCCGCCAGCTCACCGAGCACCTGAAGCAGCATCCGAAGGACGACCACAGCCGTCTCGGCATGTACAAGATGGTCGGTAAGCGCCGCCGTCTGCTCGACTACCTGATGCGCAAGGACATCGAGCGCTACCGCGCTCTCATTGCCAAGCTGGGCATCCGCAAGTGAGCTGTTTTTCAAAGGCCTGCCTTTGAAAAACAAAAAGCCTGCACTGCGCTGCGCGCACGAAAGTCACATGTGACTTTCGCACACTTCGCTCCGTGAGAAGTATTTTTTCCGAGGTACACGCCCCCGGAAAAAATGATTTCAATTTATTTCTCCGCTCCGGCGGAGAAACTCTGCGAGGCTGTGGTGCGGGAAACCGAAGGGAATGAAGGTTTATTTCAGGGGGACAATTTAATATGTCCCCCTGATTTTTATTCCGCAAATAGCGGAGCCGCCCTAGTATTTGATAAGACGCACAGCGCGCTGTACGCCTTCTCAAGTGCTATGGCCAAGCTCCGCCCCGTCGATTGCCTCAAATATTAAAAGAGGGCAATCAGTGGGCAATCCGCACGATCCGGCAAGAGCGATTTGAGAGCAATTTTGTGTTCCGGCAAGGCGCGAGGCCGAAGGCGTACTTTGTGTACGTCGAGGACGAGCAACGCAGCCGGGGCGTAAAAGAGCCGCAAAGCGCCGCAGACGGTATCGTGGGGTTTGTCCGCCAATACGAAAGGAGCACAACTCATGATTATCAAGCACAAGGAATTCCCCAACAAGCGTGTATACGAGATAGACTACTGCGGCCGCCCGCTGCGCATGGAGATTGGCCGCATGTGCGAGCTCGCCAACGCCGCTGTGCTGACCCAGTACGGCGAGACCACCGTGCTCGTGGCCGTGACCGCATCCCCGCGCCCGCGCGACGGCATCGACTACTTCCCGCTCAGCGTGGACTTCAACGAGAAGCTCTACGCCGTGGGTCGCATCCCCGGCAGCTTCATGCGCCGTGAGGGCCGTCCCAGCCTGCCCGCCGTGCTGGCCAGCCGCCTCATCGACCGCCCGATGCGCCCGCTGTTCCCCAGCGATCTGCGCAACGACGTCGCCATCCAGTGCGAGGTCCTCAGCGTCGACCGCGACTGCTCCCCCGAGATAACCGCCATGATAGGCGCCAGCGCCGCCGTGGCTATTTCCGACATCCCCTGGAACGGCCCCATCGCCGGCATCTCCCTCGGCTGGGACGGCGAGAAGTACCTCTTCAACCCCACCAAGGCCGAGCGCGAGACCAACAGGATGACCGTCACCGTCGCCGCTACCCACAAGAAGGTCGTCATGATTGAGGCCGCCGCCGACCAGGTTCCCGACGAGGTCATGTACGAGGGCATCGTGCAGGCCCATGAGAAGGTCCAGCCCGTGCTCGACCTCATCGACAAGATGGTCGAGGAGATCGGCAAGCCCAAGTTCGAGTATGAGCACGCCGATTTCAACGAGGAGCTGTTCAGCAAGATAGTCGAGTCCACCATGGACGAGGCCATGGCCGCCATGGACACCGACGACAAGAACGTCCGCGAGGAGCGCTGGAACAAGCTCATCGAGCACTGGCACGAGATGTTCCTCGAGGAGTACCCCGAGATGGACAAGTACCTCGAGGAGATAACCTACAAGTTCCAGAAGAAGATAGTCAAGAAGTGGCTGCTTGAGGGCCACCGCGTCGACGGCCGCGCCATGAACGAGATTCGTCCTCTGGCCGCCGAGGTCGGCGTCATCCCCCGCGTCCACGGCAGCGGCCTCTTCACCCGCGGCCAGACCCAGGTGCTCAGCATAGCCACCCTCAACACCCTCTCCATGAGCCAGAAGCTGGACACCATCTGGGAAGAGGAAGAGAAGCGCTACATGCACCACTACAACTTCCCCGGCTACTCCACCGGCGAGGCGAAGCCGCAGCGCTCCACCGGCCGCCGCGAGTACGGCCACGGCGCCCTGGCCGAGAAGGCCCTCGAGCCCGTCATCCCCAGCGTTGAGGACTTCCCCTACGCCATCCGCGTGGTGAGCGAGGTGCTCTCCTCCAACGGTTCCACTTCCCAGGGCAGCATCTGCGGCAGCACCCTCGCCCTTATGGACGCCGGCGTGCCCATCAAGGCCCCCGTCGCCGGTATCTCCTGCGGCCTCATCCAGGACGGCGACACCTTCACCACCTTCATCGACATCCAGGGCGTCGAGGACTTCCACGGCGAAATGGACTTCAAGGTCGCCGGTACCAAGGACGGCATCACCGCCATCCAGATGGACCTCAAGAACGACGGCCTGACCCACGCCATTATCAAGGACGCCCTCACCAAGACCCGCGAGGCCCGCATCCAGATTCTCGACGAGATTATGCTCCCCTGCATCAGCGAGCCGCGCCACGAGCTGGCCAAGAGCGCTCCCAAGATGATAAAGATGACCATCAACCCGGACAAGATACGCGAGGTCATCGGCTCCGGCGGCAAGACCATCCAGAAGATTTGCGCCGACACCGGCTGCAAGATAGACATCGAGGACTCCGGCAACATCTACATTGCCAGCGCCGACATCGAGGCCTGCCGCGCCGCGCGAGCGACCATTGATAACATCGTATTCGAGCCCGAGGTCGGTAAGATGTACTACGGCAAGGTCGTGCGCATCATCCCCATCGGCGCCTTCGTCGAGCTCGCTCCGGGCAAGGACGGCATGATTCACATCAAGGACCTCGAGTTCAAGCGCACCGAGAAGGTTGAGGACGTCCTCAACATCGGCGACTACACCTGGGTCAAGGTCATGGAGATAGATGACCGCGGCCGCGTGAACCTTTCCCGCAAGGACGCGCTCAAGGAGCGCGAGGCCATGGGGCTCAAAGATTGAAATCCGCCGCAATAAGCATTTTTACCAGCCGTTTCTTTGCAAAAAGAAACGGCTGGTGCCAAATACGGGGGTGTGAGGCTGCGGGAGCGCATTATTTTAATGCGTGGGTGCAGGACTGCGCTAAAATGAGAGCTGAGGCGCCCTCACCTGCGGGGTTCTATTGCAGCAGTTAAAAAAATATAGGGGCGCATTCAAAAGAAAGCGCCCCAGGAATGGTATTATTAAGGTGTTATAAAACGTTGCACACAGTAGTCCCGTTCATAACCTCCCACACCAGGCTCTTCGCCTGTTCGCAGGTGGTCTTGTAGTGTGACTCGTGCTCTATGTACGCCGTCAGCGCGCTGAGAGTGGCGGGCATATTTTCCGTGCCCGACTGCGCCTCTTCGCTGTAGAGGCAGCTCAAAAAGTCCCAGGCGGCATCCTTGTCGGAGCAGCTTTCAAATATGCCGAACACGTTCTCGAGCTGGTACTCGCCCAGCGTGTCCACGCCCGGCACACCGGGGATGTACGTCTCCTCGTAGTCGGACCCGGTAAGGCCGAAGTTCGTGCCCCTGCTGAGCCAGGCCGGGCGCATGGCGTAGGTGTGGTTGTCCGGGTCCGAGGCGTAGTTTTCCAAAACGGAGAGCATGTCCGCGCGGACCTCTTCATCCGCCGCCAGGATATACGGCTCAAAATAGCTTTTGACGCTGTCTGTGGGAATTGCGCCATGCATCAGCTGCAAGTTGTTTTCGCGCGCAAGTTCCGCCACGCCGCTGAGCGACTCCGCCTCGCCGGGTACCGTGCGCACCAGCAGTTCTATGCGGAAGTCGAAGGGCAGGACGCGCAGTCCGTCCTCACTTGTGAGCGCGGCCTGCAAATTCGGGGCCAGCTCCGTGTCCAGGTACGCAGAGAGGTCGGCGCTGCGCTCCGCCATCTGCGCGGTATAGCCGCCGGCGAAGTACATGTCCACGTCCGTGCCGGAGTCCATCGCCGAGAGCATCTGGTCGGTGCTGTCGAAGTACACCAGCTCGACCGGCCTTGCCGGGTCGGAGGCGTTGTACTCGTCCACCAGCGCCAGTACGCTGAGCGAGCCGGTGAGCACCTGTCGGGACACGCCGAACACCAGCGGGTTTGCCTCCGCTTCCTCCTGCCCGGAGTCCGAAGGCGAAGCCGCCGGGGTGATATCCCCGCCGCAGCCCGTGACAGCAAAACAGAGCGCCAGCGCCAGAAGGGCGCTGATTATACGTTTACCGTGCATGATACAGCCTCCTATACTATTTTGTAACTATACCTTAATACCGTGTTGTATCAGAGTGGTATCGTAATAGGGTTTATTTTTTGCTTTTTTAAGATTTAATGCCTTTCCGGGTGCGCTTTTTTGACTGCGCCAAGAGAGAGCGCCCGGGAAAGCTATAAATCATAGCTAAAAAAGAAGGTGACACCACAATGCGCGTACTCATAATCGGGGCGGGTGCGTCGGGGATGATGGCGGCGCTCACGGCGGTGCGGGCCGGGCACGAGGTCGTGCTCTTCGAGCGGCAGGTCCGAGTGGGCCGTAAGCTCGCCGCGACCGGCAACGGCCGCTGCAACATCACGAACACGGCGGCGTCGGCTGCGCACTACCACGGAGAGGCGCCGGGCTTTGCCGCGCCTGCGCTCGAATACATGCCCGTGGCGGACACGCTCGCGCTCTTCCGCGGCATCGGGCTCCTGACGCGCGAGGAGTACGGCGGCAGGGTCTACCCGCTCTCGAACAGCGCCAACTCCGTGACGGACACGCTCCGCTTCGCGCTGGAGGCCGAGGGGGTGCGGCTCGTCCCCGGAGACCGCGTCCGCGCCCTCACCCGCACACAGGACGGCTTCGCCGTTTTAACCGAGAGCGGCGCTCACGTCACCGGTGACGCGGCAATTGTCGCCTGCGGCGGCCTGGCCGGCGAAAAGCTCGGCGGGGGCAAAGACGGCTATGAGCTCCTGAAGTCCCTCGGCCACAGCCGCACGGCGCTCTATCCCGCGCTCGCGCAGATTACAACTGCGCCGGAGTTCCCGCGCTCGCTCAAGGGCGTGAAGGCCGACTGCGCCATGACGCTTCTGCGCGGGAAAACCGAGCTCGCGCACAGCGAGGGCGAGGCGCTCTTTGCCGACACGGGCGTGTCCGGCCCGGCGGCCTTCGATTTGACGCGCACTGTTGCCACAAGCGGAGAGGGGCTGACGCTCTCGCTGGACCTGCTGCGCGACTACAGCTTTGGAGAAGTGCTCGATTACCTCCGTGAACGGCAAAACGCCGCGCCGCAGCTGACGGCGGGGGAGGCCTTCATCGGCGCGGTGCCGAACCGCCTTGCGCGCATGCTTGCAAAGTACGCGGGCGTGAGGCAGGATGCTCCGGTCACGAGCCTCGACGCGCGGGCGCTGAAGGCCATGGCGAACGCGGCCAAGCGCTTTGAGCTGCCCGTGCGCGGTACGGAGGGCTTCGGCACAGCCCAGGTCACGGCGGGCGGCATAAAAACCTCCGAGTTCGACGCCGCCACGATGCGCAGCCGCTTGGTGCCGGGCCTCTACGCCTGCGGCGAGGTGCTGGACATAGACGGGGACTGCGGCGGCTTCAATCTCCAGTGGGCCTGGTCGAGCGGCGCGCTCGCGGGGAGGCTGCTATGAAAACTGTACCCAACCTCACGCTCGCGCCGGGACGCGATGAGCGCGAGCTATATGCCCTCGCGGCGAAGAAGCTCGGCGTCAGGCCGGGCGCGATAGAGGAGCTGCAAATAAAGCGCCGGAGCCTGGACGCGCGGCGCAAGGGCGCGATCAAATACGTCTATACTGTCGACGTGCGTCTGAAGGGCGAGCCTGCAGAGACGCCCGACGAGTACGCCGTCCCTCGCCTGGCGCCGCGGGGCGCGCCTGTTGTCATCGCCGGCTTCGGCCCGGCGGGGATGTTCTGCGCGCTCACGCTCGCCCGCGCGGGCTTGAGACCTATAGTGCTCGAGCGCGGTAAGGACGTCGGCGCGCGCACTGCGGCCGTCGCCGCGTTCCGTGCCGGAGGCGCGCTCGACGCCGAGTGCAACGTGCAGTTCGGCGAGGGCGGAGCCGGAACTTTTTCGGACGGAAAGCTGAACACCGGCACGCATGACAAGAGAATCACGCACGTTTTGCGCGAATTTTATAATCATGGCGCACCCAAAAGCGTGACCTATGACGCAAAGCCCCACGTCGGCACGGACGTGCTGAGCCGGGTGGTGAAGAGCATCCGCGAGGAGATTATATCGCTCGGCGGCGAGGTGCGCTTCGGCTCAAAGCTCAGCGGGCTCGTGCTGGACGAGAGCGGCGCCGTCAGCGGGGCGCGTGTCGTTTCCGGCGGCGTGGAATATGTGCAGGAGTGCTCGTCGCTCGTGCTCGCCACGGGCCACAGCGCGCGGGATACCTTTGAAATGCTGATCGCCGCGGGTGTGCCCATGGAGGCCAAAGCTTTCTCAATGGGCGCGCGAATCGAGCATTTGCAGGCCGAGCTGGATTTGACTCAGTACGGCGTCCCGCGCGGGAAAAGGCTGCCCGCCGCGGACTACTCGCTCAGCGTACACCTGCCCGACGGGCGCGGGGTCTACACCTTCTGCATGTGCCCGGGCGGCGAGGTTATCGCCGCAGCGAGCGAGCCCGGCGGCGTGGTGACCAACGGCATGAGCTACTCTGGGCGCGCAATGCCAAACTGCAACAGCGCCCTGCTTGCGGCCGTGCGGCCCGAGGATTTCCCGTATCCCGGCGCGCTCGGCGGGGTGCTCTGGCAGCGCGAGATTGAAAGGCGCGCCTTCGAGTACGCGGGCGGGAACTATAGTGCTCCGGCCCAGCTTGTCGGCGACTTCCTGGAAAATCGCGCGAGCAGCGGCCCCGGCAAGGTCAAGCCCAGTTACCTTCCCGGCGTGTTTTGGGGCGATTTGCGGAGGGTTTTGCCGGATATCGTGACGAATTCGCTGAATTCTGCGCTTCCGCTTCTGGCTGGGAAGCTGCCGCTCTTCGGCGACGGGGAGGCCGTGCTGACCGGCCCGGAGACGCGCTCGTCAAGCCCTGTGCGCATACCGCGCGGGGCGGACAGGCAGTGCGCGGTGAGGGGGCTTTATCCCTGCGGCGAGGGCCCCGGCTGGGCGGGCGGCATCACAAGCGCCGCCGTCGACGGACTGCGCGTCGCTGAGGCGATAATCGCTCGCAGCGTGTGAGGCGGCGCCCTCGACGCCCCGCCGCGCGCCATGCCCTCACACTATGCACCTACAATAAGGAGGTAAAATGGCCCTTTTTGAGATAAACGCGACCGAGTTGGGCTGGATCGGCGGCACACAGGATGAGCCGGACGACCTCTGCCTGCACGGTCACGCCGTGGCTTTTATAGGCGGCGAACGCCTGGAGTATGACTGCACGGTGAGCGCGGCCGCGCTCTACCTTTTGAAGTCGCTGACCGAGGACCATATAGCCGGAGAGGGTGAGCAGATGCTGCCCTGCTGCGGATTTTTCATGTGCCCCGATGAGGCTGGGGAGAACGTGGATATAGTAGGCTGCGATAACGGCGTGGACTGGACGGTGCACCATGAGCCGGGCCGGGTGCGGCTCATCACGGCTTCCGGCCGCGAGACCCTGGTGCCGCTTGCGGAGTACGCCCGGGAGGTCTGCCGGTTTGCCGATGCGGTCGCGGACTTTTATGCCGCGTGCTCGCCAAAGCGCGAGCCGGACGATGAATTCGACCGCCGCGGCTGGGCGGCGTTCCGGCGCGAGTGGAGGCGCAGAAGGGAAGAGGCCCGGCGGCTGATTTGACGGCTGCAGGCGGCGAATTTTCCCAGCAACAAGTTTTGCGTTTACGTTTTCGGTCTTTTATGCTACGCTGAAGGCGGAAGGGGGCTGCTGCATGACGTTTTCCGAGAAGCTTACAACTCTCCGCGCCGGGCGCGGCTGGTCTCAGGAGAAGCTCGCACAAGAATTGGGCGTGACTCGCCAGGCTGTGGGCCGCTGGGAGCGCGGCTCCGGGCTGCCAGATGCAAACAGCCTGATGGCGCTCGCGCGCGTGTTCGATGTGGACGCGGAGTGGCTGCTCGACGATGGCGCGGAGGAGGCGGAGCCGAGACGGGGCGTCCGCAGCCGCTTCACCATGACGGACAGGGCCTGGGCGGCAATTCTCGCGGCCGGAGCGCTGTACTCCGCCGCGTACAGCGCGGTCGTCCTGCATGACATGGAGGGCCTTGCGCAGCTGCTGCTCAGCAGCGGGCATACATACAGGCTTATTATGACGATACAGTATTTCAACCTTGCGGTTTTTGGGCCGTGGACTTACTTCGCGCTGGGACACACGGCGGCGGCGCTGTTTTGCCGCTTTGCCGTCACCCCGGGGCGCGCCGCGCAGGTTTGGCTCAGGCGCATGTCCTGCCTGCTGTTTGCTGTCTACGCTCTTATATTCGCCCTGTCAATTATCCTGCGCGTGACAGAGTTTGAATACGGCGGCGCGCTGCACATGTTTTATAATTTCCTCGTCGGCAATTCAGGATATATGTTCGTTGCAGGAGCCCTCTTTTCACTCTCGCGAATCAGGCCGAGGGCCGTATGATTCAAACTCTGGCTCAAAGGCCGGGCAAAAGCCCGGCCTTCAATCTTTTTCTGGATTTTCCGGGTATACTGGTGTAAAATACCTTGCAACTGATCGGAGGGAGAGGACTATGGCGTTCTACGACGACGAGGAGTTTTTTGAGAGCTATTCGCACATGCCGCGCTCGGAGCAGGGGCTTTCTGCGGCGGGCGAGTGGTGGCAGCTTGAGGCCATGCTGCCGCGCGACTTGGCTGGCATGAGCGTGCTGGATGTCGGCTGCGGCTACGGCTGGCACTGCGCCTGGGCCGCCGGGCACGGGGCCGCACGAGTCCTGGGAATAGACCCGAGTGAAAAGATGCTCGCCGAGGCCAGGGCGCGCAACGCGCACCGGAACATAGAGTACCGCCTGAGCGCCGTCGAGGGCTTTGACTGGCCGGAAGAGGAGTACGAGCTTGTAATCTCGAACCTCGCGCTGCACTACGTCGAGGACCTGGACGCCGTATACTCCGGCGTTTTCCGCGCCCTGAAGCCCGGCGGCAGCTTCGTGCTGAACATAGAGCACCCCGTGTTTACCTCCGGCGTGAACGAGGACTGGTGCTATGACAGCTCCGGCAATATACGCCACTGGCCGGTGGACGGATACTTTTACCCCGGCGCGCGCAGCACGCTCTTCGTCGGCTGCGAAGTGACGAAGTACCACCACACGCTTGCGCAGATAATGGGCGGGCTGCTGAGAGCGGGCTTTGCGCTCGCGGCTGTGGACGAGGCGCGGCCGAGCGAAGCGGCGCTGCGGGACATACCGGGCATGGCCGACGAGATGCGCCGGCCCATGATGCTGCTTCTGCGCGCTGAAAAACCGGCGGACAGATAATTCGGAAAGGATGGATACGAATGAAGATAGCGATAGTCACCGGGGCCTCCTCCGGCATGGGGCTCGAGTTCGCCAAGGGCGTGGACGCCGAGGAGAAGCTCGACGAAATATGGCTGATAGCGCGCCGCAGAGACAGACTGGAGCAGCTTGCGGGCTCGCTCAGGGCCAAGGCGCGGATAGTTCCGCTCGACTTGCTCGACCCCGAGAGCTTCAAGGAGTACGCCGCCCTGCTCGAGGCGGAAAAGCCGCTGGTCAGCACGCTGGTGAACGCGGCGGGCTTCGGCCGCTTTGCGCTCTTCGACGAGGTGGATTTGGACACCAACCTCAGGATGATAGACCTCAACGACAAGGCCACTGTGGCTATGACGCAGCTCACGCTGCCCTATATGAAGCGCGGCAGCCGCGTGCTGAATCTTGACTCGCTCTCGGCCTTCCAGCCCGTGCCCTATGAGTGCGTTTACGGCGCGACCAAGGCCTTCGTGCTCAGCTTTTCGCGCGCGCTGAACGTGGAGCTCGAGCCTCGGGGCATCCGCGTTATGGCCATTTCGCCGGGCTGGGTCAAGACCGAGTTCTTCGACCACGCGGTCAGCGACAACGGCGCCATCAACTACTATGACAAGCTCTGGGAGCCGGAGCAGGTTGTCGAGCGCGCCCTGCGCGACTACAGGAAGGGCAAGGACGTCTCCGTCCTCGGCGCAAGCGTGCGCCGCCAGGTGTTCCTTGTCAAGATGCTGCCGCATAAGCTGGTGATGAAGGTCTGGATGAAGCAGCAGGGCCACGACAAGCGCCCGAGAGAGGATTGAACCGTCCGCGTTGTGCAATATGTCGCCGCTCCGGCGCTGCACAGCGAGGTAATTGTAAAGCTGCGAGTTCGTTTAGACCTTGACAAACCTGAGGAATGCTTTAAAATTATAGTTGTACCTATGTACAGAAAGCGAGGCAAGCTCATTGAACATACTGTTTGAACGCTTTACGCTCCCCGATGAGCTCAGGAAGATAATTTACAACAGCCCGAGCGTCATAATCCCGACCAGCAAGGATCAGCTCTTCGAGCTGATATTCGGCAACGAGTACACCGACAAGATAGAGGTGCTCTATGACGTCAACGGCAAGAGCGTAAAGGAGGCGGAGGTCGTCCGCTGCAGGAACGGCGCCGCTGTGAACTATCCCGAGGACTATATGCGCCGCCGCGACCCCGACTGCATGCGCATAGGCGACGACCTGCCAACAGACAAGCCGCGCTTCAAGGACGTGTACGGCTACGATTTTGAGGAGCTTCGCCGCGACACTTTCCGCTGGCTGACCAGGCAGGAGCTCATACTCGTGCCCTTCAAGTCCGGCGGCTACGACTACGGCTACGACAGCCTGCTTGTCTGCCCGCGCAACGCGGCCTTCTTCGGCTTCGCCATGGCTCAGCTGCAGGCCTTTGTGGATCTGCGCACGGTGGAGAACTTCAAGCCGCGCGCCGTCGTATACGCCGCGCCCCCCTTCCGCCACACCCACTTCAACGGCAAGCAGGTCGTGGTACACTGCCGCCGTCCCGAAATTGAGCTCCACGAGGTCTTTTCCTACAACCTCTACCCCGGCCCGAGCGCCAAGAAGGGCATATACTCCGTGCTCATCGACATCGGCGAGCAGGAGGGCTGGGTCACCGCCCACGCCTCCAGCGCGCGCATCATCACGCCTTACGAGAACGAGATGGTAATGATGCACGAGGGCGCCTCCGGCGGCGGCAAGAGCGAGCTGCTTGAGAACGTCATGCGTTCCCCCGACGGCCGCGTGCTCCTGGGCGTCAACCTGGTCACCGGCGAAGAGAGCTATATCTCCATGAGCGACACCTGTACCATCGCCCCCGTCACGGATGACATGGCCATGTGCCCGCCCAGCATCCAGGACAACTCCGGCAAGCTCTGCCTCACCGACGGCGAGGACGGCTGGTTCGTGCGCGTCGACGGCATCACCGAGTACGGCTGCGAGCCGCAGTACGAGAAGATAGCCATCCACTCCAAAGAGCCGCTGATGTTCATAAATCTCCAGGCCGTGCCGCGCGCGACCTGCCTGCCCTGGGAGCATGTGCTCGACTCCGACGGCAAGCCCTGCCCGAACCCGCGCGTCATAGTGCCGCGCCGCCTTATCTCCAACGTGGTCAACAAGCCGGTCGAGGTCGACGTGCGCTCCTTCGGCGTGCGCATGCCGCCTGCCACGGCTGAGGAGCCGACCTACGGCATCATGGGCCTGATGCACATCATCCCGCCCGCCCTGGCCTGGCTCTGGCGCCTCGTGGCCCCGCGCGGTTTCAAGAACCCCTCCGTCAGCGGCGAGACCCCGCTGGGCAGCGAGGGCGTGGGCTCCTACTGGCCCTTTGCCACCGGCAAGCGCGTCACGCAGGCCAATCTGCTGCTCGAGCAGATTCTCGCCTGCCCCAACACCCGCTATGTGCTCATACCGAACCAGCACATAGGCTCCTACCGCGTCGGCTTTGCCGCCGAGTGGATAGCGCGCGAATATCTGGCCCGCCGCGGCGGCGTCAACATGAAGATGGACCGCCTGAGCCCGGCGCGCTGCGCGCTGATGGGCTACTCGCTCAACGAGATGAAGGTCGACGGCCAGCGTATATCCAGCCGCTTCCTGCGCCCCGAGCGCCAGGAGTCTCTTGGCGAGGCCGGATACGACAAGGGCGCCGAGATACTCTACGATTTCTTCGCCAAGGTGCTCGCCGAGTACGACCGCGACGAGCTCGACCCCATCGGCCGCGAGATACTCGAGTGCTTCGACAGGCGCGGCAGCATAGAGGACTATTGCAACATAATCCCGCTCGGCCTCAGGCCGTAAAAGCCGGATTGCCGAAAGAAGCTGAAAAACACCCACCGGACGACCCGGTGGGTGTTTTTGTCTTGCGAATACCGCCAAAATATGCGGACAGTACTGTTCGCTTGATTTTTTCCCCGTAATATGAGACAATAGCCTTCCGGATACGGAGGTGAGAGACATGAAGGACACTCTCCGGGACATATACGACGCGGTGGACGACTTTTCAAAGGGCATGGGCCGCAGGCGCATTACTACATACTCGGCGGCCTGCGCGTACTACCTTTTCATGTCGCTCATCCCGATGGTAATGCTGCTTGTAAGCGTCATACAGTACACACCGCTGACGCAGGACGTGATACTTGAAGCCATAAGCGATTATGTGCCGGATCAGCTCTACACTATTATTGAGAGCATAATCTCTAGCATCTACTCGGGCGGCCGCGTGGCGCTAACCGTCTCCATACTGCTGACAATCTGGTCGGCGGCGGCGAGCATGAAGGCGCTCATGCGCGGCATGGACAGCGTGTACGACGCCGAGCGTCACGAGGACTTTTTCGTGTTCAGCCTGCGCGCGTGCATATACATGGTTATACTCGTGCTTGTGCTGCTGCTGAGCTTCTTCGTGATGGTCTACGGCGGGGAGATATTGCAGCTTCTGTATGACGTCCTGCCCCACGGCGGGGCGATAGACTGGCTGTTCGGCATGCTGCGCTACATGCGCTATGTAATAGTCCTGGCCGTGCTGGCGCTGGTGTTTTCGTTTACATACTGGCGCATGCCCGCGCGCCGTCTCAGGTATAAGGCGCAGTGGCCGGGCGCCGCTTTCTGCGCCGTCAGCTGGTCGGTGTTTTCGGTCATCTTCTCCTTCTACGTCTCTCTGAGCAACCGCTTCGGCGCATACGGGCTGATAGGTACGGTCATTGTGGCGATGATGTGGCTCTACTACTGTTTTTACTTCCTGCTGCTCGGCGGGTACATAAACCACTACATAGCGGAGCGCCGCGCCGGGCGCGCGTGATACAAATCGGATACAAGGTAAGATTATGATAGACATAGACGTTAAAAATCTGAAAAAGTCCTTCGAGGTCGGGCACGACGTGCTCTCCGACCTCAGCTTTGAGATAAACGCCGGCGAACATGTCGGCATACTCGGTGCGAACGGCTGCGGCAAGACCACGCTCTTCAAACTGCTCACCGGCGAGTACACGCCCGACGAGGGCAGTATCTCAATCCACAAGGGCAGGCGCATCGGGCTCATCAGCCAGATACCCGTCTATCCGGCCGGGTGGACGACCGAGGACGTGCTGCGCGAGGCGCACGCCAGGCTGCGCGACATGGCCGCCAGGCTGCGTGAGCTCGAGGAGCTCATGGCTGCGGATTCGTCCCGCGCCCTGCTCGACGAGTACGACAGGCTGAGCGACGACTTCCGCCGCCTGGGCGGCTACGACATGGACCGCGAACGCTCGCGCGTCGCTGCCGGCCTCGACATCCCGCCGGAAATGCGGGAGCGCGAGTTCGACAAGCTCTCCGGCGGCGAAAAGACCAGGGTAAACCTCGCGCGGCTGATACTCGAGGACACGGACATACTGCTGCTGGACGAGCCTACGAACCACCTGGATTTGCGCGCCACGGAGTGGCTCGAGGACTACATTACGCACTTTCGCGGCACCGTGCTGGCCATCAGCCACGACCGCTATTTCCTCGACACCGTCGCGCAGCGCTGCATAGAGATTGTCGACGGCCGCGCGGAGTTCTACTCCGGCAACTACAGCTTCTACGTCGTGGAGCGGCAGCGCCGCTTTGAGGAACAGCTGCGCAAGTATGAGAAGGACCAGGCCAAGATAGAGCAGCTGCAAAAGGCCGCGGCCCAGATGCACCTCTGGGCCTTCATGGGCAACGACAAGCTGCACAAGCGCGCCTTCTCCATGGAGAAGCGCATAGAGCGCCTTAGCCAGACGGAGAAGCCCAGGGAGGCCAGGAAGCTGCACGCACTCTTCAGGGAGAGCGCGTTCCGCGCCGACGAGGTGCTCGTCGCCGAAAACCTCTCCAAGGGCTTCGGCGGACGGGTGCTCTTCTCCGGCGTGGAGTTCAAAGTCACGGGCGGCGAGCGCATCGCGGTCATAGGCGACAACGGCACGGGCAAGAGTACGCTCGTGAAGCTCATCGTAGGCGAGGAGGAGCCGGATTCGGGCTACGTCCGCCGCGGCCCCGCCGTGCGCATGGCCTATCTGCCGCAGATAGTCAGGTTCCGCGACCCGGCGCTCTCCGCCGCGGACACGGTTATCGACGAGTGCCGCTGCACGATGCAGGACGCGCGCGACAGCCTCGGCGCCTTCGGCTTTACGGGCGAGGACGCGCTAAAGGCCGTCGGTACTCTCTCCGGCGGCGAGCAGAGTCGGCTCAGGCTGTGCATACTCATGCGCTCGGACGTGAACCTGCTTATCCTCGACGAGCCCACGAACCACCTGGACATCCCCTCGCGCGAGTGGATGGAGGACGCGCTCTCCAGCTACGGCGAAGCGCTGCTCTTCGTCAGCCACGACCGCTATTTCATAGAGAAGTTTGCCACGCGCATCTGGTGCTTCGAGGACGGCAGGGTCACCGACTTCCGGGGCGGCTTCGCCGAATTCCGCGAATACCGCGCGCGGCAGCTCGCCATAGCCCAGGCGGCAAAGTCCGCCGCGCCCAAGGCGGAGAAGAAGCCCGCCCGGCAGCGCACTTCCGACAGGGAAAAGCAGGCCCGCCGCGTAGAGCGCGAGATAACAAAGACCGAGGCCCGCATTGCCGAGATAGAGGTTGAATATGAGGCCAACGCCTCGGACTATAAAAAGCTCATGGAGCTCGACGCCGAGCGCGGGGAGCTGAACGAAAAGCTCGACGCGCTCTATCTTGAATGGGAGGAGCTGGATGAAAGCTAAGCTCTGGCTTGTCGCCGTAATAGTGCTGCTGCTCGCGGCGGTTGTATTCGCCGTCGCCATGACGGGGCACACCTTTGTCGCGGCGCTCTGCGCGTTTATCGCGCTGGTGATAGTGTACTTCCACTTCGTGCGCCGCCGCGTGTGGAGGCTAATAGCCGCCGCAGCGCTCGTGGTAGGCGTCGCGGCATTCTGCGTCATCGAGGCGCCGATAGTCTCAGAGGCGCGCACCGACGCGCCGGACGACGTCGAGTACCTGGTGGTGCTCGGCGCGGGACTGCACGGCGACGTGCCGAGCCTTTCGCTCACCGACCGCCTTAACGGCGCGCTCGACTGGCTGGAGGCGCACCCGGACTGCG
The DNA here is from genome assembly GCA_900544765.1 of uncultured Eubacteriales bacterium. Classification (GTDB taxonomy): domain Bacteria; phylum Bacillota; class Clostridia; order Oscillospirales; family Oscillospiraceae; genus Scatomorpha; species Scatomorpha gallistercoris. The sequence goes on along the minus strand of UQWI01000009.1, from coordinate 8,515 downwards.
TCGCGGTGGTCTCCGGCGGGCAGGGACCCGGCGAGACTATGACCGAGGGCGAGGCCATGCAGGTTTGGCTCGAGGCCAAGGGCATAGCCGCTGAGCGCATTATCGTCGAGAACAGGGCGACGAGCACATGGGAGAACCTCGAGAACTCTTTCGCGCTCATAAGGGAGCGCGGCGGAGACCCCGACGGGAACACGGCCATTGTCACAAGCGAGTACCACCTTTACCGGGCAAAGGCCATGGCCGCAAAGCTCGGCGTGGAGTGCTATGGCGTCGCGGCGCACACCAGCTGGCCGACGCTGATGCTCAACTACTTTATACGCGAGGGCTTTGCCGTAACGTATTACAAACTCACGGGAGAGATATGATGGAGAGTGTAAACGTCTACGACTTCGACAAGACCATCCTGCCCTACGACAGCACAGAGCATTTTTTTACCTACTGCCTGCGCCGCTGGCCGCGCGTTGCCGGCCCCGCGCTCAGGGCGGTGCCGATGCTGCCGGGCATGAAGCTGAAACTGACCACAAAGACGCACGTCAAGGAGGTCTTTTACCGCTTCCTGACCTGCGTGCCGGACATAGACGCGGCCGTAGAGGATTTCTGGCGGCAGAATTTTGGAAACATAAACGCCTGGTATCTCGCACAGATGCGACCGGATGACATTATATCCAGCGCGTCGCCTGATTTCCTGCTCCGCCCGGTGACGAACAGGCTCGGCGTGAGGCTCATCGCCTCGCGCGTAGACAAGCTAAGCGGCTGGACGCTCGGCGAGAACAATCAGCACGAGGAGAAGGTACGCCGTTTCCGCCGCGAGTACCCCAACACGGAGGTAAATGAGTTCTACTCCGACTCCCTTTCCGACACGCCGATGGCGAAGCTGGCGCGAGCGGCCTTCATCGTCAATGGCAGCGAAATAAGACCCTGGCCATGGGACGAGGCCTGAAGCCTCTGCCCGCCCGGCCGGGAACTGCACACACTTCAATTTTGTTCAGAAAAAAGCTCCACCCGCTTGGCGAGTGGAGCTTTTTCACATGTGCGGCTAGTACAGCCGGTATTTGACTGGTTTGGGCCGGTATCTCACGCCTGAGACGAGGCCCATCGCCATGAACATACTCACGACGGAGCTGCCGCCGTAGCTGAAGAAGGGCAGCGTTATGCCGACGACCGGCGCGATGCCGATGCACATGCCGACGTTCTCAAAGGTCTGGAACACGACGGAGGCCGCGACGCCGAAGCAGACAAGGGCGGAGAGCGTGTCGCCGGAGCGCATGCCCACCTGGATGCAGCGTATAACTATGATGGTGAGCAGCAAAAGCACGGCGCAGGCGCCTATCATGCCGAGCTCCTCGCCTATGACGGCGAAGATGAAGTCCGTATGCTGCGCCGGTATTGCGCCGGCCTGCGTCTGCGTACCCTGGCCGAGCCCGGTGCCGGTCAGGCCTCCGGAGCCGATGGCAATCTCGGCCTGGTGCTGCTGCCAGTTGACGCCCTGATTGGTGGGGTCGATGCTGGGGTCATATGGGGCCAGTATGCGGTTCTTCTGGTAGTCCTCGAGGAAGTAGGTCCAGGCTATGGGTACCACGGCGGCGATGGCCGCAAAGCCGAGCACGAACCAGTACAGCCTCACGCCCGCCGTGAACATCAGTACGGCGAAGATGAAGAAGTACACCAGGGCGCTGCCCAGGTCGCCGGCCGTAACGATTATGGCGCCGAACATGATTATGAAGTGTCCCGCCAGCTGAGCGACGGATACGAAGCTGTTCAAGTCGCGCCGGGTCTTGAGGTAAACAAGGTGCTTGGACATGGCGACGATGAAGGCGAGCTTGATGAACTCCGTGGGCTGTATGCCTATGCCGGCGAAGCGCAGCCAGCCGTTGTTGCCGGTGGTCTCGTCGCCCTGGCCGAAGAACACCAGCAGGACGAAGAGGAAGGCGCTCAGGCCATAGAGCCACTTCCAGTGCTCTGCGAAGATGTCGAGGTCTATTATCGTGATGACGATAAAGGCCGCTATGCCTATAAAAATACCGACAAGCTGGATTATGATGTACTGCGCGGAACCGCCGTACTGCGTCGCCTGCGTGGCGCTCCATATGACGGTCAGGCCGTAAATGGAGCATATCAGGCTCACGGAAAACAGGAATATATCCGCGCGGCGGAAGAACTCTTTAATTTGGGGCAGAACTTTTTTCGTGTCCTCCACCTCACTTCGCTAGGAATTATCGCCCGAGGCAGGGCAGTTAAAATCATTGTATTATACCATGACAGCAAGCGCACGGCGCCTGCGCGACGCAGACGCGGCGCGGCCTGCACAGCAGACTCGGCCATTAGTGTGACATGTCCGCGCGGATTTTGCGGAGCAAAATCCGGGCCGCAGGGCACGGCCCCGCAATGCGGGGCCGACACGGACGTATTATATCATGGTTTTTGCCTTTACGCAACGGCGGACTTGGTGTATAATAGCGCCGGGGCGTGTCCCCGGAGGTTTTGTATGGAAATATTAACTCATTCTGAGCTGGAGACCGAGAAGGCGGGCGAGAATCTGGCCGCAAAGATAGCCGACGGCACGGTCGTGGCGATGTACGGCGAGCTGGGCGCGGGAAAGACCGCCTTTGTACGCGGCATGGCGCGGGGCATGGGCCTCGACTGCCGCGTGAACAGCCCCACCTTCACGATAGTCAACGAATATATCGGAGAGCGCACGCTGCTGCACTTTGATATGTACCGCCTGGGCAGCGCGGACGAGCTCTGGGACATAGGCTGGGACGACTATCTTGCGCGCGGCGCCGTCTGCGCCGTGGAGTGGAGTGAAAACGTCTCCGACGCCTTTACCGGCGACGAAATAAGCGTCCGCTTCGAGAAGCTCTCGGCCACGGACAGGCGCATCACGATTGAAGGGGGCGGGTTTTAAATGCTGATACTGGGCATAGAGTCCACGGCCAAGGCCGCCAGCGCCGCGCTTGTGCGCGACGGGGCGCTGATAGGCCAGTATTTCCAGTGCTCCGGCCTCACGCACAGCACAACGCTGCTGCCGATGGCGGAGAACCTGCTGTCGTCCACGGGTACGGACAAGTCCGAGCTGGACGCTGTGGCCGTGGCGCGCGGCCCCGGCTCGTTCACCGGCGTGCGCATAGGCGTGGCGGCAGTGAAGGGCCTGTGCTGGGCGCTGGAGAAGCCGGCGGTCGGCGTCTCCACGCTGGAGGCCATGGCCTGGAACGGCGTGAACAGGGGCGAGGGCGCGCTCGTGTGCTGCTGCATGGACGCGCGCAGGAGCCAGGTGTACAACGCGCTCTTCACAGTAAGGGACGGAAAACCGGAGCGCCTTGTTCCCGACAGGGCGATATCCCTCGAGGAGCTAGCTGCCGACTTGGCCGCGCGCGCCGAGACCCCGTTCCTGGTGGGCGACGGCGCGATGCTCGTCAGCGAGTATCTGACCGACAGGGCGATGCGCTCTGCGCTTGCCGCGGGGCCGATGCTGCACCAGAGCGCCTGGGGCGTCTGCATGGCGGCCATGGGCAAGGAGCCGGAGAGCGCGGGCGCACTGCTGCCTGTGTACCTGAGGCTGTCGCAGGCGGAGCGGGAGCGCCAGGCGAGGATGTCCGGCTGAAGGCCTCGGCCTTTAAAAGGAAACGGCCTCTGCCGTGATAAAATTTGCAACGACCCCGCCGGCTTCGCCTGCGCTCGGCCACCTGCCGTTAAAAAGGCAGGCAGGGGAGGGGTATAAAACTAAAGGAGAGGGTTAAACAAATGAGCAATCTTCATGTATTCGACCACCCGCTTATACAGCACAAGCTGAGCATACTGCGCGACAAGGAGACAAGCAGCAAGGTGTTCCGCGAGCTCATCGGCGAAATCGCAATGCTGATGTGCTATGAGGCGACCCGCGACCTGCCGCTCGAGGACGTCAACGTCGAGACGCCCGTGGCAGTGGCGCACTGCCGCCGCATCGCGGGCAAGAAGCTCGCGGTCGTACCCATCCTCCGCGCCGGGCTCGGCATGGTGGACGGCATGGTGACCATGATGCCGAACGTCAAGGTCGGCCACGTCGGCCTGTTCCGCGACCCTGAGACGCTCGAGCCGGTGAAGTATTACTTCAAGATGCCGCCCGACATCGAGGAGCGCGACGCCATAATCGTCGACCCGATGCTCGCCACCGGCGGCAGCGCCAGCGCGGCCGCCACCTTCCTGAAGGAGGCCGGCGTCAAGCACATCAAGCTTATGAGCATAATCGGCGCGCCCGAGGGCGTGGAGCGCATGAGCGCCGACCACCCCGACGTGGATGTGTATCTCGCCGCTCTCGACGACCACCTCAACGAGCACGGTTACATTGTCCCCGGCCTGGGCGACGCGGGCGACCGCATCTTCGGAACAAAATAACGCATGCATCGTCTAACCGGGCGGCCGAATATGGCCGTCTGGTTTATTTTTTGTAAACAAACCCGGAACTGTGTTTACAGGCGCTTTTGAGAGTGATATTATATCTGTCTGCCAAAAAGCGCCCGCAGCGGGCTTTGATTCCCGTAAACGAGCCGGCGCTGAGGCGCTTTCTACGCGCATGAATTAGGAGCATCATTGTGAACAACGTCAAACTATTCGGAAATACGGGCTCGGCCCACGTCGCCGGGCGTGAACCCAAAAAGAAGCACGGACGAGGCCGCCGCGCGCTGATTGCCGTACTGATTGTACTGGCCCTGCTGGCCGGACTCTACTGCCTCTGCGTCTTTTCCGACATCCCGTTCATCGCCAAGTGGCGGACAATATACATACAGACGGCCATGGACACCATGAACCACCAGTGGCTGGCCACGGCATTCCTGCCCCAGAGCGTAATTGACGAGGCCATGGAAGCGCGCGAGGGCGCCATGCAGGAGCAGACGGAGCACAACTCTTCGGAGAACTGGGCGGATATGGGCAACTCCGCCGCCTCGGGGGAAAATATCTCCGAGGAGGACTTCTACGAGCTGTTCTGGGAGATTGAGCGCAGCTCCATGGATGACTACCTAAGCCGGCACCCGGAGGCCTTGGAGGACGGCTGGGAGAACCTGTACATAAACGAGGCCGGGCTTGACGACGACGGCACTTCGATACAGACGGCGATGGGAGAGCAGGTGCTGGCTATAGACGTGCCGAACCGCATCCTGCTGCTCCGGGTATCCGGCAGCGGTTACCGCGGCGTCCTGGCCGTGGCCAAGGACCCCGGCCGCCTCTCGGTGGAGAACTCGGCCTACCTCGGTGAAAGCGGGCAGACCGCGGGGGATATCGCCGAGGCCCACAACGGCGTCCTGGCCATGACCGCCAGCGCCTTTATAGACGAGGACGGCGTCGGCAACGGCGGGGCGCTGAACGGCTACGCCATGTCCAACGGCGTGGGCCAGGGCGACCACCTGGGCTGGAGCTATAAGCGCATAGAGCTGCGCGAGGACAACTACTTCTACATCGTCGATGCCTCTGCCCCGGTAGACGAGAGGACTACAGACGCCGTTGAGTTCACCCCGGCCATCATCGTCGACGGACAGCGGCTGAACACCTGGGGCTGGGACAGCCTGAACCCGCGCGCGGTCATCGGGCAGTCGGACAAGGGCGAGATTCTCATGCTGGTCATCGAGGGGCGCCTGCTCGACTCGCTGGGCGTGAGCGTGGACGAGTGCGGGGCGATACTCGAGCGCCACAACTGCATGCAGGCCATTAACCTCGACGGCGGCACCAGCGCCATCCTCTGGTACGACGGGGAATATGTGACGCGCTGCTCAAACACCGCCCTGCCCGAGGGCAGGACGCTTCCCAACGCCTTCGTATACACAGGCGAGCGGAGACAATAACAGCATAAACTAAAAGCGCAGGGACACGCGTCCCTGCGCTTTTTTGCACCTGCTCACATCGGCGGGGATGGGCCCGCGCGCCGCTATATGGCGGCAGGCAATATATGCAGATGAGAAGGGCGGGTTTTACTTAAAAAGGCCGTTTCAGACTTTTTAATCGGATATTTTACAGAGATTTAACATTCGGCGGCTTTTCCATTTTACACTTTACCGGTAGTTTATTAGCTGTCAGCGGGAGCTGACCCCACACATGAACGCGTTTCTTACATAGGAACGAAGAATTTCTGTTGAAGGAGAAAATGGAAAGATGAAAAAGACTCTCGCCATAGTGCTCTCCCTCGTGCTCTGCATCGGCCTGCTGGCCGCCTGCGGCAGCGAGGACACCGAGCCCAGTACCAACCCGACCGCCGACACCACCGAGCCCAGCACCGCCCCCACTCAGGCTGCTGAAGAGCTCTCCGGCAACGTCAACGTCAACGGCTCCACCTCCATGGGCGACGTTATCGCCGCTCTGACCGAGGGCTTCAACGAGGCCAACCCGGACGTCACCATCAACTACACCGGCAGCGGCTCCGGCGCCGGCATCACCGGTGTGCTGGACGGCACCTGCGACCTCGGCCTGAGCAGCCGCGCTCTGACCGACGACGAGAAGAGCCAGGGCGCTGTTGAGAACATCATTGCTCTCGACGGTGTCGCCGTTGTTGTCAACCCCGAGAACACCGTGACCGACCTCACCACCGAGCAGATCGCCCAGATCTTCACCGGCGAGATCACCAACTGGAGCGAGCTGGGCGGCGCCGACGCCGAGATAGCCGTGTTCGGCCGCGAGAACGGCTCCGGCACCCGCAGCGCCTTCGAGGAGATAGTCGGTGTTGAGGACGCCTGCGTCTACACCAACGAGTACAGCTCCACCGGCGACGTCATCGGCAATGTCGCCTCCAACCCCAACGCCATCGGCTACGCCAGCCTCTCCGCTGTCGACGAGACCGTCGCCGCCGTGAATGTCAACGGCGTCGCCCCGAGCGAGGCTACCGTCCTTGACGGCACCTACGAGATTCAGCGCCCCTTCGTCATCGTGACTGTCGAGGGCACCGAGCTGAGCGCCGAGGCCCAGGCCTTCCTGGATTACGCCATGAGCGCTGATGTCGCCGACATCATAGCCGCCGCCGGCGCCGTGTCTGCTAACGCCTGAGTATACACAAACCTTAATGGCAATGGCCCCCACACCCTGGGGGCCACTTTGCCGGTTTAAGGGCGGCAGCGTCCAAGCAAAAAGCAGTGGGGTGTACCTGACAAGCGCGTAAACACAGCAGGCCTGCGCTTTTGTCAGATGCACCCCGGAAAGGGGAAAACATGAATCAGTTTATTACATCGAAAGGAGAGAACGGCGCAGTGAAGACCAAGTCCGATAGAGAGAAGCTGGACACCGCCGCCACCGGGGCGTTCGCGGGGGAAGAAGCCGCAGAGCGTATCGACTCCAAGAGAGGCTTCAAAGACGTGATGGAACACATCATGAAGGCCATCTTCCTCGTCTGCGGCCTTGTCGCCATCGCCTTTGTTCTTGTAATATCCATATATCTTATCGTATCCGGCATACCTGCCATCCGCGAGGTCGGGCTCTGGAACTTCCTCGCCGGAAGCACCTGGGACCCCGCCAACAACACCACGGGCGCCCTCTTCGGCATCCTGCCCATGATACTCACCAGCATCTACGGCACCTGCGGCGCGATAATCATCGGCGTGCCCATAGGCTTCCTCATGGCCGTCTACCTCTCCAAGGTGGCAAACCGCAAGGTGGCCTCCGTCATTCGCGAGGTCGTCGACCTCCTCGCCGGCATCCCCAGCGTCGTCTACGGCCTGGTCGGCATGATGGTGCTGCTTCCCGCCATCCGCAACATTTTCAACATCGCCGCCGGCGACAGCCTGCTGGCCGCCATCATCGTGCTGGCCATCATGATCCTGCCCAGCATCATCTCCGTGAGCGAGACCGCGCTCAACGCCGTGCCGCGCGAGTACGAGGAGGCCTCCCTCGCCCTCGGCGCGACCGAGCTCGAGACCTACTTCCGCGTGAGCGCCCCCGCCGCCAAGAGCGGCATCGCCGCCGCCGTCGTGCTCGGCGTGGGCCGCGCCATCGGCGAGGCCATGGCCATACTGATGGTCGCCGGCAACGTGGCGAACATGCCCAGCCTGCTGAGCAGCGTCAAGTTCCTCACCACCGCCATCGCGGGCGAGATGGGCTACGCCGGGGATTTGCACCGCCAGGCTCTGTTCTCCATCGGCCTTGTGCTTTTCGTGTTTATCATGCTTATCAACGCCGCGCTGAACCTCTTCCTCAAGCGCAATAAGGAGGGCAACTGATATGAACGAAACCAGCGTATCCATAACCGAGCCCATATCCTCAAAACGCCGCGCCTGGAACGGCACGATGCGCGTGCTGCTCTATGTCAGCGCCGTTATTATCTGCGCGCTGCTGGTGTTTCTTATCGGGTACATACTCTATCGCGGCATACCCAACCTGAGCTGGGAGTTCCTCACCAGCGAGGAGAGCGTAATAAACGACATCGAGGGCATACTCCCCTCCATCGTCAATACGGTCTACGTCATCATCGCCACGCTTATAATAGTCCTGCCCCTCGGCGTCGGCAGCGCCATATACCTGACCGAGTATGCCACCAACAAGAAGCTCGTGAGCATAATAGAGT
>UQWI01000008.1 GCA_900544765.1 uncultured Eubacteriales bacterium | reverse complement strand
TTCGAGCCCCCCCCCGGAGCCATTTTGTGGTAATTATGCATTCTGCTGTACCTCCTGTCAGGTTGCCGCGCGGATGAAGCTCGCGCTCACGATGTTGACCGTCGCGCCCGGCCGCTCGCTGGCGTATATGTACACGCCGCCCGCATACGTCTCACATATCGGCGCAAGCTTGCCGAAGTCCGCGTCGTTGGGGTTAAACACTATGTCCGGGAAGTAGTCTGCCGTCACGCCGGCATAGGCTACACTTGCCCGGTACGGGTACGCCGTGTAAGTGCTGTTGCTGCTCCATGCGCTGGTTGCCACGGTCTTGTTGCTGCTGAACGCCAGTACGCTCGGAGCTTTGGCGTTAATCGTCACCGTGCTGCCGCTCTGGTTGAGGGTGACGTTGCTGCCGCCCTGAAGCGTCAGCGCATTGACCCCGTTGATGGTCGCGGCGGCTCCGGCCGCACCCGTGGGGCCTGTCGGGCCGGTCGGCCCGGCCACGGTAGACGGCGCGCCCTGCGGTCCTGTCGGACCTGTGGGGCCTGTTGCACCGGCAGCGCCGTCCGCTCCGGCGGGGCCAGTCGGGCCTGTGGGGCCGGTGGCTCCATTGGCTCCGGCGTCGCCGGTATCACCCTTCGGCCCTGTCGGGCCGGTAGGGCCGATCGCACCGGTATCGCCCTTGTCACCTTTCGCGCCCGGCGTGCCGACGGCGCCGGTCGGGCCGGTGGGGCCGACAGTACCCTGCGGCCCAGTGGGGCCGGTCGGGCCCTGCGCACCATAAGCGCCGTCCGCCCCGGCGGGGCCGGTCGGCCCAGTGGGGCCGATGGCTCCATCTGCACCAGCCGCGCCGGTTTCACCCTGCGGGCCGGTTGGCCCTGTCGGGCCGGTTGCACCGGTGTCGCCTTTGTCTCCCTTCGCGCCCGGCGCGCCGTCAGCGCCTGCAGGGCCGGTAGGGCCTGTAGCTCCATCCGCTCCGGCTGCGCCAGTGGGGCCAGTCGGCCCTGTCGGGCCTGTAGCACCCGTCGCGCCGGTATCGCCCTTCGCGCCGTCGGCTCCCGCTGCGCCCGTGGGGCCGGTTGGCCCGGTGGGGCCTTGTACACCGGCGGGGCCCGTGGGGCCGGTAGGGCCGGGGACTGTAGACGCCTCGCCCTGTGGGCCGGTAGGGCCGGTGTCGCCCTTGGCGCCCTGGAGCTGTCCGCCGTCCACCCATTGCGGCGAGCCTGCGACATTCGTCCAGGTGTAGATGTTGTACGGCGCGGCTGCGCCGACGTAGTAGTTATCGCCGATGTTGGGCGACGGTACGCCGCTCTGCAGTGCCTCGAGGTCGTCGTACTGCCCGAGGATATTCAGGCCCGAGCCTGTGTCGCCCTTCGGGCCGGTTGGACCGGTCGGCCCGGTTGCACCCTGCGGCCCGGTATCTCCCGTAGCACCCGTGTCGCCTTTAGGCCCGGTTGGGCCGGTCGGCCCCTGCGCACCTGTAGGGCCGGGAACCGTACTCGCTTCTCCCCGCGGCCCGGTAGGGCCTGTAGGGCCAATGGGGCCCGTGGCGCCCTGCGGCCCCGGCACAGTGGAGTCGGCGCCTTTAGGCCCTGTGGGGCCTTGCGCACCTGTCGGGCCGGTGGGGCCAGTAGGCCCTATTTCGCCTGTCGCGCCGCGCTCGCCCTGCGGGCCGGGTACGGTACTGGCCTCTCCCTGCGGCCCCGTCGGGCCTGTAGGGCCGGTTGCACCAATCGGGCCGGTGGGGCCGGGTACGCTCGACGGCGCGCCCTGCGGGCCGGTGGGGCCTGTAGGCCCCTGCGCACCGGTCGGGCCAGGTACGGTGGAGTTTTCGCCCCTCGGCCCGGTAGGCCCCGTGGGGCCGGTCGCGCCAATTGGGCCGGTGGGGCCGGGCACATTCGACGGTGCGCCCTGCGGTCCGGTCGGTCCCTGTACACCCTGCGCGCCGGTAGGGCCGGTCGGGCCCTGCGCACCGGTCATGCCCACGCCGCCCGTGGGGCCGGTCGGCCCGGTCGGTCCGGTCTCGCCTACTATCTGCTGCGGCTGCCAGTCCTCAGTCTGCGGGTCCCAAAAGTACGCCAGATACGGCTCTCCCGTGCCGACACGATAGCAGTCGCCCGCCTCTCCGGTCGGGTGAGCCTGTTTCAGCGCTTCGACAGAATCATATGTGCCGAGCACGACGAAGCCCGCGCCCTGCGGTCCCGTCGGCCCGATGAGGGACGCAAGCCACTCTTCCTCGCTTCCGACGAAGCCGTGTTTGACGGCGATGGCATATGCCGATATGTAATACCCGAGCCAACTACCCGGCCCCGGCGGATTGTACGGATTCATATCAATCCCTCCCTGTACGCATCCGCCGGCGCGTAGGTTGCCGCATACCAGCGAACGAAATTGTTGTAGACGTCGTTGAACATCTGCATCGTGTTCTGATATTTTTCGTACTCGCCGTTTGCGAAGTCGATTCGCGCGGCGAGGTAGGCCGGATAGAGGCGGTCATACGGGGGATTAACGAGCAGCTCCCAATCCTTGTTCTCGGGATAGCTGTACTGGACGACATCCACGCTTGCAATGAGCATTACCTCCGTCTGCACCTTGCCCTCTATCTCGTTGAGCCAGCGCGTCTTTGTCTCGGCGCTGAAAGCATTTGGCTTTATCTCGTCCACCTCATCGATGCACTGCTGGAGTGTGAGAGCCACTCGTGTCACCCCCTAACCGCTCAAGCAGATATCAGCTGAGTGCCGCCGCTCACGCCGGCCACGGCCGCGAAGCGCCAGTCGACGAAACCCGCGCCCCAGCGCGCATAACCGCGCCACTTGTTGGCGTCGTTGCCCTCGTCTATGCTGCTCTTGATATCCAGCTCGACACGGTTGTACCAGGGCGCCGCGCCGTGATCCTTCATGTACCTGCTGTCCAGCAGCACCCAGGGATGAGCACCGGCAGTGACGTACTTGTTGAGGTACGGCCAGACGATGACGTTCCAGCGCCCGAACAGGTAGTTGTAGGCGTTGTTGCTGGTCGCCGGATCCTTGTCCGCGCCGATGGCGGCAAAGATGTCGTTCTTCAGCTTGTAGTCGTTGGCGATGAGGATGGTGTCCGGCGTGATGTCGAGCACCTCGCCGTTGTCGTCCGTGACGTTCTGCATCGCGGTCTCCAGCGCGCCGAGCGCCGACGCGCTGAACTCGTCGCTGTAGAGGTTGGTCTGCGTCGCGTTCTTGCGGGTCTTACTCGGATGGGTCTTGCTGAACAGCGGCTGGCCGTCCGCTCCAGACACGTCAAAGGTTTTCTTGCCCACCTGCACGGTCTTGTTGCCGGCAATGGCCGAGCCGTAGAGCGCGGCGCCGAACTTCTCGCGCGTGCGGTAGTAGCTCTGGATAAAGTTCTGCGGCCTGCTGCGAAGGTCGGTGAAGGTCGCGTCATCAACCAGCTCGCGGGAGATGGAAAAGCTGCTTTTCCATGTTTCGTTGATGATCAGCTTCCTGAACGTCTCCTCGAAGTCTACGACAGGATAAGTGCCGTTCTCGCCGACAGGCTCCCAGTCGGCCATGGAGGTAAGTCCGCCGCTCATCTCGCCGAAGTGCTTGCTGGCGCTGATGGCGAACAGGTGTGGAAGCATGGACTCGGCCTCGAAGGCCTCGCCCTGCTTGAGAAGGAAAAGCCTCAGCGGCGCCTGAATCTTGCCGAACAGGCTGTCAGCTACGCCACTGGCTTCGGTTATAGAAATTCCGGGCATATATGTATATCTCCTTTCAGATTTTTAGTTGCGCGGCGGTATCAGCCGCCGCCACCGCCCGCGGCAGCGACCTGCACCACGCCGGGGAAGCGGACGTAAACGGTGTCGCCGATGGCGGTGCCGTCCATGCCCACGACTTCGGCTACGCCGCCCGTGGTGGTCGCCGTGACCTCGAGGCCGTCGGCGGAGATGGTCACCTTGTCGCCAATCTTGACGCTCGACGCGGCTACGCTCCAGGTGGTGGCGAATACCATGTCGGGCAGGATGCGGGTTACGGGTATGATGTCGCCGGCGGTCGCCGCCTCGCTCATGGTGCACAGGCTGACGTAGCTCGGCTGCGTGGTGCCGCTCGCGATGGCGAGCTGACCGCCGCTCATCGTGAGCAGCAGCCCTATAACCGGCGTGATGGCGCTGACGGGCAGATACTCGTTGCCGGGTATGATGTTGCCCTGCGTCTGGTGGAATTTAAAAGCCAATGATTACACTCCTTTCTTCTGTTTGGCTGCGTAGCGCGAGTAATCGCGCTGCATGTCGGCGTTGGATATCCCCGGCACCAGCTCGCGGTAGAACTCCGCGACGTCTGCCGGCACGGGTACGTCAGCAGCAGCGCCGCCGCGCGGCTTCTGCTTCTGCAGGTGGGCTTTGCTCGCCGCGGCGTTGCGAGCCGCCTGGCGCTCGGCGTCAATGCGCCGCTGCGTGAGCTTGTCCATGTTGACCAGCTTGTAGGCGTCCACCAGGGAAAGCCGGTGATTGCGCGCCAGATCGTAGAACTGCTTGAAGTTCTCCATCTTTCCGAGGTCGGCAAACTCGTTGATAGTCGGGTCTATCTCGTGGATCTGGCGCACCTGCTCGTCAATGGCGGCCTTGGCGCGCTCGCGCTGCGCCGCCTGTGCGGCCGCGCGCGCCTCGCTGACCTCGGGCTGGGAGTTTACGAACTCCTTGAACTTCTCCTCGCTCAGTCCGGCCTTCTTCAGGATCCGCTCGCGGGCTTCGCTGTTGATACGCGCCTTGTACTCGTTGTACTCGGCCACAGTCGTCACGGGCTTCTTCGTGGCGGGGTCGATAAGGTTCAGCCCCTTCACAAATTCGTCCATCTCGCGTGCCTTTTCCGCCTGGGCTATGCGCCTGGCCTCGGCCAGCATCTCCTCGCGACTCGGCGGCTTCGGCTTGTCCTTGCCCTCCGGGGGCTGCGCTTCGCCGCCCTCGGCCGGCTGCTCCTGACCTCCGTCCGCAGGCGACGCCTCACCCTCGCCGCCGTCGCCCTCATTCTCCGGAGCGTCCTCCTCGTGGTTGTCCGCTCCACCCTCCGGCGTCGTGTCGGCCTCCTCCGGTGGCTGCTCGGGGTTGGGGTTTTCCTCCTCGGGTTCTACGCCGAGGGCTTCGTAGATTTCCATTCCGTCCATGTGTCCTCCTTACCTGCCGTTACCGGTTCTCAGGTCGTTACCGGTCTTGATCTGCGCGGTGCCCTTCTTGCCGTTCGGGGTGATGGGCGCCTCGACGCGCTGCGCGCCGCTGTTGGAGATGCGGCCGGTGTAGCCGTATCCGCCGCGCTTGCTGTCCTTGTTAGCCATGCTCCCGTCCTCCTTTCTTTCGTGATGTCAGGTGGTGCCGGTCAGATATCACATAACGCCACCACCCATCTGCCCGCCGCTCGCGCCCTGCATGGCCTGCTGCACCGCAGCGGAAGCCTGCTGGGACGCGGCCTGTTGGACGGCCATCTGCATCTGCACTTGCTGCATTTGCTGCTGCCGCTGGAGCTGGTTTTCCAGGTATGTCCGCGTGTCGGCAGCGCCCGGATAGTGCAGCTGCTCCATGCGCGTCCAAAAGAGTATCAGCGTCTCCAAGCTCGCCGGGTCTCCGAAAGCGCCGGTCTGCAGGTTCATCCGAGCCTCCTGCCACATTGCCTCGCGGTTGTTCGCCAGCGGCGCCGACGTGTCGCAGGAAAACAGGAACTGATCGTTCCAGTACCATTCCCCGGCCGCGTCCTGGCGCAGGAAGTCGTAGCGGTTAAACGTGCCATACACCGTCTCGCCCTGCACGTCGGTGGAGATAACCGGGCGCGGCTCGTCCGCGTAGGCCAGCTTGAACTTGAACATCGCCTCGAACAGGGCGGCGTAGGCGGCGTTGCGCATCACGCGCTTGCTCTCCAGCCTGCCGGCGCTCTGGGCGGCGGCGAACTCCTTCGCCGTGCCGCTCGTGGCCGTGCTGTCCTTGCGCCCCTGGAACGAATCCGTGATGCCGATGATCTGCCTGGCCTCCTCGTACACATGCTCGAGGTACTCCAAGTCCTGCGCGATGTCGCCCTGGATGTTGAAAGCGCCTATCATGGCCATCTCCGCCGGGGTCCTGGGGTAGATGACCTTCATGTCGTTTTCGTCCCGCTGTATGCGGGCGTCAGGCGGGAAGGTCACGAAGCTGCCGAGGGAAATCAGCTTGTCGATAATCTTCTTCTCCAGCCGGTTTGTGGTGTTCTGCTGGTCGGCTATCTTGTCGATATCGCTGTCGCCGAGGAACTGCCCGTAGACGCTCACGTTTTTCTGCAATATCACCGGGTAGATGTTGGGCTTGTAGTACGGTATCCGCGTCGGCTCGAGCGTCACCGCTATGACCGGGTTGCCGAACTCGTCAAACTCGCCGGTCGGAACTGTCACCGGCTGCGCCCCGCGGATGACGCTGCCGTCGCTGCGCCTGATGGGGGAGTAGACCTCCTCGTAGTCCTCGGTGCTCTCCACCCACTCGGCGGAGCCGCAGTAAGGGCATATCTTGGCCGTGCTCCTGTCCTCGCCGTCCGGCGGCGCGGCGTACAGCTCGCCGTCAAGCCAGTTCATGCTCGCGCCGCGCCACTCTTCGCCGTCCGGCGGAAGTCCCGCTCCGAGCATCAAGTCCTCGCCCTCCGCGCCGACGGCGGCTGCGGCCTCGTCAAGCACCTCCTCGGCAACGTCCTGGGCGTCCTCCATCGGCTCCAGCGCCCCGCATACGGCGCAGCGGCGCAACCTTCGCGCCTGGTAATCCTCCAAGTCCTCGAGCTCCGTGTTGCCTACCCACGAGTAGAGGCCGATGCCCCCGGAGTCGTTGCGGTAGTATGCTATGTACTGCGTTACCATGTCCTCGGCCGTGTCGGCCTCCGATGTGCTCTTGATGTCCGGCTCGGTCTCGCCCTCGGCGCTCACGTCCACGCCGTAGCGCCGGCGGATGTACTCGCGCGTCTGCGGCATTTTGAGGATGATGTAGTCCATATCCTCGATGCCGGTGTACACGCCCGCCTGCGGCACTATCTGCTTGGGATGGATGGGCGAGACGGTCAGCTCGCCGACGGTGTTGTGCGTCCGCTCCGTGTTGTCCCACTCGACGAGGTACGCCGCCCCGCCCTGGATAGGCACCGTCCGCTCCATCATGTCGTTGAGCTGCTCGAAAGGCAGCCTGTCCATCTCGTTGCGCAGCATGTCCTCGATTATCTTCGCCAGCCGCTCGTCCTCCGGCCGCACGGCCGTGACCTTCGGCGCGGGCAGCGAGCTGTTGACCTGGCTCTCTATCATCTCGGCGCAGATGTTGCGGACGTGCGGGGTGTTGCTGTTCTCAATCCTCGCCGTGCCGACCAGCGGCGTTATGCGCCGGCTGCCCTGGTATAGGTCCTGGCGGGTGTCCATCTGCGCCCGCTCAGCCTCGTACTGGCTGTCGTTTCTGCCGAGGCGCTCCTGCCAGAGCGCAAGCTTGTCGTTAGCCATATTGCCTCCTTACGGATGTGGCCCCCACATCTCGAGCAGCAGTCGCCGCTCGCTCTCGGTGGCCCGTGAGTAATCTTCCAGCATGTCCTTCGTCCAGTTGCTTCGCAGCGGCGCCGCCGGAACGGATGCCCGGCGCGTCCAGTACACGCACCAGCCGCGGAGGGCGTCCGGTCCGTGCGTCAGCTCGTGCGGCTCGGTTGCCACGTCGTTGATGCGCTTGTCGTCGTAGCGGAGCTGAGGCAGCGTGCGGATGAGGTTGACGCACTGCGGGAATATCCTCAGCTTGGCAACCTGCACACCCTGCTCGTCCTCAAACACGTGCAGCCGCTCGTGCATGGCCATCCAGCCGTCAATTCTGTCGTTGCTGGTCTGCGTGAGGTAGATTCCGCTCTCGGCAAAGATGTCCGCCACGCTCTTGCCTGTCTCCTGCCGTGCGTTCCACAGGTCAGGCGGCGCCAGATAGGCGGCAATGTCGCCGTTGCCGGCGAGCGCCTTGACCTCCGCCGCGGCCTCGCTGACTATCAGCCCCTTCGCGCCCTCGCCGAGGTCGCGCCCCTTGTACACCTCCTGCACCACGTATGCCATGTCGTGGTCGTCCACGACGATGAGATAGGCCGCCAGCATGTCCAGACCGTAGTCGAGGGTGATGTACCGCCGCCACCACGCCGGGATTGCAAACGGCTCCACCACGTGCACGTCTCGGTTCCACTCGCTGAAATACTGCCCGGCGAATATATCCCAGGAGCCGTTCAGCCACGCTTCGCGCAGCTCGTACGGCAGGGAGCGCAGCATGTTGATGTACTCCGGGTCTTTTTTCATCAGCACGGGGTTGTCCGTGACCTTGGCCTGAATGAACTCGTAGTCCTCCGGCCGCTCGCCCTCGACGTACTGCCGGTCGATAAACAGCCGCTTCACCCACGCGTGGCCTACGCCGCCGGGGTTGCAGGTGAGGTACATCCGCTTCGGAAAGTCGTTCGCGCCGCGCAAACAGCCCTTGAAGGTCTGGAATTGAAACTCCGTCAGTTGCGTGGCCTCGTCGATGAAGATGATGTCGTACTCCTGCCCCTGGTATTGCAGCACGTCCCGCTCCGCGGAGCAGTAGCCGAACCGGATGTACGAGCCGTTTGGGAAGATGAATCGCTTCTCCTGCTCCTTCCACCGCGCCAAATCCCGCAGCTCCATTTGCAGAGGGAGGATGTGGTTGTCGCGCAGTTCCTGGAAGCTCCGACGCACTATGAGTATCTTGATGCCGTCGTACCGGCACGACAGCAGCATCGCCTTTGTGCGTACCGCCCACGTTTTCCCGCCGCCGCGCGCCCCACCGTAGGCGATGAAGCGACGTCTGGCTTTGAAAAAGAGCTTCTGCCGCTCGTTCAGGTTCAGCACCTTAGTCGGCATACTCCGCCGCCTCCTCTCTCGTTGCCTCCCGGAAGGCGAAACTGAATCCGCTGTCGTCGTTTACCATTGCTTCGATCTTGTTGCGCCACCGCTCCGGCGCGCGGTTCGTCAGCCAGAATATTTGCGCCTTGACGTTGGGCTGTATGTAGACCTGCTCGTCGGCGTAGACTATTTCCTCGCTCTCCACACGCCGGCCGCGCTCGTCAAACGAAATCCGCCGTACCTTCATCGGCTTCTTGAGTGTCCGGACACCGCCGCGCGCCGCGTCGAGCAAAGACTCCTCGACGCTCTCATTGATCGCGCGCGCGTCCGCGCCCGCGCGTGCGCGTGTCACCGCCTCCGACATCTCCGGGTATCTCTTGAGCCAGTCGTAGTATGTAGAGCTGGACACGCCCATCTCGCGTGCCATCTCCGCATCGGTCAGCCGCGGCGCCATTTCCGCGAGCTTTTTCAGCCCGTCCTCCGTGAGCCAGGCCTTGTATTTGCCCTTCGCCATCGTCCTCACAAACTCCCTTCCGCTACGCCCGCCGGGGCGGCGAGCATGCGCTTCAGTTCGTTGCTCGTCCTCTCCCGCGCGAACCCGCTTCGCTGGGCTTCGCGTGGGTTTCCAGACACAGCCTCCTCTCGCCGGTCGTCCATACTGCCATTGTGAGGCTAAGTGCCCCCTTCTTACCGTCAACATTATTTTCCAGTCGATAATAAAAAAGAGCCGCTCCCCGTATGGGGAACGGCCTCAAACGCCTCAAGGCACGCCGCCGCGCGCCTACCATAGTTCAAAGAATCTTCGTCTAATTCTGTCTAACGTAGCCCCGGAAACAAAGTGCTCCATCGTCACCCGCTCCCAGCTCGCGCGCGTGCAGAGATAAGCCCGGAGCGCCCCCGCATGTTCGCCCCCGGCTTCGAGTATCAGCCTGTCGATTTTCTCGCGCAGCTCCGCCGGCTGCCCCGCATAGTTCTGGCAGTCGAAAAAGATTTTCCCCTGCTCGGCGTAGCTCTTGTGCACCGAAGGTAGGTACTTAAACCTTGTCGCCACGCCGTCGCCCCCTCTCCGCATCCGGAACAATGCGGACAAACCGCGCCCGGACATACCAGGCGTGGTTGACGTCGTTGTGCTCGCTGGAGCACTCCACGCAGCGCCAGCCCGGATACAGCCGCTCCAGCTCGTTGTATCCGAGGCCCGCTTCCGCAGCCTCGCCCAAGTCGTCCAAATCCTCCAGGCTCATAGCTCCATCACGCTGCACCGGCTCCGGCTGAACAAGGTTTCGGGAGCCGCTCCAGCGCTTATACATGCTCCGCTCCTTGGTGATATAACTGGCGAGGCCAACGATGCCGCTCTCTTCGTCAAATTGCAGACGCAGGCAGTTGGCCGTGCCGAGCTTCCATATATCCTCCATCTCGTCGCGGCTCAGTCCTCCGGAGATAATCAGGTGATGATGGACTCGGCCGGATTTCTTTCCGTACTCCGTCGTAAGCAGATACTTTGCCGGCTCAAGCCCGGCTTTTTTTCTGCGCCTGTTGACTCGGCGTATGTAATTGCGGGCCAGGCGGGACGCATCGTCTGCGCTTTCCGGCTGCCTTGCGTATGTAAGATGCAGCGCGTAATCCTCCGGTCCGAAATTGAGATTGGCAAGGCGAGCGAATTTCTTTTCGGCATTGCGTTGATTGAGCTTTTCCTGCATTTCTGATGTCGGCTTAGACTTCTTGCGCCTTATTCCCGGCTTCTGAAATACTGGATATATGTCCGCGTCCATGTAATTGCCGCAGACATAGCTCTGTTCCCGAACGAAGGTCCTCCCCTTATATCTGCTCACGCCTGCTGCCTCCTCACTGGTCGCTGAGTTAAGATACGTTACAAGCTCGAAACTACGCGCGCACGCGCGCGTAGTATTAAATGTAGTATGTGTCCTCACAATGAGGCCCGCACCAGCGGGCCCCGTGGTCAAAACACATCGCCGATTTCGCTAAGTAGTTGCTTAGCTATGTTCGCTATATCTATCGCCGGGAGGCTAACAATTTCTGCTTCAACCCCGGCTCGTTTGAGAACACCCAGCATTTTTTGCCGCTCGCACTCAGCAAGCGTCCACATAAATTCAGCCAGTTCGTATGCGTTCATCGTTTGTATGAGCTCTAGCAATGTCATGCTTTCTCCCCGTTTCCCAGTGTCAGGCGTCCGCTCTGGTACGCCTCGAACAGTGTAGTGCCGCTGTTGTCCACCAGGTAGGGCAAGAACACCTCGTCGAGCTGCACCATTCCGGCCTCGATCAGCGCCATCTGCGCCATCACCCAGTCGCGGACGTTTCGCCAGGCCGTCCGCTCCGCCTGACCGTCGGCGGCTCTGACCTTCTGCCGGGCGAACACCGCCCGCACCCCGTCCACGTTCGCCGGTAGCTTAAAGCCGAGCATCCCACGCGGCGTTGGTATCGCAAATGTTATCCCGCTCGGCGTGCCTTCTTCGTAGTCGACCATGATCTTGCTGACGCCGTGGGCGGCCAGCGCTCCCTGAATCTCCCCGACGCTGCGGTACACGTCAATCTCCGTCGTGTAGTTCTTTATCGCCATCTTTTATCCGCTCCTCCCACCGTGTGAGCTTTTGCGCTATCCGGCACTCGTCCCGGGCGATATGAAGCGTATCAAGCACGGCAATTACGTCGCTTGCTTCCTCCACCACAGACTCGAAAGCGTCGTCGGCGTCAACCGGCGTCGGGTTCTTCCTGTTGATAACCCGCCGCATCTTGAGCGCTGCATGTGCCAGCTCGGCAGCCTCCTCGGCGAGCTGAGCATAGATTTCGTCCAGTTCCAGTCTGTCACGCACAAAGCTCGCCGCTTTTTTCTGGACTGCGCGCACTGACGGCCGCCCATAGCTGCCCAGCGCATATGCACCCGCAAGGAGTGCTTTGTTCTCTTCGTCATTCAGGCGCTGCTCAGCCTCCTTGTCCATACTTAAGAACTGTTTAATATAGATTTCATCCATGTGTATCACTTCCTAACCTTGCCAAAGACCAACTTAATCAAGAAAAGCACCAGCCATATGCCGGTCGCCACTGCCAGCGAGACGGAAAAGCCGAAGCACAGCCCTATGAGCTTCAAAAGCCCGACTACAATTGCCCAGCTCGCAGCGCAGAGTACCAGGTATATCAAGACAACAACGATTATTTCAAGCATAAACTTACTCCTTCCTGTCTCGCTGCTCCCAGTCGTCCCATGTCAGTCCTCCTTCTGACCACGCCAC
The DNA here is from genome assembly GCA_900544765.1 of uncultured Eubacteriales bacterium. Classification (GTDB taxonomy): domain Bacteria; phylum Bacillota; class Clostridia; order Oscillospirales; family Oscillospiraceae; genus Scatomorpha; species Scatomorpha gallistercoris. The sequence goes on along the minus strand of UQWI01000008.1, from coordinate 127,742 downwards.
TCGCCAAGCACATCAACGTAATAGAGCCACTCCGCTATACCCATTCGTGTACGCGCAAACTCTATCAGTTCATCAACGGCTTCGAGCACTTCCGGAGATTTAGCGGCGTTAAGCTCGGCCCGCAGCTCTTCGAGGGCGTCGGCGGCTTGAATTTCTCCGCGGTCAGCCGCCTCCCTGATATACGTTAGAGCTTGCATCTCATTCGCGTTCGTCAGCCGCGAAATCAGCTTAGCAGCGTCCTCAACTGTAATGTGTGTTATCATGCGTCCTCCTCTCCCTCCGGCCAATTTGCGCTCACCTCTATATCGTCTGGGTATGCCGCCATCTTTCGGGCGAGCTCGTTCAGCGCGTCGTCCACGGTTAGCTGCTCATTATAGCGGTACTCCGCTACGTCAAGCGCGGAATACTGCCCGTCGTCCCAATCGTCCGGGACGTCGATATATCCAGTGACAGTTACAGCGATTTTCATGTCTCTCCCTCCGGCGGGCGGCGGTCAGGCGGTGCGGGAAGGGGCATCCAGTGGGTTATATCGTCAGCTATGTATGCATCCCCGATTTCGCTATACACCCAAAACCGCCCATTGTAATAACTCCCCGCTTCTGCAATATTCCACTTTGCGCTCCACATAAGCACTTGTGCATTCTTCTCCGGCAGCCTCTCCTCCACGCTTATCCACTCGTTCGGCGGGGTGAGGGTGGGAAACGCCTCAATTATATCCAGAACATCGTCGATGCTTGAAATCATGCCCTGTTGGTCATGCCATGCCATTGAGGTTATGAGCTTGTCCTTATCAATCGCCCTTGCCAGCTTTCAGCGCCTCCCCAAAAATATTATTGCTCGCAAAACTTGGCTCGTATCTGTCGTTGATACCCCATATAAGGCCGCTTCCCTGGCATTGGTGACACATTTCGGTTGTGTTGGTGCTTGTGGAATACCCGTTAACCGAGAGATAGAACCCGCCCGGCACAATTCCGGTGCCATTGCAAATAGGGCATCTATATGGTCTCATGTTGATTCTCCAATTTCATGCACACAGCCCGCTCACAGTCGGGCAGGAAAAATCTCTCGAACAGCCACCACGGCGTGATGGCCAGAAGGATAATCCACGCTATATCACTCAACAGTCTCATGTAGCGCCTCCAATCTCTCCATCACCATCTGCACGGCCTCGTCCGTAAGTGGTTTTCCGCAAATGGGGCAAAAGCTCGGTTCATAGCAAGTGTCGCTCGAAGAATAGTCGCTGTGCGCTACGATGTATGGAAAATCATCCAGCTCTATCTTGCAGAAATCACACCCAAGAAACATCCGCTCCACCTGCTCCCGGCTGACGGGGCGGAGGACGGAGATAGCAACAGCAAGCGCCTCCATGTATGACATTACACCGGGGTAGTCTTTTTCAGGGCTAGCGCTCAAATAATAAAACTCTTCGCAAATTTTATACTGTTCATCAATCCTTTTTATCGCTTCTTCCCGCGTAATCATGGCTGGGCCTCCTTCCGTTTATCCATCTCGACCCGCACGGCTGTCACAAAATCAAGCCAGTCCTTTTCGTATGCGTCAGTTTGACCGTTCCTGCCAGACAACCACTCGTTGATATCCCTATCAAAACACCACAGTGTCTTATCAGGGCAGTTTGGTAGCATGGGCCTTATCTCATCCATTACAAGGCTGGGCATATAGCTCGCCCGTCCGAGCGCATACCGGACGGCACAATTCAGCACAGCGCCGCCAAAATCGTCATTGCGGTCAATTTTCATTCATTGTACTCCTTCAAATATTTCAAATAGCTCTCGCGGTCATGGAACACTTTTACTTTTCGCCCTCGTGAGCGCAGCTGACGTGCTGACGTATCAGCTATAGCATCATCACAAATAGTTACGCTCTTAATTGTCGTGCCATCTGTGGCAACTAAATATACATCGTTCATTCTAGCATCTCCATCTCCTCCGCACTCAGAATCGGTGCGCGGGTGTTCCAGGCGAGGTACACATCAAATCTGGTTTTCCCCTCAATGCGCATGGCGCCGGCCTTTTTACAGTCATGGAAAAAGCTATATTTCCCCCACCTGTAAAATAAATCATCTTCTGTAGGGGTTTTCCCGCACCACGAACACGGCACCAGCGCCCCCGCATCCGTCAGCCGCTTCGCCGCCTCGTGGTCGCCCAGGAGGGCGCGTCTGTAGTCATCCACTTCAATGGCCTCCCTCAACCTCCACAGTCGTCCGCCTCATCTGGCAGGCCGGCAAGTATCTCCGCCAGCTCCTGCAAGATAAGCGCGAATTCCTCGGTCTTGAAATACTTGCCCGCTCTCTTTCTCCAGGCCTCCAGCTTTTCCTCTCCACACATCTCGCACAACAGCCTCCATGTGTTTCGATTACTCCCGAAGCAGCAGTTCAGGCCGCTCGGGGAAAGCAATATCCCCATTTGTACTATCTCGATGCCGCCCTTTGTAAGCTCGTGAAAGAAGTTCTGGACGTCTACGCCCCGGCCTTTCCCTTCAAAAATCGTGTACTTAAAGTTCACAGCTCTACCTCCTCTAACATTTCCAGCTCTAGCATCACCGCCACCTGCACCCGCTCCGCATCGCAGCAGTGACGGCGAAAGCCAAGCTTGTCCCGCTCCATCCACTCGTGGGTGAGTATTGCCTGGCCCCGGCAGGCTCCGATGCGCAGAGTGTGCTCGGCTCCGCCCGTGCGCCATGTCAGCGCCCCCTCGCCGTTTTGCCGTTCCGAAAAGCGCGGCGGGCCCTTAACATCGACGCCGAATACCCGCCGCGCCAGCTCCCGCAACCCGGCCTCACTCGGCCGGAGCCTGTACGCCTTCATTCACTTCTTTGAGCATTCCCGCCGCCAGGAGTTTGCCTATGCTGACGCGCATAAAATCCTGTTCGCAATATATAGTGTCCTCCGTGTTCAGCCGCCGGATATTGCGCATCAGTATTATTCCTTCGGTGCCGGTGCTCAGGAAATACTCGTACCTCTCACCGGTGAGCGAGAATTTCAGCGACATCTGCCCGTCCCTGTAGCGCGTGAACGCTATGTTTTGCCGCTCCGGCAGGGTAAAGCCCAGGCTCTCTACCAGGTCGCAGAGCTTGTCCTTGTTTCTTACTAGTTCATACGCCATCTTCGCGCACCTCCCAGTCGATACCCTCAAGCTGCTGCCACGTCCGGCTCGGCAGTTCCGGGCGCTGACAGCTTATGTACAGCTCGCTGTCGGCGTCGCCGAAGCACAGCGAGCCGGGTTCTTTGAAGCAGAACGCGCTCATATCTGCGGCAAGCGAGCCGGGTCCCGTGACACGGTACATCTTCCCGGTCATCGTGAGCACCAGCGGTCCGGAAAAGCGGATAGGCAGCAGCACGCAACTCATAGTGCTCTGCTCGTGGCGTGCGAGTGTGTTGTAGTCGCTGTCGAACACTCCCTCGGTCATGTCCTGCCACTCCCAGCCGCTCTTAGTTTTATAGACGTGTCCGCACTCGCCGTCGCCCGGTATGTATCCGAGCATTTCAACGAGCGCCGCGAGCGTCAGCTTCGGCGGCTCATTCGCTCCGGAGAGCCGTATCTTCGCCGCCCAGTCCCAGGAAACCAGCCGCGCGGTATTACCATTTACGCAAATCTTGAATCCTGTCATTCCCGAGCGCTTGAGTGCTTTGGCTAGGGCTTTGTCGTTGATTATCATTTCCTGCCTCCTTTTGCGGATGCGTTCGGCCGCAGCTTCATCCGGCGCCGCCAGCTGCATATGCTCGCCACTGTAGCGCCCAATTCCTTGGCCATCGCTCGATCGGTCATCCCCTGATAATAGAGCTTTAGCCGCGCATCCTGTTCCTCTTTCGTTATTTTGTTGGAGCTTTGGTCGTTTGGCGGCAGTCCGCGCGCCCGCCGCCAGCCCAATATAGCGCTGGAGCTGGTGCCCAGTGCTTCGGCTATTTTGTGGTCGCTAAGCCCCTGAGCATAGAGCTTGTCCCGCTCCGGGAAGCTTTGCAGTTTTCGGCCGGACCGGCTGCGCGCGCCCTTCTTTTGCATGTCATCTAAGGGTTCGTACTTGTCGCATGGCTCCGGGTAGACAACGATTCTTCGTCCCCGCGCGCTCTGTACTATCTGCCCTCGGGTATGCCCAGTCCGGAGCAGATAGGCGCAGGCATCAATGTCCGCATCATACTTTTTGCACTTGCGGCAGACCTCAATGTCCATTATCGGTCAAACAGGCTCGCTTGCGCCGCTTCGGCCTCGCGCAGCCGCTCCGCCGCTACCTGCTTCTCTGCGGCCTTGGCCTCGCGCGCCGCTTTCGCCTCACGCTCACGCTCTATTCTTTCGCGGATAGCCACGCGGGCCGGACTGTCAGGCCGAGGTACGGGCTTGGCGGGCTTGTCCCTCTTCGTGCAGCTCGGCCAGTGCGGACGGTATCCGCTCCCGGAGCACGTCGACGGCAGGCCGTCCAGCATGGCACGGGCATATGTGCCGTTGCGCTGGTATACCATTACGCCTCGCTCGTCGTCGCTGAGCCAGTATTTGACCGGCGTGGCGTCGCACGGCATTAGCTTGCCGTTGGTCGTGCGGATGAAGATTATCGGCTTGCCGCAGTGACGGCATAGCGTATCGTACCCCGGATAGTCAGACATCGCCGTAGTCCTCCGCGTCCAGCTCCGGCGTGGCCGTCATAACCGGCTCCCCCTGTTCGACATCACACTCTGCGTGCAATTTGAGTTTGCTGCTTATGCCCCAGTCCTGTGCCGCGGCCAGCACGGCGAAGTAGCGGTTGACTGCGGTTACTTTGGCCGTGCCATGCTCGGGATGGGTTACTGTCCAGTTGTAGATTGTGACTGACACTGTATGTACCTCCCTGTCTCTGTTGTTGTACTGCCCGCTCTCGTAGGCCCATGGATACTGATAACAAAACACATGGTCGTCTATCTGCCTCCAGACGTAGCGGCTCTCCGGCACGCCGTTGAAGTACACCACGTCCAGCGGTGTCACCGGCTCGCCGTATAGTGCAGCCATGACGGCCATGTAATTTTCAAGTGTAGGTATGGCTCGCGCCGCGCCCTCCGCCGTCGTGAACTGCCCGGCGGAGTAGACCACCTCCTGCGCCGTGTCCGGGAAGTTGTCCGCCCAAATGCGGTTTAGGATGCACTCGGCTACGGCCTGCTGCCCCTCAAACGCCTGGTTGTTGCTCTCCAGGTGGACAATGCGGGCTATCAGCTCTATCTCGTCCTCGGTCACCGGCGCGTACCGGCTCGTGAGCGTGACCGTCGCCGGGACCGGCTCCGGCTCGGGTGAAGGCTCCGGTGCCGGCGTCTCCGGCGCGGCCAGTGTGACGCTTGTCCAAGTTGCCGCCGGCAGTTCCGCCGCCGGCGGCTCGCCGTCTGCTAAGGCACGTATCAGCACCAGCGCCAGCAGCCCCGCCAGAAGTGCAGAGAGCAGCAGCGCCTCCACGGCCCGCCTGAACGGGGACCGGCGCCGCTCCGGGCGCCGCCGCTCGTTTATCATTTCGTTTACCTGCTCGGCGAGATATTCCTGCATCTCGCGTTCATCATATGTGTGCACACTGGTTTCCCCTCTCAGTCCGCCAGCTCGTAGCCATACGGACGTATTATCCTGTTGATGCCGCTCCGCATCCGTGCCCTTTCCTCGGCCGTGGCCGGTCGATGGTGGACAATGCAGGTTGTAACCCCCTGCTTGGGGCCGTAGTCATATCGCATTATGTACCCGTCCGCGATTTCCTCCCGCGTGACGATGGGATATATAGGCTCATTCAAGGCCCCTCACCTCCATTTGCCAGCCTATGCAAGCTGCGCCTTGTCCAATTCCCCAGTTGTCCCCTCCCGCCTCTAGTGGTAAAATGGCTTATTAGGGACTGGAAGGGAGCACAAGGGTTATGCTTCTTCACTTTTGGCTTTCAATTCCTTGTACCGCCCCACAAGTTCACGCAGAGCATCCTCGTTTACTGGTATCCACCGTCCACCATCAACGTCGGTGAGCACATCCATGCTCAACACTTCATCCTCAATCGGACCACACAGCCGGCCGGTGGCTCCACGCGGACAGCCCTTGTAATCTAAGAACAGTTTCCCGAATTTACCAAGGCGCTCCATAGCCGCCTTGTAATCAGGTCGGTTCCTCATTACTGCGCTGTTTGAAACGCATCAACTACCGTTGCCACGCTGACGCCTAAGACTTCCGCCAACCAATTCAGCTCGGATATTTTCGGTGAGCGTCCCTTTCGTGTCATTTTGTTAATGGATTGTCTGCTTCTGCCCACTTGACGTGCCATCTCTGCTTCGCTGCCGAAGCGCGCTTTTATCAAAGTTTTAAGTGCTTGATTGTACTCGCCCACGGCTACCTCCTCCCGTTGCCTTCCGCTCCGCCGGATGGTAAAATGTCCGCGAAGGGAGGTGAAAATATGTTGCTTGATATTCTCGGCATAGTGCTTCCCGTGCTGGCTACGATAGTTGCCGCTGTCATTGCCAAGCGCTCCGCTTCTAAAGAGTTGCAGATTAAATTTGACCATCTGCAAAAGCAGTGGGAGCACGAGCGCGAGCTCGCCGCCGAATCCCGCTTCTCGGAGATGGTGGCAGCCGTATCCCGCACCGCCAATACGCAGGACTGGCAGCCGAGGACGGAAGCGTTCGCGCTCGTCGCTTCCATGCGCGCGGAGACGTCCGGCGCTCTCGCCGAAGCTCTTGACCGGCTGTATGATGACCTCCACAAGAGCGACCGCAAGCAGATAGAAGCCGCTCTCACCTCAGCCGTTCAGCTGTACCGCGATGAGAACCATCAAAAGGCTCCAGAATAGTCCGAGAATCGCGCTCGCCGCAGTTGCCGCTGCTGCGGGCGCATTTCTTTTCGCTTTAACCAGAACCGTCGTTGCTATCGCCGCCGTCAAAAAACCTGCTCCTAAGCCGAGCCAAGCGCCGAGCCAGATCCCGGCCGGCTTTGCAATCCACATAACGCGGATTATTGCCTGTACAAGCATAAAAGCGATGTAGCCGCCAACCGGCACCCAACCGAGTTGAATCTCAACATTTTCAGCTATGTAAATGTTTATGCCCTTTTGGTTTTGAATGAGTACGCTCACGTTTATATTCTTGTCCGTGATCCGCAGCACAAGCGCAGGCGCGAATATCAGAATCGTATATGCTGAAAGGCATATAATGAAAGCCCATTCAGCCGCAGTGTCCGTCACGCCGGAACCTCCCTTACTGTGACGAATGTCTTTAGAGAAACCCCAAGCATCAAGCAAATCCGAAAGTATTCATCTGCCTTAAATGCTCGCTTATCATTTAGTGAAAGTGTGAGCTGGTTTTCGGTCATACCGCACGCCGCTGCAAGCCAGTTTTGTTTAATCCCGGAATTGGCGATGTATTCTCTCATACCTTGCGTATCTACAGTGTCCGCGCGTCTCATATCCGCGTCTCCTTTCCAAATATCATTTGGGTTCATCTGCATAATATCAAATAATATTTTGATTGTCAAGTGCAAATCAAATTTTTATTTGACTTTTGCCTAGCTGTGCGGTATTGTATCTTTGAGGTGAGACAAATGTTTTATAAAGCGCTGGGGCCACTCTTGCGCAATGCGCGCAAAAGTGCTGGTTTATCTCAGGAAGAAGTTGCTCAACGTATGGGCATAACAAATCAAAACGTGAGTAGCTGGGAGCTAGGTAAAAGCAAAATTGATATGAACCAACTTTTGCAGCTATGCTCTATGTATGAAATAGATTTCACTGACATATTGCAAAGGGCAAGCGGCAGCGTTCCCAAGATTGCGCCTAGCGAATATACTTCCGGAGAGCGTGAGTTAATAGAGCTTTATCGCCGCGCGGATGAATCTGACAGGCTCGCAGTCAATCTCATTCTTCAGAAATATGCAGACCCTGCCGAAGCAGTGCCAGCGAATGTCGGATAATATATTTTGATGATTACAGAAAGTAAAACGAGAGAGGGCGATTTTTATAGATATTCTTTTTTCTATATTCATCGCTATAATGAGCGTCTATGGATTTCCCTTTATTATTTTTTCGATTAGAGATAGCATTAAATACCGACGAACAAAAGCTGAAAATACGCAGAAGAAAGCGTATGACGCCTTAAAGCAGGAACTAGAGACAATTGAGGCAAAACATGATAAGCAGGTCAAAGCCCTTACTGTTGAGCATAACCGTAAAATCGTCGCTTTGACAATTGAGCGCAATCGCGCTGTAGATGAATTGGAAAAGCACAAAGCTAATTTAAATGCTTTGCTCTCATCTAACCTTACGGCCATGCCCTGGCTTGCCGGTATGATGGCTGACTATCTAACATACGATTTTGAAGTTGAAGCTAAAAAGCTGGAGTGGGGTCATAACGTTCAGCGCGAGAAGAAAATAGCGTCAGTTCGTGCCATACGAGCTGACGCACAAAAGCGTATCGAAGAAGCTAAAGTCGCTACTTACCAACTAGAGTATCTTCGCACATTGTATCCCGCTCTCGACGACATCCTTGAAACAGACTATAAAGGCCTCAATTTCACAGGCGAAATATCGGAATATGACCCTGTTATGGAATACCTGTCGCGCGAGGAATGGTTGTCCCTTTCCCAAATAGAACGCGACCAGCTCGCACTTGATAGGTATATCCAGTCCCACAACAAGAGTAAGTGGCAGATAGGCCGAGACTATGAGCTTTCAGTGGCTTATGAGTATAGCAAAAAAGGTTATGTTGTTGATGCCACTGGAAGCTATTTGAAACTTGAAGATATGGGACGAGATATAATAGCCAAGAAGGACGACATCATTCTGATTATCCAGTGCAAATACTGGTCATCAAATAAGACCATTCACGAGAAGCACATTATGCAGCTTTACGGAACCTGTGTTCTCTATCGTATTGAGCACCATGTATTTCCCGAATCAGTAAGAGGTTTGTTTATCACAAACACCAAGCTATCCGAAAAGGCGAAGTCTGTGGCAGCTTCCTTGCACATAACAGTAGTCGAGAATCACGCTTTGACGGATTTCCCAAGAATAAAGTGTAACATTGGGCACGGTGAAAACGGTGAGGCAACCAAGATTTATCACTTGCCCATGGATGCACAATATGACATCACGCAGATTAAAAACCCCGGAGAATTCTATGCCTTTACCGTGCAGGAAGCAGTCGACGCAGGATTCCGCCGGGCGTTCAAATGGCACGGACAATAAACCCCGCCGCCCGTGGCGGGCGGCGGACGTGTAACTATCTTGTTATTTTTTGTTTCTGGAATTTAATAGGCTGGCACAATATATAGATATTGTGTTTCAAAATTGAATATATTGCCTACATCTTGCGGTTGCATTTTCATTTTTTCGCACATATAATAATGGTGCGGAGATAATTCCGCATCTGTGAACTACAACGTCTGTTGTGTGTCACGCCAAGCGGATAGCCCGAGCCGTAAATCGGGACCGGAAAAAGCGGTTAGTCTGTACCGCAAGTCAGACCTGAAAAAAGCGGAAATCCCTTGCCGTTAAGTAGGGACTCAAAAAGAGGTAGGCAGAGCGCCTACCTCTTTTTTATGTTAGGAGGAAAAATGGAGCCACTAAAGCTGTATCGAATATCTGATAAATACATACGTTTTTTGAAGGGATGCGACAGTCGCGTTCAGGATAATAAGAATCGGCGCCGACCATATGTTGGAGTCGTACTATTTGTGGGTACATATAGATATTTTGTACCCATGGAATCACCCAAGCCCAATCACTCAAAAATAAAAGCCGGTCATCATATAATGAAGCTTGAAGACGGCAGATATGGTCTGTTGGGCTTCAATAACATGATACCCGTTTGTGATTCTGCATTGATTGAGTTTAATATAGACGATGAACCGGACAAAAAATATGCCGAGTTGCTCCGCCGGCAAGTGTCTTATATAAACCGCCACAAAGCGGACGTACTCGACCATGCGTCCAAAACTTACTACAGCGTTGTCACAAAGCAGACGGCTTTCATGCTGAAAGTATGCTGTGATTTCAAGAAGCTTGAACGTGCGTGTTCTAGATATAATCCCGATTGGAAGCAAGACAAAAACCACCGCCCATAAAGGGTGATGCTGCTAGAGCAAGGAGGTGACCCGCTGTGAACTTTATCTACCTGCGCAAGTCCCGCGCGGAGGAGGGCATGAGCACGGAGGAGGTGCTCGCCAAGCACAAGGCCGCGCTGCTGGAGCTTGCCGACAGGCTTGGACTGTACGTCAGCAAGGAAAACATACTGGAAGAAGTCGTGTCCGGTGAGAAGCTGTACGCGCGTACGGAAATGTTGAAGCTGCTCGAACGCATCCGCGCCGGAGACGTGGACGCCGTGCTTTGCATGGACATCGACCGTCTCGGGCGCGGCGGCATGGCGGACCAGGGCACTATCTTCGACGCCTTCAGGGACGCCGGCACGCTGATAATCACGCCGGACAAGACTTACGACCTCACGAACGACATGGACATCGAAATGACGGAGTTCAAGGCGTTCTTTGCCAGGGCCGAGTGGCGCGCGATACGAAAGCGTATGCGCCGTGGCCTGATGCAGACCATAGAGGCCGGCGGGTATGTCGCCAACGCGCCGTACGGCTACCGGCAATGCCGCATAGGCAAGCTGCCGTCGCTGGAGATTGTGGAGGAAGAAGCCAAGTTCGTGCGCTACATATATGACCGCTATCTCTCGGGCGTCGGCGCGCAGACCATAGCGGCAGAAATAAACGCCATGGGAAGCCATCCGAGGCGCGGCGCCATCTGGCACCGGGACACAGTGCGCCACATACTCCGCAATCCTACCTTTGCCGGCAAAGTTGCCTGGAACCGCGTGAAGCACTTCCGGCCGGGAGCGCACGGCAAAGACAAGCACCACGTCGTGTACATGCCCGAAGAGGAATGGATACTCGTTGACGGCGTACACGAGGCTATAATCCCATGGGAGAAGTGGCTGGAAACCCAACAGCGCAGGAAGCAGAGGTACATACCGCCCAGCAATACAGGCCAGCGCGCCAACCCCTTTGCAGGCATAATACGCTGCTCTCAGTGCGGCAACAATATGCAGCGCATGGGCAGCAACAAGGGCGTTCCGTATCTCCTGTGCACGACGAAGGGCTGCTCGGCCGGAGCAAAGTTCGAGTTTGTCGAGGAGCGCATGGTAGAGTGCCTGCGCGAAGAGCTGGACGTCCTCAAGCTGAAGCTGGCCCGCGGCGAAGGCCCGGACACATCCGCCATCGAAGCCGCTCTTGCCTCCGTCAAGCGAGAGTTGGAAAAGGTGGACTCCCGCATACCTCGGCTGTATGAATTCCTTGAAGATGGCACATACGATCGCGCCACGTTCCGCTCCAGGCTCGACGCCGCCGAAGAGGAAAAAGCCAAGCTCACCGGCCAGCTCGACGAGCTAAAGGCGAAGCTTGAGGATTGTCTATCGCATGACCCGCGCAAGACGGCTGCGGAATTGGAGAATTTGCTGGAGCTATACCCAACGCTCTCACCTGCCGACAAAAACAGCGCCCTGAAGGCTCTAGGCATTCAGGCCATCTACACCAAGTACAAGAAAACCAAACCCCACGACTTCACCCTGGAGCTTCAGCTCCAAGACTTTTAGCTCCATAAATTATAAAACGGTGAATCTTCTGATAAAGACTGTATTGAGGACCTGCGCGTCTATCCCACGGCGACGTCGCAGCCGTACATAGACAGCGCGCTCTCGGTTCGAGCCAAGAGCGCAGAGCTGCTCTACGCCGACGTTAACGTAGAGTCAATAACCTTCAACAAGGGCTATTACACCGTCGACATCACCTATTACTACCGCATCACCGGCGAGACCTCGCCCGGCGGCAACACCGTCGTCGGCCTCGCCATCTTCGACAAGCGCGTCATGCTCTGCGGCGGCGTCGGTACCGTCAAGAGCTTCTCCTCCGACCCTATGGCCGTGGCGGGAGAGCCGGACGGCCTGCCCATCGCCACGGTGGAGTCGGTCGACCCCATCGCGCTCAACCTCAAGCTCGTGGACACCGCCTACTGCGTCTGCCCCGAAACTGCACAGCCGGTCATACCGGCGAACATCATCGCCCGCTTCGGCGACACCCTAATCACCGGCGACACGGCAAAGAGGCTCTACGTCACCCTCGGCCAGTTCTCCATCATCCGTCTCGAGCGCGACACGCAGCTGCTCATACCCGCCTACGACTATTGCATCCCCGACAAGGACTGCCCGGGCGGCAGCTGCCAGGATGACCCGTGCACCATTTTCTCGCAGATACGCTTCCCGACGGAGGAGTTCTTCCCTCAGGACTGCTCGACCGACACGCAGTGACAATCATTAGTTCACGGTGCAAACCGTCCGCGCCACAGCCTGCATAGCTCCTGGCACAGCGGGGCTTTCCGCGTTCAACCAAAGCGATTCCCGGGCATATACTGCCCGGGAATTTCGCTAAGCACAGCCGGACGGCTACGCCCTCCGGCTTTTTTCACAGGATATTGAGCTCCGGCAGGAGCAGGCCCAGCAGCAGGCCCGCCGCAAGGGAACAGATGTTCGCAAATACGGCATACGCCGCCGCGCGCCCGCGGCTGTGCACACCGCGCCGGGGAAGCTCGCAGCAGTACCCCGCCGTCTCCACGGCTGTGACAAGCGCCTCGGCCAGCAAAAGCGCTCCCATCGACGCGCCGTTAAAATACGCGTACACGTTCAGCGCTATGCTCATCCCCAGCTGCGTCGCCAGGTTCATGAGCGCTATTACCTTCAGCGTCCCCTTCGTGCGGTAGCCGAACGCCAGGGCCAACAGCAGTTCTATCGCCAGCGTTATGACGACCCGCGCTATCAGTCCCAGCGCTTCGCCTCCGTAGTCGTAGCTGCGCGTCAACTCAATCGTCCCGCTCTCGGAGAGGTCCGCCGCAAAATAGCTGTCGAACGCGTACTGCCCGTAAGCTCCCGACGCCCTCCACTCCCCCGACTCGGGGAGGTACAACAGCAGCTTGAACTCACGCGGCGGGTAGTATGTCCAGGCCAGTTCCCCTTCCGAGCAGTCCCAGAGCTCGTTTAAGAAGTAGAATCCGTCGGCATCTTCATAGCCCTGGAAGGCGCGCCAGACCGCGATGTCCTGCACCGAATCCCATTCTTGCGGCTCATAGTCCGGGTCATAGCTCGCCGGGCCGGTGGACTCGCTCTTCGAGAGCAGCGTACCGTAAACCGGCCCCTCCGGCAGGTTTTGCAGCTTCACGCGGACGGAGGGTTTGGGCCCCGTGTCCGCAAAGGCCCCCACACTCAGCAAAAAGCAGAGTGTGAAGGCCAGTATCAGGCTTGCAGGCTTTTTCATCTTGTCCTCCCCTCGCAAAAAGGCTTCTCATTCCACAGCTTTTGACGAAGCCGAACACGCTTTAGCTCCCTGAAAACATGTCGCGGCGGCGGGAATAGTATATCGCTATAAGCAGCGTGCAGATGACGCCCGCCAGGAGCCAGAACGCCTGGGAAAACACGCCGATGTATCCGAAGTCGAAGTATGCAGCCGTAAAGACGCTGTAGATGAAAGCCGTCACGGTGGGCAGGATGATAGAAACCAGGCACAGCGTCACGCCGCTGAATTCGAAGGCTGCCAGGCGCTTGCGCGCGACGAGGGCGGCGAAGCCCGAGACGAGGTACACCACCGGCACGACGAATTGCAGTATTGCAGCAAACGGCGCCAGCGACCACAACACCGAGATCCAGGCCGCAGAGCCTATGGCCGTCATCAGGCTGCTCACGGCACGCCAGATGCATACTACGCCTATCAGCGGCAGGGCGACGCGCACGAGGAAATTGTGCACGCCCATGCCGCGCTCCCCGCTCCTGTCCGACCGCTTTTCTCGGCCGGCGTGCTCACCGGCGTTGTACACGCCCGCGCGCGTCCAGCGCTCGCTCGCATCTTCGCCGGCATAGCCGCCGGTACGGCTCTGCCGTTCGCTTTCCCCGGAGCCTTCACGTTTCCCCCGGCGCTCCCGCTTTGTCTCCCCGGGCTCGTAAACCGGCTCCTTCGGCGCCAGGCTGCCGTCAAAGCTGTACTTATAGCCGCACCACGGGCACAGATTTGTGGCAATGACGACCTCACGGCCGCAGCTTGGGCACTTCATACCTCATTCCCCCTATTTGAAATGCGGCCCGGCAATTCGCCGGGCCGTATATTATTCAGCGTAGTTCTTGAAGTAGTTCTGCACGACTATGATGGGCGTACCCTTGTCGCCGCTGCCGCTGGTGAGGTCGCAGAGGGAGCCAATCAGGTCGGTGAGCTGCCTGGGCGTAGTGCCCTCGCTGGCCATCTGGCCCTTCAAATCGGCGTCCTTGGCGCGTATGGAGACCTTGATGGCCTCGCGCAGCTCTTCGCCGCTCAGGTCGGCAAACTCGTTGTCGGCCAGGTACTTGAGCTTGAGCTCGTTGGGCACGCCGCGCAGGCCCTCGGTGAAGCCGGGGCTCACGACAGGGTCGGCCAGCTCCCATATCTTGCCCGACGGGTCCTTGAAGGCCCCGTCGCCATAGACCATGGCCTCGACCTTGACGCCGGTGCGTTTGAGCAGCTCGGCCTGTACGCCGTCGGCTACGGCCTGGGCGTTTTTCGGGAAGAGCTTCACTTTGTCCTCAGTGGCCTTGTTGGAGCCGAGCAGGCCGAACTGGCACCAGCCGGAACCGTTCACACTCTCGTTGAGTATGTCACAGAGCGTGAGGACGTTCTTGGCGCCTGCGGCCTTGATGTGCCGCTGGGTGCGGAAGCGGCTGTGTATGTCGCAGCAGAGGATGTTTTCCGCAAAGTTGACTATGGCCTCGGGGCGGTTGGCGAAAATAATCTCGCACTCCGCTCCCTCCTCGCGGATGAGCTGCTCGTAGTATTCAACGTAGTCCACGCCGGTGAAGGGGTGGCGCACCTGGCCGAAGTAGCTGCGGTATTTGGCCAGGCTGAGCACGTCGCGGTAGGGGTCCACGCCGCTCTCGTCGAGGGCGTCCAGGCTGAACAGGTGGTTGCCGACCTCGTCGCTGGGGTAGCTGAGCATGAGCACTACCTTCTTGCTGCCGCGGGCGATTCCGCGCAGGCAGATGGCAAAGCGGTTGCGGGACAGGATGGGGAACACGACGCCCACGGTGCCGCCGCCGAGCTTGGCGCGCACGTCGGCAGCGATGTCGTCGACGCTGGCGTAGTTGCCGTCGGCGCGGGCGACCACGCTCTCGGTCACGGCCACGACGTCGCGCTCGTGCAGTTCAAATCCGTCCTCGCGCATGGCGCGCTCCACGCTGTCGCAGACTACGGCGACGATGTCGTCCCCCTCGCGGATTATGGGGGCCCTGACACCCCTCGAAATGACTCCAGGCATTTTTTCTTCCTCCAAATTCACTGCGGGCTCCCGGCCCGCCGACATATTATTACACTTGATTATAATATATGTACCGCTCGCTCGTCAACGATAAATACCCGCCGGAGGAGCGGCGGGGATTATCCTTTATTTGTTTTTGCCGCAAAAAGCCACAATCAATCCCACAAGCCCCGAAGCGCCCGCGGCCGTAAGAGCGCCGCCGCCCAACACGGCAAGCAGACCCGGAAGTACATCCGGACACATCAGCAGCGCCCCCAGCCCAAAGGCTTCGGCCGACGCAAGCGCCAGCAGCGGCACGGCCAGCGCAGCAAGCCTACGCATGAACTCACGCTCCATATCACGCACCGTAGCCGAACCAGTGCCAGGCGTGCCAAAACTGTATGCCGCCAGAGGAGAGCATGCTCACCACGGCGCCAAGCACGAAGCAGCTGCAAACACCGCCAGCGCCGCCAGCGCAACACGCCTGGCTCGCCGTGCCCGGGCGGCTGGCAGACTCGGCGCAACCGGCAGCGCAGGAAGCGCGGCCCCGCCCCGGGCAGAGGCGAGCGTGTTGTGCGCAAAGCGCGCCCAGGAGCGCACAACGGCGCGCACGAACAGCGCGTAATAGGCCGTACCCACTGCGCTCAGCACGGACAGGGCCGCCAGGGCTAAGGCATACAACAGGGCGCAGTAATACGGCATATCCGGAATTATCCCTCCGGCGTCCACGCCAACGGCCAGGCACACGGCACAGGCCGCGCAGGCTATGGCAAACGCCGCCATCACAACCGCCCACGCGGCGAGCAGCACAAAAAAGAGAGCCGCGAATATCCACATGAAGCTCAGTCCAACGGCCGTAAGCGCCCCGGAGCCGGAAACTGTCCCTGTCCCGGCAAACTGCGCGGCCAGAGCGGCGGGGTCGCCCAGACGCGCCGAAACCTCCTCCTCGGTGCAGCCGTCGCGGCCCTTGAATTCAAAGTGCTGTTCGTACTCCTCCAGCACGTCCCCGGCGTCGGCCACGCCGAGCCGTTTCAGCTCCCGGCCGAGCGCCGAGAGATATTCTGCTTTAGTCATCTGTTTTGCCCTCCAGCAAATTGTTCACTGTGTGCGAGAAGGACAAATACTCCTCCCTCTCGGCCTTCAAAGTTTCCCGACCGAGGCCGGTCAGGGAGTAGTACTTCCTCGGCGGCCCTCCGCTCTCCTCCTGAAGATAGGTTGAAAGCAGCCCGTCAGACTTCATCTTGCGCAGCAGCGGATACACCGAGCCGTCGGCTATGTCTATCAGCCGCGTCAGATAGTCGCTTATCTCGTAGCCATACCAGTCGCGCCCTTCCAGCAGCGCGAGCACACAGAGCTTCAAAACGCCCTTCTTGACCTGTGCGTTCACATTTCCTTTCCTCCTATACAGTAGCATCGTTTGTCGACTACTAAATTATAATCACTAGTGTTTGAATTTTCAATACCCTGCTCAATTTTTGTTAAGCGCCGAACATGGCGCGACCTCGTAAGCACAGCGGGGCTCGCCAGTGCGTTCCTGAGCGCCAATATCTGCTTTAACTTGCAAATCAGCTCGAAACGTGGTATTATGTTAAGCTGATAATACCCTCAACGGAGGCAAGCTATGAAAAAACACGGGAAACTCCGCGTCGCAAGTGCGGCGCTGGCCGTCACACTGACAGCTGCGGCGCTGCTGCCCGGCCTTTCCGGCACGGACGTGTTCGCGGTGACACAGTCGCAGATAGACGCGCTTGAACAGCAGCAGGAGGAGCTGCAGGCCAAACGTGAGGAAATGGAGGCCGGTCTGGCTCAGCTGGAGGGCGAACACGCCACGCTGCTCGAGCAAAAGACCGCCCTTGACGAACAGAACGAAGTCTACCGCCAGGAGATAGAGCTCATCCAAGAGCAGGTTGACCTCTACACCTCCCTGGTGGAGCAGAAGGCCCAGGAGGTCGAGTTGGCCACCCAGGCCGAGAGCGACCAGCTCGCCACCTACCGCCGCCATGTGCGCGCGATGGAGGAAAACGGCAGCTACACCTATCTCTCGCTGCTTTTCGGCTCCCAGAGCCTCGGCGAGCTTCTGAGCAATCTCGACATGATAGGCGAAATAATGGAGGCCGACCAGCGCAGCTATGACGAGTACGTCGCCGCGCGCGAAAACTCGGAGCGCATCCAGGCCGAGTACGAGAGTATGCTCACCGACCTCGACGCCAAACAGGCCGAGCTCGAGGATGAGCAGGCCGCGCTCGAAGAGCAGATAACCCACGCCCAGCAGCTCATAGTGGAGCTCGAGGCGCAGATAGAGACCGACCGCGAGGCCTACGAGGCCGAGCTCGCCCGCGAAGCGGAGCTTGAGAGCCAGATTCAGGACATGATAGCCGAGCTGGAGCGCCAGGAGGCCGCCAACAGCATCACCTCCACCGGTACATACATCTGGCCCCTGCCCGGCTACAGCCCCGGCAGCGCCTACGGCTGGCGTATCCACCCCATCTGGGGCGACATGCGCTTCCATGCCGGCGAGGACATAGGCGCGCCGAGCGGTACTCCCATCCTGGCCGCGGACAGCGGCGTCGCCACCGTCATACCAAACAACGGCAACGGCTACGGCAACTATATCATGATAAACCACGGCGGCGGGCGCGTCACGCTCTACGCGCACATGAGCGCCTTCGCCGTCTCGAACGGCGCGACCGTAACGCAGGGCCAGGTGATAGGCTACGTCGGCTCCACCGGCAACTCCACCGGCCCGCACCTGCACTTCGAGGTGCGCGTGAACGGCGCCACCACCGACCCGAAGAGCTACTTCAGCTTCGGCTGACAAGAAGCCCGGACGCAATGCGTCCGGGCTTTTCTATGTGCCCCGCGTCCCGTGCGGGGCTTCTTCACTCTGCGATATAGCCGTAACCCGACTCCGTGCGCACCAGGAGCCAGGCGTCCAGACGGTCTATGATATATGCCTCCTCCCCCGCCGCGACGAGGCCGAGCGTTTCCGCGCTCTTCTCCGGCGCTGAATAGAGCAGTGTGTCTTGTGTTATGTCAACTTCATTCAAGGGCGTAAGGCTCTCACATATGTCGTACTCGTCGCTGTCCGTGTAGTGCCACCACTCGGCAAAGTAGGGCTCAAAGCCCTCGGCGGTCATCTCCCTCTCGAGCAGGCGCGCGTTTTCCGCCGCTTCAGCGCTCACATCCGAGTAGTCGCGGTCGGCCATCGCCGTGAAGTCGTCAAAGCCCGTAGGCATTTCCACGGCTTCACCGTCGAGCGTCACCAAAGTTATGTCAACTGTATTCCCGCGGCAGTGGCCGCTGAAGCCGTTGAAGGGATTCGAGACATAGCGGGCGTCCGGCATTGCGCGCCAGAGCGCGAACTGCGCCGCCACCGGCCTCCATCCATCCCATATGCACAGCGACAGATCCTGCTCATTCAGGCGCTCCTGCACGCGCGCCAGCTTGCAGGCGGTGGAATAGCGCAGGTACACCTCGGCTGAGGAATACATCACCTCTCCGGTGAAGTTGTTGGCCGATGCGTAGCGCGTATCAACACAGATGTTTGATATTATGTCAACTGCTTTTACCATATCACCCGGCGCATATACTGCCTCCGGTGTTGATGCTGTTGTGTTTTCAGGCCTCACGTCTATTGTATTCTCAGGCGGAATCGTATTATTTATGTCAACCTCGTTCACGCCGCAGCCGGTCAGCAGCAGTGTAATTACGAGCAAAACAGGAAGTCGCTTCATATACCTCATCTCCTGCGGCCACTATACCAAGTTTGTCTACACATGTCAACGCAATATGCCGTTTCCGATTTTTCACCAGCGGAGCTTTAGACAAGCTCAGGCCTTTTGAAAACCTCCCGGCACATAACCAGGAGCACAGCTTGAGTTGTGTATGTGCGTATATTCAGCAGGCGTCAGCGCGGCGGCACCGAGGCTTTGCCGCCGCTTTTCAGTTGAATGCCGTCAGGCCTCCAGCACCTGCCGTGGACGCAAAAACGCCCGGGAATACTCCCGGGCGCTTATGCTCAGAACTCGTAGAGGTTGAGGCCGATATCGTCGGAGAACTTCCTGCCCACCTCGCCGTCGATGACGTCTATCACCAGCTCGCAGGTCGCGCTGATGACCGCGGCGTTGAGGTGTCCGGCGTGGCACTCTCCCTTGGCGGGGCTGCCTATGACGGCGTGCAGGTGCAGATACGGCTTGCCGTCCTGGCGGCTGAGGTTGCCGGTCACGCTGCCCAGCTCATAGGCCGTCGCGTTAAAGCGCGTCTTGTTATACACCTTCGTACCGGTGTCGAACACGCCGAGGGTCACGTCATCGCTGGCGCCGATGCCTGTCACTCCCGCCATGCGGATGTTCTCTTTCTCCGCGAGCTCGAGCAGCGCGGCGCAGAGCTCTTCGCCCTTGTCTATACGCACGACTATCTTGTCCCCGAAACGTCTGTATTCCATGATTAAAACCTCCCATTGAGCTTTTTTCAATACTACCACAGCTCAAGTCAAAGTACAAGCCCATAAACCAAAGCGCGTTCCCCAAGGCCCCGGATGCCTGCCGCAAAAAACTCCACCGGCGCTGAGCCGGTGGAGTTTTGCCTTCTATTTGCGCCCTCAGCAGAGCTTGGCTCCGGCAGGGATGCTGTCGTCTAGCATGAGCAGGTGCAGGGCTTCCTCGCCCTTCTCCTTGTGGACGGCGGATATGAGCATGCCGTTTGACTCAAGGCCCATCATCTTGCGCGGAGGCAGGTTGACAATGGCGACGAGGGTCTTGCCGACAAGGTCCTCTGGCTTGTACCACTTGTGGATACCGGAGAGTATCTGGCGGTCGACGCCGGTGCCGTCGTCGAGGGTGAAGCGCAGCAGCTTGTCGGACTTTTTCACGGCCTCGCACTCCTTGACCTTCACAACGCGGAAGTCGCTCTTGCAGAAGGTGTCGAAGTCGACCTTCTCCTCCAGCTGGGGCTCCAGCTCGATGGCGGGCAGGCTGGCCCTGCGGGCCTCTTCCTCGAGCTTCTCGAGCTCGGCGAGCTCCTTGTCCATGTCGATGCGCGGGAAGAGCGTGTCGCCCTTGCAGACGGTGACGTTCTCAGGCAGGACGCCCCACTCGCCGGCGGCGTCCCAGGTGCGCAGCTCCGCGGGTACGCCTATCTGGTCGGCGGCCTTGGCGCAGCTGTCGGGCATGAAGGGGGTCAACAGCTGGGTGCAGATGCGCAGCGCCTCGAGCAGGTTGTACATGACGGCGGCGAGGCGCGGCTTATTGGCCTCGTCCTTGGCGAGCACCCAGGGGGCGGTCTCGTCTATATACTTGTTCGCGCGGGAAACGACCTTGAACACCTCTTCGAGCGCCGTCTGCGTCTGGAAAGTGTCCATCAGCTTCTCATACTTGCCGCGCAGCTCGCCGGCCATGGTGTTGAGCTCACAGTCTACGTCCTCGCTCCGGCGCTCGGTCGGCAGGGTGCCGCCAAAGTACTTGACCACCATGGCGACGGTGCGGCTGAGCAGGTTGCCGTAGTCGTTGGCGAGGTCGGAGTTTATGCGGGAGATGAGCAGCTCGTTGGAGAAGTTGCCGTCGGAGCCGAGCGGGAACTCGCGCATGAGGAAGTAGCGCAGGGCGTCCACTCCGAAGCGTCCGGCGAGGATGTAGGGGTCGACGACGTTGCCCTTGGACTTCGACATCTTGCCGCCGCCAAGCAGCAGCCAGCCGTGGCCAAAGACCTTCTTGGGCAGGGGCGCGCCCACGCTCATGAGCATGGCGGGCCAGATTATGGAGTGGAAACGGACTATCTCCTTGCCGACCATGTGCACGTCTGCGGGCCAGTACCTGTCGAGGCCGTCGCGCTTGTCGTTCATGTAGCCGAGCGCGGTCATGTAGTTAAAGAGGGCGTCGACCCAGACGTACACGACGTGGCCCGGGTCAAAGTCGACCGGGATGCCCCATTTAAAGCTCGTGCGGGACACGCAGAGGTCCTCGAGGCCGGGGTCGATGAAGTTCTTTATCATCTCGTTTACGCGGCTGGCGGGCTCAAGGAAGGTGCCGGAGAGCAGCAGCTCGCGCACGGGCTCGGCGTACTTGCTGAGCTTGAAGAAATAGGCCTCCTCCTCGGCGTACTGCACGGGGCGGCCGCAGTCGGGGCACTTGCCGTCGACAAGCTGGCTCTCCGTCCAGAAGCTCTCGCAGGGGGTGCAGTACATGCCGGAGTACTTGCCCTTGTAGATGTCGCCGTTGTCGTACATCTTCTTGAATATACGCTGTACCGCCTCGACGTGGTAGTCGTCGGTGGTGCGGATGAAGCGGTCGTTGGATATGTTCATCAGCTTCCAGAGGTCGAGCACTCCGCCCTTACCCTCGACTATCTTGTCGACGTACTCCTGAGGGGTCACGCCTGCGGCTTTGGCCTTCTCCTCTATCTTCTGGCCGTGCTCGTCGGTGCCGGTGAGGAACATAACGTCGTAACCGCACATGCGCTTGTACCTGGCTATCGTGTCCGTCGCAACGGTGCAGTAGGTGTGGCCTATGTGCAGCTTGTCCGACGGGTAATAGATGGGTGTTGTGATATAGAATGTGCCTTTCTCGCTCATTGCGATACCTCCGTTATTTTCTCCCATACCGGGTTATTGGCTTTTCCAGTCTTTAATAGTATAACATTCCGCGCCGCTCGTCAAGCATTGAGAGCGCATTTTGGCGCCATGAGACGTAAAAAAGCCCCCTGTACGGGGGCTTTTTATCAGTGCTCGAAGTAGTATCCCTCTCCATCCTCGTACACGTTGCCCACCGCTTCTGTGGGCTCGGCAGGCGGAGTGGCGTCCCCGCCGGAGACGGGCTCTTCGCTCGGCATCGGGGTGGGCTCGGGAGTCGGCGTCGGGTAGACTATGTCCTCCTCATGATAGTGATAGGTGCTGCTGGCCTCGTGGGTACGGCTGAGCAGCGTTCCGTCGGCGGAGTACACGCAGCGGTAACTCTCGGCCTTGTAGCCAGTGGCCACCTCGGGGTACTCGCTGTTGGTGTAAATGTACCCGGTAACGCCGCTCTCCATCTTGACGTAGGTGCCGTCGACGTTTGTACCGACAATGTGTACCGTAACGGTGTTGGCGGCGGTGTCCACGCTGGCCTCTATCTTTATCGGCCAGTCGGTGTTGTTCGTGAACCGGAACTCAGGCCCGCCCCAGCTCACCGTGGCGTCCAGTCCCGCAGGCAGGTAGCCCACCGGGAAGTAATGGCAGGAGCGCACGTCTATCTGGAGGTTTGCAAGCAGCGCCGCGTAATACAGCGTACTGGAAACCTGACAGATTCCGCCGCCGACCTCCTGCACCACCTGTCCGCCGGAGTAGGCGCCTGCAGCCTTATAGCCGCGCTCCGTGGTGCGCTCGCCAAGGCACTCGTTGTAATCAAACTGCTCGCCCGGCATGAGAACCACGCCGTTTATGGAGTTTGCAGCCAGCTGCACATTATTTATACGGTTGGCTGTGCTGCCGGAGAGGCTGGTGGTTACGGGGTCTCCGAAGTCATCCGCGAACAGCATCTCCTCGTACTTCTCAGTGGTATACTCCGGCTCTGTTATCTCCGCCGGGATCTCCACCACATCGCCCGCACCGGCGGCGTTCCAGAGCCGCTCCGCCTCGGCGGTATCAAAGTCCACTCCTGTGACGGACGGCACCACCTCGCCGGTCTCCGGGTCGTAATATGCGTCCACAGGCTCGCGGTAAACTGTTTCGTGCAGGCTCTGCACATCCAGCTTCTCTCCCTCCGCGGCCTCCGGCTCGTAGTCGAGCGCACCGTAGCGTCTCTCGGCCAGGGCGGAGCAGATAAGCTGTGTGAGCTCCTCGACATCTATGCCGACGCTCGAAGCGCCCTTGACGACGCGTATGACGCCCTCGTCCTCGTCCACCTCCACGCCGGAGGTCTGGAGGTCGTTGAGTATATCGCTGACTTCGGCCTGCACAATGGAGTTCACCGCGGCCTCGTCGACGTCAATCTCCACATCAACGCTGCCGCCGGAGGTCAGACATCCTATGTATCTGACGAGGCAGGAGAAGATGTTCCCGTCGTGGCAGTAATCATACGCCGTCTGAGCCGCCTGCTCCGCTGTTACAGACGCTCCCGCCTCGGCGGCGGTGACGGTCAGGGTGCGCTCCATGGGCAGGGCGACTGAAACGCTCTCGTCCTCTGCCGCCCAGTCGCTGGTGGACAGCTCGTAGGCCGCCTCGCTCACGGTGAGCCCTCCCAAGTCCACCCCTCCGATGCTCACGTTGGGGTATATCGTATCTGTACCCGACACATAGAAGGCGAAACCTGTTATCCCGGCAAAAATGACGGCCAGTACGCAGACCGTTATAATAACAGCCCTCTTAGCTCCGTTGCCCCGCCTGTCGGGCTTCCTGCGGCCCGTGTCCTGTTCCGACCTGGACGCGGTCGGTTTTGACGCAGCGGCGGCCTGCCTGGGCTGCGCCGCGCGCCTGTTCCCGGAGGCGGAGGATTTCTCGTACTCCCTGTACGCCTTTGTGCGGGCACTGTCGGCCTTTTTGCGCGCCTGCGCCCTGGCCTTTTCGGCCTTAGCATCGCTTATGGGCTCAAAGCTCTCTGTGTTCCGGCCCACCCTGGGGCGGCCGGCGTTGCCAAACAGTTTCATGTCAATTAGTCCTTATTCCACTTATTTGCCGTGTTTGAGATACTGATCACGGAAGAGCTCCTCGTCGCCCTTGGGCAGGGTGGTCTTTTCCTCGGCCTCGAAGGCGGGCTTCATCCAGGGATTGACCGCCACGCGCGTCCCGCTCTGCGCCTCCAGGAGCGCGCCTATGAGCAGGTTGGACAGCAGGAACCCCTGCGGCGTGAAGTGCCAGTGGCCTTCATCGCAGACGGCCCAGCCCTTTTCCGCGAACACGCGCAATGTCTTTTCTATAGGCGCGAAGTCGGCGCGGTAATGCTGGGTGTACTCCTCTGCCTCGACGCCCATAGCGGTGCGCATGCCGAGCATGATGTACTCGCTGCCGCGCTCGACATTGGTGATGGGGCTGTACTCGTCGACGATGTTCTGGTCGCGCAGTACGCCTACAATGTACTGGTCGGCGTCGCGCACATAGGAAAACCTCGCGCCGTCCATACAGGAGTGGGCGCCCGCGCCGAAGCCCAGGTATTCTCCCAGACGCCAATAGCGCATGTTGTGCCTGGACTCGTAGCCCGGCACGGCGAAGTTGGATATCTCGTACTGCCTGTAGCCGTAGTGCTCCAGGGTATCGACGGCATAGAGATACATGTCCGCCTGTTCGTCGTCGCTGGGCAGTATGGGAGAGCCCAGATAGCGCTCGTACATCGGCGTACCCGGCTCGAGCGTCAGGCCGTAGCAGCTTATGTGCTCGGGCCTGAGCTCTATAACCCGCATGAGCGTGTCGGCCCAGTCGCCCTTGGTCTGGCTGGGCAGGCCGTAGATGAGGTCGACGCTGACGTTGTCGAACCCGGCCTCACGCGCGGCTGTCATGGCGAGCTCGGCCTGCTTCCAGTTGTGGCGGCGGCCTATGAGCTTGAGTATGTCGTTGTTCGCGCTCTGCACGCCCATGGAGAGGCGGTTGAAACCCTCTTTCCTGAGCTTGGCGAGCTCTCGGAACGAGGCGCTGTCGGGGTTGACCTCCACCGTGACCTCGCAGTCCTTGAGCACGCTGCCGCTGCCCTTGAGCTCATCCCAGAGCTCGAGCAGGCGCTTGGCTCCATAGTAGCTGGGCGTTCCGCCGCCAAAGTACACGGTGTCGATATACCGGCCCTTGAACGCCGAATAGCTCTCGCGTATGTGCTCCACGAGCGCGTCCTGGTACTTCGGCATCAGCCTGTCGCACCCGGCGAGCGAGTAGAAGTCGCAGTACGAGCACTTCGAGACGCAGAACGGTATGTGGATGTATATGCCGAGAGTGTTGTCCATTGACATTTCTCCTTTTTGGGGTAAGGGAGGCTGCGCAGGGCTGCTGCACGCCGGGCAGGGGCGGGCTTTTTGCACGCCGACTTTAACGGACTTTGCGCCGGTCTTTGCCGTGCTGAGCAGCACGCCCGCACGGCGTCCTCCTCAGAACAGGGAGCAGACCTCCTCCGCATACGCCGCGGGGTCCTCGAGCTCCTCGCCGGCCATCAGCAGGGCCTGGCAGTGCAGTATGTCCACCAGTTTCCTGGCCCGCTCGCTGTCCGACTTCACGGCGCTCTCCAGCGCGGCGAAGGCAGGGCTGTCGCCATTGAGCTCCAGCACGCGCCTGGCCTTGGGCGGCTCCATGCCCGTGGGCGGCAGTTTCCTGAAGTACCGCTCCATCTCCAGCGTCACGGAGCCCTCCGTGGTCAGGCACACGGGCGCGCTGACGAGCTTGTTGCTCAGGCGCACCACTGCCACCTTGTCGCCCAGGGTTTCGCGCACGAAATCCAGCGTGTCCTTCGCGCTCTCCTCCTTGGCTTCAAGCTCCGCCTTCTCGGCCTCGGTCTGCAATCCGAGGTCGTCCGTCACTATATTGCAGAACTTCTTCCCATCCTGCTCACGCAGCTGCTCGACTATATATTCATCCACTTCATCCGTCATGCACAGCAGCCCGAAGCCGCGGCTGCGCACGAGCTCTGCCTGGGGCAGGCGCAGAATCTTCGCCACGCTCTCGCCCACGGCGTAATATATGACGGACTGACTGGTCGGCATGTTCCCGACATATTCTTTCAAAGTCGAAGTTTTTTCCGCATCCGTGTGGTAGAGCAGCAGCTCGCGCAGGCTCTCGATATCCTGCCCGTAGTTCGCCACCGCGCCGTAGCGCAGCTGGCGGCCGTAGTTGGCGTAGAACTCCTCGTACTTGGGCCTGTCGTTGGCGAGCATCTTTGTGAGCTCGCTCTTGATGCGCTTATTTATGTTCTGGGCTATAAGCTTGAGCTGCCTGTCATGCTGGAGCATTTCGCGGGATATGTTGAGGCTCAGGTCCGGCGAATCCACAATGCCGCGTACGAAGTAAAAGCTCTCTGCGAGCAAATCCTGGCAGTGCTCCATAATCATAACGCCGCTGGAATAGAGCTCGGGGCCGGGCTCGTAGGTGCTGGTCATGTAGTCGAGCAGCTGACGTCCGGGGATGAAGAGCATCGCCTTATAGCTCACCTGGCCCTCGGCGTTGATGCGGATGACGCAGGCCGGGTCGGTGGTATCGTGCCAGTGCTCCTTGTAGAACTCCATGCACTGCTCGTCCGTGACCTCGCTCTTGCTGCGCTGCCAAATGGGTATCTGAGAGTTTATGGTCTCGCGCTCCACCTTCGTCACGGTTTCGTACTTGGGAGAGCCGTCCTCGTTCTTTTCCCCGGTCTCCTTCATTTCAGGGCGCTCCACATCCATACGGATGGGCCAGCGGATGTAGTCGCTGTACTTCTTCACCAGGCGCATTATCTTCCAGGCCTGGAGGTAATCCGAGTAGCGCTCGTTCTCGTCGTCGGCCTTGAGGTGCATGATGACGTCCGTACCGACCCCATCCTTGTCGCATTCAGTAATAGTGTAGCCGTCCGCTCCGGAGCTCTCCCACTTGTAGGCCTTGTCCGCGCCGTAGGCGCGGGATATGACCGTCACCTTGTCGGAGACCATGAACGCGCTGTAGAAGCCCACGCCGAACTGGCCGATGATGTCGGTGTCCTTGGCGTCCTCGCCGTGCTCGGCCTTGAAAGCCATGGAGCCGCTCTTGGCGATAACGCCGAGGTTGCTCTCCAGCTCTTCGCTGCTCATGCCGATGCCGTTGTCGGAAACGGTCAAGGTGTTGGCGTCCTTGTCAACGCTGATGAGGATACCGAAGTCGTCGCGGCTTATGCCAACCTTATCGTCAGTGAGCGCGAGGTAGGCCAGCTTGTCTATGGCGTCGGACGCGTTCGAGATTATCTCACGCAGGAAAATTTCCTTGTGCGTGTAGATGGAGTTGACCATCAGGTCGAGCAGGCGCTTGCTCTCGGCCTTGAATTGTTTCTTGGACATGTATATGCCTCCAGTATTATTAGTTTACACATCTATAAGGTACCGGCTTCCCCGGCTTTCACCTAAAACTATATTATACCACGACGCCGTGAAAATTCAACTCCCGCCGCCAGGCGGGGATGGTGCAGCCACAGGGCTGCGGCCCGTGGGGGCACCCACCAGATGCCACGTCGCCCGACGTAATGGGTGCAGCCGAGGGCGGCTGCTGCACTCCTGGGGCGCTTTCTTTGGTCTTGTTCAAAGAAAGCGTCCCAGACCCCGAAAGGAAATCCGCTTTGCTACCGTATCCCACGACCCTGCAGCCACACAGCCGGGTACCGTATCGTACAGGGTAGAACGGATTAGCGGAAGCGGAAGTATAGCTCGGCTGCGCCGACCTTGCCAAAAGCAGCTGCTAAATCTTCACGCGGCACAGCCGAGGTGGACTCACTGCCCAACGGAGCGGTACGCGAAGCGAGTCCGCGGATGTCGTGGCACAAATACCCTCTGACTAAGTTCCCACTGCCGGTATGCTGAAACGCATATTACAGCGTGGTTAGGCTGGTTTAGCGCCAAAGCGAATTTCTTTCGGGGTGTGGGGAGCTTTCTTTTTTCAAGACAAAAGAAAGCTTCCCACTAGTGGCCTGCAGCCGCCTGTGGCTGCACCGCCCCCGCCCGGCGGCGGCCTGCGAGGCATGGCCTCTTGCGCACGGCCTGAGTCTAAGTTATAATAGATGGGAAACTTGGCTGTTTGGAGGTACATTATGCCCTCTGTCTGGACGCGCTCAAGCGATGAGCTGCATCGTGAATACATTGCGAACACCGAGGCCTTTTACCGCGCGGCGGGGCGCGGCTGCGCCGCCGGGCTCGACGATTTCATGCGCCGGAGCGCCCTCGGCCTCTGGAAATGCACGGGCTCCGTCACCCAGGCCCACGTTGACTCATACAACGCGCTCTACTCCAAGGGCAGAGAGCAGCCCGAAGAACTGCTGTGGAGCCTCACAGGCCGCGTCCTGGACGAGCCCGAGGCGCTGCCGCCCATGTTCTTCTGGAGCCTGGCCGAGCGCGACGCCGCCTCCGGCCGGGACTACTCCCGCGTCTTTGCGCGCATGGTCACAAACATCCTGCTCAGCCTTGCCGCAGTTGACGGCGAAATAAGCCGCAGCGAGGCGGGATACATCTCCGACATGTCCGCCAAGCTCTCCGCCGTCTGCGACAGCGCGGGCGTCAAGCCCTCCAAAGAGCCGCTCAACCCCATGGACTACGTCACGACCAGCGAGCCGTCCTTCCTGGACAAGGCGCCGCCCGCACGCTCAGGCGCCGCTGAGGCCAAAGCCCCGGAGCCGGAGGCGGAACCCACTGTGACCGAGCAGCCGCGCCGCTCGCTGGACGAGCTCATGGCCGAGCTCGACGGCCTTATAGGCCTCAAGGACGTAAAGGAAGAGGTCAAGAGCCTCGTAAACCTCGTCAAAGTCCGCTCGCTGCGCCTGGAGGCCGGGCTGCCCGCCGCGCCCGTGAGCCTGCACATGGTTTTCACCGGCAACCCCGGCACGGGCAAGACCACGGTCGCGCGCCTGCTCGGCGAGCTCTATGCGGCCATAGGCGCGCTCAAAAGCGGCCAGCTCGTGGAGGTCGACCGCTCAGGGCTGGTTGCCGGCTATGTCGGCCAGACCGCCATGAAAACCGCGCAGGTAATTGACAGCGCGCTCGGCGGCGTGCTGTTTATCGACGAGGCCTACTCCCTCGCTTCGGGCGGCGCAAACGACTTCGGCCGCGAGGCCATCGAAACCCTGCTCAAGGCAATGGAGGACCACCGCGACGAGCTGGTGGTCATAGTCGCGGGCTATTCCGGGCCGATGGAGCGCTTCATCTCCTCGAACCCCGGGCTGGAATCCCGCTTCAACAAGTACATCCACTTTCCCGACTACACCCCCGACGAGCTGCGCGGCATCTTCCTGCTCAACTGCGAAAAGAACGGTTACGTCCTCTCGCCCGAGGCAGACGAGGCCCTCAGCGCCCTTCTCGCGCGGCTGTACGAGGGCCGGGACGAGAACTTCGGCAACGGCCGGACCGTGCGCAACCTCTTCGAGGACGCCGTCTCGCGCCAGGCCGACCGCCTCGCCGCGCTGGAAGCCCCCACGCGCGACGAGCTCATGACACTGCTGCCACAAGACTTGGAGGACAAAGAATGAACTACGATGCTCTGCGAGAATGCTCCCTGTTCCTGCTGGACATGGATGGCACACTCTATCTCGGCGACGAGGTCTTTCCCGGCGCCGTCGACTTCATCCGCACGCTCGAGGCCACCGGCCGCGACTACATCTATCTGACGAACAACTCTTCCCGCGCCGGAGAGGATTACATAACTCGTCTCAGGAAGCTGGGCTTCCCCTGCGAGCGCGAGAACGTATTCACCTCCGGCATGGCCACCGGCATGTACCTCAAGACCCGCCACCCAGGCGAACGGGTGTATGTCCTAGGCACGCCCGCCTTTGAGCGCGAGCTCATCAGCTACGGCGTGGAACTCACGCAAAATGACGATGCAACAGTGGTTTGCGCCGGATTTGACACCACTTTGACCTATGAAAAGCTCGACCGCGCCGTCCACTTCCTGCGCCGGGGCGCGGCCTTTATAGCCGCGAACCCCGACTGGGTCTGCCCCATGCCCGCCGGAGAAGTGCTGCCCGACTGCGGCAGCATCTGCGCCCTACTCACCGCCGCAAGCGGTGTAAAGCCGCACTTCATCGGCAAGCCCAACCGGGCAATGGTTGACATAATATCGGAGATGCGCAATGTGCCCAACGAGCGCATCTGCTGCGTGGGCGACCGGCTTTATACCGACATTGCCGTCGCCGTGAACGCCGGCGCGGTCAGCGTGCTGGTACTCAGCGGCGAGACGCTCCCCGACATGCTGCGCGGCAGCGAGACGCAGCCCAGATACGTCCTGGCCGACGTAGCCGAGCTCGCCCGGGTGCTCAAAGGCTGAAAGCACGACCCCCGTCGAGACGGCGGGGGTTTGTATTTTGGAACCTTGGCGCGCCGCAATCGTCTCATAGGCGCAAGGAGCTGATTGCATGAAAAGGCTTGCAGCGCTTTTCCTGGCCCTGATGCTGCTGGGCCTGGGCGGCTGCGCGGAGCAGTCCGGCCCCGGCTACGACATGGTCGAGCTCAACGGCGGCCAGGCGCAATGAAACGCCCCGGGCGCTTCCGCCCGGGGCATACTATATCAGAAAAATGTGGCGACGCTCGGGTCCGGGGCCTCGCAGGGCTCCGCGCTCTCGGCGGTGAGCACCGGCCCCTTGCGGCCGTAGGCGCGGTTGAACTTGTAGTCCATCTTTGCCGTGACGATAAACCAGCCGTCGTCCGGCATATCTGGCACCGTGCGGAAGTCGCAGATGAAGGCCGTGAAGGCGATGTCCGCCTCGCAGCAGGTCATTACGTGCCTGCCCGCTATTTCCCAGCCCGCCTGGATGCCGCGCCGCTTGACGCAGCGGCACTTGACGCGCACGGTCTTGCCCGCGTACTTCTTGGGCTCCTCGCTCACGTCTCGATACCAGATAGCGTAGTCGCGGTCGGCTATCTCTATTACGGGCGCGTCGATGTCGAAGGGCAGCGGGTCCTCGATGTCGTCGTAGACTACGCTGCCGTCGGCGGCCTCGTAGGCAATGTCTGCGCGGCGGGATGCGGCGCGGACAATCTTGTGGAAGTCCATCTTGTCCATTTCGGGCTTGAAGCGGTTGAACACCACCAGCTCCGCGCTCTTGAGCTTGTCGTAGGTGAGCTGGCGCATGTTGGCGTTGTAGTTGAGGAAGGTGTTCGCGTCGGCAAACATGAACTCCTGCGCCACGAGCCAGCCCTCGGGCAGCGCTCCGTAGAGGCTGTCGAGCATCCACATGCCGTTGTACTCCACGAGGACGCGCTCCGCCTGGGCCTGGGCCAGCCACTGGGTCAGGTTCTCGGGCGTCAAATCGCTCTCGTCCTCAACGGCCTTGAGCTTCACGCGGTGGCCGGAAAACTCCTCGGGCTCGTACTCCTCTATGCCCTCCTCGCAGACAAGCAGCAGCGTGGGCTCGCCCTTGTTGAAACGCTTGTCCTCCAGCGTCTCCTGTATGAACCTGGTCTTTCCTGCCTCGAGGAAACCGGTGAAAAGGTAAACGGGAATCTGGTTATCAGGCAAGGTCAAACAGCTCCTTCAGGCCTTCTTCGTCGAGGTGGGCGCCTATGACGCAGATGCGGCCGGTGACGGCGGCCTCGCCGCGGCGCAGGTTGCGCTCACCGGGGACATAGTCGAAGTAGAGCCAGCCGCCGTCGGCGGGGACATAGCCCTTCGCGCGCACTACCTGGCCGTATGTGAGGCTGTCGAGCGCACGGAGCGCGGCGTCAATCTCCTCCTCGGTAAACTGTCTTGCCGTCTCGACGCCCCAGCTGGAGAACACCTCGTCGGCGTCGTGGCCGTGGTGGTGATGGTGATGCCCGTGGCCCTCGTGCTCGTGGTCATGGTCATGCTCGTGGTCATGGTCATGGTGGCAGCACTCGCCGTGCTCATGCTCGTGGTGGTGCTCGCAGTGCTCGTCGTGGTCGTGATGGTGCTCGTGACCGTGGCCGCAGCAGCACTCGTCCTCGCCGTCGTCGACCTCGGCCGCCAGGCGTTCGAGCTCAGCGGCAAGAGTGTCCTCACGCTCCATCGCGGCGCGGAGCTGCTTGCCGTCCAGCTCGTCCCAGGGCGTAGTGACGATGACGGCACTCTGGTTGTGCTCGCGCAGCATGTCCACGCAGGCTGCGAGCTTGCTCTCGCTCATGCCCTTGGTGCGGCTGAGCACGATGGTTCCGGCGTTCTCGACCTGGTTGCACCAGAACTCGCCGAAGTTCTTCATATACATCTTGGCGCGCGTCGCGTCCACCACGGTTGTGAAGCTGCCGGGAACCAAATCGGGGTCGCCGACGTCTTGTACAGCGCGGATGACGTCGCTGAGCTTGCCGACGCCGCTGGGCTCGATAAGTATGCGGTCGGGAGAGAACTGCTCCTTCACCTTCTTGAGTGCCTCGGCGAAGTCGCCGACGAGGGAGCAGCAGATGCAGCCGGAGCTCATCTCGGTAATCTCCACTCCCGCATCGGCCAGGAAGCCGCCGTCGACGCTTATCTCACCGAACTCGTTTTCTATGAGCACAAGCTTCTCGCCCGCGTAGGCTTCGGATATGAGTTTCTTTATAAGGGTGGTCTTGCCCGCCCCCAGGAAACCCGAAAAGATGTCTATTTTAGCCATAGTTTTTGCGCTTCCTTTACAAAATCACATGTGTTATAATTGCTCGGAGTCCCTTGTCTCCGACCTGATATGATACCACAAATTAGCGAAAGGGTCAACACCAATGAAGAGAACAGCCTTATCTCTCACACTTGTGCTAGCGCTCCTGCTCGCCGCCTGCGGCGCTCCCTCCGTGCAGGACCTGCCCACTCCCGGAGCCGTCAGCGCCTCCCCGGAGCCCACGCCGTCCCCCACTCCGGAACCGACGCCGGAGCCAACCCCGAGCCGCGCCGAGGTAATTCTCTCCGGCATGAGCCTCACGGAGAAGATATGCCAGCTCATGATAGTCCGCCCCGAAGCCCTGACCGGCGTCTCCCCCGTCACTGTCGCGGGCGAGACCACGCGCGCCGCGCTTGAGAGCTATCCCGTCGGCGGCTTCATATACTCGCTCGACAACCTCGTCACGCGCGAGCAGACCGTCTCCATGATAGACTCCGCGCAGAGCATGAGCAAGATACCGCTCTTCATATCCGCCGACGAGGAGGGCGGCAACGTTGCCCGGCTGATGTACAAGCTGGGCACGACCTGGCTCGACCCCATGTACAGCTACAAGGACCAGGGCGCCGGGGTTGCGCATGACAACGCCTGCACCATCGGCTCCGACATGCGCGCGCTGCACTTCAACACGGACTTCGCGCCCGTGGCCGACGTCTGGACAAACCCCAACAACACGGTCATAGGCGACCGGGCCTATTCAGACGACTTCGACCAGGCCTCGGAGCTCGTGGCTGCCGCTGTGCAGGGCTTCCACGACGCGGGCGTCATCTGCTCACTCAAGCACTTCCCTGGCCACGGCGACACGGATACGGACACGCACTCCGGCGCTGCCACGGTGGACAAAACCGTCGACGAGCTGATGGACGGCGAGCTGAAGCCATTCATTTCCGGCATGGAAGCGGGAGCCGACATGGTCATGGTGGGCCACATCACGATGACGGCCATAGACCCCGAGCACCCGGCCAGCCTCTCCCGCGAAGTCGTGACCGGCCTGCTGCGCGAGCAGCTCGGCTGGGACGGCCTGGTCATCACCGACGGGCTCGAGATGGGCGCGCTCTCCGCCTGGAGCGAGGGCGAGCGCTGCGTCCTGGCGCTTGAAGCCGGCGTCGACATCCTGCTGGGCGTGAGCGACATCCCCGGCGCCGTCGCGGCAATAACTCAGGCCGTGGAAAACGGCGAGCTCAGCGAAGCCCGCATAGATGAGAGCGTTCTGCGGGTTTTGGGGCTGAAACTGGAATATTTGGGCGAGTTTTAACACTTTGTTGCTTTTCTGAAACAGCATCGTGTGTTATAATTGTCTACAAACATACACATATCAGACGGAGGAACACCATGCTCGAAGAAAAGATTTACGTCAGCACGAACGAAAAGCCTGTCACCAAAAATATACCCATGATCAGCAGCAAGCTGCGCCATCACATACTTCGTGTCCCCAGCGTCGTGCGGGACGCGAGCGGCATAGTCATAAACGGCCACAGGATAAAGTCCCTGGTGTTCACGACGGACATAGCCATCATACGCAACTGCAACGCCGACGCCGTGCTGGCGGTCTATCCCTTTACGCCGCAGCCGACCATATCCTCCTCCGTGCTGCGCTACTCCTCCCTGCCCGTGTTCTGCGGCGTCGGCGGAGGCACCACCCAGGGCATACGCACCCTGCAGCTGGCCTGGGACGCGGAGACCGAGGGCGCCATGGGCGTAGTCGTGAACGCGCCCATAGGCAATGAGGACGTACAGCGCATTTCCAACTACATAGACATTCCCCTGGTCGTGACCGTAGTCAGTGAAAAGACCGACATCGGCGCAAGGCTTGAGGCCGGGGCCAGCATCCTGAACGTCTCTGCCGCAGCCCGCACCCCTGACGTCGTGCGCGCAATCCGCCGCGACTTCCCCGACGTGCCCATCATCGCCACCGGCGGCGGGCAGGAGGACAGCATAAAGCGCACCATAGACGCCGGGGCCAACGCTATAAGCTACACGCCGCCCACGACGAAGGAGCTCTTCTCCACCATGATGGACGATTACCGCAACCGCGAGTGAGCTTGCGGTTTCTGCGCTTGCGGACATCTTCCGCGATGCAAAATTTCAGGCAGTTCCGTCTCAGACGGAGCTGCCTTTTATAGAAAAAGCACCCCATCGGGGTGCTTTTTGCTTTATATCACTTGAGGAAGCCGGCCACAATCTGCTCTTCCGCCTGCTCCTCGGTGAGGCCGAGGGTCATGAGCTTGACTATCTGGTCGCCCGCTATCTTGCCGATGGCGGCCTCGTGGACGAGGCTGGCCTCTACGCTGTTTGCGGTAATCTCGGGGATGGCCTGCACATAGCCGTTGTCCATCACGATGCTGTCGCACTCGCTGTGCCCATAGCACTTGGAGTTGCCGTTTATCTTCATGTACAGCACCTGGCGGGAGTGGTCGCGCGCGACGCCGCGCGAGACGACGTTGGCGCTGGAGTCCTCGCCGTCGAGGTCTATGGTGAAGTCGGTCTCGCTGGTCTGCTTGCCGTGGGTCATCAGCTTCTCGGCCACGACGAGGGTCGCGCCGTCGGCCAGCTTGGCCTCGGTAATGCGCTTTGTGGAGTCAACGCCCTTAATCTGGGTGGTGTCCATCTCCATGTACGCGCCCTCTTCGAGGTTGATTATCGTCGTGGGGTTCATTATGCGCTCGCCGGAGCCGTCGCCCTCGGCGTAGTGCTTCTCGATGTACTTGAGCTTGCTGTTCTTGCCGACGTAGAAGGTGTGTATGCCGTCGTGCTGGCTGTCCTGGCTGCCGCAGTTGGATATGCCGCAGCCCGCGATTATCGTGACGTCGCAGTCCTCGCCGATATGGAAGTCGTTGTAGACCAGGTCCTTGAGGCCGCTCTGCTCGATGATGACGGGTATGTGCATGCTCTCGTTCTTGGTGCCGGGCTTGATGTAGATGTCTATGCCGGGCTTGTCGGTCTTAGAGACTATGTCTATGTTCGCGGTGGTGTTGCGCCCGGCGAGCTCTCCGTCGGAGCGTATGTTGTACGCGCCCTCAGGCACGCCGTGCAAATCCGCTATCTCGGCCAGAAGGGCCTTCTGTATCGCATCCAATGCCATGGTTATCCCTCCTTATGCGGTCAAACTGTGGTCAGGCGCCCGCAGGTGCCGCCGCCTATGAGCTTGGGCAGCAGCTCGTCCTTGGGTCCCTGCTCGGTTATGCGTCCGCCCGCTATGACGACTATCTTGTCGGCTATCTCGAGTATGCGCTCCTGATGGGAGATGATGAGTATACTGCCGTTAATCTCCTCATACATCTTCTCGAACACGCTTATGAGGTTTGAGAAGCTCCAGAGGTCTATGCCCGCCTCGGGCTCGTCGAAGATAGAGAGCTTGGTGCCGCGGGCGAGTATGGTCGCAATCTCTATGCGCTTGAGCTCTCCGCCGGAGAGGCTGGCGTTCACCTCGCGGTGGATGTAGTCGCGCGCGCACATGCCGACGCGGCTGAGGTAATCGCAGGCCTCGCTGATGGTAATCTTCTTTCCCGCCGCCAGCTGCAGCAGGTCGTAGACGCGGATGCCCTTGA
This sequence comes from uncultured Eubacteriales bacterium, assembly GCA_900544765.1. GTDB lineage: Bacteria > Bacillota > Clostridia > Oscillospirales > Oscillospiraceae > Scatomorpha > Scatomorpha gallistercoris. The sequence continues at coordinate 91,681 of UQWI01000008.1, read as the reverse complement.
AGCGCACGGGCTGCTGGAAGGCGAAGCTGATGCCCGCCTTGGCGCGCTCGGTGATGCCGAGCTCCGTTATGTCCTCGCCGTCAAAATAAATGCGGCCGCTTGTGGGCTTGATTATGCCTGCGATGACGCGGGCGAGCGTGCTCTTGCCGCCTCCGTTGGGCCCGGTGACGGCCACGAAGCGCTCGCTTATCGTGAGGTTTATGTCGTTGAGTATCTCCTTGGTGCCGCTCTCATCCTCGGCGGCGTAGGATATGTTCTTGAGTTCGAGCATGATTATCCCTCTCTAAAATGTATCGTTGTCCAGCTTGTGGCTCAAATCCTTTTTGAATACTATCTTGGGCTCCTTGTGGTGGATGAGCCGCGAGATATTCCCGGAGTGCTTTATGACGATAAGCGCCACGCTGATGCAGGCGAGGGTCAGGCACAGCCCGGAAAAGCCGTTGGCCAGGAGCGTAATCGGCACGCTTATGGTGCTCAGCACGCTGCCCAGCGAGACATAGCGCGTCGCGGCAACCAGCACGGCGAATATCACAAGGGCTATTATTGCGGCGTGGTAATCCACCACGAAAACGCAGGACACGCCGGTTAGTATGCCCTTTCCGCCCTTAAACCCGTAGAATATCGGGAAAACGTGTCCCAGGATGAGGCAGAATGTCGCGACGAGCCGCCCGACGGATGTGAATTCGGCCTCGAAGCCGTCGGGCGCGGCGAAAGACAGCAGCAGCCCGCCGATGAGCGTACCGATGACGCCCTTGAGCACGTCTATGGCTATCACACCCACGATGCCGCTTATGCCGTAGGTGCGGTAGAAGTTGGTGAGTCCGGCGTTGCCGCTGCCCTGCCGGCGCACGTCGCTGCCGAACAGGTATTTGGAGATGATTATGGAGCCGTTGACGCTGCCCATGAGGTAGCCTATAATCGCGGTCAACGCAAGCATGAGCGTGATGAGCATCCTTACTCCTTATCTCCCTTCTGCCGGATCACGATACGCACCGGCGTACCCTCCAGGCCGAACGCCGCGCGAATCTGGTTTTCGATATAACGCTGGTACGAGAAGTGGAACAGCTCGCGGCTGTTGCAGAATATGACGAAGTTGGGCGGACGGACGCCGGTCTGCGTCATGTAGTAAATCTTGAGGCGGCGGCCCTTGTCCGTGGGCGGCTGCTGCCTCATCTGGGCGTCGGCCAGCACGTCGTTGAGCATTCCTGTGGTGATGCGCGTGGCGCTCTGCTCATTGACGTAGTTGACGAGCTCGAAGATGCGCTCCGTCCTCTGCCCGGTCAGGGCGGATATGAAGAGCACGGGGGCATAGCTCATAAAGGCCAGGTCGCGCAGCACGTCCTTGCGCATCTTGTCCATGGTCTTGCCGTCCTTTTCGACGAGGTCCCACTTGTTGACAACGATGACGCTGGCCTTTCCGGCCTCGTGCGCAAGCCCGGCAATCTTGGTGTCCTGCTCGGTCACGCCCTCCCGCGCGTCTATCATTATAAGACACACGTCGGCCCTGTCAATAGCCAATTTCGCTCGCATGACAGAAAACTTCTCTATCCTGTCGTCGACCTTGCTGCGGCGGCGTATGCCCGCAGTATCTATAAACACATATTTGCCGTACTTGTTCTCGAAAGCAGTATCCACGGCGTCGCGCGTAGTACCCGCCACGTTGGAGACTATGACGCGCTTCTCGCCCAGGATGAGGTTTATGAGTGAGCTCTTGCCCACGTTGGGCTTGCCTATTACGGCGACACGGATGCGCTCGTCGTCCTCCTCAAAGGCGCTCTCCGGCGGGAAGTGCGCCACGCACTCGTCCAGCAGGTCGCCGGTGCCGTGGCCATGCACGGATGAGACGGCGATGGGGTCGCCGAGGCCGAGGGAATAGAATTCGTAGAAGCCCGGGTCCACGTCGCCGGTGGAGTCCATCTTGTTCACGACGAGGATAACGGGCTTTCCCGAGCGCTTGAGCATGTCGGCCACGGTCTTGTCCGCAGCGGTGACGCCGGTGCCTATCTCCGTGACCAGGACGATGACGTCCGCCGCGTCTATGGCTATCTGCGCCTGCTCGCGCATGAACATGAGTATCTCGCTGTCGGCCGTCGGCTCTATGCCGCCGGTGTCGACGATGTCGAATTTGCGCCCGTTCCACTCGCACTCGGCGTAGAGCCTGTCGCGGGTGACGCCCGGCGTGTCCTCCACTATGGAGAGCCTGCGCCCGGCCAGGCGGTTGAAGAGCATGGATTTCCCCACGTTGGGGCGCCCTACTATGGCTACAAGGGGTCTGGACATCTGTGTCCACCTCCGGTAAATTTCTATCTGAATGAATGGCAGAACCTGCGGGATGCGGAGCCTAAACTCCGCGCGTCAATAGCCGAGCATGGCTTCAAGCAGCTCGTCGCCGCTCGAGCCAATCGGCACGACCGGGACGCCGAGGGCCTCCTGCGCCTGCTCGAGCGTCACATCGTCGAGAAAAACGCCCTCGCCGTGGCGAAGCATTTTGCTCGGAATGAGCAGCCTCGCGCCGAGCTCCCGCCCTTTGAGCTGGGCGATGAGGTCCCGGCCTGTTATGAGCCCGGCGACGTCTATAGTGTGGCCGAAAAAGTCGTTGACCACAGCATATACCCTTCCGTTTATCTTATCACACTTTTTGTGTCCTGTCTGTAAAAGTTTTTCTAATAACGGGGCCGCGGCCACGCCGGTGGCTATGGCGAAGGGTTCGCCTGTACCCTCGTCCGCCTCCGCTGCGTCCAGGGCGGCGGCAAACTCCGTCTCGAGCAGCGTCATGAGGCCGACGCCGTTTTCCAGCTGGCTGTACTCCTCGTAGTATTCGTCGCCCGGCACGTCTCGTCCCGCCTTGAGGTAGAACTCGTCCGAGCACCAGAAGATGCGGCTTCCGTACCTTTCAAGGCACTCGGCGGCAAAGCTCTCGACGCGGTCAATCGTCTCAGCGGCGCCGGAGGCGTCAAAGGGCGTGAGCTTGGGCAGGTTCTCGCGGTGCTTTGTGAGCCCGACAGGGACGATGGACACGCTGTACACGCCAGGGTAGAGCTCCGAGAGCTCCCGCATCGTGCGGCTGAGCTCCTCGCCGTCGTTTATGCCGGGGCAGCAGACCACCTGGCAGTTCATTGTTATTCCAGCCCCGGCGAGCCTCCTGAGCGGCGTCATGATGTCCGCCGCCTTGGGGTTGCCCATGAGCTTCTCACGCACGGCGGGGTTCGTCGCGTGGACGGAGACGTTTATGGGGCTGATACGCAGGGCGCATATGCGCTCGAACTCGCGCTCGGAGAGGTTGGTCAGCGTGATATAGCTGCCCGTGAGGAAGCTCAGCCGCGCATCATCGTCCTTGAAATACAGGCTGCGGCGCATGCCGCGCGGCAGCTGGTCGACAAAGCAGAAGAGGCAGCGGTTCGAACAGCCCCAGGGCTTGTCCATGAGATATTCGTCGAAGTCGAGGCCCAGATCCTCCCCCGCGTCCTTCTTGACCTTCACCTCGTGCTCGCTGCCGTCCGGGCGGCGTATCACAAGCGTCAGCCGTTCCTCATATGACCAGAAGCGGTAGTCGAGGACGTCCTCAATCTCGTGGCCGTTTATGGACACAAGCACGTCCCCGGCATGGACATGCCGCCTGACCGGGCTCCAATTATCCACATTTGTGACGGTGTTGAGCATATTGCCTCCAAATATATAAGCAGTGAAATTCCCGCCCCGGGCCATTCCCCGGACGGGCGTTTGCAGTCGTCTTTCACGGGACGCCGCACCGTTATCCAATCCACTTTTCCCGGGCTTCACCTCGGCTCGCTCGCTGACGCGCGGGGCGTATCGGCACGAAATGCCTTCGGCATTTCGGCCGGCCTTAGCAAAAGGAGGGAAGGCGTGACGCCTTCCCTCCTCATGCTTTGTCAGTTGCTCTCCTCAACCTTGAGAACCACACGACCGTTGTACTGGCCGCAGGCCTTGCAGGCGCGGTGGGGCAGATGGTAAGCGCCGCAGTTGGGGCACTTCACGATGTGGGGCGCGTTCAGCTTCCAGACGGAAGAGCGCCTCTTGTCACGCCTCTGGCGGGACACCTTACTTTTCGGGACTGCCATGTGTTACACCTCCTATGGTCAGCTGTCGTGTGCAGCTTGATAGTGAGTTTATTTATCCAAAAGCTGCGCCAAAGCAGCAAACCTTGGATCGACATCCGGGCGGCAATCACACTCGCCGTCGTTGAGATTCTTGCCGCACTTAGGGCAGACGCCCTTGCAATCCTCGCGGCAGAGGAACTTGGTAGGCATATCCAGGATGAACTCGGTCTCCAGCAGGTCGTCGATATCCAGCCAGTCGCCTTCCATCGGATAGGCCTCGCTCTCGTAGTCGCCCTCGCCGTCCGAGCACTCCGACTCCGGGACGATGGGCGTGTCCACCTCGACGCGGCGCGTGAGCTCGAACTCCCTTCCGCAGCGGTCGCAGACGCACCTCATGCGCGCGCTTATCTCGCCCCTGGCGGTGAGGACCCCGGCGGTGTTGACAATCTCGCCGCGGGCCGCGACGGGCTCCAAATACTCCTCGATGGAGTCGAAACCGAGCCTGTCGGCGGAAAGCTCCTGCTCAAAGGGCAGCCTCGCACCCGGGGTGTCGAGTATCTCCCGCAAATCGAGCTTCATAATCCGCCTCCCTGCCCATAGCCTAGCCTTGGTATTATAAATGATATATCCGCCAATGTCAACACTGATTTTGCCTTGAAATCGGCATATGCCGGCCCGCCGGCGGACGCCGGCGGGCCTTGTTCTTTATATTGCAGTCTCAGGCGGCAAGTCCTGCCTTGACCTCATTGAAGAGGTTGTCCATGAGCTGCTGAGCCTCGTCGCTCAGGGCCACGAAGGCCTCGCCGCGCTCCAGGGTCGCGTCATCGGGATAGGCGACGGGGTTGTTGGCCATCTCGGGGTCCATGTACTCCTTGGCTGCGGAAACGGGCGTACCGTAGCCGATGTAGTCCATGTTGCCGCCGCTTATCTCCGGACTGGTAAGGAAGTTGATGAAGAGCTCCGCCTCCTCCTTGTGCTCGGCACAGGAGGGGATGCACATTGCGTCTATAAAGACGTTGAAGGTCTGGTCCTCCGGCAGGTAGAAGGCGAGGTCGGGGTTTTCGTCCATCATAAGCATGGCGTCGCCCGCGTAGTACGGGGCTATCCAGGCCTCCTCGTTCTCCATGACGTTGTACATGTCGTCCATAGAGTAGGACTGGACGACGGCGGTCTGCTCGGCGAGCAATTCCGCAGCGGCCTGGAGCTCGTCGGGGTCCTCGGTGTTCAGGCTGTAGCCCAGCATGGCCTCGGCGATGGCGAAGGCGTCGCGGGAGTTGTCAATCATGACGATGCGGTCGGCGTACTTCTCGTTCCAGAGCAGGTCCCAGCCGCCGATGTCGGCCTCGTCGACGTACTTGGTGTTGTAGATGATGCCCACGGTGCCCCAGGTGTAGGGGACGGAATACATGTTGTCTGGGTCGTAGGCCTGGTTTTTAAAGGTGTCGTCCACCAGCTCGTAGTTGGGTATGTTCTCAAAGTCGAGGGGCAGGAGCATGTCCTCGCGTATCATGCGGGCTATCATGTAGTCGCTGGGGATGATGACATCGTAGCTGACGCCGCCGCCGGACAGGCGGGTGTAGAGGGCCTCGTTGGTCTCGTAGGTGTCGTAGACGACGTCGATGTCGGGATAGGCCTCTTCAAAGAGCTCTATGACATCGATGTAGTCGTCGGTTCCGTCTGCGATATTGACACCCCAGTTGTAGACGTGGAGGGTCACCTGGTCGCTGCTCCCGCAGCCGGAGAAAGCCGCCAGGGAGAACGCCAGGGCAAATACAAGTACAATGGATACAACCTTTTTTTTCAACTTTTTTGTCCCCTTTCTTTTTTAGGCCGAATCCGGCGGATTCGGTCTATACTGTTTCTGCTTTTATTTTTGGCTTATATTTACGCGCTTTTGACGCGTTGCCGCTGCTTTTTCTCGTCCCTCGCCTGGACTATGTTCATACCTATCATGACGATGAGAATCAGGAAGAACATCAGCGTAAACATGGCGTAGTACATCGGCGGTACCGGCTTGCGCACGATGGCGTATATCTCGACGGGCAGCGTCGAGAAGTCGGACGAGTAAGTGAAGTAGCTTATGACGAAGTCGTCAAGGCTCATGGTGAAGGACATGATGGCGCCGGAAATTATGCCGGGCAGGAGCTGCGGCAGCAGTACCTTGAAGAAGCCCTGCAGCGGCGTGCAGCCGAGGTCGAGCGCCGCGTCCATGAGCGAAGAGTCCGTCTGGCGCAGCTTGGGCATGACGGACAGTATGACATACGGCAGGCAGAACGTAACGTGCGCTATGAGCAGCGTACCGAAGCCCAGTATGTTCTCCGTGTTCAGCATATTGCGCCCTATGAATACGAAGAGCAGCGAGAGGCTGATACCGGTTACTATCTCCGGGTTCACGAGCGGTATGTTTGTCAGCGTCATGACGAGCTTGCGTATTTTCCCGCGCATGGCCTGTATGCCGAGCGAGGCCATAGTGCCGAGCACGGTCGCTATGGCGGAACTGGTGACGGCTAGGATGAGCGAGTTTGCCAGCAGCCTCAGCGAGTCGCTGTCCTCGAAGAAGTCAATGTAATTGTCGAGTGTGAAGCCCTCGAACTCACTCAAGTCGCGCCCATCGTTGAAAGAGCCGACGAAGAGCACTATCATGGGCGCGTAGAGGAACAGGAGCACAATGGCCGTCCATATCTTACCGGCGCGTTTCATATGGTGCTCACCTCCTCGTCGTCTCCCGTGAAGCGGTTCATGAGGCCGATGGAGATGAACACGAGTATCATAAGTATAAGGCTCATGGCCGCGCCGAGGTTCTGGTTATACGAGCCCTTGAACTGGCGCTCGATAATGTCGCCGACCATCATGTTGTCCGTGGAGCCTAGCTTCTGTGAGATGTAGAAGGTGCTCACCGCGGGGACGAACACCATCGTGATGCCGGAGACGATACCGGGCACGCTCAGCGGCAGTATGACGCGGCGGAAGGTCTGTACGTTGTCGCAGCCCAGGTCCTGTGCGGCCTCGATGAGACGCGGGTCGAGCTTCACGATGACGGTGTACAGCGGCATTATCATGTACGGCAGGTAGTTGTACACCATGCCCATGATGACGCTCCCGGCGTTTCGTATGAGCGGAAGCGGGCCAATGCCGAAGATGCCGAGGAAGTTGTTTATTATGCCCGTGTCGCGCACAAGGGAGACGAGCGCGAGGGTGCGCAGCAGAAAGCTCATGCACATGGGCAGAGTCACAAGCAGGTAAAGCACGCGCTGCACATTTGACGTGGAGCGGGCAATGACGTAGGCCACGGGATATCCCACGATGAGGCAGATGATACAGGCGAGGAGCGCGTACCAGATGCTGCGCAGGAAGATGGGCAGGTATTCCGAAGCGTTGGCGAAGTTCTCCAGCGTGAAGCTGCCGTTGTTCGTCGTGAAGGCAAAGTAGGCCACCATGACCAGCGGCACCACGGTGAAGATGGCCATCCAGGCGATGTAGGGGCCGGCGAGGAACTTACTCTTCATTGTTCAGCGCCTCCTCGACCGTCTCCTCCCCTCCGATGACCGCGTCGGGGTCGTTTATTTCGTCGTACTCCGCGCTGTAGGAGCTGTAGTCGCCGAACATGCCGGAGTACTCGCTCTTCTTCATGACGTGTATGTCGTCAGGAGTGAGCTTGATGCCTATGTACTCGCCGGGCTGATGCAGCTCCGTGGTCTGGATGAGCCACTTGAAGCCCCTGAAGTCGACGATAGTGTCGTAGTGGACGCCCTTGAAGGTCACGCTGGTGACGGTGCCGCAGAGGTGGCCGCTGTCGGCGGGGACGATGTCCACGTCCTCGGGGCGGATGACTACGTCAACCGGCTCGTCGGGGGCGAAGCCCTTGTCCAGGCAGCGGAACTTGCGCCCGAAGAACTCGACCACATAGTCGGAGCGCATGATGCCGTCGAGGATGTTGCTCTCGCCGATAAAGTCCGCGACGAAGGCGTTCTTCGGCTCGTTGTATATGTCCTCGGGCGTACCTATCTGCTGTATGCGGCCCTTGTCCATGACGACCACGGTGTCGCTCATGGCGAGCGCCTCCTCCTGGTCGTGCGTTACATATATAAAAGTGATGCCCAGCTGCTGCTGTATGCGCTTGAGCTCGTTCTGCATATCCTTGCGCAGGCGCAGGTCCAGCGCGCCCAGCGGCTCGTCGAGCAGAAGCACCTTTGGCCGGTTCACGAGCGCGCGGGCGATGGCCACGCGCTGCTGCTGGCCGCCGGAGAGCTGGTCGGGTTTGCGCTTCTCAAAGCCCTTGAGTGAGACTATCTCGAGCATTTCCGTGACGCGCTCGTCTATCTCCTTGGCAGGTACTTTGGCTATGCGCAGGCCGAAAGCGATGTTCTCGTACACGTTCAGGTGCGGGAAAAGCGCGTACTTCTGGAACACCGTGTTTACCCTGCGCTTGTGGGGCGGAACATCATTAATCCTCACACCGTCGAAGAACACGTCGCCGCTTGTCGGCTGTAAAAAGCCGCCGATGATACGCAAAGTGGTCGTCTTGCCGCAGCCGGAGGGGCCCAGCAGTGTGAGGAATTCACTGTCGTTGAAATAAATGTTAATCGAATCGAGGACGGTCTCGCCGTCAAAATCCATCCGGCAATTTACCAGCCGTATGAGCTCTTTGGACATTATCCTCCCCCTTTTCTTGGTGGGCGTCCGCTCCGAGGGCGGGGCGCGGCGGCTGGGCGGCATCTTTTCCGCCATGCTTCATGAAAATGCTCGGAAATACACAAAGTATTCCCTGCGCTTTTCATTTTGCCTGACGAAAAATCCGCTCGCCCATCCGCTCGCTACCGCCCTCGGAACGGCCGCCTTGAGTTTTCATTTAGTAAATCTGTCTCTCAGGATATTAAAATATCAAATATCGGGAAAGCCCCCTCTCAGACGGCACGGATGATTACGGCTCCTAACACATAATAACCCTGCCGCCTGAGAGGGGGCTCTCTGACAGATTACAACTGAATAATACATACATTGAGCGGCTTTGTCAATCAAAAAATTTGCCCGGGAAAATATTTATCTACAAAGCCCACTTTTTGCACCTTAAAGCTGGCGCCTTTGAGATAATTTAACTCTCCGGCGTCGCTCCGGAAGTCGAAGTCTATGCGGTACGAGTAGAGCAGCTGCCCCTCTTCCTCGCCTCTGGCGCGGTTGCGCCTGCCGTCGCCGTACTTGCCGTCGCCGAGCAGCGGCGTACCCGCCGCGGCCATCTGCGCGCGTATCTGATGGGTGCGCCCGGTGCCGAGACTGCACTCGACCAGCGAGAGGCCGTTCCGGCTGGCAAGCGTCTTATAATAAGTCACCGCCGTGCGCGCGCCCGGCTCCGGCCTGTTCCTGACGTACACGCGGTTTTTTGCCGCGTCCTTGAACAGGAAGCCCTCCAGCTTGCCCTCGGCAGGCCTCGGCCTGCCCGTGACGACGCAGAGGTAGTACTTCTCTATCTCGCGCGAGGCTATCTTCTCGTTCATTATGCGCAGCGCCTCGGCGTTCTTGGCCGCTATGACTATGCCGCCTGTGTTGCGGTCTATGCGGTTGCACAGCGCCGGGGCGAAGGCGTTCTCCTCACGAGGCCGCCAATCGCCGCGCTGGTACGCATGGGCCTGGATGTTGGCAATGAGCGTGTTGTAGTCCCACTTGCCCGCGCTGTGGCAGAGTACGCCCGGGGCCTTGTCGCACAATATTATATTCCCATCCTCATAGACGATGTCGAGCTTCGGCACGCCGACCTTCAGGTACGAATTGTCCTCGCGGGGGGCCTCAAAGAACTCGTCGTTTATATACAGGCTGAGCACGTCGCCCTCATTCAGGCGCGTGTCCCGCTTTGCGCCCTTGCCGTTGAGCTTTATCCGCTTCAAACGGATATACTTTTGCAGCAGGCTCTCGGGCAGGAGCGGCACCGCCTTGCCCACGAAGCGGTCCAGCCGCTGGTTTGCGTCGTTTTTTCTAACCACTATCTCTTTCATAGCTGCATTATCTCGCCCCGTGGCCCGCTTGTCAAGTACGCGCGCCCCGGACAGGCTCGAAAAAATTTTTCTAATGCGGGAACTTTTCCGCCCCCATACAGTCTAAAGCGCGCGGCCGTCACCGCAAAGAAGACACCACCATTGGACAAGGAGAATGAAAAATGAAAAAGACCATCAGCCTCATACTGGGCGCCGTACTCTGCCTGAGCCTGCTCGCCGCCTGCGGCACCCCCGCGGCCCAGCCCACGCCTACCCCCGCCCCGCTGACCGGAGAAGAGCTCGCCGCTCACTATAAAGAGGCTATAACCGCCGCCCGCAGCGACGAGGAGAACGAATACAACACCATCGCCACCACGGACGAGGATATGGGTTCCCTGGCTTGGGAAATTCTCGGCCTGACGCCCGACCAGTTCGACGCCTACGCCGTGAGCATCTCTCTCATGAACATAAAGGCCTACTGCATCGGCCTGTTCAAGCCCGTCGAGGGCCAGGAAGAGGCTGTAACCACCGCGCTCCAGGCCTATGTTGATCAGATTGAGAGCAACTTCACCAGCTACCTGCCCGACCAGCTCACCATCGCCCAGAACGCCATCCTCAAGACTCTTGACGACGGCACCATGCTTCTGGTCATGTGCGACGGCCAGGACGCTGTCGCCGAGGCCATCGAGGCAGCCCTGTAAGAAAACATAAGCCTGAGCACCGGCCCTTCGGCCGGTGCTTTTTTGTCCCCGCCTACGCAAATGCGCCGCCCTGCGCGGCGCATTTGGCTCGTAAGGGCAGATTTCAAAAAAATTTTTCCTGTGGGAAGGAATTTTGCGCGCCGGCGGCATATTAAGTAAACAGCAAAGGAGGTATGCACATGCCCAGTCCGCGGGAAATGAGAGAAAAAGACGAGCTGACGCTGGTCTGCGAGCGCGGCGTGCGTGCCGCCGACAGCAAGGGACGGCAGCGTCCGGAGCCGGAGTGCGAGATACGCACCTGCTTCCAGCGCGACGTGGACCGCATCACCCATTGCAAGGCCTTCCGGCGCCTCAAGCACAAGACCCAGGTCTTTTTGCAGCCGGAGGGCGACCACTACCGCACCCGCCTGACCCACACCCTCGAGGTCGCGCGCGTCGCCAGGACCATATCCCGCGCGCTGCGGCTCAATGAGGATTTGACCGAGGCCATCGCGCTGGGCCACGACCTGGGCCACACGCCCTTCGGCCACGCGGGGGAGCGGGCGCTCAACGAGATATTCCCCGGCGGTTTCCGCCACTACGAGCAGAGCCTGCGCGTGGTGGACAGGCTCGAAAAGGACGGGCGCGGCCTCAACCTCTGTGATGAGACGCGCACCGGTATACTCAACCACACCACCGGCCGTCCGCGCGGCAGCCTGGAGGCCGACGTCGTGCGTCTCTCCGACAAGATAGCGTACATCAACCACGACCTGGACGACGCCGAGCGGGCGGGCATCCTCTCTCCCGGCGACGAGCCCGCCATAGTCCGTGAGCGCATCGGCGAGCGGACAAGCCGCCGCATAAACGCCATCGTCACCGACGTCATCGAGACCAGCCGCGGCCAGGATGTAATACTTATGTCATCCGACATGACGGACGCGGTGCAGGTTTTTACCGACTTCATGTACTCAGAAGTCTACAAAAATCCGGTTGCCAAAGGCGAAGAGAGCAAGGTTGGAGATATCCTGTTAAAGATTTGGAATTATTATGTCAACCATTCTGACGCAATGCCTGAAGAGTACCGAGCCATTGCGGAGGCCGACGGATTGGAGCGGGCGGTGACGGACTATGTGTCCGGCATGACGGACAAGTACGTCATAGACGTCTACAACGACCTGTTCGTACCGCGCTCCTGGCAGGTCCGCTGAGGGAGGTGGGAGCTTGCCTTTTTCAGACGATTTCATTCAGGAGGTGGCCGAGCGCAACCCCATTGAGGAGGTCATCGGCGAGTACGTCGCGCTGACCAAGCGCTCCGGTCAGAATTTCTTCGGTCTGTGCCCCTTCCACAGCGAAAAGACGCCCAGCTTCTCCGTCTCGCCCAGCAAGAACATCTACCACTGCTTCGGCTGCGGCAAGGGGGGCAGTGTGTTCAACTTCATCATGGACATTGAGCACCTCTCCTTCCCGGAGGCCGTTGAATTTCTGGCCCGCCGCGCCGGAATGGCTATACCGGAGGAAAACCGCAGCCGGGACAGCGGCAGGCGCGAGCGGCTGCTCAAGCTCAACCGCGAGGCGGCGAGGTTCTTCTATGACCAGCTCTCGACCGGCGAGGGCGAGCGCGCCGTGGAATACATGCGCAAGCGTCAGATATCCCGCCGGGTGGCGACGAACTTCGGCCTCGGCTATGCGCCGGACTCATGGGAGAGCCTGACGCATGAAATGAAGAGCCGCGGATACTCCGAGCGTGACCTGGTGGACGCCGGCCTGGCCAAGAACGGCAAGCGCGGCGGCATCTACGACGCCTTCCGCGGGCGGCTGATGTTCCCCGTCATAGACGTGCGCGGCAACGTTGTGGCCTTTTCCGGGCGCGTGCTCGGCGACGGCGAGCCCAAGTACCTGAACAGCCCGGACACGCCTGTTTTTAGCAAAAGTCACAATCTTTTTGGTCTAAACCTGGCTAAAAAGTCTAAAGCCGGGTACATTATTCTCGTTGAAGGCAACGTGGATGTGGTTTCGCTGCACCAGGCCGGCTTCGACAGCGCAGTGGCCTCGCTGGGCACGGCGCTGACAAACGAGCAGGCGGGGCTCATTTCCCGCTTCGTCAAGCAGGTGGTCATCTGTTACGACGCCGACGCCGCAGGCAAGAAGGCCGCTCAGCGCGCGATACCCATGCTCGAGCGCGTGGGCCTGGGCGTCAAGGTGGTCACCGTGCCAGGCGCAAAGGACCCGGACGAGTTTATCAAGGCCAAGGGCGCCGAGGCCTTCCGCGCCCTCATCGAGGACAGCGAGAACGGCATGGAGTACCGCCTTCAGCGCGCCGCCGAAGGCTTTGACCTGGAGACGGACGACGGCAAGGTCGGCTACCTGCGCGAGGCTGCGGGGATAATCGCCACGCTGCCGGACAGCGTCTCGCGCGAGGTGTACGCCATGCGCGTGGCCACGCAGTGCTCCGTGCCGGTGGACGCGGTGCGCGACAGCGTAAAGCAGGCCAGGAGGCGCAAGATAAGCGCGCAGCGCAAACGCTTTGAGCGCGAAAACACCCGCCCGGAGCGCATGCAGCAGCCGCAGGGCGTGCAGATACGCTTCGACAACCCGGCGAGCGCCGCGGCCGAGAAGGGCGTGATAAGCCTGCTGAGCGAGGCGCCGGAGCTCTTTAAAAACGGCGCAGGGCCGAATCCGGAGGACTTCTCCTCACCGGAGCTGCGGCACATTTACGAGACGATGCTGGAGCTGCTCTCAAAGGGCCTGCCGAGCGACGCGAACTCGCTCAGCGCGCATCTGAGCCCCGACGAGGTCAGCCTCTTCACCGGCATCGTACAGGAACCGGTATCCGTCGCCAACGGCTCTAAAGCCCTGGCGGATTACATACACAAGATAGAGTCCTCAAAGGACGGCGCCGCGGTCAAAGACCCGAGGGCGCTGGCCGAGGAGCTCAGGAAAACCAAGGGTTATGGAGGATGATGAGCATGCCAGAGATAAAAGAAAAAGACCAGGCCGTCACGGAAGTGAAGCTTGCAGGTGAGCCCGCGCAGGAGAAGCCCCGCACACGCAAAAAGGCCTCCACCAAGCCGGAAGCTCCCGAGAACACGCTGCCCGACGACCCCGAAGCCGCCGCCAAGCTCAAGGCGGAAAAGCTCAACGCCCTCATCGAGAAGGGCAAAAAGGCAGGCAAGCTCACCAGCAAGGAGCTCATGGACACCCTCGACGATCTGAAGATGGAGCCCGACGAGCTTGACAAGTTCTACGACAAGCTGGAGGATTTGGGCATAGACACCGCCGGGGACGACATCCTGCCCCCGCTCGACGACGACCTGCCCGCGCTCGAGGAGCTGCAGGAGATTGAAGAGGTCACCGACGAGGAGATTGCCGCCGACACCGACGCGCTGGCCGACACCTTCTCCACCGACGACCCGGTGCGCATGTACCTCAAGGAGATAGGCAAAGTGCCCCTGCTCACCCCCGACGAGGAGACGGATCTCGCCCGCCGCATGGCGGAAGGCGACGAGGAGGCCAAGCGCCGCATGGCCGAGGCCAACCTGCGACTGGTCGTCTCCATAGCCAAGCGCTACGTCGGACGCGGCATGCTCTTCCTCGACCTCATCCAGGAGGGCAACCTCGGCCTCATCAAGGCCGTGGACAAGTTCGACTACACGAAGGGCTACAAGTTCTCGACCTACGCCACCTGGTGGATACGCCAGGCCATAACCCGCGCCATCGCCGACCAGGCCAGGACCATCCGCATCCCCGTACACATGGTTGAGACTATCAACAAGGTCATCCGCGTCTCCCGCCAGCTGCTTCAGGAGCTCGGCCACGATCCCAGCGCCGAGGAGATTGCCGCCGAGATGAACATGCCCGTCGACAAGGTGAGGGACATACTCAAGATAGCCCAGGAGCCCGTCAGCCTCGAGACTCCCATCGGCGAAGAGGAGGACAGCCACCTCGGCGACTTCATCCCCGACGAGGACGCCAGCGAGCCCAGCGAGGCCGCTAGCTTCTCCCTGCTCAAGGAGCAGCTCATGAGCGTGCTCGACACTCTCACCCCGCGTGAGAAGAAGGTGCTCGAGCTGCGCTTCGGCATACTCGACGGGCGCACGCGCACCCTCGAGGAGGTCGGCAAGGAGTTCAACGTCACCCGTGAGCGTATCCGTCAGATTGAGGCCAAGGCGCTCAGGAAGCTGCGCCATCCCAGCCGCAGCAAGAAGCTCAGGGACTTCCTGAACTAAGACGAAACCCAGCGGGGGAAATCAGGGAAACCACGCGCACGAAGCGGACGCGAAGGCCGCCGGGCCATCGCGTCCGCGTTTTTGCCGTGAAAGAGGAGGAAAAATATGAGCAAAACCAGTGAAAAAGTCCCGGGAAGCGACGGCTTCTCGGGCAAATTCGGCTTCATTATAGCCTGTATCGGCTCCGCCGTGGGCATGGCAAACATCTGGCGCTTCCCGTATCTCGTCAGCGAATACGGCGGGCTCACCTTCCTGCTGCCGTACCTGCTGTTCGTGGTGCTCATCGGCTGCTCGGGCGTCATGGAGGAGTTCGCCCTCGGCCGCTGGGGCGGCGCGGGGCCGGTGGGCTCCTTCGGCAAGGCCACAGAGGAGCGCTGGGGTAAGCGCCGCATCGGCGAGGTCATAGGCGCGCTGCCGGTCATCGGCGCTATGGGCCTGGCCATCGGCTACAGCGTCATCATGGGCTGGATATTCAAGTACACCAAGCTGAGCATAACGGGCGAGCTCTTTTCGATGGGCCAGGACATGGACAGCATCGTCGGCCTCTTCAACGAGACCGCCCCAACCACGGACACCCTCGGCCAGGCTGTCGGGACCATGCTCGACAGCGGCGTATTCGGCATAGGCAACGCCTGGTGGATTATCATCGCCGTTGCGGTCTCCGTGCTCATCATGGCTTTCGGCGTCTCCGGCGGCATTGAGAAGGCCTGCAAGGTTATGATACCCATACTCTTCGTGCTCTTCATCTTCATGGCCGTATACATAGCCACGCTGCCGGGCGCGATAGACGGATACAAGTACATCTTCACCCTCGACCCGAGGGGCCTCGCCAACTGGGAAGTCTGGATATACGCCTTCGGGCAGGCCTTCTTCTCGCTGTCGGTCGCGGGCAACGGCTCCGTCATCTACGGCTCCTACCTGAACCGCGACGTGTCCATCCCCTCTTCCGCCTTCCACGTCGCGCTCTGGGACACGGTCAGCGCCATCGTCGCCACCTTCGTCATTATCCCGGCCATGGCCGCGACGGGCGCCTCCGTCTCCGAGGGCGGCCCCGGCCTGATGTTCATATCCTTGCCGGGCGTGTTCAACGGCATGGGCAGCTTCGGCCTCGTCATCGGCATATTCTTCTTCGTGGCCGTGCTCTTCGCCGGATTGCCGAGCATTATCAACCTCTACGAGACGCCGGTGGCCTTCCTGCAGGAAAAGGCAAAGCTCTCCCGCGTACCCTCGGTCATCATCGTGCACATAATCGGCCTTGCCGCGGCGCTGCTCATACAGCCCTGGACCAGTGACTGGATGGACATGGTGTCCATCTACATCTGCCCGCTCGGCGCGGGCCTCGCCGGAATCATGTACTTCTACGTCATGAAGAAGCGCACCGCGCTCGAGGCCGTCAATCTCGGCGCGAAGAAGCCCGTCGGCGGCTGGTTCTACCCCGTCGGCAAGTGGCTCTACGTCCCGCTGTGCATAGTTGCGCTCATCGCGGGCGCCGCCCTCGGTGGCATCGGCTGACAAGCTGCAAAAAGCACCCCCTTGTTTCCAAGGGGGTGCTTTTTATGCCTTGGGTGAATTATACTATCAAGTGCAACAGTAGCTGCCGCGAAATTGCCCGGCTGATCGGCAGAAACGTCAGCACGGTGTCGCGGGAGATCCGCCGCAACTGTACCCACATGTACGACATCCCCACCTACTACCCGCACACAGCCCAGAAGAAATACCTGCTGCGCCGTTCCTATTGCCATCGCGGGATTTCCGCTCACAGGGAGTGATTGAGTACATGCTGCGGGCGACCTGGTCGCCGGAACAGATAGCCTGCACACCGTGCGAGCTGAAGAGGCCAAGAAGCCGGCCACTGGGAAGCGGATACGGTGGTGAGCGGACAGGGCAAGAGCAGGGCCTGTTACGCTACCCTGGCAAAACGCAAGACGCGCTTTTACATTGCCGTGAAGATGCCGGACAGACGAGCAGAGACCATGGAGAATGTCATTGTCGCTGCGCTGTCTGCTTTACTGTGCCGCTCCCGCCACGCTAAAACGAAACCTGGCGTTGATAAACGCCAGGCCTCGCAAAGTTCTGGACTTCCATTCTCCCCAGGAGCTATGGGATTTTGAGCTCTACTCCTGTTGCACTTAGTTTGACAATTCACTTTATGACAGCGCCTCGTCCGTACCGGGGCGCTCTATCTGCCTTACGTTGCGCTCGAACTTACTGCGCGGGCCCATTACCTCACGGCCGCAGCCGGTGCAGCGGAGCTTGAAATCTGCGCCGATGCGCAGCACCTCCCAGCGGTTTGAGCCGCAGGGGTGCGTTTTCTTCATCACCAGCGTGTCTCCGACATGTATATCCATCACTCGTCCCCCTTGATGCGTTTCCAGTAGTTATACGCGGCCTGCTCGTTCTTGTTGTCGCCGTACTCGTAGTAGCGAGTGCCCACAAGCACGTCGGGCAGGTACTGCTGTTCCACCCAGTGGTGCGGGTAATTGTGAGGGTACTTGTATCCTTGCTCTCGCTCGAAGCCCGCCCCGTCTGCGTGGACGTTCTGCAGCTCGCGCGGCGGCGGGCCGTACTTGCCGCGCCGCACATCGCTCATAGCGGCCTCTATACCCATGACCACGCTGTTGGACTTTGGCGCGGTGGCGAGGAGTATGGCGGCCTCGGCCAGGGGCAGCTTGGCCTCCGGCAGGCCGAGCTGCAAAGCGTTGTCGCAGCAGGCCTTGACTATGCTGACGGCCTGGGGATACGCGAGGCCCACGTCCTCGCTCGCCGAGCAGAGCAGGCGGCGGATTGCGCCGATGAGGTCGCCCGCCTCCAGCAGCCTTGCCAGATAGTGCAATGCCGCGTCCGGGTCCGAGCCGCGCAGGGACTTCATCAGGGCGCTGAGCGCGTCGTAGTGCTCGTCGCCCTCCCTGTCGTAGCGCATGGCGCTGAGCGCCGTGGCTCCGTCCGCGTCCGCGAGAGTGAGCGTGACGCGCCCGTCGCGGCGGGGCGAGGCCGCGAAGAGCAGCTCCACGCCGTTTACAGCCTTGCGGACGTCCCCGCCGCAGCTTGCGGCAAGGCGCTCCGCCACACCAGGCTCGCAGTCGTACTCTATGCCCTCCAGCTTGGCGGCGGCGTCCATCGCCCTCTTCACCGCAGGCAGGATGTCGTCCGGGGACACGGGCTTGAACTCAAACACCGTGCTCCGGCTCAAAAGCGCGTTGTAGACGTAGAAGTAGGGGTTCTCGGTCGTGGAGGCGATGAGCGTAATCCTCCCGTCCTCGATGAACTCCAGAAGGCTCTGCTGCTGCTTTTTGTTGAAGTACTGTATCTCGTCGAGGTAGAGCAGCACGCCGCCGGGCGTGAGCAGGGTGTCGAGCTCGGCGATGATGTCCTTTATATCCGATAGGCTGGCGTTTGTGGCGTTCAGGCGGCGCAATGTGCGCTCCGTGCGCTGGGCGATTATGTTCGCCACAGTGGTCTTGCCCGTACCCGACGGGCCGTAAAAGACCATATTCGGTATATTCCCCGACTCTATGACGCGGCGGAGCAGCCCGTCAGGGCCGAGTATGTGCTTCTGCCCGACGACTTCGTCTAAGTCCCTCGGGCGTATCTCATCGGCAAGCGGCCTCAATGTGGCACCTCCAAGACGTTGAAAAGTAGTGCTGTGCGTGGTAAAATGGCGAAAAAACAAGGTTGGTGATGATATGAGAACGCACGAACAGGTGCTTGAAATTGTCCGCTGTCTCGAAAACGAGTATCCTGACGCGATGTGTACCCTCGACTACCGCAAGGACTACGAGCTCTTGTTCTCCGTCCGCCTGGCGGCGCAGTGTACGGACGAGCGCGTAAACAAGATAACCCCCGCCCTCTTCGAGCGCTATCCCACGCTCGAGGCCTTCGCGCAGGCGGATTTGGCCGAGGTGGAGGAGCTGGTAAAGCCCTGCGGCTTCTACCACACGAAGGCGCGCGACCTGATAGCCTGCGCCCAGCTCCTGCTCACGCAGCACGGCGGGAAGGTCCCCGGGACGATGGAAGAGCTGCTGAAGCTGCCCGGCGTGGGACGCAAGACTGCAAACCTCATCCTCGGCGACGTGTTCAAGGCACCCGGCGCGGTGGTCGTGGACACGCACTGCATACGCCTGTCCAACCGCATGGGCCTCGTAGACAATCTCAAGGACCCCGCAAAGATAGAGCCGCTGCTGCGCGGGCAGCTGCCCCCCGAGAAGAGCTCGGACTTCTGCCACAGGCTCGTACTGCACGGCAGGGCCGTGTGCACGGCGCGCTCCCCCAAATGTGAGAACTGCTGCGTCAAGCACGTCTGCCAGAGCTTCGCAGGTCAGTAATTCTCGATGGCTATGCCCACAACCTCGCCCAGGACGCGGAAGTCCTCGCCCTCGCGGATGATGATGGGCGCGTAGTCGCGGTTGGCGGATATCAGCATTACGCCGACGCTGTTTATACGCAGCCGCTTGCAATAGGCCTGCCCCCCGTAGAGGAACACGCCGATGCGGCCCGTATTCAGGGTCTCGCAGCTGTGTACCCAGACTATGCTCTCATCGGGTATGACGGGTTCCATGCTGTCGCCCGCAATGCGCACGGCGAAGTCCGCGCGGCGCGGCGCATCCGCGGCGTCGATGAGCTTGTAGCTCTCCCCGTCCAGAAATTGGCCCGTACCTGCGCTGGCCGCGAGGTCATAAAGCGGGATGGCCTGCACCTCGCGCGGCTCCGCCTTCGAGTACAGTCCGCTCTCCACCAGGACGCGGATGTAATCCGTCACCAGGCGCCGCCCGGCCTCGTTGAGCTGGGCCGTCGGGCCTTCTCCCGTGAATGTGCCCATCACATCGGTGACGCCGTATATTTTGCACAGGGCCAGGAACTGCCCCGCGTTCGGGACGGTCAGGTCCTTCTCCCACTTGCTGATTCCGGCCGGCTGAATCTCATAACCGTAACGTGCCAGCAGCTCGGTCACTTGTGCCTGCGTGTACTTCATGTCGCGGCGGAGCTTGTTCAGTATTGTTCCAAGAGAATCAGTCACTGTACTCATCTCCTTTTAGGATAATTATAAGGCAAAACCTATCTGTTTGCAACAGTTTTATAGGAGGTAACAACATGGTACGCGAAATACTGCTGCTGGGCGACCCCAGGCTCTACGAAGTAAGCGAGGACGTGACAAGTGCGGACGCCGGCGCGCTGCCCGGCTGGGTGCAGGACCTGCACGACACGCTGCTGGACTACCGCGCTAAATACGGCGCTGGCAGGGCCGTCGCGGCACCGCAGATAGGCGTGCGCAAGCGGCTCATCTACATGCTGCTCGACCGTCCGTATGTGCTGTTAAACCCCGTGCTGAGCTTCCCGGACAGCGAGGAATACGAGCTGCTAGACGACTGCATGTCCTTCCCGGGCCTGGCCGTAAAAGTGAAGCGTCACCGCCGCTGCGTGCTGGAATACTCCGACGAGGGCTTCGAGCGGCGCCGCCTGGAGCTCGAGGGCGACCTCTCGGAGCTCGTGCAGCACGAGTACGACCACCTGGACGGCATACTTGCAACGATGCGCGCCGTGGACGACAAGAGCCTGTACATGATGTAGCTCAAACGCGAGTTTTGAATCCGCAGGGCTTGCGCCAGCGCTCGGGGCCGGTTTATTCAAATACAAAGGGGAACCCTGTTGGGTTCCCCTTTACTTATCCTATGGTGTAGAGCTCTTCCCGATAGCCCGCCGGGTCGAACAGGCGGTTATACTGGAGGATACGGTAGGTCTGTATGTCCTCGTCGCCGGTGAACTCCTCATCGGTGAGGTAGTACCAGTTGCCCTCGCTGTCCATCGCGCCGTTGGCGTTGATGACCGGCCACTCCTCCTGCAAATCGGAGAGGAAATAGCCGTAGGGCGTATTCTTGAGCCCGGCGGTCTCCAGCAGCAGCTGGCTGAGGTAGTTGATGGAGGTGTAACCCTCGTCGCGCGCCTCGAGGCCCTTGTTCGACCAGATGTAGAAGGGCGTGATGTATTTGCGCTGGAACTCGCTCAGCGGCAGGGTGCTGGTGTTGTGACCGTAGGCGAGGTCGTAGAAGCCCTTCTCAAGGTTCGGCTGGTGGTCGCCGAAGAAGAGGATAATCACTTCCCTGCCCACGCCCCGGAAATAGTCTATCAGAGAGCGCGTGTCCTCGTCGGTGAGCCGGATTAGGGAGAGGTACTGCTCCGTGATGGGGAAGCTCCCCTCATGGCCGGAGATGTGCACCGTCTCGTTGAAGGTCTTGTTCGTGTAGCCGCCGTGGTTCTGCATCGTGATGTTGAAGAGGAAAACGCCCTCGTCATCATCCTGCTTGGCGCGCTCTTCCTCATAGAGCTTTATCAGCTCCTCGTAGTCCCACTCGTCGGTGGTGTAGCCGCGCAGCGTGGACGTACTCGTAAAGCTGTCGCGCCAGAGCGTCCTTTCAAAGCCGAAGAGGCCGTAGACCTGGACGCGGTTCCAGCCCGTGGACCAGTGCGGGTGGAACATCGTCGCGCTGTAGCCCTGGTCCTTGAGCGTGCTCACCAGGGTGCCGACAGGGTAGTTTATGTAGGTCTGATAGGCCACCGAGCCCGTGGGCAGGAAGGCCATGCTGTCCCCGGTCAGCATTTCGTACTCGCTGTTGGCGGTGTTGCCGCCGATGACCGAGGAGTAGACGTGACCGTGTATGCTCTCGTTCTCGAGCTCGTCGAAGAAGGTGAAGAAGGGCTCGTCGGTCTCAAACTCGCCCAGCTCGCGCGAGTCGGAGAAGCTCTCGCTCATTACGACGATGATGTCCGGGTCCTCACCGTCGCCGCCCGAGGCGTACCAGGCCCCGTCCTCGGCTTCCTCCATGAGGTGCAGCACAATGCCGTCAAGCGCTTCCTCGCTGTACCCCTCCGGCTCTGCGATGTCGAGGGTGCTGGCCGTGGCGAAGAAGTACATGACGGAGCTCGCGCGGAACTCGTTGTCGTTCCAGTTCATGTAGATACCGTTGCGGTACATCAGCCCGCCGTAGAAGGCGAGGTATATGTAAACGCCGCAGGAAGCCAGCGGCAGCACGCGGCTGAGTATGCGCGACGGCAGCTTGGCCTTTGCTCCGCCCGGGAAAAGCCTCCATGCGAGCAGCGTAAAGGCGACGACGTATATCATGCCGAGTATAAACACGGGCTCTATTTCCAGCTCGTAGCTGTCGGAGACGTTCAGCGCAGTCTTGATGCTGGCCAAATCTATGAGCAGGAAGGGCCGTCCGCGGAACTGCGTCAGGGTGTAGTTGGCTATGCCGAAAACAGCTGTGACCACACCAGTGCCTATCACGGCAAAACGCGCGCGGCCGATGGCGTAGAATATGGCGAAGAGGACGGCAATCCAGGCCGCGCCCAGCTCATGGAGAGGGCCGTCCGCGCTGCTTGACCAGCCGAAGGTGCCCAGCGAGAGCAGCTGCGCCGCGGCGTAGAAGCCCACGCCGCAGAAGAGGGCCTGCGGCAGCCACTCCAGGAAGGCGCAGTACCGCCTCGCAAGGCGGTAGAACAGATAGAAGGCCGCCATTACGGCGGCGGTAACGGCGCCGTCTAAGGCGCTCATCTCGCTCGAAGCCATCAGGGCGCAGGCGCAGCCGAGGCAGATTGAAAGTGCAAGCGGGGTTATAAACGAGGTGTTGTGCTTCTTCATGTCTTGAGCGCCGCTCCAGCGGCTTGAGTTTCCTTCTTTCATGCTGGGGATTGTGTCGAAAACCGGCAGGCATTAGCTTAGCATGTTTCGACTTTGTATGCAAGACGTAAAGCAAAAGTTAAATGTTCCTTAATAAATGCAAACGAAAAGGCCCGGGCAAAAGCCCGGGCCTTGCTATTTAAAATCACATGACGTACTTCTTTATGTCCTCGCCGAGGGTGTCCAGATCCGCGGTCATGGTGATGGTGAAGCGGATGCCTTCGCTGGCGGCGAAGCTGTCGAGCCAGTTGAGGAATTCAACGGTCTCGGACTCCGTGTTGGAGTTGAACAGCTTGTGGAAGTTGTCGATGAATATGTGCGAGATGTCGTAGTTGCCTGCGCGCAGGCCGCTGATGAAGCCCTTCATAAACTCAAAGGTGCCTATCTGATAGTCGCTGGCATAGATGAGACGGGCCTGGTAGGGTATATCAAACGTGAGGTTCCTATCCTTCTCGATGCAGATGACGTCGCCCTGCTCCTCGTTTACGGCCTTGCTCACGAGCTCGACGAGCTTCTTCGTCTTGCCTGAACCCTTCAGGCCCACGATAACTTTAACCATGTTGGTCACTCTCCTTTTTTATAAAGTGCGGCAGCCGCCGCCGACTCATGGTACATACAGCTTACCATTTTTCCGCCAAGAGTGCAACATGTAAAGTAAAAGTTTATTGTTTGTTAACCGGAATGTCCGTCTTGCCTGCGGCAGATGTGAGCGTTCCTGCCGCGTTGTGCCGCACCATGCGTATGTTTTTCATCTACATCCCGTAAAACGTCCGGAAACTTTTCTCCACTCTGCCGTGCGTTTTATCTGCGCCTCATCCGGCGTGCCGCCAGCTCATGTGCGTGTAATCCACGGCGCCGTCTGCGCGTATGGTCTGGAGATAGGCGGGGATAAAGTAGCCATAGCCGCTCCAGGCGTCCATTAGCGCGTCGTCCCACTCTATGAGCTCCGTGCGCCCGGCGAAGTAAAGCGCGTTCACGTCGGCGTAAAACTGCGCAAGCTCCCCGGCGTTCTCCACGCCCTCCAATTCGTCCATCGCCTGGCGCACCGCAGTGTCCTTGAAGAAGCTCTCGGAATACGCCGCGAAGTCCAGGAGCTCCGGCTCCTCGCGCCCCTCGCCGCGCGCCCAGTCGGAGACTCGCACGCTCTCGGTACGGTATTCGCAGGAGTCGCCGTTTATGCTCAGCACGCCGTACTGGTTCGGGTTGACGGCCAGTGATGAAGTGACTATCTCGGGCAGGACGCCGTCCGTGTATGTGTGCTGGAGGTGTATGTGCCCGCTCAGGTTGCACAGCACGCCGTATTCCTCATAGAGCGAGTGCAGCGTCCCGCCGTTGCCTATGATATAGCCCGAGGTGAAAAAGCTGTTGTGCGGGTAGATGTTCTGGTGGCTGACGGCGATGACGCGCTGGCCCTCGGAGCGGGCCTTTTCAAGTTGCTGCTCGAGCCAGTCAAAGGTGCCCTGGAGCACATAACCCGGGTCGGAGCGGGTGTTCACATCGAGCATTATGAGGCGCAGGCCGTCGGCGAGCTGCGCAACGTAGCTGAGGGACTTGCCGTCGCGCGACATGGCCTCGCTGAAACCGAAATCGGCGTATATCTCCGCGAATTCGCCCTCGTCGGGGCTGTCGGCCGGCTCGTATCCGTCGCCGGAGAAGGACGCGGCCATGGAGCTGTTCATGTCGTGGTTGCCGGGCATGACATACACAGGCACACCGGCGTCCTCCACGCCCGCCAAAACAGCTGCGAGCGCCTCGTGGCTCAGCGTCTCGCCGTTGAAGGTCAGGTCTCCGGAGAGGACGAGCGCGTCGGGCTGCTCAGCGGCTATCTGGTCTGCGAAAGCGCGCACGAGCTCGTCTATGTACAGCATAACCTTGCCGTCGGCGTCGTTTACAAGCTCGGTGAAGTACTCGCCCTTGTCGGTGAGCTCCGGGGCGAGGTAGTGCAAATCCGTGGCCACAGCTACGGTCACTCCGCCCGCCGTGTCCCCGGCGACGCCTGCATCCTCGCGACCTGCCAGCGCAAACGCCCCGACTATCACAGCGGCCGACAGCGCTAAAAATATAATACGAGCTTTCATACCATCCCTCCCGGTTTTGTACGCTGCTATATTATTGTATTTTACGGGATTTGTAAAGGGCGGCCTCCCGGATGGGACGCCGCGTCCGCACCGCGCCGTCCCGGCGGGCAAGCCCATTGCATACCCGCGGCGGCTGTGATATAATCACGCCGCACAGACTCACGTCGGACGCGCTTTTTGCGTCTGAGCGCCGGGCTTGACCCGGCGGGAGGAGACGGGGGAAGGCGGTGAGAATCCGCCGCAACAGCCATTGCCGTGTAATCAGCCGGAATGCCCGTCCGTCCGTATGAGCCCCGGAGCACCACGTCGGCTCAATCGTGCGCTGCGACTACTAACTTAGGAGTGTGTGTATGAACACGAAAAAACTTGCCGCGCTGCTTCTGGCGCTGGCCATGATATTTGCCCTGGCGGCCTGCGGCTCCGCAGATACGGAGCCCAGCGCCCAGCCCTCGGAGAGCTCCGCTGTGGATACTACAAGCCCCGCCCCCGCTGTCGAGGACACCGACTCCCCCGCCCCGGCCGAAGAGGGCGTCTGGGCCGACGCGCAGTACACCGGGGACACCGAGCTCGGCGAGGGCGCAAACACGATAACTGTCGAGTGCACCGCCGATGACAAGACCGTCACCTTCACCATCCACACAGACGCGGAATACCTGCGCGCCGCGCTTGAGGGCAACGGCCTCATAGCCGGCGACGAGAGCGAGTTCGGTATGTATGTGAAGTCCGTCAATGGCATGAGCGCCGACTACGAGGCCGACGGCTACTACTGGAGCCTCTATGTCGACGGGGAGTACGCCACGACCGGCGTAGACACCACGCCCGTGACCGACGGCGGCAGCTACAGCCTTGTCCGCGAGGCCGCGTAAGGGACGACTGAGCGTCCGGGAAATGGCGGTGTTCGCCATGTTCGGCGTCACGATGTACGCCTCCAAGGTGCTCATGGAGGCGATACCGAACGTGCACCTGCTGGGCATGTTCACGATGCTGCTCACGGTGGTCTACCGCGCCCGGGCGCTCTACCCCATCTATACCTATGTGCTGTTAAACGGCCTGATGGCGGGCTTCTCGCCCTGGTGGCTGCCCTACCTGTACATCTGGGCGGTGCTCTGGGGCGTGACCATGCTGCTGCCACGCAGCATGCCCGGCAAGGTCGCTGCGGTGGTATACCCCCTCGTCTGCGCGCTGCACGGCCTGGCCTTCGGCACGCTGTACGCACCGGCGCAGGCGCTGATGTTCGGCCTGGACTTCAACGGCATGGTGGCCTGGATCCTCGCCGGGCTGCCCTTCGACCTGGTGCACGCCGCAGGAAACCTCTGCGCGGGGCTGCTGATACTCCCGTTCTCCAAGCTCCTGCGCCGCCTGAACCGCACGATAGGCATAGAGGCATAATTTAAGCCCCCTCACAGCGAGGGGGCTTTTGCTTTATTGCAGCCGGAGGGCCCAGACGCCCAGCCCGGCAATCAGGATAATCATCGAGACAATAATTATCACTGTCAGGAGCTTTACAGAGTCCATCTTAATCATACCGCACCAGCTCTCACGCCGTCGCCGCGGTTATCGAGTTGCGGCGGACAAGCAGCCGGGCGAAAGCGTAGAACACGACGGCCAGCACCACCAGGCACAGCGCCGTGTTCCACGGCGTCAGTATCAGCCAGTCAAGGAAGCGGCCCAGCGCCTTCGCTATAATCGCGTAGCGAATTATCACGTTGATGAAGAGTATAACCGCCGCGCCTATGCCGATGGAGACTACCCACTTGCCGAGCTTGTTCAGCCGCCAGTACATGAGCGAGGTGAAGGTGCCCAGCGCCGAGAGGAATACGCTCAGCGCGAGCAGCACCGCGCTGCTTATCGCCAAATCGTCGAGGCTCTCAAAGAACGGCTCATTGTTGTACAGCGCGCCGAAGAAGTCCACGATGTACACACCGGTGTCGAACTGGTTCCACACGGCGGTCACGACAAAGAAGGCGATGTTTAGAATCAGCGCCGTCACGAGCATACAGGCCGTGTTCGCCAGGAACACCGTGCCGCGTCCGGCGCCGTTCTGGATACCCAGGCGCATGTCCTCGCGTATGGACACGATGGACAGCACGAACATGAAGATAGCGACCGGCATGCTGAAATTCATCGTGGTCGTCTCCATTATGACCTCGCCGCTGTTGTCCGTCCTCGTTATTGAGCCGAAGGTGACGATGCCGAGGTAGCACAGTGCGGTGAGCACTATCATGACCAGAATGACAACACCCATGCTGAACATACAATCCCTGAATCTATACTTAAAAGACGGTAGAAACCTCATTTTACACCCTCCTGTTCGTTCATAAGCCCGATGAAATAGTCCTGCAAATCCATGCCGGAAATCTCCAGCCCCTCGGGCGCTCCGTCAGGTGCACCCTCGACGCAGGCGGTCTTGAGGCCGCCGAGGCTGTTCACGCTCAGCACATGCCTCCCGCGCAGGTAATTGTCCACGGCAGCGGCCGGTCCGCTGACCTGATAGGCCGCGCCGGAGAGCTCCTCGGCGTCCGCGTCGCGCAGTATCCTGCCGTTTTTGATTATTACGGCGTGGCCGATGAGCTTCGCCGCCTCCTGTATGAGGTGGGTGGAGAGGATGACGGTCTGCTCGCCCTCGGCGCACTTCTCCATAAGCAGGCGGTAGAAGAGGTCGCGGTGCTGCGCGTCCAGGCCGAGCACCGGCTCGTCAAAGATGACGTAGGGGCAGTTCACCGACAGAGCCAGCGTGAGCCGGAAGATGCTCGCGTAGCCGGTGGAGAGCGCCTTGACCTTCTTCTTCGTCGGCAGCGCGAACTTCTCCGCCACGCTCATGGCGTAGTCCATGTCGAAGGTAGGGTAATAGCTCTTCGTGAGCTTGAGCGCCCCGTCCACCTTCATGCTGTCGGGAAAGAGGTTGGCCTCCGCCATCATGTACACCTTGCCCAGCGCACGGTCGTTGCCCGGCGCACTCTCGCCGTCTATCGTTATCTCGCCCTCGTCGGCCCAGATACGGTTGGTTATCAGGTTCATCATCGTGGTCTTGCCCGCGCCGTTCGCACCGAGCAGGCCGTAAACGATGCCGCCGCCGAACTTGACCGACACATTGTCCAGCGCCGTGGTCGCGCCGTAGCGCTTGGTGACGCCTCTCAATTCTATAGCCATGGTAGTTACTCCTTTTCCTCGTCATTGTAGGCCCGTTCCACGAGCCCTGTGAGCTCCGGGAGCGTCAAGCCCAGGGACGATGCCTCCCGTGCAACGGGACGCACACGCTCGGTGTAGAAGCTCTCCCGCCGCTTTTGCAGCAGCGCGTCGCGCGCGCCCGTGGCCACGAACATGCCGACGCCTCGCTTCTTGTACACAAGCCCTTCGTCCACCAGGAGATTGATGCCCTTGAGCGCCGTGGCCGGATTGATTTTCAGCGCCGCGGAGAACTCCGTGATGGAGGGTATCTGCCCCTCCTCGGGGTAGGCGCCGGAGATTATCCCCTCCTCCAGCATCTCCGCAAGCTGAAGGAAAATGGGACGTGTCCCGTCAAAGCCCGCCATGTGCTCACCTCCTGTTTGTTAATCGGTTAGTTACTTGAGTAATTAACCGTGGCACTAACATACCATGGCGTTTGCCATTTGTCAATAGGGTGTTTCAAAAAAATTTGCCCACGCCTTTTTCGGCGTGGGCAAATCGTTGCGTGAAGCATATATGGCTCAGTCTATGAGGCCGTGTTCCCCGTTTGACGGATGAAACTGCAGGGCGGTCTGCACTGTTAGGAAGGCTCCGGCCTTGTTCCAGGCGTTCTGCATCCGCATCTGCATTGCAGTATACGCGGGGAACTGCAGCGGGGTCTGCTGGTGCGTGTAGTTCATCCAGCTGTCGAATATCCAGCCCTCTTCCCGCATCACGACCGGGTAGGCCACATAGCCTCTGACGTTCTCGGCGCGCAGCGGCGCTGAATACGCGGCAAAGACATCGCTGTTGTCTCTCTGAGCATAGAAAATGCTGTTGGAGGTGTAGTTTACCCGTCCCAGGTAGTAGTAATCCGCCGCCATGGACTGCCCTTCCTCGTCATAGAGTACGCGCCCGGACGGCTCGCCGCCGCTGCTCCAGCCGCAGTCTGAATCCCCTCTCATTCTGTCCGCCGTCCAGATCTGCACGCTCTCGGTGCCGTAGAACGGCACCGGCTCCACCCACTGGAAGTGGTGGAACACCATCCAGCGCCCGCCGGGCAATTCAACGGCAACTCCGGTCGCGCGCAATTCCCGCACGTCGTAGACGGTGCTGGTTCCAATGTGCCGCACGCCGCTCTCGTCCGTATATTCCTCGCGCACCTCACGCCCATCGTTGAAATACTCGTCGCTCGTCATGTACACGACGCGGAGGGCTCCGGCGCATTTGGCCGTATCCTCGTCCGTGAGGTCGGCGAGCACCTGCTCGGGGAAGCCGAGCTCCAGAAGCTCCGCGCGGGTTTCCGCCTGGCCGGGGTCCTCAACAGGCTGCCAGTCCATGGGGTATCTGTTGGTCAGCAGGCAGGCGCAAATCATCAGCACGGCTGTCACGACGACAATCGTCAGCGTCAGGGCCAGGTTGGATACGCGGCCCGGCGCGGCTGTCACGGCGTAACCGGCCTCGTCCAGCGCTTTTGAAAGCCGGTTCAGGCAAACAATGATAAGCGCGAAAACGACTACAAATATCACGCCGTAAATGATGCTGAGCGACGCACCGGAGAGGCCCAGCAGGAACGCCGAAACATACCAGACGAAGAGCCAGAGCGCGCTCGCGGCGTGGGGCTTGAGGCCGGCTTTCGCCTGTATGCCGCGGATTCCGCCCCAGAGCAGGAGCGGCTGCAGCATTTGCACAGGAGACAGAATATACGGCAGGAATGGGAGCGAGTCCCTGTCTATCGCCATGCTCAGCTGCACCAGCGCGGCGAAGAACGCCAGAAGGCGCAGCACGGCCGTCACATACAGCGCCGAAAACCAGCGGTTTTCGCGCCGAAGCGTGCGGAAGCCGCAGAGCATCAGCAGGTGGCTGATGGCCGGCAGGATATAGTTCAGACCGTAAAAGTTGAAAGTGATGGAGCTCAGCCCCAGCCCCCACAGCACCTGCGTCATGGCGCGCCGCCAGGGGGTGACGCCGCCGGCGACTGCGTCGGGCGGTGTGTCGGGCAGGGCGCTCGCTATGAGCTCGTCGAGGCGCTCGTCACTCATCGCCCTCACCTCCCAGCTTGCGCCGGAGCTTTTTGCGCAGGCGGTGGAGCCTCCCCTCGACGCCGCGCTCCGTTGTGCCGAGCTCGGCGGCTATCTGCGCGGCGGACTGCATGTAGTAGTATTTGCGGTAGAACAGGTTTGCCTCCGCTCCACTCAGCGAGGCTATGGCCCTTTGCAGGGCGGCCTTCTGCTCGGCGAGCAGCAGCGCTTCCTCCGGCGTGGGCTCGTTCGAGGGCGTATCTGCGAGCTCGTCGAGCGAGGCGTGGCCGCCGCGCCGGCTTCGGGCGCGGTTGAGCGCGCTGTTGCGGGCTATGGCGGTTAGCCAGGCCGTCCAGCTGCCGCGCTCGGGCTTGAAGCGCTCGATGCCGTCCCAGACCTTCATACAGCACTCGCTGAGGCACTCCTCGCGGTCGGCGTCGTTGGGGAGTATGGGCGCGATGACGTAGCGCATAAGCGGCCCGAAGTGCGTCAGCAGCGCCTCTATTCCGCCCTCGTCCCGCGCGCGTATGCGCTCTATTACTTCTTTCTCGTGCATCAGCCCACCCCCTCGTTGCTGAATTGTTCCCAGTAATCCTCGATATATATGTCGAGATAGTCCATGAACATACGTTGTGTATGCTCCTGCCAACCGTCTTTCAGGTAAAGGTCTATCGCAGTCTTTGACGGAAATGTCGGCACGGCGTCGCGGTGATAGAACTCCAGGTAGCTGTCTATGAACACACCGCCGTTGTAGCTTCGCATTGATGTCATATCGTGCATGACATAGCCGCGGACGCACTGCGCCTGTCTCGGCAGCGAGAATTCGACGTATGTCGTCGGGTTGTACTGCACACCCCAGATTATCGTATCAGTGTACGCCCCGTCAAGTATTCGCGCGAAAGGCGCCGACAATGTCCCGCTGTCCCCGTCATAGAGCACCCTGCCTGTCACCGGCCCGCTCTGAAGCCAGAAACCCTCTGCGGGGTCTGTGGCATAAGACGAGAACAGGCGTATACCCTCGGTCGTCCTGTAATCAAGGCCGTCCTGCAGCCTGAAGTAGTGGAAAGTCAGCCAGTGGCCGAATCTGTCCGGCAGCTCCACTGCCACCATCTGCACATCCACTCCCCAGCCGTCGACGGACACAGTTTCCACGCGCTTTGCCCCGGCACATTCGGCAACGTCCTCGTCGGATATATCCGCGAGTATGTCCTCGGGGAAACCCAGCTCCGTGAGCAGCGCGCGGGTCCCGGATTCGCCGCCCGTCTCGGGCTCGCTCCAGTCCATGGGGTACTTGCTGAGGAACAGGTATCCGCAGAGCATGAGCGCAAGCGTCAACGCCGCAATACACGCGCCCAGCACCGTGTCCGGTACAAGCCCCGGCGCGGCCTTTATGACGTAACCGGCTTCGTCCAGCTCGCGCGAGAGCTTGTAAAGGCTGCTTATAACGAGGCCGAGAAACACAAGCATGAGTACGGCGAATATGATACCCAGCACGGCTCCAATCATCGACAGGGCAAGCACAAGCGCCTGCCATACAACCAGGGCTGCCGCCGCCCCCGCATGTACCGGTACCCCCGCCCTTTGCTGGACTTTGCGTATACCGCCCCAGAACAGCAGGGAGTTGAGCAGCGTCAAGGCTGTGTTAGGCAGAGTAATTGCGTCCCACAGCTCTGTGACTTCGGGAGCGTTTGCAAACACCGTCGAGTTCATAACCAGCATAAGAATGCACAGCAGCTGCTTCAGCGCCGTGATAACATAGCAGGCCATGAAGCAGGCGTTTGCGCGCCTGAGCCGCCGGAAACCCAACAGCATCAGCAGTACGCCGACCGAAGGCAGTATGAGGTTCAGACCGCTGAAATTGAAGGTCACACTGCACAGCCCCAGCCCCCAAAGGATGAGGCGCATAGAGTTTTGCCACGGCGTTACGCCTCTGGCCACCTCGTCCGGCGGCTCAGGCGGCAGGGCCGAAGCTATGAGCTCGTCAAGCTTTTTGTCGTCCATGCCCCACCTCCACAAGTTGTTTACCCTATAATACACGCGTTTTTGCCATAACCCACGCACGAAGCAAAAACGTCACGCCGTGCGGCACTTGCGGCGGACCCGAAAATTTGCTACAATGTCGTAAAAAACTTCGAGGTGGCATATGTCGGACTACATAATCCCCGCCGGGTACGGCGAGGCCGAATACATAGACAAGAAGTCGCGTTTCATAGGACAGGTGCAGCACGTCGAGAGCGTGTCCGAGGCCATGGCCTTTGTCGACGCCGTGCGCAAAAAATACGCCGACGCCACGCACAACGTCTGGGCCTACGTCCTCGCCGACGGGCAGATGCGCTGGTCGGACGACGGCGAGCCGGGCGGCACGAGCGGCCAGCCCACGCTCAACGTATTCCGCTCAGCGAACGTCTGCGACGTCGCCTGCGTCGTGACTCGCTATTTCGGAGGGACGCTGCTGGGCTCCGGAGGGCTTGTGCGCGCATACTCCAAGGCCGCTTCGATGGCCCTCGAGGCCGCCGGGCGGGCGCGCATGGCCGAGTGGCGCGGCGTATCCGTGGAGTGTACATACGCGCAGTACGAGCGCATCAGGCGGCTGCTGGAGGCCGCAGGCGCGGCGGATATAGAGGGCGGCTTCGGCGAGTTCGTCACAATCACCGCGCTGCTGCCCGAGGGCACGGCGGAGCCCTTCGGCGAACGCCTTACCGACACCACGGCGGGCCAGGCCCGCTTCACGCTGCTGGGCAGCGTGTTCCGTCCGCAGCGGCTCGACGCGGAGTGATAACGCCGCTACTGCACGGCAAAAGCAAACACCCCCTTGGAAGCAAGGGGGTGTTTTTTTACGGTCTGTCAGCCGAGTTCTGCGAGTGAACCTTCAAGGTTGGCGATGAGCGCCTTCGCCTTTTCGGCGCGCTCACGCTCGGCGTTGACGACAGCCTCCGGCGCGCGGGATACGAAGTTCTCGTTGGCGAGCTTCTTCTCCTGGGCCTCGAGCTGCTTCTTCGCCTTCTCTAGCTCCTTGGTGAGCCTGGCGCGCTCGGCCTCGAGGTCGACCAGCTCCGCCATGGGCATGTAGAGCCTCGCGGAGTGCGTCGTGACGGTGACCATGCCCGCTCCGGGCGCGTAGTCATTGCCGGTTACCTCCACCTCGCTGGCGCCGGCCAGGCGCTCTATATAGGGAGCCCCGGCGGCGAAGGTCTCGCCCTCGGCGGTTGCGACAATGACCTTGGCCTTGCGTGAAGGCGCGACGTTCATGTCGGCGCGGCGGGAACGGACGGCGCGGATGGCGTCCATAACCAGCTCGAAGCTGGCCTCTTCGGCCGGGAAGCTCAGGCTCTCGTCGTACTTCGGATACGGCGCGATGATGAGCGCCTCGCTCTCGTGCGGGATGGCCTGGTATATCTCCTCAGTGATGAAGGGCATGAAGGGGTGCAGCAGCTTGAGTATGCCGGTGAGGACGTACAGCAGCACGCGCTCCGCGCCCTCCTTGGCGGCGGCGTCCGCGCCGTTCAGGCGGGACTTGGTGAGCTCGATGTACCAGTCGCAGTAGGTGTCCCAGATGAAGTCGTAAATCTTCTGGGCGGCGACGCCAAGCTCGTAGTGGTCGAGGTTCTCGCGTACCTCACGAACAAGGGTGTTGTACTTGCTGAGTACCCACTTGTCGGGCAGCTCGAGCGTCTCAGGCAGGGCGGTGTCCTCGACGTGGAGGTTCATCATGACAAAGCGGGAGGCGTTCCAGAGCTTGTTGGCGAAGTTGCGCATGGCCTCGCAGCGCTCGACGTAGAAGCGGGTGTCGTTTCCGGGGCTGTTGCCGGTGATGATATTGAAGCGCAGCGCGTCGGCGCCGAAGCGCTCTGTCATCTCTATGGGGTCGACGCCGTTGCCGGCGGACTTGCTCATCTTTTTGCCCTGCGGGTCGCGGATGAGTCCGTGGATGAGCACGGTGTGGAAGGGTATCTGGTGCGTCTGCTCGCAGGCGGAGAATATCATGCGGGCAACCCAGAAGAAGATGATGTCGTAACCCGTCACGAGCACGTCCGTTGGGTAGAAGTAGTCAAGGTCTGCTGTCTTGTCCGGCCAGCCCAGGGTGGAGAAGGGCCAGAGCGCGCTGCTGAACCAGGTGTCCAGCACGTCGGGGTCCTGCTCGATGTTCTTGCTGTGGCAGCACTCGCACTCGGTGGCGTCCTCGCGGGAGACGGTCATGTGGCCGCAATCCTTGCAGTACCAGGCGGGGATGCGGTGGCCCCACCAGAGCTGGCGGGATATGCACCAGTCGCGGACGTTGTACATCCAGTTGAGGTAGGTCTTGGAGAAGCGCTCGGGCACGAACTTTATCTCGCCGTCCTCGACGACGCGGATGGCCTCCTTGGCCAGGGGCTCCATCTTGACGAACCACTGCTCGCTGCTCATGGGCTCGACGTCGTTGTGGCAGCGGTAGCAGGTGCCGACGTTGTGGCTGTACTCCTCGACCTTGACGAGGTAGCCCTCGCGCTCCAGGTCTGCGACTATGGCCTCGCGGCACTCGTAGCGGTCCATGCCGTTGTACTTGCCGCCGTTGATAATCTTGGCGTTCTCGTCGAGGATAAGTATCTCCTCGAGCCCGTGGCGCTGGGCGACCTCGAAGTCGTTCGGGTCGTGGCAGGGCGTCATCTTGACGCAGCCGGTGCCGAAGTCCATCTCGACGTACTCGTCGGCGACGATGGGTATCTCGCGGCCCACGAGCGGCAGGATGCAGGTCTTGCCGACGATGTCCTTGTAACGCTCGTCGTTTGGGTTGACGGCGACGCCGGTGTCGCCGAGCATGGTCTCGGGGCGGGTAGTGGCGATGATGAGCTCACCGGAGCCGTCGGAGAGCGGGTAGCGGACATGCCAGAGGTGGCCGGGCTTTTCAACGTACTCGACCTCGGCGTCAGAGAGCGCGGTGGTGCAGTGCGGGCACCAATTTATGATGCGGTGGCCTTTGTAGATAAGGCCCTTCTCATACATGTTGACGAAGGTCTCGCGCACAGCCTTGGCGCAGGTGTCGTCCATCGTGAAGCGCTGGCGTTCCCAGTCGCAGCTGGAACCCAGGGTCTTGAGCTGCTCGACTATCCTGTTGCCGAACTTGTTCTTCCAGGCCCAGACCTCGTCCAGGAAGCCCTCACGGCCCAGGTCGAAGCGGGTCTTGCCCTCATTGCGTAGCTTCTCCTCGACCTTTATCTGCGTGGCGATGCCCGCGTGGTCATATCCGGGCAGCCAGAGCGCGCTGTAGCCGTCCATGCGCTTGTAGCGGATGAGGATATCCTGGATGGTCTCGTCGAAGGCGTGGCCGAGGTGCAGCTGGCCGGTGACGTTCGGGGGCGGGATGACTATGGTGAAGGGCTTCTTCTCCGGGTCGCGCTCGGCGTGGAAGTAGTTGCCCTTCAGCCACAAGTCGTAGATTTTTTTCTCGACCTCGTGCGGGTCGTAGACTTTCGGCAGTTCTTTCATAACTTCTCCTTTCAGACAGCTCCGGGAACGAAAAAAGCCCCGAAGCACAATGCTTCAGGGCGCTTTTGTAAGCGTGGTACCACCTGAATTCCGCGCATGGCGCGGCACTCTTGGCTCTGTAACGGGAGCAGCCGGCGCGTGCCTACTACGGATTGCAGACGGCCCGTCCGGCCGCTGTCTATCCGGTTTCAGCCGCGCAGCTCAGGGCCGACCTTCGGCGCCGCTTCACGAGGGCTTGCACCATCCGCCCACTCTCTCTGCTTCCGCGAAGCGCCTACTCCTGCCCGTCAATGCTTTTGATACCCTGACATTATATACAAGCCCACCGGCGTTGTCAAGGGCATATCAGCCTGTCGCTTCGGTAGCGCAGCCGAGGCGGCTGCGGAGCGCATTTCGTACAGGTGGCTGAGGCCCTCCCACGCGGCGCGGCGCCGGCCGCTTGTGCGCCGCCCATCCGGAGGAGCGGCGCACCGAGCGTGAAAAGGCCGTACCGCTCGGCGGTACGGCCTTTGGGATATGCAGTTATTCGGGCTTGCCGAGCATCTTGAACATGTTCTTCTTGTAGGCCTCGACGCCGGGTTGGTTGAAGGGGTTGACGCCGGACATGTAGCCGCTGATGCCGCAGGCGAGCTCGAAGAAGCACACTAGCTCGGCATAGCCGATCTCGTCGCGCCTGTCCACGCTCACGCCGATATTCGGCACGCCGCCGGAGACATGCGCGGCCTTGACGGCCTCGCGCGCAGTGGCGCAGACGTCGGCGAAGTCGCGTCCGGCGAGGTAGTTGAGCTTGTCCGGGTCGCCCATGCGGAAGGGTACGGCGAGCTTCTCAAGCGGAGCGTCGAAGCTCACTACGGTCTCGAACATCGTGCGCGGCCCGTCCTGGACGTACTGGCCCATGGAGTGCAGGTCCGCAGTGTACTCAAGGCTGGCCGGGAAAATACCTATGCCGTTCTTGCCCTCGCTCTCGCCGTAGAGCTGCTTCCACCACTCGGCCATGAACCTGAAGCTGGGTTCATAGCAGGCCAGCAATTCGATGCCGTAGCCGTGGGAATACAGGTGCTGCCTCGCGGCTGCGTACTGCCACGCGGGGTTATCGGGGCTGCGCTGGTCGAGCGTCTGGAAGAATTCGATGGCGTGGTCTATGATTGCCGTGACGTCTATGCCCGCGACGGCCATGGGCAGCAGGCCCACGGCGGAGAGCACGCTGTAGCGGCCGCCCACGTCGTCGGGGACGACAAAGCGCTCCCAGCCCTCGGCCACCGCCATGTCGTGCAGCACGCCGCGGTTGGCGTCCGTCGTGGCGAAGATGTGCTTCTTGGCCGAGGCGCCGTACTTGCGCTCGAGCATGGCGCGGAACACGCGGAAGGACAGCGCCGGCTCAAGCGTCGTGCCGGACTTGCTTATCACGTTCACGTCAAAGTCGTCGTCGCCAAGCTGCTCTATAATGCCGCTCAGGTAGTCGCCGCTCAGGCCGTTGCCCACGAAGTACACGCGCGGCTCATCGGCGCGCTGTATGGGCCGCAGCAGCTCTATCGCCCCCCGGGCGCCCAGGTAGCTGCCGCCGATGCCGACTACGACCAGCGCCTTGGAACGCGAGCGTATCTTGTTCGCGGCGGAGATTATGCCCTTGAGCTCGGTGCGCTTGATGAGCCTGGGCAGCTCCAGCCAGCCGGTGAAGTCCGCGCCCTGGCCGGTCTTTTCGGTCAGCACTCTGTGCGCAGAAGCGGCGGCGGCAAAATCCGGGCCGGAAGCGTCAAAGAACTTTTGACAGCCGCTGAGATCGACTTTAACCATGTTCCTCAGTCCTTGTCTATTAAGAGTAAGGCGTTGCCTAGATGGATTATACTACATTTTCCCGAAATTACAAGTGGCAAATCCTCGGCCTCACCCGCGAAGTGGGGAATTCACTCTTCAAAGAGCTTCAAATCCAGCCTCAAGTGGAGGACACAGGCAGGCAGACCAGCAATCTGAGCATATCCGACAGCAATCCGCCCGCCCCAAGGCGCGGTACGTCGGAGAGCGCGGTCAGCGTGACGCGGCAGAGCTCCCTTTCGCCCGACGAGAGCGTCAGCGTCCCGAGGGTGTCCCCGGCGCTGACAGGGGCGTTCACGCTCTCGGGCAAATCTATGCTGCGCGAAAGGTTTGCCGCGTCGGAGCGAGGCAGCAGGACGTAGCCGTCCCCGGCGATGCCCGGCTGTACCGAGCTCACCGTGCCGAGTTCCACGCGCACCGGCGGCAGGGCGCTGTCCAGCGCCGGGCAGAGCACCCAGTTGGCAAAGGCGTAGTTTATTAGCGCCGAGGCGTCGGCGTTGCGGTTCTCGGAGCTGTCGGAGCCCATGACGACGGCGATGTACTCGGTGTCCTCGCGCTCCGCCGTGACGGAGATACAATAACCGGCCTGCGTCGTCCAGCCGGTCTTGAGCCCCGTGCAGCCGTCCAGGGAGCGCAGCAGGTGGTTGGTGTTCGACAGGCCGAACTCCCCTCCCCTTATGCTGTCCATCCAAATAGTCGTGTACTCCTTTATCCAGTCGTGGCCTATGAGCTCGCGGCTCATAACGGCGAGGTCGAGCGCGCTGGTGTAGTGCTCTGAGTCGTCGAACAGGCCCGTGCAGTTGGTGAAATGAGTATTCGCAAGGCCGAGCTCGCTCGCGCGCTCGTTCATGCGCGCCACGAAGGCCTCCTCGCTGCCCGCGATGTGCTCGGCCAGGGCCACGGCGCAGTCGTTGGCAGAGACGACGGCGATGCACTTTATCATCTCCGAAACGCTCATCTGCTCCCCCTGCTCGAGCCAGACCTGGCTGCCGCCCATGCTCGCGGCGTGCGCCGAGGCGGTGACGGTGTCGTCCAGGCCCAGCGCGCCCGAGTCCACCGCCTCCGCCGCCAGCAGCAGCGTCATCACCTTCGTCACCGAGGCCGGGGCGCGCTCCTCATTCTCCCCCTTGGCAAAGAGCACGCGCCCCGTCGTTTTCTCCATCAGCACCGCCGCCGGTGCGGCCACGTCCACGTTCCCATCCGACGAGGCAGACGCGCCCGTAACTCCCAGGGCCAGGCAGGCCATAAGCAAAGCAAGTATACGCTTCATAGTTCCCCTCCGAGCTTTTTGTATAAGCTATTCGCGACCTGTCCGGGATATGCGGGCCGCAGAGGTTACCTCAGTTATGCGTCAAAGCTCAAAAAATAGGCTTGACAGCCTACAGGCTAACCGCTGTATCGCCTCAAACCACCGGGTTTTGCACATTATCAACAGGGTTTTCAACAGGTATTTTTGTCGCCGTTTGTCGAAGCCCGTCGGGTTTCAGTTTACATAACTATACTTCGACGCTTTTACGCCGCCCGTTCACGAAATTCGCCGGTTGGAGGCGCGGTTGACGTTGCGCTCCACGAGGCGCTGTGCTATAATGTAACGGATATTCCCTTGGAGGTGTGTGTCATGCCACTCATATCTGTCGTGGTACCTTGCTACAACGAGGAGGAGGTCCTCGGCAAGCTCTACGACGAGCTCACGCGCGTAGCGGGGCTTATGGACTATGTGGACTTTGAATACTGCTTTGTAGACGACGGCTCGTCCGACAGAACGCTTGAAATGCTGCGCGAGCTCTCGAAGCGGGACGAGCGTGTGCGCTTTGTCTCATTTTCCCGCAACTTCGGCAAGGAGTCCGCTATGCTGGCCGGGCTGGAGATGGCCACGGGCGACTACACCGCCGTCATGGACGCGGATTTGCAGCATCCGCCCGAGATGCTGATAGAGATGTACGACGCCATAAAGGACGGCGAGTACGACTGCGCCGCCGCCCGCCGCGTGGACCGCGAGGGCGAGACGAAGATGCGCTCCGGCGGCAGCCGCCTGTTCTCGAAGCTCATGAACGCGCTGAGCGAAACGGAGTACGTCGAGGGCGCCACCGATTACCGGCTGATGCGCCGGGGCATGGTTGACGCCGTGCTCAGCCTGCCCGAGTACAACCGCTTCACGAAGGGCATCTTCTCCTGGGTCGGCTTCAAGACCAAGTGGATACCCTATGTCAGCCGCGACCGCGCCGCCGGTACAAGCAAGTGGAACTTCACCAAACTCCTGCACTACTCCATAGACGGCATGATGGCCTTCTCGACGAAGCCCCTGGCCTTCTCGAGCATCCTGGGCGTCATCTGCTGCGTCATAGCGATAATCATGCTGCTGGTCACCGTCATAAAGACGCTCATCTTCGGCAACCCCGTCGCGGGCTATCCGACCATCGTCAGCCTGATACTGCTCGTCGGCGGGCTGCTGATGTTCTTCATCGGCATGCTGGGCCAGTACCTCGCCAAGACCTACATGGAGGCCAAGCACCGCCCCGTGTATATAGTCCGCGAGACGGAGAAGGGGCTCAAATGAGCAGGCGTGAACGCGCCGTACTAATCTGCGGCATTGCGCTGGCCGCCGCGGCCTTCTTTTGTCTGAACCTCGCCACGCCCTTCTACGCCGACGACTACTCGTACATGTTCACCTATGCCGAGGGCGCGCCCAAGGACAGGATAACCAACCTGTACGAGCTGTATCTCTCGCAGCTCAACCACTACAAAGTGATGAACGGCCGCGCCATAGTCCACACTCTGGTGCAGCTCTTCCTGATGCCGGGCAGCCGGACGCTCTTCAACATCTTCAACACCCTGGCCTTCCTGGCCCTGGGCTTTGCCGGATACTACGCCGCCTTCGGCACCTTCCGGCGCATGAGGCCGCTCTGTCTCCTCGCAATCTACGCCCTGGTCTGGCTGACGCTGCCGGACTTCGGCCAGAGCTGCCTGTGGCTGACCGGCTCCTTCAACTACATGTGGACGGCGCTCTTCGCGCTGCTCTTCCTGATGCCCTACCGCTCTGACGGCGACGGGGGCTCGCACAAGCTCCTGCGCATTATCGGCATGCCCTTCCTCGGGCTGCTGGCCGGCTGGTCGGGCGAGAACGCCTGCCTGGCCGCTGCCGTGGCCCTCGTGCTGCTGCTCGTGCGCCGCGCGCTGCTGAAAAAGCCCTTCAGGGCCTGGATGTTCACCGGCGCGGCGGGCTTCATCGCCGGGGCCGCGCTGCTCTTCTTCTCCCCCGCCCAGGCGCTCAAGGCAGATAACATGGGCGGGCTGGGCAGCCTCCGCGTCTGGCTGGGCCGCATCCCGGATGTCACCCTCGACGCCATACGCTATCTCTGGCTGCCGCTGGCCTTGGGGCTCATATTGCTCGCCCTCAGCATCGTGCAATCGCGCGGGCAGGGCTTCATGTACTGGCTGCGCAAGTACTCAAAC
Source organism: uncultured Eubacteriales bacterium (assembly GCA_900544765.1). Taxonomy (GTDB): domain Bacteria; phylum Bacillota; class Clostridia; order Oscillospirales; family Oscillospiraceae; genus Scatomorpha; species Scatomorpha gallistercoris. Next base: position 51,105 of record UQWI01000008.1, on the reverse strand, counting down.
GGCATCGTCTGGCTCTGCGCGGCCATCGTAGCGGCCTACTGCATGTGTGCCGCGCCCTACTTCCCGCTGCGCGCCTGGTGCTGCTCCGGCGTCCTCGCCGCAGTGACCGTACTGGCCGTGTTTGCCGAGATACGCCGGCCTGAGAAGCTGCCCCGCGCCGCAATCCCCGCCGTATGCGCCGCAGCGCTGCTCGCCTGCGCCGTCACCTACGGCGCAGGTATCTCGGACCTGCTCTCCACCCGCGCCGCCGTCAAGGCGAGGGACGAGAGCGCCATGGAGCAGAAGGCCGCCGGGCAGACGGACGTGTACGTCGAGGCCGTCTCCGGCCACGCGCCCTGCAACTGCTTCGACCCTGCCGGAGACATCAGCCCGGACACGGGCAGCTGGCAGAACGAGGCCCTGGCCCTCTACTACGGCGTGGAGCACGTCATTTTGCTGGAGCAGGGCCAATAACAGTATAAAACCCCGCTGTTTATCGTATGTTAACAGCGGGGTGATATTTTTGAAAGCACATTGGAAGGCATTTATCGCCGCACTGGCCATACCGCTGGCGGCGGGCGGGTTCTCGGCCTGGCTCTCGGGCGACATGGGCAGCTTCGACACTTTGCAAAAGCCGCCGCTCTCGCCGCCGGGCTGGCTGTTCCCGGCCGTGTGGACGCTGCTCTACCTGATGATGGGCGCGGCGAGCTGGCGGATATACGTCCTGCGCTACCCGGTGCGGGCGCGCAGCTCCGCGCTGAAGCTCTACGGCGCACAGCTCGCCGCAAACGCGCTCTGGCCGGTGCTTTTCTTCCGCTTCGGTCTCTATTGGGCCTCGGCTGTCTGGCTAGGCCTGCTCATAATCCTTGTGGCTCTGACGCTCTCCAGATTCCGCAGGCTGGACGACCTGGCCGGGCTGCTGCTCTGGCCGTACCTGCTGTGGTGCTGCTTCGCGCTCTATCTGAATATCGGCGCGGCCGTATTGAACTAAAAGAGCACGGGGCTTCCGCCCCGTGCTCCTGCTATGCCCATATTTGAGAGGCTCAGCGCCTGAGCACTGCCCTGACGTCGACGCCGTACTCGCGGACGCTGTTCAGGACGACCTCCACGTTGTCGTCAATATAAGCGTTGCGGCGCTTGCTTACCGCGTTCAGGCCCTCGTCGAGCATGGCGGCGGCCTCCTCCTCGCGTTCGCCGGTGACTTCGTAGTTTATACCGTTGCCGAATATTGTTCTCATGTTGGTCTCCTTTCCGGGCCGCGTCCGACGGCGGCTCTCAAGTTTTGCTCCCGGGATCGCCTCCCGAGTTCGTTATTAATATAACATTCTTCGAAATCTTTGTCAATATATTAACGTCAAAATATTAACTAATCTTCCTCCGCCTGAAGGCCGCAATTTCGTCCGTTTGACGGTATGCGCAAGCCGGGCCTCCGCGGCAGGCATTGCCTCTTGCCTGCACAGCGCGGCTTCAATCCGGACGTGCGGTCCGGACGTATGTGAAAAGGGCGCGCCCTGCGGCGCGCCCTCGGCTATTAACTGTATTGGGAGCCCCTTCAGGCCGTGCGCCGGGCGCTGTCGCGAATATCTGCGAGGCTGGCGGCGCGGGTGTGCTCAATGGGCTTCCAGGTCACGTTCTTGGAGCAGATACCGGCAACCGTGCAGGGGACGTATGTGAGCATGAACAGCGGGAAGGTGAACATGAAAGCAATCTTTTTCCAGGTCGGGGCATAAATGCGCTTCCACTCGGACACCGTCGTTATCGCGCCTATGGCAAACACCGTGAGGTACATGCTGTTCAGTATGCCAAGAGCCGAGCCTATGACCACGGAGGCATCCTGCCTTGTGGCTATGCTGACGACAAAGCCCGCCAAGTTCACGACGATTCCTATAATCGACACTATAGCCGCCGGCAGTATATTCATGCACATATCATAAGAGGCGTAGCTCCCGCGGAAAACCTGCTTTACCATAGTTACGCCGTATTTCTCAAACACCTGCGCATAGCCCCGCGCCCAGCGCTTGCGCTGCCTGTAGGACTGCGAGAATTTGGTCGGCTGCTCGTCGTAGAGCACTGCGTCGGCACAGTAGCCTATCTTCCGCCCGTTGACGATGTTGTCTATGGTGAACTCTATGTCCTCGGTCAGCAGGAAGAAGTTCCAGCCCCCGCACTCGTCGAGCACCTTCTGCGAGAAGAGGAAGCCGGTGCCGGACACGGCGCAGCTGGAGCCCAGGCGCATACGCGGGCGGTTCAGCCAGGCGCTCTCGCGCATGAACCAGAGCGCGTAGCCGCTGCTTATCCAGTTGTCGCCGAAATTTTTGCTGTTGCGGTAGCTCGTGATGACCTCGTAGCCGTCGGAGTAGGTGCGGTTCATCTGCTCTATGTAGTCCGTCTCGAGCACATTGTCCGCGTCGAACACCATGTAGGCGTCGAAGGGCCTCTCCGGGTACATCGCGTCTATCCTGTGCAGCAGGAAGTTGAGGGCGTAGCCCTTGCCCACCTCGTCCAGGTTGAAGCGCTCAACCACCACGGCGCCGTGCTCCCGGGCAATGCGCGCGGTGTCGTCCGTGCAGTTGTCGGCCACAACGAATACCGTCACCAGCTCGCCGGGATAGGTCTGGCGGTTTATGCTGTCAATGAGGTTGCCTATGACGGCCTGCTCATTTCTCGCAGAAATGAGCACGGCAAAGCGGTGCAGCTTTGCCGGCTTGTGCGGCTTCGGCTTTATTATAAAAGGTACGAGTATGTAAAAGGCCTGGTATGCGTAGCAGATGAAGAACATGACCGCCAACACATAGTTAATCATGCGTATAGTATCCATGTCGCTCCTCCTTCTATTGTATAGCGGGGATTATTATAGACGACAAAGTTTAAATTCTCCTTCAACTTTTCATTAATTTTGGCTTAAGGAAAAACCTGTCGAGCTGTGTTAACACACTTAATACAGTTAACACAGATAACATAGCACAGGCAAGGCAAATTGTCAACCTCGACACATTCTGCGTATAGTGAATATGCCGGGAAAATATATTCATAATTCGTTTATACTCATGCACTAGTTAAATCTGCGCGCGGCGTTCAAAAATCGCTTGACCTATAGGCAAAATCGGCGTATATTACACATAAGAAGCTGGCCGGCGCAGACGACCGGCAACGCATAAATATTCGTAATTTGCTGATCGCAGCATTTTACTTCACGAGAGGAGAAGAGCTTATGGCCTACCTGCTGCTGGCCGACGGCACCATATTTGAAGGCGAGGGCTTCGGCGCGCGCGGAGAGCGCGTGGGCGAGCTGGTGTTCACCACCGGCATGACCGGCGCCGCCGAGAGCCTTACAGACCCCAGCTACGCCGGGCAGATGATATGCTTCACCTTCCCGCAGCTGGGCAACTACGGCATCGCCCCGGACGACTGCGAGAGCGCGCGCGTACACTGCTCGGCCGTGGTCGTGCGCGAATACTGCGATGCGCCGAGCAACTTCCGCTGTGAGATGACGGTCGGCGAGCTGCTTGAGAAAAACGGCGTCGTCGGTATCTCCGGCATAGACACCCGCGCCGTCACGCAGAAGATACGCGAGCACGGCGTCATGAACGCCGCCGTTACGGAAGAGCCCCCCACGGAAGAGCTTCTGGCGCGCGCGCGGGCATACGCTGTCACCGGCGTTGTGGACGGCGTGAGCGTTGCGGAGCCGGTGCAGCTCCCCTGCCCCGGCGCCAAACACTCCGTGGCGCTCATGGATTACGGCTACAAGAAGAGCATCGCCGACTGCCTAATAAAGCGCGGCTGCGCCGTCACGGTGTATCCCCATGACACGAGCGCGGAGACAGTCCTGGCCGCCGGGCACGACGGCGTCATGCTCTCCAACGGCCCCGGCGACCCGGCCGAAAACATCTGCGAAATTGCGCAGATAAGGGCCATGATGGGCAGGATACCCATCTTCGGCATCTGCCTGGGCCATCAGATGATGGCCCTCGCCCAGGGCGCGAAAACAGCGAAAATGAAGTTCGGCCACCGCGGCGCGAACCAGCCCGCGAAGGACTTGCAGACGGGCCGCGTCTACGTCACCAGCCAGAACCACGGCTACGCAGTGGAGGCGGCTTCGCTCGCCGCCACGCCGGGCGTGCTGCGCTTCGTGAACGTCAACGACGGCAGCGTCGAGGGCGTGGATTATCCGGGCCTGAACGCCTTCTCGGTGCAGTTCCACCCGGAGGCGCACGGAGGGCCTCGCGACAGCGAGGGCCTCTTCGACAGATTTATAGCCACTCTCGGAGGTGAGCGCGATGCCTAAGGACAACAGCATTAAGAAGGTACTGGTCATTGGCTCCGGCCCTATCGTCATCGGGCAGGCGGCCGAGTTCGACTACGCGGGCACCCAGGCCTGCCGCGCGCTCATGGCCGAGGGAGTGGAGACCGTCCTCATAAACTCCAACCCGGCGACCATCATGACCGACCCCGACATGGCCACAGCGGTGTACATAGAGCCGCTGACCCTGCGCACGGTTGAACGCATAATCGAGAAGGAAAAGCCCGACAGCCTGCTCGCCGGGCTGGGCGGCCAGACCGGCCTCAATCTCGCCATGGAGCTGCACAAGAGCGGCTTCCTTGAGAGCCGCGGCGTGCGGCTCATCGGCACGAACATAGACGCCATACTCAAAAGCGAGGACAGGCAGCTCTTCAAGGACGCGATGAAGTCCATCGACCAGCCGACCATCCCCTCGCGCACCGCCAACACGCTCGCGCAGGCGATGAACGCCGCCCGCTCCATCGGCTACCCCGTCATTATCCGCCCGGCCTTCACCCTCGGCGGCAGCGGAGGCGGCGTCGCCCACTCCGAGAAGGAGATGGCCGCCGTCGCGCAGCGCGGCCTCGACGCCTCGCCCATACATCAGATACTGGTAGAGCGCTACATCTTCGGCTGGAAGGAGATTGAGTTCGAGGTCATGCGCGACAGCGCGGGCAGCGCCATAACCATCTGCTCGATGGAGAATTTCGACCCCGTCGGCGTGCACACCGGCGACAGCATCGTCGTCGCCCCCGCGCTCACGCTCGCGGACAAGGAGTACCAGATGCTGCGCTCGGCCGCGCTGAGGATTATCGGCGAGCTGGGCATAGAGGGCGGCTGCAACTGCCAGTTCGCGCTCAACCCCGACAGCTTCGAGTACGCGGTCATCGAGGTGAACCCCCGCGTGAGCCGCTCCTCCGCCCTCGCCAGCAAGGCCACCGGTTACCCGATAGCCAAGGTCAGCGCCAAGATAGCGCTCGGCTACACGCTCGATGAAATTAAAAACGAGGTTACGGGCGAGACCTACGCCTGCTTCGAGCCCGCCCTGGACTACGTCGTGGTCAAGCTCCCGCGCTGGCCCTTCGACAAGTTCTACGGCGCGGACCGCTCCCTCGGCCCGCAGATGAAGGCCACCGGCGAGGTCATGGCCATCGCCCCCACTTTCGAGGCCGCGCTTATGAAGGCGATACGCGGCGCCGGCATCAAGGAGGAGAGCCTCAACCGCCGCGTCCCGGCGAAAAAGCCGCTGCAAAAGCGCCTGCGCGAGATTGACGACACCCGCGTGTTCACGCTCTTCGAGGCCATCAAGTCAGGCTACTCGCTCGAGGAGCTGCACTCGCTCACGCGTGTGGACATGTTCTTCCTCACCAAGCTGCAAAACATGGCCCGGCTCGAGGCGAGCCTCGCCCGCGGCCTGACTCCGGAAAACGTCAAGCTGGCCCGCGAATACGGCTACACAGAGGCCCTGATAGCGAAAATATCCGGCGAAACGCCGCCGCAGGCTGAGCCGCTCAGCTACAAGATGGTCGACACATGCGCGGCGGAGTTTGAGGCCAAGACGCCCTATTTCTACTCCGTACCCGGCGGGCAGCACTGTGACGCCCGTGAAAAGCGCGGCGGCAGGCCCACCGTCGTCGTCCTCGGCTCCGGCCCGATACGCATCGGCCAGGGCATAGAGTTCGACTACTCCAGCGTCCACTGCGTCAGCACCCTGCGCGCCATGGGCTACGACGTCGTCATCATCAACAACAACCCCGAGACGGTCTCAACCGACTACGACACCGCCTCCAGGCTCTACTTTGAGCCGCTCTGCCCCGAGGACGTCATGGGCGTGATAGCGGTCGAGCAGCCCGTCGGCGTCGTTGTGGCCTTCGGCGGCCAGACGGCCATCTCCCTGGCGCAATACCTTGTGGACCACGGCGTGAAAATACTCGGCACGAGCGCCGAGGGCATAGATTTGGCCGAGGACAGGGAAAAGTTCGACGCCCTGCTCGAGAGCCTGAACATCAAGCGCCCGCGCGGCGCGGCGGTGCACTCGCTTGAAGAGGCCATCGCCACGGCGGGCGAGCTCGGCTACCCCGTGCTGCTCCGGCCCAGCTACGTCATAGGCGGTCAGAACATGGTCATCGCCCACGACGAGGCCGAGGTGCGCCGCTACATGGACGTCATCATCACCGCAGGCAACGGCGCAAACGTGCTCATAGACCAGTATCTGCCCGGCACGGAGCTGGAGTGCGACGTCATATCCGACGGCAAGCGCGTGCTTGTCCCCGGCATCATGGAGCACATAGAGCGCGCGGGCATACACTCCGGCGACTCCATCGCCGTCACCCCGCCGTACAATCTGAGCGAGGCCATGACCGCGCGCGTGCTTGAGTGCTCCCGCGCCCTGGCCCTCGCGCTCGGCACCGATGGGCTTGTGAACATACAGTATCTGGTGTACAAAGACGAGCTCTACGTCATCGAGGTCAACCCGCGCGCGAGCCGCACCGTGCCCTATTTGAGCAAGATAAGCGGCATACACATGGCGGATGTCGCCACGCGCGTAATGATGGGCGAAACGCTGGAGAGCATTGGCTATCCCGACGGCCTGGCGCCCGAGCCCGGCTATGTGGGCATCAAGGTGCCGGTGTTCAGCTTTGAAAAGGTCCCGAACGCCAACAGCCTGCTCGGCCCGGAAATGAAGAGCACCGGCGAGGTGCTCGGCATAGGCCGCAACTTTGAAGAGGCGCTCTACAAGGGCCTCACCGCCGCCGGCTTCAAATTCGTCTCCGCAGACGGGGAAAAGCGCCGGGGCGTGCTGCTGAGCGTAGAGACGCGCCAGCTCGGCGAGATTGAACCTCTGGTGCGCAGGCTGGACGCCGACGGGCGGCACATCTTCGCCACGCCCGAGACGGCGGAGGCCGTAAAGGCCCTCGGCTGCTATGCCTTCGACATCGGCGCCGTCACTCGTGCTACAGATATCGGCGGGCTGCTCGAGAGGGCCGGCATAGGCCTCGTCATCTACACCGGCGCGCTGCACGACGACACCATGGGCGACTACACCGAGCTGCACCTGCAGGCCGTCAAGCGCGGCATTCCCACGCTCACGAGCATAGACACCGCCCTCGCCGCCGTGAGCCTGCTCGACGACGGCTGGACCGAGGACGCGACGGGGCTTGTGGACGTCTCCAGGATAAGCTCAGGCCGGCGGCTGTGAATTTTTGCGCAAATAATGTCGGATGATGCAATTTTGATGCATTTGTGGTATAGTGTATCCGGCGGAGGTGTTTGGGATGAACAGGATACTGGTCGTGGAGGACGAAAAGTCCATCAACGACCTCATAGAGATGAACCTGACCGAAGCCGGATACAGCTGTGAATGCGCCTACGACGGGATGGAAGCGGCGGACAAGCTGGAGCGCGAGAGCTATGACCTCGTGCTGCTGGACATAATGCTGCCGAAGGTCAACGGCTATGAGCTCTTGGACTTCATCAAGCCGATGGGCATACCGGTCATATTCATAACCGCAAAGGGCTCCATGGAGGACAAGGTTCGGGGCCTGCGCCTGGGCGCGGACGACTACCTCGTAAAGCCCTTTGAGATAGTGGAGCTCCTGGCCCGCGTGGAGGCCGTGCTCCGCCGCGCAGGCAAGACCCAGTATGAGATAGAGGCCGGCGGGCTCACGATAGACACACGCTCGCACACCGTCATGCGCGGCAGCAGGCCGATACAGCTCACCGCGAAGGAGTTTGAGCTGCTTCTGCTCTTCATACAGAACAAGAACATCGCGCTCTTCCGCGAGACGATATACGAGCGCATCTGGGGCGGCGAGTACATGGGCGACAGCCGCACCGTGGACCTCCATGTGCAGCGCCTTCGCAAGAAGCTGCACTGGGAGGACAAGATAAAGACGATATATAAGGTGGGATACAGGCTTGAAATCTAGCCGCAGCGCCTTCCCCACAGGCGTTTTTCTCGCCGGCACCGGCGTTATCTCGGTAATAATATGCCTCGGCGGCTGCATAATCGCCGCGAGGAGCGATTCCTTCGCCTTCGGGCTGTACGCGCTGGTGCTGCTGTGCTGCTCGACGGGCGGGGGCTTCGTCATTGCGCTCGTCTGCGCGCGCCGGAACCGCGCGTACACGCACGAGAGCGAGCAGCTGCGGCGTGAAAACGCCAAGCTCCGCGGTGAGATGGCAAACCTCACCGATGCAGCGGAGCGCCGCGAGGAGTTCATCGCCTCCTTTGCCCACGAGCTCAAGACGCCGCTCACGGCGATAATCGGCTATGCGGACATGCTCCGCTCGCGCGAAATGACGCCGAAAAACCGCTTCACTGCGGCGGGCTACATATTCTCCGAGGGCAAGCGCCTCGAGGCGCTCTCGCTCAAGCTGATGGAGATAATCGTCTCCGGCAAGCAGGGCATAGAGCGCCGTCGCTTCGACGCGCCGTATTTCATCCGCGAGGTGGCCGCCGTCACCGTACCAAGTCTCGCGAACGACGGCATGACTCTGGACATGCGCTGGGAGCCCGGCGAGGTATGGATTGAGCCGGACTTGTTTAAAACTCTCATGATAAACCTCATAGACAACGCCAGGAAGGCCTCGCGCAAGGGCCAGACCGTCGAGTTTTTCGGCAAGAACGTCGACGGTGGCTACGCCTTCTACGTCCGCGACCACGGCCGCGGTATGAAGAAGGAGGATTTGGGCCGCATAACGGAGCCCTTCTATATGATAGACAAGTCCCGCTCCCGCGCCCAGAACGGGGCCGGGCTCGGGCTCGCGCTCTGCCAGCGCATAGCCGAGCTGCACGGTACCCAGCTGGAGTTCGAAAGCGAGCCCGGCAAGGGTACGACCGTGCGCGTGCTGCTCAAGGGGGAGGCCTCGGATGAAAAGCAGTAATTCCCTGAGCCGCATCCTGCCCTTTGCCGTAACCGGCCTGCTGCTCGTCGTCTGTCTCCTGCTGCCGCTGCTCTTCACCGGCGGCGAGGGCCCGGCCACGCCATCCAATCCCGGCGAGGGCATGACGGCCTCAGAGCGCGCAAGGCTCTACAGCCGCTATTCCGACGGTGAGCTCTCGCTTCAGGACCTGGACGCCTCAGAAGTGGGCAGCACGGAACTTGTAAACTGTACGCGAATCTACAACACAATAGTAGACACCCTCGTCATGGACGAGGGCGACGTGCGCGTCGAGGACGCCCAGGGCTACAACTTCTACAGGCTGAGCGACGGGGTACACGAGCTGCGCTTCGTGGAGTTCTACCACCAGTGGACGGGCGACTGGAGCAACTGGATACGTCTGCGCATCGACCTCGACACGCTCGACGTATACCAGCTCTATTACAGCGCAAGCGTACTCCGCAACGCACAGCTGTACGAAAACCAGGCTGAGGGGCATGTGTCCTCGGCTCTTCAGAGCATCCTGCTCGCGCTCGGCTTCACCGGCGAGCCCTCCATTGTGGAGTACACGTCCGCGGAAATCGAAGCCGAGGGGGCTGAACCCGGCCAGCGCCTTGAAGTTGAGAGCTCAACCGGCGAAATGTATTGCTACGACATAGAAAATATAAACATATACGAAGACGCGGCTCCGAGTATACTGATAGATTTGGAGCTCGTCCTCTCGCAAATCACCGCAGCATAGAGGGGAAACATGTCACACTGGAAATCCATCAGCACAATAGCGCTTGCAATCCTGCTCACATACGGGCTGGCCTGGCTCGGCGAAAACCCGGAACTGCTGTCGCCCAGGGGAGCGCTCATTGAAAATGACGCGCCTCCCCTGCCCACGCTGCCTCCGGCCACGCCCACGCCCTCTCCCACGCCCAGCATACCCATGTACGGCGAGGACGAGCTGTGGATGCTCGCCATAGCCAGCACCCGGTATCCCCTGTCTGAACAGTACGAGGTTGAAACCACGACCGTCGAGGGCTATCTCTTTGACGAACGCGCGGCCGGGGCGCTGCAGGACATGCTGGACGCGGCGCGCGCCGACGGGATGGACATACGCATCACCAGCGCCTGGCGCAGCCGCGCCACACAGGCCGAGCTCTACGAAAACCGCGTCTACCGCTTCCAGCTCGAGGGCTACAGCCGCGAGGAGGCCGAGGCCCTGGGCGCCACGGTCGTGCTGCCGCCCGGCACAAGCGAGCACGAGCTCGGCCTCTCCGTCGACTTCGTCACAGGGGACTACAGCGCGCTCGACTCCGGCTTTGCCGAGCAGCCCGAGTACGCCTGGCTCATAGAGCACTGCGCAGAATTCGGCTTCATACAGCGCTACCCCTCCGACAAGGGGGAGCTGACCGGCATCATCTGGGAGCCCTGGCACTACCGCTATGTGGGTGTTGAAGTTGCGGAGTATATAATGGCAAACGGCCTTTGCCTTGAGGAATATCTGGAGGAGGCGGGGCTTTTGCCTCAGGAGGTAGAGTAATAAATGAAAAAAGTCATCATACTCATCGGCAGCTACTGCTCCGGCAAAACGGAGACGGCCATAAACATGGCCATTTCGGCCTCGGAGGCGGGCAAGCGCACGCTTGTGGTCGATTTGGACCGCATCAACGACTACTTCCGCATGTCCGACCAGATACCCATGCTGACCGAAAAGCGCGTCAACATCGTCTCGCCCACCTTCGTCGGCAGCGGAGTGACGCAGACCAACATGCCCGCCGCCGTGGCTTCGGCCTTCGACCAGGACTGGGACCTCGTCGTGTTCGACGTAGGCGGCGACCAGGCGGGCGCGCTCTCGCTCGCGCGCTACCACACGGACTTCGCCGCCCTGCCCGCAGGCAGCCTCGAGGTCTACGACATTGTTAACGTGTTCCGCCCGAGCTGCGAGACGCCGGAGAAGATACTCAAGCTCAAAGGCGAGCTGGAGGACTTCGCCCGCCAGGAGGTCACCGGCTTCGTCAACAACTCGAACCTGCTCACCTACGCAAGCGCGGACGACCTCAGGCACGGCTACGACATACTGCGCGAGACCTCGGACAAATCCGGCATCCCCATCGCGCACACCACGGGGCGCAAGAAGTTTCTCGACGAGTTCCTCGCCGACGGCCGCGACCCGAAGTACATAGGCGAGCCCATCGCCCTCGAGACCTATATGTACCGCAGCCCGGACAACTTCACCTACGGCAGGATATGAAAAAAGGCCCGCATCTTTCGATGCGGGCTTTTGCGCTGCGTTAATCGGCTTATATGATTCCCTGCAGGCTGAGAGCGAAGAGCACGCAGGTGATGAACACGAAGAGTATGACAATTGTCATGCCCAGGTGCTTCTTGCCCTCGACGGGCGCGGCGTGACCGGTGCTCTCGGGCATGAGCTTCGCCTTCCTGAGCGCGCCGACCACAGGCTTGTAGAGCAGGAGGGTGGCAGTCATGTTCAGGCCGCCCTTGACGGCGTTGAAGGGCAGGAAAATCGGCAGGAGCATGTCGGCGATCGCCTCGCGGGGCATGCCGCGGTAAATAGGCGTGAGGAAGTAGTTCCACGCCAGCATGGTTATGATGAGCAGCACGAGGCCGGTGACAAGGCCGAGTACGGCGCCCTTCATCGTGTGGTTGTGCTTATAGATGTAGCAGGCCGGGCAGCAGAAGCTGGCCGTGGCGACGATATTCATGATGCAGCCTATGATACCGCTGCTGCTGAAGGGTGAGAACATCTCGAGTATGCAGACGACGACTATCATGGCGAGCGCGGAGAGCGGTCCGTAGACAAAGCCTGCGATGCAGATAACGACGTCCTTGAAGTCGAAGTCGAGGAAACCCTCTACGCTTGGCAAAAGCTTACTGACTGCCATGATCGCGAAGGCCAGAGCCGAGAGCATTGCAAGGGTTGCGAGCTTCTTTGTGTCGACTTTCTTTGCGGTGGGTGTGGTTCTTGCATCCATGTTTCTTACCTCCGAAATGATAATACGCCCAGAAGAGGTCTTCTTCCGGGCGTAATCTTTTCAAAGGCGCAATGAAATAAAAAGATAACGCGTCTCCTTCCATCCAGACTGTACTGTCGGTATCGGAATCACACCGATTCGGCCTCAAGCGAGGTTCGCGGACTATACCGCCGGTCGGGAATTTCACCCTGCCCCGAAGACTGCTCTATTGGGTTCGTCAGTATTATAACACCGGGCCCGGAAAATTGCAATACCCTTCTTCAATCGCGCTCATGCGGACAAATTCTCTCAGTAATTCACATATTGTTCACTGCTTTCCACGGGTATATGTGGTACAATCTCTGAGTGATTATTAGCTCGCTTTTTGGCAGGTGTCGGCTGTGGACAACGAGAAAGTGTATTCCATGGGTTTTGCAAAGGTTTTTGCCCTGCTCGAGGCCAAGGTCGAGCGCAAGGGCAGGAGCCTCGACGAGCTGTGCGCCGTGACGGGCTGGCTCACCGGCTATTCGCGCGAGGAGATAGACGCCGCCCGCGCTTCAAGCATCAGCTACGGCGACTTTTTCCGTCAGGCCCCGGCGATGAACCCCAAGCGCGAGCTGATAGGGGGCAAAATCTGCGGCGTCAGCATCGAGGAGATATCCGACCCACTGATGCGCGACATCCGCCGCCTGGACAAGCTCTGCGACGAGCTCGCCAAGGGCCGCCCGCTCGAGAAAATCATGCGCAGCTGAGCAAAACCACACAAACAGGGGAAATCGTTCCCTGTATTTTTACGCGGGGTGTGTTAAAATAACTCTATGAGAAGGATAAGGCGGGACAAGGGAATAGAAACAGAGATCCGGCGCAACGTGCCGGTATTTGAGGCTCCGCCCGAGCAGGGGCTGAGTACGCGCCAGGCCGAGGAGAGGGCGCAGGCCGGGTTGGACAACCGTCCCATAGAGCCGCCCGGCAAGACAGTCGGGCAGATAATCCGCTCCAACGTGCTGACTTACTTCAACCTGCTGTTCTTCCTGCTCGCCGCCTGCGTCATCGTCGTGGGCCAGTGGCAGGAGGCCATGTTCCTCGGCGTCGTGTTCGCCAACATAGTCATCGGCATCGTGCAGGAGCTCAGGAGTAAGGCCACTCTCGACAAGCTCACGCTGCTGACCGAGCCCAAGGGCACCGTCGTGCGCGACGGGCGCGAGCGGCAGATTGAGACCAAACTGCTGGTGCGCGACGACATCGTCGTGTTCAGCGCGGGCAGCCAGATATACGCCGACGCCGTGGTCGTCTCCGGCGAGTGCTCCGTGAACGAGTCTCTCATCACCGGCGAGGCCGATGAGATAAAGAAGCAGCCCGGCTCAGAACTCCTCTCTGGCAGCTTTGTCGTGTCCGGCGTCTGCCGCGCGCGGCTGACCCACGTCGGCGCGGACAGCTACGCAAACCGCCTGACCATCGAGGCCAAAGAGTCCCGCCCGCCCAAACAGAGCGAAATGATGCGCTCCCTCACCCGTCTGGTCCAGGTCATAGGCATAATCATAATCCCGCTCGGCGTGCTCATGGCCGTAAAGGAGATAGCCTGGCTGGGCCGCAGCATCCCCGACGGCGTAGTCGCCACAGTCGCCTCCCTCGTGGGCATGATACCCGAGGGTCTCTACCTGCTGACAAGCATGGCCCTCGTGGCCGGCGTCGTGCGCCTCGCGCAGAAAAAGACGCTCGTCCACGACATGGGCTGCATCGAGACGCTCGCCCGTGTGGACGTGCTCTGCGTGGACAAGACCGGCACGGTCACGGAGAACAAGATGGCCGTCGAGGACGTGGTCTGCCTCTGCCCCGACAGGTACATCGAGAGCGACATACGTCTCATCATGGCCGACTACGTCGCCGCGATGAGCGCCGACAACGACACCATGGCCGCGCTGCGCAAATACTTCACCGGCGAGGTCCACCAGCAGGCCGTCGAGGCCCTGCCCTTCACCAGCGCGAAGAAGTACGGCGGCGTGAGCTTCCACGACGACGAAACCTATCTGCTCGGCGCGCCCGACGTCCTGCTCGGCGATCGCTACGGCGAGTACGCCGACCGCATAGACGCCTACAGCGCCAAGGGCTGCCGCGTGCTGCTGCTTGCGCTCTACGACGGCTCGCTCAGCGACGAGCGGCCAACGGCGGAGCTAATGCCGCTCGCGCTCATACTGCTCTCGAACAAGATACGCGCCGAGGCGCCCGAGACCTTCAAATACTTCGCCAGCCAGGGCGTGGCCGTCAAGGTCATCTCCGGCGACAACGCGATGGCAGTCTCCGAGGTGGCGAAGCGCGCCGGTATAGCGGGCGCGGAGCAGTATGTAGACGCCCGCACCCTCAAAACCGACGAGGACATTGCTGAGGCCATAGAGAAATACACAGTGTTCGGCCGTGTCACGCCCGACCAGAAGCGCAAATTTGTCCGCGCGCTCAAGAGCCACGGCCACACCGTCGCCATGACCGGCGACGGCGTCAACGACGTGCTCGCGCTCAAAGAGGCCGACTGCTCCATCGCCATGGCCTCCGGCAGCGACGCCGCCAGCCAGGTCAGCCACATAGTGCTGCTGGAAAACAACTTTGCCGTCATGCCCAGCGTCGTCGGAGAGGGCAGGCGCGTCATAAACAACATAGAGCGCTCGGCCGCGCTCTACCTCACGAAGAACATCTTCAGCTTCACCTTCGCGCTGGTGTCGCTCATTTTCACGCTGCCCTTCCCCATCACCAGCTCGCAGATGAGCCTCATTTCGTCGATTACGATAGGCATACCGAGCTTCGTGCTCGCAATGGAGCCGAACAACTCGCGCATCCAGGGCAAATTCCTGCCGAACGTCATCTACCGGGCCTTCCCCGGCGGCATCACGGACTTCCTGCTCATACTCGGCGTGGTGCTCTTCTGCACCGTGTTCGACATAGGCGAGGGCATAATGGGTACGGTCTGCACTCTAGTCATGAGCATCGTCGGCCTGATAATCGTCCACCGCATGTGCATCCCCTACAACCTGCTGCACAAGGCGCTGATGGTCGTGCTGGTGCTGGCATTCGCCGTGTGTATAATCTTCGTCCCCGGCCTCTTCTCCCTCACGGGCATAGACACCGGCGGCACGCTGGTGCTCATCGTCTTTGTCGCCCTGGCCTGGCCCGCGCTCAAGGCCGTGACCATGGTTGAGGAGAAGGTCTGCGCGAGCTTCCGCGGCCTGAAAAAACCGGGACGGCACTCCAAGCCCGTCCCGGAAATTGAAAAGCCGCAGAAAAAGAGCAGGCTGCGCCTCATGTCTAAAAAACGCCGCTGATGTCTATCTCGCCGCACGGCACCTTGGCCCAGGTGAAGTGGGGCACCAGCTCGCACGGCGCGACGGGCTCTATCCTGTCGATTAGGCCGCAGAGATACGCCAGGCGCCCCGTCAGCTCCTCAGGCGTATATAGCTTACGCAGCTCGGCCATATTGAGGTCCCCGTCGCGCTTTGACAGCTTGCGCCCGTCAGGCGCGGTCAGCAGCGGCGCGTGGGCGTAATCCGGCGCGGTATAGCCGAGCGTCTCGATGAGCCAGCGCTGCCTCGGCGCGCTGGAGAGCAGGTCCTCGGCCCGTACAACGCGAGTAACGCCCATGAGCGCGTCGTCGACGCTCACGGCGAGCTGATAGGCGTAGACGCCGTCGGAGCGCCGGACAATAAAATCCCCGCCCTGCCTCGCTAAGTTCCGCGTGTGTTCGCCGCAGTGGCCGTCTATGATGGTCACGTCCTCATCCGGCACGGCGCACTTATACGCGGGCGGGCGTTTCCCGCGCAGCCTGGCGTTCAGCTCTTCCCCCTCCAGGAAGCGGCACTTGCAGCTGCCGGGGTGCTCTTCGCCCGGATGCGGCGCGCTCGCGGCCAGGCGCTCGGCGCGGGAACACCAGCACTTGTATATCAGCCCGCGGCGCTCCAGCTCGTCAAAGGCCTCGCGGTAATACTCCGTGCGCTCGCCCTGCGAGTATCCCTCGTCCCCGGGCCAGCCCGCGTCCCAGTCGAGGCCCAGCCAGCGCAAATCCTCGGCCATGAGGCGCGCGTAATCCATGTAGCTGCGTTCCGGGTCGAGATCCTCGAGCCGGAATATCATCTCGCCGCCCAGGCTCCTGGCATCCAGCCAGGCCAGCAGGCTCGAGGCCATGTTCCCCACATGCAGCCGCCCGCTGGGGCTGGGGGCAAAGCGTCCCCGTATAATTTTCGTCATTGTCATCACCGTTGATAAGCTGTTGATATATGCATTATATCATACAGCCACAATTTTCGCATCCCCAAGGAGTGACCGGTATAATACGCAAAGCTTTTCTGACAGCCGTTGAATTTGTGCGCACACACAAGTATGCCTGGCTGGTATTGTACTTCCCCGTCTACATCGCCGCGTTCTTCATCATCGAGCAGAACACGCCCACCAGCGGCTACTGGGTCACGGACCTGCCGCTTGACGATTACATCCCGTTTGTGCCCGGCTTCGCGGTGTTCTATGTAATCTGGTATCCGCTCTTCGCCGCCGTCGGCCTACCCACGCTCATCCGCGACGGCGAGGCCTTCAAGCGCTGGATGTACTACCTGATGATTACGCTCAGCTGCACGCTCATCTTCGACGTGCTCGTGCCTAACGGCCAGCACCTCAGGCCGCAGGACGTACAGGTGGACAGTCTCGGCACCTGGATAATGAGCATCATCTGGGCCGCGGACACGCCGACGAACGTATTCCCCAGCATGCACGTCCTCGGCTGCATAGGCGACATCATCTGCTGCTTCGACAGCAAGCTCTTCAAGCCCTGGATGCGCGCAGTCATCACCATACTGTGCGTGCTGTGCATGGCCAGCACCGTGCTCGTGAAGCAGCACGCCTTCATAGACACGATAGGCGCAGTAATCTTCGCCATCCCCGTGGTCCTTGCCGTCTACCGCAAGCGCATATTCTGCCGCCGCGACGCGCTCACGGCGTGAAAAAACTGTCCCCCGCGGGGGACAGTTTTTATTTTACCGCGCGGCGCAGCCTGGCCGCGCTCAAGGCGAGGTTCAGCAGCTCGTTGAAGTAGATGATGCCGATGTAGGCGTCCAGCGCGCCGATGGGCAGCAGCGTGTAGACCAGCAGCACTCCGAGGCCCGCGTCCAGGATGTTTATGCCCATGCTCCAGACCTGTTGGCCCAGCCCTTTCAGACAGCCGTCGACGACCATGTCCACATACATCGCCGGTATCAGCGGCGCGAGCAGGCGTATGTACTTGCCCGCTTCTGACGAGGCGAAGAGCGCGCTGCCGATGAAGTCCGACGTCACAAAGAGCGCGAAGGCCACCGCTATGGCGAAGAGCAGGCTCATGGTCAGCAGTGAGCGCACCTCGCGGCGTATTTTTTCCCGCTCCCCCCTCACCTGAGCTCCGGTCAGCTCGGGTATGACGTTCTCGGCGAGGCTGGACAGCAGGCAGCTGGGGAAGCTGAGCACCGGCATGGCCATGCCCTGTATCACGCCGTAGCCCGCGAGAGCCGCGTCCGCCGACAGTCCGCTCTTGCGGAAGCCGCGCGGCACCAGCAGGTGCTCCAGTGTCGAGAGCGCGCTGCGCGCGTAGGCGCTCACTGCCAGAGGCAGGGCCACGGACAGCATCCGTCCCGTCAGGCGTATGCTCTCCCCCGTCCTGGAGCCGTATTTACGCCGGTCGCCAAGATAGAATGCGAGCATCAGCGCAAGCGAGAGTATGTCGGATGCCGTCACTCCCGCGCAGACCGCCGCACAGCTGAGCTCTATGTCCCCCTCCGGTGCCCGCTCCAGGAAGAGCGCCACGAACACCACCACCGCGCACTGCTCTATCAGATGCACCAGCGAGGGCTTCCATATCCGCCCGCAGGCGGTGAAATAACCGGATATCACGCTCGAGAGCGCAAGGCAGGGCAGCCCGAAGGCCAGGATGCGCAGGCTCATCACCGTGCGCGCGTCGCCTATCCACAGGAAGCCCACCGGCTCGGCAAAGCGCATCAGCAGCAGCATCGCCGCCGAGCCGAAGATGAGCGCGTACAGCGCAGAACGGACCATCGCCCCGTGTACCCCTCCCGCGCGGCCCATGCCCAGCTCCTCGCTCACCAGGCGCGTCACGGCAAAGCGTATGCCGCTTATGGCGAAGGTGCTGGCCAGCAGCTCCACGCTCATGACAAGCTGGTATAGGCCTATCCCGGCCGCGCCGATGCGCCCGGAGAGATAGCCCTGGAAACCCATGGCTATGCAGCGCATCAGCAGGCTCGCCGAAGTCATCAGCGCCGTATTCACTATCAGCCGCTTGCCCATAGCGCACCCCCTCGTGGGAGTGTATGCCCGGGCGCGGACAGGTATGTGCTTTGGAGATTAAGTTTACATAACTACTTTAATATTTTTTGCATTTAGCTCTTGACAAGAGAGTGACATGGTGTTATCATCCTAGCTGTAAACGCGATGACGCGGAGTAGTAAGCGGGCGAACCCTTTCAGAGAAGTGCCGGTCGGTGCGAGGCACAAAGAGGCGGACCTGCCGAACTGGCTGCAGCAGCGGCCGCGCTGAATGTCAAGTAGGTGCGGACGGGTGTTCCCGTTACAGAGCAGGGATATGACTGTATCCCCAGAGTGTGTCCTTTTGGGACGAAGAAGAGTGGTACCGCGGAAGGTAAGTGTCCTTTCGTCTCTTCTGCCAGCCGGCAGTTGGGATGAGAGGGCTTTTTCTTTTCCCCTCGGCCGGACTATCCCGCATGAGGAGGAAAAAGTAATGAAAACCAAGTATGCCAAGACACCGTTCATCGCCGCGTTTGCGGTCGGTTCCGTCCTGTTCTCGGCCCACGCCGGCGGCGGCTTTGCCACCGGCAACCAGGCGAACACCTACTATGTAGGTCTGGGCTGGGCGGGCGTCGTATCCGCCGTAGTGGCCATGCTGCTGCTCACGCTGACGATGCGCGAGGCCATGATAATGTACAACTCCCGCGGTCTCACGAGCTACAAGCAGCTCTTTGAAAACCTCTACCACCCCTTCGACAAGCTCGAGCTGCTCTTTGAAGTCTTCTTCTACATCATGGTCCTCATGGCCGTGGCGGCGGCGATATCCGGCGCGGCCACCGCGCTGAGCGACTACTTCGGCCTCAACTACTACATAGGCGTCGTCGCTGTCGGCGCGCTCGTGCTCGTGCTCACCATCTTCGGCGCCGGCATAGTCCGCTCGGCCTCGACCTACATGGGCATCGCCATTCTCATCACCGCCATCACCATCTACGTCGTCGGCATCTTCAACAGCGAGCGCACGATCATGGACGTGCTCGCCGAGGACTGGCGCACCACCGGCTTCGGTGATGTCCCCACCGCCATACTCAACGCCTTCACCTACGCCGGGTTCCAGTGCGTGACCCTCCCGACCATGGCCGCCTGCGGCACCACGATGAAGAACAAGCAGGGCTGCGCCAAGGCCATGTGGATCTCCTTCGTCATGAACTCCGTCGCGCTAGTGCTCAGCGTGTTCATGCTCCTCTGCTGGAGCGATATGTACTCCGCCGTCGAGGGCGGCACCACGATCCCGACCCTCACCGTCTGCAACTTCATGGGCTACGACTTTCTCACCATCATCTACGGCGTCTGCCTGCTTCTCTGCCTCATCTCCACCGGCGTCACCACCATCTTCGGCTTCGTCGCCCGCTTCGAGAAGCTCCCGATGTTCCGCTCCATCAAGTCCGCCCCCGCCCGCAGCGCCATCGTCTCCGCCTTCATCATCATTGTCAGCATGACCATCTCCATGGCCGGATTGACGAATATCATCAAATACGGCTACGGCTATTGCGGTTACCTCGGCATCGTCGTCGTGGTCGTCCCCTTCCTCACCGTCGGTGTCTACAAGAACCGCAAGTACCTCAAAAACCACGAGTTCGCCATTATCGAAAACAAAATGGATAAGGCGGCATAATTCAAGCTTAAGTTTACATAACGCCATGCTTCTATAACAAAAAGGCCGGCCCTTTCGGGTCGGTCTTTTTGTATCAGCTGAGGTGCTCGCCGGTGACGGCGAGCAGGCGCCTGGCCGCGTCCAGGGCGCGGCGGTTTTCAGGCCGCGTGAGGTGTTTGTCGGAGGAGAGCAGCTCCTGCGCGGAGTTCTGTGCGGCGCGCAGCAAATCCATGTCCGCGCCCAGGTCCGCGATGTGCAGCTCCGGCAGGCCGTGCTGCCTCGCCCCGAAAAAGTCTCCCGGGCCGCGCAGGCGCAGGTCCTCCTCGGCTATGCGGAAGCCGTCGTGTATGTGCGTCATCGCAGCCAGGCGCTCGCGCGCCTCCTCGTTTCTCGCGTCGGAGACCAGCACACAGTAGCTCTTGTACTGGCCTCGGCCCACGCGGCCGCGCAGCTGGTGCAGCTGGCTGAGGCCGAAACGCTCCGCGTTCTCCACTATCATCAGCGCCGCGTTCGGCACGTCCACGCCGACCTCGATGACCGTCGTGGAGACCAGCACATCTATCTCACCGGCTGCGAAGCGGGCCATTATCTCGTCGCGGGGCTTGGCCTTCATCTTGCCGTGTATGCACTCTATCCTCAGCTCCGGCAGGGCGCGGCGGAGCTCCTCGGTGTGCTCTTCGGCGCTCGTGAGGTCCATCGGTATGTCCGGGTCCGACTCTATGGCCGGGCAGACCACAAATACCTGCCTGCCCTCCCCCACCAGCTTGGCTATGAAGCCGTTCAGACGGCGCCGGTAAGAGCTGGCGACGGCGAAGGTGTCCACCTTCTGCCTGCCGGGCGGCAGCTCGTCGATTATGGACACGTCCAGGTCGCCGTAGATTATGAGCGCCAGCGTGCGCGGTATTGGCGTAGCGCTCATGACCAGCACATGCGGGCTGCGGCCCTTGGCCGAGAGCGCGGCGCGCTGCTTCACGCCGAAGCGGTGCTGCTCGTCGGTTATGACGAGGCCGAGCGAGGCGTACTCCACGTCCTCGCTTATGAGCGCGTGGGTGCCGACGGCCAGGGCCGCCTCACCCGAGGCGAGCGCTGCGAGGCTCTTGCGCTTCTCCGCAGCCTTCATCGAGCCGGTGAGCTTTATCACCGTCAGGCCGAAGGGCGCGAGGAATCCGCTCAGCGTGGCGAAATGCTGCTCGGCGAGCAGCTCTGTCGGGGCCATGAAGGCGCTTTGCAGGCCGTTCCTGGCCGCGAGCCAGACGAGCGCGGCGGCGACCAGGGTCTTGCCGGAGCCGACGTCGCCCTGTACCAGGCGGTTCATAAGCTTGCCCGAGCACATGTCGCGCGCGCAGTCGTCTATGGCGCGCATCTGAGCGCCTGTGGGTTTGAACGGCAGGGTGTCTGTAAACTCGGACAAGTCGCAGGCTTGAAGCTGTATCCCCGAGCTCTTGGCCTCCTCGCTCCTGACGAGGCCCATCGCACAGACGAGCGTGAACAGCTCCTCAAACACCAGGCGCTGCCGCGCCAGGCCCAGGGCGTGCGCGTCCTCGGGGAAGTGTATGTTCTCGTAGGCGTAGCGCGCCGTACACAGCCGGTTGGCGCGCTCCACGCGCTCCGGCAGGCAGTCGGGCGGCCTGAGGCCGGAGTCGAGCACGCGGCGCACTCCCTGCATTATCGTGTGCTGGTTGACCCCGGCGGTCAGGCGGTAGACGGGCATGATGCGGCCCGTAACTTGCCCGGCCTCTTCCTCCGGCTCGAAAACCGGGTTGTTGAAAGCGAAGCTGCGGCCCATGAGCTGCGTCTTTCCGTAAAAAATATAGCTGTCGCCCCTGCGGAGCTTCTTTGCCAGCCAGCCCTGGTTGAAGTAGGTCACAACCATGCTGCCGGACTCGTCGGAGATGCGGAAGCGCAGCAGCTCCATGCCGCGCCGCACGCGGCTGAGCTCCGGCTCCGTGGTTATCATGGCGTGAACGCAGGCGCTCGTACCCTCGCTCAGGCGGGCGATGGGCAGAACGCGGCTGCGGTCCTCGTAGGCGCGGGGGAAATACTCGAGCAGGTCTCCGAAGGTGTGCACGCCGAGCTTGGCGAGCGCCTTTGCCCTGGCCTCGCCTATGCCCTTGAGGTAACGGATGTCCGTACTCAGGTCGTGCATGTTTTCACCCCGCTGATTTTGAAATGTGCCGCGGCGGCAAATAATCCCGCCGCATCCGGCCAAACTACTCACGAAAGGAGGCTGCGCAATGTCAAAGCACAAGAAGCGCCGCAACATGTCCGAAATATCCGTTGACCCCGAGCAGCGCATAGCCGCTCTCTACGACTCCGCCGGCATACGCAAATTCGAGGTCGCCGACCCGAAGCGGGCCGGTATGCGCGTCGTGGACAACTGCGCCGAAGAGCACCAGCAGTGAGCGCTCAGCGGCGGACGTATTCGACTGTGCGCTCGCCGTTGGGCTCAAAGGCGTCTGTCAGTCCGCCGGATACCAGCGTGCGCCCGTCGTCTGTGACGAGCACCATCTCGAAGCCCGTGTACTCCTCGTAGTAGTCCCTGGCCCCGTCCTCGCCCAGTATGTACAGCGCGGTGGAGAGCGCGTCGGCCATTGTGCCGTCGTCGCAGACGATGGTGACGCTGAGCAAGTCGCTCTCCGCCGGGCTGCCTGTTGCCGGGTCGATGATGTGCTGGTAGGTCGTGCCGTCGCTGGCTACGAAGTAGCGCTGGTAGCCGCCGGATGTAACGACCGCAGTCTCGCCCACGGACAGTATGCCCGCATAGCTGTTGGTGTTCTCCGGGTCCTGTATGGCGACGCTCCAGTTCGAGCCGTCGGGGCGCAGGCCAAGTGTCTGCACGTTTCCGCCCAGGGAAATTATCGCGCTCTCAACGCCCTCGGAGGCCATGGCCTGGATGGCGTACTTGGCCGCGCAGCCCTTGGCCACGCTGGCAAAGGACAGCTCCGTACCGGTCGGCAGAGTCAGCAGGCTGGTGTCCGTGTCGCTCATACTGGTGACGCGCACCTTGTCGAAGCCCACGTTGTTCAGCAGACTGGTTATCTCCGCTTCGCTGGGCACGCGGTACTGCCCGTCGATAAAGCCCCAGGCCTTCACAAGCGGGTATACAGTCAAATCCAGCGCTCCGCCCGAGCGCTCGTACACCGTCTCCGCGACGGAGAGCATCTCGGATATCTGCCCCGTTATGGACGTGCCCGAGCCGGAGGCGTGGTTTATGTTGTACACTGCGGAGCCCTCTCGCTCCGGGTCGAGCATGAGGTCGAGGGCGTTAATCACGTTCTGGGCCGCCGTGAGCCCGGCCTCGCCGCTGCTTCCATACGCGGTGAGGCTCATAACCGTGTCCATGGCGAATATCTGTGCGTCGTAGCGCTCGTCCTCCCCGCAGCCCGACAGGCCCAGGGCCAGCGCGCACACGAGCGCGAGCGCCGCAATCCTGCGTATATATCTCATGGTCATGCCCCTTTGCTCGAAGTTGATGCCTCCGTTCCGCCGTGAAGGCGCCGGGCGTCCCCGCCCGGCCGAGACAGATGTTTACCGTTTATTTTACCATGCCTTGCCGCTTTCTGCAAGGCGGAGGGAAAAGCGCCCGCGGAAGAGAATTAATTCGCCAAAAACGAATTTTTCTGTTGTAACAAAAAACATACGATGATATTATATGTGTGTGAACTTGAGCACAGCAAAGGAGGTAATTTCAAATGCACTGCACAAAGCGTATAACCGACGACATGACATGGGTCGGCGCAGATGACCGCAGGCTCGCCCTGTTCGAGGGCGTCTACGGCGTGCCCGACGGCGTCTCCTACAACTCCTATCTCATACTCGACGAAAAGACCATACTCTTCGACACGGTTGACAAGGCCGTGGCGCACAACTTCTTTGACAACGTGGCCTACGTCCTGGGCGGCCGCAAGCTCGACTACCTGGTAATCTCCCACATGGAGCCCGACCACGCGGCGACCATCGAGGACATCGCCCTGCGTTATCCCGACGCCAAAATTGTCTGCAACGCAAAGATACGCGACATGCTCTCGCGTTTCTTCCCCACCGACCTCTCCGACCGCATACATCTGGTCAAGGAGGGCGACACCCTCAGCACCGGACGCCACAGCTTCACCTTCGTCATGGCGCCGATGGTGCACTGGCCGGAGGTCATGATGACCTACGACACCACGGACAAGATACTCTTCTCCGCCGACGCCTTCGGCTCCTTCGGCGCCCTCAACGGCCGCATCTTCTCCGACGAGTGCGACTTCATGGGCGAATATCTCGACGAGGCCCGCCGCTACTACACCAACATAGTCGGCAAGTACGGCCCGCAGGTCCAGGCCGTGCTGCGCAAGGCCGCCGGGCTCGAGATAAACTACGTCTGCCCGCTGCACAGCTTCGTCTGGCGCCGCGGCTTCGGCGACTTCCTCGAGAAGTACGGACAGTGGTCCAGCTACACCCCCGAGGTCAAGGGCGTCATGATTGCCTACGCGAGCGTCTACGGCCACACGGAGAACACCGCCAACATCCTCGCCGCCAAGCTCTCCGACCGCGGCGTGAAGGTCAAGATGTACGACACCTCCGTCACCCCCTCGAGCTACATCCTCTCCGACGCCTTCAAGTACAGCCACATCGTGTTTGCCGCCACTACCTACAACGCGGGCGTGTTCGTCACGATGGAGCAGCTTCTGCACGAGCTCGTCAGCCACAACCTGCAGAACCGCAAGGTCGCGCTCATCGAGAACGGCTCCTGGGCCCCCACCAGCGGCGGGCTCATGAAGGGCATGCTCAGCGAGCTCAAGGGCACCGAGTTCATCGGCGACACCCTGACCATCAAGAGTTCCCTCACCGAGGAGCAGCTCTCGGATATAGACGTCCTCGCCGACGCCATTGCCGCCGACGTCCTGCCCCCGAAACCGGCTCCGGTTGAGGTCAAGGTCGCTCAGGAGACCGGCATGGACGGCATATTCGAGGTCGATAACGCCGCCTTCAACAAGTTCAGCTACGGCTGCGAGATACTCACCACCCGCGTCGACGGCAAGGACTACGGCTGTGTGATAAACACCGCCGGCCAGATTACTTCCTCCGACCCGAAGAAGATAACCATCAGCTGCATCAAGGCCAACCACACCTGCGACATGGTGGCCCAGGCCGGAATCTTCAACCTGTCCATCCTCAGCGAGGACGTCACCTACGACATGTTCAAGCACTTCGGCTTCCAGTCCGGCCGCGATGTGGACAAGTTCGCCGACTGGCCGGATGAGCTCCGCACCCAGAACGGCGTGCGCTACATCGGCCAGCACGTCAACGCCGTGCTCAGCGCGCGCGTCATCGACTCCCGCGACTGCGGCACCCAGATGCTCTACATCGCCGAGGTGGTCGAGGCCCACGTCCTCTCTGACGCGCCCAGCTGCACCTACAGCTACTACCACGCGCACATCAAGCCCAAGAAGCAGCCCGCTCCCCCCGCTGTCGAGGGTTGGATTTGCAAGGTCTGCGGCTACTTCTACGAGGGTGCGGAGCTGCCCGCCGACTTTGTCTGCCCGCTCTGCAAGCACGGCCCCGAGGACTTCGAGCACTACGTCCCCGCCGTCGTCAACAAGAAGAAGGGCTGGCTGTGCACCATCTGCGGCCACTTCTACGAGGGCGAGGAGCTCCCCGCCGACTACGTCTGCCCCATCTGCCACCACGGCGCGGACGCCTTCGAGCCCGCCGAGCAGTGAGCCAATTGAGTTAACCGTCTCAAAACGGCGGGCCGCACGGCCCGCCGTTTTGCCTTGCGCGGATTTAGAGCCGCGCGCTTTGATGAGATTATTCGCCGTTTTCAGGCAAATGTGCTTGACAAAATCCAAATATCATGTATAATTGATAGGCCTGATTTGAATCGGGTTAATATCCTTGCCCGCAGGATTAGCGGGCCATCAGTCCAGAAGGAGGTGCTCAAATGGCAAAAACAAGCGAAAAGTACGAAGTGATGTACATCATTCGTCCCGACCTCAGCGAAGAGGACACCGCTGCTATCGTCGAAAGATTCAAGACGCTTGTCGAGCAGAACGGCACGCTTGATGAGATGGAGGAGATGGGTAAGCGCAAGCTCGCCTACGAAATCAACTATCTCAGCGAGGGCTACTACGTCCTTATCAAGTTTACCAGTGCGCCGGAGTTCCCGGCCGAGCTCGACCGTATCCTCGGCATAACCGACGGCGTTATCCGCAGCCTTATCACCAAGCGCCCCGAGTAAGGAGGAGTTTAAGTGCTCAACCACATCGTCCTCATGGGACGGCTGACTCGGGACCCTGAGCTGCGATACACGCAGTCTCAGATACCCGTCGCAAGCATGCGCATTGCCGTTGACCGCGACTTCGGCCGCGGCGAGGACCGTCAGACCGACTTCATAGACATCGTCGCCTGGCGTCAGACCGCAGAATTCGTCAGCAAGTATTTCCACAAGGGCAGCATGATGGTCGTCTCCGGACGCCTTCAGATGCGCGACTGGACGGACAAGGACGGCAACAAGCGCACCAGCGCCGAGGTCGTCGCCGACAATGTATACTTTGGCGAGAGCGCGCGCCGTGACGGCGACAGCCGTGACAATTACGGCGGCCGCGACAACAGTTACGGCGGGAACAACAGCTACTCCGGCCGCGATAACGGCTATAACAACAGCCGCGACAACGGCTACGGCGGAGGAAACAGCAATTACGGCGGCGGTTACGGCGGAAATTCCGGCTACTCGTCCCGCAACTCCTCCCGCGGCAACGACGCCCCCTCCGGCGGCTCGGCCTTCTCCGAGCTCGACGACGGCGACGGCGAGCTGCCGTTCTAAAGGCAGGCGGCTCCGCAGTGAGCCCGCACGCCATCTGCTGCGTATCCGCCGCACGTTCACCTTACGGTGACGCCTGTGAGATGCGTATTAACCCAGCGTTACTAAACTTATAAGGAGGTACTACCTTTGGCTTTCGATAACAAGAATAAGGGTCGCAAGCGCAAAAAGGTATGCCAGTTCTGCGTCGATAAGGTCGCATACATCGACTACAAGGATTCCGCCAAGCTCCGCAAGTTCATGAGCGAGCGCAGCAAGATCCTTCCCCGCCGCACTACCGGCACCTGCGCCATGCATCAGCGCGAGCTGACCGAGGCCATCAAGCGCGCCCGTCAGATCGCCCTGCTCCCCTACGTCACCGACTGAGCGGGAAGCAAAGTAAAAGCGTAAAAGGGCTCCCCCCGCGGGGGAGCCCTTTTTAAGATGATAGTCCGTCAACTCTGGGACAGCAGCCCGCGGACGCAGTCCTCGAGGCCGCTGCCGGAATAAATGCCGTACACGCGGCTCTTCCCGCCGCTGAATTGATTACGGCTGCGGTATCTTGGGCACGCTCTCGTCGTTCGTGACCCAGTCGCGGACGTGGATGACGTTGTATGCGTCCGGGCCGGTGCGCACGACAACCTGGGTTATGCCCGCGTTGATGATGAGGCGCT
This sequence comes from uncultured Eubacteriales bacterium, assembly GCA_900544765.1. Lineage (GTDB taxonomy): Bacteria > Bacillota > Clostridia > Oscillospirales > Oscillospiraceae > Scatomorpha > Scatomorpha gallistercoris. Next base: position 23,631 of record UQWI01000008.1, on the reverse strand, counting down.
TGCACATCGAGCAGGGCATCGTGTCGTGCAGAAGCTCGCCGCTCTTGGCGTCGCGGCCCACAAGATAGAGCGTGCCGCCGAGCATGTCGCGGCGCGCGGCGGAGATAATGGCGTTCGCCTCGGCGTGGACGCTGCGGCACAGCTCGTAGCGCTCCCCGGACGGGATGCCCAAATCCTCTCGCGTGCAGTAACCCAGCTCGGAGCAGTTCTTCCTGCCGCGAGGCGCGCCGTTGTAGCCCGTCGAGATTATCTCGTCGTTGCGCACGATGATTGCGCCGTACATGCGGCGCATGCAGGTTGAGCGCCCGAGAACGGCGTCGGCTATGCCGAGGTAGTAGTCAATTTTGCTGGTTCGGTTGTCTTTCATGGCGTTTACCTCCGATATCAGCACTATTTTACGGGTAAAGCGGGGATAAGTCAAGTGAACAAAGTTAATTATCAGCTTGAACTCGACAAGATAGTTTCCCGCCTGGAGGGCCGGCCCACGCTGCTGCTGCACTCCTGCTGCGGCCCCTGCTCCAGCTATGTGCTTGAATACCTGACGCAGTATTTTGAGGTGTATCTGAGCTACTACAACCCCAACATCCAGCCGCGCAGCGAGTACGACAAGCGGCTGGAAAACCAGAAGCTGGTACTTGAGCACATTCCAGGCGTCACTCTGGCCGAATGCGGCTACGACGGCGAGGCCTACAACGCAGCCGTCGCCGGGCTTGAGAGCGAGCCCGAGGGCGGCGCCAGGTGCACCGAGTGCTTCCGGCTCCGGCTTGACTTCGCCGCGCGCGAAGCGGCCCGGCTTGAGTGCGAATACTGCTGCACCACGCTCAGCGTGTCGCCGCACAAGGACGCGCAGCGCATAAACGCGCTCGGGTACGAAATCTGCGCCAAGTACGGCGTAAAGTGGTTGCCCGGCGACTTCAAAAAGCGCAACGGTTACAAACGCAGCATAGAGCTCTCGAATGAGTACGGACTGTACCGTCAGGACTACTGCGGCTGCCTGTACTCCAAGGCGCGGTAGCAGCCGCGCCAAAACAGGGACGGCGTTTATCTGTCCCGCCATAAAACTCAATAACCCTGCGGTCTCCAACCCCGCACTGATTAGGGTTATACCCTGGCTGCGCAAGGCTTCTCTGTTAAACGCAGTCTGATTGGCCGGTTCCGTGCGGTACCGACCACCCAAGTCAAAACCAAAATGGGAGGTTATTCACCATGAAATTCACACCGAGAAATCTCGCCTTCGCCGCGGTCGTCGGCGCCGCATACTGCGCGCTGACCTTGTTTCTGGCTCCGATATCCTTCACCGTCGCCCAGTTCCGCGTGTCGGAGGCGCTTTGCATACTGCCCGCCTTCGTACCGGTGAGCGCGTGGGGTCTCTGGATAGGCTGTGCGCTGGCAAACCTGTTCGGAGGCTACGGCATCATCGACATAGTCTTCGGCTCCCTTGCCACGCTGGGCGCCGGGCTGTGCATAGCGGCGCTTGCCAAAAACCAGACCCAGCCGCTGAGCTTCACGCGCTGCATCCTCGTCTGCTTCATGCCGGTGCTCTGGAACGCGCCCATCGTCGGCGCGGTGATTTCCTACAGCACCGGCGCTTTCTGGAGCGCGCTTCCGCTCAGCATGCTGCAGCTCGCCGTCGAGGAGGCCGGGGTCATGTTCATCATCGGCCTGCCCCTCATGAAGCTCCTGCCGCGCAGCAGAGCCTTCATGCAGCTGGCAAGTGTGTAAATGGATTGAGATAAAACAGAGACGGGCCGGACGGACCCGTCTCTGTTTTTTATTTCAGCGTGAAGTCAACGCTGGTATCGCCCTGAATGTCGGAGCCGAACTCGTAGTCCTTGCCGGGCAGCACTGCGTTGAGCAGGATGCCGACTATGGCGGCGGTGGCAAGGCCGGAGAAGCTGACGTCGCCGGCTATGTGGATGCTGCCCGCCTCGGAGTAGGTGATGCCGATGGCCAGGCCGAGGATGAGCGCGGCTATGATGACGTTGCGGCTCTTGGTGAAGTCCACGCGGTTCTCAACCACGTTGCGCACGCCGACGGCGCTTATCATGCCGTATAGCACCAGGGACACGCCGCCTATTGTCGCCGTGGGCATGGCGTGGACAAGCTCAGCGAACTTCGGGCAGAAGCTGACGACGATGGCCAGCACAGCGGCTATTCGGATGACGCGAGGGTCGTAGACGCGGCTGAGCGCCAGGACGCCGGTGTTCTCGCCGTAGGTGGTGTTGGCGGGAGCGCCGAAGAGCGCCGCAAGGCTGGTGGCCAGGCCGTCGCCCATGAGGGTGCGGTGCAGGCCGGGGTCCTCAATGTAGTTGCGCTCGCAGGTCGAGGAAATGGCGCACATGTCGCCGATGTGCTCGACCACGGTGGCCAGGGAGATGGGGACTATGGTAATCGCGGCGGTGAGCAGCAGGGCCGCGTCAAATTCCCCGTCGAAGATACCGAACACTGTCTCGTCCCACACCACGGGTAAGCCTATCCAGGGCGCCTCGCGCACGGCGGTGAAGTCCACCTGGCCGGCGAGCGCGCCTACGACGTAGCTGGCGATGACGCCGAGCAGTATGGGTATTATCTTGATCATGCCCTTGCCCCAGATGTTGCATACCAGGACGACGCCGATGGCGACGAGGGCCACCGGCCAGCTGGCCTGGCAGTTGTTCACCGCGCTGGAAGAGAGGGAAAGGCCGATGGAAATAATTATGGGGCCGGTTACGATTGGCGGGAAGAAGCGCATGACGCGCCTGACGCCGAAGGCCTTGAAGGCCGCGGCGAGCACCAGGTACACCAGGCCCGCGCAGGCCACGCCGAAGCAGGCGTAGGGCAGCAGCTCGGTGTTCGGCACCGTCAGATTTCCGGCCGCGTCCGGCAGCATGGGCGCCACGGCCGCGTAGCCGCCTATGAACGCGAAGCTGGAGCCCAAAAACGCGGGCACCTTGCCCTTGGCCAACAGGTGGAACAGCAGCGTACCGATGCCCGCGAAGAGCAGCGTCACGCTGACCGACAGGCCCGTCAGCGTCGGAACCAGCACCGTCGCGCCGAACATGGCAAACATGTGCTGGACGCCAAGCACAAACATCCTGGGCGCGCCCAGCGCCCTGGCGTCGTAAATTGGCTCTGAACCTATGTTCTTTTTGTTCATGCCTCTACCTCTCTCTTTATACTGTGTTATGCCGTGCGCTCCCTTTTCCGACGCACAACCTTGTACATTATAAATGCCTCACATGGGTACGTCAAGGGCGTCATTCACCGTTTGTTCAAAGATATTTCACACAAGTTCATGTTTTGCTCATATTATTCTAATGACTCGTTAATTTTTACCCTGTATTATAAGCACCGTAGACGGCAGGAAGCCGTCGGCACACCTCTTTTTCCCCTCTCTTTTATAAGTCCCGACATCCCCCCACCGTCGGGACGCCGCTCCGGGGGATCCCCCATCCCCCGGAGCTCCCCCCTCAAATGCTGTCCGGCTTGACGCCCGGATAACCCCGGCTCCCCCCCTTGCCGGGATACCCGAGGCCCCGCGCCAAGGGCGCGCCGGAAAAGACGCGAAAGGAATCCACCCGAGTGACGGATCGGGTGGATTTTCTTTTTGTTTAAAATTTTTTCTTTTTCTTTTAACGTTACTTTAATGTTTGAGCGTTATATTTAACTCACAACAAAACATTAAAGGAGCTAAACAAAATGACTAACAACACTTACAATACCAAGATAGATTCCATGCTCGCCCGTGAGTGCGCCCTGCGCGAAGCCGGCCTGGAGAAGGCCAGCGCTTTCAGCGAGACGCTTGAGGACGGATACTGGGTCGTGGAGTTCACCGCCGACGAGCTGCGCTACACCTGCTATGTGGACGCCGAGAGCGGCGAAGTACCCGGTATGAGCTTCGAGCCCATCCCCGTAGAAAGCTACCCCGCCGAGGGCTCTGCTCTCGGCACGGGGCGCGCTGCGGCATAACATCGGGTAAAGGGTGGTACGGATGAGTCAACTGTTAACGCTTTCATTCCTCTTTTTTATGGGCTCGATCACCGGCTGGGTGCTCGAGCTCTTTTTTCGCCGTTTCTTCTCCTCGGCCAACCCGGAGCGCAAGTGGATAAACCCCGGCTTCTGCACGGGGCCGTATGTGCCGCTCTACGGACTGGGCCTGTGCGCGATGTACCTCATCGTCTCGCTGGAGAAATACAGCGTCATTGAGAGCGTCTTTTGGACGCGGGCGCTGCTGTTTATAACCGGAGCCGTGGCCATGACCGCGATAGAGTACGTAGCCGGTATCCTGAGCCTGAAGGTGCTCAAGGTCAGGCTATGGGACTACAGCGGCCAGTGGGGCAACATACAGGGCATCATCTGCCCGAAGTTCTCCCTGGCCTGGGCGGCGCTGGTCGCGGTCTACTACTTCGCCATACACCCCTACATACTCGATTCCATCGCCTGGCTGTCGCGCAACCTTGCCTTCTCCTTCGTCATCGGCTTCTTCTACGGCGTGTTTATAATCGACGTCGTGCACTCCACGCAGCTGGTCGCCAAGCTCAAGAAATACGCCGAGGAGAACGACGTCGTCGTGCGCTACGAACGCCTCAAGGCGCAAATCCGCGCCGACCGCGACCGTCGTCACGAGCGCAGCCACTTCTTCCAGCCCTTCAAATCCTCGCGCGAGCTGGGCGACTATCTCGCCGAAGTGCGCAGCGAGCTGGAGCAGCGCCGCCGCCCGAAGAAGGGCTGACGCCCGGGCTTTATCCTTCCCGCGCGATGTGGTATAATATGTCCGCACATGCGGCGGGCAAACGCCTTGCGCTTGCGCCATGGTATAATAATGAAAATTTCGCGGACGCCCTTTCCGCCGGAGTACGGCGGCATTTGCGGCAGTCTACGGAGGTGAGGCGGTGAAACGTCGCGTGACAATACTTATAATAGTTGCAGTAATGCTTATAGCGCTGCTCATATGGATATTCTGGGCCAACAAGGCCCTGGTCACAAGCGTGATAGAAGTGCGCTCCGAGGGCTTGCCCGAGGAGTTTGAGGGCTTCCGCATAGCGCAGGTGTCGGATCTGCACAACACCGAGTTCGGCGAGGGCAACGCGAAGCTCTTCTCCCTGCTGCGCGAGGCCGAGCCGGACATAATCGTCGTGACAGGCGACCTCATAGACTCGCGCCACACCGACGTGGACGCGGCGGTGCGTTTTATAGAGGGTGCGCGCGGAATTGCGCCGGTGTACTACGTCACGGGCAACCACGAGTCACGGCTGGACTTTAACTCCATCGCTCCGCGCCTGAGCGAGGCCGGGGCCGTGCTTCTGCGCAACGAGGCCGCATATATTGAGCGGGACGCGGAGCGGATAATGCTCGCCGGTATAGACGACCCGGCCTTCGTCCGCACCGGCGGAGACGCGCTGGAGCGCGCTGGGCAGGAGCTCGCGCAGCTGCCGGAGCCGGAGGTGTTCACGGTGCTGCTGGCCCACCGTCCCGACCTCATCGCCACATACGCCTGGTACGGCCCCGCTCTGGTGCTGTCGGGCCACGCGCACGGCGGTCAGGTGCGCCTGCCGCTGATAGGCGCGCTGTACGCGCCCGGGCAGGGCTTCTTCCCCGACTACACCTCCGGACTGTACGAAGTCGGAGATACGCAGATGATAGTTTCGCGCGGGCTGGGCAACAGCCTCATCCCGCTGCGCTTCAACAACCGGCCCGAGCTCGTCCTCGCCGTACTGAGGGGCGCATAATGCGCCCCTGCGGTAAAATCAGGCTTGACAAGTACCGGCGAATATCGTATAATACACAAGCTGACTTAGGGGAATAGCTCAGTTGGCAGAGCGACGGTCTCCAAAACCGTAGGCCGAGGGTTCGAAACCTTCTTCCCCTGCCAGAAGCGCCGTGGACTTGCGTCCACGGCGCTTTTGTCTTTCGCGAAGCGTCAACTTGCAGCCGCTGAAGCAGCGCTCTCGCAGTCACGGCCGGCGCAGGCGCCCGGCTGCTGTCTGCAAAAGCCTGCGTCCGCGCAGCAAAAAAGAGGCCCCCGAGGGGGCCTCTTCTTATTTTTCCGGGCCGCGTTCTATGGGCCGCAGTCCGGAGACGTATCTCTACGCATCAAGCTCAATGAGCGCTGAGGACCTTCTTGCCGCGCTTGCTGCCGTAAGCCACGAGGACGACAACGTAAGCGATGGCGAACACAACGCCGACGATGTAGGCGACGTTCCAGGGCAGGTTGAAGCCGATAGCGGCGTTGGAGATGAAGGTCGAGCAGATGAAGGCGTAGAAGCAGCCCGGGATGAGCGGGATCCAGCACCACTTGCCCTTGCCGTTCTCGAACATCCAGACGGTGATGCCGAGGAAGGCGAACAGGCTGATGGTCTGGTTGCTCCAGGCGAAGTAACGCCACAGGATGTTGAAGCCGTTGGAGTCGATCTTAGCCCAGACAATGATGGCCGCGACGAGAATGAACATCGGGACAGCCAGCATCAGGCGCTTGCCGTTGGTCTGCTGCTTAATGTGGAAGGTATCGGCCAGTGTCAGGCGCAGCGCACGGAGAGCCGTGTCGCCGGACGTGACAGGCAGGACGATAACACCCACGATGGCTATGATGCCGCCGACGTCGCCAAGGATGTCCTTGCAGACGACGCCAATGGCCTGAGTGGCCTGGCCGGCGATGACCGGCTGGATGCCCTTGTTGTACACGCCCATAGCGCCCGCGGCCCAAACCATGGCGATGAAGCCCTCGAGGATCATCATCCAGTAGAAGGTGTAGGAGCCCTGACGCTCGCTCTTCATGGTACGGGTGATAATAGCGGTCTGGGTGGAGTGGAAGCCAGACAGGATGCCGCAGGCGACCGTGACGAAGAAGACGGGCAGGAAGTGGCCGCCCACAGCGGTGTACTCGGCAATCGAGCCGGCCACCTGGCCGGTGCCGCCGTCGGCGAAGGGGCTGGAGCCAAAGTAGGCGCCGTAGTCAAAGAATTCGCTGGTCCAGGGCTCCCAGAGCTCTATCAGCGGATAGGCCTTCACGAAGATGCCTATGAACACGCCGACTGCGGAGAACAGCAGGATGGCGCCGAATACGGGGTAGATACGGCCGATGATGGCGTCTATCGGGAACACGGTGGCTATCAGGTAGTACAGGAAGATGACACCGTAGATAACCCAGGTGGCCCAGTCGTCAACAGCGCCGGTACGGCCAAAGACCTGAGTGGCGGCTATGTCGCCCGGGGTGTAGACGAACACCGCGCCGACGAGGAGCAGAAGCACGCACAGGAAGATGTTGTACACGGTGTACACACCCTTGTTGGAGTACTTCTTGACCATGTCCGGCATCTGGCTGCCGCCGTCACGCAGGCAGATCATGCCGCTGAAGTAGTCGTGCATGGCGCCGCCTATCACGTTGCCGATGGGGATGGTGATGAAGGCAATGGGCCCAAACAGGATGCCCTGGATGGGGCCGAGGATGGGGCCGGTGCCCGCGATGTTCAGAAGGTTTATGAGGCTGTTCTTCCAGCCGCGCATGGGAACGTAGTCGACGCCGTCGCCCTTGGTATACGCGGGGGTCTGGCGATCGTCAGGCCCGAAGACGTGCGCGCACAGCTTGCTGTAGAGCGCGCCGCCGACGATAAGGATAACCAAACCGATGATGAAAGTTACCATAAACTCACACTCCTTTTAGTTTTGTTCCTCTCTTACGGTATGGACGGATATGAAATACAGGCAACGCCGCGCAAGCCGCCATAGATCAGCCCGCGTTAAGCGTCCGGGTCCCTCGGCCCGGAGCCTGATATTCAACTCGACAAAGAAACCGCGCCGCCAACAGCTATCTCCGCTCTATGTGCTCAAATGGGTTTGTACGGAAATAGGGGCCCCTTTTTGTTAAAGACCAATCAGCTGTCGCGGTGGCGCGGCTATTCGTGAACAATTCGTGAACATAGCATAATATAATAGATAGTCGGGAAATAATCAATACTTTTTCGTCAAATTCTACGAAATAGCAAAATTTAGCCCCTGTCATATGCTGCAAATTTATCTAATTAGCTGTAAACTCGCCCCAGCTATTGCGCACTCGAAAGAGTTGGTTTACAACGGGTAAAAAATATAGTATTCTATAGTAACTACTAAGAAAACAGTGTTTTTCGTCCCGGACAGGACGCGCCTGCGCCCGCCGCAGGCATTGAGAAACGCGTTTATGGAGGGATAGGCTATGGTCTCAGCGGCGCCTTCCGGGCGTTTGGAGCTGTGCGCAAGCTGCCTTTTCGGTCTGGAAGGGCCGCTCGGCAACGAGCTGCGCCACATGGGCATGGAGGATGTCTCGCCCGAGAACGGGCGCGTGCTCTTCCGCACCGACGCCGCGGGCCTGGCCCGGGCGAATATACGCTCGCGCTTTGCCGAGCGCATTTTATTGCTGCTGGGCGAATTCCCCGCGCGCAGCTTTGACGAGCTCTTCGATGGCGTAAGGGCGCTGCCGCTCGAGGACTGGATGCCGCGCGACGCCGCCTTCCCCGTCGAGGGCTGGAGCCTTGACAGCGAGCTGCACTCCGTGCCGGACTGCCAGCGCATAATAAAGAAGGCCGCCGCCGTGCGCCTGGGCGAGCGCTACGCCCTCGTGCGCATGCCGGAGACCGGTAAGGAGTACAAGCTGCGCTTCACGCTGCTAAAGAACGTGTGCCGCGTCTTTCTCGACACCTCGGGCACGGCGCTGCACAAGCGCGGCTACCGCCCGGCCCACAACGCCGCGCCGCTGCGCGAGACGCTCGCCGCCGCCATCGTCGACATATCCGGCTACCGCGGCCGGGGCGAGTTTGCAGATCCCTTCTGCGGCAGCGGCACGATTGCCATAGAGGCAGCCCTCGCCGCAAAGGGCCGCGCGCCCGGCCTGAACCGCCGCTTCGCCGCCGAGGGCTGGGGCGAGATTCCCTCCCGCGTCTGGTCCGACGAGCGCGAGAGCGCCCGTGCGCGCGAGTTCAACGGCGAGTACCGCATATATGCCTCCGACATCGACCCCGCCGCCGTGAAGCTCGCCCGCGAAAACGCGCGACGTGCGGGCGTCGAGGGGCTGATACGCTTCTCTGTCGCGGACGCGCGCAGGTTTGAGCGGCACACGGACAGCGGCGCCATCGTCACGAACCCTCCCTACGGCGAGCGCCTGATGGAGAGGCGCTCCGCCGAGGAGCTGCTGCGCAGTTTCGGCGAGGCCTGGCGGAACGAGGGCAGCTGGCGGCTGAGCCTGCTCACCAGCGACGAGAACGCCGAGGGGCTCATAGGCTGCCGCGCCGGGAAGCGCCGCAAGCTGTACAACGGCATGATAAAGTGCAGCCTTTACATGTTCAGTGAGAGAAACAAGTAAGGTAGGATGAGATGAAACACCTGTTTATAGTTAATCCCGTCGCGGGGACGCAGAAGCCCGAGGACAAGCTCCGGCTCATCCACGAGGCGATGAACCGCCTGCCCACGAGCATGCGCGCGCGCGACGAATTCGAGATATACGTCACCAGCGCGCCGATGGACGCCGTGGGCAGGATACGCTCCGCCGCCGCGGCCTGCCGTGAGCTGCGCGTCTACGCCTGCGGCGGCGACGGCACGCTCAACGAGTGCGTCAACGGCGCGGCCGGGCTGGCGAATACGGCGGTGACCCACTTCCCCTGCGGCACCGGCAACGACTTCATCCGCATGTTCGAGAACGAGAAGTCCCGCTTCTACGATTTGACCGAGCTCATGACCGGCGAGGTCCGGCCGCTCGACGTCATAAAGTGCAACGACCGCTACGCCATCAACATCTGCTCCCTCGGCATCGACGCGCGAGTCGGCACCGATGTGCACAAGTACAGCGGCCTGCCCGTCGTCGGCGGCGCTGCGGGCTACGTCGTCAGCCTCGCCGTCAACTATGTGAAGGGCGTCAAGCAGGCCATGACAGCCGTCACCGAGGGGCTCACCTGCGGGCCGGAACTCAACCTGGTCTGCGTCTGCAACGGGCGCTACTACGGCGGCGGATTCAACCCCACGAACGACGCACGGCCCGACGACGGCGTCATGGACGTGCTCATCGCCTCCGGCGTCAACCGCGCGAAGCTGCTGGGCGTAATCATGAGCTATGCCAAGGGCCACTACAAGCACTACCCGCAGTACATAACCTGCGTGCGCACCACCCACCTCGAGGTCAAGTGCCGCAACACGGAAGTGATAAATATCGACGGTGAGGCGGAGCACTCGACTACCGCAGTTTTCGACCTCATCCCCGGCGGAGTTAACTTCATCGTGCCAAAGGACATGAAGTTTTTCCGTGAAAAACGGTCGTAAAATCCCACAAAGCGCCCTGTATGTGTACTCATACAGGGTGCTTTTGTGCCTTCCCTTCCCCGCTGCCGGACGTTTTGCCCCTTGTTCACAAAAAGTTTCAAGATTTATTTTATATAACCCCCTTGACAATTTGCAGAATTGTGGTACATTTATAAGCGTGTTAGCACTCAGGTGCAAAGAGTGCTAACACGCTCAAACTGTTTTATTCCGTATATAAAACTTAGGAGGTAATATACATGAAACTGAAGCCTTTGGCTGACCGTGTCGTACTCAAGCAGAAGGAAGCCGAAGAAAAGACCAAGAGCGGCATTTACCTCGCCTCCACGGCGCAGGAGAAGCCCGAGCTCTACGAGGTCGTAGAAGTCGGCCCCGGCGGCGTGGTTGACGGCAACGAGGTCGTTATGACCGTCAAGGCCGGCGAGACCGTGCTGGTCGGCAAGTACTCCGGCACCAAGGTAAAGGTCGACGAGGAAGAGCTGACCATCGTGCGTCAGAGCGACATCCTCGCCATCGTCGAGTAATTTTGCGTTTATCATATAGGAGGAAGATTTAAGTTATGGCTAAGCAGATAATATATGGTGAAGAGGCCCGCAGGGCCCTCGAGCGCGGCGTAAACCAGCTCGCAGACACCGTCAAGATAACCCTCGGCCCCAAGGGCCGCAACGTAGTGCTGGGCAAGAAGTTCGGCGCTCCCCTGATCACCAACGACGGCGTGACCATCGCCAAGGAGATTGAGCTAGAGGATCCCTATGAGAACATGGGCGCCCAGCTCATCCGTGAAGTCTCCACCAAGACCAACGACGTCGCCGGCGACGGCACCACCAGCGCCACCATCCTGGCCCAGGCCATGATTCACGAGGGCCTGAAGAACCTCGCCGCCGGCGCCAACCCGATGGTCATGCGCCGCGGCATCCAGAAGGCCGCCGAGGCCGCCGTGGCCGAGATACGCGCCAACAGCCAGCCCGTCTCCGGCAGCCAGGACATCGCCCGCGTCGGCACCATTTCCAGCGGCGACGAAGTCATCGGCAAGCTGATTGCCGACGCCATGGAGAAGGTCAGCCAGAACGGCGTCATCACCGTCGAGGAGAGCAAGACCGCCGAGACCTACAGCGAGGTCGTCGAGGGCATGCAGTTCGACCGCGGCTACATCACCCCGTACATGGTCACCGACAATGAGAAGATGGAGGCCGTCCTGGACGACGCCTACATCCTCATCACCGATAAGAAGATAAGCAACATCCAGGAGATCCTGCCCCTGCTCGAGCAGATAGTGCAGGCCGGCAAGAAGCTGCTCATCATCGCCGAGGACGTCGAGGGCGAGGCCCTTGCCACCATCATCCTCAACAAGCTGCGCGGCACCTTCACCTGCGTCTGCGTCAAGGCCCCCGGCTTCGGCGACCGCCGCAAGGAAATGCTGCAGGATATCGCCATCCTCACCGGCGGCCAGGTCATCAGCTCCGACCTCGGCATGGAGCTCAAGGACGCCTCCGTCGCTCTGCTCGGCCGTGCCCGCCAGGTCAAGGTGACCAAGGAGAACACCATCATTGTCGACGGCGCCGGTTCCTCTGCCGATATCAAGGACCGCATCGCCCAGATTAACAACCAGATTGCCGTCACCACCAGCGATTACGACAAGGAGAAGCTCCAGGAGCGTCTGGCCAAGCTGTCCGGCGGCGTTGCCGTCATCAAAGTCGGCGCCGCTACCGAAACCGAGATGAAGGAGAAGAAGCTCCGCATCGAGGATGCCCTGAACGCCACCCGCGCCGCTGTTGAGGAAGGCATCGTGGCCGGCGGCGGCACCGCTTACGTCCGCGCCAGCAAGGCCGCTTCCAAGCTCTCCGACACCCTGAGCGGCGACGAAAAGACCGGCGCCCAGATAGTGGCCAAGGCCCTGCTCGCCCCCATCGGCCAGATTGCCTTCAACGCCGGTGTCGAAGGCGCCGTCGTCCTCGACAAGGTTGAGAGCGAAGCCAACGCCAACTTCGGTTACGACGCCGCAAACGAGACCTACGGCGACATGATTGCCATGGGTATCGTCGACCCGACCAAGGTCTGCCGCAGCGCCCTCGAGAACGCCGCGAGCGTCTCCGCGATGGTCCTGACCACCGAGAGCCTCGTTGCTGATATCCCCGAGAAGGCTGCCCCGGCTGCCCCCGCGGGCGGCGATATGGGCGGCATGTATTAATCCCCAGCGCCAATTAAACTTCAATCCCCCGCCGAAAACGGCGGGGGATTTTTCGTACACGCAAATTTTGTGCATAGTGCTGTGTCTGAGGACGCATTTCTGTTCAATCTCTACGGTTTACACATAACGGACCATCTGATAAAATATAGGATAGTCCATGGCGTCGCGGCACTCCATTTTTATGCCGCGGCGTACATAAGTAAAGGAGGAAATACCGCGGCTGGCGGTGCGTCAGTGTGGAGACCTGGCGTAATGCTGCGCATCCCAAGCGGATGCCGGCGAGGCGCCCCATTGCGGAGGCAGAGGCGTCACAGCGAACTTATGGCAGAGGTTGTCCTCAAAAATGTAATGAAAATCTACCCCAACGCTCCAGGCAGCAAGAAGAAAAAGGCCAAGAAAGAAGACGCTGCTGCCGAGGAGAACAAGGTAAACCTCCAGGTGACGGAGCGCGGCGTCATTGCGGTGCACGATTTCAACATCGACATCGCTGACAAGGAGTTCATCGTGCTCGTCGGCCCCTCCGGCTGCGGCAAGTCCACCACCCTGCGCATGATAGCCGGCCTTGAGGAGATCAGCGAAGGCGAGGTCATCATCGACGGCAAGGTCGTGAACGACGTCGCCCCGAAGGACCGCGACATAGCGATGGTTTTCCAGAACTACGCTCTCTACCCCCATATGACCGTATACAACAACATGGCCTTCTCGCTCAAGCTGAGGCATGTTGACAAGGACACTATAGATAAAAAAGTGCGCGAGGCCGCAGAGATACTCGACATCACGCAGTACCTCGAGCGCAAGCCGAAGGCGCTCTCCGGCGGCCAGCGTCAGCGTGTCGCCATAGGCCGCGCCATAGTCCGTGAGCCTAAGGTGTTCCTGATGGACGAGCCGCTCTCCAACCTGGACGCCAAGCTCCGCAACCAGATGCGCGCCGAGATAATCAAGCTCCGCCAGCGCATCAACACCACCTTCATCTACGTCACCCATGACCAGACCGAGGCCATGACCCTCGGCGACCGTATTGTCATCATGAAGGACGGCTTCGTGCAGCAGATAGGCACGCCTCAGGAGGTCTTTAACCACCCGGCGAACCTCTTCGTCGCCGGTTTCATAGGCACTCCGCAGATGAACTTCTTCGACGCCGTGCTGACCCGCGACGGCGACAAGTTCACTGTCACCGCCTGCGGCAGCGTGTTTGAGCCCAGCGAGGATAAGCAGAAGGCCCTGCTCGAGCACAATGCGCAGTCCGGCGCCGTCACCTTGGGCGTGCGCCCCGAGCACATCATGCTCTGCGCCCCCGGCACCGAGCACTCCATAAAGGCCAAGGTGGACGTCTCCGAGATGATGGGCTCGTCCATCCACCTGCACACCAATGCCCAGGGCAAGGACATCGTCATGGTTATCTCAACCGTCGACCTGCCCGCCGCACACACCGCCGGCTTCCACTACGGCGACGAGGTGAACTTCACCTTCGGCGGCAATGTGCTGCACATCTTTGACACCGAGACCGGCAAGGCCCTCACCTGATATGTAAATAAAAACGCAGCCCCGGACGGTTTTTCGCCCGGGGCTGCTGATATTTATTATATTGTAAAGAAAAAAGCCGCAGGCTTTCGCCTACGGCTTTTTCGCGCGAGTGTTATTACCAGCAAGCAAAGCAAAATTGAAGCCCAGCGCAGCGGGTTCAATTTTGGAAGGATGAGCAGCAGAACTCAAAAAACAGGACTGAAACCTCTGGTTTCGGTCCTGAAAGGAGAAGCAAGGTAACGACGCGAGGCGTGTTTTTTAATCGAAAGATAAAAAACGCATTCTTACAGCGTTTGAACGTATAAAAGAGAATTTGAAACAAAATTGAAGCCCAGCGCAGCGGGTTCAATTTTGGAAGGAAGGGCAGCAGAACGAGCGCGACCTGACTTTTTTCAGAATGAATAAAAGTCAGGGCAAGCGATGTGACGCTTGCCAAAAAGCAAAAATCAGCTTCAAAACCATGGGTTTTGAAGCTGAAAGGAGCTGCGACAGAATGAGTGAGAAGTGACTTTTGCAAAAAGTCGCTGCGAACGATATGTCGTCCGCAGCGACGTGGCGCGGAAGGAGGGATTTGAACCCTCGCCTGGCTTCAGACCAGCTACTCCCTTAGCAGGGGAGCCCCTTCGGCCTCTTGGGTACTTCCGCATGCCTACTGATTAAAGCTTGTATATGATAGCACACCCGTGGACAAATGTCAAGAACGTCATTGACATTATTTTAAAAATGCGTTATGCTCTGCTCATGAGATACGACACTGTTATTTTCGACCTTGACGGTACGCTGCTTGACACGCTCGACGACCTCACCGACGGCGTCAACCACGCCCTCGCCGACTTCGGCTACCCCCTCGTCTCGCGGGAGCACATGCGTGCGAGCCTGGGCTACGGCTCCAGGTACCTGATTTCACACTGCGTCCCCGGCGGCTACGACGACCCGAACTACCAGGCGGTCTTTGACGACTACCTGGAATACTACCGTGCGCACTCGTCCGAAAAGACTGCGCCATATCCGGGCATCATAGAGCTCCTGGGGCGTCTGAAGGCCTCCGGCGTACACTGCGCCATAGTCTCCAACAAGCCCGACAGCGCCGCGCAGGTTCTCGGCGAGCGCTGGTTTTCCGGCCTTGTCGAGGCTGTGGTCGGCGACCGCGAAGGCATACGCCGCAAGCCCGCGCCGGACTCCGTTCTCGAGGTCATGCGCATGCTGGGCTCAAAGCGCGAGGACACCGTCTACATTGGCGACAGCGAGGTGGACATAGAGACTGCCGCCAACGCCGGTGTGGACTGCATCTCCGTCACCTGGGGCTTCCGCACCCCGGAACAGCTGCACGAGAGCGGGGCGAGCGTCTTGGTTTCAGACGCAAAAGAGCTCGAGCAAAGTCTGAATTAAATATTTTCTTGACCTGAGCCGCGCATGAGTATATCATATTTCCCGGAAAAGATGTGGGAAGGTGTATGCACATGGGCGTTATAGGCTGGATAGTTGTAATAACGGCGATAGCCGGCGTGGGCGGAACTGGCCTAGGCGGGATTATCGCCGCTTTTTTCCGCCGTGATTCGAGCCGCGCCGTCAGCCTGCTGCTGGCCTTCGCGGGCGGCATAATGTGCGGCGTGGTCAGCTTCGACATGATACCCGGCGCGATGCATCCGGATGGCGCCTCGGAGCCAGTGAGCGTGTTCTTTGTCATGTTCGGCGTCATGCTGGGCTACGCGGTCATTTGGCTGCTCAACTACTGGATTGACAGCAAGACCAACCACGAGATAGAGCATATAGACGAAAACCATCCAAAGACCGCCGACGACCTGGACGAGCTCATCCACGCCGACCACTACGCCAAGCACGAGGTGTCCAGCGAGGACGGCGGCCCCGCCTCCCCCTATCAGCTCTTCATAGCGGGCGTCGTCATGGCCTGCGCCATAGCCCTGCACAACATGCCGGAGGGCATGGTCATAGGCGCCAGCTACGCCAGCTCTCCGGAGGCCGGCATGCTCGGCGGCACGGGCATGGTGATGGCTGTTATAATAGGGCTGCACAACATCCCCGAGGGCATGGCCGTCGCAGTGCCGCTCATATCCGGCGGGCAGAAGCGCTGGAAAGCCATACTCGTCACCGCCGCCTCCGGCTCCCCGACGATAATCGGCGCCCTGCTGGGCTATTGCCTGGGCACGCTCTCGCCGATGTGGCTGGCGCTTAGCCTGAGCTTCGCCGCCGGCGCTATGTACTACGTCGTGTTCGGTGAGCTGATGCCCGAGGCCATACTAATGTGGCGCAGTAAGCTGCCCGCCCTTGCGACCGTAGTGGGCATACTCGTCGGGCTTATGATAATATATGTGTGAGCGCAAAAGGCACGGGGCCGGACAAAGCCGGCCCCGTGCCTTATATTACGTTTTCAGTCCAGTCGCGCCTTAGCCAAGATGCCTATGCCGAGAGCATACGGCCCCGTATGCACGGCGATGACGGAGCTTATATGCGTTATGGGTATCTCTCCTCCGCCGCCGAGGCCGAGCTCCTCGAGCATGCTCTCCACGCGCGCGCGGAACTCAACCGCCTCGTTGTAGTCGTAGCCGTAGCCCAGGCAGATGTCGAACTGCTCGCGGCTTGTGAAGCTCCCCTTCAGGTAGTCATAGGCGTTCTTGAGCGTCTTATCGAGGGTCTTGGCGCGGCCGCGTCCCACGCCGCCGAGGAAGATTTCTCCCTCCTTGAGGGTTATCACCGGGCGGATTCCGAGAGCGCTGGTCACTTTACCGGCCAGCTTGCCTATACGTCCTCCGTGAGAGAGGTAGTCTATGCTGCCGATAGTGAAGAAAATGCGGCCCGTGGGGCGAATCTCGTAGAGCCTCTCCACAGCCTCGGCATAGGGCACGCCCGCGTCGCGCATGTTGCAGGCCTCGAGCACCATCAGGCCCTGGAGCACGGTGTTGACCATGGAGTTGATGACGGTTATCTGCGCGTCGGGATAGTCCTCGCGCAGCAGGTCCAGGGCGATGCATGCGGTCTGGTAGGAGTTGGAGAACTTCTCGGTGATGCACAGCACTATTGCCTTCTCCCCGGCCTCGGCGATTTCCGTAAACGCCTTCAGGTAATCCTGAGTGGAGGGTGTGGAGCTCTTGGGGTACACTCCGGGGTGCGTAACCATCCACTCGTAGAACTCATCGTCGCCTATGTCAACGTTCTGCTGCAGATATTCCCCGCTGCCGAGCATGACGAAGAAGTTGATCATCCTGATATTTCTGGCCTCGATGACCTCTTTCGGGATATCCCCGGAGCCATCCGTTATGACTATGAAATCGCCCATTTACCTGACCTCGCTTCACCAAAGGAATGGCTTGCGGTACGAGGCGTCTTTTGTGGCGGAGAGGATGGGATTCGAACCCATGGCCCGTTGCCGGGTCACTGGTTTTCAAGACCAGCTCCTTAAACCACTCGGACACCTCTCCATCTACGCCGCGTACCGCAACTTTCAACTAATTGATTATAACATGATACAGAATTTTTACAAGAGTGAATTCTCATCTTGCTGTGAATTTTCCGTTAAGACTTGACGTAGGGCCGCCTCAGGTTGTTAAATAGGCATACGGACTTTGCGGAGGTGGAAACATGACGATACGTCCCTGGCTTTTATCCGACGCCGAAGCGCTCGCCGAGGCGCTCAACGATGAGGCCGTACAGGCCAACCTGCGCGACGGCCTGCCCTACCCGTACACGGCGGATGACGCGCGCGAGTTCATCTCCGCCATGCTCTCCGCCGGGGACAGCGTGTACCCGTTCGCCATAACGCACGAGGGGCGCTGCGTGGGCAGCATTTCCGTCACGCGCGGCGTGAACATACACCGCTTCACCGGAGAGCTGGGTTATTACGTCGGCAGGACGCACTGGGGTTTTGGGCTTGCCACGCGCGCCGTGCGCGAAATCTGCGAGTACGTCTTTGCCAACACCGACATCATGCGCATCTACGCCGAGCCGTTTACCTCCAACGCCGCGTCCTGCCGCGTGTTGGAAAAGGCCGGGTTCAGCCTCGAGGGTACGCTCAGGGCAAACGCCGTCAAGGGCGGCGCGGTGCGGGATATGCGCATGTACGCGCTGGTCCGCACGGATATTTTCAAATAAGGAAGTAAACAGCATGGAATACAAGATTCGCCCAGCCACCGCAGCCGACGCCGCGGCGGCTGCGGGCATATACGCCCCATACATAGGCACCACCGTGACCTTTGAATCTCCTGCGCCGGACGAGGCCGAAATGGCCCGCCGCATTGAGGAGGTCACAGCCTTCTACCCCTGGCTGGTCTGCGAGCGCAGCGGCGAAGTTATAGGCTACTCCTACGCCCACCGTTTCCGCACCCGTGCGGCCTTCGACTGGGCCGTGGAGCTGAGCGTGTACCTCTCCCCTGCCGCCAAGGGCCTGGGCATCGGGACGGCCCTGTACACGGCCGTTACAGACATTCTGCGCCGTCAGGGCTGCGTGAATGCCATCGGCGTTGTCGCCACTCCTAACGCGCCCAGCGAGCGCCTGCACGAGAGCTGCGGCTTTGAGCGGCTCTTCACCATGGAGAGCATCGGCTGGAAGCTCGGCCGCTGGTGCGACATGACCTACTACATGCTCCGACTGAACCCAACAGAAGGCCGTCCGGAGCCCATGACCGCCTGGACGGAGCTTCCCGAGGATTTCATCCTCGGAGTCTGCGAGGCGCACTGCGCCGGCATAAAGGAGCTGTGAGCATGACCAAGACAAACGCTATGCGACTGCTGGACGCGGCGGGCATCGCCTACCGCACAAGCGAATACGAGTACGACGAAAGCGACCTCTCCGGCAAGCACGCCGCTGAGCAGATAGGCATGCCCGCCGAGCAGGTTTTCAAGACCCTAGTCACGCGCGGCGACAAGACCGGTATACTGGTTTTCTGCATCCCCGTGCTCGACGAGCTGGATTTGCGCCGGGCGGCGAGCGTCTCCGGAAACAAAAAGCTGGAGATGATACACGTCAAGGAGCTACTGCCGCTCACCGGCTACATGCGCGGCGGCTGCTCGCCCATCGGCATGAAGAAAAAATACCCGACATACATAGACGAAACCTACATACTCTTTGACGAAATAGCCGTCTCCGCCGGTATGCGCGGAGAGCAGATTATCCTCAACCCCAGCGACCTCGTCGAATACGTCGGGGCCAAGGTGTACTGAGAGCCTGGCAATTGAGGTGATACTATGGACGGTATACGCAAAATACGAGCGGTCGCAGTTGCTTTCTCCGTGGAAAGGTGGTGAACAAAAATACAAAACGGAGGTAACAGCATGCTAAACATACCCAACCCCAACGAGGTGTTCCCCAATGAGTACGGCACCTCCTGCTTTATAAAGAACGTAGTCCACGCCCCGAACATAGAGATTGGCGACTACACATATTACGATGACGACACCGACCCGACCGGCTTCGAGCGCAACAACGTGCTCTTCAACTACCCCGAGTTCGGCGACAGGCTCGTTATCGGCAAATTCTGCGCCATCGCTCAGGGTACGACCTTTATCATGGGCCCGGCCAATCACCGCATCGGCAGCGCCTCCACCTACCCCTTCAATGTCTTTGGCGGCGCGTGGAGCGAGCTCACGCCCGACCACATGTCCCAGCTGCCTCGCAAGGGCGACACAATAGTCGGCAACGACGTCTGGCTCGGCCGTGAGTGCGTGGTCATGCCAGGAGTAAAAATCGGCGACAGGGCCATTTTGGCGGCCTACAGCGTGGTCACGCGCGACGTAGCCCCCTATACCGTCGCTGGCGGCAACCCGGTGCGGTTTATCAAGAACCGCTTCGACGATGAGCTCACGGACATGCTCATGCGCTTCAAGTGGTGGGATCTTCCGCCCGAAGAGCTGCTGGGCTGGCTGCCCGTGTTGTGCGACGAAAATCTCGAAAATCTCCGCGCCGCACTGAAAAGCAGGTTGAAATAATAAGCAGCCGGGTACTTCACACTTTGCGTGTGTAGCAAGTGGATGGCGCGTCTTTTCGGCGCGCCATCCACTTTCCAATATTAACGAAGTCCCGCTCTCTTTTCATGGCGCTTTTATGCAACCTTTTCCTATCGTTTACGTCTTGATAGATAAGGAGGCGATATGTGTGAAGAAGATTCCGGCAGTTTTTCTCGCGCTGACCATGCTCTTTACCACGGCCTGCGGCGTCACAACGACGCCGGTCACGGAGACGACCATGCCCACACCGGAGACGGAAACGCCTGGGGCCGCGGGATTCGACGTTCTCACGCCCGTCGAGCGTGAGGATTACACGCTGAGCGAACATGAGATTTCAGATGCCTACACCCTCATCACAGAGGGCATTGTTATGAAGTGCCTTGACGAGCAGGCGATGAACCGTGGCACGCACTACGCCGCGTACACGGTGGAGAACGGAGAACTCGTTGAGCTGGAGCGGCATACTGTTTCTCAGGATTACGAGCTCAACGGAGTTACATACCCGTTGGGTTTCGAGTGGTGCATGAATGACGGGCAGCTCATACTGCCCTATACCGGAGAGAACTACTATCCAATCGCCGAATACAGATACAGAGCGTCCCCGGAGCGCGTATTCGTGCCGCTATACCGCAATGATATAAATTCGCGCTGCCCTGTAATGCTCAACCTTTTGACCGGGGAAGTCACAGATGTCCTGTCAGGCGTTGAGCTTGAAAACATTCAGACTGTAGAAGTCTCCCCGAGCGGGAACCATTTGCTGTTAATGTGCTCATCCGATGCGCTCTGCGAAGATGTAACAGTGTGGCATTATGATATTGCCAAGAAGTCGCTCACTGATATAACAGACATATCCCCGCACAAAATGGGCGGGACTTTTGTGACCGACAATATCATCTGCGTCTGTGAGGACGGAATAATCCGGCGCTGCAATCTTGAGACCGGCGAGCTTGAAGAGCTGTACAACGCAAACACGTCCGGCGAAAACGCGCGGATGCTTGGCAGCAGTATGACCGCCGGACGCTATGTGCTGTTCTACAGCCCCGGCAGGCTTTTCGCCGTTGATGTCATTGACGGCGCCGTCCTGGACATCGGAGCCGTGCAGTCGGAGCCTTACAGCGTATGCTATAGTATATATGAGGACAAGGCGCTGCTCAAGTTCTATGACGGCGAGACGGTCACCGGGCTTTCCGTCGTTGACTTTGCGGCTCAGACATTGTCTGAATATCCCGTGCCGGAGGACTTCGCCGTATCGTCGGGCGACTATTCCTATCCGGGCATAAGCTGGCTCGGCAGCGGCGTCTTTGCCCTCGACAACGGAGCAGATGGCACGGACGACGCGCTGCGGCTATGGGCGTATGAGCTGGGTATGCCGTCCGTCCCCAGCGTTGACGCGGCGGACTACGGCTTCACGCAGATTGGTTCTGAGCTGCCCGACTTCGCCTCCCTAGAGCTCGAGGCGTTGGGCGCGTACTATCTCAGCAGCGACGGGGCGCACAGCGAGGGCGCGATAGATGAGCTGACGCGCCGCTTCGTCTCCGGGCCGGATGGATTGCTCGACTACCTCCTCGCGCTCGGCAACACGCCCGCCCCACACTCACCCGACGAGACAGCTGCGGAACACATAGCCACAGCTCTTGCCCTTCACGCCGCATGGGACGGCGGAGAGCTCGGCAAGAGCTTCCCCGCCGCCCTCGCCTCGGTCTCAGCAAGGGCTGATGCGCAAAAGCTCGTCGCGCTGATGGCAGACGCACAGGCCTCGATACAGAGCGGGTTCCTGGCTGGCTAAAACAAAGCCACATGCTCTAAGATTGCGCATTCCACCTCAAAAAGGGCCGCGCAACCGCCGGTTGACAAGGTTCCAAGCGCGTTTGGTGGACTGGCAACCGCATTTTTTGCTATCCTAGGCGGCGAAAGGACGGTGTTTGCATGAACATCTCAGACAGAATACAGTCCCTGCGCAAGGCGAAGGGCATAACTCAGGAGCAGCTTGCCGACGCGGTCGGCGTTTCGCGCCAGGCAGTTTCAAAATGGGAAGCCGAGCAGAGCGTGCCGGACCTCGAGCGCGTTGTGGCAATGGCGGAGTTCTTCGACGTCACGACGGACTACCTCCTGCGCGGCATCGAGCCCACTCCCGCCGTACAGGCCAGGACGCCGGTCACCGTGCGTACAATGTGCATTATTGCAACGGCGCTCGATGCCGCCGGGCTGATACTAGGCGGCGGGCTGTGGTTTGAATATCAGAACTGGCTCTGCGTCGCCGTTATGCTCATATTTCAGCTCACTGCAGTCACTGTGTGGCTGCTCACTAAGGGCGAGCGCCCGCGCTGGTTTTGGGCGGTAAATGTGTGGTTCCTGAGCGTGATACCTGCAGTTTTTATAAATGAAGTGCTTTGGCTCGTGATTCAGCACATCGTCGGCATATTGTATTTAAAGGATATCACTATCAGCCTGCCAAATGACCTGATATGGGCAACTCCATTTGCAATATGGCTGCTCATATGCGCGCTTGTGACCTGGCTCACCCTGCGTCGTCGCAAAAGCTAATAAAAATCGCCCGTGAATATCACGGGCGATTTTCAGTCTTATTAGGCAGCGAAGTAAAAGCAGGCTCTCACCGCTTGTTCACAACGCTCCTGAGCCTTCCGGCAACCATAGCCGCCAGGATTATCTTAAGGGCGTCAGGGACGATGTAGGGCACCACACAGGCCATCAGCGCGGCAGTGATGCCAGACAGGCCGGATGCGTACACGCAGGCGTACCAGACCGTACCTAAGGCATAGCAGACAATCAGAGCCAGGACCATTGCGGCCACGTCGCCGAACATACCCTTACGCTTGCCGGACTTCCAACCGGCAATTACTGCTGCGGGCAGGAAACCGGTGATATAACCGCCGGTTGCTCCGAACAGCATACCAAAGCCGCCTCTGAAACCTGAAAACACCGGCAAGCCAATGGCGCCGAGCAGGATGTACAAAGCCACCGCGACGAACGCGCGTTTGGCGCCAAAGACAGCAGCACAGAGGAAAATTGCAAAAGTCTGGAGGGTAAACGGCACGAGGGCAGGAACGCTAATCCAGGCACACACGGAGATAAAAGCCGCAGAAAGCGCAATATACGCCATATCTCTCACATTAATACGCGGGTTAACAGCCACTTAAGCACCTCCACATAAAAACAAAGCCGGAGCAAGCTTTCGCTTGCTCCGGTGGTGGGCCTTCAGGGACTCGAACCCCGGACCGACCGGTTATGAGCCGGTTGCTCTAACCAACTGAGCTAAAGGCCCAAAAAGAGCCGCCGCAAAGCGGCGGCTCTCGCATGGCGCCCCCTGTAGGATTCGAACCTACGACCCTGCGGTTAACAGCCGCATGCTCTACCTGTTGAGCTAAGGAGGCATAGAACTCGGGGGCCAATTGGCCCCCGGTGTTGGCACTGACCTATTTTCCCAGTCCGTCTCCAGACAAGTATCGTCGGCACAGGTGAGCTTAACTTCCGTGTTCGGAATGGGAACGGGTGGACCCTCACCGTTAAAAGCACCAACTGTATTTTGTTCTTAAACTTCCAGAGGAAGTTGTGGTGACCCGTGGGAGAGTCGAACTCCCGTTTGGGGCGTGAGAGGCCCCCGTCTTGACCACTTGACCAACGGGCCGTTTGGTACACCATCAGGGACTCGAACCCTGGACACCCTGATTAAGAGTCAGGTGCTC
>UQWI01000007.1 GCA_900544765.1 uncultured Eubacteriales bacterium | reverse complement strand
GCAGAAACCTTTCCCGTGTCGCTCCCGCCACGCTAAAACGAAACCTGGCGTTGATAAACGCCAGGCCTCGCAAAGTTTTGAACTTCCATTCTCCCCAGGAGCTATGGGACTTCGAGCTCAATTCCTGTTGCACTTAGTTTGACAATTCACTGTATTCAGCTGCCAGGACAGACGAAAGCCGGACGCGATGCGGCCGGTTGTTCTATTTTGCGCCCTGTGCTATAATGTTCAAAAATTCCGGAGGTGGAGCATGTCATCGGTAGAGTGGTTTGAGAATAGTCTTAATGGGGCCTGCACCCCCGTGAGCGCCGGCGACGCGCACGAGGCTCTCGCCTTCTGGCGTACAGCTCCGTTTTACGCACCGTCTCCGCTCGTGCTTCTCCCGTGGCTGGCCTCGAGCCTCGGTATCTCGAAACTGTATGTCAAGGACGAGGGACGCCGCTTCGGTCCCGGCTCCTTCAAGCTCATGGGCGCGGGCTACGCCATGGCTCGCATCCTGGGCGCCCGCAGCTGGCAGGACGCGGTGCGCTCTCCCCGCCGCCTGACCTTCTACACCGCCACCGACGGCAACCACGGCCGGGCCGTGGCCTGGTGCGCCAGGCGTATGGGGCAGCGCGCCGTAGTCCTGATGCCCTCCGGCAGCGCGCAGGACCGCTTCGACGCCATCGCCGCCGAGGGCGCCGAGGTGACGATAACCGACATGAATTACGACGACTGCGTCCGACGCGCGCATGAGCTGGCCGCCGCTGACGCGGACGGTATGCTGTTGCAGGACACCACGCAGCCCGGCTACGAGGACATCCCACTCGACATCATGCGCGGTTACGGCGCGCTCGCCGCAGAGCTGGCATCGCAGCTCGAAGAGCCGCCCACGCACGTCATACTGCAGGCGGGCGTCGGCTCCTTCGCCGGTGCGTCGGCCAGCGCCCTCACGGAGCTCTTCCCGGACACGAAACCGGTGTTCATGGTCTGTGAGACCGCCGCCGCGCCCTGCCTGATGCTTTCCGCCGAAGCGGGGGATATACGCATCTGCACAGGTGAAATCAACACCATAATGGCCGGCCTGGCCTGCGGCGAGCCCTGCCTGCCCGGGCTGCGCTCCCTGCTCGCGCGTGCCGAAATCTTCGCCGCGCTTCCGGACGAGTGTGCCGCCGAGGCGATGCGCGCCCTCGCCTTCCCTTCAGGTGAAGACGAGGCCGTGAAGGCCGGCGAATCCGGCGCGGCGGGCCTGGGCCTACTGCTTGCCGTTATGCAAGCTCCGGAGCTGGCCGGGCTGAGAGCTGCGGCCGGAATTAATCGGCACAGCCGCGTGCTTGTGTTCAACACAGAGACGGCAACCGACATGAAAAATTATGCGAGAATTGTCGGAAACTTTGCTGGACATCCATCGTCTAAGGATGTATGATACATGGAGAGGTGATTTCTCATGGCAAACAACCGCAAGAAGAACAGCCCGGCAGGTATAATCTTTGCCCTGCTGATGCTCATAGTCATAGTAATAGCGCTGGTCATCGTGCTGCGCTCCTGCTCCGCCACGGACGACGGCGGGGACGGCACCACTCCACCGGTACAGACCGGTGAGGTCTCCAATGCGCCGGTGACAACGCCCGGCTCTGGGAGTGCCGCGCCCAGCACGCCCTCCACCGCGCCCAGTGCCGCGCCCACTCCGACCGCCACCCCGGAGCCCACTCCATCGCCCACCCCGGCCCCTCCGGCCATTGAGAGCAGCGGCTCCTTCCGCTCCTACACCGGCACGTCCCTGAACATCCGTGTCGACTGGCAGATATCCGGCTCCGGCAGCAGCGCGACGCTGCTCGCCACCGTGTACGCCGAGAGCTACAGCCTGTTCAGCCAGGGGGCCTGGCACGCCGGATGCCTTACCATTAACGGCCAGGACTACTACTTCGACACCGAGGCCATAGAGTACGAGGGGCCCGGCCAGGGCACCAACCTGCTCGGCACAGTCACCGCCCCGGTGGATACCAGCTCGCTGCCCACCAACGCGTCGCTGACCTGGCATTTCCAGGGCACTTATGGCGACACCGAGCTTGACAGCATTGTCGCCACCGGCACGATAGGCTGACAAAATTCAAAAGACGCAGGTTCAGCCTGCGTCTTTTTTTGCCTGCATCTGTTTGATCTGCGTATACGGTATGTCGTCGTCTTTAATCGTGTAGCCTCGCCCGGAGACGTCGCGGACGGAGCTCACCGTTATAAACGCGTTGGGGTCGGCGCTTATGGCGGCGCGCTTGACCTCGTTCATCCAGCGTATAGGCACGACGCAGAGCACCACGTCGCACTCCTGCCTGCGGAGCCCCGTGCGCCCGTGCAGCAGCGTTACGCCCCTGTCCATCTCCAGCAGCCGCTCTGCAATCTCCTCGTTGTGCTCGGAAAAAATCTGGAACTGCACGTTCCCATGGCCCAGGAGTATCACCCTGTTCATCACGACGGTGTAGAGCGTGGCATATATGCCGCTGAGCACTACGGCCTCGAGGTCTGAGCTCGGCAGCTGCGCGGCGATTATCGCCACGTCGATGGCGTAGAGCGTCGGCGCAATCGGTATCCTGAACTTGCGGTTGAGGATTATTGGTATGACGTCGCTGCCGCCGCTGGAGCCGCCCGCCCGGATTATCATGCCGAGCCCCACGCCCTCAAGTACGCCTGCGCAAATTGCGGCGTACAGCGGGTCGTCAAGCAGCGTGCGCAGCGCGGTTATGCTCTGGAATATGCCCAGGAAGGCGGGAAAGGCCACGGAGCCGATAACTATCGTCGCCGCGAAGCGCCACCCGAGCACGATGAGCCCCAGGAGCAGCAGCACGGCGTTGCATATACTGACCACGGCCGTCACGTTGGAGCCGAAGTATATCTCCGCCAGGCGTCCGATGCCCGTCACACCGGGTACAAGCATATTGTATGGCAGCACGAACACTCCCATGGAAAATGCGCTGAGCGCCGTGCCAAGCAGAACCATAATTACCCTGCCCACTCCGTCGACAAGTTTGTTCACTCACGCCACCTCTTTCTCTATAACTTGCGCACAACAAACAGAATTATAAATTCGGAAGCGCAAATTGTCAACACGTCCCCTTGTGACGTTTGCATATATTTTGCACTCGAATGATGCGCTGTGTCATTATATTAACCAAGCAGCGATTGAGCATGCTAAATTACACGCTGAATGAAGCTCCCAGCAAAATATGTTATAAAAAAGCCCCCTGCAAAGCAAAGCGCTTTGCAGGGGGCCGTTCATTTATGCGGGAACTACGTTATCAGGCACGGGGATTCTTAATCTGGGCCTGGGCGGCAGCCATGCGGGCGATGGGCACGCGGAAGGGGCTGCAGGAGACGTAGTCGAGGCCGGTGCGGTGGCAGAACTCGACGGAGCTGGGCTCGCCGCCGTGCTCGCCGCAGATGCCGAGGTGGATGTCGGGGCGGGTGGAACGGCCGAGCTTGCAGGCCATGTCGACCAGCTTGCCGACGCCGACCTGGTCGAGGCGCTCGAACGGGTCGTTGTCGAATATCTGCTTCTCGTAGTAGCTGGGCAGGAAGCTGCCGGCGTCGTCACGGGAGAAGCCGAAGGTCATCTGGGTGAGGTCGTTGGTGCCGAAGGAGAAGAACTCGGCCTCCTTGGCGATCTCGTCGGCGGTCAGGGCCGCGCGCGGGATCTCAATCATGGTGCCGACCAGATACTTGAGGTCGCTGCCCTTCTCTTCCTTGACCTTCTCGGCGGTGGCCTTGACGATGTTGGAGACGTACTTGAGCTCCTTGAACTCGCAGGTCAGCGGGATCATGATCTCGGGCACGATGTCGTAGCCGCACTCGGCCTTGACATTGATGGCGGCCTCGATGATGGCGCGGGTCTGCATCTCGGCGATCTCGGGGTACTTGACGGGCAGACGGCAGC
Source organism: uncultured Eubacteriales bacterium (assembly GCA_900544765.1). Classification (GTDB taxonomy): domain Bacteria; phylum Bacillota; class Clostridia; order Oscillospirales; family Oscillospiraceae; genus Scatomorpha; species Scatomorpha gallistercoris. The sequence continues at coordinate 140,434 of UQWI01000007.1, read as the reverse complement.
CGCGGAAGCCCATCATCGGGTTGTTCTCGTGCAGGCTCTCGATGGTGCCCTTGACGTACTCGTAGGTGAGGCCCATGTCGTCGGCGAGGGCGCGGATGTCCTCCTCAGCGGTGGGCAGGAACTCGTGCAGAGGGGGATCGAGCAGGCGGATGGTGACCGGACGGCCCTCCATGGCCTTGAAGATGCCCTCGAAGTCGCTGCGCTGCATGGGCAGGAGCTTGGCGAGCGCGGCGGTGCGGTGCTCGAGGTCGGTGGAGAGTATCATCTCGCGCATGGCCGGGATACGGTCGGCGTCGAAGAACATGTGCTCGGTACGGGTGAGGCCGATGCCCTCGGCGCCCAGACGCACGGCGTTGGCGGCGTCACGCGGGGTGTCGGCGTTGGTGCGGACCTTGAGGGCGCGGATGCTGTCGGCCCAGCCCATGACCACGGCGAAGTCGCCGCTGATGGTGGCGTCGACGGTGGGGATGGCGCCGACATAGACGTTGCCGGTGTTGCCGTCGATGCTCATGACCTCGCCCTCGTTGACGCGGACGCCGGCGATGGTCAGGTACTTCTCTTCCTCATTGATGTGCAGCTCGCCGCAGCCGGCGACGCAGCAGGCGCCCATGCCGCGGGCGACAACGGCGGCGTGGCTGGTACGGCCGCCGGTGGCGGTCAGGATGCCCTGGGCGACAGCCATGCCCTCGATGTCCTCGGGGCTGGTGAAGTTACGGACGAGGAGGACGGGACCGTTCTTGGCGTGCTCCTTGACTTCCTCGGCGGTGAAGTAGACGGCTCCGCAGCCGGCTCCGGGGCTGGCGGGCAGGCCGGCGGCCACGGGAGTGGCGCTCTTCAGAGCGGCCTCGTCAAAGCGCGGGTGCAGAAGGGCGTTGATGGAGTTGGGGTCTATCTTGAGGATGGCCTCTTCCTTGGTGCAGAGGCCCTCGTTCACCATGTCGACGGCGACCTTGAAGGCGGCCTGCGCGGTGCGCTTGCCGTTACGGGTCTGGAGCATGTAGAGCTTGCCCTGCTCGATGGTGAACTCCATGTCCTGCATGTCCTTGTAGTGCTTCTCAAGGTTCTTGGCCACGGCGGCGAACTGGTCGTAGGCGGCCGGGTTGGTCTCATGCAGCTGGTCGATGGTCTGGGGGGTACGGATGCCGGCCACGACGTCCTCGCCCTGGGCGTTCATAAGGAACTCGCCGTAGAGCTTGTTCTCGCCGGTGGCGGGGTCACGGGAGAAGGCAACGCCGGTGCCGCAGTCGTCGCCCATGTTGCCGAACACCATCATCTGGACGTTGACGGCGGTACCCCAGGAGCTGGGGATGTCGTTCATGCGGCGGTAGGCGATGGCGCGCTCGTTCATCCAGGAGCCGAACACGGCGCGGACGGCGGCCATGAGCTGTACCTTCGGGTCGGTCGGGAACTCGACGCCGGCAAGCTCCTTGTACAGGACCTTGAAGCGCTTGACTATCTCCTGCATGTCCTCGGCGGTGAGGCCGGCGTCGTTGTCAACGCCGCGCTTCGCCTTCAGCTCGTCCATAATGGCCTCGAACTTCAGGCGGTCGTAGCCCATGGCGACGTCGGAGAACATCATGATGAAGCGGCGATAGCTGTCGTAAGCCCAGCGGACGTTGCCGCTCTTGGCGGCGAGGGTGGCCGCGACGTCATCGTTGATGCCGAGGTTCAGGATGGTGTCCATCATGCCGGGCATGGACGCGCGGGCGCCGGAACGGACGGAGACCAGCAGCGGGTTCTCCTTGTCGCCGAACTTCTTGCCGACCAGGTTCTCGAGCTTGGTCAGGTACTCAAAAATCTCAGCCTCTATCTCGGGGGCGATCTTCTCGCCGTCCTCGTAGTAGCGGGTGCAGGCCTCAGTGCTGATGGTGAAGCCCTGGGGCACAGGCATGCCGATGTTGGTCATCTCGGCGAGGTTGGCGCCCTTGCCGCCCAGGAGCTCGCGCATGTTAGCGTTGCCCTCGGAAAACAGGTAAACGTACTTTTTGCTCATCCTTCAACGTCCTTTCAGAATATATGAAGTTTTTTACCAGCAAAGTGTTTGACACGATTCAGACGTATCATACAACCTCAGAAAGTATATCATCTTTTTAACTAATGTTCAAGCAAAATCTTTGCTTTTTTCGAGGCAATTATTCACGTTTTTCCTAACAAAAACGTAGACACAACCGTCAGATTGCTTCTATCTGAGAGAGCCTGTCGGAAATCGCGGCAAATTCGCGCGCGCCCAGCGTCTCTCCCCTCGCCTGCGTGCTCACCCCGGCCGCCTCGAGGGCCGCGTTCACCTGCTCGCGTGTATACGCGCCGAGCCCGTTGGCGAGCGCGTTGGAGAGCGTCTTTCTCCGCTGTGCGAACGCGGCGCGGACACAGCGGAACATCAGTTTTTCGTCCCGCACCTCGCAGGGAGGCTGTGCGCGCGGCGTGAGCGCGACTACGCTCGACGTGACCTTGGGCCGCGGCATGAAGCACTCGGGCGGCACGTCGAAGAGCTTTCTGACCTCGCAGTGCCAGTTCACGAACACGGTGAAGGCCCCGTAGTCCTTCGTGCCGGGCGCGGCGGCGAGTCGCTGCGCGACCTCACGCTGTATCATGACGGTCATGCGCTCGAAGCATCCGGCCTCGATAAACGCCGCGAGCAGCGGCGTGGTGACGCTGTAGGGCAGGTTCGCGCAGACTATCGGCCGGAGCGCGCCCGCGCGCTCCCGTACTATCTCCGCCAGGTCCAGCTTCGCCGCGTCGCCCCAGACGATCTCTACGTTATCATACCCGCCCAGCGTCTCGGCCAAAACGCCGCGCAGGGCGTTGTCAAGCTCTATCGCCACAACCTTGCCCGCGCGCTGCGCCAGCTCTCCCGTGAGGCAGCCTACTCCCGGCCCGACCTCGAGCGCAAGGGTGTTTCCGTCCGCGCCGGAGGCCTCGGCGATGCGTCTCGGCACGCTGGGCTCGACGAGGAAGTTCTGTCCCAGGGCCTTGGAAAAGCGGAAGCCGTGCCGCTCCAGCAGAGCCTTTATTTCACTCGGGCTGGTCAGGTTCATCCGGCGTTCCCCGCGCAGAGAGCTGCGCCTATGGCGGTTGCAAAGGTGCTGTTCTCCGGCACGATGTATTCGATGCCATACCCCTCGGTGAAGCGTCTGAAGTTCGCGCGCGAGGGCTCGGAGTCCGCGATTGCGCCGGTTATCACGACGCTCTCAGCGCCGCAGCCCTGGCAGGCAATGAGGCTCATCGTGCCGATGACCTGGAAAATGAGCGTGGCGAGACCAGCCGCCCAGTCGTTCTCGCCGGCGGCGGCGTTGCGCCGCGCCAGGTTGGAGGCGGTGAGGTCGGCGGCGAGCTGGCCGTGCATCTCCACGAAGTCGCCTATGGTGAGGTCGACCTGGTTCGTGTCGCCGGCCACGGCCATGCGGTCGAACTCCCGCATATCCGTCACGCCCAGCATCCGCTCCGCCAGGCCGTTCAGGGTACCCGCACCGACGCCGGTGCCGCACAGGTGCTTGAATTCGCCGCCCTTCGCGTGAACGAAGGCCGTGCCGGTGCCTATGCTGGCGATGACTATGTTGTCCAGGCCCGTGAGGTACATCGCGCCGCGGCCTATGGCCTCGGGCTCAGAGACATAAATTGGGGATATACCCGCGGCCTCAAGCCCCGCCTTTTTGGCAGAGAGGCCCATGACCGTTACTGCCCGGGCGGCCTTCAAATCCAGGCCCAGGCGGGAGCAGAGCGCGGGCACGTCGCCGCCGCGGCCCGACTCGTAGTGCGTGAGGACGACCTCTCCGTTCTCCAGCGCCGCCAGCTTCACGGCGGAGGCGCCCATGTCTATGCCGATGATCATTCAAATCACCTCAAATGATTTATTCAGCGGTGTTTTGCGCCGTGTCGTCCACGACGACGTTCCCGTTTGCGTCGAGCAGCGGTGTGATACCGGAGACGCCGTTCATGCTCATCGTCGTGAGGTAGTTTACGCCGGTGGCTGTGTCCACGACAATCTGCACGGAGCCCCAGCTGAGCGACTGCTCCTCCTTGATGACAAAACGCTTTTCCTTCTTAGCCATGGCCTGTCCCTTCCTCATATGATTTTTTCGTAGCCGTTGCGCTTAGAGTCGTGCGCCGGGTCTACACTCGACAAATCCACCACTCCGCAGAACGTGTAGCCGAGTTTTTCGCACAGGCGGTTCATGGCCATATTGTCGCGGTGCGTGTCGACTCTCACGCTCAGCTTGCCCATGCCCGCAGCCAGGTCCTCGGCCAGGGAGAACATCTCCGAGGCGAGCCTGGTGTGGCGGAAGTCGGCCGCAGCCATCGCGCGGTGGATTACGGCGTAGTTCTCGCCCTCAGTGAGCCAGGCGCCGTCTATGTCCCGGTAGCACTCCTCCGGCGACATGGAGATGCACTCATATCCGGCGGGGCGGCCTTCGCACTCGAAGAGCCAGCCGCGCCCGGCCTCCATGTCGGCCATGAGCGCTTCGCGGTTCGGGTAACCCTCCTGCCACTGGTTGACGCCGCTCTCGCGCAGGTAGGCCTTCGCCTGCCCGAGTATATCCAGCAGCGCGTCCATGTCCTCCGGCACAGCCCGCCTGGGCTCAAAGACCAGCTTCAGCCTGTCCGGCAGGCGCTCGTACTCTATCTCCTCGACGAGCTTTTTGTCCTCCCTGGACGTCAGGGTTAGCTTTTCAAACATGTCTGGACGCTTGTCCATCGTGCGCTCGAGCTGCTTTTTGCGCCGCCAACGGCGCACCTTTTCGTGGTCGCCGGTCAGCAGCTCGCCCGGCACGGCGCGGCCTTCCCAGACCTCGGGGCGGGTGTACTGCGGGTACTCGAGCAGGCCGTCCCAGTGGCTCTCGCCGGTGTAGCACTCCTCGTCGGCGAGGACGCCCGGCACCATGCGGCAGACGCAGTCCGCCACGGCCATCGCGGCAATCTCGCCGCCCGTCAGCACGAAGTCGCCGAGCGAAATCTCCTCGTCGACACACTCCTCAATGAAGCGCTCGTCTATGCCCTCGTAGTGGCCGCATACGAGCACGAGGTGGTCGTAGTCGCGTCTCAGGCGCTTGGCCTCCTCCTGGTTGAATGGCCTGCCCTGCGGCGACATGTAGATGACGCGTCTCCTGCGCTCACCGGCCTGGGCCTTGATGTAGTCCAGGCAGCTCTTGAGCGGCTGCGCCATCATGACGAGGCCCCAGCCGCCGCCGTAGGGGTAGTCGTCCACCTGCATCTGCTTGTTCTCCGTGAAGTCGCGTATCTGTACGCAGTTTATCTCGATTGCGCCCTTCTTAGCGGCGCGGCCTATGATGCTCTCTCCCAGCACGCCGCGCATACTGTCGGGGAAGAGCGTCATGATGTCTATCCTGTAAGGCGCCATGTCACATACCCTCTATGAGGCGCACGGTGATGACGCCCGCGTCGGCGTCCGTGCTGAGTATGAACTCGTCCACGGCGGGAATCAGGTGCTCGGTCTCGCCGCGCACGACGTATATCATGCCAGCCGGGGCGTCTATGACCTCGCGGAGCGTACCCACGCTCTCGCCGGACTCGGTAACGACCTCGGCGCCGATTATGTCCTGGATGAAAAACCTGCCGGGCTCCAGCTGAGCGTCGCCGCGGTCTATATAGACGCGCTTGCCCTTGAAGCGCATCGCGGCGTTCACGTCGTCCACGCCCTCGAGCGAGGCGAGAATAGCGCCCTTGTGTATGCGAGAGGCGGTGACTCGCACGGCCTTGCCGTCCACATACAGCGTCTTAATACTGCGAAGGAACTCGGGCGTGTCGGTCCAGGGCATTATCTTGACCTCGCCGCGCACGCCGTGGGTGTTCACTATTTCTCCGGCTTCGATAAACTTTTCTTTCATGCTCTCACCATACCAAAAACGGCGGGTCGCAACCCGCCGCAGATAATACATAAAGCCTTGTGCGGGCGGGCGGATTGTCCGCCCGCACCTTGAGGAATCAGTCCACGATCTCGACCGAGACCTTCTTGCCCTTCCTCTGGGCAACGGCCTTCATCAGGACGCGGATTTCCTTGACAATCCTGCCCTGGCGGCCTATGACCTTGCCCATATCGCCGTCGGCCACACGGACCTCGAAAACGGTCTCGCCGTCGGCTTTGCGCTCGGTCACCGAGACCTCGTCGGGCTTATCGACGAGGCTCTGTACAATGTAGGTCAGAAGTTCTTTCATCAATAATGCTCCTTAGGTAGCATACGCCGCACCTTACTGTCAGGCCTGAGCCTTCTTGAGCAGGGCCCTGACGGTGTCGGTCGGCTGGGCACCGTTGGCGATCCAGTAGTTGGCGCGCTCGGTGTCTACGCGCAGGGAGTTGGTCTCGCTCAGCGGGTCGTAAGTGCCGATCTCCTCGATGAAGCGGCCGTCGCGCGGGCTGCGGGAATCAGCAACAACGATCCTGTAGTAGGGGGCCTTCTTGGCGCCCATCCTGCGAAGACGAATCTTTACCATGTATTTTCACCTCCATAGCTTATTACTTTCTATAATTAAAACCATGATATGGTTTTAATCACCTTACGCGGCGGGGCGTCGTCGCGGATTGCGCATCCCTCGCTTCCTGACACGCCAGGAAGCTCAGTCGCTCCATCGCTCCTCCTTTCCAATACAAAGACAAGTCTTCGTATTGGGTAAAGCACCCAGTGCCTTGTCTGGCGGGAAAATTCCTCGCCGGTTCCAAGATTGCGGGGCGGGTTTACATCCCGGGGAAGCCCATGCCGCCCATGCCGCCGAGGCCGGGGAAGCCTCCGCGCTTGGCCATGCGCTTCATCTTTTTCCCGCCAGGGCCGTTCATCTGCTTGAACAGCTGCAGCATCATGTCGTACTGCTTGAGCAGGCGGTTGACCTCCATGACGGTGGTGCCGCTGCCCGCGGCGATGCGCTTCTTTCGGGAGTTGCCGAGTATATTCGGGTTGTCGCGCTCCTTGGGCGTCATCGAGAGGATGATGGCCTCCATGTGCGCCGTGGCCTTCTCGTCCATCTTCGCGCCCTTGAGCTGGGACGGGTTCATGCCGAGCATGCCCGCGATGTCCTCCATGGAGCCCATGCCCTTGAGCTGCTGCAGCTGGTCGTAGTAGTCGCTGAGCGTGAACTTGTTCTGCTTCAGGCGCTCGGCCAGCTCTGCGGCCTTCTTCTCGTCGAGGCGCTGCTCCGCCTTCTCTATGAGGCTGAGCACGTCGCCCATGCCGAGGATGCGCCCGGCCATGCGCTCGGGGTAGAAGGGCTCAATCTGGTCGAGCTTCTCGCCCACGCCTGCGAACTTGATGGGCTTACCCGTCACCGCCGTGACGGAGAGCGCCGCGCCGCCGCGCGCGTCGCCGTCGAGCTTCGTGAGCATTACGCCGGTGATGTCCAGCGCTTCGTCAAACGCGCTCGCGGCGTTTACCGCGTCCTGGCCGGTCATGGCGTCGACCACCAGCATTATCTCGGCGGGCTCGGTCGCGGCCTTGATGTTCTTCAGCTCGTCCATGAGCTGCTCGTCTATGTGAAGGCGGCCGGCCGTGTCCAAAAAGACGAGGTCGTTGCCGTACTTCTTAGCATGGGCAATACCGGCCTTGGCAATCTCGACCGGGTCGCCCTGGCCGAGCTGGAAAACAGGTATCTCCAGCTGCGCGCCGACGGTTTCTAGCTGCTTGATGGCGGCGGGACGGTAGACGTCGCAGGCCACGAGCAGCGGGCGCTTGCCCTGCTTCTTCATCAGGGAGGCCAGCTTCGCGCCGTTGGTCGTCTTGCCCGCGCCCTGCAGGCCTACGAGCATCACGACGCTGGGCAAGCGGCTGGATATGTTGAGCTTCTTGTTCTCGCTGCCCATGAGCGAGCACAGCTCTTCGTTGACAATCTTAATCACCATCTGCGCGGGTGTAAGGCTCTCCAGCACTTCCGCACCCTTGGCGCGATCGGAGACCCGCTTTACAAAGTCCTTTACGACCTTGTAGCTAACGTCGGCCTCCAGCAGCGCCAGGCGCACCTCGCGCATGGCTTCCGTGACGTCCTGCTCGGTCAGGCGGCCCTTGCCGCGCAGACGCTTGAACGTAGCGGAAAGCTTTTCGGACAGGCTCTCAAACGCCAATGTGTTACCTCCGTCAATTGTCGAGCACCTTGAGCGCCGCGAGCGAACGCCGCGCCGCCTCGGCGACCTTCTCGTCGTCGTGCCCCTGCAGCGGGGTCAGCAGCGCGCGTATGCTGCGCACGGCCTCGCGCCTCTCGTTGTACCTGGCGACCAGGCCCGTGCGCTCGTCTATGGCGCGCATGGCCGCCTCGGCCCTGCGAACTATCTCCCACACGCCCTGGCGCGAGATGCCGTTCATTTCGCCTATCTCCGCGAGCGTGAGGTCCTGGTTGTAGTGAAGATCGAAATACTCCTTCTGCTTGTCCGTCAGAAGGTCTCCGTAGTAGTCCAGCAGCATGGTGAGATATACGGTGTCTTTTTTCACGCTTTTCCCTCCACACAGTTAAAGGCCCTCTTCGGGCTTAGGTATTATAACCGATTTGCTTCGCGCTGTCAAGAATAATTATTTTACACTCTTCGGTATAGCTTCGTCGCGCTCGGGAAATATAATAATCACTGTTTATTAAGGGGGTAACTCCGTGACAACGGGCGAAAATAACCGCGAATTTGTGGATAATGATTTGTCAGCATTTGGCGAACGCGAGGCGCGCCGGCTCACTGCTGCGGGCAGTTTTTCCGGACGCCGCGAGGCCCGGCGCATCCGCGCCCTGCTCGGCGCGCTCGAAAGTGCGCGCGTTTCCCCGGAGGGCGCCGCGGGAGAATGGCTCGCCGACAACCGCTATCTCATAGAGCGCGAGGCCCTGCTCGCCTGCGCCGACTTCTCCTCGGTCAAGTCCCTGCGCTCCGGCCGGGAAAACGCCCTGCTCTGCGAGGCCATGGCCGCGCTCTGTTCCCACATGGGCGGGGCTGTCACGCTCGACGCCGCCGGCAAATTCCTGGACGGCTTCCAGCGAGTAAGCCCGCTCCCGCTCGGGGAGCTGGCGCTCATAGGCGCCGCGCTGCGCGCCGGTCTCACCGAGCTCATAGCGAGCGAGTTTTCAGCGGGCGAGCCGGATGTCCGCCGCGTCTCCTCGTCCATAGAGAGCCTGCGCATGCTCTCGACCGCAGACCTGACGCATTTGACCGAGAGCGCCGATGCTGCAGGCGGCATCCTCTCGCACGACCCCGCTGGGGTTTACAGCCGGATGGATGAGCGCAGCCGCGCGTATTACCGCCGGCGTCTGGCCCGCCTGGCCCGGCGCGAGCACATAGACGAGTGCGAGTGCGCCCACCGCGTGCTCTCCCTGGCCGAGGCGCACCGGGACGAGCCCAAGCGCGGGCACGTCGGCTGGTGGCTGCTCTCCGAGCCGTTGGGCAAAAAGCCGCGCACGAGGAACGGCGCGCTCTATGCCTTTACCGTCGCCGCCCTGGCGCTGGGTATCTCGCTGGCCGCAGGCGTCGTGTCAGGCGGCGCGGCGGCCTGCCTGCTCACGCTGCTGCCCGCCGCGGAGCTGGTCAAAAACGCGCTGGACGCGGCGCTGCTGCGCGCCATTCCCGTGCGCATCCTGCCCCGCCTGGAGCTGTCGGAAGGCGTGCCGGAATGCGGCCGCACAATCTGCGTCGTGTCCGCCATACTGGCCTCGCCCAAGGACGGCGAAACCCTCTCGCGCAGGCTCGAAGAGTTCCGCCTGGCTTCTCGCGAGTGCGGCGGAGAGCTGCGCTTCGGCATCCTCGCCGACCTGCCCGAGTCCAGGAATGAGCACGAGAGCGCGGACGAGGCCTCTGTCGAGGCCGCAAAGCGCGCAATTGACGGGCTCAACGAGAAATACGGCGGCGGCTTTTACCTTTTCTTCCGCCCGAGGCGCGAGGCCCGGCGCGACCGCATCTGGCGCGGCTACGAGCGCAAGCGCGGCGCGCTGCTGGCCCTGGCCTCGCTCTGCGCCGGACGCGGGAACGAGCTGGGGGTGCTCTCCGGCGATGAAAAGGCACTCTCCGGCACCAGATATATAGTCACTTTGGACGCGGACACGCGCGTCCTCCCCGGCTCTTTGCGCGAGCTCGTCGGGGCGATGCTGCACCCGCTGGCCCGTGCGGAGATAGACGCAAAGAGCCGCTCCGTCGTATCCGGGCGCGGCATCATACACCCTAGGATAGGCGTCGAGCTCGCCGCGAGCGAGGCCACGCCCTTCGCGCGCACCCTGGCCGGTCCCGGCGGCGTCGACCCCTACAACTCCGCCTGCGGCGAGGTCTGGATGGATTTGACGGGCCGGGGCGGTTTTGCCGGAAAGGGCATCATAGATGCAGAGGCCATGCTCGAGTGCTGCTCGGGGATGCCGGAGGACCTTGTGCTCTCGCACGACGCGGTGGAGGGCGCGCTGCTGCGCGGCGGATACATGGGCGACACCGAGCTCATAGACGGCTTTCCCGCCTCGCCGCTCTCCTATTTCAAGCGGCAGCACCGCTGGGTGCGCGGCGACTGGCAGAACCTCGCGGTGCTGTTCCGCTTCTGGAGGCGCATCAGCGTGCCAGACAGGCTCAAGCTCCTGGACAGCGTCCGCCGCAGCCTATCCGCACCGTCCGCCCTCGCGGCCATGTCTCTGTCCCTGCTCCTGCCGGAGCTCGGCTTGTACCCCGCCGGAATAGTCGCCGCGCTCAGCCTTTGCTCGGGCCTGGCCGGGGCGGTGCTGCGCGCCCTTACCCGGCGCTCGGGCCGGGAACGCCACCCCGGCAAGGCGCTCCACGGCTCTGCCCTGCGCGTCTGCCAGATTGTGCTGAAGCTCTTGTTCCTGCCCTGGGAGGCCTGGACGGATTTGTCCGCGGTCGTGACGGCGCTCTGGCGCATGCTGGTCTCTCGCCGCAGGCGGCTGCAATGGCAGACCTCGGCGCAGAGCGGCGGCGGCACTTTCACCACATTGCGCGCTGCCTGGCCCGGCTTCGCGCTGGGCCTGGCAATGGTCTTTTTCTCTCCCCTGCCCGCCGGTATCGCGCTGGGGCTGGTCTGGCTGGTCTCGCCCGTGTTTGCGGTCTCGCTTGGGCGGGAAAACCGCCCCGCCGCGCCCCTCGGCAGTGCGGACCGGCGCTTCCTGCTGGAAGAGTGCGCCAAGATATGGGCGTATTTTGACGAATTCTGCACGTCCGAGCGCGGATATCTGCCTCCGGACAACTACCAGGAACAGCCCCCGGCGGGCATTGCGGAACGCACCTCGCCGACAAACATCGGCCTGGCCATGGTCTCCGCGCTCTGCGCTATGGATTTGGGCCTGGCAGAGCCGCCGCGCGCCTTTGAGCTGATTGACGGCATGCTCTCCACCTGCGAAGCCCTGCCCAAGTGGAGCGGCCATCTCTACAACTGGTACGACACGCGCTCGCTCGTCCCGCTGGAGCCCAGGTACGTCTCCACGGTGGACAGCGGCAACCTGGCCGCGAGCCTCACCGCGCTCTCCGCCGGGCTGCGTGAGTACGGCCGCGCGGACCTGGCCGGAAGATGCGCCGCCCTGGCGCGCGGCATGGACTTTGCCGCGCTTTTCGACTCAGAGCGCCGCCTTTTCCACATCGGCTTCGACGCGCGCGACGGGCATTTGAGCGAGGGCTGCTACGACCTCATGGCCAGCGAAGCGCGCCTGACCGGCTACTACGCGGTGGCCAGCGGCGCCGTGCCTGTACGGCACTGGCGCCAGCTCTCGCGCGCCCTCGTGCGCCGGGACGGATACCGCGGCCTGGCCAGCTGGACGGGCACAATGTTCGAATACCTGATGCCCGAGCTCTTCCTGCCTCTTGAGCGCGGCTCCCTGCTCTGGGAGAGCGCGCGCTTCTGCCTTTATGTGCAGCGCCGTGACGTCCCCGACGGAGAGCCCTGGGGCGAGAGCGAGAGCGCGTTTTTCTCGCTCGACGCCTCGCTGTCGTACCGCTACAAAGCGCACGGCTGCGCCGCCCTGGCGCTGCAGCGCGGCATGGGCGCGGACACGGTCTGCGCGCCTTACGCGGCCTACCTGGCCCTGGCCGTCGCCCCGCGCGAGGCCGTGCGCGACCTGCGCCGCTTCGCCGGCATCGACGCCGGCGGGCGCTTCGGGCTTTGGGAGGCCGTCGACTTCACGCCCTCGCGCACTTCCGGGGGCGGCGAGGTGGTAAGATGCGTCATGGCCCACCACCTGGGCATGAGCCTCATCGCCGCGGCCAACTGCCTCACAAACGGCCGCATGCGCCGCCGCTTCATGTCCGAGCCCGCTATGGCGGCCTACGCCCCGCTGCTGGCCGAGCGCGCGCCGGAGGGCGCGGTCGTTCTGCGCCGCCGCGCCTATCAGCCGCCCGTGCGCGAGCGCGAGCGTGAACGGCGCGTCATCTCGGCCAACGGCGTCTGCGCGCCCACGAGCGAGCCGCGCGTTTTCACCCTGTCCAACGGCGTATATCACGCCTTCATCACCGAGACGGGACTGATGCGCTCCGCCGCCGGGGGCGTAATGCTCTATCGCGGCTTCGAGGACGCGCTTCACGGCCCGGCGGGGCTTCGGTTCCGGCTGCACACAGGCGGCAAATGCACGGAGCTGCTGCCCGTTCCCGGAACTGTAAACGGCAGGTTCAATTACCGCCTGCGCGGCGGCGTACTGCGCTTTGACGGCGAGGCGGACGGCTTTGAGTGCTCGCACACTGCCGGCGTCTCTGCCCGGGATCTGGGCGAAGTGCGCATAGTAGAAATACGGCCGCGCGCTGCCCTGCGCGGCGAGCTGACGCTGGAATTTGAGCCTTCTCTGGCCCGTGAGGCCGACTGGGCGTCCCATCCGGCCTACTGGCGGCTCGGTCTCACAGCCAAGGTCCGCGACGGCATGCTGCTCATACGGCGGCTCGCACGCGGCGGCATGGGCGGCTGCTGGCTCTGCGTCGCCTGCGACGCGCCCGCCGAGTGGCGCGCAAACCTTGACGGCGAGCCGCTTGGAGCGCTCTCGAGGCCCTATGTCACGGCCCGCGTGGCGCTGAATATCCGCGCGGGCGGCTCTGCGCGCGTGCGCTTCGCCCTGGCCTTTGCCGCCACGGAGGATGAGGCCGCCGCCTCGGCACAACGCACGCTGCACGCCGGGGCCGCTCAGCTCTCCGACCTGGTCTCGGCCCTCGGCGCGGTGTACGGTCTCGGCGGGGAATATCTTGACAGCATGCCCGACATAGCCGGGCGCATACTCTTCCCGCGCGTTGAGAGCAGCGCGCCGTGCGCCAGGGAGGAGCTTTGGGCCTGCGGCATCTCGGGCGACTACCCCGTCGCCGCCGCGCGCGTAAGCGAGCTTACGCCCGCCGCCATAGCGTCCATATCCGCGCGCCACGCGCTGATGCGCATATGCGGCGTGAGGGCCGACCTCGTGCTCATAACCGGTGACGGCGGCGACTATCACCGGAAGAACGCCCGCGCCGTTGCAAAGGCGCTCTCCGCCGCCGGGCTGGACAGCCTGGCGGGAGCGCGCGGCGGAATACACTGTGCGGATTCGGACGCGGCATACCGCGCCGCCGCCGTAATCTTCGACGGCTGCCCGTCGCTGCCCGCGCGCAGCTTCCCGCCGAAGGCGTCGAACCAGCCCCTGGACGAACCGCGGCGCGGCGGTGAAGTGGCATACCGGCAAATCGACGGAGTCTTCACCTTCACCGTGAACGGCCGCCTGCCCGGCCGCGCCTGGTGCCTGCCCATGTCCAACGGCCGCTTCGGCTACATGGCCTCGGACTGCGGCCTCGGCAACATGTGGACGGACAACGCCCGTGAGAAACGCGTAAACGACTGGGTCTGCGACGACCGCGCCCATCAGGGCCCCGAAACGCTCGAGGCGGAAACCGCCGGGGGCGTGTACAGCCTCTTCGCCGCCGAGGACAACAAGGAGTGCCGAGTCAGCTTCGGTGCGGGCTGGGCGAGCTGGGAAAAGCTCGGCGCGCATGTCACGGCCTTCGTGCCGCTCGAGAGCGATGCGCGCGTATTTATAATAGAAGGCGCGCCCGGCCGCGTGCGCTGGCACACGAGGCTGCAGCTGGCCGCAGAGGCGCGCGACGCCTGCTTCACGGTGACGCGGCTTGAAAACGGCCTGCTGCGCGCGCGCAACGAGCGCGGCGGGATGGAGCTCTCCGCGGCCTTTTCTCAGGACGCGGCTGCCTTCACCTGCGACGAGGCCGCTTGGTGCGCCCTTCAGCCCGGCGGCGAGACCGGCGCGGGGCTCGCGCCCTGCTTCGGCGCGGTGTTTGAGCCTTCGGACTGCCTGGTCATCGTCTGCGGCTCCTGCACGCCGGAAGCGCTCACCGCCCTGGCGGAGCCGGATATGGCGAAGCGAGAGCTCGAGCGCGTGCGCGCCCGCTTCGACGGGCTGCGCCGCCGCGTGCACATCGAAAGCGGCCGCCCGGAGCTGGACGGCTATGTGAACGACTGGGCGGTGTATCAGGCGCTGGCCTGCCGCATGACGGCGCGCACCTCGCTCTATCAGAGCGGCGGCGCCTACGGCTTCCGCGACCAGCTCCAGGACGCCGTAAACCTGCTGCCCGTGGACACCTCCCTCGCGCGCGGCCGTATACTCGACGCCTGCGCGCATCAGTACGCCGAGGGCGACGTCATGCACTGGTGGCACGCGCTCTCGCCCGACCGCGGCGTGCGCACGCGCATATCCGACGACCTGCTCTGGCTGCCCTGGGCGGTCTGCGAATACCTCGACTTCACCCACGATGCGGGCTTGCTGGACGAGCGCGTCACCGGCCTGGGCTCTGCCGAGCTCGCGCCGGGCGAGGACTCCCGCTACGAGCAGGCCGTACCGGGGCGCGAGTGCAGCGTGCTGGAACACGCCTCCGCCGCTCTGAAGTGCGTGCTGCGGAGGGGCTTCGGCGGGCGCGGCCTGCTGCTCATGGGCACGGGCGACTGGTGCGACGGCTTCGACGCCGTAGGACGCGCGGGCCGGGGCGAGAGCGTCTGGCTCACGGAGTTCTTCGCGCACACGGCGCGGCGGTTTGCCGCCGTGCTCGAGGCGAGGGGAGACACGCCCTCCGCCGCCGTGCTAATGAGCTCCGTGCGGAGATGTATAAAGGGCGTGGAGGACGCCTGGGACGGCGAGTGGTACCGGCGCGGTTATTTCGACGACGGCAGGCCGCTCGGCTCGCGCGAGAGCTCCGGCTGCCGCATAGACGCCATCGCCCAGGCCTGGGCGGCCTTCGCCGGATGCGACGAAACGCGCGTAAAAACCGCCCTGAACAGCGCATATGAGCGCCTGTTCGACCGAAAGCTCGGTATTTGCAAACTCTTTGAGCCGCCCTTCGGCGACGGCGGCGAGTACGCCGGATATGTCAACAGCTACGGCGAGGGCTTCCGCGAAAACGGCGGGCAATACACCCACGGCGCCATCTGGCTCGCGCTTGCCTGCCTGGAGCACGGCATGGCCGACAAGGGCCGCGAGATATTGCTCGTGCTGCTGCACCGGGGAGAAAACTACGGAGCAGAGCCCTTCGTTCTCGCCGCCGACGTGTACTCAAACCCGGCTCGTGCCGGCGAGGCCGGCTGGAGCTGGTACACTGGCTCCGCCGGCTGGTATCTGCGCGCCGCCCTCCGCGCCTTTGGCGGGGACGGGA
The DNA here is from genome assembly GCA_900544765.1 of uncultured Eubacteriales bacterium. Lineage (GTDB taxonomy): Bacteria > Bacillota > Clostridia > Oscillospirales > Oscillospiraceae > Scatomorpha > Scatomorpha gallistercoris. The sequence goes on along the minus strand of UQWI01000007.1, from coordinate 124,878 downwards.
AAATGTAGCGCGCGGCGTTTCTGCAAAGCAAAAAGCGCGGCCCAATGACGGGCCGCGCTTTATCGCGTTATTGTGCTTTCTCGAGGCTTGAAAACGCCTTTGCGGCGCGCCATAGATAAACCAGCTTCTGTACGTTGAATATCATCATTGCGGCCGAGGCCGCTATCAGTGCGGGCCTGCCTACCTCCGGCGCAGGCACTGCTGCAAGGCCGCTCACAAACACCGCAGCATACGCGGCAAGCAGCCGCCGCCAGAGTCCGCGCCAGCGCTCACCGTACACGGCGTATACGCCGCCCAGCATACCGAGCAGCCCGGCATGGCTGCGGCACTCGCCGTACTCACCATAGAGCTGCGCGGCTATCGCCGCCCCGAGTATGACGGCGTTTACGAATGAGGCCTCGGCGATGAGCGAATTGAGCGCGTTCATAACCAGCGCCAGCAGGGACATGACGCCCGCCAGCTTGTACCCTTCGGCCTTGACGCGTATGCCCAGCCAGCAAAGCACCGCCCCGTATATTGCGCCGCACACCGCTCCTGCGTTCAGCCACGGCATGCCCCCGGCGCTGTACCCGGCGAAAAATGCCGAAGCCAGCCTTAATATCATATCAACAGCGCGAACAGCAGAGTGAGCCCGAAACTCAATGCTCCGGCGTTTGCCCCCATCTTTTCGCGCCGCTCCGAGGTCTCACGTTTGCGCCGCTCCGGCATGTCGTTGCGCTCCATCCTCCGCGCACAGCCGTCGGCGTTCCGGCACCCGTCGCAGCTGTCGAGGCCCCGGTTCCGGCAGCAGCCGGCTATATCGCACATGCCGCTCCACTTGCCGCCGGGGCCGCGTTTGCAGCCCGGACAGCTCTCCGCGCTCCTGTAATAGCAGTTGAAGCAATCCCTGCCGCAGTATGTACCGCTCACACCCTCACCCCGCAATTTCCTTCAGTCATATATTATCAGGCCGCGCACCATATTGCAACTGCGCCCCAATTTTGCTTGCAATCAGCGCCGAAGTGTCGTATAATGTACAGGTACAACGGGGAGCCGGAAGGCTGAGAGGAAGCGGCAGCTTCGACCCATTGACCTGATTTGGATAATGCCAACGTAGGGAAATATCGCCGAATCCGCTCCGGAATCGCCTTATTTGGCATTTTGGGGCGTTTTTTGCTGTGTAAAGCGCGCCGCGCCGATACGCACGAAATTTGCTGCTTTCAAGGGGGAATTTTTATGAAGCTCAGGCCGGAGGAGCTCAGGCTCTACGCCATAACCGACCGCACATGGGCTAAGGGTATGGACGGGGTCCTGGACCAGGTCGAAGCCGCCATAAAGGGCGGGGCGACCTTCGTACAGGTGCGCGAAAAGCACCTCGACGCCCGCGAGTTTTTGACCGAGGCGCGCTGGGTGGTCGAGCTCTGCCACAAGCACGGCGTCCGCTGCGTCATAAACGACAACATAGACATAGCCCTGCTCTCCGGCGCGGACGGCGTCCACGTCGGCCAGGACGACATGGCCTGCGCCAAGGCCCGCGTCATGCTGGGCGAGGGCAGGATAATCGGCGTCTCGGCCCACACCATAGAGGAGGCCGTGGCCGCCGAGGCCGCGGGCGCGGACTATCTCGGCTCCGGCGCGGCGTTCCCAACAAACACCAAGGACGTCACCGGGCACTACGTCACGCCCGAGGAGTACGCCGCCATCACCAGCGCGGTGAAGATACCCGTCGTGGCCATCGGCGGCATCACCCGCGACAACATCTCCCAGCTCAACGGGCGCGGCCTTGCGGGCGTCGCGGTGGTCAGCGCGCTCTTCGCCGAGGCCGATGTGGAGCAGGCGGCGCGCGAAATGCGCGCCAGGTGCGAAAAGCTCTGAAACCCGCATAAACACTGGACTTTCCTAACGGTCGAGAGCCGAATTCGGCTCAAACCGTTGACAATTTGCCGTCCCCGGCGCTATGCTTCACTCGAGCTTGCAAGCGACCGGAACGGAGGTCTGCAAATTGGAAAACGAAAAGAAGAAATCCTTCGGCGAGTTCATCACACAGCGGCGGCGCGCGCTCGGCATGACCCAGCGCGAGTTTGCCGACAAGCTGTTCGTGACCGACTCCGCCGTCAGCAAATGGGAACGCGGCATGAGCTACCCCGACATAACGCTCATCCGCGACATCTGCGAAATACTCGGCGTCAGCGAGCACGAGCTGCTCACGGCCAGTGAGGACGTCGAGGCGCGCTCAGCCGAAAAGCTGGCCGCGCGCTACCGCCGCATGGCCAGGAACTATAAGCTTGCGCAGTACCTGCTCTACGGCGGCACAGCACTCGCCTGCTTCATCTTCGACCTGGCCGACGGGAGCGGGCTCGACTGGTCGCTCATCGTATTTGCGTCACTGCTCGCAGCGGCCAGCCTGACGCTTCTGCCCGCGCTCGCGCCTGAGCGCATGGGCGGCGTGTGGGCGCTCGCGGGCTTTACCTGCTCGCTGCTCGCGCTCTACGGCGTCATCTGCCTTGTGAACGGCGGGCGCTGGTTCGCCTGCGCCGCGTGCTGGACACTGCTGGCCGCCGGGCTGCTTTTCGGGCCGTATATTCTGCGCCGCACGCCTCTGCCGCCCTGCCTGAGCGCCCGCAAGGGCGTGGTGTATATCGTCGCAAACACGCTGCTGCTCCTGATTCTGCTCGGCGAGGAGTGCATACGCGCCGGAGGGACTTGGTTCTTCGCCGCGGCGCTGGGATCTCTGCTGGGTATCTGGCTGCTGCTGGGGCCGTATATAGTGAGGCATCTGCCGCTGCCTGAGACCTTGACCCAACGCAAGACCCTGCTCTATATAGCCGTGTCTGTAGCGCTGCTCCTGGCCCTGCTGGGCGAAGAGAGCATACGCGGCGGCGGGACGTGGTTCCTGACCACCGCGCTCGGCATACTGCTCGCCCTGGCAGTGCTCGTGCTGCCGTTCGTCATCAGGCAGCTCCCCCTGCCCAGGGAGCTTGAAAACCACCGCGCGCTCGTCTGGCTCGCCATAGTCACCGTGCTGCTCGCGGTGCTGCTGCCCACGGCGGGCAGCCGGGACTATCTCTGGAGCGAGAGCTACCCGCTCATGCTGCTGGGCATGCTCTGGCCCTGGCTGATGCTCGTCTGCCTGCGCTATCTGCCCGTCTCCCGCTGGTTCCGCGCCTCGGCGGCCTGCGCCGTCACAGCGCTCTACATCTGGCTCGCGCCCTGGGCCATGGACGGCATAATCCGCGCCAACGGCTGGGTCTCGAGCGTGCCTTATACGCCTCTCAAGCCCTATAACGCCGATTTCAGCGACTGGCTCAGCGCCCCGGCGCTCGGCGGGAACATAATGGTGACGATAATGCTCGCTCTCGTGCTTGCCGCAGCAGTTTTGGCGGTCACAGGCGCGAGGCGCCGGAAGTAAACGCCGTGCGCGGCCGGTGGCGCGAACGCCGTATCGCTTGCTCAAGCGAGAGGGACGTCGAGGACGCCGTGGGATGCGCACCGGCGTTCCGGCGGTGCTGTGACGTCTGTCGCGCTCAAGCCCAAGGCTCCCTTTTGAGTGAGGCTCGGGTAGGTGCTCGATGGACGGTCAAGCACAGCCAGGACGTTGCAGCACATCCCACCCACATGCGGGCGGGGAAGCCCGCCCCTACTGAGTCCTTGCAAACGTTACAGCGGCACAGCCGAGGCACCGGCTGCCACCCGGCAGCGGCCGGCCGTAAGGCCGAGAACCGCGGCCGGCGCACCGCCGTATCACAAAACCGAAGCCCAGCGCAGCGGGTTCGGTTTTGTGAGGAGGAGCATCGGAGCGACCGAGCTTTCGGGCTTGCCCGGAAGCGAGGGATACGGAGATTGCGACGACGCCGGGGTCTGGGACGCTTTCTTTTGGCGCAATCAAAAGAAAGCGCCCCAGGGGGCTGCAACCGCCCTCGGTTGCACAAAAAGTCAACAAGCGGTGTATTGGGGGCACCACCTTACATCGCTATAATAAAACGCAATGCTGAGGAAGGAGAATGTATATGAGAACAGCATTGACGATCGCTGGGAGCGATTCCAGCGGAGGCGCCGGGATCCAGGCGGACATCAAGACCATGACCATGAATGGCGTTTTTGCCATGAGTGCCATCACGGCCCTGACCGCCCAGAATACTCTCGGCGTCACAGACATCCTCGAGGCCACGCCCGAGTTCCTCACTGAGGAGCTAGACGCCGTGTTTACGGACATCTTCCCCGACGCGGTCAAAATAGGCATGGTCTCCTCCGCTCCCCTTATCGAGGTCATCGCGGAGCGGCTGAGCTTCTACAAGGCCCGGCACATCGTCGTCGACCCCGTCATGGTCGCCACGAGCGGCTCCGCTCTGCTGCGCGACGACGCAGTGGGCGCGCTGGAGAGCAGGCTTCTGCCTCTGGCCGAGGTGGTCACGCCTAACATCCCGGAGGCCGAGATTCTATCCGGCATGGAGATACGCTCTCCTGAGGACATGGAGAAGGCCGCGCGGGCCATATCCGAGCGCTTCGGATGCGCCGTGCTCTGCAAGGGTGGTCACGACCTCAACGACGCCAACGACCTGCTGTGGTCGGACGGCGAAAAGCACTGGTTCCGAGGCGAGCGCATAGCCAACCCCAACACCCACGGCACCGGCTGCACTCTATCGAGCGCCATCGCCGCCAACCTGGCCAAGGGCTTCAACCTCCACGACAGCGTGGAGCGCGCCAAGGCCTACATATCCGGTGCGCTGTCCGCCATGCTCGACCTCGGCCACGGCCGCGGCCCGATGGACCACGCCTTCGACATCAAGCCGGAGTACAGAATGGAGGCGCGCGCATGAAGAGGACTACCGTATTCCAGAACTCGCTCATCTGGTTCGGCGCGGCCGTCTCGCTCGCCGAGATACTGACCGGCACCTACTTCGCGCCCCTGGGCATGGGCAAGGGCCTGCTGGCCATCATAGTCGGTCACGTCATAGGCTGCGTGCTGTTCTTCCTCGCCGGGCTTATCGGCGGCCGTGAGCGCAAGAGCGCCATGGAGACGACCAAGATGAGCTTCGGCTACCACGGCGGACTGCTCTTCGCGCTGCTGAACGTGCTGCAGCTCGTCGGCTGGACGGGCATCATGATCTACGACGGCGCGGTCGCCACCAACGGCATCTTCGAGGTCGGCATCTGGGTCTGGAGCATCGTCATAGGCCTGCTCATAATCGTCTGGATAGCCATAGGCATCACCAACCTCGGCCTGCTCAACAAGATAACGATGGCGCTGCTCTTTGTGCTCACGGTCGTGCTGTCCGTGGTGGTTTTCCGCGGCGGCAACCCCGGCGCGACGAGCGCCGACACCCTGACCTTCGGCGCAGCGGTTGAGCTCGCCGTAAGTATGCCGCTGAGCTGGCTGCCCGTCATAAGCGACTACACGCGCGAGAGTGAAAAGCCCTTCCGCTCCACCCTCGCCAGCACCGTGACCTACGGGCTCGTGAGCTGCTGGATGTACGTCATCGGCATGGGCGCCGCCATCTACACCGGCGAGAGCGACATCGCGCAGATCATGCTCCGCGCCGGGCTCGGCATCCCCGCCCTGCTCATCCTCGTGCTCTCCACGGTCACCACGACCTTCCTCGACGCCTTCAGCGCAGGTGTCTCCTGCGAGAGCCTCTCCAAGAAGCTCAACGGCAGGACCGTCGGCATCATCGTCACCGTAATCGGTACCATCGGCGCCTGCCTCTTCAACATGGACGACATCACGAACTTCCTGTACCTCATCGGCAGCGTGTTCGCGCCCATGATAGCCGTGCAGCTCACGACGTACTTTATCCTGAAAAAGGACAGCTTCAGGGATGCTTTCGACTGGCCGAATCTCATCGTCTGGCTCTTGGGCTTCATCGCCTACCGCCTGCTGATGCAGGTGGATTTGCCCGTCGGCAACACCTTGCCCGCCGTGGCCATCACGATGGTGCTGTGCTACATCGTCAACAAACTCGTCCCCAACAAGAGCAAAGCCTGAGTGAAAGGAGCGCAAAATGCCCGAGATAAGCTACCGCACCGCCGTGCGCGGCGACATTGAGCTGATACTCAAATTCATCCGAGACCTCGCTGAGTACGAGCATCTGGCCGGAGAAGTCGTGGCGGAGCCCGGCGTCCTGGCCGATTGGCTGTTTGAAAAGCGTGTGGCCGAGGTGGTGTTCGTCATGTGCGACGGGGCTGAGGCCGGGTTTGCGCTCTACTTCCACAACTTCTCGACCTTCCTGGGCCGCGCAGGCATATACCTCGAGGACCTCTTCGTCCTGCCCGAACACCGCGGGCGCGGCCTGGGCCTCGGGCTCATGAAGTACCTGGCACGGCAATGCATGGAGCGCGGCTGCGGCCGCCTGGAGTGGGCTTGCCTTGACTGGAACACGCCGAGCATCGGCTTTTACCGCGCCCTCGGCGCAGTGCCCCAGGACGGCTGGACAACCTACCGCCTCACCGGCGAGGCTCTGAGCAGCTTGGCCCGGACAGAATGAAACGAAGCGGCCCCGCGCAGTGCGGGGCCGCTTTTTTTGCCATTATTCAGGCCACCTGGCCTCTCTGGTCGCACACAGCGAGAGCGCTGCGCCCGGGAGCAGGAACAGCGCCGGGTGCTGCACTATGGACATCACTGTGCGGCCGAAAAACCAACTCCGGGGCTCCGGAAGCACCCCCCTTATCACTCCGGTTGACAAGACGCATAAGACGGCATAAACAGCAAAGAGCAGCGCGGCTATGACGGCTGCAGCTGTAAAAAGCGTCCGCCGCGCCCTCCCGTGCGGCAGCGCTCCGGCAGTAAACCGGCATATGAGCGCTGAGAAACTCCATCCGCCCGCGAACCAGATGCAGCAGCCTGCAAACAGCTGAAAGAGCGCCCCGGGGTAGTAAATCAGCCTTATATAGCTGAGCTCATAAGCCCACCGGTAAAGCGGCCGGCAGGCCAGCAGCGACAGGCCAAACACGGATATAGCGGCCCAGTCGTACCACATCAGCTTTACGCGGCGGACACGACGTGGCTCCGGCTCCTTCGCAGCCTCGTCGAGCAGCCACTCCGCGTCCACGTCGAACACGCGCGCGAGCGCCATCAGGCTGTTTGCATCGGGCAGCCCGGAGCCGCGTTCCCAGCGGCCCACTGCCTGGCGCGTCACACCCAGCTCCTGTGCAAGCTTCTCCTGCGACCAGCCGCGCCCGCCTCGGAGCGTTATTAGCTTCTCCGAAAACGTCATCTCCCCTGCCTCCTTCCGCTCCCGCATAGCACAAAACGGCGCAAGCCGTAAACGCAAAACTTGTTGCCCTGCCTTTTGGCGCGGTTTTGCGTCGGATACGGAACAGTCCCGCACGGCATCGTGCGGGACTGTTATCTTTGCGGCGGTTTTTCAGCCCTCAGGCGGGCCGAGCTTACCGAGTACGGAGAGGAAATACTCCGGCAGCTCGGTAGTCAGATGTACGCTCTCTCCCGTGCGGGGGTGGATAAATTTCAGCTCCCTCGCGTGGAGGCATTGGCCCGTGAGGCCCTTTTCCGTGCCGCGGCCGTAGACCTCGTCGCCCAGCAGCGGGTGGCCGAGCTGCGCCATGTGTACGCGTATCTGGTGTGTGCGGCCGGTTTCGAGCCTGCATCTGAGGTGCGTGTAGCCGTTATAGCGCGCGATTACCTCCCAGTGCGTGACGGCGCGGCGCCCTTCGGGCACGACGGCCATGCGCTTTCTGTCGACAGGGTGCCGGGCAATCGGCGCGTCAACCGTGCCGGAAGGCTCCCGCATGCGCCCCTTTACGACGCACTCGTACACTCGCGAGAGGCTGCGGTCGGCCAGCTGCGCACTGAGCGCCAGGTGCGCCGCGTCGTTCTTTGCCGCGATGATGAGGCCGGAGGTGTCCTTGTCTATGCGGTGGACTATGCCCGGACGCCTCTCTCCGCCGACGCCGGAGAGGGAGTCCCCGCAGTGGTACATCAGCGCGTTGACAAGCGTGCCGTCGGGGTGGCCCGGCGCTGGGTGTACGACCATGCCGCGCGGCTTATTCACGACGACTACGTCCCCGTCCTCGTAAACGATGTCAAGCGGGATGTCCTGCGCCGTGAGCTCCGCCTCTACGGGCTCGGGAAGCACGACGGCATAGGCCTCGCCCACGGCGGTCCTGCGGTTTTTTCTGACCGGCGCCCCCTCAAAAGTGACAAGGCCGCTTTCTATCAGGCGCTGGGCCTGCGAGCGGGTCATGTCCTCTATTGAACGCGCGAGGAGAGCGTCGATGCGCTCGCCGCTCTCCTCTGCTTTAACATACACTATGTCTCTCATTTGTCTGAAAACTCCGCCAAAATCTCCTCGAGCGTGAACTCGTAGTCACCCTTCGGCTTGGCCTCGGGCCTGGGCTGCGCCGCGCTCCTGGGCGGCGTCTCACGCCGAGGCTGTTCGCTCCTGGGCGCAGCGGCGCTCTTCGGGTCAGCCTGGCTTCTCTGCGCGGAGGGCCTTGCGGGCGCGCTCTGCGCCTGCCGCGGCTGCTGCGGGCGCTCCCATTCGGCGAATGGGTCGTTGGGGTCAACGGTCCTCGGCTGCTGTGCCTGCGCCGGGCGGCGCTGCTGCGGACGCGGCTGCTGCACGGGGATACGGGTGCGCTCCTGGGCCGGGGCTCCGGACGTGCTCTGCTCCACAGGCCTCTCGCTGCGGGCCTCGCGGGCGGGTACGCGGCGCGCGTTCTGGCTGCGTACATGGCCGCCGGGGGCCTTGGCGTGGCTGCCGCCGCGGTTTGCTCCGGGCACGCTGCGGGTACGGGCGCTCTTCACAGGGCGCACGTCCTCCTCCTCGTCCTCCACGCGCCTGGTCTTGTACTCGTCACCGAACAGGATGTACAGGCAGAAGAGTATGCCGCAGCAGGATATGAACACATCCGCCACGTTGAAAATGGCGTCGAAGGGCGTACCGTCCAGAAACACCGGGTAGAACATGTCCACGACGTAGCCGTAGAGCACACGGTCGATGCAGTTGCCGATGGCTCCGGCGAGCACGCCGACGACCGCCCAGCGGCCTATCGCGCCCTTGATGAGCCCGCGTTTGATGGCGTATACAGCTATCACGACGAACAGCAGGGCTATCACGACAAACACCCAGCGCCAGCCGCCGCCGTCGAGCAGGCCGAAGGCGGCGCCCGTATTGTGGATGTTCACGAGGTCGAGCACTCCCGGTATGAGCGTTATGGAGCCGGTGTTGAGTTCAATGTTCACCGTGACCCAGTATTTGAGCGATTGGTCCGCAATCAGGACCAGTACGGCGGCGATTGCGTAAATCATAGGGACAATCCTTTCCGGGCAGGGCCGCGCGGCCCTGCCCCGGTCGGTTTCTTTCTTTTAAATGGAAATGGCGCGTACGGCTGCGGCGCACCTCGGGCAGAGCTCGGGGTGCTCGGCGTCGGAGCCGACGCCGGCGTCGTGCGTCCAGCAGCGCAGGCACTTGGCCAGCTCGCTGGCCTCGACCTTTACGGTGATGCCGGGCAGCTCGGTCCCGGCCCAGCCCTCGACGGGCGCGTCGGACACCTCAAGCTCGGAGACGATGCACAGCTGGGCGAGGTCGGCGTCCTTGACGGTCTCCCACGCGGCCCTGGCCTCGTCGGCGACGTAGATGGTGACCTTGGCATCGAGCGGCTTGCCGACTATCTTCTCGGCGCGGGCGAGCTCGAGGGCCTTGTTCACGTCGTCACGCAGAGCCATGAGGTTGGCCCAGCGGACGCTCTCGGCCTCGGAGAGCTTCCAGGCCTCTTCGACCGTCGGCATGTCGTTGAGCATGACGTTGCGCGCGTCGGCGTCGGACCCGTGCGGCATGTCCAGCCAGACCTCGTTGGCGGTGAAGGACAGCAGGGGGGCCAGCAGGCGCATCAGGTGGTCGAGGATGATATAGATGGCGGTCTGGGCGCTGCGGCGGCTCAGGCTGTCCTGGGCGTCGCAGTACAGGCGGTCCTTGATGACGTCGAGATAGAAGTTCGACATATCTACGACGCAGAAGCTGTGGATAGCGCTGGTGACGCCGAAGAACTCGTACTTCTCGTAGGAGTTGATGCACCTCTCGACGAGCGCGTTCAGGCGGGAAAGCGCCCAGCGGTCGAGCTCGGTGAGCTGCTCATAGGCGACCATGTCCTTATCCGGGTCAAAGCCGTTGAGGTTGCCGAGGATATAGCGCGCGGTGTTGCGAATCTTGAGGTATTTCTCGGAAAGCTGCTTGAAGATGGCGTCGGAGCAGCGCATGTCTACGCGGTAATCGGCGCTCGCCGCCCACAGGCGGACGATGTCCGCGCCGTACTTGGCGATGAGGTCGGCGGGGTCGACGCCGTTGCCGAGGCTCTTGTGCATGGCCTTGCCCTCGCCGTCAACGGTCCAGCCGTGGCAGAGACAGCTCTTGTACGGGGCCTTTCCCTTGACGGCGACGCCGACGAGCAGGCTGCTCTGGAACCAACCGCGGAACTGGTCGCCGCCCTCGAGGTACATCTCGGCGGGCCAGCGTCCCGGGGAGTCAAGCTCCATGGAGGCGATGTGGGTGCTGCCGGAGTCGAACCAGCCGTCGAGGGTGTCGGTCTCCTTGGTGAAGGTCTTGCCCTGGCCGCAGTGCGGGCAGGTAAAGCCCTCGGGCAGCAGCTCGGCCGCGTCCAGCTCGAACCAGGCGTTGGAGCCGCGCTGGCGGAAGATGTCGGAAACGGAATTTATGGTCTCGTCGGTGCAGACGGGCTTGCCGCACTCGGCGCAGTAGAACACGGGGATGGGCAGGCCCCAGCGGCGCTGGCGGGAGATGCACCAGTCGGCGCGCTCACGTATCATGGCGATCATGCGGTCATGGCCCCACTCGGGCATCCACTGCACGTCGTCGCAGGCCGCGCAGGCCTCCTCCTTGAAGGCATCGACGGAGCAGAACCACTGGTCGGTCGCGCGGTAGAGGATCGGGCTCTTGCAGCGCCAGCAGTGCGCGTACTGGTGGATGATGTCCTCGTAGGCGTACAGCGCGCCGCAGTCCTGCAGGTCCTTGAAGATGGCCTCGTTGGCCTCGTCGGTGGTGAGGCCGCAGTACTTGCCGGCCTCCTCGTTCATATAGCCGCGGTCGTCGACGGGGACGGTCATGCCGATGTGGATCTTGCCCTCGGCGTCGTACTTGCGGCAGATCTCGTAGTCCTCCTGGCCGTGGCCCGGAGCGGTGTGGACGCAGCCGGTGCCGGCGTCGAGCGTGACGTGGTCGCCCAGGATGATGATGCTCTCGCGGTCGATGAGCGGGTGCTGCGCGGTCATGAACTCGAACTCGCTGCCCTTCATCTCGGCGAGGACGTCGAAGTGGTCGATGCCGCCGATCTCGGCGACGCGGTCCATGAGCTCCTTGGCGATGATGTACACCTCGCCGTTGGGGGCCTTGGCCAGGACGTAGTCGAAGTCGGCGTTCAGGCAGATGGCGAGGTTGCCCGGGATGGTCCAGGTCGTCGTCGTCCAGATCATGAAGTAGAGGTTGTCAAGGTCGCAGTACTGGCCCAGCTTGCCGTGGTCGTCCTTGACCTTGAACTTGACGTAGATGGACTTGCAGGGGTCCTCGGCGTACTCGATCTCGGCCTCGGCGAGGGCGGTCTCGTCGTGCGGGCACCAGTAGACGGGCTTCTTGCCCTTGTAGATATAGCCCTTCTTGTACATCTCACCGAAGACCTTGATCTCCTCGGCCTCGAACTTCGGGTTCATGGTGAAGTAGGGCTTGTCCCACTCGCCCAGGCAGCCCAGGCGCTTGAAGGCGTCGCGCTGGACGTTGACGTAGTGCAGCGCGAAGTCGTGACACGCGTCGCGGAACTCGGCGGTGGTCATCTCCTTGTGGTTGAGCTTCTGCTCCTTGATTATAGCGCTCTCAATGGGCATGCCGTGGTTGTCCCAGCCGGGATAGTATATGGCCTGCCAGCCGGACATGGACTTGTAGCGGGTGATGAAGTCCTTGAGGCACTTGTTCAGCGCGGTACCCATGTGAATGGCGCCGTTGGAGAACGGAGGGCCGTCGTGCAGGTCGAAAATGGGGCGGCCTTCTGTGCGCTTGAGCATCTCGTGGTAGAGGTCAATGTCGTACCACTCCTTGAGCATGTCCGGCTCGCGCTTGGGAAGGCCCGCGCGCATGGGGAATTGGGTCTTGGGCAGGTTTACGGTGGCGTTATAATCCTGAGGCATTTTTTGTTTCTTCCTCTCTAAATATAAACTTTAAGCGGCGTTTTTAACGCCAAACGGGGCCGCGCGAAGCGGCCCCACGACGTCAATTGTCCGCACCCATGTCAAACAGGCGCGTGACGTCGTCGGGTGTTATGGTCTCACGTGGAGAGCCCTCGTCCATGACGGAGTCCACGTCTATCTTGGGCTCCGGTATGTCCGGCTGGCTCTTTTCGACGCTGCGCTCTATGCTGCGCACGGTGTCGTCCACGCTGACGGCGTCGGAGGCCTTTTTGGAGGGCAGCTCGCCGCTCTCGAGTCTCTTAAAGACCTCGAGGGTGTAGGCACAGACCTCGCGCGCATCGGAATAAAAGCGCTCGAGCGCGCTGCGCGCGGCGTCAAGGCGCTTCTCCTCGGTCTCGCGCTGCTCACGGAGCGTACCGAGCACCTCGTCTGCCTTCGCCTGGGCGTCGCCGAGCAGCTTGTCGGCGCGCTCGCGGGCCTCGGACTCTATCTGGTTAGACAGCTTCTGGGCGCTGAGCAGGGTCATGCGCATGGCGTCCTCGCTGGCGCGGTACTCCTCTATCTTGTCGACGAGCACCTTCAGCTTGGCCTTCAGGGTAGAGTTCTCGCGCTGCGCGTTCTCGAGCGCCACGGCGGCCTCTTCCATGAAGTCGTCAACTCCGGCCATATCGTATCCGCCGAATACGGCCTTTTCAAATGTCCTCTCCCGGATGTCCTGAGGGGTCATGTCTCTATCTTCCTTCCCTTTTTGAGGGCATATCCTGCGTCATGTCCCGCAAGTACGGAACGCCTGTGCGGACGCCTGCCGCGTTTCGCGGCCTTGACGTACACAAAGTACGCCTGCGGCCGCGAAGCCTTGCATCCGCCTCGCCCATACGCCCCGTACAATGCGGTACAGACGCAGGAAAAGCCCTTGTTTTCATATTTTTTAAGTGAGTGTAGAATTGAGAAAATGCGGGACGTGAGTTAGAAAAACACGCCGCCCGTCTCCATCTGGCTCATGGCGTCGGCCTCAGTTACCTCCTCGCCGTTGGGCACGACGAGGTAGATGCTGCCGGAGACGCGCTTCACATAGCCCTGGAGGGCGTACGCCGCGCCGCTCATGAAGTCGAGCAGGCGCCTCGCGTCCACCTTGCTGGCCTTTTCGAGGTTCAGCAGTATGGTTTTCCCCGCCAGAAGGCTGTCCGCCAGGCGGGCGCCGTCCTCGAAACGAGTCGGAGATGCCATGGACATCTGGGGCTTCGCGTTCGCGGGAGCGGCCCGGCCGCCGCGCTGCGCCTGCGCTTCGGCGGCGTCGGCTTCGTCGGCCAGACGGCGCTGCTCCCGCTTCGGTATTCGGAAGGCCGGCTTCGCGCGCGGCGCGGCCGGTATGCCATAGCTCTCCGGCGCGGCCTCCTCGCCGCTCGGGAAAAAGCTTGAGCGGCGCTCCGCAGCCCCGGCCCCCTCCTCGGTGGAGGGCTGGTCGTCGGACGCCGAGCCGAAGAAGTCGTCGTCATCGTCGTCGTAGGGGTGGGTCAGTTTTTTCAGTTCGTCGAGAAATCCCATCTCTTATCTCCCAACTGGCCGGGAATAATCCCTGGCCCCGAATATTGCGGAGCCGACGCGAACCACGTTCGCGCCCTCCTCTATGGCGGCCTCAAAATCGCCGCTCATACCCATGGACAAAAAGTCCATAGAGGTATTATCGTATTTTTTTGCACCGATGTCAATAAAAAGCTCGCGCATTGCGGCAAAATATGGCCTCGAATCATCCGCCGAGGCCCCTACAGGGGGTATTGCCATGAGCCCGCGCACCCTCACATGGGCCAGCGGGGCGGCAAATTCGACAGTTTTCAGCACATCCTCCGGCGCGAGGCCGCTCTTGGCCTCCTCGCGCCCTATATTCACCTCGAGCAGCACATCCTGCGTGACGCCCAGCTTTTCGGCGCGCCTGTCTATCAGCGTCAGCAGCTCTTCGCTGTCCACGGACTCTATCAGGTCCGCGACGCCGACCAGGTACTTTATCTTGTTCTTCTGCAAATGGCCTATGAAGTGCAGCGGCGCTCCGTCGTAGGCGTGCTGCTCATTCTTCTCCACCAGCTCCTGCACGCGGTTTTCACCGCAGGCGTCCACCCCGGCGGCGACCGCCTCTCGGACGCGCCCGGCGTCATTCATCTTGCTTGCGGCCACGAGCAGCACCCGCCGCCCCTGCGCGGCGGCCTCTATGCGCGCGCGCACGGCCGCGACATTTTCGGCTATGGACATTCTATCTATCTCCTTATTTGAGCGCTGCTTCAATCTCCGGCTACAATCCGCGCCGCGCTCCGGCGCAGCTCAATCGCGCCCGGCGGCAGCTCATCCGAAACGAACACGACCGCCCGCTCGCCGTTTTCACTCTTCCCGGCGTACTCCGTCACGGCGCGGACGGAGAAGCCGTCGAACTCGAGCCTCACGTCCTCGCCCACGGCGGGCGCGTCCTGCGCGCGCAGCACCGTAACAAAGCGCCAGTCGTCGGAAAGCACCAGCTTTCCCGCGGCGTCCTCTATTGGCGACGGCGCCGAGGCGATGAGCTCCCGCGCCCCGGCCGCAGTGATTTCCTCCAGCGCGTCCGGGCCCAGGTGCTCCAGGCCGTCGGCGGCGCTTGTCCACACGGCGCTGTGCGGAGCCGTCACGAGCTCATAATCCGCGCCGCTGTCCGGCGAGTACAGCGCACGGAGCTTGAAGGCCCCGGACGCATTGTCAACCGACGCGGCCGCCGCCGCCTCGCGAGTCGCCGCTGCGGCTATCGAGGGGTCGTCCCGAGCCGCATCCCGCACGGCCTGGGCCAGGCCCTCGTCCGTATCCGAGACCGCAAGCAGGGCGGAGCCTGCGGCGACGCGCCCGCTATCTGCGGCGAGGACTATGTACTCCCCCTCGGGGCGGCGCACAATCTGCTCGTCGCGCACGGCGACGCCCTCGCACTCGAGCGCGCAGGGCGTCTCAGGCGCCGCAGAGCCCGCCGCGGCGGGCGTGAACGCACCCGGCGGCGACGCCAGCCAGGCCGTCGCGGCCACGAGGATGAGCGCCGCCGAGACGCTCATCGCCAGCTCCGAGCGCGCCAATTATGTACTCGGGCTCTCCACGCCGTCAAGCGCCACGGGGCGCACGGGCGCGATTGTCGAAATGGCGTGCTTGTAGATAAGCTGCTGCTTGCCGTCCGAGTCTATTACGACGGTGAAGCCGTCGAAGGCGCGCAGCACGCCGCGCAGCTGGAAGCCGTTCATCAGGAAGAGCGTCACGGGCACGCGCTCGATGCGGGCGCGGTTGAGGAAAACGTCCTGCAGGTTCTTTTTATCCATATCTCTCGCTCCTTGCCGGGCGGGAGGTGGATTTACATAATATCACATCCCGCCGCACATATAAATAGTAATATTGTACAAAACGAGACTTTTCCGCGTTTTGCACGCCATTATATTATACCGTGAGCGGTGAGGAAAGCTGTCGAATCGCGCGTTGCGGCGGTGATGTCGGGCTCGCGGCCCCATCGTATCCACAGCGCGTCCGGCCTGGAGCGCAGCCATGTGAGCTGGCGCTTGGCATAGCGGCGGCTCTCGCGTTTGATGGCCTCCACGGCCTCATCGCGCGTTATTTCGCCGCTGAGCGCGGCCCAGGCCTCCTTGTAGCCTATCGCCTGGCGCGCCGTGTTGGAGGCCCCGCGGGAAAACACCCGCTCCACCTCTTCAAACAGCCCGGCGGCGACCATCTCGTCCACGCGCGCGTCGATGCGCGCGTAAAGAGCCGAGCGCTCGGCAAAGTCGAGGACTATATAGGCCGCGTCGTACTTGGGCGGCTGCGCGCGCGTGCGCCTGTCGTGCTCGGTCATCGTCTCGCCCGTGAGCAGATAGATTTCCATGGCGCGCACGATGCGCTTCTTGTCGGCGGGATGGAGCCTGGCCGCGCGCTCGGGGTCGAGCTGCGAGAGCTCCTTGAGCATGGCTTCGCCGCCTATCTCGTCGTACCGGCCTTCTAGCTCGGCCCGGCAGAGCTCCCCGGCCTCGGTGCGCTCGGAAAACTCCGTGCCGCGTACCAGCGAGTCTATGTACAGCCCCGTGCCGCCGACGACGATTGGCAGCTTCCCCCGGGAGAGTATGTCCTGTACGGCCGCGTCCGCCGCCTCCACATAGCGCGAGACGCTCCACTCCTCTGCCGGCTCCGCTATATCTATCATGTGGTGCGGCGCGGCGGCGAGCTCCTCCGGAGAGGGCTTGGCCGTGCCTATGTCCATGCCCCGGTATATCTGCATCGAGTCGCCGGAGACTATCTCCCCGTCCAGGGCGCGCGCGAGCTCTATACCCAGCCGGGTCTTGCCCGTGGCCGTGGGGCCGGTTACAACAGCTATCTTGGTCCGCATTTGAAAACCCCCATCATTTCATCATTGTGGTACAAATAGTGGTAGAAAATTTGATAATTGTGTGTTAGTATATTCTTCGCAAAAGGTAAGGAGGATATCCATGAAAGTTAAGATATCAACCGACAGCACCTGCGACCTCCCGCGCGAGTTTATTGAGCGCTATAACATCGGCGTACTGCCGCTGTACATAATCCGGGACGGCGTCTCCCTGCGCGACGGCATAGATATCACCGCACAGGATATGTACGAGTACACCGAAAAGACCGGCAAGCTGTGCAGTACGGCTGCGGTCACCGTCGCAGACTACACCAACGCCTGGACGGAGTGGCTCCGCGACGCGGACGCCATAGTTCACGTCGCCTTCTCCAGCGAGCTCTCCGCAAGCTGCAACAACGCCCGCATCGCCGCAGAGGAGTTCGGCAACGTCACTGTCGTGGACTCGCTCAATCTCTCGACCGGCTTCGGGCAGCTTGTGCTCGACGCGGCCATCATGGCGGAGGATGGGCACTCTCCCGAGGAGATAGCCGCCGAGGTGGAGCGGCTGGTGCCGAAGATGGACGTCAGCTTCGTGCTCAACACCCTGGAATATCTCCGCAAGGGCGGCCGCTGCACCACCATCCAGGCCCTGGGCGCCAACCTGCTCGGCCTCAAGCCCTGCATCGAGGTGCACGACGGCAAGATGGGCGTCGCCAAGAAGTACCGCGGCAAGATAGAGGCCGCGTACCACCAGTACATCCGCGACCGGCTCCAGGGGCGCGACGACATCGACCTCAGGCGCGTGTTCATCACCGACTCCGGCCTGCCCGACGACGTCAGGGCCCGCCTGCGCGAGACGGTGCTCGAGTGCCAGCCCTTCAAGGAGGTCTACAACAACCCCGCCGGCTGCACGATAAGCGGCCACTGCGGCCCCTGGTGCATGGGCGTGCTCTACTACCACAAGTGAATCCGGCCTCTGCCCGGGACAGGCGAACTGTCCCGGGCATTTTTGCCCGCCGCGGTGGGTACCCGCCGCCAAACGGGGATGGCTGCTGCACCCCGCGGGGATGCTTTCTTTGCTCTTGGCCAAAGAAAGCATCCCCACACCCCGAAAGGAAAGCCGCTTTGGGTGCGAACCCAACGTACTCATCGCATCACCCAGCGTCCGTATGACTAAACATGGTCATCCCGTAGTCAGAGGGTACTTGTGCACCGCCATTCGCGGTTCTCGGCCTTACGGCCGGCCGCTGCCGGGTGGTAAGTTTATGTCGGCTGCGCCGCTGTAACATTGCAAGTTAGTTGTAGGGGCTTATCGTCCCCGCCCGGCGTGGGTTATGCTGCAACGCCCTGGCTGCGCTTGGCGTTCATCGAGCGCCTACCCGAGCCTCCCTCAAGAGGGATCCTAAGGCTCGTGTGTTACCGACGCCGCGGCATCCGCAGCACATCCCTCCCACGGGCAGGCGGGGACGATAAGCCCCCTACATCGAACCCTCAACCACGCGCGTATATCGCCAGCCCGACATCAACTTCAATGTCGCGGCCCGTTTCTCGCTCACGCGAGAGCGGCGGCGCGGCGCTGTCGCCTACAGAGCACTCGCGAACGCTGCTGCGGCGTGTGCCCACGCTGCAAGCGTCTGCCCCCAAAGTTACACTATCCGCTTAAATTGTTTGTCCAAGTCCTTCCTAGTCAGCACCCAGGACACGGGCCTGCCGTGCGGGCAGTAGCGCACGCGGCCGGAGCACACTGCCTCGGCCAGGCGGGCGATTTCCTCCGGCTCGCTGCTCGGCCCGGCCTTGATGGCCGCCTTGCAGGCCACGGTCTTGAGCAATTCCGCCCGGGCGTTGGCTATGTCCGGCTTGCGCGAGGCGGCCAGGGCCTCGCCCGCCTCCTCCAGGGCGGCCGCCGCCTCCTGCGGCGAGAGCGTCGCCGGTGCGGCGCGGAGTATGAAGGCGTTGCTGCCGAATGAGTCGTAATCAAAGCCCAGCGCGGCGAGCGTCCCGGCATTGGCCTCGAGCGCGGCGGCGCAGTCTGCGGAGGCGGTGAAGGTCACCGGCTCGAGCAGCGTCTGGCTGTTGGCGGGTGCGTCGCGTTCCATCAGCGAGTCATAGAGCATGCGCTCGTGCGCGGCGTGCTTGTCTATGATGACCAGGGCGTCGCCCTGCTGCGCGAGTATGTACAGGCCCAGCGCCTCGCCTATCACGCGCACCGGCTCGGTCTCCGGCGCGCTCTCCATGCAGGCGGGAGCCTCTTCGCGCGTCCAGGCCACGTCCGGCGTCTCTTCAGGCGCGGCCTCAGTCTGCTTTGGCAGCGGGGCGGACGGCACGCGGGCCGGAGGCGGCTCGAGCCTGCCGCTCCACGCGGCGGGCCTGGAGCTGAGGTCGAAGCTGGTCTGCACCCCGGAGGCCGGGCTGCTGAAGGACATGGCGCCGGCGTCATTCTCCGGCTCTTCCCTGCGGCCGAAGCCGCCGAACCAGCGCGGAGCGCCCCGGGCCGGGCGCTCGTTCTCCGCCTCGCCCCGGTCGGCGCCGGAGGAGAACTTCACCGGCGGGCGCTCCGCCGCCTCCACCGGCGCGAGCTTTTCCTCCAGCGCGCCCAGCACGGCGTAGTGTACGGCGTTGAACACCGCACGCTCGTCGGAGAACTTGACCTCCATCTTCGTCGGGTGCACGTTCACATCCACCGCCGCCGCGTTCAGCGTGAGGTATATGACGCAGGCGGGAAACTTTCCGGTGAGCAGCGTGCCGCGATAGGCCTGCTCCACCGCCGCCTGCAGCAGCTGGCTCTTGATATACCGGCCGTTCACGAAGAAATACTGCGCGCTGCGGCTGCCGCGCCCCGTAGTCGGGGCCCCGGTGAAGCCCGAAGCGCGCACAGGCCCCAGCCCCTCCGCCGAGGCCACCGGCAGCATGCCCAGGGCCAGGTCACGGCCCAGAAGCGCGTATATCGCGCTCTCGGCGCGGCTGTCGCCCGGAGTGAAGAACTCCTCCTTGCCGTCCCGGATGCAGCGGATGGAGACGTCCGGCCTGCCCAGCGCGCAGCGCATGGCCGCCTGTACGCAGGACACGCCCTCTGCGCGATCGCTCTTGAGGAACTTGCGCCGCGCGGGCGTGTTGTAGAAGAGCCCGCGCACGGATATGCTCGTGCCCTCGGGCGCGCCGTCGGGCCGCATCTCCATGATGTCCCCGGCGTCAAGGCGCATGTACGTCCCCTCCATGGCCCCGCGCTCGCAGGTGGAGAGCTCTATGTGCGAAACGCTGGATATGGCCGCGAGCGCCTCGCCCCTGAAGCCCAGCGTGCCTATGGCCTCCAGACCGCGCTCGTCATGCAGCTTGCTGGTGGCGTGGCGCAGGAAGGCCACGCCCGCGTCCTCGGCGGACATGCCGCAGCCGTCGTCGGTCACGCGGATGAGCTCCGCGCCGCCGCCTCTTATCTCAACCGTTATGTTCCTGGCCCCTGCGTCTATGGCGTTCTCGACAAGCTCCTTGACCGCCGACGCGGGCCGCTCCACAACCTCGCCCGCCGCGATGAGGTCCGCGACATGCGGGGAAAGTATATTTATTCTGGGCATAATGCACCTCGTTGTTTCGATGTTTTCTCCTATTATAATTGAAAGGCGTTGAACTTTCCAGCCATAAATGCTAAAATCAGTCCGGGCAGATTGCAGCCCGCTGAATTACCGGGCGCGCTGCGGCCGGATATCCCCCGCCCTGTGCCGCGCGCCTCAGGACGCGGGAGGCGGCGCCCGTCCGGGACGAAGCCCCCGACGGATAAATCAGAAGCCGCTTTCGCCTCGTCTCGCACGGCGCAAGCCTGAAACCTGTTTATTATTTTTAGGAGTTTATTATATGCCATACAAGAGAGTTGAGATTTCCGCCGACGAGCTCGCGCGGCAGCGCGAGATATGCTTTGAGATACGCGAGCGCATCCAGGCGCTCGGCAGGCAGCCGCTGGCGCTTGTCGACACCTACGGCTGCCAGCAGAACGAGGCCGACAGCGAGGAAATTCGCGGCTACATAGAGCTGATGGGCTACGGCTTCACCGACAGCGAGGCCGAGGCCGACCTCATCGTTGTAAACACCTGCGCCATACGCGAGCACGCGGAGATGCGCGTGCTCGGCAACGTCGGCGCGCTTGTCCACGCGAAGGCCAAAAACCCGAACCTGCTTGTAGCAGTCTGCGGCTGCATGGTGCAGCAGCCCCACATGGCCGAGAAACTCAGGAAGAGCTTCCGCGTGGTCGACCTGGTCTTCGGCCCGCACGAGCTCTGGCGCTTCCCGGAGCTCTACAAGCAGGCGCGGGACACCGGCAAGCGCGTGTTCGACGCGCCGCCGAGCGAGGGCGTGGTGGCCGAGGGCCTGCCCGTCAGGCGTTCCGGGAAAGTGAAGGCCTGGCTGAGCATCATGTACGGCTGCAACAATTTCTGCACCTACTGCATCGTCCCGTATGTGCGCGGGCGCGAGCGCTCCCGCCGCTTCGACGACGTGGTCGCCGAGGCCAGGCAGCTCGTCGAGGCCGGGTACAAGGACATCACGCTGCTCGGCCAGAACGTAAACAGCTACGGCAAGGATCTGGACGAGGGGCGCGACTTCGCCGACCTCATCCGCGCCATCAACGACATCCCCGGCGACTTCCTCATCCGCTTCATGACCAGCCACCCGCGCGACGCCACGGAAAAGCTCTTCCGCACCATGGCCGAGTGCGAGAAGTGCGCCAAGCACATCCACCTGCCCGTGCAGAGCGGCTCCGACAGGGTCCTGCACGAGATGAACCGCCACTACAATCGCGAGAAATACCTCGAAGAAGTACGCCTGGCACGCGAATTGATGCCGGAGCTCGTACTTACTACGGATATTATCGTCGGCTTCCCCGGTGAGACGGAGGCCGACTTTGAGGACACGATGAGCCTCATAGAAGAAGTGCGCTACGACGCGATGTTCACCTTCATCTTCTCCGCACGCGAGGGGACTAAGGCCGCCGCGATGCCCGACCCCGTATCCCGCGATGAAAAGCAGCGCTGGTTCGACCGCCTGGTAGAGCGCGCAAACGAGATAAGCGCGGAGAAGCACCGGGCATATATAGGTACGCGGCAGCGCGTGCTGGTCGACGGCGTGACCGGCAAGGCGCCCTACAACCTCTCCGCCCGCACGAACGGCGGCAGGCTGGTGCACATGTCCGGCGACGAAGGCCTGGTGGGCAAATTCGTCTACGCCGACATAACCGACGGAAACACCTGGGCGCTCTACGGCACGCCCGTCAAGGAGGACTGATGGCTACGAAGAAGGAAAAGGCCGTTGACGACGGGCTGACCCCCTTCAAGCGGCAGTACAACGAAGTAAAGAGCCGGTATAACGACTGCATACTTTTCTTCCGCCTGGGCGACTTCTACGAGATGTTCGACGAGGACGCCATCACAGCCTCCCAGCAGCTGGATTTGACGCTGACGACGCGGGACCGCAACAAGCCCGCCGGAGAGCAGACGCCCATGTGCGGCGTGCCGTACCAGTCGGCGGACATGTACATAACGGAGCTGCTGCGCGCCGGGTTCAAGGTCGCCGTCTGCGAGCAGCTCGAGGACCCGGCCAAGGCCAAGGGCCTTGTGAAGCGCGACGTCATCCGGGTCATCACCCCCGGCACGGTCACCAGCGAGTCCATGCTCGAGAAGGGGCGCGGCAACTACCTCGCCGCCGTCTACCTCGACCGCAGCCACGGCGCCGCCGCGATATGCGACGTCTCGACAGGCGAGTTCTTCTCCGTCAGCTACGCCGACAACGCCCTGCTGCACCTCACGAACGAGCTGGGCGGCTTCGCCCCGCGCGAGGCCGTGCTCAGCAGGCGCGCAATGGGCAACAAGAAGCTCGTGGAGTTCCTGCACCTGCACCTGAGCTGCGCGCTCGAGCCAGACGGCGAGCGCTTTTCGCCCGAAGGGGCCGAGGAGCTTGTTTGCAGGCAGTTCTCCGCAAACAGCGCCGGCGACCTGGGCCTCACGAGCGACGCGGCCCTGCTCTCCTGCGCGGCGCTGCTGCGCTATATCGAGGAGACGCAGAAGTGCGACATATCCCATATAAACCGCGTCGAGATTATACAGAACAACCAGTTCATGGAGCTCGACTGGGCCGCGCGAAACAGCCTGGAGCTCACCAAGAACCAGCGCACGGGCGACAAGCGGGGCAGCCTGCTCTGGGTACTCGACCACACCTGTACGCCCATGGGCTCCCGCATGCTGCGCTCCTGGATCGAAATGCCCCTGCTGAGCATACCCGCCATACGCCGCCGCCTGTCCGCGGTCAAGGAGCTTGTGAACGAGGGCGTCGTGCGCCAGGAGCTGCGCCAAGCCATGACCGGCATGTCCGATTTGGCCAGGCTGGTCTCCCGCGCGGTCTATCAGGCGGCCAACGGGCGCGACCTCATCTCGCTTGCCCAGGGCTGCGAGCGCCTGCCGGAGATAAAGCGGCTGCTCTCAAACTGCAAGAGCGCGATGCTGTCCGACTGCGCCGCGATGGAGGACCTCGCGGAGCTGCACAAGCTCATTGACGACGCCATCGCGCCGGAGCCGCCCTTCTCCATACGCGACGGCGGAGTGCTCAAGCCCGGCTACTCCGAGGAGGTGGAGCGCCTGCGCACGATACGCGAGAACGCGGTGTACTTCATCGCTGAGATAGAGCGCCGCGAGCAGGAGCGCACCGGCATAAAGAAGCTCAAGGTCGGATACAACAAGGTGTTCGGCTACTACATCGAGGTGCCGAGCAGCGTAAAAATAGAGCAGCTGCCCTCGGACTATGTGCGCAAACAGACGCTGACAAACCGTGAGCGCTATATAAACACCGAGCTCAAGACGGTGGAGAGCGAGATAACCGGCGCGAGAGAGCGTATTTGCAGCCTAGAGTACGAGATATTCTGCCAGATACGCGCCGAAGTCGCCTCCTGGGTCACGCGTGTGCAGGCCGTGGCGGAAAAGCTCGCCACGCTCGACGCGCTGTGCTCCTTCGCCGATGCGGCCTCGCGCAACGGCTATGTCTGCCCAGAGGTGGACGAGTCCGGCGCGATAGACATACACGACGGCCGCCACCCCATGGTCGAGCTCACTCAGAAGGAGACGCGATTCGTCCCAAACGACACCTTCCTGAACCTCACGACCGACCGTCTGTCGCTCATAACCGGACCGAACATGGCCGGTAAGAGCACATACATGCGCCAGACCGCGCTCATCGTCCTGATGGCCCAGATGGGCTCCTTCGTGCCCGCCAGGAGCGCCAACATAGGCATAGTCGACCGCGTATTCACGCGAATCGGCGCCTCGGACGACCTCACAAGCGGCCGCAGCACCTTCATGGTGGAGATGACGGAGGTCGCGGACATATTAAAGAGCGCAACGAGGCACAGCCTAATCATCCTCGATGAGATAGGCCGCGGCACTTCGACCTACGACGGCATGGCCATAGCCCGCGCCGTGCTCGAGTACTGCGCCGACAAGAAGAAGCTCGGCGCTAAGACCATGCTCGCCACGCACTATCACGAGCTCACTGAGCTCGAAGGCAGCATAGACGGCATGAAGAACTATTCCATCACCGCCCGGAAGCAGGACGGCGGCGTCATTTTCCTGCGCCGCATAGTGCGCGGCGCGGCGGACGACAGCTACGGCATCGAAGTCGCGGCCCTGGCCGGCGTACCCGACGAGCTGGTTGAGCGCGCCAAGGAGTGCCTGCGTGAGCTGAACGCCTCCGCCTGCCGTCCCGCTGCCCCCGTTGTTGAAGAGCCCGCCCAGCTGACCTTCGGCCAGAGCTCCGAGGAGGAAGTCCTAGACGCCCTGCGGGCCGCGCAGCTCGACGTAATTTCGCCCATTGAGGCGATGAACCTGCTCTACGAACTAAAGAGAAAGTTGGCCCCCTGAATGAACCAGACCCCCAGTACCCAAGGCCCCCTCGGCTTTGCAGACCTCATGCGCCCCGGCGAGCGCATAGCCGCGCTCATCTACCTGCCGGTACACATCGTCGTGCTGCCGCTGCTGCTGCCATACCTGTCATACGCCATACCCGGCCTCAGCACAGTGGACCTCAACCTGATATACTATTCGATAGGCTTTGTCTGCTGCCTGCTGCTGTTCTGGCGCTTCCTGCACGCCTCGTTCAACGCGGCGTGGGAGCGTCCGGGCTCCCTGCTCCTCGGCGTTTTCGGCGGATACGCCATGGAGCTCGCCCTGAGCATGCTTTTGAGTTCCCTGTTCATCATATTCGGTCTCCAATCCGTGACCTCGCCGAACAACGAAGCCATCACGGCCATGGCCCCCGAGGGGATGAACAAGCTCACCGCCATGACGGTGTTCATGGCGCCGATAGTCGAAGAGATTCTTTTCCGCGGCCTGGCCTTCGGCGCGCTCCGCAGCCGGAACCGCGCCGCCGCCTGGATAGTCAGCGTGCTGCTCTTCTCCTTTTACCACGTCTGGCAGTACGCCGTAATCGACCCGCTCTATCTGCTGACCGCCGTGCTGTACATCCCCGCCTCCATAGCCCTCAACTGGAGCTATGAGCGCTCCGGCAGCATTTGGGCGCCCATCTTCTACCACATGTTGACCAACGCAGTGGGTATAAGCGCGCTGTAAGCTTCGCGCTCCCGACACAAAACGCCGCGCACAAAAGGAGGCTGAAACAATGGGCGAGTTTTCGCTTGAATATCTCACGCTGCTCTCGGAGAAGTACCCCAACGAGGCGGCGGTCTGCTCGGAGATAATAAACCTCGAGGCCATACTCACGCTGCCCAAGGGCACGGAGCATTTTATCAGCGACTTGCACGGCGAATACGACGCCGTGCGCCACATCCTCAACAACTGCTCCGGCGTCATACTTGAAAAGGTCCGCCGCCTGTTTGAGGCGCGGCGCGGCGAGCAGGGCTGCCGCGCGCTCTGCTCCATCATCTACTACCCGCGCGAGGAGCTGGGCGCGCTGCGTGAGCGCGGAGAGCTCACGGATGAGAAGCTCCGCAACACGCTCGAGGACCTCTGCCTGCTGGCCGAGACCCTCTCGAGCAAGTACACCCGTGCGCATGTGCGCCGCCAGATGCCCTCCGGCTGGGAATTCGTGCTCGACGAACTGCTGCACATCCAGCGCGACGAGGAGGCCAACCAGCACCGCTATCACGACACGATACTGGACAGCATAATTGCCACCGGCGCGGCCGACAACGTAATCGCCGCGCTCGCCGCGCTCATAAAGAGCCTGGCCGTCGACAGACTGCACGTCGTCGGCGACATCTTTGACCGCGGCCCGGAGCCGGCCGGCATAGTTGAAACACTGATGCGCCAGAGGCACATAGACATACAGTGGGGCAACCACGACATCCTATGGCTCGGCGCCGCCTGCGGCTCGCCAAGCTGCGTGTTCACCGTGCTGCGCATAACCTGCGACTACGGCAATGAGCTCACGCTGGAGCGGCGCTACGGCGTCAGCCTGCGCGCCCTCGCCGAGTTCTGTGAGCGCGTCTACGGTTCATCCGACAAGAAAACGCGTAAGCTGGCGCTGTCCGTCTTAGGCTTCAAGCTTGAGGGCCAGGTCATAATGCGCCATCCCGGCTACGGCATGGACGACCGTCTGATGCTCGAGCGCATCAATTACAACGACTGGACGGTGAAGCTCGACACGGGCGTTTACCCGCTCAACACCACGCACCTGCCCACAATCGACCCCGCGGAGCCCTACAGGCTCTCGAGCGAGGAGCAGGCGCTGGTCGACGAGTACGTCGACGCCTTTGAGGACAGCCAGAGCCTGCGCCGCCACCTGAACTTCATCTACCAGCGCGGCAGCACATATCTCACCTGCAACGGCAACCTGCTCTACCACGGATGCATCCCGCTCACGAAGGACGGCGGCTTCGCCCAAGTGCGTCACGGCGGCAAGTGGTACTCCGGCAAGGCGCTGATGGACTACGCCGACGCCGTGGTAAAGAGCGCCTGGGTGAGCGGCGACCAGAGCGCCCTAGACATGATGTGGTATCTCTGGTGCGGCAACGACAGCCCCTTCTCCGGCCGCGTGTTCCACACCTTCGAGCGCGCGATGGTCGACGACGAAAGCACCTGGGCCGAACCGCGCAACCCTTACTTCAAGTTCTGGGACAACGAGGACACTGCGCGCATGATACTCGCCGAGTTCGGCCTCGACCCCGACACCGGCCACATCATAAACGGTCACACCCCCGTAAAGGCCAGGAAGGGCGAGAGCCCGGTCAAGGCCGGGGGAAAGCTGTTCGTCATCGACGGCGGCTTCTGCAAGGCGTATCAAAAGACCACCGGCATTGCAGGCTACACGCTCATCTACAGCTCCCACGGCATCCGGCTCAAGAGCCACCGGCCCTTCGAGGGCGTGGCCAAGGTGCTCAGCGACAACGTGGACATGGAGAGCGACAGCGTCTCCATTGAGGAGTTCCCGCAGCGCCGCTACATAGCCGACACCGACGAGGGCACAGCCCTCCGCCGCCGCATAACCGCGCTGCAGGAGCTGCTGGAGCTCTACCGCAGCGGCGCGCTGACGCAGTATTGAGAAAAGATAAATTTTCCTATTGACACGCATAGGGCAATGTGATATTATAATAAGGCTCACCAGAGAGGCGGCAGTTTTGATTGCCATTCCGGTGCGTCTATATCGCGGGGTGGAGCAGTCCGGTAGCTCGTCGGGCTCATAACCCGAAGGTCAGTGGGTTCAAATCCCCTCCCCGCAACCATCTGGGGTGGACACTTTAGATGTCCACCCCATTTTTGTCAGTATTCATGCGGGTTTGCGGGCTTTTTAGAGCCCAAAATCCAAAGTGATTTTCCATAGATGCCTTTTCCATTAGATGGCAAAAACAAGGCTTTGTACGAGATGAAGCGGGGCTTCCGCCTGATTTTTCAGGTCGGAAGCCCCGCTTTTTTGCGTTCTGCGGCCCTTTTCCCCGTTGTCAAATAGAAGTTTGCGCCTGTCAAATAGACAGGTTGACGAAAGTCCCAAACGGGCAAGTTTCAAGCCCTCAAAATACATGGGGGTAGTGCGCCCTTTTTTCGGAACTCTCCGGCTGGCAGGCCGGGGAGTTTTTTGCGCTTCCCCCCTCTCACGTTCCAAGTGTTTACCAGCTGGGAAAGAACAAGATACGCTTCGCTCTGAACCAGCAGGAAACCAAGTTTTCAACAACAGCCAAGAAAGGGTGAGCAAAACCATGACCATCGGCATCGACCATGGCTACTACTCCATCAAGACCTGGCATTTTTCTTTTCCAGCCGGTATCACCGCCTATTCCCATGAACCCTACACCCTGCAGAACACGCTGGAGTACGGTGGAAAGTTCTTCGTGTGCGGGACCGGCAGACAGCCGATTCCCTCGCGCGAAAGAGCGCATTCCGCCTGGCCGTAATCAATCGAAGTTTCCGCCCCGGCGCAGTCTGTCAGGGAGAAGAATATAAATGCAAAGGCCTGGGCGCCGAAAGCATTTTATTCATAATAAATGCCTCCTAAAAAAGCAGTTTCGCGTATTTTTGTGACTATATCAGGCTCCTTTACAGTATAACAATTCTTATCGTAGACAGGCGTGGCTGCAAGCTCTTGCGCTCCGGGTTTTTCAACGGGCATTTAAGCACGTCCGGCCCTCCCTTTTATGGGAAGGCCGGATCTTTTTTGTGCGGTTGTGTCCTTACTCCTGCGCAAAAGTGACGCCGGTAAAGTCCTGGAAGTAGCCGGACGGATGCGGCACATAGCCCTCAACATATGAGGCCGTTCCGTCTATCGTATCGGTCTGCCACAGCCAGACCCAGGGGCAGGCATCCCAGATCAGCTCCTGCACCTCGGTGTAAATCTCAAGGCGCTTCGCCTCGTCTGTCTCAGCGCGGCCCGCCTCCAGCAGGTCAATGACGTCCTGGTCATAGAACTGGATTCTGGAGGAGTTGGCGGTGCCGGACTCGGAATTGAAGGTCTGATAGAGACCGTAATCCGGGTCTCCGGTTGTAGTGCCCCAACCGGCCATGAACATCTCATACTCTCCAGGTACGAAGGATGCCAGAGCGGCCATGTCGCGGACTGCGATCTCAGACTCTATTCCGACCTCGGCCAGCTGGTTCTGCATGATTTCAAAGATGTCTATACGCTGGCGGTTGTCGTTGGTCACGAGATAGATTTTCTGGGGTAGCCCGTCTTCATAACCCGCCTCGGCCAGTAGCTCCCTGGCTTTTTCCGGGTTATAGTCGTAGGGCGGCAGCTCGGTGTTGGCACCCCAAACCTGGGTGGACATAGGTGCGGACTGACGCTCGCCGTAGCCCTCATAGACCGTCTCGCCGATGGCTTGATAGTCACATGCATAGTTAAGCGCCTGGCGGACACGCACATCGTTAAAAGGCTCAACGCTCGTGTTCATCTGTATCCCGGTGGTGGAAAGGCTGGCGTAGACCAGTACCTTGACGTCGGGGTTGTCCTGAAGGCGGGTGCCGTCGTTGGGAGCGAGGGAGAGGGCAATATCGACACCGCCTGTCTCCAGTTCAATCGCACGGTTTGCATTCTCAGGGATGACGCGGAATGTCATCTTGCTAAAAGCAGGCTTGCTGCCCCAATACTCATCGTTGCGCTCGAACTCCAGGCGGTCTCCGGAGACCCAGTTGGTCAGCTTGAAAGGTCCGGTGCCACAGGGGGTATTGCCTATGTCGCCGCCCGCCTCTTCAACCGCCTTCTGGCTCACGATGCAGATGGAAGGCAGGGCGAGGTTGGACAGAAGGGGGACAAAGGGGTAGAAGGTCTTGAGTTCCACAGTGTACTCGTCTATCGCGCTGGAATTCTCAATGTCTATGCAGTCGATGAATGAGCTGACTTTGGGGTTCTCCAGAGCACGGCTTAGGGAATAAAGAACGTCGGCGGAAGTCATAGTTTCTCCGTTGTGGAACTTGACGCCCTGCCTCAGGTTTAGCACCAGGGTGGTGTCATCGGTAAATTCCCAGCTCTCAGCGAGTCCTGGCTGGATATTCATTTCCGCGTCCTGGATGAGCAGCGGGTCATAGACCTGGCGGATTGCCAGACTGGATGCGCTGTCGTTCTGGTCAGATGGGTCCAGAGTCACGGGCTCGGCGGAAATTGCCACCAGGAGCTCGTCCTTACCGTCGGCCGGATCCTGCGATCCGCAGCCGCTGATACACATCAGAACCATCGCGGCCGCTAGAACCAATGCAAATAAGCTTCTACTCTTCATTTTTTCCTCCTTTTAAATCCATTTTCTGTGCAATTGCTTCTATCTCCACCAGACAGCCATTGCCGAAGTCCCCGATGGGGATCAGAACTCTGGCCGGTCTGTGGGTTCCAAAAAATCTTGCATATTCATCATTGATGTCTCCCCAGAAGGCCCCGCTGGTCGTGTAAATAGTACATTTTACGACGTCCTCTTTGCGGCAGCCGCCCAGGTGCAGGACTTTTTCCACATTATCCAACGCCGCCCGTGTCTGTTCGCGAATACCGCCGTCAGGCAGTTCTCCCTTTTCGTTCCTAGGCAGCTGACCGGAGATATATAGTGTACCGCGGTCAATAACGCCTGGTGAATAATGGGGTACAGAGTTCCGCGATTGTTCAGTTTCTAGGCATTTCATGACATCTCTCCTCACTAATTTCGCAGACTGTTTAAATGCAACGGCGAAATGGTTCCCGGTTTCTGCGGGAAGGCCCTACCCGAACCGCGCTCGGCTCGCTTGGCGGCGGTCCATCATTCAGTTATCAGTTTGGGTACTTCCCGGACCAGTTCGTCATATTTAATGCCGTTCGAGGTCATGACGCAGAGGACCGTTTCGTCCCCCTTGAGCCAGCCCTTTTTCCGGAGCTTTTCGCAGGCCGCCAGCGTCGTCGCACCCTCCGGATTCACAAACAGCCCTTCGCTTTGGGCCATGTGCTTCCAGTGGCGGATGGTGTCCTCCTTGCTCACAGCTACCGCCGTCCCGCCGCTCTCCCTCAGTATACCCAGTAAGAGCCTGTCGGCAAAGGCCTTGGGGGCGGACAGGCCGCCGGGAATCACATCCATTGGGCCGCTCCACACCTCACATGTGTCCCTGCCGGCCTCGAAGGCCTGCACCACAGGGCAGCACCCCTCATATTGCACACTGACCATACGGGGCATCCTGTCCGCACGGCCCAGCTTCATAAGCTCCTGAATGGCCTTATGTATCCCGATAATGCCAACTCCTCCGGCCGTGGGGAACAGTATGACGTCTGGTACCCTTCCGCCGAACTGCTCGACAATCTCATATCCTATGGTCTTTTTACCCTCCACCCGGTAGGGTTCGTGCATTGTTCTCACGTCAAACCAATCCGGATGCCTCTCCATGCTTTCACTCACTTTGCGGCCCAAAATAGTGGTGTGTCCCTGGCACATGTTGACGTCCCCGCCCACGATAGCGCATTCCTTCTGATTGGCCTGCACGGCCCTGGCAGTCATGTAGATGTGGGCATTGAGTCCACCTCGCCTGCAATACGCCGACCAGGCCCCGGCACCGTTGCCGCCGCTGTCCATCACGATGTCCGTAACGCCAAATTCCCTGAGCACGGAAATTGCCACCGAGGCCCCGCGGGTCTTAAAACTGGATGAGGGGTTCTGTCCCTCGTCTTTGACATAGAGATGCTCCAGGCCGGCATAGTTCCCCATTTCCGGAACCTCAAGTACCGGGGTGCCACCCTCTCCCAGAGTCACAATATTGGCGGTGTCCTTCACGGGTAGCAGCTTATGGTAACGCCATATCCCGCTGAAGCGGTTATCAAACAGTGCCTCGTCCCTTTTTGCCCACTCCAGATCGTAGCGCACCAGAAGCGGCGAGCCACAGGAGCAGAGATTGTGCGGTCTGTCTGCCGGATAGGTCTTACCACAGGCCGGACAGATCACATCAAGCAGATAGCTCATGGTGTCCCTCAATTCTTTAATTCAGTCTAGATTGTTTTCAACGGTAATCAAGCAGGCCCGAGCAGCGGACAACCTCAATCCCATAGCGCTCCTCCAGCACTCGTAGTATGCCGTTCATGCCTATTGAGTCGCTGGAAATATGTCCAGCCACCAGGATGTTGCCTATGTTCTGCTCTTTGGCAGCCTCAATCACGTCATCCGGGCAGTGCATCATGACGAGAGTACCCACTCCGGCGGCGAAAAAGGCGCGAATTACGTCAGCCCCACCGGTGGTGCCACCTGAGAACTGCACCAGTATCTTTCAGGCATAGCTGTTCCCGCTGCCTACCCGGATTACGGGCCCTGACAGGCAGTTCTTATATTCAGGGATGGAGAGCAGCGCGTCCACCACCGCGCTTAGCCTGGTATGGGGCTGTCCCCCGAACCGCTGGTCAAGGAAATCCTGCACTGTTCTCTCGGCCACCAGGTCAGCAGGCGTGTGACAGGCGATCATGCCCAGTCCGAGCATCCCGGCGGCGTCTGCGGAGCGAGTGACATTCAGGGCGTGGAACCTTCGTATGCACTCGCCATAGCGTTTTTTGCACAGGGCTTTCTGCGCTTTGTTTATCGGTACGCCCGCCCTCACCATCTGCGGAATCTGGTCCAGCAGCACTTCTGAAGAGCCCATGCGTGGGCGACCGCCAGTGGGGTGGTGGAGAAATACGGTGTCGATTCCCAGCTCCTTGGCCAAAAGCATTTCCGACTCGGTGATGTCAATGCCGGTGAGGATACGTTTGACCTCTTCCCTGGGGTGTACAACTCCGGAATCGGCCGGGACCTCGTTCAGGCCTGCACATTCCAGCGCCACCTGGAGTATCTCCTGTGTGTTCATACTACGCCTCCTCCCTCACATTGATCACCCCGGACATGCGCAGGACCTCCACACCCTGCCCCTCCAGATAGGACAGCAGGGCGTTGATTCCAACAGAATCGGCTGTCACATGTCCCATGACGGCGATATTCCCGATATTCTGATCCTTTACAGCGGAGATCACGTTCTCTGAGGCGTAGGGCAGGATAAGCGTCCCCACTCCGGCCTCAAATAGCTCTAGGGATATCTCTGGGTACTCTGCCGCCTCATGCGAAAACAGCACAACCGCCTTGCCAGCGTAGTCGTCTGGAGCTCCCACATACAGTGCCGGGGGCGATATGCTCCTGCGGCTCTCAGGAAGTTGCATCAAACCGTCCATAATGTCCGCCAAGCGAGGATCCTGCGCAGCAGCGAGATGTTCGCCCAAGGTGTTCTGGACTATACGCGACCCCACGATACAGAGCGGGGTGTGCAGGCTCATAAGCGGCATGGAGATGAGTCTGGCTATGGACGGAGCACGGTCATAATTGCTGGAGTTTCCCTGCCTTCCCCGCCGGATCCTGTCCTGAATCATGTGGATTACCTTGCCTGCGGGGACGGGAGGAACACCCAGCTCCACCATCCGGTCCAGCAATATCTTCAGGCTTCGGTAGCCATCGAGGCATCCCGGGGAGAAGGTGGGGTGGTGGGCAATAACCATGTCGGCCCCGGCCTCCTTGGCGAGCATAAGCTCTGCCGTAGCCACATCAATGCCCGCCGCCACCCGTTTAATTCCACTGGCATCAAGTACCACGGCCGAGTCCTCCGCCAGAGAGGAGAGGCCAGCCATCTGATGAGCAATCTGCAGGATTTCCTTGCCGTTCAATCCGTTCCCTCCTATCTGTCGTTGAAGATGCCGGCGACACGCGTCACCTCAGCGCCCCTGTCCTCCAGCTTGTGGAGGATCGCGTTCATGCCGATAGAATCACTAGCCATGTGGTCGCAGACGATGACATTTCCTCTGCCCTCCTGCTCATACCGCTGACGGTATTCGTCCGGCAGGTGCATGCAGATCATTGTCCCAACTCCAGCGCGGAAGTATTCCTTACCGGAAAAAGGTCCGCCCCCGAAAATCACAAACACCCTGCCGCAGAGGTCATCCTCTCTGCCCACAACTATCTCCGGCCTGGTAAGGCCTTTCTGGTATTCCGGCACCTCCATGAGGATATCGCAAAGGTCCTTCAGGGTAGCGCATGGGTTGTCTGCAAGCCTCTCGTCCAGAAAGGCCTGGAGCAGCTTTCCCCCCAGGGCATCTGCGATGTTGTGGATTCCCATGTACGGCATGTTCAGCAATCGGGCTGTATCCGCGCTTTTCCCATAGTTGACAGGGTGGTTTTTGCCCTCCTGCAGTTTGGTCAGCCAGTCACTGGACCGTTGGGCGGCGTTGGCAGGGGCCCCCGCCCGCTCAAGGAGTTCTCCCAGATAATCGCTGGCCTTGTAGAAGTTAGCCTGCATGGGTCCGGTCACCGGATGGTGGCTCAACACCAGGTCATAGCCCAGCCGCTTGCCCAGAATAATCTCAGCTGTCTCCATGTCGATGCCAGCCAGAATGCGGCGTATATTCTCGCCGCGTACCACAATGCCACAGTCGCCGGGTACCTCGTCCAGCCCGGACAATGAAAGCGCGATTTGCATTATCTCCTCAGTGGTCATGTCGACTATCCCTCCTTCTCCTTCAGTTTTCCCGCAAAATGGCAAGACACATAGTGCCCTGGATTCATCTCCTTGAGTTCCGGTGTGTTTTCAAAACACTCCGGTCTCGCATAATTGCAGCGCGGCGCAAAGCGGCAGCCTGGCTTGGGGTCTATCGGGGATGTGATCTCTCCTTTGAGCAAAATGCGCTTTTTCGCCACGTCAATGTCCGGAATTGGTATTGCGGAGAGCAGTGCCTGGGTATAGGGGTGCATCGGAGAGGCGAACAGCTCCCGCTTGGGCGCTTTTTCAATCATATGGCCCAGGTACATGACCATGATTTCGTCGGAGATGTGTTTTACCACCGCCAAGTTGTGAGTGATGAAAATATAGGTGAGATGACGCTCCTTCTGCAGATCCTGCATCAGGTTCAGGACCTGGGCCTGGATGGATACATCCAGGGCGGAGACCGGCTCGTCGCAAACGATGAACTTGGGGTTCAGGGCCAGGGCGCGGGCGATACCTATGCGCTGGCGGCGTCCTCCGTCCAACTCGTGCGGATAAGAGTGGGCAAGGCGTGTGGCCAGGCCTACGGTGTCCATCAACTCTCCTACCTTTTTGATTATCTCCCGACGGTTTGCGCACACCTTGTAGATTTTCAGCGGCTCGGCAATTATCTGACTAACAGACTTCCTGGGGTCAAGGGAGGCAAACGGATCCTGGAAAATAATCTGCATATTTTTACGCAGCTCTTTGAGCTGCTGCGCCGTCACGTTTGTTATATCCTGCCCCTCAAAAAACATTTGGCCGCCGGTGCTCTCCTGCAGGTGCAGGATGGTGCGGCCCAGGGTGGATTTGCCGCAACCCGACTCGCCAACGACGCCGAGAGTCTTGCCCTCCTCAATGGAAAAGCTTACGCCGTCCACCGCATGCAGGGTGCCGCTGGGGGTCTTAAAATACTTTTTTAGATCCTTTACTTCAAGAAGTGACGCTGCCATGTTCCCCCTCCTCCGCTTTATCGTAACGATGGCACTTTACCAGGTGGCCGGGTTCTATCTCACAAGCCGCAGGATCCTCCTCGTG
Organism: uncultured Eubacteriales bacterium; assembly: GCA_900544765.1. GTDB lineage: Bacteria > Bacillota > Clostridia > Oscillospirales > Oscillospiraceae > Scatomorpha > Scatomorpha gallistercoris. Next base: position 89,924 of record UQWI01000007.1, on the reverse strand, counting down.
GCAGCGGTCCGACGCATACGGACAGCGCGGCGCGAAGCTACACCCCGGCGGGAGGTCGGACGGGTCAGGCATCAGCCCGCGGATCGGTTTTAGCCTCTCTGCCTCATCGTTGAGGTTGGGTATGGAGCCAAACAGCCCTTCTGTATAAGGATGACTTGCGTTTCGGTAGATGTGCCGCAGGTTGCCGTATTCCACGATCTGGCCTGCGTACATAATAGCCACGTTGTCACATACCTCCGCCACCACGCCCAGATCATGGGTTATTAGCAGCATGGATGAGCCGAATTCCCTGCGCAAATTCGCCATCAGCTCCAAGATCTGGGCCTGAATAGTCACATCCAGCGCCGTTGTGGGCTCGTCAGCGATTAGCAGGGACGGGTTGCAGGCCAGGGCAATTGCGATAATGACGCGCTGCTTCATGCCGCCGGAGAACTGGTGAGGATACTCGTTATACCGCTCTCCTGGGATGCCGACAAGCTCCAGCATCTCAATCGCTTTTTTCTCGGCCTCCTTGCGGCTGGAAGCCTGGTGCAGGTGGATTACTTCTGCGATCTGGTCGCCCACCGTCACCACCGGGTCCAGCGAGGTCATAGGATCCTGAAAAATCATGGAGATTTTGTCACCGCGGATTTTACGCATCTCCTTCTTTGTCTTTTTCAGGAGATCCTCTCCCTCAAAGAAGATCTCGCCCGAGACTATCTTCCCGGGAGGCTTGGGGATGAGGTTCAAAATGCCCAGCGCCGTGGTCGTTTTGCCCGCTCCAGTCTCTCCCACCAAGCCCAATGTTTTCCCTTTTTCAATTTCTAGGGAAATGCCATTTACAGCTTTAACCGTCCGCTTGCCGGACGCATAATAAATAGTCAGATCTCGAATGCTCAAAAGATTTTCCATCCAGAGCACCTCCTTCAGGACTTAAGTCTGGGATCAAGCGCATCGCGCAGGCCGTCGCCCAGCACGTTCAGGGCAAAGACAGTAAGCATGATCGCAAGGCCGGGAAAGGTCAGCAGCCACCAGTAGTCGCGTATATACTGACGCGCCGCAGAGAGCATGGCTCCCCATTCTGGGATGGGGGGCGACACGCCCAAACCTATGAAGCTGAGGCCTGCGGCGTTCAGTATCGCATTGCCCACGCCCAGGGTAGTCTGCACAATGATAGGGGCAATGCAATTCGGTAGGATATGCGAGACTATTATCCTCAGGTCGCTGGCTCCCGTGGCCCGCGACGCTTCGATATACTCCTGATCCTTAACAGTTAGGATAGACGCCCGCACTATTCTCGAAAACTGCGGGACAGAGCCTATGCCTATGGCAATCATGACATTGCGCAGCCCGGGACCGAGCGCAGCGGCGATGGAGATGGCCAGAAGAATACTGGGGATGGCCAGCATGATGTCCACTATCCTCATGATGATGTTGTCCACCACGCCGCTGTAATATCCTGCGATGGAGCCCACAATACATCCCGCTATGACGGCAAAGCCCATGGAGAGCAACCCAACCTGCAGGGAGATACGGCTGCCATAAACCACGCGGCTGAAGATATCGCGCCCGAAGTTATCTGTGCCGAAGATGTGCTCCGCACACGGTGGAATGAACTGGTCGTCCAGGACTTGGTCGTCATAGCCATATGGGGCGATATAGTCGGCGAAAATAGCCGTCAGGATAAGCACAACCAGAATGATCAGTCCAACCATGGCTGTCTTATTGCGCACAAGCCGGCCCCATATCTCCCAAACCTGGCTGCTCTTCTTCAGAGACAGAATATCGTCCTGCCTATCCAGTCTTCCCTGAACACGCTTGCTCTTGATTTGCATGTGGATCCTCCCTCCCACTTTCATTTGGGCCTCTTTTTGACCTGATACTGGGACTTGATACGCGGGTCAATGTAGGCGTACAGCAAATCGACCAGCAGGTTGATGACACAGAACACCAGTGCAATGAACAACACGCCGCCCTGTACCATCGGATAGTTCTTGGCCTTGATGGAGTCCACCATCAGCTTTCCGAGGCCCGGTATGGCAAACACTGTCTCTACCAGCACCGTGCCCCCCAGCAGCACGCCGCACTGTATGCCCACAACGGTTATGATGGGGATGAGCGCGTTTCGCAGAGCGTGTCCCCAAATGGTCTTGCCCTCCGTCTGCCCCTTCGCGCGGATACAGCGGATGTAGTCCTGGCGTATGACCTCCAGCATCGTGGAGCGGGTGGTGCGCATTATGTTGGCTGCGGCCCCACTGCCAACAGTTATCGCTGGCAATATCCAGTACTCAGCGCCATAGAACCCCGAGGGCGGCAGGATGCCGAGATGCACCGAAAATACGATTATCAGCATCATGCCGAGCCAGAAATTCGGAACCGAAATTCCGAACAAGGAGACCGTGGTCGCAAAATGGTCAAAAATCGAATACTGTTTGGTCGCCGCCAAAATCCCCAATGGAACCCCGATACATAGCGCAACGAGCATGCTCAGCGCGGCGAGCAGCGCGGTGGTAGGAAATCTCTGAAGGATTTCTTCAGTAACTGGCCGCCCGTTGGTGTATGATGTGCCGAAGTCCCCCTTGGTTACAATATCAAAGATATAGGTCCCAAATTGCACCAAAAACGGCTCGTCCAGGCCCAGTTCCTCTCGGAGCTGCTGTTTGTCCTCCTCAGTCGCATTCTCCCCTAGGATCATATCCTCTGGGCTGCCCGGCGTCAGATACATCATGCTGAAGATAATGAATACCACACCCAGCAGGACCGGTATCATCATGATGAGACGCTTCAGGATAAATTTATACATATTTTTGCTTCCCTCGCTTTCTCTTAAATATGAACGCGATGGCGACCGATATTGTTGTTTCATTGTACCACTTCACTTCATTTATCGATAAAGACAAAATGAGACATATCCTTGTCTCATTTTGTCTTTTAAACCGGACAGCAGTGTGTCTTTGGGCAAAAGCCCTTGACAAAACCTCTGTTTTGCTCTTAAAATTACATAAACATTTCTTTGTTTTAGCGAACGCTCCGCTGTCAGGCTATTGTTTTTACACCAATTGTAGAAAATTCTTCCCTTGTTTTCAGGAATCGCACACAATTTGGCGAGACAATTCAAACAGCGTATTTTGTCCTCTTTGTCAATCTGCGGTACCGGGTACCGGGGTGTTACACATTTCTCTGGCTTACCGTATCGACGCATTTTCTCAAGCCCTGATAGGAGGCTCCGGTTCTATGTCTAAGCCAAGTCCTTTTGGTGAGCTGTTGCGGCAATTGCTCAACATTTCGGACGAAAAAACCTTTTCTCTGTCAAAACATCTTGGATATGACACCACTTATATCAGCAAGTGGCTCAACGGCAGCCGCCTCCCCTCGGAGCGTTCCATCGACAAGATAAGCCGCGATATTGCCAGCTTTTTTGCCGAGCAGCTGTGCCTGCAGCCAGACTGGAAACAGAATGTAGCCAAGCTGCTGGAGGTGCCGGCCGGGCAAGCCGAAGCAATCTCAAAGGACGGGCTCTCGATGGTCCTGTATACGATGCTGCGCTCCAGGTATCAGGCCAGCATCTCCCCACAGGGTGAGGAGAAGGCTGCCCCGCAGAGTGTGCTCCAGCTCCCAGACTCTTTTCTGAGCACGAAGTCCGATCTGCTATCCGTACTCAAGAACGCCATCGTCAAGTCTGGTTCCGTGAAAAGGCGAGTGGAAATTCTCGCGACAGTGGATCTATACAGCCTCTTCGAAGATAAGGTGCTCTCTCTGTTCGAACAAGGCACCCTGTCGGGACTCTCGGTCAGCCTGAGCCAGATCATTGACATGAACCGCGTCTCTAAATACAGCGCAGATTATTTTGACTGGATTATCAAGACCATAAACGTGACCAACGCTCCCATTCTAACTTTTTACCACAGTGGCGACAGGATGTATGAGCACCTGATTGTTGTCCGGAACACCATCGCCTTCGTGCTGGTGATGCGGGAGAGTGAGCTCGTTGCCTGTTCCTACACCACGGATCGCGCCACTCTTTTAAATCTGGACGAATACTGCGTGGCCACTTTCCATCGTCTCTCGCGATTCCTCGCCCCGCTGGAACCAGCCATGTTGAAGAAGTCCAGCCTGCACGTCGATTTTTACATGCAGGACTGGGGCCGTATCCTGCTGTACGGCGCCCCGTCGCTGTTTTTGCCCCCTCAGGTTATACAGCAGATCAGCCAGGATCTCTCTGCCAGCGGCAGCGAGCAAATCTACACGGCCCAGCTCCAGATGCTCTCCCACGCCTGGGAACAGCGGATGCGCTACGGCGACCTGTATGTCATACTGTTCAAGTCCTGCCTGATGGAATACCTGCACACCGGGGCGATCGAGCTGGGGCCCCACCGCATTCTGCTGACGCCAGAACAACGCATAGAGCATGTCCGTCATCTGCAGGAGATCTTCTCCGAGAATTCCAGGATACGGTTCAGCCTTATAGATGACACCGCCACCACCATCCACCAGTTCCGCTACGGAGTGTCGATATACGTCAGCCCGCGGGAAGTGATTCTGGAAAAGACCCGGCCGGCCGGTTCCAAACTTCTTTTCAGTCATAAGTTTCCCAATCTGGACGATATTCTGCTCTTCCGCAACTATTTTGAACACACGGTGGCTAACAAATATGTCATCCCGTTGAGCAGCATGGAACTGACCGAATACATGAACAACAACATCACCATGGCGGAAAAATTCCACCCCTATTGGTATTAGGTAAACAAGAACCAGGCCCCGGGCCGTTCTGATGGACGTCCAGGGACCTTAGTGTGTCGAAAAAGTGGCCAAGCCGTTTTTCAGAGAACGGCTGAACTTCTTTTTTTCTGCGAAACATTCCTCCCTTCAGCCATGATATGAAGTTTTTACCAAGAAATTGTGGATTTTGGATTTAACTGTCATCTTCGGATAACTGGATTTAAGCGCCGCTGCTCTGATGCTTTCTCGACAACCTTGGACCTGTTTTTCTGTCTCTATCTCCTTAGCCCGGACCTCAGGGGATGCCGGAAACAGATAAAGCGCCCCGGTATTTTCAATACGAAAACACCGGGGCGCTCCCTGACCCTCCCTGCCGGCGCAGAGCCAAGCTACAGCCTCTCATTCCAGCCAGCAGGCTGTCATTCTCTGGGTACGCAGACTGTCAGTGAGCATCTTATAGCTGATGCCATCTCGCTTCCTTGTCGCAGCCACCAGGCAGATATTCCGCTTTTTGTAAGCGCGTCAGTCCGTATAAGTATAAATATGGATGCTGCGTTAGATTTAAAAATAAGTCGTCCAGGCCAGGCGGTTCCCGCCAAGTGATCCGGTAATAAAAAAGCGCGTTCTTTTCAAACGCATTTACCGGGTTGCGCTCACATTGTGAACAAAAAGCGACCGTTTCGAGTTCTAGATTACCACAGCAGACACCAAAGGAGGCAAATCGCCACGAAGAAAGCACTTGCAGTAATCCTCTCACTCACCGCCCTAACCACAAGCTTTGAGAGCCTCGGATGCAGGTTGCCCCAATGTGACCGAGTGATAAAAAGGGGGATAAAAACCGTTCGCTCCTTCCACGTCGTCGCAAGCGGCTTATCTCTTGCGACGGCGATTTTTATGCCTTCGGCAGGAAAAGACGTCATACGTCCACTCCCTTGAGCGTCTTTTCAGGGTCTAACCCCCCGGTTTCGGCCCTGTCTTTATAATTCAAGCAAAACAAACGTCGTGGCAAGCGCGATACTGCGCTTGCCACGACGTGCCTTCACAGCCGTATTTTGCTTATTCCTCGACGTCATGGATGCCGTCGTCGTCGGGGTCCTCGTCTATCATTTTCCTGAGGGACTCAAGGCGGGCGGCGACTTCAGCAGAGGGTTCCGCGATGCGCTTTTGCATCTCTTCGAGCATATATCCGGAGCCGCGAAGCATCGTATAAGTCGCGCTGCGCTGCTTGCCGTAGCTGCGCAGCGCCTCGAGATTGAGATTTACAAGCTCGAGCTCCGCTTCGATGCTCTCCATGAAGTCCTCGTATTTGCCGAGTTCCGCAATGATTTCTTCAAGTGTGCGCTCGCCGGCGTCGTATCCGCCGTTTTCAAGGCGCTTTGTCAGTCTTTCCATATGTCCTCCTTATGTCGGCTTGTTGTCGCCGTGCTTCACAAGCAGCATGGTCACGAAGGCCAGCAGCACAAAAACCGCGCCGTAGGGGAAGAGCGTGGTCATACCCAGGGTGTCCATCAGGAAGCCGGAGACTATGGGCGTAAGCGTCTGTGCGGCCATGCTGGCGGTGTAATAAAAGCCTGTGTACTTGCCCACGTCTCCGCCGCGGCTGAGCTCCACGACCATGGGATAGCTGTTGACGTTTATTGTCGCCCAGCCGATACCGGCCGTGGCGAAGAGCAGGTTCATCAGCATCACGGGGCTGCCCGCGCGGATAAAGCTCGCAGCCAGGAAGCTGCCGCCCAATATCACGATGCCGATGAGTATGGTCTTTTTGCGGCCAATCCTGCTGGCCAGGGCGCCGACAGGTATGTAGGCGACGATGGCCGCGCCGGTGGCTATCATCAGCGTCAGGTTGTAGTCGAGGTCGAGCACGCTCGAGGCGTAGACCGCGTACTTGCTGGTCACGGCGTTATAGCCGAAGAACCAGAACACCACGCTCATAAGTATGAGGATGAGGCTCCTGAACTCGCCCTTCGAGAGGCTGCGGTCGCCGCTGTTGGGGTTTGTGTCCTCCTCGGTGGCGATGCCGTAGCGGTGCGATTCCTCGTGCATTTCCCGGACGAGCTGCGGCTCCTTGACCTTCCACAGGAAGAGCACGAGCGAGACGAGCATCAGCGCACTGACCGCCGCGAAGAAAAAAGTGTAGCTCATCAGGGCGTTTTCCGCCCTTCCGGTGCCGAACGCCGCGCCGAGTCCCAGGACGATTATGCCGCCCGCAGCACCCATAAGGTTGATGACGGCGTTGGCCTTGCTCCGAAGCGGCTTTATCGTCACGTCCGGCATGAGCGCGACCGCCGGTGAGCGGAAGGTCGCCATGCTTATGAGCACCAGGAGCAGCACGGCCACAAAGAAGATGAGCGGTCCGTGGTTGTTTGCCGTCGCCTCGGCGGCGTAGGCCTGGCGCGCCGGTACGACGTAGTTTGTGTAGTCAGGGTTTGCGCTGCCGTCCGGCTCCGTCATCTCGATGGCGGCGAATTGCTCGCGCGTGAACTCCTCCTGTACCTCAAACTCCACGCCGTCGGGGGTGGCGGCGGTCAAATCCGCGTCCCAGAGCGTCTCCTGCGCCGTGGGGTTGTCGATGGCGACCGGCTCGAGCGCGCGCAGCTGCAAATCGTCCGCAAAGCTGAGCACGACGAAGAGCACAGCGGCGCAGACGGTGCCCGCGATTATGAAGGGCGTGCGGCGTCCGCGCCTGCTCCTGCACTTGTCCGAGAGCGTACCGAAGAGCGGCAGCATGAAGAGCGCGAGCACGTTGTCCGCCGCCATGATGACGCCCGACAGGCTCTGCGACATGCCGAACTTGTCCGTAAGTATTTTGGGTATTATAGTGTCGTAGGCCTGCCAGAAAGCGCTTATCAGGAAGAAGGCGAAGCCGACGAAAACAGTCTTTTTGTAGTTGAGTTTCATTTTCTCCCCCCATGCAGGTTATAGGAAAATTTTAAACCATTTCACCCGGCAATTCAACCAAAATCTGCGTAAAGGGCTTGCGGACACAAAAAGTTGATTTGACGCGGGGGCGGGCGTGGGGTAGAATGATGTTGTCACGAACAAGGAGGTGCCTCCAATGGGTTTGAACAGACCGGCCAAGGCCGGGCTTATAGCCGCCGGCGCGCTCGCTGCCGCCGCCGGAATAACGGCTTTCCTCGTCGCTCCGGGTAAGCGCGACGCCGGGCAGCGCGCGCCCTTTATGGGCCGCAACTTTGCCCACCGCGGCCTGCACCGCATAGACAAAAGCGTGCCGGAGAACTCGATTCCAGCCTTTGAGCACGCCGCGCGCATAGGCTATGGCATAGAGCTGGACGTACACATCACCGCCGACGGCGAGCTCGTGGTGTTCCACGACGACGAACTGAAGCGCGTCTGCGGCGTCGAGGGCCGCCTGGAGGATTTCACCCTCGGGCAGCTGCGCGCTCTCAGGCTCTGCGGCACGGATAACGCCATCCCGACCCTGCCGGAAGTCCTCGCCGCCGTCTCCGGACGCAGCCCGCTGATAGTCGAGCTCAAGCGCGGCCACGCCAACCGTGAGCTCTGCCACAAGGTCTACGAGGTCATGCAGACATATTCGGGCCCCTGGTGCATAGAGAGCTTCAACCCGCGCATCGTGCTCTGGTTCCGCATCCACGCCCCCGAGGTGCTGCGCGGCCAGCTCTCGGCCAGGTACTCAAGCCTGCGCTCGTCCCTCGGCAAGTTCAGCGCCTTCGCGCTCAGCCGCTGCCTTACCAATTTTATCACGCGCCCGCACTTCATAGCCTACGAGATAGGGCGCAAGCCCCTCACAGTGAAGCTCGGAGAGCTGATGGGCGCAATGAAGGTCGCCTGGACCAGCCTTGAGTGGAAAACCGAAGACAAAAACGACGCCGTCATCTTCCAGTTTTACCGTCCGCGAGTGAAGTACAAATAACGCAGATAGCCCCGCATCCCGCGGGGCTATCTGGCTGAGCGCAACTTGACAGCGCAGCATCTTTATAGTATATTTAGCTTTTCCGAGGAGGGACAGGAATGTATGTACTTGGCATAGGCGCGGCAAACGTCGACGTGCACGGCATGAGCCGTGCAGCGATAGTGATGCGCGATTCCAACCCCGGTCATCTGCGCACGAGCGCCGGAGGTGTGACCCGCAACATAATGGAGAACCTCGCCCGCCTGGGCGTGGACGCCCGTATGGTGTCCGCCCAGGGCGATGACCTGTTCGGCGAATATGTGCGCAGCGAGAGCGAGAAGGCGGGTCTGGACATGTCGGAGTGCCTGGTCCTTCCCGGTGTAAACTCCAGCAGCTACGTCTCCATCCTGGACGAGAGGGCGGACATGCTTGTGGCCATGTCGGATATGAGCGTGCTGGAGCACATCACGCCCGACTTCGTAAGCACCAAGCGCTCCCTGATTCGCGGCGCGGCGGCGGTAATCTGCGACCCCTGCCTGCCCGAGGAGACGCTGGTGCGCATCCTGGACGAGGCGGACGGCGTACCCGTGATGCTCGACCCGGTGAGCACGGCCTACGCACACCGGGTGACCGCTATTGCCGGGCGCTTCTACGCGCTGAAGCCCAACCGCATGGAGCTGGCCATACTCGCCGGAATGGACACGGACACCGACGAGGGCATAGAGCGCGCCGCCGCCGGGCTCATCGGCCGCGGCACCAAATGTGTAGCCGTCTCCCTCGGCGAGCGCGGCTGTTATTACGCCGACGCCAAGGGCAGCCGCTTCTACCGCGCCCTGCGCCCCGTTAGCGAGATGCGCAACGCCACCGGCGCGGGCGACGCCTTCCTCGCCGGGCTGGTTTACGGTTTCGTACACGGCTATGAGCCGCCGCACGCCGTGGACTGCGCCCTGGCCGCCGGGCTGCTCGCCGTGGAGAGCGACCTCACCATAAACCCGGACATGAGCGCAGAGCGCCTGCGCCTTGCCATACAGGAACATCAACCTTGACGTATATAATTATAAGGAGTGCATTTCAAGATGAATCTCGAAAAGTACCTGGATATCCAGCCTGAAATTAAGGCCGCCCTCGACGCCGGGAAGCCCGTTGTGGCCCTTGAGAGCACCATACTCAGCCACGGCATGCCCTATCCGGAGAACCTCGGCTTTGCCGCAAAGGTGGAGCAGGTCGTCCGCGACAACGGAGCCGTCCCCGCCACCATGGCCATCATCGGCGGCAAGCTAAAGGTCGGCCTGAATGAGGCCGACCTCAAGGTCATGTGCGAGGCCCACGACGTCGGCAAGGTCTCCCGCCGCGACGTCCCTGTTTACATCGCCAACGGCCACACCGGCGCGACCACCGTCGCCACCACGATGCTGATGGCCGAAATGGCCGGCATCCGTGTCTTTGCCACCGGCGGCATCGGCGGCGTACACCGCGGCGGCGAGGTCACCATGGACATCAGCGCAGATTTGCAGGAGCTCGCGCACACCTCCGTCGCCGTCGTCTGCGCCGGCGCCAAGCAGATTCTCGACATCGGCCGCACCCTCGAGTACCTCGAGACCATGGGCGTCCCCGTCCTGGGCATGGGCACCGACGAGTTCCCGGCCTTCTACTGCCGCAGGAGCGGCCACAAGCTCGACTACGCCGTCTCCGACCCCGCCGAGGCCGCGGCCATCCTCAACGCCAAGTGGGAAATGGGCCTCAAGGGCGGCGTGCTCATCGCCAATCCCATCCCCGAGGAGTACGGCCTCGACTTTGACGAGATGGAGGGCGTGATACAGAAGGCCCTCGCCGCAGCCGACGAAGCCGGCGTCCACGGCAAGGACATCACCCCCTTCCTGCTCGCCAAGGTCAAGGACCTCACCGGCGGCGAGAGCCTCGCCAGCAACATCCAGCTCGCTCTCAACAACGCCAAGTGCGCCGCCCAGATTGCGGCCGCGATGTAATAACACGCAGACAAAAGACGCGCCGTGAGGCGCGTCTTTTTATATTTTCTTCTCTATTATATTGCTCGCAACGACGAGTATCACCGGCTGGAGAAGCAGTATCGCGCCGGTGATTATGGCCGGGAGCGTGTAGTCCAGGATGATGAACGCCACCGTCGCGGCGCTGAGCAGCAGCCAGTCTATGCCGCAGGTGAGATAGCCCGCGCGGTGTTTTATCTGCACGTTGCGCTCGTCCTCGACCTCGATTTCAAAGTCGGGGTCCTTCTTCACCTGCTTGTCGTACCAGAGCTGCGTGTAGCTCACGCCGAAGATGGCGCCGAAGGCGCAGGAGAGCCCGATGTCCGCCATCCTCGGGAAATCGGCAAACACTATCAGCAGCAGGATAACGGCGCAGACGGCATAGCCCAAGTACCACAGCTTCGTCTTATTCGTCGCTTTCTTCATAGATAAACACCTCCTCTATGCTAAGGCCGAAAAATCTCGCAATCTTGAAGGCCAGCGTTATGGACGGGTTGTAGCGCCCGTTCTCCAGCGAGCCGATGGTCTGCCGCGACACGCGCAGGGCCCGCGCCAGCTCCTCCTGGTTTATGCCCCGCGCCTTTCGCAGCTCTTCAAGCCGGTTCTTCAACTGCCCACCTCCTGTATGGAAAGCTTGCTTTCCATCTGTAGAATAGCACGGCGCGGGCAAAATGTCAAGCACGCTTTCCATTTTGAATTTCCATCACAATTTTTGCCAATCTGTGCCTTTCGATACAATTTTGATGCAATTTGGATACATTGGCATTATAAAGTAAAGTCAACAAAATGTATGGGAGGGTTACAAATGCACACGAAAACTCTGAAGCGGCTGCTCAGCGCGGCGCTGGCGCTTGTGCTGTGCCTAACCGCAACCGGCTGCGGCGGCGAGGTTTCCCCCACGCAGACGCCGGAGTCCACTCCTGAGCAGGAGGCAAACACGCTGGTGCTGGGCGTGTGCCGCCAGAGCACGTCCGCGCTGAGTGTGCGCGGAGTGGTGGAGGACTACAACGACACGAACCCGGCGAGGCCGGTCGAGCTGGTGTACTTCGATCATCCTAATCAGCTTCTTGACGCAATCGACGAAGGCACTCATGTAGACATGTACCTGCTGGACGAGCCCTTCGGCGTAATCAGCAGCCCCATCGGCGAGTACTGGGACGCGAGCCTGGACTTGACCGACTACCTGGACACGGAGCTCGCGCCGAATCTCGCCGAAGCGCTGAGCCATGACGGCGAGCTGCGCTATCTGCCCTTCGACTTCAGCATCCACGCGCTGCACTGGTCGCTCGACGGAGAGCCGGAGAGCTTCACGCAGGCGGCGCAGCTGGCCGCGAACGCCGGTACGACGCTGTTCTCCCCGTGGCGCAGCCGCGACGCAATCGTCGAGTACCAGCTCTATTCCTACCTCTGCTCCGCGGACGAGGCGGTGCGCTCGGAGGTGCTCGGCGTGGTGCACACGCTGGAGCCGGACACGAGCAACACCTCTAACGGCTCCGCCTATCTTGACATCTGGCTCAACGGCCGCCCCGGCTTCGGGCTGAGAGGCTACGACGGCTCCGACTACTCCGTCGGCATCCCGGGCGCTACAACGCTGGGCATATATGAGCCGAAGATGGTGTTCGGTATCTTCTCCGCCTGCGATGACCCCGACGCGGCCTGGGATTTCCTCAGCACGCTCTACAGCGCGGACAACCAGATGCAGACCGACTGGCTGCCCGCCACCGCGGCGGCGCTCGATGCCAGGCTGATACAGTCGGCGAAGTATTCGAGCGAGGACGAGGCGGATATAGCGCGTGAGATAATCAACGGCACCACCCTCGCCGTCGGTCTGAACACCCAGAACGTGGAGCAGGAATGGTTCTTGAATTATTTCAGCAGCCCGGAGCGTGTGGCTGTCATCGCCGCGCAGCAGGACTCCGGGAAAGAGATATTTTACTGACGCCGCACACGCGGGGGCCGCAAGGCCTCCGCTTTTTTGCACGAAAATTTCTTGTATCGAGTGTAACAAACACCTTAAAAAAGTGTCTATATAAGTAAGGGAGACGCAAAGGGGGCGAGGCAATGGAGGACGAGGCAATAATCGAGCTGTACTGGGCGCGCGACGAGGACGCGATACGCGAGACGGACGCGAAATACGGCCGCTTCTGCTACGGCGTCGCCCGGCGCATCCTTGCCGACGAGGATGACAGCCGCGAGTGCGTGAACGACACCTACCTCGCCGCCTGGCGCAGCATCCCGCCCAAGCGGCCCGCGGCGCTGGGCGCCTACCTGGGGCGCATCACCCGAAACCTGAGCCTCGGGCGCATCCGGGCGCAGACGTGCGGCAAGCGAGGCGGCGGCGAGGTGCCGCTCTGCCTCGACGAGCTGTCCGACTGCGTCTCCTCTCGCTCGCGGGCCGAGGAGCGCGTGGAAGTGCGGGAGCTGGCCTCGGCGGTCAACTATTTCCTTGGCACCCTCAGCGAAACAGAGCGCGACCTCTTCGTCTGCCGCTACTTCTTCGCCGCGCCTGTGGGCGAGCTCGCGGGGCGCTTCGGCTATTCCGAGGGGCGCGTCCGCACGCGGCTGAGCCGCACGCGCGCCAGGCTGCGCCGGTTCCTGGAAACGGAGGGGTACGTATGAGCGAGGAGCGGCTTTTCGACGCCATCGGCGTCATCGACGACGAATACATAGCCTCAGCGGCGCGCCGCCTGGGCTACTACATTGCCCCCGGCCCCCGCCGCCGGAACCGCCACACGCTCCGCCGCGCACTGACCGGCGTGGTCATCGCCGCCGCGCTGCTGCTCATGTGCATGCTCACCGCCATGGCCGTCAGTGAGCCCGTGCGCGATGCGGTGCTCGGCTTCCTCGGCCTGGAGTACAGTGAGGTCGTCCCCGACGCCGCACCGGAACCGGTATCCGCACCCGACAGCCCGGTGAAGCTGATTGGCACTCAGGAGCTGGGAGACATAGAGGCGAGATACTACAACTTAGCCGAGATAGAAACCGGCCCGAAGTACGGCTTCTTCTTCCGGGGAAGCGAAGTCTGGCACGAGGACGGCGGCGAATTCACGCGCCTCGCTGCCGAGCGCTTTGACGAAGTTCTGAACGTCCAGGGCGCGGAGGTGCGAGTGACCTTTGAATACGCGGAAAGCGGCGGCGTCTGCGCGCTCTCGTGGTGCGAGCCAGAGCGGCTGTGGCTGGACTGGTCGCCTGTGAGCCGCTACAGCAGCGCCGAGGCCATGCCGATAATATGCCATGTGAACGGCAGGCACTGCCCCGTGCTGCTCGACCTGACGACGGGCGAATATATCGACGTGCTCGGCGGCTATGCCGGTCAGACACTTGACTTTGACTCCGGCGGCGTCGCCGCGGACGGCAGCGGCATGCTATATCGCGTAGAGGGCAGCTGGCTGTGGTACGACGCGGAGCGCGGCAGGACGCTCGACCTGCGCGAGCTCTCCGGCGAGCACGTTGATTCCTGCGCCTTTGCAGGAGACGGCATAGCCTGCTGGTCGTATAGGGGCGAGGCGGAGGACATGACCGTACACGTCTGGACAATAGACCTGCGCACCCTGGAACGGGCAAATCTGCTGGACGACACGCCCACAGAGGACATCGTTCTCTGCTCCGCCGAGGGCTTTGACTCGCCCGGCGCGAGCTTTGCGCTGCTGCTCGACGGCGGGGACACGGTTGAAACGCTGGACTTGGACACGGGCGAGCGCACACCGCTCAGCGGCGTATCGATGCGGGATCTCCCGGCCGTAAAGCGCATGGCCTATGCCGGCCCGGACGGGACGAAGATTGCAATCGCAGCCACGGACACAGAGGGCGTCTATGAAAACATCACCGTAATTGACAGCAAAACTGGGAAATTCTACAGCCTTGACCGCGAAAACGAGCAGAACATATACGAAAAGTGGTTCAGCTGGTACGACGAGGACTCCGTCGCCATAACGGGCTATGAGCGCGGGGAAGAAGGCCCCGAATACAAGACCGGCGTCAACATCTGCTATGTATATGAGTTTGGGAAACAGGAGGAAAGAGGAAAATGATTAGGAAAACCGCCGCTTTCGCACTCTCGCTCGCTCTGCTGTGCTGCTCGGCCTGCGGCGCGGCTCAGGTCTCCACCCCGCCCCCTCTGGCGACGCCGGAGCAGAAGAGCTCCGAGGCGCTCGTGCTCGAGGCGCGCATAGCAGAGCTGGAGGATGAGCTCGCCGCGGCAAACGAGAGGGCGGCAAATCCGCAGACGGAGCTGGGCGAATATGCCTATTACAACATGGTCTATACGGAGCCGGAGTACACGCAGGTGATTGTCAACTGCCCCGACGGGGCTGTCACCTCGCCGGTGGAATACGGCTTCAAGTGCAGCCACCCGATGGAAAACGAGTACGCCGAGGTGCTCGCAGCCTGCCATATCAAGGAGAACGCCGCGCTCAAGGAGCCGCAGGAGACGTGGCTGCTGATTCGCAGCGGAGTGTGGGACGCCTCCGAGGGGGATATCGGCTGGGTGCCGCTCGAGTGCGTCACCGAGTACACGTCGGAGAATATGTACACGGTCACTCACTCGCTCAAGGTCGACGCGAGCGCGATTGATTGGAATTACGGCTTCGTCAGCTGTTCCGACAGCTCCGGCAGCGCGGTAACGGTCGGCTACCACGGCGGCGGAGAGGCAACCATACCGGCGGATTGCCTGCTCTATCCCGAGCCCGGCGTCACGGGCTGGTTCGATTGAGGACAAGTAATACACATTTCCTCGGCCTGTATCTGAGCATTGATTAGAATTTGCCTGACCGTTTCCACATTGCCGCTGCGGCTCTCTTCGATTGCGTCAGTTATGCGATTGAATAAAAACAGGTAAAGTTTGTGGTAGAGATCGTCCATGGTCTGCCTCCAAATTTAGTATTACGAAATTTATTCAATTATATTTGGTAATACCAAATTTGGCAAGTCCCTTTTTGCATATACTTTTGCAAAAGGGGGCGTGGATGTGCGAACTAGAAAGCTCGGGCTTGGAGACAGGAACATAGTCGGTGAGCGCGTGACGCGGCGCAGGCTTGAGCTCGGTCTAAGGCAGAGCGAATTGCTCGCCCGGCTGCAAACGCGCGGCGTGGCCATAAGCACGCCCGCGCTCTCGCTGCTCGAGGGGCAGAAGCGCCCCGTATCGGATATAGAGCTTGCCGCCCTCGCCGATATTCTCGGCGTAAGCGCCGACTGGCTGCTAGGGCGGGGGCAATAACAAAACACAGCAAAAGAGGACGCCAAAAGGCGTCCTCTTCACGTTTTTCGTCCTTATTGGTCGTAAATTCCGCCGCCGATGAACTCGCGGACGAGCGAGTCCGGGGCGACCAGGCTCTCGTCGATGTGGCCGAAGAGCTGTATTGCGGGCAATACCTGGCGCAGCTCTTCATAGCGCTCTATGCCCTCCGGGACGGAGGAGAAAAGCTCTGTTGCGACGGAGTTCATAACCGGCAGCTCGTACTTGAGGGCGGTGTCCAGCATGAGGTTGGCCTTGTTCTTGTACGGGGAGATGTATAGCTTCTCGCCGCGGCGGACATTGGCCCACATGGACAGGGTCGCATTGGGGTCGTAGGCGCGGAAGAGCTTGTCGCGCACCGTGCGGCGCACGAGGCGTATCCAGGTACCCTTGAACACCACCTGGCCGTTGAACTCCACGTTGCTGCGCGCGCTGATATACAGCTTAAAGGCGTCCGGGTGCGGCCCGGCTATCTCGTCGTTGAGCGCGTGTATGCCCTCGAAGATGGCAATCTCGTCGGGCCCGAGCTTGAGCGACTTGCTCGGCTCCATGACGCGCATCTTCCGGGAGAACTCAAACTTAGGCACATAGATGCGCTCGCCCTTGGCCAGCTTGGTGAAGTGCTCGTTGAGCAGCGCCATGTCCAAACACTTGGGGCTCTCGAAGTCGTAGTCGCCTTCAGCCGTGCGCGGGCTGGTTTTGGGGTTGACGTCGAGGAAGTAGTTGTCCATGCTTATCGTATAGCTCTTTATGCCTCGGCGGCGGAGCTCTTCCTCAATTTTCTGCGCCGTCGTCGTCTTGCCGGAGCCGCTCGGGCCGGAAAGCAGGACTATGGGGCTGCGCTTCCGGTTCTCGCTTATCATGTCCGCGGCCTTAGAAATTTTGGCGGCGTACTCGGCGTCGCACTCGGCTACGAACTCCTTCGGGTCGGCCACGGTGCGGTAATTTATCTCATTCAAGTCAAACGCCATAGAAATCCGTTATCCTTTCCTTTACGGCACAAATCGCGCCGGCGCCGTTTATATATTCCAGCGGGTACTTGGGTGCGAAGAAACGTTTAATTTTCCCCGGCGCCACGAGCTTGGTGGAGCCGCCCGCTCCCATTGAAATTATGCTGCACAGCTCCTCCATTATACAGACGTTGTACGGGCTCTCGTGTCCCGGTCTGGTCCATCCCACGTTCTCGAAGCCGCCCGCCATGTACTTCTGCCTATAGAGATAATACGGCTCGTACCCGGCCCCGGGCAGGCGCGAGAGCGCGTCGGAGAGCATAGCGGCCACGTCCTCCGCCTCGGGAAGCGCGCCGCCCGTTACCGTCAGCGTGCTGCCGCGCTTGAGCGAGAGCGTGTGGACGGTGACGTTTTCCGGTGCAAGCGAGAGCACTCGCGTGAGCGTGTCCGCAAAGCCCTCCGGGCTGTCCGTTGGCAGGCCCGCTATCAAGTCCATGTTCACGTCAAAGCCGCCCACCTCGCGCACGAGGCCCAGCGCGTCTACGATGTCCTGCGCCGTGTGCTTCCGGCCTATGGCCTCGAGCACGCCGTCCGACATGGTCTGCGGGTTCACGCTCACCCTGCGCACCCCGTGTTTTTTCAAGGCCTCGAGCTTATCGCGCGTGATGGTGTCGGGGCGTCCCGCTTCGACGGTGTACTCACGCAGGTGCGTCAAGTCGAAGCTGTCCTCCAAGCGTGTACACAGCTCGTCGAGATGCTGCGCGCTGAGCGTTGTGGGCGTGCCGCCGCCCATGTAGAGCGCGACGGGCCGCAGCCCGGCTTTTCGCACGGCCTCGCCCGTGGCGGCGATGTCCTGCCACAGCGCGTCGAAGAACTGCGGCACCAGTTTCATGCTTTTCTCCACACTCTGGCTGACAAACGAGCAGTAAGCACAGCGCGTCGGGCAAAACGGGATGCCGACGTACAGGCATACGTCGCGCTCTTCCAACAGCGCGCTCTCCCGCTCGGAGTAGAGCGCCGCGTCGAGGCAGAGCTGGGCCCGCTCAGGCTGCACGAAGTACTCGCGCATGAAGCGTCCGCGAGCGGCGGACGGGCTCATGCCTTCGCGCAGATAGCCGGTCATGAGCTTGGCCGGACGCACGCCTGTGAGGCAGCCCCAGACGGGCTGCTTCACGCCGCTGCTGAGCGCCGCGCGGTAGAAGGCGAGCTTTATTATGCGGTTCAGGTAATGCGCCTCTCCGTCCTTATCGCGCATTTTTGCGCGCTCTGCGCGCGCGAGGCCGCGGAACACTTCCCCACCTCGCACGAGCTTCGCCGTACACACGGCGTACTTCGCCCCTCGCGTGACGCTCAGCTCGCAGCGCTCGCCCTCCGGCGCGCCCTCGGGGTACTCGGGCCGCTCCGTGGGGAACAGCGTGAGCAGCGTCTGCTCCGCCGCGTATTTGTTGTCGGTGCCGTGTAGGTAGAGTTTCATGTGGTGGTTCCTTGTGTGTCAATTTTACTTATTCCGAGGGGACGGCGCTCCAGCTTATACGAGCGGGACGTCGTCCCCTGCAAAGCGTCCAAAACTCGGGCGCGGGCGGGAGACGCCCTCTTCTCGCGACTTGCTCAGACGATGGTCATCAGCAACTCTCCGGCCTTGACCGGCTTTCCGGGCTCTATGAACACCTCGCCGACCTTGCCGTCTATACGCGAGACCACGCTGGTCTCCATCTTCATGGCCTCGATGATGGCCACGACCTGGTTGACCTTGACGGTGTCGCCGGGCTTTACGCTGACCTTGCTCACCATACCGGGTATGGATGCGCCGACCTGGCTCTTGTCCTCGGGGTCGGCCATTGCGACCTTGTGCGCCGTGTCCGCGGCGGTGGGGTCCGGCACGGAGACCTCGCGGCGGGAGCCGTTGAGTTCAAAGACCACGTTGCGTGTGCCGTCCTCGTTGCGGTCGCCGAGCCCCAGGTACTTTATGACCAGGGTCTTGCCGTCCTCTATGTTTATCGTGGTAGTTTCACCCTCGGCCAGGCCGTCGAAGAACACATGGCTGCCCATGCGCATGATATAGCCGTACTCCTTGCGGTGCGTGAAGTAGTCCTGCATGACCTTCGGGTACATGGCGTAGGAGACGAGGCCCTTGCGGTCCGGGTTGGGTGCGTATTTTTCAACCTCGGCGCGGATGGCGTCCCAGTCGACGGGCGGCAGGAGGTCGCCCGGGCGGCCGGTGATGGGCTGTTCGCCCTTGAGTACCACGCGCTGCAAATCCTCCGGGAAGCCGCAGGGCGGCTGGCCCATCATGCCCTTGAAGTAGCTCACGACGCTGTCAGGGAAGGCGAGGGACTCGCCGCGCTCTACGATGTTCTCCGGCGTCAGGTCGTTCTGTACCATGAATATTGCGAGGTCGCCTACCATCTTGGAGCTGGGCGTGACCTTGATGATGTCGCCGAGCATGTCGTTGACGGTGCGGTACATCTCCTTGACCTCGTCGAAGCGCTGGCCGAGGCCGAGGGCCTCAACCTGGGGCTGGAGGTTGGTGTACTGGCCGCCGGGTATCTCGTAGCGGTAGATGTCCGTGACGGGGGTGCGCAGTCCCTTGTCGAAGCGGCCGTAGCGCTCGCGCACGTCGCTCCAGTAGTCGGCGAGCTTCTGCAGGCCCTCGGTGGGCAGGCCGGTGTCGCGCTCCGTGCCGCGCATGGCCTCGACAAGGCTGTTGAGGCTCGGCTGGCTGGTGAGGCTGGACAGGGGCCCGATGGCGCAGTCGACCACATCCACGCCAGCCTCGGCGGCAAGCAGGTAGGTGGCAATCTGGTTGTCGGTGGTGTTGTGGGTGTGCAGGTGGATGGGCACGCCGACCTCTTCCTTGAGCGCCTTGATGAGCTTCTTGGCCGCGTAAGGCTTCAGCAGGCCGCTCATGTCCTTTACACATATCATGTGCGCGCCGCGCCTCTCGAGCTCCTTGGCGAAGTCGACGTAGTACTTGAGCGTGTAGCGGTCGCGCTTGGGGTCGAGGATATCGCCGGTGTAGCAGACGGTGGCCTCGAGTATCTTGCCCGTCCTGAGCACGGCCTCCATGGCCGTCTCCATGCTGGGTATCCAGTTGAGCGAGTCAAAGACGCGGAACACGTCGATGCCGTACTTCGCGCTCTCCTCGATGAAGGCGTTGACGAGGTTGTCGGGATAGCTGGCGTAGCCGACGAGGTTGGAGCCGCGCAGCAGCATCTGGAAGGGGATGTTGGGTATCTTCTCGCGCAGCATTATGAGCCGCTCCCAGGGGGACTCGTAGAGGAAACGGTAGGCGGTGTCAAAGGTGGCGCCGCCCCACATCTCCAGCGAGAAGCAATCGGCGAGGAAGTCCGCCGTACCCTCCGCGCCCTTGACCATGTCGCGGGTGCGCATGCGGGTGGAGAGCAGGCTCTGGTGCGCGTCGCGCATCGTGGTGTCCGTTACGAGCAGCTTCTTCTGCTCCATGACCCAGCGGCTGACCGCCTCGGGACCCTTAGTGTCCAGCAGCTCCTTGAGGCCGTCGGCGCGGGTTATCTCGCGGGTGGGCATCGGATAGCGCGGGGTGGTGTACTCGCGGCGCTGCGCGTCCGGGTTCGCAACCTGGATGTTCGCTATGTAGCGCAGCACGCGCGTGGCGCGGTCGCGGCTCTCCTCTATGTCGAAGAGCTCCGGCGTCTCGTCGATGAACTTGGTGTGGCACTTGCCCGCGATGAAGGTCGGGTGGTTGAGTATGTTCGTGACGAAGGAGATGTTGGTCTTGACGCCGCGGACATGCTCCTCGTTGATGGCGCGGCGCGCCTTGCGGCACACGGCCTCGAAGGTACGGTCCCAGGTGGTGACCTTGACCAGCAGGCTGTCGTAGTAGGGGCTTACCTCGGCGCCCGCGGCCGCGTTGCCGCCGTCGAGGCGCACGCCGAAGCCGCCGCCGGAGCGGTAGGACACAATCTTGCCGTTGTCGGGCGCGAAGTTGTTCTTCGGATCCTCAGTCGTGACGCGGCACTGGATGGAGTAGCCGTTCATGTAGAGGTCGCTCTGCTTTTCAAGCCCTATCTCCGGGTGAGCGACCGTCGCTCCCTCGGCTATGAGTATCTGCGCGCGCACTATGTCGATGCCGGTGACCATTTCGGTGACGGTGTGCTCGACCTGGATGCGCGGGTTCATCTCGATGAAGTAGTGATGGCCGTCGCGGTCGACCAAAAACTCGACCGTGCCGGCGTTCACATAGCCGACGGCCTCGGCAATCCTGACCGCGTCGGCGCGCAGCGCCTCGCGCACCTCTTCCGCCACGCTCCAGGCCGGGCAGAACTCCACCACCTTCTGATAGCGGCGCTGCAGCGAGCAGTCGCGCTCGCCCAGGTGGCGCACGTTGCCGTGCTCGTCGGCGAGAATCTGCACCTCTATGTGCTTGGGCTCGACCAGGTACTTCTCCATGAAGATGCTGTCGTCGCCGAAGGCCTTGCGGGCCTCGTTGCTGACGAGCTCAAACGCGGGGGCCACGTCCTCGAGCTTCCGGCACAGGCGCATGCCGCGCCCGCCGCCGCCGGCCGCCGCTTTAAGAATCACGGGGAAGCCGAACTCCTGCGCCCTGGCCTCGGCCTCGGCAGCGCTCTTCAACGGCTCTTCTGTTCCCGGAATGACCGGAACGCCGCAGGAAATGGCAATTTTCTTGGCCTCGAGCTTGTCGCCCATCTTGGCCAGCACATGGCTCGGAGGGCCGATGAACTTGATACCCGCGTCCTCGCAGGCCTTGGCAAAGGCCGCGTTCTCGCTCAGGAAGCCGTAGCCGGGGTGGATGGCGTCCACGCCGCGCTTCTTGGCCAGCGCTATTATCTCATCTATGGCGAGGTAGGCGCCGAGCGGGCTCAGGTGCTCGCCTATCAGATAGGACTCGTCCGCCTTCGTGCGGAAGAGGTTCATCATGTCCTCTTTCGAGTATATGGCCACGGTACGCAGGCCCAGGTCATAACAGGCCCTGAATATGCGTATGGCAATCTCGCCGCGGTTCGCGGCCATTACCTTCCTGAAGGTGTGAAGTTCCTGCAATTTAACCATCTCCTTAGTCTTATTTCTCTCTTTTCTCCTCAATTAGAGCCTCGGCTCAGCCCCCGCTCAATTCCCTGCTGCGGCGCTTGTTGGCGTTGTAGCAGGCGCGGACGGCCTCGGGGAAACCGTGCTCGTCCAGGGCGTTGATGGCGGCCTCAGTGGTTCCCTTTTTGCTGGTTATGCGGCGGCGCAATTCCTCGGGCGGCTCGTTTTCGAGCTCGAGCTGCTTTGCCGCGCCTATCAGGGTCTGTTTGGCGAGCTCACCGGCCGTCTCCGGTGCGATTCCGGCCTCTATGGCGGCGTCACGCAGGTTTTCAACCATGTAGTATATGTACGCCGCTCCGCTGCCGGAAATGGCCGCGACGTCGTCTATCTGCGCCTCGGTGACCTCAACGGCCACGCCCCCGGCGGAGAATATATCAATCACGCGGCGCACGTCGTCCTCCGACGCGCTCTTTCCGGGCGCGACGCCCGACGCGCCGCTGCCGACGGCCAGGGCCAGGTTCGGCATCACGCGCACAACACGCGCGCCGGGAAAGGCGGCCTCAACCGTCGCGGTCGGGATGCCCGCCATGATGCTCACGACCAGCGTGCCGGGCTTCACATACGGCGCGTAGGCCGGATATGCCGCCGGGAAGCTCTGCGGCTTCACCGCCACGACGACGGTCCCCGCCTCGGCCACGGCCTCCGCGGGGGACGGCACTGCACCGTACAGGGCCTGGACCTGGCCGCAGCTTGTCGGGTTGTTGGGGTTGACAACCAGTATATCCCCGCCCGGCGTACCGGTGCGCACCAGTCCGGAGATTATCGCGCGGGCCATACTCCCGCTGCCGATGAACGCAATTTTCGACATTTTATCGCCTTCTTTGAAGATTTACGGGCGGACCTGCCCGGTTCCAATCACCATGTACTTGTAGCTCGTGATCTCCTCGAGGCCCATGGGGCCGCGGGCGTGGAGCTTCTGCGTGGATATGCCGAGCTCGGCGCCGAAGCCGAACTCGAAGCCGTCGGTAAAACGCGTGGAGGCGTTCCAGTCCACGACGGCGGCGTCGACGTTCTTGAGGAAATAGTCCGCGTTGGCCGCGTCGGCGGTGACGATGCACTCGGTGTGCTTGGTGCCGTAGCGGTTTATGTGCTCGACGGCGGCCTTGACGTCCGGCACAACCTTGACGGCCATAGCCAGGCGGAGGTACTCGTCGGCCCAGTCGGACTCGACGGCGGGTATCATGCCCGTCGTGTAGCGCGCCGCGTCCTCGTCGCCGTGTAGCTCGACGTTTTTGTCCGTCAGCGCCTTCAGGAGGTCCTTGAGGTGCGCTTCGGCCCAATTCTCCTGCACCAGCAGGGTCTCGGCGGCGTTGCAGACGCTGGTGCGCTGGGTCTTGGCGTTTATCACTATGGCCTCCGCCATGGCGTAATCTGCGCTCTCGTCGACGTAGACGTGGCAGTTGCCGGTACCTGTCTGGAGTATAGGCACGGTGGCCTTCTCAACCGCGTTGTTTATGAGCCTCGCGCTGCCGCGCGGGACGATGAGGTCGATATAACCGCGCAGAGTGAGCATCTTGTCGACCACGTCGTGGCCCTTCTCCTCGACGAGGCAGACGGCGTCGGGGGTGACGCCCGCGCTCTCAAGCGCGTCGCGCATTATGCGCACCTCGGCGGCGTTGGACTCATAGGCTGAGCCGCTGCCGCGCAGAAGTATGGCGCTGCCCGCCTTGAAGGCCAGCGAGGCCGCGTCTACCGTAACGTTCGGCCGCGCCTCGTATATGATGCCGATGACGCCCATCGGCACGCGGACCTTGCGTATCAAGAGGCCGTTCGGCCGCGTCCACTCGCTCATGACCTCGCCCACGGGGTCGGGCAGTTCCGCGACCTGGCGGAGCCCCAGGGCCATATCGGCCACGCGCTTTTCGTTCAGCATGAGCCTGTCGAGCATGTCGGGGCTCATGCCGTTTGCCCTCTCCCTCTCCATGTCGGCGGCGTTGGCCGCGAGCACTTCAGCGCATCTGTCCTCCAGTGCGTCAGCCATGGCGAGCAGGGCGGCGTTCTTCTGCTCGGTTGTGAGCTGGGCCACCGCCATACCGGCGGCCTTGGCCGCAGCCGCGCTCTCGATGAGTGTCTTCATTCGCTTACCTCCGTTTCCATATGGGCGTAATTGTCCTGATGTATTACCTCGCTCGGGCGGTCCGGGAAGCGGGCGGCGGCCTTGTCGGTGCCGAGGCCCATTATCTCCCGCAGCTCGGCGCTCGAGTAATTGACCGTGCCGCGTCCCAGGCAGTTGTCCGTGCCGGACTGATAGACCTTGACCACGTCCCCGGCGGCAAAGTCGCCTTCCACGGCGCGCACGCCCGCCGGCAGCAGGCTGCGTCCCTTGCGGCACAGGGCCTCCGCAGCTCCCGAGTCTATATACACGTTCCCGCGCGTCGGCGCGTAGAAGGCCATCCACTGCAGGCGCGTCTTCATGCCGCTGCCCGCCTTGAAATACGTCCCCTTTGCCGTGCCGTTGACTGCCTTTTCCAGCACGTCCGGCTCCCGCGAAGAGCAGATGACGACGGGCACTCCGACGCCGGTTGCGAGCTTTGCTCCCTCCACCTTCGTGGCCATGCCGCCCGTACCGTTGGCTGTACCCGCGCCCGTGGCAAGGGCCTCTATCTCCGGCGTGACGCGCTCAACATAGGGTATGTGCTTCGCATCCGGGTCGCTGCGCGGGTCGGCGGTGTACAGCCCGTCAGTGTCGGTCAGCAGCACCAGCAAATCCGCGTGCAGCATTGCGGCCACCTGGGCCGAGAGCATATCGTTGTCGCCGAGCTTCAGCTCCGCAATGGAGACGGTGTCGTTCTCGTTTATGACCGGCACCGCGCCCCGGCTCAGCAGCACCTCGAGCGCGGAGAAGGCGTTGTGATAGCGCCTTCGGTCGGAAAAGTCTGCCCGCGTCAGCAGTATCTGCGCCGCGACATAGCCGCGCTCTGCGAGCGCGCGGGTGTACTCCTCCATGAGCAGCCCCTGGCCCACCGCAGCGCTCGCCTGCTTCGCCGGCACGGAAACCGGCCGCTCCTGATAGCCCAGCAGCGAGTAGCCCGCAGCGATGGCCGCGCTGGTGACCATTATGACGCTCATGCCTGCGTCGCGCAGATTGGCAACCTGCTGTGTCAGCGCGCGGAGCCTGGCGACGTCGAGCTTACCGCTCTTTTCCGTGAGCGAGCTCGTGCCTATCTTGACCACAACGGTCTTTTTTGCCATTTTATCTGCCCCCCGAGAGGTGTATACTGAATAATCATTATATCAAACTCCGTGCGGAAATTAAATAGCAAAGCGTGAACAAGTGTGATATAATTTCTGTCGAATGGAGGTTAAATCCATGCGTAAACGTATTTTATTCATAGCCACCGGCGGAACCATCGCCTCCGAGGTCACGGCGCTCGGCCTCAAGCCGGGCCTCACGGCCGAGGCCCTGCTCAGGGCCGTACCCGCGATAAAATCGCTCTGCGACGTGGACAGCCTGCAGCTCTACGACCTGGACAGCACCGACATAGGCCCCGAGCAGTGGCTGGGCATGGCCCGCGCCGTGCGCGAAAACTACGACAGATATGACGGCTTCGTCATCAGCCACGGCACCGACACCATGGCCTACAGCGCCGCCGCGCTCTCGTACCTGGTACAGGGCAGCGTCAAGCCCGTCATATTCACCGGCGCCCAGAAGCCCATAGGCTTCGACACGACGGACTCACGCGTCAACCTGCTCGACAGCTTTATCTGCGCCTGCCGCGACGGGATGCACGGCGTTATGATAGTCTTTAACGGCCGTGTCATACTCGGCACACGCGCCCGCAAGACGCACTCCAAGAGCTTCGACGCCTTCTCGAGCATCAACTACCCGCATATCGCCGACGTGAGGGACGGCCGTGTGCTGCAGTACATAATCCCAGAATATGCCAATAACACCTACTTCTACGACAGTCTCAACCGGCGCGTGTCGCTGATGAAGCTCATACCCGGCGCGGACGAGGGCCAGCTTGAGTGGTTGATGGAGCGAAGCGACGCTCTGGTCATAGAGAGCTTCGGTGTCGGCGGCTTGCCCAAGGGCATGCACGAGTGCGCCCACCGGGCTGCGCGCGAGGGCAAGCTGCTGGTCATGACGACACAGGTGCAGAATGAGGGCAGCGATCTTGCGGTCTACGGCACGGGCCGTCCTCTGAGCGAGGACCCGCTTATCCTCGAAGCCTACGACATGACAACGGAGGCGGCGGTCACGAAGCTCATGTGGCTGCTGCCGCTGGCCTTATCCCAGGCGGAGGCCGCGCGGCTCTTCTACACGCCTGTTAGCAAGGACATACTGACCTCACGGCTGCCCGGCAAGGAGGAAACATGAGCATACTGGAAAGACTGCCTGAAAACGAGATAATATCCGCTGTGCTTGAGGCCGGCAAGCTGCTGGACGGCGCAGGCGCGGTGCATGAGATACACGCCAAGAACCGCACGGATTTTGTCACTGACGTGGACGTGCGCGTCCAGGAGACGCTCAAGGCAAGGCTCGCTGAGCTGCTGCCCGAGGTGCAGTTCATGGGCGAGGAGCAGGACAACTCCGCCATTGACTGGTCGCGTCCGCTCTGGATACTCGACCCGGTGGACGGTACAACGAACCTGATTCGGGCGCTGCGCCACAGCGCCATATCCCTCGGCCTGGCGGAGGCCGGACGCGTGGTTTTCGGCGTGGTTTACAACCCCTACGCAGGCGAGCTCTTTACCGCCGTGCTCGGGGCCGGTGCGAAGCTGAACGGGCGGACCATCCACGTCACTGCCGCCGCGACTCTCGCCGAATGTCTTGTCTGCGCAGGCACGGCTCCCGGCCACCGCGAGTGGACGGAGCTCGTGTTCCGGGACATAAGGCGCATCTACGAGCGCGGCCTGGATATACGCCGCAGCGGATGTGCCAGCCTCGACCTCTGCGACGTGGCCTGCGGACGTGCCGACGCCTACGAGGAGCGCTACCTCTGCCCCTGGGACTATGCCGCTGGCTCGCTGATACTCGCCGAGGCAGGCGGTCGCGTCACAAACTGCGAGGGCGGCCCGCTGGATTTCAAAAACGGCGGTAGCCTGTTGGCCTCGAATGGGCTTGTCCATGACGAGTTAATAGAGCTGCTTCGATAATGTGCTAAAACCCCTGCGGAACATCCGCAGGGGTTTTCTACAGGCAGATTTACTTCTTAATGGGTATAAGCTTTTCCTTGCCGCCCATGTAAGGACGCAGGCTCTCGGGGATGTCGACGGTACCGTCGGCGTTGAGGTTGTTCTCCAGGAAGGCTATCAGCATGCGCGGAGGTGCGACAACGGTGTTGTTCAGCGTGTGAGCAAGATAGGTCTTGCCGTCCTCGCCGCGATAGCGTATCTTCAGGCGGCGGGCCTGGGCGTCGCCGAGGTTGGAGCAGGAGCAGACCTCGAAGTATTTCTGCTGCCTGGGGCTCCAGGCCTCGATATCGCAGCTCTTCACCTTCAAGTCCGCCAGGTCTCCGGAGCAGCATTCGAGCTGGCGCACGGGGATGTTGAAGCTCAGGAACAGCTCAACGCTGTAGCGCCACATCTTCTCGTACCAGGCCATGCTATCCTCGGGCTTGCAGACGACTATCATTTCCTGCTTCTCGAACTGATGTATACGGTACACGCCGCGCTCCTCGAGGCCGTGCGCGCCCTTCTCCTTGCGGAAGCAGGGGCTGTAGCTGGTCAGCGTCTGCGGCAGGTCCTCGCCGGAGAGAATCTGGTCCTTGAAGCGGCCTATCATGCTGTGTTCGCTGGTGCCGATGAGGTAGAGGTCCTCGCCCTCTATCTTGTACATCATCGCGTCCATTTCAGGGAAGCTCATGACGCCCTCGACCACCGCGCCGTGTATCATAAAGGGCGGTATGACGTAGGTAAAGCCCTTGTCTATCATAAAGTCGCGGGCGCGTGCCAGCACCGCCTCATGCAGCCGTGCGATGTCGCCGAGCAGGTAGTAGAAGCCGTTGCCGGCTACGCGGCGGGCGCTGTCCAGGTCTATGCCGCCGAAGCTCTCCATTATCTCGGTGTGATAGGGTATCTCAAAGTCCGGAACTTTGGCCTCTCCGAAGCGCTGCACCTCGACGTTATAGCTGTCGTCAGGGCCGATGGGTACGCTTGCGTCTATCATCTGCGGGATGCGCAGCATGATGTCGCGCACCTTCTCCTCGAGCTCGGCCTCCTGGGCCTCGAGCTCGGTGAGCCTGTCGGCCTGCGCCTTCACCTTGGCCTTGAGCTCTTCGGCCTCGGCCAGTTTGCTCGGGTCCTTCTTGGCCTGGCCCATGAGCGCGCCCACCTGCTTGCTGAGCTTGTTTCGCTCGGCGCGAAGCTCGCTGGCTTCTGTGATGGCCGCGCGCTGCTTTGCGTCCAGCTCTATGACTTCGTCCACCAGGGGCAGCTTCTCGTCCTGGAACTTCTTCTTTATGTTCTCTTTTACGAGCTCGGGGTTTTCACGCACAAATTTTATGTCCAGCATTGGTTTTCCCTCTCAATCACTTGTTTTCAAGTCCCGCGAGCAGCGCGATAAGCCTCTCGCGGTCGTCAGCATCGTAGTACTCGAGCGTTATTTTACCGCGCTTGCCGCTCTCGGTCAACTTAACTTTTCGGCCCAGCGCTTTTTCCAGCCGTTTCGTGACCTCGGCGGCGTAATCGACGTGTATTTCATTGTCAGCCGCCTGAGGCTTGGGCTCGCGCATCAGCTTTGCGGCCAGCTGTTCCGTGCGTCTGACGGAAAGGCCGTTGGCTATAACGCTCCGCGCGGCGTCAATCTGCGCCTCCTCGGGCTTTATCGGCACGAGAGCGCGGGCGTGCCCTGCAGAGAGCAGCCCCTGCTCCACGAACTGCTGTACTTCCGGCGCAAGATTCAGAAGGCGCAGCGCGTTCGTCACTGTCGGGCGGGATTTTCCTACGCGTTTCGCCGCCTCTTCCTGGCTCATGCCGTAGATATCGAGCAGAGTCTTGTAGCCCAACGCCTCCTCCAGCGGGTTTAAGTCCTCGCGCTGCAGGTTTTCTACCAGCGCGAGCTCTGTAGCCAGCTTGTCATCGGCCTCTATGACGCGGACGGGCACCTCATGCAGGCCCGCTATCCGCGCGGCACGCCAGCGGCGCTCGCCGGCGATTATCTGGTAGTAGCCTGAGCTCAGGCGTCGCGCGGTTATCGGCTGTATCAGGCCGTACTCGAGTATGGATTCCGCCAGCTCCTGCAGGCTCGCCTCGTCAAAATTTGTACGCGGCTGCTCCTCGCGAGGCTCCACCCTTGAAATGGGCAGCATCTGTATTTCCTGTGATTCATCGCGCTCGGCCTCGCCGAAAAGAGCGTTCAGCCCAGTTCCAAGTCCCTTTTTGCCCGCCATGGTCACTCCTCCCTCTTTATAAACTCGTCCGCCAAATGCAAATACGCCCTGCTGCCACGCGACATACGGTCGTACTTGATAACCGGCTGGCCGTGGCTGGGGCTCTCGGCTATTCGCACGGCCCTGGGAATGCGCGTCTTGTAGACGCTTGTACCGAAGAAGCGAGTCACCTCCGCCGCCACCTGCTCGGAGAAGTTGGTGCGGGAATCGTACATCGTCAACACGATGCCCTGTATCTCCAACCCGGGATTCAGTGAGCGCTTTGTGAGCTTAATGGTGGTCATCAAATCGGTTATGCCCTCCAGCGCGTAATACTCGCACTGAACCGGTATCAGGACGCTGTCCGCTGCTGCGAGCGAGTTCACTGTCAACAGCTCGAGCGACGGCGGGCAGTCTATGAATATGTAGTCATATGCGTCGCGAGCAGCGGACAGCGCCGTTTTCAGCACATACTCGCGCGCGTCCATGTCTACCAGCTCCACCGTGGCGCCGGAGAGCTCGCGGTTGGCAGGCAGCACGTCTCCGTAGGGCGTGTGCTCTATGCACTCGCTCAGCGCCGTGCCGCGGACGAGCAGGTCATAGATATTCGGCATGCGGTCTTTCGCCACGCCCATGCCGGAGGTGCTGTTGCCCTGCGGGTCACAGTCGACCAGCAGGACTTTGCGGTTGCGCTTGTTCAGTGAGGCGCAGAGGTTTATGCAGGTCGTGGTCTTGCCCACGCCGCCCTTTTGGTTCGCCACAGCGATTATCTTGCCCATATACTACCCTCTTTTCTTACCTGCTAATTATATCAGACCGTCCGCCACGTTTCAACATGTTTCACCTTTCATTCTCGTAACGGTTTCACGTGAAACGTCGCCAGACAGAACTCAAGTGCCTTTTTGTTTCGCAGGCCTGCGTTTCACGTGAAACGCAGGCCTTTAGCTCTCAGCTCTTGAGCATGTCTATATCCGACACCGTCAGGCCGTCGTGCAGCGCAAGATTGACCGCGTATCCCACGAGCTTTGCCAGGGAGCGAACAGATGAGTCGATGTCTCGAGGCGTCACGAACATGCCTTTGGCGGCCTCTTCGTCCGAAAAGGCCGAGGCGTCGACCACGGTGGGAGCGCCGATCGCCAAAACAGGCACCCCGAGCGTCTCTTCGCTCAGCGCGGCGCGGTTGTTGCCGACACCCGAGCCGGGCACAATACCGGCGTCTGAAAGCTGCAAGGTGGAGCAAAGGCGGTCGAGCGAGGCCGCCGCAAGCGCATCTATTGCAATGACCTGCGCGGGCTGCACGCTCTCGCAGACAGAGCGAAGCATTTCGGCGCTCTCAATGCCGGTAGAGCCCAGGACTCCGGGCCTGACGGCGCAGACAGGGGAGAGACCTTCAAACTCCTGCGGCATACTCTGCTTCAGGTGTCTCGTGGCTATGATGTACTCAGCAGCGAGCGTCCCCACGGCGTCCGGCGTCATAGCCGCGTTGCCCAGGCCCGCAACCAGCGTCAGCCCGCCCGGCGAGGGCAGCAGGCCCCGTATCAGCTCCGCCAGGGTGGAGGCGCCGTCGTTGAAGGCCTCCGGCCTGCGCTCCGCAAGAGCTCTCGCAGACATGGTGATGTAGCTCCCGATTGGTTTACATAATTTTTCGGAGCCTTTTTCATTCAGTATGTCCACACGCGTGATGCTGAAGCCCCTCGTCTCCCACTCGCCGGCGCGAACCCCTTCTAGCTCTCCGGAGCCGGAGTTTTCGCGCATTTCGAGGGCCAAATCCGTCCTTACGACCTTAGCCATAGTGTGTTCCGACCTCCCTGACACAAGATGCTGTATATTCTCTGCCATGACGGCCGGTATATTCAAAAAACACCGTGAAAATGTTAAAAGGCTCTTGATTTTTGGAGCGCCAGATGGTAAAATAACAGTCCGTGAGTGCATAACCACGTTATTTTATAGGAGGAGGTGGCAAAGAG
Organism: uncultured Eubacteriales bacterium; assembly: GCA_900544765.1. Taxonomy (GTDB): domain Bacteria; phylum Bacillota; class Clostridia; order Oscillospirales; family Oscillospiraceae; genus Scatomorpha; species Scatomorpha gallistercoris. The sequence goes on along the minus strand of UQWI01000007.1, from coordinate 58,801 downwards.
AGCATGCCCAACATCAAGTCCGCCATGAAGCGTGACGCCAAGAGCAAGGTGGAGAACGCCCGCAACCGCGCGCAGAAGACCGCGCTTAAGACCGTCATGAAGAAGTTCGACGCGGCAGTCGCCGAGGGCAACAAGGAGGCAGCTGCCGGCACCTATAAAGTTGCTGTCAAGTCCGTCGACCGCGCCGCGGCCAAGGGACTCATCCACAAGAACAATGCCGCGCACAAGAAGAGCGCCATGACTCAGAAGCTCAACGCCATGTAATGCGTTGTTTCTGCGCATAACGCGTAAGCGAAAGGCCCGCCGAATTTGGCGGGCCTTTCGCGCGTTTTCACTTGTAAAGCTCAATGAACTCCTCAAGGCAGAGCCCGTGCTCCATGATGTAGGTGGCGGCCTCCACTCCGACATAGCGGAAGTGCCACGGCTCGTAGATGATGCCGGTCACGTCCTCTTTGTCCTTGGGGTAGCGAACGATGAAGCCGTACTCCTGGCAGTGCGCGCTCATCCACTTGTAGAGCTCGGTGTTCTCGAGGCTGGAGTTCTTGACCTCGTAGTACCTGTCCGTTATGTCTGCGGAGAGGCCAGTCTGGTGCTCGCTGGTGCCCGGGGGCGCGACAATGGTCTTGGCCTGCTCTTCACCCACCTGGGCAACCTTTCGGTTATACAGATACTGCTGCTCTGCGTAGCCGCGATAGGCGCTCGAGAGGAACACGCTCAGGCCCTCGTCGCGCGCGGCCTGCATAAACTCGCGCAGGGCGTCGGCGGCGCGGGTGTCGAACATCTGGCCGTTCTCAATCTCCTCGAGTTCCGGCTCGTATTCGCCTATACTGTTGTTGATGTTGGCCAGACGCAGCTCCCAGCTGTTGATATCCACGGCCGGCAGCTCCGGCGTCGGCTCGGGGGTGGGCTCCGGCGTGGGGCTGGGCGTCGGCATCGGGGTCGGGGACGGTGTGATATCCGGCGTTGTCACCGGCGGTGCGGAAGCCGCACCACCATTGTCAAGCACGGCGGCCTCGGCCATATATCTAACCGCGCCTATCGCTGCGGCGCAAATCAGCACGCACAGCGCAAGGGCTATCAGGTTTTTAGTTTTCATAGTATCACCGAGCAGATAATAACATTTTTCGCCCTGCCGGTCAAGGCGCTTGTACGCCGGGCGCATGAGTGCTATACTGATAAAAAAACACGGAGGTAATTCACATGAAGATAACCTGGTACGGCCACTCCTGCTTCATGCTCGAGAGCGAGTGCGGGACGCTCGTGTTCGACCCCTATTCCGACGGCTCGGTCCCCGGCTGGACGCTGCCCCGGCTCAGCGCAGACGCAGTGCTGTGCAGCCACGGACACTCCGACCACGGCGGCGTGGAAAAGGTCACGCTCAGCGGCAGGGAGCACTCATATCAGATAGACGCCGTCGAGTGCTTCCACGACGACGCAGAGGGCGCGAAGCGCGGCAAGAACACAATCCACATCGTAACTGGCGGCGGGGTGCGCGTTGTACACATGGGCGATCTGGGCCACGAGCTGGATGAGGCGCAGTACGCCAGGCTCAGCCGCCCCGACGTGCTGCTCATACCCGTCGGCGGCTATTACACGATAGACGCCGCGCAGGCATATGAAATTGCCGGGAAGGTGGGCGCGCGCATCACAGTGCCCATGCACTACCGCGGCGAGGGCTTCGGCTACGACGTGATAGGCCCGCTCAGCGACTACACCAGGCTCTGCTCCGACGTGGAGTATCTGGACGGCAGCAGCTTTGACCCCGCTGATTACAGCGGCAAGGTGACGCTCGTACCAAAAGCGGTCAGATGAAACTCAAGAGCGTTGAAAAGGTCGCGGGCTGGACATACCTGTCCCGCTACGATGTAAAATACGAGACCCCCTCCGGCGGCGAGAAGGTGTACGAGATGTTCTCGCGCGACCCGGATATAGACTCACCCGAGAAGCTGCTGCACCCGCGCACGGACGCGGTAATGATAATCATGACGGATGTGCAGAGGGAACACCTGCTGCTCATCCGCGAGTTCCGCCTGGAGCTGGGCCGCACGATATACGGCTTGCCAGCCGGCCTGATTGACGAGGGCGAGACGCCCGAGCAAGCGGCAAAGCGTGAGCTCAAGGAGGAGACCGGCCTGGACCTGCTGGAGATACGGCACGTCATGCCGCCGAGCTACAGCGCCGTGGGACTCTCCAACGAGCAGTGCATCTGCGTTTTCGGCGTCGCCGGCGGCGAGATTGCGCCCAGCAAGGAGACGGGCGAGGAGATAACCGCGCGCTGGTACAGCCGCGGCGAGCTGCGCGAGCTGGTACAGCGAGAGACCTTCGGCTCATGGGCCCAGGCCTTCAGCTACATGTGGACAATAGGCTTCGACGGCTGACTGAGCGGAGATTTTTAAATAAGAAAAGGCCCCGGGAATTTCCCGGGGCCTTGTTTATGTAGTTATGCCGCTTGTTCAGGCGGCAGCTTCCTCGGAAGCGGCCTCGAACAGACGGACGAGCACGGTGGCGCACTGGGCGCGGGTCGCGCTGCCGTCGGGGGCAAACTCGGTTTCGGTCACGCCGTTCATCAGGCCGGACTCGGTGCAGTAAGCAACCGCAGCGACGGCATCCTCGGAGACGTCGGCGGCGTCGGCCCAGGTGAGCTCGGCGTCGGTGACTTCCTCAGCGCCGTTGTAGAGCTCGTAGGCGTAGAGCATGACGGCGACGTCCTCACGGGTGATGACGGTGTCGGCGTCGAAGGTCTCGCCTTCAAAGCCCTCGAGCAGGCCGTTGGCGCTGCACCAGACAAGGGCGTCGGCGTACCAGGCGTCGTCGGCCACGTCGGTGAAGAGCTCGCTCGCGGCGCCCTCGACCTCGGGGCTGCCCTCGAGCTGGTAGACCATAGCGACCAGCATGGCGCGTGTCACGGCCACGTCGGGGGCGAACTCGGTCTCGCTCACGCCGGTCATCAGGCCGTTCTCATAAGCGGTGACGATGTAGTCGTAGTACCAGGCGCCCTCAGCCACGTCGGTGAAGAAGCCGGGCTCGGCAGCCGCCTCGGTGAGGACGGTGATGCGGCCCTGCGGCTCGGCGTACTCGGCGGGGACGACTCCGCCCAGGGTCTCGGTTATGTAGTTGATGAGCACCTCGTTGTCGAGCATGGTCTCGTCGACGAGGATGGTGTTGTCCATGAACATGCTCATGCCGTCGCCGCCTTCCTTGAGCATGTAGTTGTGGCTGGCAACGGTGTAGGTGGCGCTGAGATCGATGGGCTCGCCGTCGACCATGACGTCCTTGACGCGGCGCGCGCCGGACACGCCGGTGAACATGCCGGCGTCGTCAGTCGTGACGGTGCTGGGGATCGTGGTGTCGATGGTGTAGCTCAGACCGGAGACCTGGAGGAAGCCGCCGCTCTCGCCCGGGCAGGAGGCGGCGCCCATCTCGAGCGCGTCGATTATCTCCTGGCCGGTGGCCTCAACGACGCAGAGCATGTTGCTGTAGGGGTGGACGTTGATTATCTGGCCGTAGGTGATGTCGCCGGCGGGGATGTCGGCACGGATGCCGCCGCCGTTTACAAGACCGATGTCGGCGCTGCCCATGACGCGGTAGGCGTCGGCGCACAGATCGCCGAGGTTGGTCTCCTGGTTGCGGATGAGGCGGGTGCCGTTGTCGTCGTTGATGCGCAGCGTGACATCGCTCTTGGCGACGACCTGGTTGAGCTCGGCCTCGTTCTCGGCCACGAGCTGGGCGACGACGGCGTCGACATCGGCGTCGGTGGCGGTGTAGCTGTCGGCGGCGATGAGCTCAGAGGTGATGGTGCCGTCGGCCTTTATGGTCAGCTTGCCGAAGTTTTCGAACTTCGTGCCGGTGGAGGTGAGGATGACGGGCTCGCCGTCAGCGCCGTTGACGGTCTGGGAGGCAATGGTGCTGTGGCTGTGGCCGTCCAGGAAGGCGTCCAGGCCGGACACCTGGGGGATGATCTCGGTGCTCATCCAGGGGCTGCTCTCGGTGTCGATGCCGAGGTGGCCGACGGCGATGACGTAGTCGGCGCCGGCTTCGCGGGCGGCGTCAACGGCGGACTGTACCTTGGCGGCAAGGTCGTCACCGCTGAAGCCGTAGATGTAGTTGCCGTTGCCGTCCTGGAAGTAGGTCGGGGTGGACTTGGTGTAGGTCTCGGGGGTGGTGATGCCGACGTAGGCGACCTGGGTGTCGCCGTAGGTGATCATCTTGTAGGGCTCGAAGACGAGTTCACCGGTGCGCAGATCGACAAAGTTGCAGCTGACATAGCCGCAGTCGAGCATGTCGGCCAGCTCGAAGAAGCGATCCATGCCGTAGTCGAACTCGTGGTTGCCCATGGTAGCGACATCGTAGCCGACGGCGTTCATGATCTCAACAGGGGCCTCGCCGTCGGTCAGGGTGCCGTAGGGGCCGCCCTGGATGGCGTCGCCGATGTCGACGATGGTGACGTAGTCCCCGGCGGCTTCCATCTCGTCGGCATAGGCTGCGAGGTTGGAGTAGCCGAAGTCTCCGCCTATCTCACAGTGTACGTCGTTGGTGTACAGCACGACGATGTCCCCGGCCGGGGCGGCGGTACCTTCGGTGGCGGCTTCCCCAGTGGTGTCGGCGGTCGGCACATCTGCGCCTTCGGCCGCCAGTGCGCCGGTGCACAGTGCGAACACCATGATAAGCGCCAGGAAAACAGACAGCAGCTTTTTCATATCGATTCTCCTTTAATAAAGTTTCGGCCTGGAGATTTTTGTCCTCAGCCTAACGAGTGTATTATACTATGCTTTTTTACAAAATGGAACAGCTAAAAGCGAAAATTCCTGTAAAAATCACAGTATGTTACAGGTTAAATCGGCGCAGTTTTTACTCACCTGTATAACAAAAAGCGGAACGGCCATATCCGTTCCGCTTTTGTTCCGTATACATTATATATTCAGCTCTGCGACAGAGTAAAGTACGGCCCCTCCCGCGAGCTTGCAGCGGCCGTTGTCCACCGTGCAGAGCAGCGTTCCGCCGCGCTTCGACGCCTGCCGCGCGCGGAGCGTGTCCCTGCCCAGCCGCTCGCACCAGATGGGTGCGATATGGCAGTGTCCGCTGCCGCAAACCGGGTCCTCGGCCACGGAGAGCTTCGGCGCGAAGGAGCGCGAGACGCAGTCGTAATCCGTCCCCGCGGCGGTGATGTGCAAAAGCAGTCCGTCGAGCTGCGCCACCAGCGCCTGGTCGACTTCGGCAGAGATGACGTCGGACGCGCTCCCGAGCTCGCAGACGAGGTCGCGCGCCATCCACGCGGCCTTCACCGGCTTGCCTATGGCCGCCTCCATCGCCCCGGTGACGGGGACGCTCTTCATCTCGTAGGCGGGGAAGTCCAGTTCGTACATGTCGCCGCGGCGCGTCACGGCCAGCTCACCGCTTAGCGTGTCGAACACGAAGCGCGCCGTGTCCGGCTCGCAGTAGTTGGCCAGCACGAAGGCCGTACCCAGCGTAGCGTGGCCGCAGAGGTCTATCTCCCCGCCTGGTGTGAACCAGCGTAGGCGCCAGTGCTCTCCCTCGCGCACGGTGAAAGCGGTCTCGGACAGGTTGTTCTCGACCGCAATGCTCTGCATGAGCCCGTCCGGCAGCCATTCATCCATTACGCAGACAGCCGCCGGGTTGCCCTCAAACAGCTTCTCCGCAAATGCGTCAACATGATAGCACTTCACTTTCATCCCTCCTATTTATAATGTAGGGATTATATCACCGCCAAACCGGGCAAACAACACTTGATTTTTCCCCGCTATACGGGTATAATGTAATGCACTGTGCAGCGGTATCGAAGTGGTCATAACGGGGCTGACTCGAAATCAGTTTGCAGGAAACTGCACGAGGGTTCGAATCCCTCCCGCTGCGCCACGTCGTCGCAAGCTATGTATCGCTTGCGACGGCGATTTTTCTTTCAGAACAATCGTCGTCCCGCGCTCACCCCGCTGCTCCTCCTTCCAGGATCGAAACCATAGGTTTCGGTTTCGTTTTTATACGCCTTACTGTTGACGCGAAGCCGCCATGGGCTTTGCGTCAATTCTTCGTTTTGCTGAATAGCTTTTCATTATAGGAATGTCCCGGTACTTTCGCGGCGGCTGTCTAATATTTACTCAAATTTTACAATATGTTCACCTCGATTTGCGGAAAAGCTGCGTTTTGCCGTGTTATAATAATTATGTATGTAAAGTTATAAAAGAGGGATGTACTTGTACAGCGTTATAGACATTGGCTCCAACACGATACGCCTGGTTGTATACCGCGTGGATGGAGACGGCATCACGGCCATACTCAACAACAAATACACGGCCGGACTGGCGGCCTACATCGGCAAGGACGGCCTGATGGCCCCGGAGGGCATAGACCGGCTGGTCGAGGTCATGGGTAAATTCCGCGACACGGTTGACCTCCTGCCGGACTGCGAGACCTTCCCATTCGCGACGGCCTCGCTGCGCAACATAACAAACAGGGAAGAGGTCATCGAGCGCGTGCGCGAGGAGACGGGATTCGATATCCGCGTCCTCTCCGGCTACGAGGAGGCCATGCTCGACTATCGCGGCGCGGTGCGCTCCATGCCCGGCGAAGAGGGTCTGCTCGTCGACGTCGGCGGAGGCAGCACAGAGCTCGTATTCTTCAGGGGCGGACGCGCCGCAGCCGCAAGGAGCGTACCGCTCGGCTCGCTGAGTCTTTTCAACAAGTGCGTCTCCGGCATAATCCCCACCGCCGCCGAACTCGCCGCCATGAAGGTCGAGGCCCGCAAGGCGCTCTCCGACGCGCTGCCGGATTCCCAGGGCTATTCCGCCCAGCCCATGTGCGGCGTTGGAGGCACGGCGCGCGGCGCGCTGGCGCTCTACCGAGGCATGGTGGGCGAACTGCCGAAGGAGGGCTACGAAACGCAGTTCTTCGCCAAGGTGCTGCGCCAGGCCCAGGAGAACCCGAAAAAGCTCACCCGCCGCATATTGAAAATAGCGCCCGAGCGCATCCACACCATGCTGCCCGGCATCACCCTGCTGAGCGCGGCGTCGGAGCTCTACGGCTCCCGCACCGTGGTCACCAGCCCCTACGGCGTGCGTGAGGGATACATGCTCAGTGTGCTAGAGTCCAGGGGTGTAAGAATATGAGTGCGCACATATACACGCAAAACCGCGAGCTGAGCTGGCTCGCCTTCAACGAGCGCGTCCTCGCCGAAGCCGCGGACGAGAGTGTGCCCATACTCGAGCGGCTCAAGTTCGCAAGCATCTTCACGAGCAATCTCGACGAGTTCTTCATGATCCGCGTGGGCAGCCTCTGGGATTTAAAGGGCATTGAGCCCGAGCGGCATGACTCCCGCTCCAACATGACGCCCGAGGAGCAGCTGCACGCCATATACGCCGCCGTCCGGCCGCTCTACCGCACGCGCGAGGCCGTGTGCGTCGGCCTTGAGCGGCTGCTGCGACGCTACGGAATCAGCCGCCTCGAGTGGAGCGAGCTAACCGGCAGCGAGAAGAAGTTCTGCCAGCGCTATTTCCGCGCCGAGGTCGAGCCCATAATCTCGCCGCAGATTGTGGACACCCATCACCCATTCCCGCACCTGAAGAACAACGTCCTGCACATAGGGGCGTGGGTCAAGTACCACTCGCGCGACGTGTTCGGCGTAATACCGCTGCCCGACGTCCTGCCCAGCGTGCTGTTCCTGCCCTGCGACGACGGGCTCCGCTACATCCACATGGAGGAGCTGCTGCTCCATCACACGGAGGACATCTTCTCGAACTACGACGTGCGCGCCAAGTGTGTGTTCCGCGTGACGCGCAACGCGGATATAAACCCCGAGGACGAGGCCTTCGACATGGACGAGAATGAGGACTTCCGCAAGAAGATGAAGAAGGCGCTGCGCCAGCGAACCCGCCTCGCCCCCGTCCGGCTCGAGCTGAGCGAGAGGATAGGCGGCAGCTTCCTCGACTACCTCAAGGACCGCCTGCCCGTCACGGATGAACAGATATACTTTACGAGCGCGCCGCTGCGCCTCGATTACGCCTTCTCCCTCGCGGGCAAGCTGCCGGACGACAAGCGCCGCAGCCTGACTTATCCCGAGTTCAGGCCTTGCCGCACGGCCGGGCTGCGCTCCGGCGAGAGCATGATAAAGCAGACTGCCCGCGCCGACAGGCTTTTGAGTTTTCCCTTCGAGAGCATGTCGCCCTTCCTGAACCTGCTCAAGGAGGCCAGCGATGACCCGAACGTCATCTCCATAAAGATAACCATCTACCGCCTCGCGCGCAAAGCCAAACTCGTAGAATACCTCTGCAACGCAGCCGAGAACGGCAAGGACGTCACGGTGTTCATAGAGCTGCGCGCCAGGTTTGACGAGCAGAACAACATCGACTGGTCGGAGCGGCTCGAGGACGCGGGCTGCACCGTGTTCTACGGCTTTGAAAACTACAAGATTCACTCCAAGATATGCCTCATCACACGGCGCGAGCGCGGCGAAATACAGTACATCACCCAGGTCGGCACCGGCAACTACAACGAAAAGACCGCCGAGCAGTATACGGACGTGTCCCTGCTCACGGCGGACCCCGGCATCGGCCAGGACGCCGTGGAGTTCTTCAAGAACATGTCTATAGGCGAGCTCGACGGCGAATACAAGCACCTGCTCGTCTCGCCCTATTCGCTCAAGCGCACCGTACTGCGCCTGATGGACGAGGAGATAGCCAAGGGCCCCTTCGGCCGCATGAAGTTCAAGATAAACTCGCTCACCGACATCGACATCATAGAAAAGCTGCGCGAAGCCTCCCGCGCCGGCGTGCACATAGACATGGTCGTGCGCGGCATCTGCTGCATCCTGCCCGGCATACCGGGCGAGACGGACAACATACACATCGTCAGCATAGTGGGACGCTTCCTCGAGCACTCGCGCATCTACATCTTCGGCGAGGGCCCCTCCGAGAAGATGTACATCTCCTCGGCCGACTTCATGACCCGCAACACGCAGAGGCGCGTGGAGACCGCCTGCCCTATCTACGACAGCGCCGTGCGCGAAAAAATCCACGGCATCATGGACGCCTGCCTTGCGGACAACGTCAAGGCCCGGGAGCTGCACTCCGACGGCAGCTACAGCCCCGCCCCCGGCGGCGCCGAGCGAGTAGACGCCCAGCAGCTGCAGATGGACAGGGCGCTCGCCGCCGCGGCGGAGCCTGAGCCCGAGCCGGAGCGCGCCGGAGTCATCACGAAACTCCTGCGCCGCATAAGGAAAAGCTAATATCCCTCCAATTCATAAAAGGGCCGCGCCAAAAAGGCGCGGCCCCTGTTTATCCTCTCATGTATTCGAGCAGCGGCGTCAAATACTCCCCGCTTACCCAGTCTCGTTTCTGTCCCCTTGCGCCCAACAGCTCCCGCATCCAGGGCTCTGTCTCCTCCGGCGGACGTTTTGCGACCATCTTCTGAAGCAATGCGCACATCGTCCTGTCCTTGAGCGACATTTTCTCCTCGTCCCAGGCCCCGCGCGCGTAAAAGAGCGGTACACTTTCGTCCAGGGCGCGGCAGCGCCCTCTCAGCTGTGCAATCGCGCCCTCGTCATACGGCGAAGCACCCACGCACAGTACGGCGGCTCGCCCCACGGAGCAGCCCGAGAGCAGCTTTGCGAATTTTTGCAGTCCGGCCACGCCCCCGGCGTACACTCCGCCCACAAACACGGCGCGCTCACAGCCCGAAAGCGCGGCGGCTCCCGCCTTGTCCAGCTCCTGCGCCTCTGTGCCCAGCGCCTCGGCCAGCATGCTCGCGTAGCGCGCGCTCGCGCCGTATTTGGATTTGTACAACACTGTGGTCCTCATTTTTCGTCCTCCCCTACTGCGTCAAGTCTGTCCAGGCCCTCGTAGAGCCGCATCATAAGCCCGAACAGCTCCGCTATCTCCTCCTCGGTATAGACCGAGAACAGCGCGCCGAGCTCCCCGGCGTAACGGGCAAACTCCCCGGTGAAATACTTCTCCGCCTCGCCCGTCACCACGAGCGTCAGCGCCCGCGCGTCCTCGTCCGAACGGCGCAGCCTGGCGAAGCCCTTCTCCTGAAGCGCAAGTGCGAGCTTCTTAACGTTCTGGCGCGAGCAGCCCAGCAGCTCTCCGAGCTTCGTGAGCGTGAGCGGCTCCGCGCTCTGCCTAGCTATGCTCAGCAGCATGAACTGCCGGAGCGTCAGGCGGGGTATGTGCCTGTCGAAAATGGCCTGCAGCCGGTTGCTTACTATAAATATAGTGCTGAATATGGCCTTGCAGCGCTCAGGCGTACCTCCTGAATAGCGCTCGGCCAGCTCGGATAGCTCCATTCTCACTCCCCCATATGCGTAATTAGTTACCTATTTAAGTATAGCAACTAGTTACCCATTTGTCAACAAAAACGCCGCCGCATTTTGCGGCGGCGTTTACGTTTTTAGAAGTCCGCGCTCCCGACCGTTCTCGGGTGCGGCAGCACGTCGCGGATGTTTGGCACGCCGGTGAGGTACATGATGAGCCTCTCGAAGCCCATGCCGTAGCCCGCGTGGCGGCAGGAGCCGTAGCGGCGCAGATCCAGGTACCACCAGTAGTCGTCGCGGTTGAGACCCAGCTCGTCCATGCGCGCCTCCAGCATGTCGAGGCGCTCCTCGCGCTGGCTGCCGCCTATCAGCTCGCCGATGGCGGGCACGAGGCAGTCGGCGGCGGCGACGGTCTTGCCGTCGTCGTTCATGCGCATGTAGAAGGCCTTGATCTCCTTCGGGTAGTCGGTCACGAACAGCGGGCGCTTGAATATCTCCTCGGTGAGGCAGCGCTCGTGCTCGGTCTGGAGGTCGCAGCCCCAGAATACCTTGTAGTCGAAGCGGTCGTTGTATTTCTCCAGCAGGCTGACGGCCTCGGTGTAGCTGACGCGGCCGAAATCGCTCGTGGCGACGTGGTGCAGGCGCTCGAGCAGGCCCTTGTCAACGAACTTGTTGAAGAACTCCATCTCCTGCGGGCAGCGCTCCAGCACGCGGTTGATGACGTACTTTATCATCGCCTCGGCGTTGTCCATGTAGTCGGTGAGGTCGGCAAAGGCCATTTCCGGCTCTATCATCCAAAACTCGGCGGCGTGGCGCTGTGTGTTGGAGTTCTCGGCGCGGAAGGTGGGGCCGAAGGTGTACACGTCGCCGAAGGCCATGGCGAAGTTCTCGGCGTTGAGCTGGCCGGAGACGGTGAGGTTGGCGCGCTTGCCGAAGAAGTCCTTGGAGTAGTCCACGCTGCCGTCCTCGTTGCGCGGCGGGTTGGCCATGTCGAGGGTCGTGACCTCGAACATCTCGCCCGCGCCCTCGCAGTCGCTGGCGGTTATGATGGGCGTGTGGACATAGACGAAGCCGCGCTGCTGGAAGAACTCGTGTATCGCGGCCGCGGCGACGCTCCTGACGCGGAACACGGCGGAGAAGAGGTTGGTGCGCGGCCTGAGGTGCTGGATGGTGCGCAGGAACTCCACGCTGTGGCGCTTCTTCTGCAGCGGGTAGTCCGGCGTGGACACGCCCTCGACCTCGACGGAGTGCGCCTTGAGCTCAAAGGGCTGCTTGGCCTCGGGCGTGAGAATGAGCTCGCCTCGGACTATAAGCGCCGCGCCGACGTTCTGGCGGGCAATCTCATCGTAGTTGGCGAGGCTGGAGCGCTCGAGCACGACCTGAAGGTTGGAGTGCGCCGAGCCGTCGTTGAGCTCGATAAACCCGAAGTTCTTCATGTCGCGGATGGTGCGCGCCCAGCCGCAGACCGTTATCTCGCGGCCGGTAAAGCTCGCCGCGTCGGCAAAAATAGCGGATATCCGCTCGCGTTTCATGTTAAAATACCCCCTGGAGCGCCCCGCTGCCGGGGTGCTTTGTCAAAATCTCGTTAAGTGTTCATTATGTGTGTATTTACACGAACCACATTCTTGTATTATAATCAAACCTGCAAGATTTTTCAATGCCTTTCTCTGGCGGAGGTGTAATAATGGCACACATATATAATGACATCACCGAGCTCATAGGCTCGACGCCGCTGATGCGTCTTGCACATTTTGCCCCGGGGCTGAGCCTGGCGGCCAAGCTTGAGCGCGCCAACCCGGCGGGTAGCGCCAAGGACCGCGTCGCGCTGAATATGATACGCACTGCCGAGGCCGAGGGCGTCCTGGCCCCCGGCGGCATGATAATAGAGCCCACCAGCGGCAACACCGGCATAGGCATAGCCGCGCTCGCGGCGGTGCTCGGCTACAGGGCCGTCATCGTCATGCCGGACTCGATGAGCATAGAGCGCGTCAAGCTCACTGAGGCATACGGCGCGGAAGTCGTGCGCACTCCGGGCGCCCTGGGCATGGCCGGCGCCGTGGCGAAGGCCGAAGAGCTGCACGCGGCAAATCCCGGCAGCATCATCGCCGGTCAGTTCGAGAACCCCGCCAACCCCGAGGCCCACTACAGGACCACCGGCCCCGAGATATGGCGCGACACGGACGGCGAGGTCGCCGCGTTCGTCGCGGGCGTCGGCACCGGCGGCACCATCAGCGGCGTCGGCCGCTATCTCAAGGAGCGCAACCCCGATGTGCGCATAATAGCAGTCGAGCCCGCGAGCTCCCCGCTGCTGAGCGAGGGGCGCAGCGGCCCCCACGCCATCCAGGGCATAGGCGCAAACTTCGTCCCGAAGGCGCTGGATACCTCGATATACGACGAGATAATCACAGTGCCTGACGAGGCCGCGCTGGGCGCAATGCGCGAGCTGGCCAGGTCCGAGGGCCTGCTCTGCGGCGTGAGCTCCGGCGCCGCCGCCTGGGCGGCCAGGGCCGTCGCGGAGAGGCCGGAGTTTGCCGGCAAGTTGGTAGTCTGCCTGCTGCCCGACACGGGCGAGCGTTATCTGAGCGTGATGTGATATGGGTATGAAAAATCTTTTCCTGATAATTAATCCCGTCGCCGGGCGCGGCATGTACAAAAACGGCCTCGGCGAAGCCCTGCATGTGCTGCACTCGGCCGGATATGTGCCTACGGTGCGCTTTACCACCCGCGCCGGCGAGGCCGTGGAGCTGGCGCAGCAGAGCGTTGGCTACGACCTCGTCTGCTGCATGGGCGGCGACGGCACCCTGTCCGACGTCATAGAGGGCCTGATGCGCCTCGAGCCCGGGGAGCGCCCGCCCATAGGCTATTTCCCGCTCGGCACCGCCAACGACGTCGCCACGACCCTGCGCCTGCCCAAGGGCGACAGCGCCGCCTGCGCGCGCCGCATCGCCGGGGGAGAGGAGCGCTGGTGGGACGTCGGCGGCCTCGGCGACGGCAGGTGTTTCACCTACGTCGCGGCCTTCGGCGCCTTCACCGACGTGAGTTACGAGACGCCGCAGCAGAACAAGCAGGCGCTCGGCCACCTCGCGTACCTGCTCGAGGGTATGAACCGCCTCACCCGCCTGCCTCACTGCAACTGCCGCGTGGAGCTTGACAACGGCGAGGTTGAAGAGGGCGACTACATCTTCGGCGGCGTGACAAATTCGCTGTCCGTGGCCGGGCTCATCAAGCTCGACCCAGAGCTTGTCGGCCTGGACGACGGCAAGTTTGAAATCAGCCTGGTGCGCAACCCGGGCAACCTCTCTGAGCTCAACGCCCTGATGGGACAGGCAGTCAGCAAAAATACCGACGGCCCCGCCCTCAAGATACTCCACGCCTCCCAGGTGCACTTCGAGTTTGAAAAGCCCATGACCTTCACCCGCGACGGGGAGCCCGGCGGCACGGTCACGGAGCTCACGATAACCAACCACCGCCGCGCCGTGAGGATAATCTGCTGAAAGCCAAAATCCGTCCCGCGGGCACATGCCGCGGGACGGATTCTTTTTCAGTTGTTCAATTCGGCGCTGGCGAGTATGTTTCGGCAGGCGAATATGCCCAGAAGGGCAACCAGCACGTTCACCGCGGCGAGGACGAGCAGCGCGCACCACTCGGGCATTACCATGCCCGCAAAGATTGCCGCCGCGACGCCCGGCGCCGCCATGATAATGAGTACGATGAAGTAGAAGAGGAAGATGAGCGCCTTCACCGTCACGGAGCCAAAGACGCGCTCGGTAACGAGGTTGCCCGCCGTAAAGAGGTAGGCGTAGGTGAAGTACGCGACTCCGGCGGCGAGTATGCTGGCCGCAGGGGCGTCCACATAAAACATCATGGGCACAAAGCTCAGCGCGGCGCTGACAGCGTAACCCGCGGCGCTCTCGCGCAGGCACCACAGCAGCTTCTTTGTCGGCGGCTCCGGCACGAGGTAGACGTAGGGCTTTGTCATTTCCTTCAGCAGCCTGCCTATGGCGACGAAGAAGAACATCATGTAGGCCGCGAAGGCCAGCGGCGCGACTATGCCCGAGTCGCGCATGAAGAACGCAAAGCCGAGGTTCACGCAGATGAACACTATCTCCATGCCGCTCAGCAGCCATTTGCGGCTGCGGCGGTTCTCGATGCGGTGCTTGTACCAGAAGGCGCTCGCGCCCCAGCCGCCGCCGAGGCCGGTCTTGCCGACGCTGACGTTTTTCGGCGCGATCTCGCTCACGCGGCCCTCCTTGGCCGCCGCCTGGGCGGCGAAGGTAGTCTCGGTGCTCTGCAGCACGTCCTCGTAGAAGTCCTGGTCGGCGCGAGCCATGAGTATTATCAGCGCGGCGGTGAACACCGCCCAGACTGCGAGCAGGAATAGTGCGGTCTGATAATTGCCCAGCACGGCCTCATAGCAGGCCCCGCCGAGCCATCCCGCGACGGGGAAAAGACGGCCTATCGGGTCGGCCACGGCGCCGCAGATTCCGTCCAACACGCTCTGCGCGCCGAGCGCGCGGTATCCGATGTACGCCGCCCAGGCGATACAAACCACGACGTAGACCGTGCGCAGCGCCTTGCGCACCCCGGGGCGCCCCGAGCTGAAGGCGTAGATGACCATCGCGGTTATCTGCGCGGTGAACACGGTCAGCGAATATCCCGCCATGATGAAGACCATCTCCAGCGCGCCGACGCCGTAAGAGCCGTGCATCCAGCCGTACTGGAAAAGTATCACAACCGCCATGATGAGCGCCGTCGCCATCTGGTTGAACATGCCGTGGAACAGCACGCGCACGCTCTTGAACGGTCCGACGAAGAGGAAGTTCACGTCGGCCATCTTGAAGATGCTCATGCCTGTGGAAAAACCGGAGTTGGCCGTCATCAGGAACATCAGAGCGAAGTAACCGATGATTATCGCCCCGAGCTGGGCATTCGGCGTACCCACGTCGCCTTCACCGGCGTCCATGTTCCCGGCGAATACGACGAGCACCAGCAGCGCCACGATTATCACGGCGTAGATAAGCTTGGCAGGGGAGCGAAAAACTCCCTTTACGCGGTTTTTCAGCTGAGTGAGGGTCAGATAGGTGAGCGCGCTCATTCCTTTTCACCGCCCTCGGTTATGGCGAAGAACAGCTCCTCGAGGTCGCGCCCCTCCGTCTCGGAGGCCCTGCGCGTAGCGGCGAACTCGCCGTTCATCATTATGTGGGCCACGTCCCAGTAGTCCTCGACAGAGTCTATCATGTGCGTGGATATCAGTACGGCGCGCCCGTCCGCGCGCAGCTCGCGGAATATGCTCTTGAGCTCCTTGATGGCGTGCGGGTCGAGGCCGACCAGAGGCTCGTCGAAGATGAGCACCTCCGGCTTGTGCACCATGGCGCAGGCTATCGACAGTTTCTGCTGCATGCCCTTGGAGAGCTCCCGGCCCAGCTTATCGCGCTTGTCCGCCAGCTCCAGCCGCTCGAGCAGCTCCTCGCCGTAGCCGTCGTCCTCAATGCGCCAGGCCCTGCGTATGAACTCCAGGTGCTCGGCCACAGTCAGCAGCTCGTACACCGCCGGCATCTCCGGTATGTAGCCCAGGCGGCGCTTGGCC
The DNA here is from genome assembly GCA_900544765.1 of uncultured Eubacteriales bacterium. Classification (GTDB taxonomy): domain Bacteria; phylum Bacillota; class Clostridia; order Oscillospirales; family Oscillospiraceae; genus Scatomorpha; species Scatomorpha gallistercoris. Next base: position 42,956 of record UQWI01000007.1, on the reverse strand, counting down.
TCTATCGTCTTGTTCGGCTCGCCGTCGATGAAGATGCCGCCCTTGAAACGGAGCAGGCCCGCGATACATTTTATTATGGTGCTCTTGCCCGCGCCGTTGGGGCCGAGCAGCACCGCCGTCTCGCCCGCGTTCACCGTGAAGCTGATGTCGCGGTTGGCCACGGTCTTGCCGTAGCTCTTTGTGACGTGCTCTATGCGAAGCAGTTCTTTACCCATGTTGACCTCCAATGTCCTGTTTTGGGGCTAGACTCATTATACATGGCCGGTATATACCTGGCAAGTGAATCATAGTTAAATTTCTATTCCCACTATGACATTTAGTGAATGTCAATTCGCGTCTCAGCATAGCATTTAATCTGGCTAATGACAAGTACTAAATGTCAAACGGTGAGGATTATGTATAAAAACAGGTCGCCTCACGGCGGCAACAATCTGTGCGGCGAGCGTGTGCGCGCACTGCGCCTGGCGATGCCCGGACGCGTATCCCAGCGCGCTCTGGCCGAGCGGCTGCAAATTGAGGGGCTCGACCTCGACAAAAACGCCGTGCAGCGCATAGAGAGCGGCGAGCGCTTTGTCACGGACATAGAGCTGCGCGCAATTTCACGCGTGCTGGGCGTGACGGCCGACGAGCTGCTGGGGGATTGAAAATTATATACGCAATTTTTCAAATATGCGTCAACATCGCGCCGCTGTGCATAAATCACGCCCGCGCGCACATACTACGCGCGAGGTGATTACTTTGACCACTAAGGAAACTCTCTATCTTGACGACGCGCTCGGTCACGCGCAGTTTTTGACGCAGCAGTGCCGCGAGGCCGCCAACATGCTCCAGGACGCATCTCTCAAGCAGTGCGTCCAGCAGTTTGCGGAGCAGCACTGCCAGATGTACGGACGTTTCTACGACCTGGTGTAAGGAGGCAAAACATGGACGACAAGATGATAATGGAAAACCTGCTCAACACCACCAAGGGCGTCTGCGATCTCTATATGCACGGCGCCATCGAATCCAGCACGCCTAACGTGCGTCAGGCCTTCACCACCGCGCTGAACTTTGAGCTCGGCATGCAGGACGAGATTTACAAGGAAATGCAGCGCAAGGGCTGGTACGCCGCGGAGCAGGCCGGCCCGCAGCAGACCCAGAAGGTAAAGCAGAAGTATAAACCCAACTGCTAAAGCGGTACGCTCAGCAAAAACACTTGCTAAATCAGGCCTCCTGGGGTATGCTGTAAGCAAATACTGCCGGGAGGCTTACATATATGACTTTCAGGTTCTACCACTGCAACATCAATGTCCGCGAGCTCGAGCGCAGCGTCAGATTCTACTCCGAGGCGCTCGGCCTCTCCGTCGTGCGCGAGAAGGAGGCGTCCGACGGCTCTTTCAAGCTGGCCTTCCTCGCAAACGATGCGGCCAGTTTTCAGATCGAGCTGACCTGGCTGCGCGACCACGCCGACCGCGACTATGAGCTGGGCGAAAACGAGAGCCACCTCGCCTTCCGCGTGGACGACTTCGACGCGGCAAAGAAAAAGCACGACGCGATGGGCTGCGTCTGCTTTGAAAACCCGTCCATGGGCGTATACTTCATAGAGGACCCGGACGGCTACTGGATAGAAATTGTCCCCGAGCGCTGAGCCGCCATGGACTGGCTGTCTTTTCTGTCCTATGTGTTCCTAAACTGTATAACGCCGGGGCCGAACAACACAATCAGCCTGTCCGGCGCGGCGCAGCGTGGCTTTCTCTACAGCCTGAGATACATAAGCGGCGCAGCCATCGGCTTCTTTGCCGTCAGTCTGCTCGCGGGCGGCTTTACGGCCCTGCTCTACGACCTGCTTCCGGCCATTGAGCCCTGGCTGCTCGCGCTCGGCGCGGCGTATATACTGTACCTGGCCCGGCAGGTCTGGCGTTCCGAGCCCGGCGGCGGCGGAGACGCGGCCCGTTCCCGCGGGGTGTTCTCAGGCATAGCGATGCAGTTTATAAACGTCAAAGGCATCCTCTTCGCCGTGACGGCCATGGGTTCCTATTTCCTGCCGCATTACAGCGGGGCGCTGCCCGTTGTGCTCGTGTCCCTGCTGATGGCCGCGTCCTGTTTTGTCTGCTGCTGCGCATGGGCGCTGTGCGGCGCCGTACTAGAGCGCGCGTACAGGAAGCACACCAGGGCAGTCAACGGCGTCATGGCCCTCGCGCTGGTCTGGTGCGCCGCGGAGCTCGTGTTAGAGCTGATAAACGGCCTCACGCAGGCCTAGCCGCATGTTGAACTTTTATCGACATTTAGCTACAGGAGGTATTATAATATGAATAAGAACCCCGAGAGCAAGGACAGCCTTGTAAACCACCCCATAAAAATACTCAAGCTCAGCGTCATCGCCATGATAGCGCTGCTCATCATCGGCTTCATCATCCTCCAGCTCGACTCCGAGGTCATGGGCATCGTCCTGATGGCCGCCGGCGTCTGCTGCGTCGTGCTGGCGCTGACCGTGTTCTGGCGCTGCCCTGAGTGCGACGAAGTGCTGCCCATTTCCTGCGTCACAAAAAAGCGCTGCCCCTACTGCGGCAGGGAGCTGGACTGAAGTGGAGCGCCATGAAAAAGCTTTTTGGTAAGCTGCGTTCTTCGCCGAAATCCGCACGGCTGGCATTCTGGGTCATGCTTTGGACGGGATTCCTAATCTGCGTGCTGTCGGCGGTTTTTGACGACGCGCTCTGGCTGCTGATAGTAGGCGCGGCGGTTGTAGCACTGGCGCTGCTGGTCATGGTCGTGTTCTGGCGCTGCCCGAAGTGCGGCAAACCGCTCCCGATTCACGGCTCTGCAGGCTTTGACTTCTGCCCGTACTGCGGCGAGGAGATTTTCTGACCTTTGGAGGCTTACATATGTCCAGGCTTTTAGACAAGCTCCGCGAGCACGAGCGCACGGCCCGCACGGTCTGCCGCGTAATAAGCGTGCTCGCCTTCGCCCTCGGCGTCGCCGCAGTGGTGTTCGAGTGGTGGCTCACCGGCGCCGCCGCCATCGCCGTGCTGGTGGTCACCGAGGTGCTCATACCGCGCAACCTGTAAACAAACATCCCAAGGAGGTAAGATAAAATGGGTGTTTCCCCCCGCAATGCTGCAAGATTCTGCTGGGTAATGACTATCCTCGGATTTATCATCGGGGCCATTGGCATGGCCACCGGCTACATGTACCTGTTCTACATAGGCCTGATCATGCTTGTGCTGTTCATGATAGTCCTGCCCACGATAGTCGTCAGATGCCCCTACTGCAAGGAAAAGCTGCCGACCCGCGGCATGCTCTATTTGAAGAAGTGCCCCTACTGCGGGCACGACCTGTGAGTATGGGCCGGAAAATACTCGTCGTCCTCGGAGGCGGAAGGCCCCACGGGAACACCGCGCAGGTGGTCGAGGCCTTCGCGCGCGGCGCGCGTGAGGCCGGTCACGAGGTCGAAGTCATATCCCTGCTCAAGCACGAGGTGCGCGGCTGCCTGGGATGCAACGCCTGCCGCTACGGCAAGCCCTGCGTCCAGCGCGACGCCTTCAACGACATCGCGCCGAAGGTCAAGGCCGCCGACTGCGTGGTCTTTGCCTCGCCGCTCTATTTCTGGACTCTCTCAGCTCGCATAAAGGCCTTTATAGAGCGCTTTTACTGTCTCGCCGAGTATGACCCCGACCCGCCAAAGGGCCGCTATGAGCGCTACCCCGTGCATGACAGCGCGCTCATCATGACCAGCGCCGACGACAACTTCTGGACCTTCCGCGAGGCCGAGGGCTACTACAGCTACGCCATAGTCAACTACATAGGCTTTACCGACCGTGGCCGTCTGCTCTGCGGCGGCTGCGGCGACACGAACGGCCCGTCCCGCGCCGGTGAGACGGACGCCCTTGATCGCGCCTACGAATTTGGGCGGAATTTGTACGAAAATGAGCAAAATCAAGCTTCCTGCGCCCATTGAGCGTGAATTTTTTGAGCGCGACGCGCTGGTCGTCGCGCCGGAGCTGGTCGGCTGCCGAATTGTGCGCGTCCTGCCCACGGGCGAGGCGCGCATCCTGACCATCACCGAAACCGAGGCCTACATGGGCGAGAGCGACACCGCCTGCCACGCCCGTCACGGCCGCACGAAGCGCAACGCGCCGCTATACATGCGCGGCGGCGTGTTCTACGTCTATCTCTGCTACGGCGTACACTGGCTGCTCAACGCCATCACGGGCGAGGAGGACAGGCCCCAGGGCGTGCTCATCCGCGCCTGCGAGGGCTATCCCGGCCCGGGCAGGCTAACAAAGGCACTGGACATAAGCGGAGATTTCACGGCGAAGGTGGTCGATGAGTGCCCCGAGTTGTGGTTCGCCGCCCGTGAGCGCGGCTTCTCCGTCGGCACGGCCGAGCGTGTCGGCATCGGCTTCGCCTCGCCCGAGGACCAGGCGCGGCCCTGGCGGTTTGTGGCGAAATGACGGCGTCCCTGACGTCCCGCCCGCCGCCAGGCGGGGATGGTGAACCCGAAGGGTTGCAGACCCCTGGGGCGCTTTCTTTTAATTGCGCCAAAAGAAAGCGTCCCAGACCCCGAAAGGAAAAGCGCTTGGGTACCGCATCGCGCCAAGCAGCAACCACCCGGCCATATACCGTATCGTACAGGGCAAAACGGACATGCGTTTCCGCGCAACCGAAGTCGGCAGATGCTTGCAACGTGGGCATAAGTTGCAGCTGCGTTCGTAAGGGTTCTGTAGTGGCTTACGTTCTACCCGCGCCCCAGCGGTTTTAAATTCATGGCGGCACGGCGGCGCAGCCGCCTCCGGTGGCTGCATGCCGCCCGGAGCTACCCGCTACGACAAATTTCCTACAGAAGGGGTGCTCGACACGAAAAAGCTCGCGGCATGTATACTCGCCCTGGCTCTGGCGTTCACACTCCCGGCCTGCGGTGACAATTCAGGATACCAGCCGTTAATCCAGGACACACAAGAATACACGGAAAACTATATCAAAGCTACAATACGCCTGATTGAGCGCGGCCTCTCCGACGGCTTTCAGTCCCTTCTGGACGCGGAGGACCTTGACTGTTTTGCCCTGGCCGACAACATAGCCGTACACAGCCGGTATTACAGCCTCGAGGACGGAGAAGCGCGGGAAATAAATTACGCCGAGTACACCAGGCAGGCAGGCGCGCGGCTGAGGCTGACGCTCGTCGCTGTGCAAAGCGGCGGAGACTTCCGCGTGTATTTCTACACTCAGATGCCCGAGCTGCCTGACGATAGGGGAGAGCAGCGTCTCTCCATCAGCGACGCGGTTTTAAGCGGCTTTTCCCAGACCTCACCCGCCGATTGCCGGGTCGTATACACGCACACCGAGACCCGTGCCGACGGAGAATTGCACCACACAGCCTACGGGGCCTTACCGGAGAGTTTGGCGGTTGAGGACCTGGGCTTTAGCTTTAACCTGCCTGGCGACGAAAAGGCGCAGAATCTCCGCGCGCTCTATTCGGTTGACCTGAGTGCGAAGCAGGTCGGCGCGGCGACAGGCTTGAGCCTTGACGCGGTCTTCTCCTTGGATACCGTGGAGCTGCCGCTCTCGCTCGGCATAAACTACACACCTGACGAGGTAACTCAATGAAGCTTGAAACCGAACGACTGATACTCCGCGACCTGGCGCCGGGCGACTACGACGCGCTGCGCCGCATCATGGACGCGGACACGATGTGGGCTTACGGCCACGCCTTTTCCGACCGTGATGTGGCCGGCTGGCTCGCGCGGCAGATATCCCGGCGCGAAGTCTGGGGCTTTTCGCTCTGCGCCGTGGAGCTCAAAGCCACGGGCGAGGTCATAGGACAGTGCGGGCTCACGGTACAGGACTGCCTGGACGGGCACGTCCCGGAAATAGGCTATGTGTTCTCGCGCGAATACTGGAACCACGGCTACGCCACCGAGGCCGCGCTTGCCGTGCGCGACTTGGCCTTTGCTTCGCTCGGCGTGAACGAGGTCTACGCCATCATCCGCGACGTGAACTACGCTTCGCGCCGCGTGGCCGCGCGCCTGGGCATGAGGCCCGCAGGTGTGATGATGAAACACTACCACGGCATGGATATGCCCCACATCATATACAAAATAGGTAGAAATCATACGTAAACCGTACAAATTTTGCCTTAGGATGGCCGACATGGTTGTTCTGCTTGCACTGGTTATATACGCTGCAGTCTGCGCCATCATCGCGCTCATACGCGCCGCGCTCGACAAGCGCAGCACGTTCAAAGACTCCGCGCGCCGTACCTTCTGGGGGCTGTACCTTGAGGTGCTCAACCCGCTCAACTGGCTGTGAGCACACGTCAAACAGGTCGGCGTCCTCGACGTCCCGCCTGTGTGTAGGGCGCACCGTACCGGTGGCCTGGGACATGCACCCACCGGAGGCGGTTGCGGACACCCGTGGGGATGCTTTCTTTGTTACTTGCACAAAGAAAGCACCCCCGCACCCCCGAAAGGAAAGGCGCTTTGGTCGAGAGACCGACGTACCCATCGTATCACCCACCGTCCGCGTAATCAAACGTGGTCATCCCGCGGCCAGAGGGTACTTGTGCATCGCCGACCGCGGACTCGCTTCGCGTACCGCTAACGGGTGGTAGTAGGTGGCTCTGCTGCGCTGCCTTAGTTACACGCCTCCCTTGAAGGGGAGGTGGCGCGCTGCACCGGAGGGGTTGTCGATGAATCTATCGCTGCCGCGCGTTAAAATGGATGTCGGGCGGATAATATACCCGCGCTGTTGTGATTCTGAATTCACGGCGGGACGCCGTCCCTTACGGTGCGGCTGCAAGTTGGACGCTGCACAACAATCTGACAGGAGAAATAACCGCATGAATCACATAAAGGGGGCGGCGCTGTGAAACGCCGCCTTTTATTGACCGGAGCGCCCGGCGTGGGCAAGAGCCTGATGATAGAGCGCGCGCTGGGTGCGCAGGCCAAGTTTGCGGGCGGCTACGCCGTGCTTCCCGGCGGGATGATACTGCCCGCCTCGGAGCTGGCCGTACCGAACATACGCCGCCGCGGCCGCGAGGCATATTCGCACACGCTCGCCGCGAACTATGTCGCCGGGGCCAGGATGAAGCCCTTTGCGGTTTTCGATGAGCTCGGCGGGGCCGCGCTCTCAGACCCGGACTACTACGACGCGCTCATCCGCCTACTATTCGCCGCCGTGCCCATTGTGGGCGTGCTGCGCCGCGACGGCGCGCCGGACGGCGAGTGGGAGGAGCTGTACGCGCTGCTCGCTCGCGACCCGGACACGCTCATCCTGCGCACTACGGGCAAGTACGACATCAACGCCTCTGGGGCGCTCCGTCACTGGACGCTCGAGTGGGCGAAGGCATAATGGAGGTACCATGAAAAAGTGCTACATCGCCGGGGCGGCAGACTTCGCCCCCGCGCGTTTCAAACCCGAGGACGGCGACCTGGTCATCGCCGCCGACGCGGGCATACTGCATCTTGAAAGGCTGGGCGTAAAGCCCGGGCTCATTCTCGGCGACTTTGACTCTCTGGGCCATGTGCCGGACTACCCGGACGTGGAGGTCTGTCCCGTGCGCAAGGACGACACGGATTCCATGCTCGCGGCGCGGCGTGCGCTCGAGCGCGGCTGTGACGAGCTGCTGTTTTTCGGCTGCCTGGGAGGGAAACGCCTCGACCACACGCTGGCGAACGTCCAGACCATCGCCTGGGCGGCCAACGAGGGCGCGGCGGCCTATCTCGTCGGCGAGGGCTGCTGCCTCGCCGCGCTCACCGGGGGACACAGCCTGAGCTTCGATGAGCGTTATCGCGGCGACTTCTCCGTATTCTGCCTCGGCGAGGACGCCGCCGGCGTCACCGAGCGCGGCCTGAGCTACACGCTCGAGGGCGCTGACCTCACCGCGCACTTTCCGCTCGGCGTGAGCAACAGCTTCACCGGCGAGAGCGCCTTCGTCTCCGTGGAGCGTGGACTCCTCATCGTCTACTGGGCCGACGACCCGGCGCTTCCCCTGCCGGTGATGAAAAGGATATGAGGTCTGTAAAGCCTCCCCGTTTTCGTAAGGCGTTTGTTGTTTATGGGGTAAATGGCTTTCAGTTAGAAAGAAAATAAGAACCAACGTAAGGTTTAAATAAAGCAAGCCGCCCGGCTTTTATGTCGGGTGGCTTGCTTATTGCAGATAATTACAGAGACAGAATCCGCCTCCTCAGCACAAATACATAACAATTTATTTTAAAAGTCAACAAAACAAATCGTTTTACCTATACTTTTTACCAGACGTGAAGCGGAGGGCGTGGTAATGTACAGGCGAATACGCGATTTGCGCGAGGATTCAGACATGAGACAAATGGATGTGGCAGAATACTTGAAGTGCACGCAGGTGTGCCATTCAAACTACGATCTCGGCAAAAGAGATATACCAAGCGAAGCACTCTCGGCTTTGGCCGACCTGTACGGCACCAGTGTGGACTACTTGCTCGAACGCACGGACGAACGCCGGCCGTATCCGCCGCGCCACGGAAAATAAAAGGCTAAGAATCCGGCTCCCGCGAGGAGCTCGACAGCCTCACGGTGATAGCCCGCGGCCTCAAGCAAAACAAATCCCGGCCGCATTGACCGCCCCGGCGAGCCGATAGAGCCTGAATGTGTGAAAACGGTTGACAGCCTGCGAGAGATTTTAATCTATCGCAGGCTGTCTTATTCTATATCTCGTTATATCTCGCCGCTAACCTGCGCCTTACGCCAGCGCGCGATACATGAAGGTCACAATCTGCGCGCGGGTGCAGGTTTCGTCGGGGGAGAAGGTGCGCTCGCCGGTGCCGTCGGTGATGCCCTGCGCCGCCGCCCAGGCCACGGCCTTCGCGTAGTACGCGGCGGGGTCGACATCGTCAAACCCGTCCGCGTCCTCAACCTCTGGCTCGCCCGCCGCGCGGTAGAGCATCACGACGAACTGCGCGCGCGTCACGGTCAGCTCCGGTGCAAACTCTCCGTCGGAGACGCCGGTGGTTATGCCCTCGGATACGGCCCACGCGACGGCCTCGGCGTAGTAGCTGCCGTCGTCAACATCGCCGAACTCGGGCAGGCCGCCGGCGTCCGGGCTGTTCGCGGCGCGCCAGAGGAAGGTTATGACCTGCGCGCGGGTGCAACCGTCGTTGGGCGAGAAGCTGTGCTCGCCGGTGCCGTCGGTGATGCCGGCCTCCACCGCCCACTGTACGGCGTCGGCATAATAGCTGTCCTCCGGCACGTCGGCAAAGGCCGGTGCGGCGGGAGTTTCGGGCTCCTCAGGCGCGGAGGGGACGGTGGGACGGACCGGGGCAGACGTGCGGGTTATCGTGTACACGCCGCCCTCGCACGCAGTGAAGCTCACGGCCTCATCGGCAAAGCTGCTCGCGAGCGTCCTGCCTTCAAAGCTGACGGCGGCGTTGTCCCAGCCGTCGCAATAGACGGTCAGCGTCGGCGCAAGGCCGCCGGGTATGTCGCTGATGGTCAGCGTTATTTTTGTGTCCGTGCGCTCGTACCCGACCGAGGGGTCGAAGCTCCGCGCGTCCGACGCGGACGCGGCGCGCGCCGTGCCGCCGTTGGAGCCGGCCGCGGCGTTGGGGAAGGCAAAGCTAAGCAGGGGGACGTCCTCCGCGCCGCCGGTCTCCACGACCATGATGTCCATGCCCGGCAGCTCAGAGTACGGGGTCATATAACTCTCTTCGCCGGAGTTCGGCACGGCAACGTCGTCCTCGCCATAGATATACTCCGTGAAATCTTCGTTCATCATCGGATAGGCGGAGACGAGGTTCTTGTTGTCCTTCTTGTCCTTGCCGGGGTTCTTGGAGTCCGTCTCTATGTAGTTGTGGCTGCCATCGCTCTGCCTGTCGTGGTAGAAGTAGTTGCCCGGCATGAAGAAATTGCGGCCGCTCTCGTTGTACACGTCTACGTCGTTGTTGATAAATTTGCAGTGGTAGATTGGGTAATAACTCGGCGGTATGTCGGAGTTGAAGCTCAGGAGCTCTATCGCCTTGCCGTTTTCCTCGAAGACCGTACCGGTGAGCGGGGTGCTCAGCCCGCCGACGCCGTCTCGGGCGTCAACGCAGATGCCCGCACCGTTATTTCTGAACACTGTCTGCCCGGAACCGTTCTCGCCCGGCCCGAAGGAGCCGAAGCCGTCGGCGTTGTACACGGCGTAATAGTAGTCTTCAAACGTGACATTGTAGAAGGATGCCGTACTGTTTGTGCCGTAGATGCCATAGTTCGGTAATTTGTTGCCGTTGCCGCGCCAGTATCTGTGCTTCTCACCGTCTCCCGTCATCGTGAGGTCATGGATGCCGCCGTGTCCGCCCGGCCCGACGTACAGCCCGCCGTTGAGCGTGGTCGCATCGACGCCGGAGCCTATGATGGAGAAAACCATGCCGTTTGGTATGGATATGTAGCCGTTAAATTCACCCGGGGCGAGATTTACCCAGTAGTTGCAGCTAAGGCCATATTTCTTATAGTTGCTCTCGAGCCATTCGTTGACCGCCCCGACCGTCGTGAGCGGCTCGCTTTCCACGACCTGATACAGCTCCAGGCTGAAGCGCACATAGCTGATGAGCGTTGTGTCGTCATTCATTTTCCACACGGCGCGAAACTGCCAGTTGCCGGTGTAGTCCTGACCGGAAAAGCGCCAGCTGTGCGCGGCAAGCCCGTCGTTCGGCCCGGTTTTGAGCTCTGCCGGGTATGTCTCAATGCCGCCGCTCTCGGCGTAGAGCTCTATATCTATATCAGCGCCGAGCTGGCTCAATATGTCGTTCGCCGTGTTGCCTTCGACTGCGTGATAGCCGCTGCCGTCGAGCGTCCAGAACCCGACGCGCACGGGGTAATCCACGACGCTGTCCTGCCGGGCGGCCATGCCCCCGTAGCTGGCCGGCTGATTCGTGGCGGGGTCGGTAATGCCCATGTAGTAGGTCACGCCGTCAAGCACAAAGCTCACCGGGCCGTAATCGCTTTCCGGCAGCGCCGCAGCGCGCTCGTCCTCCGTGACCGCGTGCGCGGGCGCGAGTACGTCCGGGTCGTAGCCGTTGAAAATAACGATTATACCCATTCCACCGCCGTTGGAGTTTTCGAGCCGGAAGTCGCCGCTGCCGCCGTAGGCATCGCCGGGCGTGATTTTGTAGACGCCGGTTTGCCCGTCGACCTGCTCCACGTTCAGGCCTGTGCGTCCGTCGGGCTGCGTCTTTTGCACGCACTTCCAGCCTTCCTGGCACACGAAGTAAGCCGTATTGTTCGCGCTCTCCGGCACAACGTAGCCCCAGATCCAGTTGTCGCTGTCGCCTGTTATTTCGCTTACATCCTGATAGGTCACCGGGCCGGTTGCCATTTCGCTTTCATACCCGGTATACATCCCGCCGCCCTTTGGCGCGGAGGGCTCAATTGGCTCCTGCCCCTCAAACTGCACGCGGTAGACGGTCCCGTTTCCGCCGGCGTTTATTATCAGCTCGCCATAGTCGCGGTAATTTTGATATGGCTTGAGTTTGTACACCCTCAGTCCGTTTATTTCTTTATCCCATTCGGTGCCCAGCCCGTTAGCGAAACCGACCTCGGTGTTTTTGTCGCAGACGAAGTACGCATCGCTCTCAGCCGGTACGACGTAGCCCGGCTGGCCCGAAACCGTATTCAGTGTAATCTCCCCCGAAACGGTTTTGTCTGTCTCATTGTATTCAGTAAAAACACCAGATCTCAGCTGTTTCCAATCATCCGCCAGCGCCGCCGTCGGGAACAGGCCGACCAGCACGGCCGCGCACAGCAGTAACGTCGTAAGCCTTTTCATAAGTAACCACGCCTTTCAAAATGTAAGCAATCTCAGTTTTTACATGCATTATAATGTATATCGCCGCTGTTCGCAATAATTTGACGCGAGTTTTACAAGCTTTTGTTTCTCGTGTGAGTTCACAAATAATTCGTAATTATATTTATATAATTCTCTTGACAAAAGTTTAGGGCGGCGTTATACTTTATCTTGCAGTGGAGGGCGCAGTGTCCCCGCTGATAATTTGCTTATTCAAGAGGTGTCAAGATATGAAAAAGACACTGTACAGCCTGATGCTCAGCGATGACGTCGTCCGCGCGGTGGACGAGGTTGCTCACTCGATGGGTACCAGCCGCTCCAACCTTATAAATCAAATTCTGGCCGATTACGTCTCGATAACCACGCCGGAGCGCAGAATAAACGACATTTTCCACGCTGTAGAGCAGATGCTGGCGCCCTCCCGCGAGCTGGTGCCCTTCTTCTCGCCGCGCGCGCTGACGATGTCGCTCAAGTCAAGCCTCGAGTACAAGTACCGCCCCACGGTCAAGTACGAGGTGCAGCTCTTCCGCTCCACCGACGGGCCTCTCGGCGAGCTCTCCGTAGTTTTCCGCACGCAGAGCGCCGCGCTGATTGAGGCGATGACGCAGTTCTTCCGCCTGTGGAAGCACACGGAGGACAGGCTGCTCGCCCCGCTGATGAGCGAGAACATCGACTACGCGCTCTACGACGGCAAATTTGTGCGCTCCATCGCCGTACCCACGGGCCGCGACGTGACTGCTGACGACGTCGCCGAGGCGCTCTCCGACTACATCAAGCTCTTCGACCGTCTGATGAAGGGCTGGCTCTCCGGGCGCTATGACACTAACGACGTCCAGAGCGAGTATTACGCGGATTTGAGCCGCAGAATGCTCTATATCTGACACTTTCCCATCCGAAATGAGGTGTTATCACCATGAACGCTGAAAAATACACCAAGAAAACGATTGAAACAATAAACACCGCCCAGGCTATGGCCCAGGAAAACGGCAACCAGTACCTGACGAGCGAGCACCTGCTCTACGCCCTTGTCGACCAGGACGGCGGCCTCATCGGCACACTGCTCGGCAGGATGGGCGTCGACTGCGACGCGCTGCTCGCGGAGCTGGACACCGAGATAGGCAAGCTGCCCCGCATCAGCGGCGGCAGCGGCGAGGTCTACGCCTCGCCGGAGCTGGGCAAGATACTGCGCTTCGCCGAGAAGGTCGCCGAGAAGATGGGCGACAGCTACGTCTCCGTGGAGCACCTGATGCTCGGCATCTTCAACGACGGCAGCGCCGCCGTGCGCCGCCTGCTCTCCGACCACGGAGTGACCCGCGACGCCTTCAACCGCGAGCTCGCCAAGGTCAAAAGCGGCCCGGTGAACTCCGACGACCCCGAGAGCACCTACGACGCTCTTAGCAAATACGGCACCGACCTCGTCCAGCGCGCGAAAAACAACGAGCTCGACCCCGTCATCGGCCGCGACAGCGAGATAAGGAACGTCATACGCATCCTGTCCCGCAAGACGAAGAACAACCCCGTGCTCATAGGCGAGCCGGGCGTCGGCAAGACCGCCATCGCCGAAGGTCTGGCGCAGCGCATAGTGCGCGGCGACGTGCCGGACGGCCTCAAGGACAAGACGATATTCTCCCTCGACATGGGCGCGCTCATCGCCGGCGCGAAGTACCGCGGCGAGTTTGAGGAGCGGCTCAAGGCCGTGCTGGAGGAGATAAAGCGCAGCGAGGGCAAGGTGATACTCTTCATCGACGAGCTGCACACCATCGTCGGCGCGGGCAAGACCGAGGGCAGCATGGACGCCGGCAACCTGCTCAAGCCCATGCTGGCGCGCGGCGAACTGCACTGCATCGGCGCGACTACGCTCGACGAGTACCGCAAGTACATTGAAAAGGACGCCGCGCTCGAGCGCCGCTTCCAGCCCGTAATGGTCGCCGAGCCGACCGTAGAGGACACCATAAGCATCCTGCGCGGCCTCAAGGAGCGCTACGAGATATTCCACGGCGTGCGCATACACGACAACGCCCTGGTCGCCGCCGCGACGCTCTCCGACCGCTACATAACCGACCGCTTCCTGCCCGACAAGGCCATAGACCTCGTAGACGAGGCCTGCGCCATGATTCGCACGGAGATAGACTCCATGCCCAGCGAGCTCGACGACATCCGCCGCAAGATAATGCAGCAGGAGATTGAAGAGATGGCGCTCAAGAAGGAGGACGACCAGCTCTCGCGCGACCGTCTGGCCAAGCTCAGCGAGGAGCTTGCCGAGAACAAGGACAAGTTTAACGTCATGAAGGCGCGCTGGGAGGCCGAGCGCGACAGCGTCGACGCCGTAAAGCGCATCAAGGGCGAGATCGAGCAGATGAACGCCGACATTGAAAGCGCGCAGATGAACCTGGAGTACGAGCGCGCCGCAAAGCTCAAATACTCCGACTTGCCGGAGCTGCAGAAAAAGCTCGCCGAGGCCGAAGCCGCCGCCGAGAAGCGCGGCGCCGAGGACGACCTCATCCACGACACCGTGACCGAAGAGGAGATTGCGGGCATCGTCGCCAAGTGGACGGGCATCCCCGTCAGCAAGCTCATGGAGGGCGAGCGCGAAAAGCTGCTGCATCTCTCCGACGTCATACACAAGCGCGTCGTGGGCCAGGACGAGGCCGTCAGGCTCGTCACCGAGGCCATACAGCGCTCCCGCGCCGGTATCTCCGACCCGAACCGGCCCATCGGCAGCTTCCTGTTCCTCGGCCCCACCGGCGTCGGCAAGACCGAGCTGGCCAAGAGCCTGGCCGAGTGCCTCTTCGACGACGAGCGCAACATGGTCCGCATCGACATGACCGAGTACATGGAGAAATACTCCGTCTCGCGCCTCATCGGCGCGCCACCGGGATACGTCGGCTATGACGAGGGCGGCCAGCTCACCGAGGCCGTCAGGCGCGCGCCGTACTCCGTCGTGCTCTTCGACGAGGTCGAAAAGGCGCATCCGGACGTTTTCAACATCCTGCTGCAAATTCTCGACGACGGCCGCATAACCGACAGCCAGGGCCGCACGGTCGACTTCAAGAACACGATAATCATCCTCACCAGCAACCTGGGCAGCCAGTACCTGCTCGACGGCATACAGCCCGACGGCAGCATCTCGGCCGAGGCCCAGCAGGCGGTCAGGGCCGAGCTGCGCGGCGCCTTCAGGCCCGAGTTTTTGAACAGGCTCGACGAGATAATCATGTTCCGTCCGCTGACGCGCGAAAACCTCTCCGGCATTGTTGACATCATGGTCGACGGCCTCAGGAAGCGCCTGGCCGACAGGAGCGTGGGTCTCGAGCTCACCGACTCCGCCAAACAGCTCATCATCGACCGCGGCTACGACCCGCTCTACGGCGCCCGCCCGCTCAGGCGCTATCTGCAGAGCAGCGCCGAGACGCTCATCGCCCGCGAGATACTCCGCGGCGACATCTCCGCCGGCAGCACCATCACCCTCGATGTGGAAAACGGCGAGCTGGTGTGCAGGCACTGATAAAGCAAGGACACCCCCATTTCCGGGGGTGTCCTTTTGTTGCTTAAAAGCTTATTTGTTGAGTTCTTCGACGACCTTGGCGACAATCTCCGCGCAGTGTTCTACGCCGAGGCGGCCCGTGTCCAGGCTCAAATCGTAGTTGTCCGCTACGCCCCAGATACGGCCGGTATAGTGCCGGTAGTAGGTCTTGCGCTTGTCGTCCTTCTCCTTGAGGCGCTTGGCCGGTTTGTCCAGCGTCTCGCCGTAGAGTTTGACGATGCGATCGGCTCTAAACTCGTTGCCCGCGTGAAAGAAGGTGTTCAGCACATCCGTGCGGTCACGCAGTATGTAGTCGGAGCAGCGGCCGACTATAACGCAGCTGCCCTTCTCAGCCAGGTCGCGGATGACGTTGTTCTGCACGATGTAGAGCTGGTCCGACACCGGCAATGTGCCCGGGTTGCGCCCGCTCTCCGCGCTCATGGCCCAGTTGAACAAAAACGAATTCGTGGAGCAGGCGTATTCGCCGCTGTCGAGTATGTAGCTCTCAGCGAGCCCGCTCTCCGCGGCAATTTTCCTGACCAGCTCCTTGTCGTAATAGTCCCAGCCAAGCTTCTCCGCGACCAGCTTGGCCACGCTTCTTCCTCCAGAACCAAACTGCCTGCTTACTGTGATTACCTTGATCCCCATCCGTAACCCCCCTTTATAGAGTATATGGGCAGATAGCGCGCCGGAACACCCAACGCCCTTCTGTTTTATATTATAACACAGTGCTGTGCGATTTGGAACAAAAAAGTCCCTCCTGTCCGGTAAATTTGTTCTTACCAAACGGACAGAAATGTGTTATAATAGGTCGTAGAATAAGAAGAAACGTTGATCCGGGGCAAAAAGTGCTTTTACCCCGGGGATTTTTTGCGGATGGAGGCGCATCAAGTGTATTCAGTGGGGGAGCTCATCGTGTACGGCGGCACCGGAGTGTGCGAAGTGGAGGCCGTGGAGACAAAAAGCATAGACGGGGAAGAAAAGCAGTATTACCGCCTGCGCCCGCTCTATCAGAGCGGCACAATCTCCGCGCCCGTAAACGGGAAGGTGTTCATGCGGCCCGTAATCTCGCATGAGGAGGCCGACGCGATAATCGACTCCCTGCCGGAGATCCCCGCTCAGACCCTGCACGAGCGCAACTTCACCCAGCTTGCCGCTCACTATCAGCAGCTGCTCTGCTCCCACGAGTGCTCGGACATTGCCGGGCTGGTGGTGTCCATCCGCGCAAAAAAGCTGGAAAGCGAGCGATCCGGCCGCAGGTTCGGCCAGATAGACGCCAAATTCATGAAGCTGGCGGAAAAGCTGCTCTACGGCGAGTTCTCCGCGGCGCTGGGCATCCCCTTTGAAGAGGTGGAGCCGTACATATGCGAAAGGCTCGGCAGGGCCTGAGCCGGATTGACAATCAAAAACCGGTATGCGGAAAGACCGCATACCGGTTTTTTGCTTTTGCACATTCCTGGCCTCCATTTGCCGGCGAATTTACAATAGGGCGCAAATGTTAAATTTTCGTGGGAATGCGGGCAAAAAGCGCGCTTATTTCTCACACAGATTTAACCCTGCGCCGGTTGAGCATTTGATGCGCCGTGCTTAGAATAAATTCGTAAAACACGCTGTGCGTGAAAAACGGAGGAAAAGTATGAAAAAGAAAAGCATCGCGGCCCTTGCCCTCACCGGAGCGCTGTCTCTCGGCCTTCTCTCCGGCTGCGGCCAGCCGGCCGACGCGGCGAGTCCCACCCAGGACCCCGCGACCGTAAGTCCCCAGATCAGCGCCCTCGCTTCCGACGAGCTGAGCGCTCCCAAGTATGTGTTCCTGTTCATCGGCGACGGCATGAGCTACCCGCAGATTCAGGCCACCGCCGACTATCTCGGCGCCCTCGAGGACGACGACTACATGCAGGCTGAGCCCAGCCTCGACGACAACGGCGGCGCCGTACTCGACGGCCCCGTGGCCCTGAACTTCATGAACTTTGAGGCCGCCGGAAGCGCCGTTACCTACGACTCCAACAGCTTCGCGCCCGACAGCGCTTCCACCGCCACCAGCATTGCCACCGGCTATAAGACCTACTCCGGCTCCATCAACGTCGACGAGACCGCCACGGTCGAGTACGAGACCATCGCCGAGAAGGTCCACGAGCAGCTTGGCTGGGAGGTCGGCGTCATCACCAGCGTCAACCTCAACCACGCCACCCCCGCCGCTTTCTACGCCCACCAGGCCAGCCGCAGCGACTACTACGAGATAGGCGAAGAGCTCGTCGGCAGCGGCTTTGAGTATTTCGCCGGCGGCGGACTGCTCGACCCTGACAACTCCGGTGAGAGCGACAACCTCTACGACCTCGCCGAAGAGGCCGGTTACGTCGTCAGCTTCGACTACGAAGGCCACGACGCCGTCACCGCCGACGACAAGGCCGTCCTCATCGACCCCAACCTCGCCGACAGCGACTCCCTCGCCTACGAGCTCGACCGCACCGACGACACCTGGGCTCTCTCCGACTACGTTGAAAAGGGCATCGACGTCCTCATGAACGACACCGGCTTCTTCATGATGTGCGAGGGCGGCAAGATTGACTGGGCCTGCCACGCCAACGACGCCGCCGCCACTATCCACGACACCCTGGCCTTCGCCGACGCCGTCCAGGTGGCCATCGACTTCGCTGAGGAGCACCCCGAGGAGACCCTTATCCTCGTCACCGGCGACCACGAGACCGGCGGCCTGACCATCGGCTTTGCCGGCACCGACTACGACACCTACCTGAGCCTCCTCGAGAGCCAGACCATCAGCTTTGCCCAGTTCGACGAGCAGTACGTCGCCAACTACAAGGCCAACGGCACCAGCTTTGAGGAAGTCCTCGTCGACATTGAGGAGCTCTTCGGCCTCAAGACCGAGGGCGAAGAGGGCGACAAGCTCGTGCTCACCGACTACGAGATTGAGACCCTGCGCGCCGCCTACGAGAAGAGCGTCAACGGCACCGCCACCAGCAGCTATGACCAGGAGGAGTACGTCCTCTACGGCACCTACGAGCCCCTGAGCGTCACCATCACCCACATCATCAACAACAAGTCCGGCGTGAGCTTCACCAGCTACAGCCACACCGGCCTGCCTGTCGCGGTCTTTGCCGACGGCGTGGGCGCCGATGAGTTCAACGGCTACTACGACAACACCGACATCTACAACAAGCTCTCCGGTATGCTCGGCGTCGAGTAATAGGCTGCCGTCAGTCTCCGCAAAAGCAAAATCCACATAAAAATACACAACCCTGCGGCGGAGCCGCCCCCATATGGGGGCGGCTTTGCGGCGAAGGAGAACCAATGCAGAAAATTTTCAACCGCAGCTTCTTATCTAAATACGGCCCCATAATTGTGGGCCTCATACTTATAGCCGCGCTCATCCTGCTGCCCACGGGCTACGAGGACAACATAGTCTATCAGGAGAGCATCATCAGCCCGGCGCGCGTACTTTCGACCGATGAAAGCCTCGTCGTCGACACCGGCCTGGTGCGCTCCGGCGACCAGATTTGCGAACTGGAGATACTCTCCGGCCGCTTCAAGGGCAAAATATGCGAGGGCAACAACGGCCTGAACGGCTCGCTCGAGCAGGACAAGCTCTTCGCCGTGGGCGACAAGGCCCTCGTCCGCATAAACTACGAGGGCGACGAAATCCTCAACGTCTCCATGATAGACCACTACCGCATCCCCGGCGAGCTCATACTGGCCGCGCTTTTCTGTGTGCTTCTGGTCCTCTTTGCCGGGCGCACCGGCGTGAGGGCGCTGGTGAGCTTCGCCGTATGCGTACTGATGATATGGAAGGTGCTTGTGCCCTGCTGCCTGAACGGCATGAATCCCATCTGGGTGGGCCTCGGCGTCGTGCTTGTAATGGCCGCCGTGACCGTCTCGCTGGTCTACGGCTTTGACTACCGCGCTCTCTCCTCGCTCTCCGGCTGCGTCCTGGCCGTAATCGTCACCTGCGTCATGGGCATGATTTTCACCGACCAGTTCAAGATTCACGGCGCGGTCATGAGCTACTCCGAGAGCCTGCTCTACTCGGGCTACAGCCAGCTGAACCTGACTCGTATCTTCATGGCCAGCATATTTATAGGCGCCTCCGGCGCGGTCATGGACCTCGCCGTCGACATCACCAGCTCCGTGAGCGAAGTTGTGGAAAAGAAGCCCGACATCACCGCGCGTGAGGCCATAAAGTCCGGCTTCACCGTGGGCCGCGCCGCGCTGAGCACCCAGACCACCACGCTGCTGCTGGCCTATTCCGGCGGCTTCATCGCTCTGCTGATGGTGTTCATGGCGCAGGGTACCCCGCTCTACACCATCTTCAACCTCAAGTACGTCGCCGCCGAGATACTTCACACCCTCGTCGGCTGCTTCGGCCTCGTCACCGTCGCGCCCCTCACCGCCGTCACCAGCGGCATACTGCTCACTCGCCGCGCCGCGCCAAAGGCCCGGATTGAGTTTCCCGAGAGCTGAATAAAAACACCCGCCTGCTCTGGCGGGTGTTTTTATTCAAAAATTGCGAGCCCGGTTGAAAACCCGCTCACGTTCAAAAAGTCCCTGGCAGTTTCCTGCCGGGGATTTGCTCTATTACTCGAAGAGCTGCGCCGGTTCAAAGTCGGCAAATTCGTCGGCGTATACCACCTCGGCGCTGTCGGTCCAGCCGGTGAAGGTGGTGTTGTAGTCCATGACAGCCGCCGCGTAGCGCAGGGTATAGGGCTGGGCGGTGCCAAGAAGGACGAGGTCGTCGGGAGTTACCGGCTCGCGCATCAGAATGTGATAGCCGCTGCTGCTCTCCACGACGTCGCTTATGCCGCCCTCCTCGAGCGCGGCGACGCCGTCGGAGAACTCCTGCACGACCACGCCGGGCTCAAAGCAGTAGCCGTCCGGGTAATTGGCCAGGCCCGGATCCTCGCTGTACTCGTTCATCATCTGGTCGAACAGGGCCTCGCGCTCGGCCTCCGGCACGGCGCGCAGCTCGCTGACCAGCTCGTTGGCCTGTTCCAGCTTGGAGGACATCTCCTCTTCAGAGAGCTCGTTGCCCTCGTCGTCGGTGTTTCTGAACAGGATGTGCTTGGCCGTCATAAAGCTGTACTCGTCGGCAAAGGCCATAACCTCCTCGTCGGTGAGCTTCTCGCCGTTCTGGCCGTACATCTCGATAAACACGCGCGGATAGAGCACCATCATGCGGTTTATGTACTCGTATATCTCCGGGGTGACGTAGATGGTTGCGAGATAGTCATAAAGCTCCTCTTCGGTGCCGTCCTCGCCGACGAGCGAATCTATGTCGCTCTGCAGCTGCTCGTCGAGCACCTTCTGGTCGTCCTCGGTCAGCTCGATGCTGTTCGCAGCGGCCTGCTGGTTGAGAACCCGGTACTGGACGCAGAAGTTTTCAACGTCCTGCCTGAGATATTCGCTGACGGTCATAACGCCGTTGAGCATAACGTCCATCGCCATGCCGCTCACGTTCTGCACATACTCGCTGTAGAGCCAGTAGAAATACTCGTCCCACGTCACGTCCTCGCCGTTCACGCTGAGGACTACCGTGTCGGCCGGGTACTTGGCATAGGCAGAAGCCCAGTCGTACTCGACGTCGGCGGAGGAGGCCGGGCTCGCGCTCGGGCTGGGGCTCGGGTCCGCCGTCGGCGCTTCGCCGCAGGCCGCGAGCGAAGTTATGAGCATAATGGCGCCCAGGGCGCATGCAAGAAACTTTTTCATCATTTATCTCCTTCTTTGTTGGAAGTTTTGTCCGTACTCTGCCAGTCATCTATGAAGGCCGCGGCCTCGTCCAGCACGCGGGACTTGGGCGCGAGTTTGAGGGCCAGGACCGGTTTTTTCGACGCCTCGACCTTGAGCCTTCCCTTGTATTTGCTGCGGGAATAGAGCTCGCTCACGCGCTCCATGTCGAAGTCTGCGAGGGTGAAGCGCAATATATTGCCCTTCTGCGTGATGTCGGTGATGCCGGCGCGCCCGGCCTGGCCGCGCACAAGCGCCACTCGCACGAGGCTTGTGACGGAGCCGGGCGGCTCCCCGAAGCGGTCTATGAGCTCGTCGAGCACGTCGTCGGCGTCGGCTTCCGTGCGTATGAGGGCTATGCGGCGGTAGAGGTCCATGCGCTGCTCGCTCGAGGTGACGTAGCTCTCGGGGATGTTCGCGCTGACGGCGAAGTCCGCCGTGGTGTTCGCGCGCTGCTCGCTCTTTTCCCCGCGCTCTTCCAGCACGGCCTCCTCAAGCAGGCGCAGGTACATGTCGTAGCCCACGTCTGTGAGGTGGCCGCTCTGCTCTGCGCCGAGCAGAGAGCCCGCGCCGCGTATCTCGAGGTCGCGCATTGCAATGCGGAAGCCGGAGTTGAACTCCGCGAATTCGCGTATGGCCTCGAGCCGCTTTTCGGCTATCTCGCTGAGCACCTTGTCCCGCCGGAAGGTCAAGTACGCGCTCGCCCTGCGCGCGCTGCGCCCAACGCGTCCGCGAATCTGGTGCAGCTGCGCGAGGCCGAGCTTGTCGGCGTCCTCGATTATGAGGGTGTTAACGTTGGGTATATCTATGCCCGTCTCGATTATCGTCGTACACACAAGTATCTGTATGCTGCCCTCGGCCATGTCCTCCATGATGCGGCCGAGCTGCTCGGCGTCCATCTTGCCGTGGGCCACGGCGACGACTGCGCCGTCCATGAGCTCGGATATTTTCATCGCCGTGCGCTCTATGTTGTCCACGCGGTTGTGCAGATAATAGACCTGGCCGCCCCTGTCCAGTTCGCGGCGCATGGCGTCGGCCAGGACGCCCCAGTCGTGCTCCATAACGAAGGTCTGCACCGGCAGACGTTCCATAGGCGGCTCCTCTATCGTGGACATGTCGCGTATACCGCTGAGCGCCATATTCAGCGTTCGCGGTATCGGCGTCGCCGAGAGGGTCAGCACGTCTACTTGACGGCTGAGCTCCTTGATATGTTCCTTGTGGGACACTCCGAAGCGCTGCTCCTCGTCGACGACAAGCAGGCCCAGGTCCTTGAATCTGATGTCCTTCTGCAAAAGGCGGTGCGTGCCTATGACCAAGTCGCACCTGCCGTCGGCCACGTCGGAGAGCGTCTTTTTTACCTGCGACGCCGTCCGGAAACGGCTCAGCACCTGTATGTCAACCGGGTAACCTGCGAAGCGCTGCACCGCCGTCTGATAATGCTGCTGGGCCAGGACGGTGGTCGGCACGAGTATGGCCGCCTGCTTCCCGTCGAGGATACACTTCATCACGGCGCGCAGGGCGACCTCGGTTTTGCCGTAGCCCACGTCGCCGCAAAGCAGGCGGTCCATCGGCACGGGCTTCTCCATGTCGGACTTTATCTCCTCCACGCAGCGGAGCTGGTCGGAGGTCTCCTCGTAGGGGAAGCGCTCCTCAAACTCAGTCTGCCAGGGAGAATCCGGCGCAAAGGCGTGACCCTGGCGGCGGGCGCGCTCGGCATAGAGCGCTATGAGCTCGCCGGCCAGCTTTTTCGCCGCGGCCTTTGCCCGGGTCTTTGTGCGCTGCCACTCCGTGCCGCCCATCTTGGAAAGGCGCACCGGCCTGTCCTCGCCCGCGCCTATGTATTTGCTCACCAAATCCAGCTGCGTCGCGGGAACGTACAGCACGTCGCTGCCGGCGTAGCTTATCTTGATATAGTCCTTCTCCACGCCGTCGACAGGCATGCGCACAACGCCCGCAAAACGGCCTATGCCGTGGTGCTCGTGTACGACGAGGTCGCCGACGGACAGGTCGGTATACGAGCCTATGCGCTCTGCGTTCGACAGCTTGCGTTTTGCCTTGCGCTTCGGCTTTCTGAAGCCGCTGCCGGCTATCTGCGTGTCCGTGAGCACCGCGAGGCGTATTCCCGGGTACTCGAGCCCGGCAGACAGGCTTCCGGCCGTCACGACGCACTCACCGGGCTTCGGCAGGGCGCTGAGATTTTCCGAGAGCAGGCATTTCACCGCGTGCCCGTTCAAAAACTCCGTCAGCAGCTTTGCACGGCGCATGTCGCCCGCAAGCACTGCAACGGCGAAGCCGCCCTTCAGATAGCCGGAGATGTCCTCCGCCGCCTGCGTGGAGCTGCCGCCGTAGCTTGGCAATTGCTTTGCGCGCACTACATTGACGCTCCTCGGCTCGACGGGATAGCGTCCGGCGGTGAAAGAGTCGGCCATATACAGCGCCATGGCTCCCAGGCGGCGCATGGCGGCGTCGAAGGGGATGAAGTAGTCGTCGGGTTTGGATATGAGCTTTGCGGCGCGTGTGAGGCTTGTGACGTCCTCTGTGACGCGTTTTATGTACGCCCTCGCGTTCTCGCTGAACCTGGACGGCTGGTCCATGACGATGAGCGCGCCGGAGGGTATGTAGTCTATGGCAGTCGTGGTGTCGCCGTAGATGAGAGAGGCGTAGCGGTCCGCAGCGGGCAGTTCCGCGCCGGAGAGCAGCCTGTCGGCATCCTCGCGCAGCACGGCGGCCAGGGCGGGACCAGTCTCGCCCGAGCGCCGCTTCATTGCCCTGTCCGCCAGCCTGACCAGCTCGTTTGCCAGGGCGTGCGCACCGCCCTTTGCAAGCGTGGGCAGTACCTCGGCGGCCGGGACCACGGCGCACCTGTCTATGCTCTCCGTGCGGCGCTGAGTGCCCGTGTCGAAGAAGCCCATGGAGTCTATCTCGTCTCCCCAGAACTCAATGCGTACAGGCTGGCTGTAAGCCGGAGAGAAGAAGTCCAGTATGCCGCCACGGCGCGAAAACTGTCCCGGTCCCTCTACCTGAACGGCCCTCGAATATCCGCAGCGCAAAAGCGCGTCCTCAACGTCCTCGGGCGCCGTCTGGCTCTGCATATCTATCTCAAACACCGCACGGCGGAACACCTCCGGCGGCATGGTACGCTGAAACAGCCCCTCCGCAGTCACGACTGTAACGCTTGCGCCGTTCATCAGGGCGGCCAGGGCGTTGATGCGCCGCTGCTCCGTGCCGCGGCTCATGGCGTCCGCGCTGTAGAAGGCGTAGTCGCGCCCGGAGAGAAGGCTGCAGGTCTCGCCGGTCAGGGCGGATATGTCTCCAGCCAGGGCTGAAGCCGCCGTCTCGTCCGGACACAGCACCACAAGCGGGCGCTTATATTTAACCCTCAGCGCCGCTGCAAGATGCGCCCTGTGTACGGCCGAAAGGCCCGAGACAAGCGCGGGAAGCCGCCCGCTCTCCTCAGGTGAGGGGAGGGCGGCGGCGTCAGGGTCATCCAATATTGACAATGCCAGTATGTTTTTCTGTTCATCCATAGCATAGGGCATTATAACAGCATTCTCTCCCGAAAGCAATCGCAGCCGGTCACGCTTTCTCGGTTTTGACGGATTTTACATTGGCGCATACTATTATTTAATATAAATATCATTATGGACAAGAGAGATGAAATCGTTTATAATATTACTGTATCACCTGTGCGTCCTCACAGCAGAGGGCGTTTTTTATTGAGGGGAGGATACCCATGGATTCTCTGGACGAGATTTGGCAGCAGATTCTGGACATCATATCCAAGGAAATAACCCCGACGGCCTTCAACACCTGGTTTTCCGACTGCAAGGCCGTGGACATGGCCGACTGCAAACTCGTACTGCACACAAGCTCCGACTTCAAACGGAACATAATAGAAAACCGCTTCGGCGAGATGATACGCAAGGCCCTTTATGACCTCTTCTCCTGCGACTTTGAGCTGGAGGTCCTGGCCGGCGACGAGCTGCTCGAGTACGAGCGCGACGGCCAGGAGCCGAGCCCTTATCCGGAGATGGAGGGCTACACCTTCGACCACTTCGTCGTGGGCCCGTCGAACAAATTTGCCCACGCCGCGGCAATAGCCGTCGCAAATAACCCCGGCAAGGTCTACAACCCGCTGTTCATCTACGGCAACTCCGGCCTGGGCAAGACGCACCTGCTGCTGGCCATAGGCGAGAAGATACACCACGACAAGCCGAACTTCAAGATTGCCTACCTGAAGGGTGACGACTTCACGAACGAGCTGATACACTCGGTCATGACCGGCACCAGCCGCGAGTTCCGCGAGAAGTACCGGAACATAGACCTGCTGCTCATGGACGACATACAGTTCATAGCCGGAAAGCGAAGCACCCAGGAGGAGACTTTCCACACCTTCAACAGCATCTATGAGGCCGGGCACCAGATAGTCCTCACCGCCGACCGGCCGCCCATAGACATGGCTCAGCTCGACGACCGTCTCCGTACCCGTATAGAGGGCGGGCTTATGGCCGACGTGCAGCCGCCCGACATTGAGACGCGCACGGCCATAATCCTCAACAAGGCCGCGCAGCTCGGCCTGGTCCTGCCCAGCGAAGTTGTGAACTTCATCGCCGAGAGCATCACCAGCAACGTCAGGCAGATAGAGGGCGTGGTAAAGCGCCTGACGGCCTACAAGGAGATTATGAACGACACCATCACGATAAACGTCGTCAAACGCGCCATCAAGGACGTTATCAGGGTTGGCAGCTTCATACCCACGCCGGAGATAATCATCGAGGAGACGGCCAGATACTACTCGCTGCAGCCCGCAGACCTGCGGGGCCAGCGCCGCAGCAAGAATACCGCCATGGCCCGCCAGGTCTCCATGTATCTCATGCGCAACCTGACCAACCTCTCCCTCGTAGACATAGGCGCGCAGTATGAGGGCAGAAACCACTCCACCGTCCTCTCCTCCATACGCAAGGTCGAGGACATGATAAAGTCCGACCCCGACGTCGCCTCCACCGTTCGCGACATATCCGCCAACATAAACTCCCGCTCCTGAAACACACGCTCTTTCAACACGGCTGTGTTGAAAGCTTAAAAACTTTCTGTTGAAAGATGTCGGAAAAAATTTTTACATCTTTTGCCTGTCACTTCATGTTGAAAAAATCAAAAAGTTTTCAACATCAAAATTTTCTTTAAAATCAAGGCTTTGAGGCCGTTTTCAACAATCAACATCGCCTACTAGTATTACGACTGAATAATATAGCTTCCTTACAGAACGTAGGCATGCTTTCTCACAAGGAGGACGAACAATGAAATTCACCTGCGAAAAACAGCTGCTCCAAAACGCCGTAAACGCCGCATCCAGAGCGGCCAGCGCAAGAAGCTCCATTCCGGCCCTCGAAGGCCTGCTCATACAGGCCGGCGCAAACGTGCGCGTAACCGGCTACGACCTGCGCAAAGGCATATACCAGAGCATTGAAGCCGACGTTGAGGAGCCCGGCAGCGCTGTCGTCATGACTGCAAAGCTCATAGGCGAAATGATGCGCGTACTTCCGGACGGCATGGTCACCGTAGAAGTCGCCGACGGCGGCAAAACCACTGTAAAATGCGGCATGAGCGAGTTCTCCTTTATGAGCCTGCCCGCAGAGGATTACCCGGAGCTGCCTGAGAGCGACTACGCCGACGCCATTTCCCTGGAGCAGCAGAAGCTCTCAGAGCTCATAGAGCAGACAATTTTCGCCGTTTCCACAAACGAGAGCCGCCCGGTATATATGGGCAGCCTATTTGAGCTGGACGAAAACCGCCTCACGGTCGTATCCGTCGACGGCTACAGGCTTGCGCTCCGCCGCGCCGAGGTGAACGGCAAAACCCAATCCGCCAGCTTCATCGTACCGGGCAGCGTACTTCAGGACGTGGCCAGGCTCTGCTCCAAGGGCGAGGACCCCGTGATGATAGACCTCGGAGAGCGCCACGTCTCTTTCACCATAGGCGACACCGTAGTAGTCTCCCGCCTGCTCGAAGGCGAATTCATAAACTACCGCAAAACCATACCCGAAAACTTCAAGTACAAGCTCGGCGTAAACCGCGGCGAAATGCTCTCTGCCACAGACCGCGTAAGCCTTGTCGTTGATGAAACCGTGAAGAGCCCCATCAGGCTCGTATTCGGCGACAGCTCCATAGACTTCCGCTGCGGCACGGCCCTCGGCACCGCACGCGACGTCTGCCCCTGCGAAGGCAACGGAGGAGACACTGAGATAGGCTTCAACGGACGCTACCTGCGCGACGCGCTGCGCGCGGCCCCGACCGACGAGCTCACCGTCTGCATAAACACCGGCAGCGCTCCCTGCGTCATAGTCCCGGCCGACGGGAGCGACGAATTCGTCTACATGGTCCTGCCTGTAAGACTGGCAAAATAAGAAAATGGAAAGAATAGAAATTAACACGGAATTTATCAAGCTCGACGCCTTTTTAAAATTTTCCGGCGCCTGCGAGACAGGAGGAGAAGCCAAATTGGCAATAGAGGACGGTGAAGTCCTCGTAAACGGCGAAATCTGCACCATGCGCGGGAAAAAGCTACGTCCCGGGGACAGGGTGGAGATTGACGGAATAAGCTATGAGGTGGCTGAGGCATGATAGTCCGGCGCATTGCCCTGAACGGCTGGCGCAACTACGACTTCGAGGCCTTTGACTTCTCACCCAACACAAACGTAATACGCGGGCAAAACGCCCAGGGCAAGACAAACCTGCTCGAGGCCGTATACATGCTCGCGGCAGGGCGGAGCTTCCGCAGCCGCTTTGACCGCGAGCTTGTCGGCTTCGGCTTTTCATCAGCGGAGATACTTGCTGACATCGAGGCCCACGGCAGGGAGCAGACGATAAGAATCCTGCTGACGCCGGGCAGGCGCAAGCAAATAACCGTAAATTCGGTGAAAAAAACCGCCTCCGAGCTCGCAGGAACGATAACCGCCGTGCTATTCTGCCCGGAGGACCTGGCTATCGTGCGCGAGGGCGCGTCCGTCCGAAGAAAAATGCTCGACAACGCCATAAGCCAGCTGCGCCCGGGCTACGCCGCCGCACTTACGGAATACAACCGCCTCTACGAACAGAAGAGCGCCATACTCCGCGACTACCGTGAGAAACCCTCGCTGCTCTACACGCTGGACGACTTTTCCGAGCGCATGTGCCGCCTGTCCGCGCGCCTGATACGCTACAGGGCGGCGTTTGCCTCGCGGCTTGACGAGGCGGCCGGACCGATACACCGCGAGTTCTCCGGCGGCTCCGACGAGCTGAGACTTTTCTACAGGACGGTGTCAACTGTGGAAAACCCCTTCGCCAGCGAGCGCGAAATATACTACGCCGTCTGCGACCACCAGGAGAGCCACCGCAAGGCCGAGCTCGAGAGCGGGCAGTGCCTGACCGGCGCGCACAAGGACGACCTAGAAATAGTAATAAATGGCAAGAGCGCGCGCACCTTCGCGTCACAGGGCCAGAAGCGCACTGCCGCGCTGAGCATCAAACTGGCTGAGCGCGAAATACACCTGCAGGAGACGGGAGAATACCCCGTGCTGCTGCTCGACGACGTGCTCAGCGAACTGGACGCAAGGCGGCAGGAATTCGTACTCAACAGGATAGGCGGCGGGCAGACGCTCATCACCTGCTGCGAGGACGACGGTATAGCGCGGCGCACCGGCGCCAAGGTCATCACGATAAGCGGCGGAAAGGCGGCAAACTGATGTATCTGAGCATTGGCGGCGGATTTGTTGTGCGCCGCAGGGACATCGTAGCGGTTTTCGACATGGATAACGCAACGTATTCGCGCATATCCCGAGACGCGCTGTCTTTGGCCGAAAAGCGCGGCGAGGTTATAAACGCCGCGGAGGACATACCCCGGACCTTCATAGTCTGCGAAGAGGGCGGAAAGAGGAGAGTTTACCTCTCCGGCCTGTCAGGTTCCGCGCTGAAGCGGAGGATGGGCTGATAAACGTTAAAACATGGATAACTTAGGCGGCTGCGGCTTTACGCAGGCTGCCGTGCAAAGGAAGCGAACGAATGTCTGACATAAACGAGAAGATAACACAGGAATACGACGCGAGTAAAATACAGGTGCTCGAGGGCCTGGAGGCCGTGCGCATGCGTCCCGGCATGTACATCGGCTCCACCAGCGCTTCCGGTCTGCATCACCTTGTGTACGAGATTGTCGACAACGCCATCGACGAGGCGCTTGCCGGATACTGCACCCACATTGAGGTTACAATCGAGCCCGGCGACGTAATCTGCGTCTCTGACAACGGGCGCGGCATCCCCGTGGACATCCAGGAGCAGACCGGCAAACCTGCGCTCGAGGTCGTGTATACCGTGCTGCATGCGGGCGGCAAGTTCGGCGGCGGCGGATATAAGGTTTCCGGCGGACTTCACGGCGTCGGCGCGAGCGTGGTCAACGCGCTCTCCGACTGGCTGGAGGTCTCCGTCCACAAGGGCGGAAAGATATACCAGATGAAGTTCTCACGGGGCGACATCACCCAGGGCATGACCGTCATCGGCGAGACGGAGCGCACCGGAACAGTCGTGCGCTTCCACCCGGACCCTGAAATGTTCGAGGTTACGGAGTTTGACTACGACACTCTGCACACGCGCATGCGCGAGCAGGCGTTTTTGAACGCGGGTCTGCGCATCACGACGGAGGACAAACGCCCCGGCAGGGAGCAGAAGGACACAATGCACTATGCCGGCGGCATACGCGAGTTTGTGACGTATATAAACCGCAACAAGACGCCTCTGCACGAGAACGTCATATACATGGCCGGGGATAGAGAGGACTCCGAGTGCGAGATAGCCATGCAGTACAACGACGGCTATAACGAGATATTGGTCTCCTTCGCCAACAATATCCACACTCCCGAGGGCGGCATGCACGAGACCGGCTTCAAGGCCGCGCTCACCCGCGCGCTGAACGCCTACGGCAAAAAGACAAACATGCTCAAGGAGGGTGAGAACCTCTCCGGCGAGGACTGCCGCGAGGGCTTGACCGCCGTCATATCGGTGAAGCTCACCAACCCGCAGTTTGAGGGCCAGACCAAGGCCAAGCTGGGCAACAGCGACATGCGCACGCTGGTCGACAGCGTAGTCAGCGACAGGCTGGAGCAGTTCCTAGAGGAAAACCCCGCCGTCGGCAGGACGATAATAGAAAAGGCGCAGACTGCCAACAAGGCCCGTGAGGCTGCACGCAAGGCCCGTGAAAACGTCAGAAGGAAGAACGCGCTTGAGGGCGCCACGCTGCCCGGCAAGCTCAGCGACTGCAACGAGCGCGACCCGGCTCTGACAGAGCTGTACATCGTCGAGGGCGACAGCGCAGGAGGCAGCGCCAAGGGCGGACGCGACAGCCGCTTCCAGGCCATACTTCCGCTCTGGGGCAAGATGCTCAACGTAGAAAAAGTGCGCGAGGAGAAGGTTTACAACAACGACAAGCTCAACCCGGTCATAACCGCGCTCGGAGCCGGGCTCGGAGAGGACTTCGATATCTCCAAACTGCGTTACCACAAGGTTATAATCATGGCCGATGCCGACGTCGACGGCAGCCATATACGCACACTGCTGCTTACCTTCTTTTTCAGGTACATGCGTCCGCTCATAGAGCACGGCTATGTCTACGCCGCGGTGCCGCCGCTCTACAAGCTCACACGCGGCAAAACCAGCCGCGTGGCCTACTCCGACACGGAGCGCGACCAGATAAGCGCCGAAATGCGCGCCGGAAACCCCAACGCGAAGATAGACATATCGCGTTTCAAGGGCCTCGGCGAAATGGACCCGCACGAGCTCTGGGAGACCACCATGAACCCGGAAACCCGCACGCTCAAGCGCATAGAGCTCGACGACGCAGTCAAGGCCGACGAGATATTCACCATACTCATGGGCGAGAAGGTCGAGCCCAGAAAGGAATTTATCGAGGAAAACGCCAAATACGTCGTGAATTTGGATGTCTGATGGAAAAGAGAAAAGCAGTACGGCTGAGAGAGCTGAATTATTCAATATCCCAGCCGGAAGAGAAGCATAAATAACAACCCCGCGCGTTGGTTTGAGGATGAATATTACCTCAAGGCGCGGATAATCAAAGGTGGTAACCAAATGGCCAAAGATTACAAGCCAGAAGATATAATGTTTCCCGAGCAGAAGATAGTTTCTTCTGAGATAGTCAGCGAGATGAAGTCCAGCTTCATCGACTACGCTATGAGCGTCATTGTGGCGCGAGCGCTGCCTGACGTGCGCGACGGACTCAAACCCGTCCACAGGCGCATACTGTACGCCATGTACGAGGACGGTCTCACTTCCGACAAGCCCTTCAAGAAGTCCGCGACCTGCGTCGGCGACGTGCTGGGCCGCTACCATCCGCATGGCGACGCCTCCGTCTACGACGCCCTGGTGCGCCTTGCGCAGGACTTCTCCATGCGCTACCCGCTCGTCGACGGCCACGGCAACTTTGGCTCCGTAGACGGCGACCCCCCTGCGGCCTACCGATACACCGAGGCCCGCATGGCGCGTATCTCCGACGAGATGCTCCGCGACATAGAGAAGGACACGGTCGACTGGGACCCCAACTTCGACGAGAGCCGCAAGGAGCCCCGCGTGCTGCCCGCGCGTTTTCCCAACCTGCTCGTCAACGGATCAAGCGGCATCGCCGTCGGCATGGCGACGAATATACCGCCGCACAACCTCACCGAGGTCATAAACGCCTGCATCTGCGTGCTGGACAACCCTGAGGCAACGCTTAACGATCTCATGCAGCACGTCACCGGCCCGGACTTTCCAACCAAGGGCATCATCATGGGCCGCAGCGGCATCCGCGCGGCCTACGCCACCGGCAAGGGCAAGGTCATAATCCGCGCCCGCACGGAGATGGAGGAGTTCGGTCACGACCGTATCCGCATTGTCGTCACCGAGCTGCCCTATCAGGTCAACAAGAAGCAGCTCATAGAGAACATGGCCGAGCAGGTGCGTGAAAAGCGCCTTGAGGGCATATCCGGATTGCGCGACGAATCCGACCGCAACGGCATGCGCATGGTCATAGAGCTGAAGCGCGACGCCAATCCCCAGGTAGTGCTCAACCGCCTGTTTGCGCAGACTCAGCTGCAGACCAGCTTTTCCATCAATATGCTCGCGCTTGTGGACAACCAGCGTGCGCCGAAGATACTCAACCTGCGCCACATAATCGACGAGTACCTGAACTTCCAGGAGGAGCTAATTGTCCGCCGCACGAAGTTCGACCTCAAGAAAGCCCAGGAGAGGGCCCATCTGTTGGAGGGCCTGCTCATAGCGCAGGACAACATTGACGAGGTCATCCGCATCATACGCGAGAGCTATGACGACGCGAAGGAAAACCTCATGAGCCGCTTCAGCCTCGACGACGTGCAGGCCCAGGCCATACTGGACATGCGCCTTAAAGCCCTGCAGGGCCTCGACCGCGAAAAGCTCGAGAAAGAGTACCGCGAGCTTGAGGAACGCATAGCCTACTACGAGGGCTTGCTCGCCGACCCGGAGAAGATAAAGGGCGTACTCAAAGTGGAGCTCACCGCGCTGCGCGACAAGTACGGCGACGAGCGCAAGACCGAGATTCAGGACGTCGAGGACGAGATAGACATAGAGGACCTCATAGAAGAGGAAAACTGCGTCTTTACCCTGACGCACTCCGGCTATATCAAGCGACTGCCCGCGAGCGAATACCGGGCCCAGGGCCGCGGCGGCCGCGGCGTAAAGGGCATGGCCACCCGGGAGGAGGACTACGTCGAGAACGTGTTCACCGCCTCGACCCACGACAGGATACTCTTCTTCACCAGCCTGGGCCGGGCGTATCAGCGCAAGGGCTATCAGATACCCGAGGCCGGACGCGCGGCAAAGGGTACAAATATCGTCAACATACTGCCCACAGAGCCGGGCGAGCGCGTAGTCTGCATGCTGCATGAGCGCGAAGGGGCGAACTTCCTCTTCCTATGCACGGCAAACGGCACCGTAAAGCGCATGAGCCTGGATACCATACGCAATATCCGCCGCAACGGTATACGCGCCCTGAATATAGACGACGGCGACGAGCTCATATCCGCCTGCCTCACCGACGGCCAGCGCAATATTCTGCTCGCCACGCGCGACGGCTACGCCATCTGCTTCGACGAGAACGATGCGCGCCCGATGGGACGCGACGCCATGGGCGTGCGCGGTATAAAGCTGCGTGAAGGAGACCGCGTTGTCGGCGCCCTGCCCACTGTGGACGGCGCCCAGGTGCTCAGCATAACCGAAAACGGCTACGGCAAGCGCACCGCTGTGAGCGAATACCTGCGCGGCGGCGACGAGGCCGGCCCGCAGAAGCGCGGCGGCATGGGCCTCAAGAGCTACAACGTCACGGACAAGACCGGTTATGTGTCCGACGTGCGCATGGTTCTCGGCAGCGAGGACGTGCTCATCGTAGCTGACGACGGC
Source organism: uncultured Eubacteriales bacterium (assembly GCA_900544765.1). Lineage (GTDB taxonomy): Bacteria > Bacillota > Clostridia > Oscillospirales > Oscillospiraceae > Scatomorpha > Scatomorpha gallistercoris. The sequence goes on along the minus strand of UQWI01000007.1, from coordinate 9,480 downwards.
ACGATAATCCGCACTAACGTCGCCGGTATCTCCGTGCTGGGACGCGCCACGCAGGGTGTGCGCATTATGCGGCCCAACGACGGTGCAAAGGTCATATCCGCCGCGCTCACGGAGGCAGAGGAGGACGATGACGACGTGCCGGAACAGGATAACGCAGAAAATGCTGCGGACGAAGCCGTAAATACGGAGGACAGTGAATGAAAGCCGTGACCATCTACACCGACGGGGCCTGCTCCGGAAACCCGGGCCCCGGCGGCTGGGCGGCGATACTGACATATAACGGCCACGAGAAGGAGCTCTCCGGAGGAGAAGCGAGCACCACGAACAACCGCATGGAGCTTTCCGGCGTCATAGCCGCACTGAGCGCGCTGACGGAGAAGTGCTCCGTCACACTCTACACCGACTCGCAGTATATAGAGCGGGCCATCAATGAGCACTGGCTCGACAGCTGGAAAAAGCGCGGCTGGAAGCGCAAGGACGGCCCGGTCAAGAACCTGGAGCTCTGGAAGGAGCTTGACAGCCTGCTTCACACGCATGAGGTCAAGGTGTACTGGGTCAAGGGCCACGCCGACAACGAGATGAACAACCGCTGCGACGCGCTAGCGGTGATGCGCCGCGACGAGTACGCGGCCAAGGGCTGAGCGGGAGGGCGCAAATGTCCAAGGTTAAGAAAAAGAGTGATTTAGCCGAGTTTTTCGCCTACTTTAAGCCGCATATGGGCCTTTTTCTCATGGATATGGCCTGCGCTACGCTGGCGTCTATCATAGATTTGGTGTTCCCGTATGTGTCGCGCATGTCCATGACCACTCTGCTGCCGGAGAAGCTGTTCACCACCTTCTTCGTCGTGATAGCCATAATGATTGCGGCGTACATACTCAAGGGCGTGTGCTACTACTTTATCACCGTACTCGGCCACCGCATGGGCGTGTACATAGAGGCCGACATGCGCCGCGCCGCCTTCAACCACATGCAGAAGCTGAGCTTCAGCTTTTTCGACCACAACCGCACGGGCGTGCTGATGAGCCGCATCACAAACGACCTCTTCGAGATAACCGAGCTGTCGCATCACGGACCCGAGGACATACTTATCTCCGGCCTGACCATAATCGGCGCGCTGGCAGTCATGTTCACAATAGAGTGGCGCCTGGCGCTGGTGCTGGCGATAACGCTGCCCATACTCATAGGCTTTACCCTGACGCAGCGCGTCAGGATGAAAAAGGCCAACCTCGAGGTCAAGCGCAAGACGGCGGAGATAAACTCCTCCATTGAGAGCGGCATTTCAGGCATACGCACGGCAAAGGCCTTTGCAAACGAAAAGACCGAGGACAGCAAGTTCGCCGAGGCCAACGAGCGCTATAAGTCCGCAAAAAAAGAGTATTACAACGCCATGGGCGGCTTCATGAGCGGCATGGAGTTTACGACCAGCATCATGCAGGTTCTGGTCATAGCCGCGGGAGGGCTCTTCATCATGCGCGGCGACATGGACTACATCGACCTCATGACCTTTTCCCTCTACGTCTCCACCTTCACCACGCCGGTGAGGAAGCTCGCGCAGTTCTCCGAGGTGTTCATGCAGGGCACGGCGGGATTTTCCCGCTTCCTCGAGCTCATGCGCACGGAGCCTGAGATAAAGGATGCCCCCGACGCCGGTGAACTGGGCACGGTAAAGGGCGAAGTCGAGTACAAAAACGTCGGTTTCCGCTACGGCCCGGACAAGCCCTGGGTGCTCAGAGACATAAACTTCAAAATTGCCCCGGGCGAAAAGCTCGCCGTCGTCGGCCCGTCAGGAGGCGGCAAGACCACGCTCTGCCAGCTGCTTGAGCGCTTCTACGACGTGACCGAGGGAGCCGTGCTCGTGGACGGGCACGACGTGAGGAGCGTTACTCAGGAGTCGCTGCGGCGCAGCATAGGCATAATCCAGCAGGACGTGTTCATATTTGCGGGCACTATCCGCGACAACATACGCTACGGCAAACCCGATGCGACCGACGCCGAGATAATCGCCGCCGCAGTGCGCGCGGAGATACACCAGGACATCATGGCGATGCCCGAAGGCTACGACACCTTTGTCGGCGAGCGCGGCGTAATGCTCTCCGGCGGCCAGAAGCAGCGCCTGAGCATAGCCCGCGTGTTCTTGAAAAACCCGCCCATACTTGTGATGGACGAGGCTACCAGCGCGCTCGACACCGTCACGGAACAGAGAATACAGGCCAGCCTTGACAGCCTGAGCGTGGGCAGAACCAGCGTTATAATCGCGCACAGGCTGAGCACAATACGCGGGGCCGACCGTGTGGCCGTAATCGAAAACGAGCACATAGTGGAGCTTGGAACGCCGGGAGAGCTTCTGGCCATGGACGGCGAGTTTGCAAAGCTCTGGAAATCACAGTTTGAGACCGAGGGCGAGGATTGAGCCTGGCCCAATACCCACGGAGGAAAAACAATGCCTGTTTACCACATTGAACGCGGCGGTCACGCCGATATGAAGCGAATATACCCTATGATGACCTTCGACTTCCACGACTGGGAGCGGCCGAGCCACCTGGAGTGCCAGCGCGCCATGCTGCGCGGGGCGGAATTGCTGCTCCTGAAGGACGCGCAGAACGCGGAGTGCGGCTATGCCTTCATGCTAAAGAGCCGCCTCACAGGATATGTGCTGCTCGGCTGGCTGGCCGTATATCCGCACATACGCGGCGGCGGCATAGGAGGACAGTTCCTGAGCCTCATCCGCGAGTATTACAACGGCTGGCAGGGAATACTGCTCGAGGTCACCGAGTATCCAGAGCTCGAGAAGGCGCGCAAGCTGCACGACTTCTATCAGCGCAACGGCTACTCCGACGTGGATTGCCGCTACACCCTTTCCGGCCGCGACAGCGCGCTGATGTACCAGCCGCTTGAGGGCGCGAAGAACATTTCGCCCGTGGTCAAATCCGTTGTGCGCAGCGTCTACGAGTGTATGTACAGCGAAAGCGCGCTGTGGAACATTATAAGCATAGACAAGGGCTGAGCGCGCAGCCACCGTAGGTGGCTGCACCGACCCGTGGGGGTACCCACCGGATGCGACGTCGCCCGACGTGAGGGGTGCAGCCGTGAGCGGCTGCTGCACACCTGGGGCGCTTTGCGTCGTCACAAGCTTCACATCTTTCGCCTCCGGGCAAGCCCGAAGTCTCAGTCGTTTCGCTGCTCCTCCTTCCCCAACAGTGCCAAAGGCACTGTTGGGGACCCCAGGACAAAGAAAGCGTCCCAGACCCCGAAAGGAAATCCGCTTTAGGTGCGAAACCAACGTACCCATCGTATCACCCAATACAGCTGACCGAAACGTGGCCATCCCGTAGTCAGAGGGTACTTTTACATCGCCGACCTCGTCGTCGCGGATTCCATATCCCTCGCTTCCGGCTAAAGCCGAAAGCTCGCTCATTATATCGCTCCTCCTCTCTGCCGGAGAAGCGCGCTTCTCCGGCAGGTACAAAATCGCTTCGCGTACAGCTGACAGTCTATAGTCTAACGTCGGCTGCGCCGCTTGGATATATGCCTCACCTGAAAGGGGAGGTGTCACGGCGAAGCCGTGACGGAGGGGTGGTACCTTGGGCGCGTGCTGGTTTTGTACACGATTGTGCTGTTTTACAACGAAAAGCCTGATAAACAGGCGCAAAAATCCCGGAGCTAACATGCTCCGGGATTTTTCTATATCAGCGTAACTATCAACATGAATGTGCGGGAAATTGCCCACAGCCAGACGGATATGGATGTGAGCACAAACGCCGTCAGGCAGACGCGGTTGTATTTCACGCGGATGGTCAGGACAATGCAGCTTATAGTACCGATTATTAAGACGAGCATGGAAATGAGGCTCATTATGAACATCACTGAGCCCAATGTTGAAAACTCTGCCTCGCCGCTCAGAAAACTCTGACCGTCGGATATACCGATGATTGTCACGGCAAGCGCGAAGTTGCAGAAAAGCAAAAGCAAGTAGTTTAGGTTCAGCGCGCGGCGCCGCGCCCCGCCGTAGGGGTACTTTCCCGCCGGACGGCCTCGCACAATCCGGGAGCCAACCCAGGGTACGCGGCAGCCGTCCCGCTTGGCTCCGTGCGCGGGCTCTACAGTGTATGTACAGGCCGGCCCGTCCCCCACAACGGCGAGAAAGGGCAATGCAGCGGATATACGGCGCGGCTCCAGCCCGTCTCGCGCCAGGCCGTTTGCCCAGTCCCCGAGCGCGGCCGAGTCCCAGGGCAGACAAGGCAGAAACACCAGCTTTCTTGACATACTATTGCCTCCCCGTGAAATTCAATTTACACGCCCAAAACCTCATGGGTGCAGTCCATAAAGCGCCGCATCGCGGGTGAAACGCCGTCCATGGAGCGCACGGCCATGCCGAGAGAGCGGGATATCGGAGGCGAGATAGGTATGGCGGCGACGTCGGCATGAGAACCCTCCAGAATGAGACGGGGCATGATTGTGATACCGAGGTTGTGTTCCACCATGGCGAGTATGGTCATATCGAAGTTTGACGAAAACTTGTACTTTTCTCCTACTTCCGCCATCTCCATCGCCTGCGCCAAATCGACCTCCGGTTTTGTGTTTGAGACGTAGACCAGGAAGGGCTCTCCCTTAAAAGCCGTTATGGGGAAGGTCTCGTCGTGCGCGCGGGGATGGTTCTTCGGCAGCACTGCGAACATGGGGTCGTCGGTTATCTTGACCGTATCGAAGTTGGAGGCTGTTCTGAGGCTGGTGTAGCCTATGTCTATACGCCCGCTCGAGAGCCACTCCTCAATCTCCTCGCCGTTGCCTTCAAGCAGCTCCACCTCTATGTTCGGATACCTCTCCTGAAAGGCTTCTAGTATTTTCGGCATCCAGTGGAGCGATATAGATGAATACGTTCCAATCTTTACGCTGCCTCGCTCCACGCCGCGTGTAAGGGCCATTTCCTGCTCGAGCCGGTCTGAAGCCTGGAGCAGATCCCGGAACAGCGGGGCCAGGCGCTCCCCTTCGGCTGTGAACTTTACTCCCCTGTTGCCGCGCAGCAGCAGAGGGAAACCCGCCTCCTCTTCCAGCGAGCGCATCATATGCGTAACGCCGGACTGCGTATAACCCAGCGTTTCCGCCGCCTTGGATATACTCCCAAAATCCGCCGAGGCGAGCAGGGCTCTCACCTTTGCCGTGTCCATATACTTTCCTCCCGGATATGAATTATCATAATATCAAATATTATAAACTCTCTCTTTACTAATAGCAATAGTTGTGTTACTTTTTTATCGTAAGCGAGGCGTACTCCCAACGCCGAGCTGTTAATATGATTTTCCTCTTCCAAACTCCCATATCCACAAAAATGCCTCCGACGCAATCGGGGGCATTTTTGTTTATAAAAAACCCAGGTTTCATTCTTAAAACCCGGATTTTTTGTTTTAATGCGGTTTTGAGTGAAATATCGGAGAAGCCTCACATCCTGTGCCTGACTATGCCGATTATCATTACCGGCATGAGCACGGCGAAGAGCATGATTAAATTCACATACACTATGATTTCGTCGGAGAGTATGCGCAATTCACGCGAGTTCGGCGCTATCGTGACAGCGCAGGCGAGGGCCGCAGCGGCACAGGCGAGCGTAACCAGCACGCGCGGGGAAATGCGCGCCTTGCCTGCGCGGCTCTTTATACCCAGGGAGAGCCGTATAAGCCCGGAGGCAGACATGAGCGCAAAGGCGCAGAGCACGAAATCTGACAGCACCCAGAGCGCCGTGACCAGGGCCTCTATCCTCTGGGACACGCCCAGCAGGCCCGTGTTGCGCACCAGGGCGAAGAAGGGGTAGGTCAGGCTGCCGGACAGCTCCGGGCCAAATCTGCCTATCACTGCGGCCACTACGGCGGTGAGAAACAGGCACTCTCGGACGCTCCACGCCGACATTGAGCGGGACCTGCGCTCCACCGGAGAGCCCGTTTCGAGGAAGGGGACGTTTATCAGCACAAAGCTGACGGTACCCAGCACCTCAATCCCGCCGAGAAGCACGCCCTGTGTGTCCAGTACGGATACGGGCAGAAGCTCGCTCCAGTCCAGCTGCGCCAGGCCAAAACCGAGTATGGGCACTATGGCCAGAAGGAGCAGAGTGCGGAATATTTCCGCTGAGCGCGCGAGGCGCTTTACGCTGCCAAGCGCCGCCAGTACGCCTGCTGCCAGCCCAACGGCCACAAAGGGCCATGGGGATGAGCCGGTGTATATAGTATATATGAAGCGCGAAGCGCCGCTGCGCAGCGAAAAACCGGCGTACAGCGACAGCCACAATCCGTAGAGCAGCAGCACTGCGCGTCCAAAGCGCGGAAAAGCCCTCATGACGACTTCGCCAAGGCCCTCTCCAACAGCCTTGTTTTTGAGCGCGCGCGACACGGTTAGCACCACGAGCACACACAGCGGAGCGGCGACTATCGGACAGAGCCAGCCCGCGTGGCCCGCGGCCCGAGCGGAAGCGCCGGGTATGAGCCGTGTAGCGGGCGACATGAGTATTATAAAGCTCAGGGCCTGCAGCTGCCTTCGTGTAGGTTCAACCATCAGCTTTCCCCCTCGTAAGGCGAGACGGAGTACTCCCTCATGTTTACAATCTTGGCCTGAACAGAGACAGATATGTCTATGTCCCGGAAGGTCTCGCTCCACTGTACAGGCATATTAGCGTATTTCAGAGGGTGAGCCGACTCGATTCTGTGCTCCAGATTCAGAAAATCCGCGTTGAGCGTTTGGCTTTTCTCCAGAACGCCTGATACCCAGCCATACACGCATCCGGCAAGCTCCTGCTCCAGCTCCGCCCAGGCCTCCTTGGAGCCGAGGCTGCTGCCCGCAGGGGCCTCTATGACGCTGCCTTTGACCTCTGCGGAGACATCTATGCCCTCAATCCCGCCGTCTTTGCCCCAACGAGCGTCGAGCGCGACATCCGCGCCTGCGAGCTCGGCGGTTATGCCGTCTTCCAATTCTACTACGCTTATCCCCGGGCCGCCCATAAACAGTCCGGCGCCCAGCGCTTCTTCCTCACTGAGCCAACCGGCGAGACCGCTGCCGGTCAGAATGGCATAGCCGGAGGTTACCGGCGTGAGCTTGCCGTCGGCACCCTCAGTCAATTCGATTGCGGTCGCGAGCGACGAGCCGGAGGACAGCAGGGCGCGGGACACGTCGGCGCATGTCGGGACGGGCGATGGGCCGTCCTCACGGACCAGTTTGGCCAGACTGCTGAGGTCTGCAAATACATCCTCAGGCGCGTCATCGCCGGCAATAAGCTCTTCGGCCTGCCCGTGCTTTAAAACATATAGCTCTGTGTCCAGCCTGAGCTCCTTGCTGCGTGCAACGGCGTCCAGCCAACGTTCGGCGTCGTCCGCAGCCTTTTCACCCATAACTATGGCTCCCGTGCCGGAGTAAAACAGGCTGCCCGGGCCTGATAGCTGCTCCATTGACCGCATTGCGCCGTCAAGCGAAGGTGAATCCTGCGTCAAGCGCACGGGCTCCCGCCCGGATGAGTCGGGGCCGGTAGCGACTGAGAACCTGACTCCCCCGCCGTCAACGGCGTCAAGGCCTATGACCTGTACGACATCCAGGTTTTCAATGTCCCTATAGCTGTTGTACACTGACAGTGTGCAGCCGCTTAAAAACAGCATTCCCATGGCCATGACAGCAGGGACAAGCTTTGCGTGACGCATGTTTCACCTCCTACTTCTGACGGCGCCGGTTTTCCCCGGCCAGATGGGCTGAGCGGAATTTGTTGGCGCGATTGGGGCGCTTCAAAAACACCCGAACCAGCGCTGCGGTGTCAGAGCCTGTGAAGGGCGCTGTGTACGCCTTTCCGAAGCTCTCCAGCCCGGCTGCATACCATATAATTAAAGCTGTAGCGGCAATTACGCCGTACAGGCCGAGCAGCGCCGCCACAGCCACAAGCAGCAGGCGGCCCAGGCGCACGGCCGAGCCCAGGTCCTGGCTCGGCATCGTGTATCCGGATATGCCGGCCAGTGCGACCACGATGACGGCGATGGGAGAGACAACCTTCGCCTCAACAGCGCTCTGGCCTACTATCAGCGCGCCGATTATGCTGGCCGTCTGGCCGACAGGATCGGGAAGGCGCAGGCCGGCCTCCTGAAGCAGCTCAAAGGCTATCAGCATAGCCAGAACTTCAGTCGCAACGTTGAAGGGGACGAACTGTTTAGCCGAGGTCATGCTGAGCAGCAGCTTCACCGGCAGCATCTCCTGATGGTACATGCTTATTGCCACAAATACCGCCGGGAACAGCAGCGATATGGCCAGGGCTGCCCAGCGCAGCAGCGTCAGCATACTCGCCACCGCGAAGTGCATCGAGCTGTCCTCCGGCACGCGCATGAAAGCCGCCAGATCTGCGGGAAGCAGAAAGCCCAGGGGAAGCCCGTCGACGAGTATGCCTATTCTTCCGTCCAACAGGTGCATGGCGAAGGTGTCCGGCCTCTCCGTGTGCAGCAGCTGCGGCAGCGGTGAGCGGGGGGAATCCACTATATACTCCTCCAGGTCGCCTGAGGAGAGCAGCCCGTCGATGTCTATATTGCCTATGCGCCGGAACGCCTCATTCACCGTACCCTGCTGCGCCACGCCTTCTATATATAATAGTGCGACGCTGGTGCTGGATAGGCGGCCGACGACAGACTGCTTTATCTTGAGCTTGGGTGTGCGCACCTTGCGACGGACGAGCGAAGTATTAGTCCGTATCGTCTCAACGAAGGCGTCCTTTCCGCCTTTGATGGCCTTCTCTACGGTTGGCTCGCTCACTGAGCGAGTGAGCTTCGTGCGCGTATCGAAAGTGAGAGCTTCGCCGAGGGAGTCAAAGCACACGGCGCAGTAGCCGTTTACGAGGTCGCTGACTACGTCGTCGAGCGTTTTCCTCCGCCTCATCGTATAGCTGTAAGCTGCGCCCTGCTCCAATATGAGCTCCAGCTGCGCCGGGCTTTGCGCTCCTATAGTGCGCTGAATGTCGGTCAGAGGGCGCAGAACGTCCTCGGAAACGGTTATGCCGTCGACCAGTCCGTCCAGCCAGCAGAGCACAACGCCGTCTGCACCCATGAAGAGGCCCGGGAGCACGGTACGAGTTTCATAGTCTCCGCATCCGGCAAAGATTGAGGACAGGGCTTTTGAATACACAGCGCCTGGATATTTCGGTTTTGTTTCAGGGTGCGGCCCGTCCCGCCGCAAGTCTTTTTCGTCCATGACCTGTATTATGCCCGCTTGAGCCGGGGATATTTAAGTATAAGATTGCTCTCTTGTGTGTCCGCTTGGGACGCACAATACAATATATAGTGGTCAATTTGTGAAATAAGATGGCTCTCAAAAAAAATCGAGTTTTTTTGAAAAAAGGTGTTGACAAGAGCGAGAAGTAGTGGTATATTAATCAAGCGCTCGGGACACGGCACTGTGAAAGATGACCAAAACCCGAAGCGAGTGTACCTTGTAAATTAAACAATGTAAGTAAAAGCTTATGCGAAAAGCACC
>UQWI01000006.1 GCA_900544765.1 uncultured Eubacteriales bacterium | reverse complement strand
AGCGTAGCGTCTCGTGGGCTCGGAGATGTGTATAAGAGACAGGTGTTGGCGGCTGAAGCATAGAGAGTTTGTATATATCGGCGACCCTGTTCCAGAATTAAATGAGCAGGAACACGCAAAGTTCTTATTAAATGTTCAGAAGTCAATCCTTTTTTCCCTTGAGAAACGAGGCTTGTTGACGGGAACTCAAAGAGAACGCTGCTTGACTGCACTTGAACAACAATACAGCCGAAGTCAAAAAAGTGAACGCCGAGCTTGATTGCTTGGCGTTTTAACATATATAAGTGTAAATCAAAGATTTGCACATTCGACATCTCTCAGAGTTTTTTCTATAATGCAAATACAGTAAGCATGGTTTACTGGGAAAGGAGTTTTCAATGAACAGATATGAACGCTTAAACGAAGAACGCAAGATAATAGATACAAGAAAGCGTGTGGCTGCGTATTGCCGTGTTTCCACGGATAATGAAGACCAAGCGAATTCATTTGAAAGCCAGCAGCGCTATTTCAAGCAGTATATTGAGCGCAATCCAGACTGGGAGCTGTATGAGATTTTTGCCGATGAAGGCATTTCTGGAACGAGCACAAAAAAGCGTAAAGAGTTTAACCGAATGATAGCCTGTGCAAAAAACGGCGACTTTGACTTGATAATTACGAAAGAGATTTCCCGTTTTGCGAGAAATACGCTCGACAGCATATATTACACCCGTGACCTCAAAAAACACGGCGTCGGCGTTATCTTTATGAATGACAACATCAATACTTTAGACGGCGATGCGGAGCTTCGCCTTGCCATAATGTCCTCGATAGCACAGGAGGAAAGCCGCAAGACTTCCGAGCGTGTCAAATGGGGACAAAAGCGCCAGATGGAGCAAGGCGTTGTGTTTGGGCGCAGTATGCTCGGCTATGATGTAAAAGACGGAAAAATGACCATCAATGAGGAAGGCGCAAAGATTGTACGCCTTATCTTTCATAAGTTTGTGAACGAAGGAAAAGGAACTCATGTCATTGCTCGTGAGCTTCGGGAGGAAGGCATCGAGCCTATGCGTGTTAAGGAATGGCAGAATACCGTTATTCTCCGTGTTATTCGCAACGAAAAATACTGCGGCGACTTGGTGCAGAAAAAAACCTATACGCCAGATTTCCTTTCCCACGAAAAGAAATACAATCGAGGTCAGGAAGAATTTGTGATTATCAAAGACCATCACGAGCCGATTGTATCCCGTGAGTTGTTTGAAGAAGCAAACCGAATTTTAGATGAGCGTTCCCTTTCGCAAGAGGGCAAGGCGAAGCACAGCAACCGCTATCCGTTTTCGGGTAAAATCAAATGTGGGCATTGCGGCGCAAGCTATGTAGCAAGATATAAAACCAGAAAAGACGGCAGCAAATATAAGGCGTGGCGGTGTCAGGAAGCGGCAAAGCACGGAAGCCCCCATACTGACAAAGCGGGAAATCAAATCGGCTGCACGGGAGCAAGCATACGCAATGAAGATGCGACACATATTATGTTCCTTGTAACAAAGGAATTAAAACTCAAACAGACGAAAATCACGAAAAATCTTACTTCTATTATAGAGTCCATCATCGCTATGGATACGACAGGCACAGATGTTGAAAAGCTGAAAACCCAGATTGCAACTATCGAAGATAAGCGTACAAAACTGATTGACATTTATATGTCTGGGGATATAAGCAAAGATGAATTTTCTGCGGCACGGTCTAAGTGCGATGCTGAAATTGCCGAGCTGCAATCGGTTATCGACAGTATCGACAAGCAGCAGGCTATGATTAGGCAGCAGCAGGAGCTTGTGCAGGAAATCAGAGATGCTATCAACGAAATTGTCTGCGGCGTAGAATACGATGACGAGTTTTATAAGCACATTTTAGATAAGATGGTTGTCAATGATAAGGACAACATTGATGTATATCTGAATTTGCTTCCTATGAAATGGAGCTATACGGTTGCAAAAGCGTCAAAAAAAGCGTTAGCCCCTGAACGGAACATTTCAGGGGCTTCTGTACCGATGTCGGTCAGCAGGCCTTTGAGCTCCGGATAGGGCATGGAATAGCGCTGGCTCAGATAGCGCAGGCTGGCTCCAAGCTCGCCGTCCGGCCCGCCGTATTGGCTTATTATGGCCTTGGCAAGTGCCGGGTTCGCATTTTTTATGCGCACAGGGTATTGCAGCTTCTTCTGATACATGAACATAGCTCAGCCCTCCTTGACGTAATCCCACGGCCACGGCTCGCCCAGCCAGTTGAAATTCGGGGCGTAAGCCATATCGCTGCGCTGCAGCGGTCCGTATATCGAGGCGTATGTGTTGCGCCCCTCCTCATAGAGCTTGAGCATAGACTGGTAGGTCGCAAAGGCCTCGGTGTCATCTGCGTGGGTGTCCAAGTACAGAGCCAGCTCATTGCAGACAAAGTCCAGCGCCATAAGCTCACGCAAAGGCGTGGTCTTGGCCGGCATCTTGTTGACTATATTCATAAACGGCAGGTCAAGGCCCGGGAAAAGCGTGCCGCGCGAAAGCGCTTCGGAATTCTCATAAGCCGGTTTGCTGGAAGCCTGCGCCGGGGTTACCGCAAGCCCCAGCGCTGAGCAGCCCGGCAGAGAGCCCTGCTTATAGGTGCACTCAGTGTTGTTTGTATCCAATATTTCTGCCTCCCTTTTGAAATAGAGGGCGGCAGCGCCCTCACTGGCATAATATGCGCCAGCCTCCTCGCTGGTCAACAAAATGCCCCGGCCTGATGTCCGGGGGCCATAAGAAAGTAATAAGTTTTCGCAGGAACGGCATGGCTTCGGTCATGCCGTTTCCTGTTTCATCAGCTCGTCCACGGGAATAAATCCCACAAGGTCGTAGGAGATACGGATGTTCTGCCGCCGTTTGCCGCTGCTCTTGTCCGGCGCTCCAATATAGATCGCCTTCACAAGCTCCCGCAGAGCGTAAGGGGTCAGTTCCTGCAAATCCTCGTACTTGTGTACCCGCTGGATGAACTGCTCCAAGTTTTCAATCTGTCGTTCCTGTACTTCAATGTCCTGCTGCAAGGTCTGGATTTCTGCTTTGAGCTGCATCTGTTCGTCCTCGTAAGACTGGCTCATCATAGCAAACCGCTCGTCTGAGAGCTTCCCGGCCACGTTGTCCTCATAAATGCGGATGAACAGCCGGTCAAGTTCGGTCAGGCGTTTATCGGCCTGTGCAAGCCGCTTCTTGTTTGCCCGGATGGCTTCCTCGCTGGACAGCCGGAGCTTATGCTCCATCACGGCCCGGAAGTAGCTTTCGTGCCGGGTTACATAGGAGATAACCGCTTTCATGTGCATCCAGACCAAATCTTCCAGAACAACCGCCCGGATATAGTGGGCTGAGCAGCTTCCGGTGTTGCTGCGGTAGTTGGCGCAGACAAAGTGATCCTGCCGCTTCTCAAAGTAGTTGGTGGTGCAGTACCTCATTTTCGCCCCACAGTCGGCACAGTAGACCATGCCAGAAAACAGGCTGCTCTTGCCGGTTTTCGTCCTGCGGTGGCGTTGCTGGCGGATTTCCTGAACCTTGTCAAAGACTTCCTGTTCGATGATTACCGGGTGAGTGCCATAGAAAACCGCCTGCTTTTCCAGAGGCGTGTCCCGCTGCTTCTTGTCCCAGATAGAGTTGGTGTAGGTCTTGAAATTGACCGTACAGCCGGTATATTCCCGGCGCTCTAAAATGTGAACAATGGTGTTGGTGTTCCAGTGATACGGGTCAGCGGTCTCCGGGCTGGGGGTCTTGATGCCTGCCCTGCGTTTATATGCGGTGGGGTTGAGCACCTTTTCCTCCTGCAAGACTTTGGCAATCTGCATCGGCCCGCGGCCTTCCATGCAAAGCCGAAAAATGTGTTTGACCACCTGCGCCGCTGCTTCGTCCACAATCCATCTGGTCTTGTCATTCGGGTCTTTGAGATACCCAAACGGGACATTGGTGGTCAGTGGTACGCCGCGCTCACCTTTTGCTTTCTGCACCGCCCGGATTTTGCGGCTGGTATCTTTTGCAAAAAACTCGTTGAACCAGTTCTTTATACCTGCCACATCGTTGTCGGTGCTGTTGGGGTCGATGGTGTCGAAGTGATCGTTGATGGCGATATAGCGCACGCCGTACTTTGGAAACGTGAAGTTGATATACAGCCCGGTCAGCGATGAATTTCTACCCAGTCTGGATAGGTCCTTGGTGCAACAGACGGCCACTTTTCCTGCCTCGATTTCGGCCAGCATGGCCTGAAAGCCGGGGCGGTCGTAGTTGGTGCCGCTGTATCCATCGTCCACAAAGAAAGTCGGGTTGGGGAAGCGATGCTCCTTTGCATATTGGAGCAGGATGGCCTTTTGGTTCTGGATGGAGTTACTCTCGCCCTCGTTTGCGTCCTCTTGGGAGAGGCGGCAATAGAGAGCCGTGATTTTATCAGTTGCCCGCTGCATTTCTGCGTCCTCCTTCAATGGGGCAACTGCCAGTACAGGATTGGCTACTTCTATTGTACCAAGATTCCAGGTGTTTGTCATTCCGTGTCCTCCATCTTTTCTGTGAATTTTTCGGCCATGATGCGCTCCATCTTCCGATTCAGTGGCTCCGTGCCGTCATAGCTGCCAGTAACGGTGTAAACGGTGCCGCCGATCTCCTTCTGCAAGGTGAATTCCGGCAACCAAAACGCGGAGAGATTTTTCACATGGATGTGTCCGTCCTCTCCGATCCAGAAATTGCGCTTCGGCGGGTCGGTGGGGCCGGGATTGGAAAAATGGTATTCTTCCGGCGTGTCCTGACCGTCTATGATTTCGGGTGGGATTTTCAATTTGCTGTCCATAAGTGCCTCCTGAAAATGTGTAAGGTTTAGTGTTCGATTTCCTGCTTTTTCTGCCGTGTAACGGCGTTTTGGCGCTCCTGCTCATGCTGCACCTGATAGATGCTGTAATGGATAGCCCAGAGTTTTTTTGTATCGGTGTGCAGGGGCTTGATCTTCTGCTGCAACATCTGATATTCCGTTTCCAGCTTGGCTTTCTCTCTGCGCCACGCATGGACGGAGATTTTCCCGTCTACCCACTGATCTTTCAGCTTGCGCTCAGCCATGTAAAATGTCCGCAGCACGTTCTCATGCTCTGCATTGTATTTCTGACGAGATTTCTCAAAGCGGATGGTTTTCAGCTTGTCGGCAACGGGTTTGCCTTGCTGGTAGTAGTCCGCCATGCGGAGCAGCTCGTCCAGTTCCTTGATGCGGGCCTGTTTCCCGGATGCAGATTCTTTCAGCGTGTCAATCTGTTCCTGCATAGAGTTCAGCAGCGCGTCCAAATCCTCGGTGGTGCGGAGCTGCTTGGATTCCAAATAACTGACGGTTTCCGAAAACTTTTTCAAGTTTCCGATTTTTGCCTTGCCGCTGTATGCGCCCCTGTTACGGTCGTCATAGTAAGCGGACAGTAGTTCTACCAGAGTAGGCGGTTGGGGCGCGGAAAGCTCGGCTTTGACCTCTTTCAGCCAGCCGAGCAGGGATGCGATTTTTTGCTTTGCCTCCCGCAGCATGGCGTTAGTTTTCCTAATCCAGCGGTTGAGGTCGCCTTTGTCGGTACGGATACCCTTTTGCTCCATCGCCTTGACGGTGGGGCCTTCGTGGACGGTGGGTAACTGCTCCACACCCTGTCGCTCATAGCTGCGGTGGTCGATACGGCAATCCATGCCTTTCTCCGTGAATTTGGCATTGCACAGTTCCGCCCACGCCCTCCGCCAATGTTCCAGCGTTTCCGGGCTGCCCCAATCAGTGGTGGGGACTGCGTTGAATACATAGTTTCCGGCTCCATCCCGGATGCGCTCGCCGTGTTCGTCCAGCACATATTCCCGGCGCTGCTTGCTGCCCCACCGGCCGTCCGGCAAGATGGGCCGGATGGGGCACAGCACATGGAAGTGCGGGTTCTGGATGCCGCCGTCATCTCTGTCTGGCTGGTGTGCGGCGAAATCCACCACCATGCCACGGCTCACAAACTGCTCCAACAAAAACTGCCTTGCAAGGGCGATGTTTTCCTGTATGGAAAACTCGTTCTGCAAGGCAATGTCAAAACTGTATGCAAGCTGGGCTTTCTTCCCGCGCTCGGCCTTCTCTACGGCGTTCCAGAGGGTCTCTCGATCTGCATATTCCGGCGGGGCATGGGGCGGCAGCAGGATTTCAGAACAGAGGACACCGCCTTTCCGGGTGTAGTCGCTGTCCTCTCCGTAATACTCACTGTGCAGCTTTTCGCCGGAACGATAGGCGGCAGATGCCACAACTGACTGCCCGGCGCTTCGTTTGATCTGCGTTACATGAAAATGGAACAGTGCGATATATTATCCCTTTCCTTTCTGCTCGGTGGCGTTGTGGGCGTTGACGGCGGACATGAGCAAACTCTTGACTTCCGGCAAAGTAAGTGCTTTTTCCGCAAAGGCGTAGAACTCGGTTTCGGTCAAAACCTTTGCCAGCGGCTCCACGCTTTCGATGGCCGCGCCGCGGGTGATGAGGCGATGAGCTCGTTTGCGGCGGTCGCCTTTCTCGTAGTAGCTGCGGCGGTTTTCCAGCTGCTGTTGTTTGTGTTGAAGCTGGGCAAGCTGGCGCTCCTTGGCGGCGATTTCGGCTTCCAACTCCGGGATGGTTTTCTGTTTGGGCATGGTACATGGCCTCCTTAAAAATTGGTAAAAAACAAAAAGACCGCCTACCGGAGATCGGTAAACGGTCTATTTCTAAACTGTACTGTTGTTTAGCTTTTTAATTCATCTTATTATACAGCTAACCTTCAGGATGGTTTTCACAAACTTACTGTCAACGGGTAGTTTGTATTGAATATTATAAATGTTTCGTTAGGTTCTAGAACACCTCGATATTTTAGATGGATTTTTTGATTCTCTCCAATTCCCTTCTGTTGAACAAAAGCATACCCAGCAATTTTCGAATAACGTTGTCCAGTTCACAGCAAACATGCTGCACAGCCCAGTTTTTACGACTGTACTCAGAACAGTCAAAAGCGAACCGCCCATCCATGAACTCGGAAGCATATGTTTCGACTACTGTCTCAAAGGCTAAGAAATCGCCATGCGCAATTTTGTTTCTCATTTTTCTAAAAAGTTCAGCCTGTCGCTTTGTATCGCTTTCTGGATCAAGCGGCTCAAAAAACTGCGGCAATTTAGTGTCGAGTTCACTTTCTTTGCGATTTTCGAGAAAAAGCTGGCATAACGAAAAGGCTTTCACCAAATGATTCGCATTGTACTCATTATCCTTGTGAATGGTATTGACCAAGTAATCGAAAAGCAAATAGTCATTCCTTGAGCACAAGAAGCTGTCAAAGAGTTTTCCCCACTCCTGCAATGCCAAAATGTACGCAGCAGCTTCCTCACCACCCCAGAAAATGCGACAATGGTCAATTTCGTCGTGGTTGGATGAGAAAATCCATTGCGGCACAGGGTTTGGGATTGCATAGTCTGTTTGGTCTGAATAGGCCATGAAGTTAATAAAGTCTATGATTTTCTCGGAATAGTCTTCTTCACATAACCGCCCATCAAAGCAATTGGTATCCCACCCACCAAGGGGCATGTCCGTGTAATCATAATTTTGATAAATGCAGATCATTAGGTCTGCAATTTTTATATAGTGTTCTTGTTCAAACTTTTCTGGAAGGACCCTATCTGAAAACAATGTTTGATACAAATTGATTATCCCGCAAGGATAGTTCGTCCCTATCTTTTCTTGATAGATTTTGTCTGCTTTCACTGCCAGTTTGAGCTCATTGGCCAGAGCGCCTCTCCATTCATTGTGTTCTTCGCTTGGCAGATTGGCTATGTACAATCCAAGTTTTTCAGATATACAAATTGGTTCAATTTTGCCGTAAAAGTTTAATACAACCATTTTCTCTCCTGAAAACTAATGTGCATAATTTGTAACCTATCGTTTTCCTCGTTCTTTGCGGCTGAAAACATAGTCGTTAGCTTTTGGATCATAATGAGATGACATTCCTACGATATCGTCTGACGCTATATAGTCCATATATGCTATCCAAGCATCTAATGGAATACGATAAAGGACTTTATTGCGATCAAAATCAGATGTTACGCTGAAGCTATCGATTATTCCGTCTTCATTAAATACAACGAAAAACATGTAAGAATGTATTAGCCAATTGCATACATTCTTTCCTGCAACAATAACTTCTTTCTCGTTTTCCCAGTCATGACTATCTTCTTCCGGCCATCGATGGAGCTGATCGACAGGCTTAAGCGGCTGAACCGAAAAGACTTTCAGCGAATAGTTTTCAGCTTCGTCGCTGAGTTTTCCACCGCAATCAATCAGTTTTCGAATGATGAACGCGGAATAGAAAATTGCCTTTTCGATAACTGTATATGTGGCGTCATCATTCTTCTTGAAGTGCTCTGCCTTATTGTATTTGATAATCAGGTTTTTACGTCTGCGTAAATCTTGTTTCCACGGAAAGCTTTCAAAAATCATAATAACACCTCAAGAACTTCTTCAATTCTATATTGTGTAGCAATATTGGGCAGACTGATTTCAAGCGTTTTAATGCCTCTAGCATAACATCAGGCAAGGGTAAGTGCAAGAGCTCAAACCGTAAATTCCTTGATTCTACGGGCTTTCCCGGTGCTTGTCCATAAATAACACCTGTCTTTGCAGAACTGTCCGTTGACAGGTAGTGCGCAGGGATAGTCGCATAGCGGCGCAAGGGGTGCAGCCCCTTGTTCGGAACGCAGTGACGCAAAACAGCCCGGACATTTGCTGTCCGGGCAGTCTGCCTCGCAGAGCGCACGATACAGGGCTTGCCCCTGTATAGAAGTGCGCCCTTGTTGCCAAGGGATGATCGGGCGGTTCCTCACGCTTTCCGCAGGAACCCCTGCTGGAACGCACCGGGAAACTGGAACTTTTTCTCCAAGCCTCCGAACGAAACCGTGATCAGGCCTTTGTCGATGTTCTGCACAACACCTGCGCCAAATGCTTTATGTACCACAGCGGAACCTGCCGTAATATCGGAGACATCCACCTGTGGCACAGCCTTAGGCGGCTCCGGGGCAGCTGGCACAGGCGGGACAAACGCCGGGTGGTAGGTTGGCTGCGCCGGGGGCACTATATCCCGCCGGATGGTCGTAGTAACCACCGGGCTGCGTCCTGCACGCCTGCTTGGCTGGGGTTTCGGCTCCGGTTCAGGTATTTCGTCCTCATCTTCTTCCACCGTAGTGGTGTCCGCGCCAAAATACGGTGTGTCCGGCCCATCCTCTGCGCTAAGGGCGGGCGCTTCCTCTGAGCTGGCCAACTGCCCGGCCATCATGTCGTAGTCCTGCCGGGTCAGCACGGTGCTGTACAGGCCGATGCTCTCGCCCGCATGGCGGTCAATGCCGGTGTAGGAAAGACTGGCATCCTCGTACCGCTTGAACTTGTACACCGCATCATTCATCAACGCCTCATTGAACACATTCAGTGAGACTAGCAGTTCAAAGTCTTTCACATTCAGGCCTGTCACCTTTTTGAACAGCTCCGGCTCCAACTGGGTGATGACATCCTTCAAGCTGTATTCGCGGTAGTCGGTCAGGTACATAAACACCGGCACGCGGGTGGCAAACTTAATCAGCTTCTCCTGGATCATTTTGCGCTTGGACTTGTACTCTTTTTCTTCCTCCGAAAGCTCTTTCTTTTGTTTGGGCGTCAGCTTGTCGCTCTCTTTTTTCGCCTTCTTGACGGCTTCCGACTTGTTGATGATCGTCTCAATATCGTCGTTCAAGCTGCGGAACCCCTCAATCCGCATCAGCGCATCCATCGCCTCTTTGTTGGCCAGCAGGCGCGCCAGCGTCTCGTTGTCCACATTCACCAGCAAGGCAGATTCCCATCGCTTGGCCAGCAGTGTGGCGGAGGTGCCCGCCATCGCAATGTCCAGAATTTCGGCCGCATTGACCTGCCGCATGGCGCTGCCATCGTAGGCTAGCACCGGCAGGAAGTTGATAAATTCGCCGACTTTCTTTTCCGGGTTGCTCTCGCCCACATTCAGGCGGCAGCTGTAATCGGAAATTTGCTTCAGCGCCCGGTCCAGGGCAAAGTCAAAGACATAGCACTCTTTTTTGATGATCTGCTTCTTGCCGCTATCATCTGTAATTTCCCAGGGGCTTTGCACGCGGAACGCTGCCTGGAAATAGGTCTCCGGGCTGGACAGGTTGCGCAGCATAAAAATGCCGGTCCACGGCTTGATGGTCACACCGGTGGTCAGCTTGCCACAGGAGAGGGTGATGGTTTTGGTGGAGAGCGGGTTGCCCATAGACCGCCGCACCGGCTCCACGGCTTTGACGCCGATGCCCGCCTCGGTACCGGCACAGACATTGACCGTATAGTCGTGGTAAAAGGCGTTTTGGCGCTGTTCCAGCAGGTTGGCCATTGCATAGCAGGAGGCCACATTGGGCAAAAACCACAGCGTATGGTTCAGCACGTTCAGCAGGCGCGTGTCCGAGAAGGGCATGGGCGGTTTTTCGGCCCCCAGCTTTAGCTCGTCCACGGTGGTCTCCAAATAAGAGCCGCGGATCAGGTCCAGCCATTTCTGCACGTAATCTTCATAGATAAAATGGGCATCTTTGCCCTTGCCCTCGGCCGAGAAAAAGGCATTCAGGTCAAACTCGTCAAACTCTCCCTGCTTGGCGATCTGCTGGATGCTGTCCGGGATTTTGTAGGTCAGCATGACCATGCGGGGCAGGGCGGCGTAGGGGTTATCCTCGCCTACCCAGTTTTCTTTGGCTCGCTGCTCGTCCGAGTAGGTCCAGTTATAGATCTGTTCCTCGATAAACTCGCCGGAGTTCAGCGCCCGGAACGGCGTGCCGGACAGATACAGATAGTAGGTGGTGGTGATGGGCAGCCAGGTTTCATCGTAGGCGTTGCCGCGGTCGTATTTGCTCAGGTCCTCGTCGTAGCTGTCCTCGTCCTGCTCAAACAACTTACGGGCGTTTTCTTTCCAGGCACCAAAGTGGTACTCGTCAAAGATGACCAGGTCCCAGTTGGTGGTATGTACCCATTCATTGTTGGCCTTGATGCCGCCGGTCTCTTTGTTGACGCCGAGAAAATCCTGGAACGAACCAAAGCAGACGATGGGCCGATTTTTGTCCGCCCGCTGGTACTGGTCGTTGATGGTGTCCTGCAAATTGTTTGCATCGCGGGAGATAAACTGCCAGCCCTCAAAATCCACATGGGACATCAGGTCCTCGCGCCAGGCGGTCTGCACGGCGGGCTTGAAAGTCAGGATCAGAACTCGCTTGAAGCCCATCTTTTTCGCCAGCTCGTAGGAGGCAAAGGTTTTGCCAAACCGCATCTTGGCGTTCCACAAAAACTTGGGCGTGCGGTTGGAGCCTTCCTCGTAGGCGGAGCGATAGTAAGCGATGGTGCGGTTGACGGCTTCCTCCTGCTCCGGGCGCATGGAGAAAGTTTGCGTGCGGTTCTCCACATTGTCGGTGTGGTTGCGCACGGCCACAATGGCGGCCTGTACGTCCTGCACCGTGCAACGGAACCACTCACCGCCCACGCGCTGCACGCCCTTGCGTTCTAGCACGCGGTGGACATCGTGGTCATTAAAGCAGCTGCCGTCCGGGTACATAGCGCTCTCCCGCAGCACAATGCGGTAGGGCACGCTGCCGTCCGGCCGCTTGGTGGGGTACTGCTGCGCCACGCGCCGGTCCACATCCACGGTGGTGTAGCCAACTTTCAGCAGACCGCGGTACTGGGGGTTGGTGTCCTCGTAGGCGTAGATCATCGGGTGGGTGGCAGGGCGTTGGGGGAAAAATGTTGCCTTTAACATCTACTATCACCCCCTTCATTCCATAGCTGGTATAGAATTCTCAATTACTTGAATTTCTTGTTGAGCAAGCCCGTATTTTTTATACAGCATTTGATCTGTCCACTTTTTTGAGAAATCTTGTAGAGGTACAAACTCGTATGCTTTGGGAGGCATATCTTGCGTTGAGGTCTTTATAGCAACTAAGAAGCGAAAAAACTTTGTCTTAATATAATCCATGATATTACTTGCGGATTCTGCGTTTAGGCCACTTTCGGGAGGAAGTACAACAACATAAGTATTGGAGCTACAAGAGTTCGGTTCGCTCAATTTTGGTTTTCCTACGATAGAACCACCAGGATTTCCTGATCGCGGGATAATCACTTTATATTCATTAACAGCGTTATTATTTTTAGGAACTGAGTTTTTCTCAACGTAACATTCGCCACCATGGATATAAACCTTAACATCATCAGCGTATATTGGCTTACTCGTCATAGGAATAAAATCTTTCCCGTCCGCAGTCTGTATACGACCATGTCCATCTTTTTTGGCCCATTCAACTTTTGTATGGAAGCCATAAAATCGTCCAGCATTAAGCCATTTTGAAAAACTATTTTCTTTCTGTGCGCGCACTTTGTGTAGTATTGATATTTGAGTGTCGTTTCTAATAAAGGTTTCCATACCCTCTTCTAAAAGCGGTCGTTCTGATATTTCAATATTACTTTCATTATGTGAAAAAACTTTGCATAGCCCGTGACTGTCGCGATTCCATAAAAAATAACACACACCGCCTTTTATTTCTACACCGGGAAAGCAATCGGATGCATTCGGATAATCGTGAATTACTCTTATCCGGTTATCATGTAGCATTGTGTTTCTGAAAGTATCCAACCCACGACCACCGGTAAACCATCGCGCAGGAATAATCAACGATAGGTAACGTGGATTCAGTTTCTTTGCTTGCTCAACAAAAAGCTGATATATTGGTGTTGCACTTGCGCTGTTCCCACCATCACTCAACTGATACGGTGGGTTCCCAATAATCACATCAAACTTCATCTTGAAAATTTCCTCCGGCCGGGTCGTGTGGATAAACTCGTAGGCGTGGGTTTCCAGCCCATCGCCACGTTTGGCAGCGCCGTATTCCTGCTCGGACGCGCCGCAAAAGACGCATTTGCCGTTCTTCCACACGTGCTGTATGTTCTTAAATCGGATATTACCCTGCACATCTTCAAAGCGGGAAACCGAGTATTTGCTGTTGGGGTATTTCGAGCAGTACACGCTCCGCCGCCCCAGCAAACTGGTCAGCTCAGTGATGGCAATGCCGTAAAGCTGCTTGTGAAAGATATGGTCCACCCGCTGCTGCAAATCGGGGATTTGGTCCTCCAGCCCCACCAGCAGCCGCTTGGCAGTCTCCCGCAAAAACACGCCGGACTTGCAGGCCGGGTCGAGAAATTTTGTGTTCGGGTCGCGGAATAGCTCCTGCGGCAGCAGGTCCAGCATGGCGTTGGCTACCTCCGGCGGGGTGAAAACCTCATCGTTGGAGAGGTTGGCAATGCAGGACAAAACATCCGGGTTATAAGTAGACGTGTACAGATCGTTACTCATAGTCGGCCAACCTCCTGTAATCTGTGGGCGGATACTCCCGCACCGGGGCGGGGATAAACGCCTGCACTTCCTCGTCATACTGCCAGCCGACCATGTCCAGGCTCATCTGTTCTTCATGACCTTCCAGCAGCTGGCTCAGCTCGTAATCCCGGCGCTTGACCAAATTGCCGGTGACAAGGCTCCACTCGGCAAACACGATGGGGCTACCGTCCGCCTGCCGCAGAGTCAGTGCATCGCCGCACAAAATGTTCTTGCGCAGGATGAATTTGACGGTTTCGCGGCACTGGTCGTTGGCTTGGCTTTTGGCGTTGGCTGTATATTCGGCGTCCCATATTTCAAACAGTTTTTGGCGGCAGATTTCGGCGTTGTCCTCCAAAATATCCACACCATACAGGCTGGTGATGGCGATGACGGAGTATTTTTCGTAGTCCGCCGGGCTTTTGCCGTACTGCCGCTTGACCACTGCCAGCTTGCGACGAAGGATTTCGGTCAAAAACGCCCCCTCGCCGCAGGCTGGCTCCAAAAAGCGGGAGTCGATGCGCTCGGTCTCCGGCTTGACCAGATCGCACATGGCCTTGACCTCCCGCTCGGCAGTGAATACCTCGCCGTGGTCGGCCACGCGCTGTTTGGATTTGACCTGTTTTTCGGCCATCTCCGCGCCTCCTTTTCAAAGTCAGAAGGCACGGGGATCTTTTGCCAAAAGGTGTACCTTCCTGTAAAATCGGTATTTTTCAAATAATTTTATTTTACCACGGATTCATGCGGATTTCCAGCACGGAATTGTGAACGACTTCGCTGTTAAACGAACGCTTTCAGCATCCATCCTCCGATGCGAGAAAGTACACCTTTCTGTAAAATCGGGCGCTTACAACAACTTGGCTTTTTCGTAAATTTCTGCCCGGTAGCGGAATGTGGACAGCGGCATCCCGCATTCTTTAGCCGCGGCTGTGCCGGTGATCTTCCCGGCTTTCCAGCGTTGATAGGCGCTGTGAAAACCAGCAGGCAACGGCTTTGGCGGCCGCCCAAAGCGAACGCCCCGTGCCTTTGCGGCGGTAATGCCCTCGGCCTGCCGCTGGCGGATGTTAGTGCGCTCGTTCTCCGCCACAAAGGAAAGCACCTGCAAGACGATGTCAGATAAAAACGTGCCCATCAGGTCTTTGCCCCGGCGGGTATCCAGCAGTGGCATATCCAGCACTATGATGTCGATGCCTTTCTCTTTCGTCAGTATCCGCCACTGTTCCAAGATTTCCGCATAGTTGCGCCCCAGACGGTCGATGCTCTTGATATAGAGCAGATCGTCTTTTTTCATTTTCCGCAGCAGGCGTTTGTACTGGGGCCGGTCAAAGTCTTTGCCAGACTGCTTGTCCATGTAAATGTTTTTCTCCGGCACGGCAAGCTCCTGCAACGCGATGCGCTGCCGGTCCTCGTTCTGGTCTTTGCTGCTGACCCGGATATATCCGTAAGTAATTCCAGCGATTTATCTCACCTCCCGGCGCTTTTGCCAAACAATGTCATACCCCAGCACATCGGCCAGCTCCACCGCCTCGCCATAGCGCAAGCTGCCGCGCTTCAGTTTGTCGGACAGGTTCGGGACGCTACTGCTCCAACCGTATTCATCGGCCAGGATTTCCACGGCTTCACTCATGGTCATGCCAGCCCGGATGATATAGGACTTGATCTCATTTCGGTAAATATCTTTGTTTCTCATGGTTTTGTCCTCCTTTTTTCGTTCGCCCAATGATGAAGCCGGTGCGCTGATGAGTGTACTTGCCTTCATCATCAAGCGATGGATGATAGCCTGCGGGTATCGGTTTTCTCCGCCGCCTGCGAAGCCCTGTTCACAAGTGGCAGGTTTCGTTCTCACTGTTCCGCATGGCTTTTCGCGGAGTAGGAAAGTTGTACGCCGGACAGCGTACTCGCATCACTGCCTGGCGTATCGTTCTTTGATGGCGTTATCAATGTGAAAACGCCAGATTTTTCGCTGTTTTCACTTCCTTTGAAAATATCGCCGCATTTTGCCGTTCTCCCCGAATGCCGTTCCTGCCCCTGCCTTTTCAGCGGCGTATTCCGGCATTGGCACGCTCTCCCGTGTTTTCAAACACATGGGGTCATGGCGCTGCTTCCCCTGCCGGGGGTATCCCATTCGGACGGTCATGTAATTTTCAAGGTGCTGTCGTCTCCCGACAAGTACAGTTTAACGAAAAATCGGGCCTGTTCCCGTATATCCAAGAGGTTGGAAAGTGGGTGCGAAAAGCAGAAATTTCCACGCTTATAGAAATCTGTGCTATAATAGAAAGCAGAAGGAGAGGGGGGCACGGATATGAATATCAAACTGACGATCCCGGAACGGCTCAAAGATTTGCGGACCGAGCGCGGCCTGACGCTGGAACAGCTTTCCGAGGCGACGGGGATTTCCCGTGCTGCCCTCGGCAAATATGAGGCGGACGATTTCAAGGACATCAGCCCGTTCAGCATCGCGGCGCTGGCAAAGTTCTACGGGGTGTCCGCCGATTACCTGATGGGATTGACAGAAATAAAAAATCACCCAAACACAGAGCTGGACGCTCTACATTTGGGTGACGATGCGATTGAAGTATTAGAAAAGGGACAGTTCAACCACCGGCTGCTGTCGGAGCTGATCTGCCACAAAGATTTTCAGCGCTTGATACTGGACGCAGAAATCTATGTTGACCGCATCGCAGATATGCGGATCAACGACTTGAACGCCGTGCTGGAAGCCGTGCGTCAAATGGTGCTGGCAAAGCGAGAAGATAGCACGAATGATCTCTACCTCCGCACCCTGGAACTGGCACAGGTGCCAGAGGAAGAATATTTCGGCCATGTGGTTGCGGATGACCTGACAGGGATACTCCGCGATATTCGGGAAGCCCACAAGACCGATAGCACAACAGCCGACGAGCCATCCGCCGCTGCACAAGTGCAGCAGCAGTTACAAGCGGCTATGAACTTTGAAGGCAGCAGTGACGAAAAGAAGGCGCGGGCTTTTCTGGTGACATTTGGCATTGACTACGATGCGATCACCAAAGAACAGTTCGTCAATCTGATTGAAGTGCTGCGTCTGTCCAAGCACATGAAAAGCCCAATAAGCCAGCGGGGCAAGGGCAATACAACACACGGAAAAGGCAAACGGAAACGTAAATAGGCAAGAAAATACGCCGTATCCAGCAAAATCCGCTGAATACGGCGTATTTCTTCGTTGCCCAATCCTGTCTGACAGATGTCCGAATCGTAATTTTTTCAAATTACTTTCTTATGAGCACCTGTCCGAAGGCCGGGGCGTAAAATTCACTTTTTAGGGCCGAAAACCTGCTCGCGCAGGCGCTCTCCCGTCGGCGTTGCGGCAAGTCCGCCTTTTGCCGTCTCCCTGAGCGCATTTGGGATTGAGCAGCCGACCTCCCTCATGGCGTCAATACACTCGTCCACAGGTATCTTGCTCTCCACACCGGCGAGCGCCATCTCCGCCGAGCTGAACGCAATAGCGACGCCCGACACGTTCCGCTTTATGCACGGTATCTCCACCAGCCCCGCCACAGGGTCACAAACCAGGCCGAGCTGGTTCTTTATTGCCATTGCGCAGGCATCGGCGCACTGCTCCGGCGCACCGCCCATTATTTCCACCAGCGCCGCAGCAGCCATTGCTGATGCGCTGCCGCACTCGGCCTGGCATCCGCCCTCAGCTCCGGCTATTGTGGCCTTGGACGCTATGACCATTCCGAAGGCTCCCGCCGTAAACATGGACATCACGGCGTCCTCGCGCGAGCAGCGTCCCTCCGACAACAGCGACACCACCGTGCCCGGCAGTATGCCGCAGGAGCCCGCGGTCGGCGCGGCGACAATTTTGCCCATCGCGGCATTGTTTTCGCTCACGGCAAGCGCCCTGGCAATTGCGCGGTTGACAAATCCCCCGCAGATGCCGCCATGCGAGGCGTAATCGAACATTTTAGCCGCATCGCCGCCGGTCAGGCCCGATGTGGAACGCAGCTCCGGGTTCATCCCCGCCCTGACCGAGTCCTCCATGACGGAAAGGCGCTCATCCATGCGGCGGTAGAGCTCTTCGCGCCCAAGCTCGAGCTGCTCCGCCTGGTCGCTCAGCACCACCTCGGATATCTTCTTTCCGGCGGACTTGGCCGCCTCTACAAGTTCCGCTATAGATTTGTATTCCAGCATGCCTTACACCTCACATTGCCCGTATAAGCATTGCCTTCTGTACGGGCTCAAGCGCGTTCAGCGCGCTCATAGTCTTGTCGGATACGTCTCCGTCGACCTCGATGGTCATAAGCGCCTCTCCCCCGCGCCGCTCGCGTGAGAGGCGGAAGTTGCCGATGTTCATGCCTGAACCGGCAATGAACTGCGTGACGGCGGCAATAGCCCCCGGTTTGTCCAGGTGCCGGACCAGTATAGTGTTGTACTGGCCCGTAAAGGAAACGTCCATGCCGTTTATGGCCGTGATAAGTATATTCCCTCCTCCGACAGACGCGCCCTGAACCACCGCGCTTTCTCCGTTTTTTCCAGTCAGGGTTATGCGGGCGGTGTTCGGATGTGCGTTGGGGATGTTTGTCTCCTTGAATTCAACCTCGAGGCCGTGCTCCACGGCGAGCTCCAGGGAACGGCGTATCCTCTCGTCATCAGAGTCCATACCCATTATCCCGGCAACCAGGGCCTTATCCGTGCCATGCCCTCTATATGTCTGGGCGAAGGAGCCGGTGAGCTCTATATGCGCCTTCACGGCGTCAACTCCCAACAGCTTGTGCGCCACACGTCCCAGCCTGACGGCTCCTGCGGTGTGCGAGCTGGACGGCCCTATCATAACCGGGCCGATTATATCGAATACGTTCATAGTGCCTCCAAAAGAGCGGTTTTGCTTTTTTAGTTTAGCATAACAGAAAGAGGGCTATTCGTCGAGAGAAAAATAAAAAAGCGCGCCCAAAACCGGGCGCGCTCACCTGCAGGTTCATGCGCTGCGTAGGTATAAACCCTAATCACTCAATTGGATACACGTTCACCATGCCGTTAACGAGCATAGTAGCGGCGGCGAAATTTATCAGGTATTCGTGCTCATTCCCCTCTGCGTCCGTGAAAGAAAAGCCGTATTCGCAGGTTCTTATACCACCGACAACGGGATTCCAGATGAGCAGCGGTCTGTCCGGCGCCGCATTCGTGTATACTGTCTCGCCGCGCGAGAAGGTAAACGTGATCTCATCGAGCACAGTTCTGAATACCTCTAAATCAGACACCTCGCCGTAGAAATCCAGCGCCGTTATCAGTACGTTGCTCGCATCGCCGTACTCGTTTACGGCATCGTATCCTCCGACGTAGGCAGCAGGGTCCGCCACCTGCGTGACGGCTATGCCGTGGCCAGTGTCACCGGGCTCAGTCAGCGTGGAGACGCGCAGGGCTCCGTCCTCGCCGGTGTAGAGGCCGTAGGTCTCCGTGCGCCCGTCAACGTCTAAGCTCAGCGTCACGTTGACGCTGTTTTCCTGAACATAAATTGCGAGCGCGCTGTCCGGGGTCAGCACATACCGGCCACCGCCTTCCCCGCCGTAGGTCGTCGCGCCGTCGGCGCGGCCGCGGGCGTAGCTGACGCTGACAGTCAGCTCATCGAGCGGAGTAGTGAGAAGAGCGCAGCAGGAGGATTCCTCCCGCGCGGAAGAAATAACGGTTACATCGGGCATTTCCTCAAGTTCCGAAACAGCAGAAACAGGGTATTGCCGCGCATAGAGTGCGCCCGCTGCTATCTCCGCCAGCTGCGAGCTGCGCGCAAGTTCGCAAAATTCTATCGCGCCTGTGCCGTCCACAGATACATAATACCTGTGAATGCGGCTCTCCTGGTCGGTGTAGACAATGCCGAAGCCGCCCGAGCTCTCCGCCTCTATCGTGACGCACTGTCCGGCCAGCAGCTCGCCTATACCGGCTATGTTTTCTCCCTCTAACGGCCACATTGCGCCGGCACTGTAGTCCAGCCCGACTATGTAAAAGTTGCTGAAATCATGCCGCGCACAGAGCACGAACTGTTCAGTTCCCGCCCCGTTTGCCGTATCGACAGTCTGCACGGATGTGTACACCTCGGCGGTGGCGCTGTCCGCGTAGTCGACGATGACAAGGCCGTCGTCGGACTTCGCAGCCGTGGGCGAATCCACGTCCACGCCCAGCCCGGCCTGAGTCGCCGTGAGCTCGCCGCCTGACATGTCCAGGCGGAAAAGTTGCGCGTCCCAAATCGAATTTTCTACGATCACGCCGATGTCGGATTGGCCGTTTTCATCGAACGCCGCTCCAAACACCAGGGCGGTGTATTTGTCAAAGTTAATTACATCCGAGCCACCATAAAAAACGGTTTCAGCCGCTTCTTCAGGTGAGTCTGGTGAAGAGAAGTCCTCCGGACGCAGCCAGGTTATATCCCCGCTGAGGCGCACTACGCGCAGCGCGTAGTTTTCCGGCCTCGAGTCATCGGTGAACGCGACGAGGGCGGTCTGACCCTCCCCTATTTCGCCGAACGTCACCGGCCCTCGCAGCTTGGACAGCAGTTCTTCTGTAGCGGGAGCTATGTTCACACCACAAGGCAGCTCGAGGATACCATCCACATCGGCAAGCGTCTCTGGCACTGCAAGCCCTCCGTGAACTATATCCATTTCCCTGTTCACTACACCCCCGTCCGGCATGAGGTACGGCAGAACCACGCTACCATCGCTGATTACCGGCGACAGGGTCGACGTGAATTCGGTGTCGGGCGCCATGCCTTCATTAGAGCCAAGCAGCTTTGGAAGCAGGCCATCGTAGCCCTCTCCGGAGCCTGTGTAATAGGAATACGCCATGCTTCCATCCCCGGTGACGCCTATATACGCCGTGCCGTCCACGACGGCCATGCCCGTGACGCTTCCTCTCGCCCTGTTCATCCACGTCTCCGTCCAGCTCTCGCCGCCGTCGTTCGTAATGTAGCTTTTAGTGCGGTACTCTACGTCCTCGTATGTCGTTACGTTGCCGAAATCGTCAGTTTCATGAACAATAGTGCCTGTGTTGTGGTATCCCTCCCACAAGAGCCAGCCGTCGCTGACATTGGAAAAGCCTATGAACGTCACAGTGTCGCTCTCAAGGCCCGAGGCCACGGTCTGCTCCGTCCAGTCCTCGCCCCGGTTGCGGCTGAGCATGACTCTCAGGTTGCCCTCACTGTCAACGAAACTCACTGCGGCTACGGTGTCGCTCATAAAGACATACGGCGAGGCCAAATTCGCGGGAAGCGAAAAATCCACCGTCTGCCCATCGGTATACCTGAGCACCGTCTCGCCTGTATCTGCGTCGTACTCGAAGCTGTGTGTCTGTGTCACGTCGTACATGCTGCCGTCGGCAAGGCGGGCATATGCCGTGGCGTTCGTCAGCGGCTCGCCAGGGTTCAAGCTGGCTTCCGGCGAAGTCTGCGCCCCCGTAAAGGTGCAGGCGCTGACGACGCCGACGAGAGCTATTATCAGCACTACAGCCGCCGTGCGCGTCCTTGGAGCCTTCACTATGCGCGTCACTCGCTCTTTTATCGCGCGCTTGCTGCCGGACATGGTTGTCGCCGTACGCAAAATTCCGCCGGCGAGCCGTGCGCGGCCTATCTGGTCAACCAAGGCCTGACCGTAATCAATGCGTCTGTCATGGCCAAGGGCCTTGACACAGCTCTCGTCGCATGCGAGCTCGGCATCTCGCCTTGAAAGATAGGCCGCAAGCCATACAAGCGGGTCAAACCAGTAGGCGCACAGCAATACACATCTCAGCAGCGACCAGATGTGGTCGCCGTGACGGTAGTGCGTCTCCTCGTGCAGTACAACCATGTGTGTGCGCTCGTCACTCTCCAGCGCTGCGCTGGTCAAATAGATTGCAGGACGCGCAAAGCCGAACAGGCATGGCGAAGGTATCTTCTCAACCAGATACACCCTGAGCGGACTGTCCACTTCCACCCGCCTTCTGTTCCCGCGCAGCCTGAAATACATTGCGCCGTTTACAATGAGCATGTATGCAGCGCACAGCACCGAACCGGCCAACCAGATTACCGGCAGCAGCGCCGCCCAGTCTATGTCAAACCCGGCTCTGACGGGTTCCGGCACGTTCTGCGCGCTGTCCTGTGCCGGGCTCTGTACGTCCGTCGCGGGCTCGGATACAGGACCCGGATTCACTACGGGCGCAGGATCCGACGCCAACTCTGCCTCGCCCGGCGTGACGCCGGAATCCTCCGCGTCCACCACCAAGGCGCTTATCGCCTCCGGTGCGGCGTTCATGACGCTGACCGGGCTCGGCGCCAGTGAAAACGGCAGCATCAGCCTCAGTGCCGCTACGAGCCAGAGCGCGTAAATCAGGCGCGACGACACCCGTTTTTTCAATACGGCGCGTATTACAACTATGGCAGCTATGAGCACGCTTGAGGTTATAAGCACTTCCTTCATGTTTTTCCCTCCCCAGCCCGGTCAAGGATGGCGCGAAGCTCGTCAAGCTCGCTCTCTGAGAACTCGCCTCCCTCGACAAAACTTGCCACCAGCTTTGTCAGCCCACCGCCGTAAACCTTCTCCGCCAGGCGTCTGACCTCTACGGAGCCGTATTCCTCGCGCGACACGGTGGGCAAATAGTAATATACCTCCCGCTTTTCCTGTTTCAGTTCACCCTTCTTGACAAGCCGCGCCACAAGCGTCTTTATAGTGGACGCCTCCCATCCTGTGCCCTCAAGGCCCAAGCGTATATCAGTTATATTCAGCGGCTTGCCCGCCGACCAGAGCACTCGCATCACTTCGAGCTCGGCTGCGGATATACCTCTCTCTTCCCTCTGCATGATGCAGCACCCCCTAGTTTACATTCGTAGCTTTCAGCTTCACTCTAGCATGCTAAGCTACATTTGTCAACTGTATTTTGCATATTGACGGCCCAACAGATAAGGCGCGGCTTATTTACTCAAATTATTCAACAGCATCATACCTCTGTGCTCACAATTTCTATTGCGAATATATAATGTATTTTACTGTGCCGCAGGGAGTCCGAGCTCACCGGCTGCTTTTAGCGCACCGTCAAGCCGCTGCTGTTGATATAGCGTGAAAACCCCGGAGCGGCTCAAGCTCCGAGGTTTTTCACAGACGTATACTAACTTCACCGGAATTGAGCGCCTCACAGCGCCCGTCGCGCTCTATTATCAAGCGGTAGTCACGGTCAATCTCCAGCGCCTTCGCCGCGTAAGACCCACCGGCGCGGTGCACCGTTATGTTGCGTCCAATTACAACACTGCGGCTGACGTACTCGCTGTACACGTCGAGCCCGTCGTCAAAGAGAGAGTTTAATATACAGGCAGCCAGTTTTTCCCGGGAAAACTCCGGCGGGTTTTTGAACACAGCCCCGGCTATGCCGCGCAGTTCCTCCGGGAAACCACCCTCCGGCTCCGCGACGTTCACGCCGATTCCAAGCACCATGTCCATTGTACGGCGCGTCACGGCTTCAGCCAGGATACCGCAGACCTTCCTGCCTTCTATGAGGACATCGTTTACCCATTTGATGCCCGTGCGGCGGCCGGATATCCGCTCAATCGCCAACGCGACCGCCACGGCCGCGCGCGGCGTGAAAGCAAGCGCGTCCTCTGCGCGGATATTCCTAAAGAGAACACTCATATACAGCCCGCCGTCCGGCGAGGCAAAAGCGCGCTGCATGCGTCCGCGTCCCGCGTTCTGTTTTCCGGCTATCATGACAGAGCCAGACGCCGCGGAAACGTCGTTGATGAGGTCGGCGTTAGTTGAGCCGGTCTCGTCCGTATAGTTTACATTCAAGCCCGAAACGCGCAGATTGCTTTTCAGTACCGAGAGCTCAAAAGGCATAGAATCACCCCGGCCACTCTATCACACAAGCGGCCGGGGCGTCAACATTTTCAGACGTTTTTGGTGAACATCGCCCTTATTGCGTTGAGTACGGCGAGTATCATGACTCCCACGTCGGCGAAGATTGCAAGCCACATATTTGCAGCGCCGAAGGCTACGAGCACAAGGCAAGCCAGCTTGATGCCGATGGCAAACACGATGTTCTGATAGACAATACGCAGGCACTTGCGGGAAATCTTTATCGCCTTGGCTATCTTCATCGGATCGTCGTCCATGAGCACCACGTCGGCCGCTTCTATGGCGGCGTCAGAGCCCATGGCGCCCATAGCTATGCCGATATCCGCGCGCGAGAGCACAGGCGCGTCATTGATGCCGTCGCCCACAAAGGCGAGCTTCGACTTGACATCCTTACTGCCTATCAGCTCTTCCACCTTTTCAACCTTACCGGCAGGCAGCAGCTCGCTGTACACCTTGTCGATGCCGAGGTCGCGTGCCACGGCGTCGGCAACCTTTTTAGAGTCGCCGGTGAGCATGACTGTCTCGCGCACACCGCATTTCTTGAGTGCGGCAACGGCCTCGCGCGCGTCGGGCTTCTCCACGTCGGATATGACGATGTGCCCGGCGTATTCACCGTCGATGGCCATGTGTATTATCGTGCCCACGCTGTGGCACTCGATGTAGTTGACATCCAAGCTGTCCATGAGCTTGTCGTTGCCGGCTGCGACTGCGTGTCCATCTACCGTTGCAATTACGCCCTGGCCGCTGAGTTCCTTGATGTTGGAAACGCGGCTTCGGTCTATCTCCCTGCCGTAGGCCGCCTGAAGGCTCTTGCTTATGGGATGAGAGCTCGCGCTCTCGGCGAGCGCAGCGTACTCAACAAGCGTCGCGTCATCGTAAGGGCTGTGGTGTATACCGTTGACCTCGAACACTCCCTTGGTCAGCGTTCCGGTCTTGTCAAATACCACTATGCGCGTCTGGCTGAGTGTTTCCAGGTAGTTGGAACCCTTGACGAGCACGCCCTCCTTGCTGGCCCCGCCGATACCGGCGAAGAAGCTCAGCGGGATGCTGATAACCAGCGCGCAGGGGCAGCTCGCCACGAGGAAGGTCAGCGCACGGTAAATCCAAGTCCCCCAGTCGCCGGACATATCCATCCCGAGTATCCGCACCAGAGGCGGGACGACGGCCAGCAGCAGCGCGCTGCCGCAGACAGCCGGTGTGTAAACGCGGGCAAAGCGGCTGATAAAGGCCTCGCTGCGGCTCTTGCGGCTGGAGGCATTCTCAACGAGGTCCAGTATCTTGCTTACCGTGCTCTCGCCAAACTCCTTAGTAGTGCGAATCTTCAAAAGGCCGGTCATGTTGATGCAGCCTGAGATTATCTCGTCACCCGCCTTGGCGTCGCGCGGCAAGCTCTCTCCGGTAAGTGCGGCAGTGTTCAGCGTGCTCTCGCCCTCGACGATTACTCCGTCTATCGGCACCTTCTCGCCCGGCTGCACAACGATCTTCGTGCCGACCTCCACCTCGTCGGGGTCTACCTTTTCAAGCTTGCCGTCGACCTCGATGTTGGCGTAGTCCGGACGGATGTCCATGAGCTCGGAAATGTTGCGGCGGGACTTGCCTACGGCGTAGCTCTGGAACCACTCGCCTATCTGGTAGAACAGCATGACCGCGATTGCCTCAGTGTAGTCGCCGCTTCCCTCATAGAGAGCAAGCGCTATCGCGCCCACTGTCGCCACGGCCATGAGGAAATTCTCGTCGGTTATCTGCCGGTGGGCTATGCCCTTGCCCGCCTTTATGAGTATGTCGTAGCCTATGACCAGGTATGGCGCCATGTAGCACAGAAACCTGAGCCAGCCCTCGACAGGTACGAAGTTCAGCGCTATAAGCAGCGCGGCGGAGATAATAATGCGCGAGAGCATTTTCTTCTGCTTGCGATTCATATTCCGCATCCCCCTTCCCGTATTTTAGGGCGGGCAAGACGCCCGCCCGTTGCCGTCAGATGAAGATTTCGCAGTCGCTTTCGACCCTTTTGCAGGCCTTGAGCACGTCCTGCATGACCGCTTTGTGGTCGGCGCCCTCGTCGAATTCCACGTTCATCTTCAGCGTCATGAAGTTCACGACGGCGTCCTTGACGCCCGGAGTTGCCTTGGCCGCAATCTCCATCTTATTGGCGCAGTTGGCGCAGTCGACATCGATTTTGTAGCTCTTCTTCATCTTTAACAGCTCCTTGAAGCAAAATATTTTGGCGTTTGAATTAAACGATTGTTTAATTGTGTAATTGAAGTATACCATATCCTACGCAGTTGTCAAGGGCTTTGTGAGAAAAAACGAGGGGAAATTTCCTGTTTGTCTTTTTAAGATACCTGTGATATCATTAAATTACTATTTAATCAGGAGGAGTGCATATGTCTTACCCGAATCTGCCGCATGACCACGGCGGAGACGTTTCCCATGTAGTAGAGCATATGCCTAAGGGAGAGGCCTTTCAGGTAGTTGCTGATGTTTTTAAGCTGATGGATGACACAAGCCGCATACGCATTTTCTGGCTGCTCTGCCACTGCGAAGAGTGCGTCATAAACATTTCGGCCATCGTAGACATGTCCTCCCCCGCCGTGTCCCACCATCTGAGGCAGCTGAAAAACGGCGGCCTTATAACCTCGCGCCGGGTCGGCAAAGAGGTGTACTACAAGGCGGCGGATACGCAGCAGGCCAGACTGCTGCATCATGTCATTGAAGAGCTTGTGGAGATAACCTGCCCTGACTGTGCCGGGGTACACGAGCATGGGGAGTAACAGCAGTTGTTGCGAGAAATCATAGATTTTGAGTTAACAGACGCAAACAGCCTGGAGCGTGCGGCAGATAGATACGGACTGCTGCCGTTCTTCTACTGCGGTGTGCCGGGCTTCTCGGTCGAAGAGCTTACGCCGTCCAGATATTGGTTTGCCGGTGATGTTGACGGGCCGTGGGAATGGCGCATGGAGGTCGCCAGGCGCGGCAGCGTGGCATACGGCAAGCTGTTTGCAGGTAAGGCGGGCTTCTGCTCCCGGGAATATTACCCCGACCTCGCCAACTACAGGCGCGACGGCTATGACTTCGACGCGCGCTGGGAGGACGGCCTCGCCAACTACCGCGACAAGCAGATTATGGACGCGCTCGCACAAAACGGCCCCTTGCTCACGCGCGAACTGCGGCGCGCCTCCGGCGTCGAGAAGGGCTTTGAAACCTGCCTTACCCGGCTGCAGATGCAGACTTATATCACGGTCTGCGGCTTTGAATATCCGCGCGACAAGCACGGGCAGCCATACGGCTGGGGACTGGCGCGCTACGCCATAACGGAAAGCTTTCTGGGCGAAGCGCTGCCGCGCGCGGCGTACTCGCGCCCGCCTTCAGAGAGCAGAGCGCGCCTCCTGGCCCGGCTGCGGGATTTATGCCCCACGGCGGACGAGAAAGCGCTGACAAAGCTGATAAAATGAAACAGCCTGGACGGTTTTGTCCAGGCTGGTTTTTGTTTTACGTCAGAGGAGCCGCCAGCGTGAGTATCACCTGCTGCTCTTCCGCGCTGAAGCTCTCAAGCGCCAGCGTAAACGAGGCCTCGTCGTGCTCACGCTGTTCGGAGAGTATCCCGCCCAGCCATTCGGCGTAAGCGCCGTCCGAATTCACAGCGGCATGCATGGCGTAGAGGTCGCGTATGAGTTGGTCGCCGTCGCCGTTTTCGTCTATGGCGACGCTGTCCAGCGCCTCCAGCAGGGCCATCCAACTCTCGCTGGAGAGCTCGTCGAGCTCGCTGTAATTGGCGCGCGCAACCGTCTGTTTCGCCCCGTCTCCCGAGCTGTCAAGCCCGGCAAGGAAGCTCTCGTAGCTGTCCGCTGAGAACATGGACATGTATCCCCACAAGTCCGGCATGTCGGTGCTTGCGGAGACGCACTCGGCAACGCCGTTGTCCAGCTCAAGTATCAGATAACGAGACAGGATGATGTCGCACTCTTCTGTCGCTGGTTCGCTGGACTGCCCTGCAAGCGGCATACCATAGAGGACTTGTCCGTAGAAGTCCAGGAAAGCCGCTCTGTTTCGTGGAGCGCACCACAGACTGACGCCGACTATTATCCGCTCCGACTGTGTCATTGACGCCGCAACGACAGAGTACCCCTCTATGCTCACGCCCGAGCAGGCGGCCGGGTCGCTCTCCGGGAGGCCGATTACAAGGTTCTCGGCGTAGTCGTGTACCCACGCGCTCGCTACGTCCTCGTAGGAGTCGCCGTCGCCGTATGAGCTTGCGAAGCCCACCAGCTCCGCGCTCTGCGCAGATGGCGGAGCGGTTTGAATCGGGTCTAAGATGTCGTCCGGTGCGAGGAAGGTCACAGTCAGGCAGACATAATCTCCGCCGTTTGCCGGGATATCCTGCGGCCTTGTGAAGTATGTGAGGCTGTTGGAGCCGCCGTCTCCGGCAGCGCCGTTGAACATTACAAGCAGAATTTCCTCTCTAACCTGTGCCACATACGGCTCGGTGAGCCAT
The DNA here is from genome assembly GCA_900544765.1 of uncultured Eubacteriales bacterium. Taxonomy (GTDB): domain Bacteria; phylum Bacillota; class Clostridia; order Oscillospirales; family Oscillospiraceae; genus Scatomorpha; species Scatomorpha gallistercoris. Next base: position 140,125 of record UQWI01000006.1, on the reverse strand, counting down.
GTGCAGCCCCATGAGAAGTCAAGCAATGTTTCCAAGTTGAACCGGCTCGGACTGTATTCGCTGTCGCCGTCCATTCTCACACCGTAGTCCAGCGTAAGGGCTTCGTAATCAATACTGCATTCGAGAGTGCCGGACTGGCTCTGGCCGTACTGCCTCACAAATCCTCCTACCTCGCTCCAAGCCCCGCCGCTGAGCCTGTACAAGCGCACATATACGCTGTCGGAACCATCCGGCGCGTTGAAGTCAAAGTTCAGGTTGCTGCTGTCTATAACGGAATCATCATAGGCTATCTGGCCCTTGGGCTGATTGTTTCCGCCCACAAAGCGCACTGTAACAACCACGCAGCTGACGTCGCTGTCGGCGTAGTTGGAGGGGCTGTAGTAGGCGTCCCAGTTCATTCCTATCGAGCCGCTTGAAAACATCATAAGAGGCACTTCCTGCCCGGTTATGACAAATTCCCGGCCTTGCAGGAGATTTACGCGCCAGCCTTGCGTCTTGGTCTGAGTTATGTCTTCGAGGGATATTCCATCGACGCTTGCGCCGGTGCCGTCAGAGTAGGTCACATCTAGCATTATATTGTCCTCGTAGCCTATCGTCAGCGCGCCTTCTGCCGTGTCGAGTGGGTATTCGCACAGTTCCATCGCTCCATTGTTTAGCCTGTAGAAATTGACTTGTATTCGCCCAGCCCCTTCGGGCGCGGTGAAATCGTAGACAGCCTGGTACGGCGGGTTGACGGTCTCGTCCTGACCACTGAGCAGTATGCTGCCCTCCCCTGCGGTGAAGGTAATGGTGAAGCAGACGTATTCAGCGTCTTTGTCCTCTATTTCCGTCGGGCCTGTGAAATAGTCGGTCGATGCGCCGCTTGCAGTTGTCGCCATTACGAGCGGCACAGTCTCGTTGACGGCGCACTCAATCGGCCCAGCATTGATATGCCTGCCGCGGAAGTCCGCGTCCTCATCACCGGCCAGCGTACCCAAGCTCTCACCCGACGCAGAAACAGTGTTCCTGCCGGTGAATTCCAGCACATAGCCGTACAGATTGTGTGAAGTGTCTATGCTGAAGCTGAGGCTGCCCGTCTCGGCGCTGCAATCCACGTCTGTCTGCGGCTGCTCCACCCACCGTGTGCCGTCGAATACCCAGGCCGAAATCCTCACGCCTTCCGCGCCGCCGGGCGCGGTGAAGTCGTATGTAGACTCTGTGCCCTCACGGAGCGCTACGTTCCCGGCGTCGGAGCCCGGTATACCTGTCGGCTCCGTCGCGGAGCTCACGAACGAGCAGGCGGTGGCGGTGAAGGCAAGCACGGCGGCAAGCGAGAGCGCGATTATGCTGTGCTTGTTCTTCGTGAGCATAGTTATCCTCTCTTTGAGCTCCTTCGGCCTGGCGCACATGGCCGTGGCGACCACTGCGCCGCGCGGAGTTTCGCAGGTAAGGCGTATCAGCGAGCGGCCATAGCTCGCGCGCTCGGCCTCTCCCAGCCGCCCGACTGTCGCCTCATCACAGGCAAGCTCACAGTCTCGTTTGGACAGCTTCACGGCCAGCCACACCAGCGGGTTGTACCAATGCAGCGCTAAGCAGGCACAGCGCAGGACGCACCAGATGTGGTCGCGCTGCCTGTAGTGCGAAAGCTCATGCTCAAGCGCGTGACGCATCAGCCTGCCCTCGGAGGCGACATATGACGGCAAATAGACGGCCGGTGAAAACAGCCCGAAGAGGCACGGCGTGTCCACCGCGTCCGAGATATACACGCGCACGGGCGTACCGGGTACTTGTATGAGCTCGCGGGAGCGGCGCACGGAGCGCGAAAATTTCATCCAAGAGAGCGCAAACACAAGCGCCACCGCCGCCGCCCCGCAGAGCCAGGCCGGTATCACGAGCTTTTTCAGGCTCACCAGCGCGTTCATAAAGTTAAATTCGCGCTGCCCTGCGCTCTCGGCGACGATTTGCGTAGTGCCTCCGGTCTGTCCCTCGGCGGAATAATGTGCCTCGACATCACCCTCCGGCGTCAGTGTCAGGCTGTCCGCGCCGTCGAGCTTGTCGCTGAGCTGTACTACAGGCGAGCGGTTTACTACCTCCGCCACTGCCGGCACCGGGGCGTTTACCGCCACGCTGCCCGGTATCAGCAGCCGCAGAGCCACGAAGAGCCACAGCGCATAGACTGCCCTAGCCGAAGCCTTCCCGCGAAACACGCGCCGTATCAGCAGCACCGCGAGGATGAGCACACAGCTTGTAACTATCCAACTAAGCATTGATCTCACCCTCCATCCGTTTGAGCATAGCGTAGAGCTCGTCTATCTCTTCCTTGGGCAGCGCCTGCTTCTTCGTGAAGGTGCTCACGAGCTGGCTGAGGCTGCCACGGTATACCCGGTCTATCAAATCCGCAGTCTCGCTCATGGCCGCGTCCTCGCGCTCTATCGCCGGATAGTACACCTTGGCACGCGAGAGCTCCACCGTCCTGACCGCCCCCTTCTCCTCCAGGCGGCGCAGCAGAGTGAGCACAGTGCTGCGGCTCCATCCCCGGCTCTCGCCGAGCTCGTTCACAAACTCCCGGCCGGACATTCCAGGCTTGTCCCAGGCCAACTCCATGACTGCCCATTCGGCGTCCGTGATAGTCATGTTCATCAGCTCCTTGTTTACTGTTGTAAACAATATATCACACTTGTTTACGTCTGTCAACAGCAATGGCAAGAAAAAGCCCCGCGCATCAGCGCGGGGCCTGGAGCTGGCAATGTGACTCGAACACACGACCTGCTGATTACGAATCAGCTGCTCTACCGACTGAGCTATGCCAGCAATCGGTGCTTTAGAATTCTAGCACACCGGCCGAGCAAAGTCAACTGTTTTTGTTATGCTTTGTACAGCCGTGATTACTGTCTGTAATATTGAATCAAAAACTGCATGGATTTTTCGACAGCCTTCGCTATGAGGCGACGGTTTGCAAGCATATACGAACAATTATATGGGCATCCGGCTCGGATATCACGCAGCAGCATAACTACAATTTGTAATCATTCACAAACGAAACGGCAACAATTGCTTAACATAAAGCTTACACAAGAGCGTGATTACGGTGAGTTATAGACATTGTCAACAGGGTTTTCAACACAAATCCGACTCTTTAGCTTCAAATACCGTTCCGCTGCCGCGCACTTCTGCGAGAGTTCCCTGCGGTTCGGTTTACATAACTTTGCCCTTGGAATACCGCAGGCACAAATTGAATGAAAAGCTTCATATTACGGCACGCCGCTTGTGATTGCCATGGATATAAAATTCTGCCCACAGACAATTATGTGGTCGAGAAGCATAATGCCGACGTCCCTGAGCGCAGTCTTTAAGTGCTTGGTGCTTGTCAAATCTCTTCCAGACATCTTGAGCTCGGCGCCAACATGGTTGTGGGCAAGTATCACCTTTGCGGAGTTGTATTTCAGGGCGGTCTGAATTACCAGCCTGGTTGAAAACTCAGTCATGTTAACTGTGCCTCGGCTTATCTCAACGTTCGCCAGGATTCTGTTCTTGCCGTCAAGGCATATGAGGCGGAACACCTCGACCTTCTCGTACATGTACTGCGCAACCAGATACCTGCCGAGCGCCTGGATGCTGTCCATTACGTTGCCCAGGTCCTCTCGCTCCATCATGTACCTGCGGCTCATTGCGGCTATGAGCGTTATGAGCTCAGCGGAGGTTTCGCCCACGCCCTTCACTTCGCAGAGCTCGAATATGCTCGCTTCCAGCACTTTTTCCAGCGAGCCGAAGCGCTCTAAAAGCGCGTGGGCTATCTCATTCGTGTCCCGTCTGGGTATAGTGTAAAATAGCAGCAGTTCAAGCGCGTTCACATCGTCGAAATTATCCAGCCCGTGCTGCGCATAGCGCTTTCTCAGGCGTGCGCGATGGCCCTCATGGATGTTCTTCTTTTCCACGTCACGTCTCTCGTCGCTGCCGCCCATCAGTTAAACCTCCAAAGTAGCATAGGCGTTGAGCTCGGCACCGGCAGTGTGTCCGGCCTTGAACTCATAATACGCCTGTGAGCCTATCATAGCCGCATTGTCGCCGCACAGCTTCAGCGGCGGTATGTACAGCTTTGCCCCGGCGGCTTCGGCGGCCTGGGTGAAATCCCGGCGTATGCGCGAGTTGGCCGCGACGCCGCCCGCCACGGCGAGCTTGTCGTAGCCGAGCTGCTTCAAGGCTTCCATCGTGCGCGGCACGAGGTTTTCGCTCACAGCGCGGCAGAAAGAGGCCGCCAGAGAAGCCCGGTCGAGCTCCTCGCCGCGCTGCTCCGCACTGTGGGCGAGGTTGATAACGGCGGTCTTGAGCCCGGAAAAGCTCATGTCCAGCGGGTTGCCGTCCACATGCGAAACCGGCATGTGGTACTTCGTGTCGTCGCCGTCCCGGCTCAGGTCGTCGAGCGGCTTGCCGCCGGGATAAGGCAGGCCGAGCACACGGGCCGTCTTGTCAAAGCACTCGCCCGCCGCGTCGTCGCGCGTAGAGCCCAGGACGCGTATGTCCGTGTAGTCGCGCACGTCGGCTATGAGCGTGTTGCCCCCGGATATGGCCAGGCACAGGAAGGGCGGCTCCAGCTCGGGGAATGCCAGGTAATTTGCCGCGATGTGGCCGCGTATGTGATGCACGGGTATCAGCGGTACGCCGAGGCCGTAGGCCAGGCTCTTGGCAAAGTTCACGCCTACCAGCAGTGCGCCTATGAGCCCCGGGGCGTATGTCACCGCCACTGCGTCTATGTCGGAGCGCGTGAGCCCCGCCACGTCAAGGGCACGGTCTGCGAGCTGGTATATGACCTCAATATGGCTGCGCGAAGCTATCTCCGGCACGACTCCGCCATATACGGCGTGCAAATCGGCCTGTGAAAAGACCTGGTCAGTCAGCACCTCGCGTCCGTCCCGAACCAGGGCCACGGCAGTCTCGTCGCAGGAAGATTCAACTGCAAGTATTATCATAGTTGTACCTCTTTTAAGTGTAAAGTCATTATAACGGCATCCTCTCGCGGCTTCTCGTAGTAGCCGGGCCGTGTACCGTCAATCTCAAAGCCTTTCGATGCATAAAGCGCCCGGGCTGCTGCGTTGGACGCGCGCACCTCCAGGCTGACGAACGCGAGCCCGAGCTCGCAGGCGCGGGCAGTCACAGCGTCGATCAGCTCCGCGGCCACGCCGCGGCGACGGAACGCCGGTGCGGTGCACACGTTCGTCACATAGCCCTCGTCCAGCACCCAGTCAAGGCCCATATAGCCGGCCGGTACGCCGTCGAGCTCGGCCGCGAAAAGGCAGTGTCCGTTGCAGGACAGCTGCCGCCCCAGCTGCTCCCTCGTCCAGGGAAGCGAGAAATTTGCTCGCTCGAGCTCGCATATCCAGTCAAGGTCGGATGCCCGCGCTAATCTGACCTCAATCATCGTCCGCGCCCCCGCCCATCAGCTCGTACACCAGCATGTTTATCTCGCCGAGCATATTGTCGGCAATGCGGTTCCATCCCAGCTGGCTGTCCATTCTAGGCTCCTTAAGGTCCTCGGCGCTCAGGCAGAGCATGCGCTCATCCAGATCCGGCCATCTGGCCGCCAGGGTGTTGCTCTGCTCAGCCGTCATGCACATGACTACATCGTACGCCTCGCACAGCGCCCGGTTCACCTCCAACGGTTTGTCCGGCAGCACAAGCTTTACGTCATAGCGCGCGGCAGCCCGCGCCGCTTTTATATTCAGCGGCCCGGTTTTGAAGCTGGCGCACCCGGCTCTCATGTCGTCTATGCCGTTTTCCTTGGCCGCTTTGTAAAACATGCACATGGCCATTTCGGCCAGGCCCGCGCCCTCGCCGTCCACAAAGAGTATGCTGCTCACTTCCAGTGGCTCTTCCTCCCCGCTCTCGAGCCCGGCCAGGAGCTCGGCCACATGCTGCTCGTCCCACTTTTCGAGGCTTCTGTCCATGGCAAGGCTCTCTATGTGGTGGGTGAGCTCGTGCTTGAGCGTGTGTATGAGCTCGCGTTTGCACTTCTCAGGGTCGGCGTTTGGGTACTTAAGCTTAAATGAGCCGTAGTATATCTCTATATACCTGCCCATCTGATTGACGTTGTAAGTCCCCATCACCAGCAGCCCGTACTCGTCGGTGCGGCCGCCCCGTATGAGGTTCACCCCGCCGTTCAAGTCTCGAAATATCTCTTCGGGCAGGGAGTCGACGGCCTCGTCCAGCACCCGCCCTGCTTCATCATAAGATATCATGTCAATGCGCCTCCGCCCAGCTGTGTCCGGTCTTAGCGTTCGCCGTGAGCGGCACGGAAAGGCTCACCGCCCCGCTCATTTCCTCCTCGAGCAGTTTCTTGACCCGCTCGGCTTCATCCTCCGGGCACTCGGCTATGAGCTCGTCGTGCACCTGCAATATCAGGCGCGATTGCAAACCCTCCGCCTGCATGCGCCGGTGGGCGTTGACCATGGCAAGCTTCATGATGTCCGCCGCCGTGCCCTGTATGGGCATGTTCCTCGCTACGCGCTCGCCAAAAGCGCGCATGTTGCGGTTCGGGCTCTTCAGCTCCGGCATCGGCCTGCGCCGCCCGAAGAGCGTGGAGACATAGCCGTCGTGCTTTGCCTGGGATATGACCTTCTCCATGTATTCGCGCACACCGTGGTACTTCTCAAGGTAGGCGTCGATATACGCCTGGGCCTCTCTGGGCCTCACGCCGATGTCCTGTGCAAGAGAAAACGCGGAAATGCCGTAGACTATGCCGAAGTTTACCGCCTTGGCGTGGCTGCGCATCTGCGGCGTGACCTCGTCGAGCGGGATGCCGAAAACCTGCGAAGCTGTGACCGCGTGTATATCCTCTCCCGTCAGGAAGGCGCTGCGCATCGTTTCGTCGCCGGAGATATGCGCAAGCAGCCTCAGCTCAATCTGGCTGTAGTCCGCGTCGACTAGCACGCAGCCGGGCGCGGCGACGAACATCTTGCGTATCTCGCTGCCCAGCTCGCGCCGGACGGGGATATTCTGCAGGTTAGGCTCCGTACTGGATAAGCGGCCCGTAGCCGTCACGGTCATCTTGAAGTTCGTGTGTATGCGCCCATCCGGCGATATTACCTTGATTAGCCCATCCGCGTAGGTGCTCTTAAGTTTTGTGAGCATGCGGTAATCCAGGATATCTGAGATTATAGGGTGCTTGCCCACAAGCTTCTCAAGCACGTCGGCGTTTGTGCTCCAGCCGGTCTTTGTTTTCTTGCCGGCCGGCAGCATTAGCTCCTCAAAGAGCACCTCGCCGAGCTGCTTGGGAGAATTTATATTGAACTCGTGTCCTGCATAGCGCCAAATTTCCTCCTGCAGCGCGTCGATCCCGCTCACCAGGCCATCGCCGTATTCGGCCAGGGCCGCTCTGTCCACCAGGAAGCCCGCACGTTCCATATCCGCCAGCACACGGCAGAGCGGCAGCTCAATGTCATAGTAGAGCTCCTTGGCGCCCATTTCTTCTATTTTCTTGTCCAGTGCCGGATAGAGCTCATACAGCGCCTGAATTTCCGGCTTCTCCGCGCCCAGATGGCGGGACGACAACCGCTCTATGGGATATGAGCTCTCGGTGGGGTCGAGCACATACGCCGCAAGCTCCGTATCAAACACGAAGCCTTCAGGCGGCACTCCCTCAGACAGCGCCAGTCCCATGAAGTCCTTGACGCCGTGGGCTACTTTCTTTACGTCCTTGTCAAACAGCACGTCGACAACGTCGTTCCACTCCGCTCCGGCGGTAATCTGTGAAATCCCGAACACCGCTTCACCGTCGCAGAGCGTCAGTTCCGACATGTCCTCGCCGGGCCGCACGGCGACATATCCGGCGGCCTTTATCCGCTCTATCACCTCGCCCGGGCTGAGCTCGAGCTCAGGCAGCGCCTCCGCCTTGCTCTCTTCGCCCTCCGTCCCGGCCTGCTCTTCTCCGAGCCCCCACTTCTCTATAAAGCGGTTGAAGCCAAGACGCTTCAGCACTTCAAGCAGCTCGCCCGTCTTTTCCAGATGCCACTCGGCGTCCTCCGGGGCAAGCTTGACCGGCGCCTCGCGGCTTATTGTGGCGAGCTCATAGCTCAGCTTGGCGCTTTCCTCTCCTGCGGAGAGCTTTTTGCGCACGGCGTCCTTTATGTCGAGAGTGTCCAGGTTGGCATATATACTGTCCACGGTGCCGAAGCGGCGTATGAGGTCGAGCGCAGTCTTTTCGCCCACACCTGGCACGCCGGGGATGTTGTCCGAGGCGTCGCCCATAAGCGCCTTGAGGTCGACCATCTGCGGCGGAGCAAAGCCGTATTCCTCTTCAAAGCGGGCGAGGTTGTAGTCTATCGTCTCCGTCTTTCCACGCGCAGTCTTGATGTGTATGACGTCGGTCTTGCCGGTTATGAGCTGGAAGCTGTCCCGGTCTCCGGTGACAATCTCGCAGTTCCAGCCTCCGTCCTCACATATTCGCGCCACAGTGCCCAAGATGTCGTCGGCCTCCCAGCCCTCGGCAGAGAGCTGCTTTATACCCATGGCGGAGAGCAGCTCCTTGAGCAAGGGCATCTGCACAGCCAGCTCGTCCGGCATTGGTTTGCGCTGCGCCTTGTACTCCTCGTACTGCTTGTGGCGGAAGGTCGGGGCAGGCAGGTCAAAGGCCACGCACAGCGCATCCGGGCTGCTTGCGTCCAGCAGTCTTTGGAGTATAGCCAGAAAGCCGTATACCGCGTTTGTCGGCGTGCCGTCCGGCGCATTGAGCTGCCGTATGCCGTAATAGGCCCTGTTCACTATGCTGTTTCCGTCAAGTATCATCAGCTTCATTCAGCCGCCTCGCTTTCGTCCGTTGGTAACTGCGGATTGCCGAAAAACCGCTCGCAGTCGGCCAGGGCCTGCTGCAGTTTGGCATACATATACGGCGTTATTATGCCGTCTCGCGTGTCCCCGTTCTCGTAGTCCGCGATGGCTGCGCGTATGTCCCAGAGTCTGCGCGACCATCCCGCCTCCGAAGAAGATATGCCGTAATTGGGCAGATAAATCATTATCATCGGAATATACTCGCAGCCGGTTATTGTCGTCTCACCTGTTTCAGGGTCTTTGGTGAGTTCCAGCTGCACCATCGCCGACAGGTCCGTGTACTGCCTCGTCTGACATGAGAGCAGATTTCCCAGGCAATAACACAGGAAGCCCGTCCTGGTAGTGCCGTCGCCGTTGTCAATCTTTCGTATCTCTATGGGCTCCGGCACATGCGGGTGCCCGCCTATCACCAGGTCTGCGCCCTGGCGGAAGAAGTAGTCGGCCAGTCTCTGCTGATATATGTTCTGGCTGGTCAGGTATTCTGCGCCCCAGTGTACGGACACGGCGATTATATCCGTGTCCAGCGCACGGGCCGCGGCCATGTCCGCGTCGAGCATGTTGTAGTTCACGTCCACAAGCGTGGTCATGTAGTCGTTGTTGTAGACGTTCACGGCGTAATTGTACTCGTCAATGGGTATCGCGTTGGTGCCGTAGGTGTAGTTCAGGAAGGCGATGGAAATACCGTTAATTTCCTTGACAAGTATGCCGTTATTGGCGTCGCGCTCAGCCGGGGTACGGTAAGTGCCGACGTGGTCCAAACCGGCCTCGTCCAGCACATCGAGCGTCCGGTCTATGCCGCGCTTGAACCCGTCCACCGCATGATTGCTGGCCATGTTTATAAGGTCAAAGCCCACGTCCTTGAGCGAATACGCCAAGTCATCCGGCACATGGAACAGCGGATAGCCGGACCAGGGCTCCTCGCCCGTCATTGCAGCCTCCATACAGCACAGTGCGTAGTCCGCCTCAGAGATATAGTGCTCCACGTCCTCAAACAGCGGCGTATAGTCATAGCTGCCGTCGGGCTGGAGCGCCTCGTCGTTGAGCGGAGTGTGCATCACAAGGTCCCCGGCGAGCGTGAGCGTGACTGTGCTCGGCTCCGGCTCCGGGGTGGGCGTGGCCTCCGGCTCCGCCGCGCCGGACGAGACCGTCTCTGGCGCTACCGGCGCAGGAAGCGAGGCCCCTGGAGGCGAGCCGCAGGCCGCTATACCGGTTATCAAAGCGAGGCTGAGCAAAAGCGCCGCTGTTTTCTTCATCACTTCTCACCCCTGAGCTTTATGAGCTGGTCACGCAACACGGCTGCGTACTCGAATTCGAGCATCTTGGCCGCCTCGCGCATCTTCTTCTCCAGCTTTGCTATTTCCTCTCGTCGCTCGGACTCGGTCATCTTCACGCCGTCTTTCCGGCGTCCGGCCTTCTCCTGTTCCGGACTGAGCTCGATTATGTCCCGCACGTCCTTCTTAATAGTCTTGGGAACTATGCCGTGCGCACGGTTGAACTCATCCTGCTTCTTACGGCGGCGCTCCGTCTCGTCTATGGCGGCGCGCATGCTGGGCGTAACGGTGTCGGCGTACATGATGACGGCGCCCTCCGCGTTTCGTGCGGCGCGCCCGATAGTCTGTATGAGGCTCGTCTCGCTTCTGAGGAAGCCCTCCTTGTCCGCGTCAAGTATGGCGACAAGGCTGACCTCCGGCAAGTCCAGGCCCTCGCGCAGGAGATTTATGCCGACAAGGACGTCAAACTCGCCCAGGCGCAAGTCGCGGATTATTTCCATACGCTCAATGGCGCCGATGTCATGGTGCATATAGCGGCATTTGATGCCTGCTCCGGCCAGATAGGTGCTCAAATCCTCGGCCATCTTCTTGGTGAGGGTTGTGACCAGTGTACGCTCGTTCTTGGCAATGCGGGCCTTTATCTCGTCCATCAGGTCGTCTATCTGCCCCTCGACAGGGCGGACGGATATCTTGGGGTCGAGTAGGCCGGTCGGGCGGATAATCTGCTCGACTATCTGTCCCGAGCGCGTGCGCTCGTACTCGCCCGGCGTAGCGGAGACATACACCACCTGGCCTATGCGCTGCTGAAACTCCTCGAACTTCAAAGGGCGGTTGTCAAACGCGCTCGGCAGTCGGAACCCGTACTCTACAAGCGTCTCCTTCCTTGCGCGGTCGCCGCGGTACATGGCCCGCACCTGGGGCAAGGTGACGTGGCTCTCGTCTATGAAAAGGACGAAATCCTTCGGGAAGTAGTCAAGCAGCGTCATCGGCGCGCTGCCGGGGGCACGGCCTGAAATTATGCGGCTGTAGTTCTCAATGCCGGAACAGTAGCCGAGTTCGTTTATCATCTCTATGTCGAAGTTCGTGCGCTGCTCTATGCGCTGAGCCTCGAGCAGCTTGTCCTGGCTCTTGAAAAATGCCACGCGCTCGTCGCACTCGCGCCGGATCTCCTTGACGGCTTTCTGAAGCTTCTCCTTGGGCGTGATATAGTGGCTGGCCGGGAAAATAGGCATGTTTACCAGCCTGCGAATGACCTCGCCGGTGACCGGGTTGAACTCGCTCACGCGGTCAATCTCGTCGCCGAAAAACTCGATGCGTATGGCGCTGTCCTTGTAATACGCCGGCCAGACCTCCACCGTGTCGCCGCGCACGCGGATCATGTTTCGCTCGAAGGCGATGTCGTTGCGCTCATAGCGTATCTCAATCAGGCGCTTGATGAGCTGGTCACGCTCAATCTCCAGTCCCACGCGGACGGGTACCATCATTTTCTCGAAGTCCTCCGGTTCGCCCAGGCCGTAGATGCAGCTCACCGACGCCACGACGATGACATCGCGCCGCTCAAGCAGGGAGGCCGTGGCAGACAGACGAAGCCGGTCTATCTCCTCGTTCGTGGCGGAATCCTTCTCTATATATGTGTCCGTTGTCGGTATATAGGCCTCGGGCTGGTAGTAGTCGTAGTAGGAGACAAAATACTCAACAGCGTTGTCGGGAAAGAACTCTCGAAACTCCGAGCACAGCTGCGCGGCCAGAGTCTTGTTGTGCGCCAGCACGAGCGTAGGGCGCTGTATGCGCTCTATGACCTTGGCCATGGTGTAGGTCTTACCGGAGCCGGTTACGCCGAGCAGCGTCTGCTCGTCAAGCCCGGTCTCTAATCCTGAAGCGAGCGCGTCGATGGCCTCCGGCTGGTCGCCGGAGGGAGAATATTCACTTACAACGTGGAATTCTGGCATGATATATCCTCAGCTTTTCAGACATTTTTACATTTTATTTTAGCACATATATATTTAATTGAAAAGACCCAAAAGGCTGCACGTCCGCCCGCTTGACCGCATTCTTGCAGCATGGTAAACTTTGCTCAAAGAAGGCGGTGAATATGAAGCCGCGCTGCATATTGATAAACGTGCTCACAGCCCTGCCCGTCGCTGCGGCGATTGCCGCTCTGTGCTTTGCAGCCGGAAAGCGTATTTGACCTCGTCCGGGGCGAAAGCGGCTCCGACTGAGGACCGCGCGTTTTCCTCTTGACGTGGAAAAGCTTTCGCCGTAGAATATCTTAGTAAAAGTATATACATACACGATGGAGGTCGTGAGCTTGAAACGCAAGAACAAAAAACGCAGCTGGGCCGTATCCGGGCCGATATATGTCTTTGTGCTGGCATGGCTGGTGTGCTCTTTGATATTCAAAATGTACACTATGGGCGGCCTTGCGGCCAGCTTCCTGATATCCGTCGCCTGCTGCGCAGCCAGCGCATATCTGATATCCAAGCTGTCTAAGAAGCGCTCTCCGGAACCGGAAGCAGAGCCGGAGCCCGAACCGGCGCCGAAGAAGCGGAAGGCCGCGCCCAGGAAGCCGGAGAAGCCGCTCGACCCCGAAGTCGCCGCTGTCGTGGACGAGGGCCACATGGCCATCAAGGAGATGGGCCGTCTCTACGGCTCCATACAGTCGCCGGAGGTTCGCTCCCGCATCAATGAGCTGATGCGGATTTCGGACAAGATAATCCAGGACGCCATAGACGACCCCTCTGATGTGCCAGAAATACGCAAGTTCCTGGACTACTATCTGCCCACGACCATCAAACTGCTTAACGCCTACGACCGCATGAGCGGCCAGGGCATCGAGGGCGAAAACCTCTCCAAGAGCATGCACAGCATAGAGGAGATGCTGGACACCGCTGTTGACGCATTTAAAAAGCAGCTCGACAGCCTGTTCGAGGACCAGGCGCTGGACATTGAAACGGACATTTCCGTTATGAACCGGATGCTCGAGCGCGAGGGCCTGACCGGCGACGACGAGCAGGACACAATAATCAAGGCCGCAAGAGCCGGCCAGACTCAGACACAGGAGAATTGACCTGAGAAAGGAATTGGACAAAATGGACGAAAACAAGGAGTTCATCCCCTCCCTCACCCTCGACCCCAACGCCGCAGCGGCCCAGGCCGCGCCGGATTTGAGCTTTGAAGAGCCCAAGGCCGAGGCCGTAGCCCCCGCAAAGAAGGAGGAGGTCCCTCCGGAAAAGCTGGAGTTTGACCGCCTCTCCCCCGGTGAGCAGGCTGCCGTGCGCGAGTTTGCAGGACAGATAGATGTGACGAACAGCGAGCAAATACTCAACTACGGCTCCGCCGCGCAGAAGAACATCGCCGACTTCTCCGGCGCTGCGCTGGGCAAGGTACGCACCAAGGACATGGGCGAAATAGGCGACGAGCTGAGCAATCTGGTTGTTGAGCTGCAGGGCCTCAACTTCGAGGAAAACGAAAAGAAGGGTTTCCTCGGCTTTTTCAAGAAACAGCGCCAGAGCATAGCCGCGCTCAAGGCGCAGTACGACCAGGCCGAGGACAACGTCGACAAGATAACCTCCGAGCTCGAAAAGCATGAAGTCACGCTGATGAAGGACATCGCCATGATGGACAAGATGTACGAGAAGAATCAGCAGTACTACAAAGAGCTGACCATGTACATCCTCGCCGGCAAGCTCAAGTGCAAGGAGCTGCGCGAGACCGAGCTGCCCAAGCTCCAGGCCGCGGCCAAAGAGAGCGGCAAGGCAGAGGATGCCCAGGCCGCCAACGACTTTGCCAACATGATAGGCCGCTTCGAGAAAAAGCTGCACGACCTCGAGCTCACACGCATGATATCCGTGCAGATGGCCCCGCAGATTCGCATGATTCAGTCCAACGACTCCGTCATGGCCGAGAAGATACGCTCCTCCATCGTGAACACCATCCCTCTCTGGAAGAGCCAGATGGTTATGGCCCTCACCCTGCACCACAGCCAGCAGGCCATGGAGGCCCAGCGCGAGGTCAACGACGTGACCAACCGACTTCTCCAGTCCAACGCTGAAAAGCTGCACCAGGGCAGCGTTGAGATAGCCCGAGAGGCCGAGCGCGGCATAGTGGACATAGAAACGCTGCAAAAGACCAACCAGGAGCTCATAAGCACCCTCGAGGAAGTCCGCCAGATTCAGGCAGACGGCGCCGCGAAGCGCGCCGAGGCCGAGGTTGAGCTCGGCCGCATCGAGGGAGAGCTCAAGCAGAAGCTCCTTGAGCTGAGAGGTTGAGGCTAATAAATGAACTTCTTTAAAAAACCCGTAGTAGCCGTCATATTGGCTCTCATTCTCTGTTCGAGCATACTCGTTTTAAATACGCAGATTAAACTCGGCGACGAGATAGACGCCGTTGAGGACGCATTTTTTGAAAACGTGGAGGGGCAGCGCAGCATATACACCCGCCTTCAGGAAAAGCTCCAGGCCACTAACGGCGTGTGGTCTATCCTCGCCCGTTACGACGAGCAGGCCGCACAGGCTCTGGCCGACGAGCAGGACTATCTTCAGTGGGCCTGCGACAGCGCTGTCATAAGCTCCATGTACTACGCGAACGAGGATTTGAGCGCCGAGTTCAATCAAGCGCTGCGCACACTGAACACCTACGAGCTTACCGAAGACGAACAGGCCGACCTGGCCAGTTACGTCGAGGCCTTCAACGGTGCGCAGAAGATGATAGACGAGAACAACTACAACAGCCAGGTTTTAGATTTCGTGCGCTCTACCTACAACAAGTTCCCCACTAAGGAACTGGCCGAGTTTGCCGGGGTCTATCCGCCCGACACCTTTAGCTAAACGTATGAAGAAACTGTTTTCCGCGCTCTTCGCGCTGATATTTGCTTTTACCATCGCTTGCGGCGCGCTCGCCTCGGACGGCGTTATGCAGCCGAGCGACGACTTTTACGTCACAGATAACGCCGGGACGCTCTCCGAGAGCACAAAGGAGCTCATCGACCTCGCCTCCGGCCCGCTTGAGCAGGAGTGCAACGGTGCGCAGATATGCGTAGTCACTATAAACTACCTGCCGAGCGGCTATGACAGCGAGCAGTACGCCTGGCTGCTTTTCAACGACTGGGGCATAGGCAGCGAAACCGCCAATAACGGCATGCTCCTGCTCCACGTTGTGCAGGAGGATCGCGGCTGGCTCGCCGTAGGCCAGGGCCTCACCAACTACATAAGCACCGATGAAATCAACTCCCTCCTGGACGAGTACTTCTGGCCCTACTCCGACGCGGGCGAGTATGACGAGGCTGTCGCCACGCTCTTCCCTCACCTTATCGACGTGTATGAGGACATATACGGCGTGGAGCTCTACGGCGGCACCTCGGACTCTCAGTCCGGCCAGGGCGGCGGGTACTACGATGACGGGTACTACGACGGGTACTATGACGACTCCTATCACAGCAACTCCCTGTTCAGCATAGCAATCACCCTCATTATCCTGCTTGTAATCATCAGTATATTTGCCGGCGGCGTAGGTGCGCGCAGGCATCGCCGCGGCTACGGGGCCATGCCCATGTTCTTCTTCTGCGGCGGGCCGAGAGGCCCCAGAGGCCCGCGTCCGCCTCGTGGTCCGGGACCGCGCCCGCCTTACGGCGGAGGCGGCGGCTTCGGCGGTTTCGGCGGAGGCGGTTTCGGCGGAGGGGGCTTCCGCGGCGGCGGCTTCGGTGGAGGCGGCCGCGCCGGCGGCGGCGGAGGCCGGAGATAATCGAAAAGCCAAAAATAGACCGGAGCCGGCTCCGGTCTATTTTTTATCCGCGTTTTACGTTGAAAAACGCCTCAATCTCCGCCCGTGACGCGGTGCAGGTACCCTGTATCATGGCGCTCGAACCTCCGCCTCGTCCGTTTATGGCGGCGTTTATCTCTTTGGCCGCAGCCCTCAAATCTACGCTGCCGCTGCCGATTATGTACCTGTATCCGCCGTCAGCGCCCGAAAACGCAGCGCACACGCCTGAGCACTTCTCAACCCCGGCGTTGACAAGCTCCCGCAGAGTAATCGCGTCCATGTCCGGCTCGAAAATGCACATATTGCCCTCCACCCGAGGCAGTAACGCTGCCTTGAGCGATAGTATCTCGCGCTTGAGCCTGGTTATCTCGGAGCGCTTTTCCTCGCCCTCGCGCATGACCCTCTCCACCGCCGCGCCTGTCTCAAGGCGCTTGGCCGAGAGCTGCGCGGATATGCCCGCGTTCACACGGTGCAGCGCTTCGTAGTCACGATATGCGGCCTCTCCGCACACCAGAGTAAGCCTGGTCCCTCCCCTGTGGCGCACATAGTCGAGCACCTTTATCACGCCTATCTCACCCGTTCGGGCCACATGCGGAGCACAGCAGGCGCACATGTCCGTGCCCGGTATTTCAACTATCCTCACCCTGCCGCTGAGCTCCTTTTTGCTTCGGTACTCCATGCGGGAAAGCTCCTCTGCCGTGGGCAAAAGGGACTGAACCGGTATATCGCGCCAGACGGCCCGGTTGGCCTCCAGCTCGCAGAGCGCTATGTCATCCGGCGAGAGCTCCACGGAAAAGTCCAGCGTCATGGCGTCCGCGCCCATGTGGAAGCCGACGTTCTCTCCTCGGAAGAGCCGGTGCACGGTGCCGGAGAAGATGTGCTCGCCGCTGTGCCCCTGCATGCGCGGGAAGCGCAGAGCCCAATCAACTTCGCCGGATACCGTCGTCCCCGGCTCGAGCGGCTCAGGGACTATGTGATACACCGTCTCGTCCGCCTCGCGCATACCTATTATGGGCTGACCGGCGAGAGTACCGGTGTCGGCGTCCTGTCCGCCGCCTCCCGGGAAGAGGGCCGTGCGGTCTAGCGCAACGGAACAGGCCCCGTTCTCCTCAGTGCAGGAGAGCACCTGCGCGGTGAATGTCCTGGTTTCACCGTCTGTATAATAAAGTTTATCGGTCATTTTTATCACCTCTGCGCAGTGAATAATAACATATTTACGGTATGTTAACAACCCTCGCCTTGACGATGTGATAGGAAATATTATATAATTTATTGGATTGCTTCAAAAAAGGAGGGGTGTCCCACGAAAATACTCTTTCTCATAAATTTTGCCGGAAAAGCCGGTACGGAGAGATATGTGGAAAACCTCGTTCGCATCTTCACCGGCGGAGGGCATGAGTGCCATTTCGCGTACAACGTCGCCGGAGAGCTCAGCGCCAAGATGGAGGACATGGGCATACCGTCGCTGCACCTGGACATGGACCGCTCCGGAGCCGCGTCGGCCGCGAAGCAGCTGGCCGCCTATTGCCGAGAGCGCGGCATAGAAGTCATACACGCCCAGTATCCGCGCGAGAATATAATCGCACTGCTCTCGCTAAAGCACTACAGCGCACCCAGGGTGGTGTACACAAACCACCTGACAATACGCTCCGGCCTGCGCTGGTGCATACTCAACCGGATGTTCACGCCGAAGGACCACCGCATAATAGCCGTGTGCCGTGAGGGCCGGGACATAATGATACAGAACGGCGTGTGTCCCGAGCGAATAGAGGTCATATATAACGGCGTCGAGCCCTGGGCCGACCGCTCGCGAGACCTCAGCGCAAGAAAGTCGCTGGGCGTTGGCGGCAACGACTTCATGCTGACCATATTCGCGCGCTATGCCCCGGAAAAGGGCCTCGACTTCCTGCTGGATTCCCTTGCACAGCTGCGCCGCCTCACCGACAGGCCTTTTAAGTGCGTAGTCTGTGGCGACGGCGGCGAGTTCGACGCCTTTGCCGCCCGCAAGCACGAGCTCGGGCTAGACGAATACGTCATCCAAGCCGGGTTCAGGAGCGACACGGCGGATATACTTCGGGCCAGCGACCTCTATCTCAACACCAGCAAGTGCAACGAGGCCATGAGCTTTGCCATCCTTGAGGCCATGAACGCCGGGCTGCCGCTTGTGGTCACCGACGTGGGCGGCAACCGGGACCTCGCCGAGACGGACATCGTCTGCGGCAAGGTGCTTAAATACGGCGACGTAGACGGTTTCGCCGGGGCCATACTCGAGCTCATGGAAAACGACGCCCTGCGCGGCGAATACTCAGCCGCAGCGGGACGCAAAGTGGACGAAGAATTCGATCTGAACAAACTGGCGTGGGACGTTTTCCGCGCCTACCAATAAACAGCAAAAAACACTAAGCAATTTCGGAGGAACCACCATGATTGACGAAAAAGGCAGACTCTTTGGCAAGGTCAACATTGTTGACCTCATCATAGTCATAATCATAATCGCCGCCGCAGCTTTTATCGGCATGAAGCTATTCGGACCCGAAAGCACCACGGCCAACACTGAGGACGTGCGCATAACCCTGTTCTGTGAGGAGACCCCCACCTTCGTTGCAGACCAGCTCGAGGCCGGTGTCGAGGCCTGGGACAGCGAGAACCAGGTCACACTCGGCACTCTTGTTGACTGGACGCTCGGCGATTCCCAGAGCGCCGTCACCGACGCCAACGGCAACGTCGTTGAGATAGCCCGCTCCGGCTACAACTCCGTCAGGCTGACGGTTGAAGGCACCGGCGTTGTCAGCAGCCGCGGCGTGACAATCGGCGGCATCCTCTACGGCAACGGCCAGAGCGCCAGCGTGTACTTCGGCGACTGCAAGCTCTTCCTCGACGTCGCGGACATAGAAGTCATCGAATAAGGACGCGGCGAGCTTCTGCAAAGCGAGGTGAGAGCCATGCTTGCCAACAGCGTCCTGGGAAAGCTGTACGGCTTCTGGCTGTACAGCGCCATATTCAACTTCCTTCGTGGTATATACCGCCCGTTTTCCCGCGCCTTCCACAACAGCGCCGTAGTGCGCTTCCTCAGCCGGGCGCCCAAAATTGAGGTGTACTACCAAAACAGCCTGACGGGCCGCTTTATAAACGCCGTCTGGTTCGGGCTTGTACACATATTCTCACGCATCATGAACGCGCTGCGCACCCCAGCCAAGCGCAGCGTCCTTGTGCGCTGGGCCTCCGGCTCATTCTTCTGCAACTTCGAGACCATCATGTGCCTCGTGGTGTTCGTGATGTTCGTGGCGCCGCACGCCATGTGGTCGAACTCCTACGCCCTTCTCTTTGCCGTCGGCCTCTTCGGGCTCTACTTCCTGATGGCCGCCGCCGGAGCCAGGGAGCCCGTCAGCCCTGTCGCGCTCGGCTTCCCGCTGCTGCTCTTCGTGATAGCTTGCTTCACCAGCCTTATCTTCACGTCCGACAGGAGCGACAGCTTCAGGGTTCTCCTGTTCTTCATAGCCGCCTTTCTCTTCATGTATGTGTTCATGGCGGATTTGGCGGACGAGAAGCGGCTTGAAAAGCTGATGACCGCGATATACTTCACTGTAATGGTCACAGCACTCTATGCCGTGGCCCAGCGCTTCATAGGCGTCGACGTGAGCGCGTCTTACACTGACCTCTCCCTGAACAAGGGCGTGCCTGGCCGCGTGTATTCCACGCTCGACAACCCGAACAACTACGCCGAATTCCTGGTGCTCTTCACGCCCATTTCCGTGGCCTGGGCCATGCAGCGCAAGAGCCCGACCTGGCGCTTCATCTTCTGCTGCGGCATTGCCCTGCCGCTCCTGGCGCTGGTCATGACCTACTCCCGCGGCGGCTGGCTGAGCATAGCCGTCTCGGCCATTGTGTTCGTCTACTATCTCGACAAGAGGCTGATACCCGTCGGCATTGTCGCCTGCCTGCTGCTCGTCCCCTTCCTGCCGGACAGCATTATGACGCGTATCTCCACCATCTTCAACAGCCACGACTCATCTGCCAATCACCGCATAGTCGCCTGGCAGGGCATACTGAACATGATTGGCGATTACGGCCTGACAGGTATAGGCATGGGGCCGAACACCTTTGCCGCGCTGTACCCCGACTACGCGCTCCCCGGCGCCACGAAGGGCGTCTACCATTCGCAGATGCTCTACTTGGAGCTCTTTGTGGAATGGGGCGTCTTGGGCTTTATCTCGTTTATGTGGTTCATATTGCGCCACGTCAAGAACAGCTGCTTTGCAATAATACGCGCACGAGGCAAGGCCCTGCGCTACGCTGTCATGGGCACCTGCTCAGCCTTCTGCGGTATTGCAATACTGTCTATTTTTGAGTATATATGGTTCTATCCACGCATACTTTTCGCATTCTTCATCCTGCTCGGCATAGGCTTGGCCTGCCTCAGGATGTACGGCGAAAATCTGGAAACGAAGGGGGTAAGCAATGCAGATAAAGACCATACTGGGTGAAAAACTTCGTGAATCAATAGCTTCAGTAGCGCCGATAGCGCTGATAGTGGCGCTGCTGTGCCTCTTTTTCGTACCTATATCCACAGACCTCATGCTGGCCTTTATAATAGCCGTATTCTTCCTGATAATAGGCATGGGCCTGTTTACGCTCGGCACCGAGGCGTCCATGACGCCAATCGGCAACTACCTGGGCTCACGCATGACAAAGTCCAGGAACGTGCCGCTCATCGTCATACTCAGCTTTATTCTCGGCATCGCCATCACGATAGCCGAGCCGGATTTGCAGGTACTGGCCAACAACGTACCTCACATCAACACCTATGTGCTTATGCTGACGGTCTCTGTGGGCGTTGGCTTCTTCCTTGTGGTGAGCATGATACGTATCCTGCTGGGTATAGACCTCAAGTGGCTGCTGATAGCCTTCTATGCCGTCGTGTTTGTACTCGCCGCGTTCTCCAACCCCGACTTCCTGAGCGTTGCCTTCGACAGCGGAGGCGTCACCACCGGCCCCATGACCGTGCCGTTCATCATGGCCCTCGGCGTCGGTGTGGCCAGCATACGAAGCGACAAGAACGCTGAGAGCGACAGCTTCGGCCTCGTCGGCCTGTGCTCCATAGGCCCGATACTCGCTGTGCTGCTGCTCGGCTTCGCCTATCAGAGTGAAAGCAGCTCCATGGGTGCGCAGACCGTCACCAGCTGGGCCAACACCGTTGAGCTCGGAACCAGCTATCTCGCATCCATACCGCATTACATGTTGGAGGTGGCCTTGGCCCTCTCCCCCATCGTTGTGATATTCCTTGTCTTTCAGGTCATATCTCTGCACCTGCGCAGGATACCGTTCCTGAAGATAGTTATAGGTATACTGTATACATACGTCGGGCTTGTACTATTCCTCACAGGCGTAAACGTCGGCTTCTCATCGCTCGGCACCCTGCTCGGCAGTGAAATAGCATCCAGCGAAGTCAAATGGCTGCTGGTGCCTGTCGCAATGGTCATGGGCTGGTTCATCATCCGCGCCGAGCCCGCCGTACATGTCCTTAACAAGCAGGTCGAGGAGATGAGCGCCGGCGCCGTGAGCGAAAAGGCCATGGGCATCAGCCTTTCTGCCGCTATTGCCGTCGCCAACGGCCTGGCCATGGTCAGGGTCCTGACCGGCATCAATATACTCTGGTTCCTCGTTCCCGGTTATGTGGTAGCACTGGCGCTCGGCTTTTTCGTGCCGAAGATGTTCACCGCCATAGCCTTTGACTCCGGCGGCGTGGCCAGCGGACCGATGACCGCCACATTTATGCTGCCTATGGCGATGGGCGCCGCCGAAGCTGTCGGAGGGAACGTCATGACGGACGCCTTCGGGCTCGTTGCGATGGTCGCAATGACGCCGCTCATCACCGTCCAGATAATGGGCGCCATATACAAGGCCAAGGCTCACAAAGATAGCCTCAGGCGCGAAGCAGTCGCCGAGGCCGTCGAAGCGGCCGGCGACGATGTCATCGAGCTGTGGGAGGTGGCGCAATGATACTAAACTTAGTGGCGGTCATTGTAGACCGCAGCAGGGCAAAGCTCACAGCCGAGCTTTTTGAAAGTCACAAGCTGCCAATGGTGCTGGCAATGCTGGCGCGCGGAACCGCCACCAGCGAGGTGCTTGACCTGTACGGCCTGGAAGCCACAGACAAGACGCTGCTGGTGACGGTGGCCGGCGGCGACATGACCCATCAGCTTATGCGCGCAGCTAAGCGCAGGCTCTTCATAGACGTACCCGGGAACGGCATAATGCTTGCCATACCGATTAAAAGTGTAGGAGGTGGACGTACTTTGGCATTCATATCCGGCGGCGCGGCCCCCGACAGCTCTGCGCCCGAGCTTAAATTTGAGCACGAGCTCATCATGGCCGTGATAAACGAAGGACACACAGACCCCGTAATGGACGCCGCGCGCTCTGCCGGGGCTGCCGGCGGCACAGTGCTGCACGCGAAGGGCACCGGCGGAAAGCTCAGCGAAAAGTTTCTGGGCGTCTCTCTCGCGGACGAGAAGGAAGTCGTCCTGATTGTCTCCAAATCCGCCGAGAAGGCGGCAATAATGCGCGCCATCTCGGAGCGCTGCGGAGTTGACACTCCGGCCGGGGCAATAGCCTTCTCCCTTCCCATCTCTTCGGTTGTCGGACTGCGCGTGCTTGATGACGATTGACTGGAGGTTTGGACATGAGACAGTGCATGGATTCGGATAACCTGCACAGGCGGTTCAAACGCATAATAGGCCAAGTGCAGGCCATAGACCGCATGATTGACGAGGACGTACCCTGTGAGGACATACTCGCGCAGATAAATGCCGCGAAGAGCGCGCTGCACAAGGCCGGACAGGTGGTGCTGGAGGGCCACATCAAGCACTGCGTGCGCGACGGCATCGAAAACGGTGACGCCGATAAGACAATAGAGAGCTTTACAAAGGCTGTAGAGCGTTTCGCAAACTATTGAAAAAAGCCGCAGAGCATGCCTCTGCGGCTTTTTTCTGCGGTTAGAAAAACTTTTCCGGCTGCGTATAGCTCTCTGCTATGCGCACCTCTACATCCGGGAAGCGCTCGGATATCCAGTTTGCCAGCACGGGGACGACCACGTTCTCCGTGCTGAAGTGCCCGGCGTCGACTACGTCTATGTCCAGCTCTTCGGCCCAGATGAACTGGTGGTGCTTAACATCCGCCGTGACAAAGGCGTCGCAGCCGCGCTGCTTCGCGGCCATAATGGAGTCGCCGCCGGAGCCGCCGCAAATACCGAAGAGCCGTACCGGCTTCTCCGGCCCGGCATAGCGCAGGCCGTTGGCGTTCAATGCCGACTTCACATGCGCAAGGAAGGCGCTGAAATCCATGGCCTCGTTAAAACGGCACAGCCGGCTTATGGTATCCTCGGGCTCCAGCAGGCCCAGGTTCTCCGCGCCCAGGGCGGCGCACAGGGCGTCGTTTACGCCGTCCTTAGCGGCATCCAGGTTGGTATGCATGCAGATAGCCGACATGCCTCTCGAAAGCAGCGCGGCGAATTTGCGCCCGGTGAGGTCATCTGTAGTGACGCTCTTTATAGGCGTGAAGCACATCGGGTGGTGCGAGACCACGAGCTCGGCGCCGTATCCTGCGGCCTCTTCTATGACCTTATCGGTTATGTCAAGGGCCGTCACGACCTTGGTTACCGGCGTGTTCAGGTCGCCGCAGAGAAATCCGGCGTTATCAAAGCTCAGCTGCGTCTCAAGCGGCGCCTTCTCGCAAAGGAAGCCGAATATGTCTTTAACAGTGGTCATAGTTTCCCTCCTAGCTGTAGATTTGCGTATTGTTCAAGCCGTGAAAGCGTGCTGCGCGCAGCGTCAGCCTCAGCTTTGGAGCCTGAGCCTTTCAGCATGCCGGACAACGCCTTCTCTATCCTCGCTATGCGCGCTACGGCCCAGCCTTCGAGCAGCGGGTCGCCGGAGGCCGCCAGGACCTCCTCGGCGTATGTCGCCTCCGAGCGTTCTCCCCGGCAGAGCAATACGATATACATCCGCCTGCCCTCTGAAACGACGGCGGCGTCGAATAT
This sequence comes from uncultured Eubacteriales bacterium, assembly GCA_900544765.1. Taxonomy (GTDB): domain Bacteria; phylum Bacillota; class Clostridia; order Oscillospirales; family Oscillospiraceae; genus Scatomorpha; species Scatomorpha gallistercoris. Next base: position 116,260 of record UQWI01000006.1, on the reverse strand, counting down.
GCCGTAGCCGTTCTCCCGAAGCCAGAGGCATAGCTCGTCCAGCTTGGACTGAGGCTGCAGTATCAGCCTGGCGCCGTCCTTTGTCCACGGCGCGCGGGAGAGTATTCCCATTATCGTCTCGCCGCCCATACCAGCGCAGACGACCGCGTCGCAGGAGTCCGCCCCAGGAAAATCCAGCCCGTCGCAGCACTCGAAGCGCAATTTGTCCTCGCATCCTATCTCAGCGGCGTGCCGTCTGGCGGACGAGAGCGGGCCGGGGTTTATGTCAGCGGCGACGGCAGCATCTATTTTTCCGTGCATGAGCAGGCTTATCGGCAGATAGCCGTGGTCTGTTCCCACGTCCGCAAGCAAATGCGCCCCCTCGGCGTAACGTGCGCAGAGCGCCAGGCGCGGCGTCAGGTTCGTCTTGTACATAGGCAATTAAAAATAAAGCCGGTCGAGAACGACCGGCCCTATCCTCACACGGTAGCCAGGTATTCCTTGAGCTTCTCAAGGAAGGCGTCCGGGTCTACCTCGTGCACATAGCAGGCCTGCTCGACAGTCTCGCCGCTGGCGAGGGCGCAGCCCATGCAGTGCATTCCGATGGCCATAAAAGCAGGCATGGCCTGCGGGCACTCTTCGATGATGTCGGCGATCAAAGTGTCGCGCTTGATATCCATTTATTGTACCTCCGTGGTAGATGAACATTTAAGAAAAACGGCCGGGCCGTACTTGGCGTCCCGGCCGTCTCTTACAATCTTGTGGCAGCTCAGGCGTTGTTCTGCTGCTCGCGTATCTTAGCAAAGCACTCGCTGCAGTAGACAGGGCGGTCGCTCTTCGGCTCGAAGGGGACACGGGCCTCGCCACCGCACATGGCGCAGGTCGCGGTGAAATACTCGCGCGGGCCGCGGGCCGCGTTCTTGCGGGCGTCGCGGCAGGGCTTGCAGCGCTGCGGCTCGTTCTGGAAACCGCGCTCGGCGTAGAACTCCTGCTCACCGGCTGTGAATACGAACTCCTTGCCGCATTCCTTGCAAACTAGAACTTTGTCTTCGAACATGTTGTACCCTCTCTTTAGAAAATTTACCTTTCGGTTTTATGCGTTCAGCTTCTGCTGATGTCGCCAATAAAAGTTTTCTGCCTCGCCAACTTGCGGCGAATCCGCTGTACTGCATTGTCGACGGCCTTCTCCGTCCTGCCCACCTCGGCAGCTATCTGCCGGTAAGACAGTCCGTCAAGGAAGCGGAAAAGCACCTCCGTCTCGAAGGAGGACAAGCACCGTGAAAACGTGGAATAAAACTCTTTTTCGCTCTCTCGTGCCAGTACCTGTTCTTCGGGCGAACGACTGAAAACCTCCGGCTGCAATTCCAAAGGCTGCCGGGATTCTTCTTCTGAGAGGATTACATATTCCAACGACACTCCGCCGTTGAGCGGTTCATGTTTTTTCCTTGATGCGGATCTAACGGCTTCCAGTATGCGGTTGCGTATACAGACTTCGGCGAAAGGCCTAAACGGCGTCCCTGAATCAGGCTCGTAACTGCGTATCGCGTTCAGCAGCCCCATCAGGCCCTCCTGGGTCAGATCTTCGCTGTCCCCACCGGCGAGGAAATACGGCCTGGCGCAGATTCTGACCAGACGCGTATAGCGCTCTATCAGCTCCTCCTCGGCACGGGCGTCGCCCGAGACAGTAAGGCGCCAGAGCTCCTCGTCATTCAATTGCGAGAGATAAGAATAGTCCGTCATAACACGACCAAATCATACATACAAATAAATTATATTACAAGCTTCTGGAAAGTCAAGCTAAATTCTAAAATTTTGAGCAAAAAAGCTGGTTGGTTTGGGTTTTTTCACAGCGCCGTTTCCTTCTATTCCCATTTATAACTCCATTTTCTCTTGCCCGACATAGTTTAACCCCAAATGCTCGTAGGCTTTCCTTGTCACGCAGCGTCCGCGGGGAGTCCTCGTAAGGTAGCCCTGCTGGAGCAAATACGGCTCGTAGACGTCCTCAAGCGTGACAGCCTCCTCGTTGATGGTGGCCGCCAGCGTCTCAAGGCCGACCGGGCCGCCTCCGTATGCCTCGATTATACTCTTCAGCATCCGCCTGTCCAAGGCGTCAAGTCCCGCCTTGTCCACCTCGAGGCGAAGCAGGGCGTCGTTGGCCACGTCCTTTGTAATGACGCCGTCGGCCCTGACCTGGGCGAAGTCGCGCACCCGCCGTAGCATGCGGTTGGCTATACGCGGCGTACCACGCGAGCGTGAAGCTATCTCGTACGCGCCGTCGGACTCTATGTCTATACCCAGTATTCCTGCGCTGCGGGTAACTATTCGCGCCAGCTCATCCGGCGTGTAGAGCTCCAACCTGAGCGTAACGCCGAATCTGTCTCGCAGCGGTGCGGTTAGCTGTCCCGAGCGCGTCGTCGCGCCTATGAGCGTGAAGTGCGGCAAATCCAGGCGTATAGAGTTGGCGCTCGGCCCCTTGCCTATAATTATGTCGATGGCGAAGTCCTCCATCGCCGGGTAAAGTATCTCCTCTACCGCGCGGTCAAGGCGGTGTATCTCGTCGACGAACAGGATGTCGTTCTCCTGCAGGTTGGTCAGCAGCGCCGCGAGGTCGCCCGCCTTTTCGATGGACGGGCCGGAAGTGATACGCAGGTTGACGCCCATCTCGTTGGCAATTATACCGGCCAGCGTCGTTTTACCGAGGCCGGGCGGGCCGTGGAGAAGGACGTGGTCAAGCGACTCGCCTCGCATTTTGGCGGCCTGTATGAACACGCGTAGGTTGTCCTTGGCCTTTTCCTGGCCGATGTACTCGTCGAGCGTTCTGGGCCTCAGCGACGCCTCTCCTGCGTCCTCGGGCAGTATGGTTGTCGAGGTTACGAGCCTCTCCTCGTCCTCTGTGGAAAAACTGATACTCACGCCCGGCACCTCACTTCATCATGTTCTTCAATGCGGCCTTAATTATTCCCTCGGCGTCGAGCGCATCCGTGTCCACTCCACGCAGCGCGGCGTTTATCTCGCTCGCACTGTAGCCAAGCACGCCGAGCGCTGCTGCGGCGTCCGAGAGCTTGTCCGAGGACACGACGCCGGGCTTTGCGCCGACAGATTGGACCGGTATTGCGCCGGACTCCTTGGCTATCTTGTCCTTGAGTTCATATATAACGCGCTGGGCAATCTTCTTGCCTATGCCCTGGGCCACCGTGAGGGCCTTCTCGTCTCCGGACAGGATGGCCATGGACAAGGTCTCCGGCGTAGAGCTGGAAAGTATGCTCAGCGCGGCTTTGGGGCCGACACCGGATACGCTTATAAGCAGCTGGAACATGCGCTTCTCACTCTTCGAGGTAAAGCCGTAGAGGTCGAAAGCGTCCTCCTTTATGGACTCCGCGACATATAACTTTGCCTTTTCCCCGGCCTTTAACTGCGAGAGGGTGAACAGGCTCACGTTCAACTCATAACCGACGCCGCCGCAGTCAATCACCGCGTAGTTGTTCCCCAGCTCGGCTATTGTACCCTCTAAATGGTAATACATCCGTTTCCTCCTTGCCGCAGCAGCTGACTCGTGGCGCTGCGCGCGTGGCACAGGGCAATCGCCACCGCGTCGGCGGCGTCGTCCGGCTTAGGCGCGCTCTTAAGATTCAAAATGCGCCGCACCATGTCTATGACCTGGCGCTTCTCGGCCCGGCCATAGCCGACAACGGCCTGCTTAACCTGCAGCGGCGTATATTCATAGATGGGCACCCCGGCGTGGAAGCAAGCGAGCAGTATCACTCCCCTGCCCTCCGCCACGGAAATGCCCGTAGTTATATTGGTGTTGAAGAACAGCTCCTCGACGGCGGCGGCATCCGGGTTGAAGGTCGTTATAAGCTCGCCGAGGTCGGCATAGATTCTGTCCAAGCGGCTGGAGAGCGGCGTCCCCGCCGGGGTGGTTATGACGCCGCAGCTGACAAACCGCTGTTTGCCGCGCTCCGCGTCTATAACCCCGAAACCCACCGTTGCAACTCCGGGGTCTATGCCCAGTATCCGCACTGCTCCACCAGCTTTCAAAGAAATATATTAGCACATTTTACAAATCAAATCAAGCCGCGAGCCGCGAAGGTACTCGCCCAGCTCGTCCCAGCTCTCCACGCGCTTGTACATGCATTGAGGCGGTATTCTCGTCTCCGGCTTGTATGTACACTTGAGCGGGCACTTGAACCAGATAGGCTGCATACCGGCGCGGGCTGCACCTTCGATGTCGCAGCGCACGTCGTCTCCGACGAACCAGGAGCTTTCCGGGCGGACGCCGGCCATGCCCATGGCGCGCCGGAATATCCACTCGGAAGGCTTGCGGAACACGCACTCACTGGACGCCAGGATGAACTCAAACCTGTGGAAGGGCAGCGTCTCGTCTATTCTCCGGCGCAGCACGCCGCCCGAATACGAGAGGTTGCTTATAACGGCCGTACGCACGCCCAGTTCCGCGCAGAGTTCCAGGAAAGGTTTTATACCAGCCATGGGCTCGATGGGCTCTGTGGCACACCAGCGGATGTACTCGAGCTCTTCAAGCGGAACGTCGAACTTCAGCCCGAGCGAGTCGTATATTGTTGCGTCGAGCTTGAAGCCGTCGGTCTCCAGCTCGAGCGGGCGCATGCGCTCGTAGAGCCTGCGGTATGTGCCCATACACAGCTCATTGAGCTCCGCAGCCGTTATGCCCGTTGGGTTGCACACAGCGTGGGACAGCACCTGATCCCAGCCGCGAGGATAGTCCTGTACCGGCTCGTAGCAGAGAGTGTGGCCATAATCAAAAAATATCATCTCAGGCTTCTGCATGGTTCGCCTCCCGGGCCTAAAGGTCAAGCGCGCAATGGCGTTATTGTACCATGGCTGCAAGCGCGCGGCGCGGCCTGCATCGCAGGCCATGCCATCAGTGTAACAGCGCCGAACAGCTTTGCTGCGCAAAGCAATACGCACAGCGTATGGCGCGCCCTGCGCGCCATTTCGGCGTTATTATACCATGAAGCGAATATGCGCGCAAGGAAATAACAATACCCCCGGCGGAGGCCGCCGGGGGTTCCCCTTCTCACGCCCGTGGATGGGCTTTGTTGTAAACGTCTTTTATCTGCTTCTTGACTATGTGCGAATATATCTGCGTACTGGACAAATCTGCGTGACCGAGCATCTCCTGTATTGAATGCAGGTCGGCGCCGTTTTCCAGCAGGTGCGCCGCGAAGGAATGCCGCAGGGTGTGAGGTGTGATGTCCTTGTCGATGTGCGCCTTGGCCTGGTAGTGCTTGATTATCTTCCAGAAGCCTTGGCGGGTCATGCGGCTGCCCTGCATGTTCACAAACAGAGCCTTTTCGTTCTCGTCGGCGAGCATGTGCGGGCGAATAAACTCAATGTACTCGTTGACAGCCTTGACAGCCTTTGAATAGAGCGGTATAATGCGCTCCTTGTCCTTGCTGCGGCATTTTACGAAACCCACGGGGATGTTAACATCGGAGACGTCCAGCGAAATGAGCTCGGTGACGCGGATGCCGGTGGCATACAGCAGCTCGAGCATTGCTCGGTCCCTGTAGCCCTTCATGTCGGTGCACTCGGGCTGCTCGAGCAGCAGCTCAACCTCCTTGCTGGTGAGTATCTGAGGCAGCTTCTTTTCAATCTTTTCAGAGACTATCGTGGCGGCCGGGTTCTGAATAATCTTGCCCTTCACGAAAAAGTGCTTGTAGAAAGTCTTAAACGTGGCAATGCACCTGGATATGGTCGCAGGGCTCTTGCCGTTCGAGCGCAGCCAGTCTATATAGGTCTCCAAGTCCTTCTCGCTGACTTCCAGCAAATCCGGCAGGTCGTGCGCTTCAAGGTACTCGCTAAGCTGGCGCATGTCGCGCATATAGCTCAGTACAGTGTTGTTGGAAGATTTGCGCTCGTTTCTCAGGTAATCTTCAAATTCGGTGAGAGCAGCTTCAGACACCAGCTCAGTCCCCCTTTCATCCCGCTTTTACAGTATCAGCTTAACCAGCGGCGGCACAACAAAGTGCTCCACAGCGGCGGCGGCAAACAGCATGACCACCACCGCCAGCGCGCGGTTGTCCCCCGACATCCTCTGCGCCGGCAGCGGCCTGCGGGTAAAACCCGCCAGCAGTCTGAGCGAAAACATTTCGCCCCAGTGCGCGGTCACAAACAGGCTCGGCACCGTCAGCAGAGCCGGAAGACCCAGCACTATAAGCGACAGCGCCGTACCGGCCTCCGGATAGGCCTCAACCATCCACGCCGCAGAACACGACAGCGCAAAGCCCCTGAAGGCCAGCGTCGCCGGTATAAGCACCCCCCCAAGAAGAGAGGTAGAAAAAAGCAAGACAAAAAGGTGGTATCTCGCACAGTTGAACAGAAGCCCGGCGTATGTCCCATAGCCGTACACGCTTCCATCACCTGGCAATATCTCTTCCCCCGCCGGAAGCTGTCCGCTCCCCGCCAGGGCACCTGCAACGGCGCCCGCTATGAAGCAGGCAGCCAAAATGGAAAGCACTATAAGCTCTCCTCCACGCCTCATCAGGCGCGTTGTATCTATATGTACGAAGCTCCGCGCGGCCTTCACGTCTCACGGCCCATTTGGGCCGTCTGCGCGAGCGGCGCAGGAGCGCAATTTACATAACTCAAGTAGGCACAATATAATACAAAACTCATCAGTAATCAAGTCCTTTGTCAAAATAAGCGTAATTTTGTGAATTATGACCATGTTTTATGTCTACTTACTTATGTTAACTATGTTTACTTCCCGTTAGTCAGAATCCTGCAATTTGAGCGAATGTAACTACATTTAGTGCTCGGCTCTGCATTCACGCCACTGCATATAGGTTATATGTCTTGACTTATGTCTACTTGGCCGGATATTACAGATAGTAATATTATTTTCGCCTGGCGCGCTTCTTTTTTCCGCCAGAGCGCCTGACACTGAGCACTCCGCCGAAAGCGCCGCCCGCCAGCGCAGCTATCACATGCCTGATGCAGCTTGCGCTGAGCGCGCCCTCGCCGGGCACTGCGAGCGTAAGTACGACGATAACCGAGGCCAATATGCCTCCAACAGACAGGCCGGTTTGGAAGGCCTTCTCCCCCCCGCTCAGGGCCGCAGCCAAGCCGCCCAACGTCCCGCTCAGGAACACGCAGGCTATAACAAGTTCTTCCATCAAGCCGAACGGCAGTATCTCTCGCGCCAGCAGCAGGGCGCAGACATAGAGAAGAAGCGGCAGACTGACGGCGCACACGAGCGGGCCCGCCAGATACCACTTCAGCATTCGTTTCCGCCTAGTTTGGCGGGATGTTTGCGTAGTCATAAAATCCCCTCCGACGCAGGTGTTTGTACATCCTATTACGTCGGAGGGGATTAAATTACTTGCTGTGTTGAATTACTTGCCTTCGCCGTCGACGCTGTTCTCTTCGCCGGAGGTCTTGGCCTTCTTCTTGCCCTTGGCCTTTGCGGCGCGGGCAGCGGCTTCCTGAGCGGCACGCTCCTTCTCCTCGCGGACGTTGGAGGAGATGGCCCACTTGGTCACCTGAAGGCGGACACGGTCCTCACCGGTCTCGAAGGTGATGGTGTCCTCAGTCACTTGTACGACTTTACCCATAATGCCGCCGATAGTGACAATCTCGTCGCCGAGGGAGATGTTGTTGCGCATGTCGTTGAGCTTCTTCTTGCGCTTATTCTCGGGACGGATAAGGAAGAAGTAGAACACGACGAAGATGATGACCAGGAACAGGATGGATGACATCCCGCCGGCAGCACCTGTACTTGTGAGAATGTTGTGGAACATTGGTTTGCTTACCTCCAGCCAAAAGATACAGTGTGTAGATTATAACCCGTTATTTTCAAAATTGCAAGGTTTTTATATTCTTGTGTCGAGCACGGCGCTGTACTGCCTGCGGAAAGCCTCGTAATTTCCCGCGTCCAGCGCGTCGCGGATGCGCTGCATGAGGCTGTTGTAGAACCACAGGTTGTGCGTGACGGCAAAGCGCATTGCGAGCATTTCCTCGGCCTTGAACAGGTGCCTCAGATATGCCTTGGAATACCGGCGGCACACGGGACAGCCGCACTCCGGGTCTATGGGCGACTCGTCGCGCTCGTACTTCGCGTTCTTGATATTTATGATGCCCTTCCAGGTGAAGAGGTGGCCGTGGCGGCCGTTGCGCGCAGGCATGACGCAGTCGAAGAAGTCCACTCCCCTGCTGACGGCCTCCAGGATGTTGCCCGGCGTGCCGACGCCCATGAGGTAACGCGGCTTGTCCTTCGGCATGTACTCCTCCACCGCCTCGATGGTGTCGTACATCTCCTGCGCCGTTTCACCCACGGCGAGGCCGCCGATGGCGTATCCGGCCAGGTCCAGCTCGGCGATACGCTTCATGTGCTCTATGCGCAAATCGTGGAACACAGCGCCCTGGTTAATGCCGAAGAGCACCTGGCCGGGGTTCACGGCGTCCGGCTCGGAGTTGTACTGCTCGAGCGCGGTCTTGCATCTGACGAGCCAGCGCGCCGTACGCTCTATGGACGCCTTGACGTAGTCATACGGCGAGGGTATCTTGATGCACTCGTCAAAGGCCATGGCTATATCCGAGCCCAGGTTGGACTGTATGCGCATGCTCTCCTCAGGCCCCATGAAGATATGCATTCCGTCGACGTGCGAGTTGAAGCGCACCCCGTCCTCCCCTATTTTGCGCAGCTCGGCCAGGGAGAAAATCTGGAATCCGCCGCTGTCGGTTAGAATGGGCCCGTCCCAGGTCATAAACTTGTGCAGCCCCCCGAGCGACTTTATAAGCTCGTCTCCGGGCCGGACGTGTAGGTGATAGGTGTTGGACAGCTCAATCTGGCAGCCTATCTCCTTGAGGTCACGCGCCGAGAGCGCTCCCTTTATCGCGCCCTGGGTGCCGACGTTCATGAACACCGGCGTCTGCACCGTGCCGTGAGGGCAGGTAAATTCGCCGCGGCGGGCTCTCCCTTCCCGCTTTATTACTTTGAACAAGAGCATTCCCCCTTGGATTTGTCGTAAAATATAGTTTAATATGGCGGGCGGGACTTGTCAATCCCGCTCAGCCCAGAAGCGCGCGGTCTATAAGCGTTAGCACAAGCAGGTGCGCCGGGTAATAGACGTAGAACGTCCACTTCATGGCCCTTCCGCGTTTGCCGTTGTAGCGAGCTATGGGTATACAGGCGAGGCAGGCGCCGAGCGCCTCGAGGACGCTGTTCGCAACGCCGCCGGAACCAAACGTAAGCAAATAGCCGCCCAGGTAAAGTGTGACAGCCCAAAGCGCAACAACCACGCACTGTATGCCGCGCCTGCCCCTCGTAAGGTACAGCGCCACGATAAGCAGTACGCCCATCGCGCCGTAGTCGGTATTAAAATACTCTGCCGCGAGTGCCAAAACCAATGCGGCAATTAAGGACATAACCGCACCTTTTGCCTCATACTTCCCTGATAGCTTTTGGAATATAAATATACCGAGCGCTGCAAGGAAAAGCGTAAAAAAGACATTCGTAAAATTCAGCCCCACAAGGTCATTCATCAGCCCGGTGAAGCTTGCGCCCGGCTCAAAGGCAAAGTAAAAAAACGGCTCGGAAATCACGGCAAACAGCGCCAGGCGGCCCAGATAGCGCGGCATACTGTGTGTCTTTGCGCAGCCCTCCGCCATCATGAAGGCGAAGAGAGGAAAGGCTGCACGGCCCAGCACCTCCATCGGGAACAGGATGCCTGACGTCAGGCTCAGCGCCTCCATTGAAGCGAGAGCCGCCTCCGGGTCAGGATAAAGCTGCAGCAGACCGCCCTGTCCTATGATTTTGTCAAAGTGGTCGAGAGTCATGCATACGATGGCAATTATTTTCAGCGCAAACGAGCTCATGCTCCACTCTTCTTTCGACGGTTTTTCAAATTATAACATGCCTGCCTCATCCAGACAAGGTTTCCATGCTGCGGGCACTTTTTTCTTGCCGGCTTGCACTCGATGAATTAATGTGCTAGAATAAGATTTAATTAAATAAATTAAACTAAGTGAGGCTCAGCACATGAAAATACAGGAATCCGCCGAGAACTATCTCGAAACCATACTTGTCCTGCACAAGCGCAAGGGCGCAGTGCGCTCTATCGACATAGCAAACGAGATGAATTTCTCCAAGCCCAGCGTCAGCGTAGCGATGAAAAACTTGCGCCAGGGCGGTTACATCAAGGTCGACGACGACGGAAGCATAATACTGCTCGACAAGGGCCAGGAGATTGCGGAAAAGATATATGAGCGCCACACGCTGATATCCGAGTGGCTGACCGCAATGGGCGTCGACCCGGAAGTCGCGGCCGAGGACGCCTGCCGCATAGAGCATGTGATAAGCGCCGAGACATTCGACGCGCTCAAACGTCACGTCAGCAGCATGTCCCAGGCCCTTAAGGCCGCCGCTGCGGAGCCCGAAGCCTGATATGGTACTCGAAGTCATAATAGCTATACTGCTGTTCCTGTCAGGAGCCCTGCTCTACACCTTCGGCATATTGCGCGTACTGCTCTGCTACACCAGCGCCATACCGCTGACCAGAGAGCTCAAGGCCAGGTATCCGGGGCGCGTTGCCGCCGGCGCCATATACATGAAGATTGCGTACACAACCGTGTTTTGGCTCATTATAACCGTCGCGGCCACACTGGCCGTTATCGGCTGGGGCCTGGACTACTCCCTTTTTGGCTACTTGGGAGGCATACTTCTCACCTTCGCCACGACAATCGGACGTCTGGGCAGGAATCAGCGCAACGTCGCAAATTATCTCGTGCAGTACGAGCGCTTCATAGACAAGCAGCTTGGCGCATCGCTGCTGGAAAAGGCAGAGCACGGGGATATCAGCCTGAAGGTTTGAACTTTGTACTTACAGCAGCAAGGAGTTTTCCGAGCATCCGGGATAAATGCGCCTTAAGGATGCGGGGCTGTCCGGTTGGAGGGTCGCCCTGGGCGGCGCTTTCTGGACCTTTGGTTAAAGAAACGGCTGTGCCGGTACCGGCACAGCCGTTTCTCAATTGTTTGTATTCAGGAGAGCGCCTTGCCCATCGCCTCGCAGGACGCCCCGGCTTCTGCGTCTGGCGCGTCGGCGCATATCACGCTGCCGCAGGCAAGCACAGCTCCGCAGCCCTTCGCTTCAGCCTCCCAAGAGCGCATCCACTCTCCGTCGCCCCAGCCGTAGGAGCCGAAGAGGGCTATCTTTTTGCCCTTGAGAGCCGGTTTGCAGGACGAGAACATCGGCTCGAATTCGTCCTCCTCCAGCTGTTCGCTGCCCATGGCCGGGCAGCCAAAGGCGATAGCGTCGTATCCTGCTAACTTAACGGCGTCAAACTCTGAGCAGGTCATCAAATCAACATCCGCCCCGGCAGCTTTTGCTCCCTCAGCCACAGCGTTTGCCATTGCCTCAGTATTGCCTGTGCCGCTCCAATATACAACTGCAATTTTACTCATATTAGTACCTCTTTTCTTGCATACATAAATATTATTAAGCTGATATGCGCATATTTTACGCTGCTACAGCCAACTGGCGGACGCTGCGTCCTTTCTCCCACAGGCGCAAATATATCTCACTGCATTTGCGGTATGAAGTGAAGCGTCGCTCTGCGTCACGCTCGTCTCCGTAGACCTTCCAGTAGCCGGTAAGCTTGCTGTTTTTTCCGCCATATCGTATGAATCCCAGCACATCCGGCAAGGGATAGCCCAAAAACAATCCTATTTCGTGCGGAAAGCCCTCATCAGCTCCTAATCGCTCGCTCAGCTTGTCCAGCACGCTCACTGCCCCTCCGGTCTCGTAGCCGCAGCTCCTGAGCAGCGCACCCGCACCCGGGAGTGAAAGATCCCGCTCCAGTTGGGAAAGCCTGCCCAAATATATCAGTGCGCGCCCGTTTCTGTACCGCAGTGTGGTCAGTACCAGGCCTTTGGGGGCAAGCTCCAACTGCCACTCCCGCACCTGCCGGGCCAGCTCTGCCTCGTCGTCCTCAAACACGCCGAACAGCGTGCCGGTCTTGAGTGAGGCCAGAGTGGGGGCGCACTGTTCAACCAAGTATTTCTCAAGGCACATATCACACCGCCTTCGCGTATTCCTGCAGCGTGCTTCGGAGGGCCGTAGCGCTGCTGGTCATCACCCTGGCCACAGGCACTGAATTCTTCTTAGCCTCCTGAGTCACGCTGAGCACCATCTTGTGTGACACGGTATTTATGAAAAGTATCAGCAAATCCGGAGTCCCCAGCTTTTTCTTTAGCGAACCGTGCTCTTTGGTGAACACCTTGGCCTTGTAGCCATGTTCACGACAGATACTCTCGTACTGTCCCGCCATACGCTCGTTGCCGCCAACTATTACAACGCTCATGGTCCCTTCCTTTCTTATTTTCATTCTTGAGTTAGTTTTATCTAACCATTAGCCGATTTTTTAGACGCCACTTAGTTAGTTGCGCCTAATTTACATGATGATTATACTGTACCTTTACCGCTTCGTCAAGTGTTTTATGAATCCGGAGCCAAATTTTTTCGGCCCGGATTTAAACCGGGCCGGTAATCTTATTTTAAGCTCTCCTGCATGATTTCAATATTTCTGGCTATCCTCTCATCTTTGGGCGACAGTTTCTGCGCCGTTTTGGCGGCGTCCACGGCTTCAGACGGGCGTCCGGTGTAATACAGGCCCAGGGAAAGCAAATCCCAAGGCATGCTTCCCCAAGCCTCCGCCTCGCATATATATGTACGCGGCCGCTCAGTGATTTCAAGCGCGTCGCGGCACAACGCAGCTACCGCGTCCCAGTTGCACTCCTCGTACATGCGTTCCGCCAGCTCAAGGTACGGCTCACGCAGGTGCGGCGCTTCGGCCACTGCGCGAATCAGCCAGCGCTTGGCCTCGCCCATATCCCCCTTTGCCGCATAGCAGCGCGCAATGTAGCGCATGGAGGCGCAGCGCTCGTCGCGCCACGTCGCCTTGGGCAGCAGCAGGTGGCGCTTCAGAGTTATTATAGCCTCATCCCACATGCTGTGGAAATAGTATTCGCGGCCCAGGTAGTGCATATTCCGGTCATCATCCGGATCCTCCAGCACCGACTGCTCGAGCAGAGGTAAATACTGTGACCTTGACTTGCTGTTGTCGGCTCGGTGATCAAGCTGCATGCCTTCAACATACACCTTCCCGCCTTCCTGCCCCTCCCCTACCCACGACAACACCTCGTGCACCGGATGCGTCCACACATACCCGTGCCTTGAATGGGCTTTCTCGGTCCAGAATACATAGCCTTCGCTGCCGTCCGGATTGAAATTCCATGTATATCTATACGCAGCGCGTGTCGTACCAGGCTTCCACGCCTCCTCGAGCAGCCTGCGCCACCCCGGGTGGAAGTATTCGTCAATGTCTGTGCAAACGCAGATATCCGCGTCGTCCGGAACGAGCTCCAGGGAGCGGTTGCGCGCAGTGTCAAACCTCCATGGAGAGATCGTCTCCACCGTCACCTGCGCCCCCCTGGCCCGCAGCAGTGCTGCAGTGTCGTCGGCAGAACCGGTATCCAGTACATACACACTGTCGGCCTCACGCATTGAGTCCATCCATCTGTCTACAAACTTGCTTTCGTTCTTGCAAATGGCGTAAACGCAAACTATCATAGTAGCCTCCAGCTATGTGCGAGGACGGCCATTGGCCGTCCTCTTAATGTGTCAGGTTGCCAGCAGGCCTGCCGTCCTCATATTGGCCAGCAGCTGATTAAACTGGGTAACAATGTCGGACGTACTGGTTGCGTCGTTTACCGCCGCCGCAGGGGTAATAGTGGCGCTGGGTCCCGTCGGCCCGGTCGGGCCGGTTGGGCCTTCATTGCCCTGCGCTCCGGCGGGGCCGGTCGGGCCGGTAGGCCCTTCGGCTCCCTGCGTACCGGCCGTACCCTGCGGCCCGGTTGGGCCGGTCGGCCCCTCGGCTCCCTGCGTACCGGCCGTACCCTGCGGCCCGGTCGGGCCGGTTGGGCCTTCATTGCCCTGCGCTCCGGCGGGGCCGGTCGGGCCGGTAGGCCCTTCGGCTCCCTGCGTACCGGCCGTACCCTGCGGCCCAGTCGGGCCGGTGGGACCGGTTGCTCCCGTGGCGCCGGTCGGCCCGGTTCCGCTGGGGCCTGTCGGCCCAGTCGGGCCGGTGGGTCCGGTAGCGCCCGTGGCGCCGGTCGGCCCGGTTCCACTGGGGCCTGTCGGCCCAGTCGGGCCGGTAGGACCGGTTGCTCCTACGGAACCCGCAGTTCCGGACGCACCGGTCGGGCCTGTCGGCCCTGTAGCACCGGTAGGTCCGGCAACAGTTACCAGGCTGTAGTCCGGGCTGAAGCCCGGGATACCGGTTGGGTCGTTCACGTTGGCTACATAAAGCCCTCCGTTGTAAAAAACGAAGTCGCCCTCGGCATAGCGTGTGTCTGGCGTGAACTGCTGCACGGTCTCAAGCCCCTGGCCGGTTGGCCCTGTCGGCCCGGTCGGGCCGGTCGGACCGGTTGGGCCGGTGGGCCCCGTCGGGCCCGTGACGCCGCAGCCCGGCATTATAGGACGGCAGGGGCTGCAAAAGTCGCAGCCCTTGAATACATTCATTCCACAGTTGTCGGCACTACCGCATCCGCAGTTTTTGCTGCCTGCGCTGTTGGAACTATCGCTGCATGTACCGGAGTTATTGCCCCGGCACTGATTAAAGCATCTTGGCATTTGCTTACTCCCTTCACCATGGTTTCAGAGCCGCGGGCAGATACCCCGCAAGCAGTACATAGTATGCCGGGGGTGCGAAGTTTGCCAACGTGCAAAAGCGCCGCCGGATTCACCGGCGGCGCTTCTATACCGCGTATTCAAATGCTTTGCAGCTCGTGGTGAGTCTGCTTGCGCCATGCGTCCAGGACTGCGCAGAATACTATGGAGAGATAGGTCTCCTCCTCATCAGCGCTGCGGCTGGTGAGCGCGATGGGGACGCGAGCGCCCACAACAGCGCCGCAAGTCACCGCATGGGCGTGAATCAGCCAGCTCTTTACAAGGACGTTTGCCGTCGAAAGGTCCGGGGCGATGATGCCGTCGAAGCCTCCGCCCGACCACGGGCAGCTGTAGTCTTTGAGCCTGGCCGCCTCTTTGCTGAGAATCAGGTCGTAGGAAATCGGGCCCCAAAGCTCGCAGTCCGCAAAGGGCTTCTGCTTCTGCTCCGCCACAAGGCGCTGAGCCTCGACAGTGTCCTGCATGTGGAACGTGACCTTTTCCACCAGGCTTAGCAGCGCCAGCTTTGGGTTTTCATAACCGAAGGCCTTCAGCGCATCGGCAGTATTTCGGATAATCTCACGCTTCTGCGACATATTCGGGTGGATTATGACCGTCATATCGCTCAGCGCGAGAAGCTTGGGATACTCCGGCAGGCTCGCCAGGGAAACGTGGCTCATCAGGCGCTCCGTGCGCAGATGGTTAGACTTGTCCAGCACCGGCATGAGGAAGTCTCTCGTCGTGATATTGCCGCGCATCAGCACGTCGCCGTCACCGGAGTTTATAATATCTATCGCCGCCTGAGTTATGTTGTGTCCCGGCGGCGTGTCTACCATTGTATACGGCTCTCGCTCGAGTCCGAAGCGCTCCAGGACCGTAATTGTCCGCGCCCGGTCGCCGACAAGCACCGGCTGCGCTATGCCCTTCTCCTGGGCGGCAAACAGGCCCCGTATCATATTCTCGCCGTCCGAACCTGCCAATATGACGCGCATGGGGCGCGACATCTTCGGCACGCGCTCCAGTATGCCTTCAAAGTTTTCAAGCTCCATACTTACAGCTCCTTTTAGCAATGTCGCCGGTGGGCGCAATCTACTGTAAGTATAAACTATAATTCAGCCGTATACAAGTATATTTTTTGTGAAACAAGCTGATTCCAGCGCAAAGCTCAACTTGGCGCATCAAATTGCATTGCAGAGCCCGACGCGGCGCGAATCTGCAAAAAAGCAGCAGCCTAATTTAAGGCTGCTGCTTTTTCATTTGTAATACTTCTCACTGCCCAGTGTAGTCCTGTGTGGCGGTGAAAGCCTGGAAGGCGTCGTAACTGCTGAAGAACTCGTGCTGCCCTGTCTCGGTGTTCAGCGCATAGTACAGGTAGTCCGTACTTGCCGGCTGCAGCGCTGCGTTCAAGCTCGCAAGGCCGGGGTTGCATATAGGCCCGGCAGGCAGGCCGGTGTTCAGATAGGTGTTGTACGGGCTGTCCACCTGCAAATCCTCCTCGGTGAGGAAATCCTTGTGCTCACCCAGCGCGTACATTACAGTGGCGTCTATCTGCAGCGGCATATTCGCGGCGAGGCGGTTGTAGATAACGGAGGCAATCTGGGCCCTCTCGTCGTCGTTCGCAGCCTCGGCCTCAATCATGGAGGCAATTATCACGGCCTGATGCAGCGTGATGTTCAGCGATTCGGCCTGGGCATACATGTCGGCGGTGAGCTTGCCGTGGAAGTTCAGCAGGAAGCGGTTTATTGCGTTGGAGGCCTGCTCGCCCTGATAGAACTCGTAGGTGTCAGGGAACAGGTATCCCTCGAGCCTGCTCGCGTCGCCGGGAGTCGCCCACTCCAGGAAGGAGTAGTTGTAGGAATATTCCGCTGCCGCCTCGTAAAGCTCCTCGACAGAGCAAATTCCGTTTTCCTCAAGTCTCTCAAAGATTTCCTGCATCGTGAAGCCCTCGGGGAAGGTCACGGTCGTAGTAGCCATGCTGGCCGTACCAGTCTGCATATTGGATACAAGGGCGTTGTAGTCCAGCCTGGTATTCAGGGTATAAGTACCCGGGTCTACCTCGTTCTCGGCCCCGGAGAAGGAACAAAAGAGCTTAAAAAGCCATTTGTACTCTATCAGGCCGGCCTCCTTGAGGGCTTCGGCCACATAGTCCATATCTGCATAGGAGACCGTCTCCGTTTGAAAAGTACCGTCCGACTGCTCGACCTCTTCCTCCCTGTACTCAAATATATCCTCAGGCAGAGTAATGGTGCTCGTCATTTCCTCTTTGTTCAAAGCCAGAACATCCACTGCGGCCATCCAAGCACAGCAGGCGAGTACTATTGACAAACTGACGCAGAAAACAAAGTACATCATGCCGCCGAGACAGCCCAGCTTTCCGTCCCGCCTTTTGCGTATCGGCATGAAGTCGCGCTCAGTCAGCTCCTCATCCTCGTCCTCGGGTACACCGTCCACATCCCCGGAGTGCTTCTCCGGGTCATAGAGCATGCCGTCAAGCTTCTCAAGCAGCTTGCGCCCACGGCTCTCGACAGTCTCCTCTTCCTCCTGTTGAAAGTCTTTGCCCTCTTCTTCAGGCTCAGCGGCGCCGGGCTCCTGCTTCAAGTCTGAGGTATCCAGGGACGGGACGACAACCGTATCGTCTGTCAGCGAAGCTTCATGACGTTTCTTTCCGTCGGAGAAAATTTCATTGAACTTGTCCTGATTATTTTCCATTCGCGGGTCTCCTGAAGTAACGAGTTTGCCCCAATGGGCATAGTATGGCTCAGACGGCGGGAAAACCTCGCCGCGATATACGGCCTGACAACTGTTCGCCGCGCCCTCCGCGCGGGGCCCGGCCAAAGCAAACTATCACATAGCGCGGAGAAAGGGTTATAAAATGTTCTGCGGAAACAATAACGGCGGCTGCTTCTGGATTATAATCATCCTTCTGCTCTTCTTCATGTGCGGAGGCTGCGGCAACAGCTGCTCTTCCAGCTGCTGCAAC
Source organism: uncultured Eubacteriales bacterium (assembly GCA_900544765.1). Taxonomy (GTDB): domain Bacteria; phylum Bacillota; class Clostridia; order Oscillospirales; family Oscillospiraceae; genus Scatomorpha; species Scatomorpha gallistercoris. Next base: position 98,599 of record UQWI01000006.1, on the reverse strand, counting down.
AACAACAGCTGCTGCGACAACAGCTGCAACACCTGCTGCTGAATTTGCCGCCAACGGGGCCCTAACGGGCCCTGTTTTATTTTGCCTTGCGAGTGCGGATTACTTCCTTTTCTGTTATGACGATATCAACAGCCATATCGTTCCACTCTGTAGGAACTTTTTCCTGCAGCAGCTCTGCGCGGCAGAGGCACACGGCGCTCACATCCGGGTGTGCGGCCAGGAACCTGTCGTAGTACCCCCCGCCCTGCCCCAGCCTCATGCCGCTGCTGTCGCAGCACACGGCTGGTACAATTACTATGTCGCCGGGTTTAGGTATAATCGCCGGCGCGCCGGGTTCAGGCTCCGGTATGCCGTAGAGCGCCTTGTGGAGCCCGTATTCGCAGGAGGCGAAGTCCATGGCTCCGCCGGGCCTTGAACGCGGCAGGGCCACGGTCTTGCCCAAAGCAAGGGCCCTGTCTATTATACCCCGGGTAGCGCATTCGCGCCCCATCGCATGGTAGGCAAACACCGTACAGGCACAGAGGAACTCCGGCAGAGCCAGGACATTCTCCATTATCCCCTCGTCACTGCGGCGAATATACTCCGCGTCCAGGGCTTTAATCCTCCCGCGTATTTCGGCGCGGAATTGGGCTTTAGATAACTTCACTTTCACTCCGCAGTCACAGCAGCTCTTTGACGATGCTGAATATCTCCTCGTGTTTTTCGTCGACAGCGCGTTCGACCCCGTCCTTTTTGAAGTCTACGGTGCGCCAGCCGTAATGCGCGGCGGCGCGGTGCGCCGTGTCCAGGCAGTGCTGAAGGTACTCGACGTCGCGCTCGTGTATGTCTCCGTCCTTTCCGGTCTTTTGCTGACGGTGCTTCATGCGCGCCATGCTGGTCTCTACGTCCACGTCCAGATATATGACCATGTCCGGCCTCGGCAGGCCGAGCTTGACGTATTCCAAATCGTACAGCCAGTCGAAGAACGCGGGCTGCTCGTCCGCGCCCAGCTTTGCGCCCTGGTGCACAGCGTTGGACGTCGTGAACCTGTCGGAGAGCACAAGGCCGCCCTGCTCATAGTATTCTTTCCAGTCCGTCATATATGAGGCGTAACGGTCGACGGCGTAAAAAATGCTCGCCGCAAACGCGTTCACATCCTCCGGCTTCTCCCCGAACTGACCTCCGAGATACATGCGTATCAGCGCGCTCGACTCCTGGTCATACCGGGGAAATACTATGCTGTGATACTTTATGCCCTCGCGCTCAAAACGGGAAACAAGCCTGCGGTACTGCGCACTCTTCCCGGAGCCGTCAATACCCTCAAGCACAACAAGCTTGCCCATCAACGCTTTCTCCTTCCTTCCGAAGCGGCTTCGACGACGAAGAGGGGCAGCTTTGCAATGCGCCCTATACGCTTCGGCTCTTTAATAACGCGGTAAAGCCACTCCAGGCCGAGCTTGCGCCAGGCCTCCGGAGCGCGCTGTACGTTCCCGGCCAGCACGTCAAGGCTTCCGCCCAGGCCTGCCATCAGCCCGCAGCTGAGCCTTCCCGCGTTCGACGCCATCCAGTTCTCCTGCTTTGGCGAGCCGAGGCAGACCATAAGCAAATCCGGATTGGAGGCGTTTATCTTCTCGATTACCGGCTTGTCGTCGGTGAAATACCCGTCCGACGTCCCTGCTATGACGACGCCGGGGTACATGTCCGTCAGCTTCGCCGCCGCAGTCTCGGCCACGCCGGGCTTGGCTCCGAAGAGATAGACGCTCCCGCCCTTTCCGGCCAGGCGGGATATGACGTTTTGTGCGAAGTCTATGCCGGGTACACGGGACTTGAGCGGCGTTTTCAGCATGGACGCGGCCTTTGTCACACCCACGCCGTCGGCCAGCACCATATCCGCGCCTTCGAGGGCGGAGCGCAGTGAGGCGTCCTTCTTCGCAGCCATAACTATTTCGGGGTTCGGGGTACACACATATCGCGCTGCGTGTTCCTCCATGAGTTTCAGCGCGGATTCAACCGCCTCATCCATCGTGAGGTTGTCGAAGCCCACGCCGAGCACGTCTATTCGGCTCATACCTGCGAAAACACCTCGCCTATCTTCTCGTGAATGACCAGGTTCGCGTACCTGTCGTAGGACGTCTCCGAGAGGTTTACCAGCGCAAGCTTGTTCCCCTCGTAGTAGTTTATGAGCCCTGCCGCCGGATAGACGCCCAGCGATGTGCCGCCTACGATGAGCACATCCGCGTTGCGGATATACCTGACCGCGCGCGTGAGGACATCCTCGTCGAGCATCTCCTCGTAGAGCACTATGTCCGGGCGGATTACGCCGCCGCACTTCGGACAGCGCGGCACGCCCCGGCAGTGGTTCATCTTGTAAGCGTCATACGGCGCGCGGCACTTCGTGCAGTAGGCGCGCAGTATGCTGCCGTGCAGCTCAAGCACGTTTTTGCTGCCCGCGTCCTGATGCAGGCCGTCAATATTCTGCGTGATTACGGCCTTGAGTTTTCCCTCTCGCTCGAGCTCAGCCAGGCGCAGATGGGCCCTGTTCGGCTTCGCTCCGTCCACTACGAGCTTGGCGTGGTGGAATCGGTAATACTCCTCCGGGCTGCGCTCAAAGAACGTGGCGGAGAGTATCGTCTCCGGCGGATAGTCCCACTGCTGATTGTACAGCCCGTCTACACTGCGGAAATCGGGTATGCCGCTCTCAGTGGATACGCCCGCCCCGCCGAAAAACACTATATTGTCACTGGCGGCTATCCAGTCGCGCAGAGTTTTTACTTTGTCGTCCATGCGAAATCCCTCCATAAAAGGCTCGCAGAATTTGCGCCGTTGGCGTAAATATTGGATTTCCTTTTTCCACCGGCGCACACGCCGACGCGCGCTTTGAATCCGTTTTCCCCGTGGCTTTGCCTCGGGTCGCGCGCCGACGCGCTTATTATTGTAATCTATTTTTCCCGGCGGCGTGTACGTCGGGAAAAATACCCATTGCACGGCAAGTGTGTCCGTCAGCGCCGGAAGCCCGGCGCTGACGGACGCGCGCAGCTCGTGCAGCAAAAGCCATTGTGCCGTAGGCACAGGGCAAATTGGCACGAAAAGGGCGCTTGCGCCCTTTTCGGCCAGTTTTAATCCTGATTGTGTGTGGAATAGTTGGGGGCTTCCTTGGTGATGTATATGTCGTGCGGGTGGCTCTCCTTGAGGCCCGCGCCGGTGATGCGGATGAAGCGGGTCTTGGTACGCAGGTCCTGGATGGTAGGCACGCCGCAGTAGCCCATGCCGGAGCGCAGGCCGCCCATCATCTGATAGATGGTGTCGCTGACGGCTCCCTTGTAAGGTACGCGGCCCTCGACGCCCTCGGGGACGTACTTCTTGGTGCCGGACTGGAAGTAGCGGTCGCCGCTGCCCTTCTGCATTGCGCCGAGCGAGCCCATGCCGCGGTAGACCTTGAACTGACGGCCCTGGAATATCTCGCTCTCTCCGGGGCTCTCCTCGCATCCGGCGAGCATGGAGCCCATCATGACCACGCTGCCGCCGGCGGCTATGGCCTTGACAATATCGCCGCTGTACTTTATGCCGCCGTCGGCGATGATGGGCACGCCGTACTTGTCGGCCATCTCGGCGGACTGCATGATGGCGGTTATCTGCGGCACGCCTATGCCGGAAACCACGCGGGTAGTGCAGATGGAGCCGGGACCTATGCCTACCTTGACGCAGTCGGCGCCCGCCTTGATAAGGGCCTCGGTACCCTCGGCGGTGGCGACGTTGCCGGCAATGACGCCGACGTCCGGGAAGTGCTCCTTGACCTCGCCTACGCAGCGCATAATGTTGGCGCTGTGGCCGTGGGCGGAGTCGAGGACGAGGGCGTCGACTCCGGCGGCGACAAGCGCGCCCGCGCGGTCGAGCATGTCCTTAGTAACGCCGATTGCGGCGGCGCAGAGCAGGCGGCCATGGCTGTCCTTGGCGGAGTTGGGGTACTTTACGACCTTCTCTATATCCTTGATGGTGATAAGGCCCTTCAGGTGGAAGTCGTCGTCTACTATGGGCAGCTTTTCTATCTTGTGGCGGCGGAGGATGTCCTTGGCCTCCTCGAGAGTCGTGCCCTCGCGGCCCGTGACAAGGCCCTCGCTTGTCATGACGTCGCGGATGGGGCGGGACATGTCCTCTTCAAACTTCATGTCGCGGTTTGTGATGATGCCGATAAGACGCCCGTTTTCATCGACTATGGGTACGCCGGAGATGCGGTACTTTGCCATGAGATTGTCGGCTTCCTCGAGCGTGTTGTCCGGTCCGAGATAGAACGGGTTCGTGATAACGCCGTTTTCACTGCGCTTGACCATATCCACCTGCTCGGCCTGAGCGTCTATCGGCATACTCTTGTGGATGACGCCGATGCCGCCCTCGCGCGCGATGGCGATAGCCATGCGGTACTCGGTAACAGTGTCCATTGCCGCGCTCATGATGGGGATATTCAGCTTTATGTTCCTGGTGAGATGGGTACTCAAGTCCACGTCAGGCGGAAGAACATTGCTCTCTGCCGGGACGAGCAGCACGTCGTCAAACGTCAGCCCCTCGCCGACAAAGCGCTCATTGAAGTGATTCGTAATTTCCATATGTCACGCACCCCCGTATAATTTTATAATCTATCTCTTATTGGATTGATTCTTATTATTTTATCATAGAAAAAGTTGAAGTCAACAGATAAAGTGTGAACGGCGCATCCTGCACGGCAGGGCCCACGCAGTTAGAAGCGGCGGCGCTGCGCGCTTCAGTCGAAAAGTACCGTCCAATCCGGGCTGCGATATGCCTCAAAGCACATTCTGACCTGCTCTGCCGTGTTTTTGCTTTCGCTCAGCGGCGGAAGGCCGTCCTCAGGAAAATACGCCGACTGCGTAGTCTCAATATTTTCTCTGAAGCTGCCTCCCAGCGCGGTGCAGAGGAAAAACAGCTTGCAGACGCTGTGGGCCAAAACCGGACGGTTGTGCCTGGCCCGGTCCTGAACGGCAATCAGCCGCTCTACCCTGACCTCCAGCCCGGCCTCTTCCCTAACCTCTTTTGCCGCGTTCTCGGCAGCGGATATGCCTATGTCCGCCCATCCCCCCGGCAGCGACCAGAGCCCGTCATTCTCACGCACAAGCAAAATCCTGTCATTTTCAAAGACGGCCGCACGGGTATCCAGCTTCGGCGTCTGGTATCCGCTCTCGTCGCAAAAGAGCTCCCGCACCTTCTCAACGGGCACATCCGACATGTGCGAGACCATCTCTGCCGCAATACTGCGGATGCGCTCGAAGCGCTCCAAATCATAGGGGTCCCTGCTGTACTCCAACCCCGCCTGGGCAAGGCTCTGCAATTCGGCGGCCCAGTTCAGCCAGCGCAGGCTGCCGCTCATGTCAGCTGCCCTCTTACCGACCGCTCGCGCTCGGCAAAGAACATGTACTGCTGCGCCAAGCCCGCATACTCACCGAGAGACGAAGGGTCAAAGCCCTCGGGCAGATGCTCCTTCAGCGCGCGCTTTATCCACACGTCCACGGGAAAAGCATCCATCCTGTGCAGGCCGAACAGCACCGCGCAGTTGGCCACCTTGTCGCCTACTCCGTTAAGGCCCTTTAGATACTTCCTGGCCTCGTTTCCGTTAAGGGAAGCGGCGTATTCCAAATCTATGTCCCCCGAGGCGACGGCACGCGCGGCGCTGATTATGTACGCCGCCCGGTATCCTGAGCGCAGCGGGGCCAGCTCCGGCTCCTCAAGCAGGGCCACGCGGCTTGCCGTCGGGAAGGAGTGCTTTTCGCCCCAGGGCGTGTCAAAAGCCTCTCCGAACAGGCCACAGAGCTTTTCAACTATGCCCTTGATGCGCGGGATGTTATTGCACTGTGATATGATGAAGGAGCACAGAGCCTCCCACTTGTCCTGGCGCAGTATGCGTATGCCCTCGCCGTACTCGGCGCATTCGGTGAGGTATTCACCGAGCATGATGCTCCTGCGCGCCGCAGCGTAGTCGGTGTCCATATCCAGGTATTCGCGCCAGAAGCCGATATCCGCGCTCTCGCACTCTATAAACGCCTTCCCGTCGCGTTCAAACACCCTGGCCGCGCGCCCGGACGCGACGCCTATGTAGTCACCGTTTTCGTCGGGGTTCCAGCGGAAGCACTGGCCGCACTCAAAGGTCTTATATGGAGAGAGCTCTGCTGCGGGACAGAGCTCAAACACACTGTACATATCCATCCCGCCTTTCGCGGGTATTATATCAGACCTGTCCAATTCAGGCAAGCCGTGATATAATGGTCCAGATAGCAAATCTGGAGGTTAACATGGCTGATTACAACATCATAAACATACGCGGGCGCCCAGAATACTGCGGCAGGGCCGCTAGCTGGTTCCACGAGAAGTGGGACGTGCCTGAGAGCGAGTACCTCAGCAGCATGAACTGCTGCATAGCCGGCGGCGGAGCCGTACCGCAGTGGTACATAGCGCTCGACGGCGAAAAGATTGCAGGCGGCGTAGGCGTCATTGAAAACGACTTCCACGAGCGGCGCGACCTCGCTCCAAACGTCTGCGCCCTGTACGTTGAGCCCGAGCATCGCGGCCATGGCCTTGCGCGCGCCCTGCTGGAACACGTCTGCCGCGACATGGCGGACCTTGGCGTGGTCACGCTGTACCTCATAACCGACCATGAAGAGCTCTATGAGCGCCTGGGCTGGGACTTCGTGACGATGGTCAACTGCACCGACGGCTCAGCCCCGGCGAGGCTGTACCGCCGCACAAGCCAAATGGAGGTGGAATAGCCGCGGACGACTGGTTCACTATAGACAGCATAGACGAAGGCACATACATTATCAGCGAATACCGGCACTGGGAGGAGACCCACTGCTACCTGCTCAACGGCTCCGAGCGCAGCCTGCTGATTGACACCGGCCTCGGTATACGCAGCATACGCGAACCCGCGGAGCGGTACACGGACAAGCCCGTCACCGCAGTGGCGACTCACATACATTGGGACCACATCGGCTCGCACAAGTTCTTCCCCGACTTCTACGCTCACGAAGAAGAGCTCGACTGGCTAAGCGGCGGCTTTCCGCTTTCTCTGGACACAATAAAGGAAATGGTACTCGACCGCTGCGACGCGCCAGAGGACTTCGACATAAACTCATATGAGTTCTTCCAAGGCACGCCGACCCGTGTTCTCAACGGAGGTGAAATAATAGACCTCGGCGGCCGGAGCGTGGAGGTCCTGCATACGCCGGGACACTCTCCCGGGCACATGTGCTTCTGGGAAGCCGAGCGCGGATATCTCTTCACCGGCGACCTGGCATACAAGGGAACGCTGCTCGCCTACTACCCCTCCACCGACCCGCAGGCCTACCTCGCCTCTCTGGAGAAAGTTGCAGCTCTCCCGGCGAAGCGCGTCTTTCCCGCCCACCACTCGCTGGACATTGCCCCGGAAATACTCGTGCGCATGCGCGACGCGCTCAGGGACCTGAAGTCACGCGGCTTGCTCTGCTATGGCAGCGGCACGCTTGACTACGGCGACTGGGCCATATGGCTCTAAAGGGAAATCCCACGGACGTCCTGTCCGTGGGATTTTATCAATTCCGGAGAGAGTATCCCGCAGCATACCCCTCGGAATAGTACATGCTCCAGCCCAAATCGTACTGCAAAGTACCGTCCGTCGAGCTGTCTGAGGAGTCATAGTCCTCTCCAGACATGCAGTCCGCCCGACCGGCCTCAAATCCGGCCTGCCAGCCGTCGTTCGCCCCGGAAATGTAGCTGAACCTGTTGGTTATGTGGGACATTGAAAGCACGGCAAGCAGTATAAGCAGCGCACACAGCGCTATGCGAGGCCGCTTGCGACCGGCAAAAACATCGCCGGAAAGCGTCCCGGCCTTGAATTCCAGCACGAAGCCCACCGCCGCTGCCAGGGCGACGATGACAATTAACGCGGCGAAGCCTGTCTCCTGCCCGGCCGGGCCAGTATACACGGCAGCATCCCAGACAGATGAGAATATGAGCCCGATACACAGCCCGACAAACACCGCCACCGACATCCTCACGAAGCCTGAGTCCCATGCAAGCGCCGAGACGAAGAAACACAGCGGCAGCACAAAGTGCCTCGAGCACCAGTACCAGATCCCGTAAAGCTCAAGTACCGGGGTAGCGACCCTCTCCGAGGCGAGCGTACAGACGACGTACAGCAGCGCATAGGCCGCAAACACCTTGGCCACGTCCGACACCCGTGCCCGCAGTGTGCCGCCGTTTTCAGTCTTGCCGCCCACGAGCTCCGAAACAGGTACTTCAAACAGACCGGCCAGTTCAATTATCTTTTCGGCGCTGGGCATATTCAAACCGTTTTCCCAGCGGGCTACAGCCTGGCGTGTGATGTCCAGGGCGCGCGCCACGTCCTGCTGCGTCATATTCCGGCTCTGCCTGAGGTTTTTTATTTTCTCGCCGAGCGTCATTTCTCCCACCTCAAAACCAATATACAACGCCGGAAGCGGACCGTCCAGAGCTATCAAGCAAAATCGCCGCGCAATTTTTGCTTGCGCGGCGAAATATGTGCGAATTATTGTGAAAATGAAAAAACTGAATCACAAGGATTCGGGGAGAAAAGAATTGGAGCTGCTGCCCGGATTCGAACCGGGGACCTCATCCTTACCAACTGATTGGGAGGATAGGGTTTGCTGCTTTCAGACCCTTTTGCACCCTCTTCGCTCCGGGGTGCCATCCTTTCCGGAACTCTTGTGTCCATTGTCTCCGTCCGCTCGTTTCCCCGTGTGGGTCAGCGTGTGGGTCAAAGGCCGCCGCGAGCCAGCCATTGCTCCTCCGGCGTAACCGGACTGTTACCAGTCTGCCTCACCCCACCGGTTCCGGGAGAGGCTCAGAACCTCTCCGCTCTCATCGAACAGTGTTTTGCGGACGCCTTCGGCGGCGTTGGCGCTCCAATAGTTGGGGGCGGAGACGCTGGAGAGGAACACACCGTCGGAAAACTGCGCGTAGATGTTGCCCTCAAAGTCCGGCAGGTACTCCGGCACATAGGTTCTGATATACACCAGGCACTCCCGGGCGGCGAAGAACACGTTGTCCCGAACCTCCACGGTGCCGTCCTGCATATTGGGGCCGCCGTCGATGGTGAAGGCGCCGGTCGTAAAGCCGTGGACCTCTTCGCCGGTATCCACCCAGTCGCTCATGGTGCTGTAAAAGACGTAGTTTCTGTTGAAGCTGACGCGCCTGAACTGGTGGTCGGGGTTCGCCACCTCGTCCCAGTTGAAGTATATGAGTGCAGAACCGCAGTGATAAAACACATTGCCCTCAATGGTCACATCCGTCACGTCAAAGGCCTGGCCGCTGAACTCTATGGCGGTCTCAAGCCCCAGTCCCTCCTGATAGGTATCGTGGACATAGTTGTTGCGGAAGGTATTGTGGCTCGAGCTCGCGCCGCCGACACCGCCGTTGCGCTGAACGCCCGCGGCGTAGCCGGTGATAGTATCGAGAGCATATGAGGCCGCACCGCCGCCGCCCCAGCCAAGCTCACAGTTCTGCACCAGGACGCCCTCACACTCCGGCGAGACAGAGAGAATGTTCCGCCCCGTGTAGAGTACGGAGAGGTTATCGATTACAACGTCGTCCTCAACGCCGTCGAGGGGAGCGTAGGGGGAGAGGAACTCCATTTCGGGGTAGAGCTCCCCGGGGTTGCCCTCGTCGCAGCGCAGGTACAGCGGTCCGTCGGCGGTGAGGCAGTACGGCTCGCCGCCGGTATCATACCAGCCGCTCAGGTAGATGGGCAGGGTGCTCGGAAGTCCGCTGCTGGCATCACAGAAGAAGGTCAGGTCCTCGGTCAGCTGCTCGGCGGGGTCAAATTCCGGCATCGCGGACTGCAGATCCGTTGCCTCCTGTGTCTGGTCGGTGTTCCACATGTCGCTCATCGCCTGGAAATACTCCCCGTTCCAGAAGCCCTGGACCTTTATCGCGCCCAGGTCGTCGTTCAAGGCAATGGAGCCGCAGTCGAGCATCGGTTTGTAGTAGACCCAGATCTTGCTTCCGTCGGAGCCCTCGTGCCAGAGCGTCCACTTTTCGGCCCCGCCGCCGTTTTCAACCGAGCCGTAAAGTCCCGGCTTCTCGCCCTCGCCGTAGGCGGAGTAGGTGACGCCGGGCTTGGTATAAACCTGAGCCGCGCGCCAGACGCTGCCGCGCTCGAAGAACACCGCGTCGCCGTATTGGAGCGGCTCGACGTTCAGACGGTCGATGGTCGCCCAGGCGGTCTCCGGGCTGAGGCCGTCGTTTGCGTCGTCGCCGCTGTTGGAGATATAGTAGGCGGTGCCGGTATAGGTCTCGCCGGGGATGAACGTGTCGCCCTTGACTATCTCGGTCTCGGAGTTTAGTATCTCGTCGCGCCGCGCACGGGCCTCGTCTATGAGCTCGGCGGCGCGCTCGCTCACAGCCTCGTCCTCGGGGAAAAGCTCGGCGACCTCCGGCTGGCTCTCGAAGAGCCGCACAGCGGCCACAGCGGCGGCCTCATAGGTCAGCGGCTCCGTCAGGTGCATGGTGAAGCTCTCGTAGGAGAAGTCGAGCAGCGGCTCGCCGGTGATGAGCGACAGACGGCTGACGGCGTAGTTCTGGCTGGCGTTGAGGTAATTTAGCTCCTGATCCTCTTCCATCTGGCTGGACACAGAGACGCAGACGCGGTCCCACTGTTCCTCGCCCTCTTCAAAGAGCCGGTAGCCGCCGCGCACGTCCGTGCCGAAAGCGTCCCAGTCCTCGTCCGTCCTGCCGCCCAGGAGGTAGGGCGCGAAGCCCATCGTGAATTCCGTGGCGTCCATGTGTTCGGCGGCGTAGAGCAGGAACATCGCGCAGTAGTCGCGATATATCTCCTCGTCGGAGGCGTTGGCGGTCAGCTCTTCCCAGCCCTCGACGTCCCCGCCGCTGGCGGAAATGACCGCCGTTAGCATGTCGACCATCTCTTTCTCCGTCGCTATGGCGTCGGGGTCGTGGGATTCATCCTCGCCGAAGCCATACCAGAAGAAGCGGTCGTATTCCGTATCCGGCGCGGCTCCTTCCGGAAAGCTCCACTCCGAGACGTCGGCCGACGGCGTGGAGACTGGCTGCTCCGCAGCGGAGCAGCCAGCCAGGAGAGCGAGCAGGAGTGCGAGTGCTATCGCTCTCTTCATAGTATTACTCCAGCACGGAGCCGCTCAGCCACTCGGCTACGGCGTCCGCGTCGAATATGTCCGGGCTCGCGGTCAGGAAGATGCTGCCGAAGGACTCGGTGCCCTGGAGCAGCACATAGTAGCACATCTGGCCGTCGTCCTGCGTGAACTGCGCGGCAAAATTGCCGTACTCGTCGTAGTCGAACACGGTGCCCTCCGGCACTGAGCTAGTGACGCCGCTGCGCGTGGAGTAGTCCTCCAGGTCTGCGGGCAGGGGCACGCCGGCCTGCTCATAGGCGTCCGTGCCGAAGCGGTTGGCCTGGACATAATAGCCTTCCTTCTCGAAGACGGCGTAGGTGTTGGGCAGCGGCTCGGTGATCACACCGGAATCCACGGTGAAGCCCTCGGGCAGCGTAAAGGTGCCGAGCCCCTCGATCGCGTACTCTTCGAGCGCGTCCTGAGCCTCCGGGGTCTCGACCGGCTCGGCGCTGTCGACGGGCGCCGCACTGGGCGACTCGCTGGGCGCAGCGGGCTCACTGGGTGCCGCGGGCTCGGCAGCTTCGCCGCAGGCCGCGAGAGCCATAAGGCCGAGCGCAAGGGCAAGCGCCATCCACTTTTTCCATCTTTTCATAACATTTCCTCCCTGTTTCAGTTTCGCTGGGTCAGCTAAAGCATAACATGAACGATGCTGAAAGTGGTGCGCAGCCAGCGCACTTTTAACCGTATTCCACAGCCAGATCAGCCGCGGCGAGCTGCGTGTCGGCCAGGGCCTTGTGGCGCTGGCTGAGCTTGAGCCTGTCGAGCCATGGACAATCCAGAAGGGGGGAGAGATCGAGCAGCGGGTTATCGCGCAGATCGAGCTCCGTCAGCGACGGCATGTCCGCGAGGAACTTAAGTTCGCTCGTGTCCGTGTCGCCCAGGAGCAGATTCCGCAGCGAGGGAAGCTGTGCGAGCGCTTCGGGGTTAACAAGCCTGCTGCCGGTGAGGTCGAGCTCCTGAAGCTGCTGCATCGACGTAAAGCACGAGAGATCCACATTCTGCGTGGAATAGAGCCGCAGCTCGACCAGCCCGGTCAGGCCGGAGAGCGTCTCCACCGCGCCCTCGGGCACGAAGCCGGTCACCAGCCGCGTGAGCTGTGCGCAGTCGGCCAGCGGCGTGTAGTCGTCCACCCGGGTCGTGCGCACGTTGATGTACTGCAGATCGCAGCCCCTGAACGCCTCTATCGAGGTCACGCCCGTGGCCTCGAGCGACAGCTCACGCAGCTCGGGCAGTTCGGCGAGCAAGTCGGCGGAGCGCACCGGGTTTTCCGCGAGATCGAGCACCTGCAGCCCGTCCATCCCTGTCAGCGGCGTGATATTGGTTATGCTGTTGCCAGTGAGGCTGAGATATTCAAGCGGAAGATCCTTGAGCGGCGTGATGTCGGTGATCTCCTGGTAGTCGAGCACCAGCACGCGCAGGTTGGGGCACTTGGCGAGCAGTTCGACGTCGTCGTCGCCGATGTCGCCGTGCTCCATCTCATAGGCGTAGAGGTCGTGCGTATAGTTCACTTCGGCCTCGTGCCCCTGAAGCGTGCCGGGCAGAGTCTCGCCGCAGATGAGCAGCTGCTCTACATCGTCGAGACGTTCTGACGGTATGGCCGCCCCGGCGTCGAGACCCAGCTCGCGCCGGAGCGCTTCCTCCAAAAGCGGCGAGATGTCCTCGCGCGGCCAAAACAGCGCCAAGAGCGCAGCGGCAAGGACTGCGGCCGCAGAGACGGCGCACAGCCCGCGGCGCAGATACGGGTGCTTCAGCGTACGGTATACGGCCGAGACGGACGAATAGCGGTTTTGCGGGTCAAAGGCGGTGCAGCGGCGTATGATACGCTCGAGCGCGGAGCCGTTGTTCGCCGTGGGGCGCTCGTAGCTGCCGTAGAGCAGATAACGCATGAGAATGCCCAGACTGTAGATGTCCGAGCGCCGATCCGTCTGCTGGTAGCCGTACTGCTCCGGCGGCGCGGTGGCCTGAGTGCCGAGCAGCACGGTGTCCTCGCGGCTGTCCGAGCTGTACATCCGCGCGGCGCCGAGGTCGATGAGGTGGCAGACCCCGGCCGAGTCCATGATCACGTTCTGCGGCTTCACGTCGCGGCAGATGACCGGCGCGGCCTGGCCGTGCAGGTATTGCAGCACCCGGCAGAGCGACATCGCCGCGGCCCTGACCGACTTGGGCGGGAGCGGCCCGCGCGCGTCCACCAGCTCGGCGAGGCTGGCACCCTCGACATATTCCCGCACCAGATACTCATGGCCGTTCCACTCGGCATACGCCAGCGGCCTCGGCAGCTGAGGATGGCTCAGCTTGAGCAGGAGTTCATACTCCAGCTTGAGAGATACCTCAAGCCCCGACGGCTGGAGCTTGAGCACCGCGCGCTCGGTACCGCTGTCGAGCAGATACACCTGGCGCTCGCCGTCCTTGAGACAGGAGAGCACGCTGTATTTTTCGGCCAGCTCCGGCGGAAGGCTCACGGAGGCGAGCACAGCGGAGTTGTATTCTTCTAAGAATTGTTCTCTCATACCCATGTCAACGCTCCAGAGTATAGAGGCTTCGCTCAGGCAGGGAAGCGAGCAGATCTTCCGCCTCCATGAGCGTCATCCTGCGGTTGAGAGCAAATATCACGGCGGCGTCGCGGCGCACTCTGGGGTAGAGCGAGGCGCAGCCTCCGACCGTGAGCAGCCGCTGAGTTTCTTTCAACGTCAGACGCAGGGTCAGCGCCGTGCGCAGCAGGATATCCCGCCCCGGAACCCGTTCCCCCCGCAAGATCTGATAGCCGTAGGATTTGCTCACGTCAGCCGCAGTCATCCACTCCGGGGCGCTCAGGCCCGCTTTCTCCAGCAGTTCCAGCAGCACCTGTGAACAGGTGGAGACCGTCTCCTCCTGATTCAGGAGTTTCCTTCCGCTCTCCCAGCTTTTCAGTCTGTGAAACAGTTCGCTTGTGGTGTCCGGCATCTGTCTCCCTCCTCCCCAATTGTATGTCCATTATACCGGTAATTTTAAAAATTCCAAAGGAATTTTTCCGGGGGAGCAGACAAATATCTGCGGTAAATTCTGTAGGCGGAACCGTTTGCCAGAAACGCCCTCTCCGGTCAGATTTTGATATGCAATACAAAGAAAACGGCTCTGCTCCTCTGCTATCGGAAACACCGATGCGTCTCCTACTTCCCCCTGTGCGCTCCTGTGTGCCTCCCTGGAGACAGGATGGCATCCGTAACCCCGGCGGAGCGGAACAGGGGCGTGTGGGGGCCGTGTGCCCGGCGCTGGCCCGTTGCCCTGGTTCCCATCCGCGACCGGTTTGTGCCACAAGCCCGGAGCGATTTGCCCCGCCGATGAGGGAGAAATGGACGGTCGAAAAAAGTGCGGGAAAAACCATACCACATCTCCTCGCAGTGCGGAGAGCGCTTGTGCCGCCAGTACTTGCACGGCCGGGGAACGCGGTTTTACCCACCCACGGGTGGGGCAAGCAGAGCGTTTGGCTTACCGCTGGCAGCCAAACGCTTTTTGCGGGCTGGCGCCCACACCCACTTTTGCGGCCCGAGGGCCGAAGGTCAGAGAGAAGAAACCGGGCGCTGCCCGGCCATGGACTCTCTGCGGCCTGCTGGATTTTGATACGCCGTTGACAAAGAAGAAGCTATTTTTTCTCTGTCATTGAGCCTCTAACAATTCCGCCCCCGTTTGGCGCTGTGAGCCGCTGTGTCGGGCGAAAGGGGACGGGGAGACATCCGTGCCCCTGCCACCTCTCCTTCGCCGCTGTGGGCAGCCTTTGCGGAAGCGCTGAAATTCTCTCTCCCAGCACGTCCACGGCAGTTATGAATGTTCTGATAACTCTTCCCATAACCCCTGGCTTTCCGAAAAAAGTTCTGGTATGGTGTGCTTCCCGGCAGCACCATACCAGAATTTTTATGCGAGAGAGGAGACAGAGACATGGAGACGAGAACAAGAAACCGGGTCATCGCCTTCCGGGTGACACCGGCGGAGCGGCGGAAGATCGAGGCCAAAGTCCGGCAGTCGGGACTGTGCCAGCAGGAATATCTGCTCCACGCCGCCCTGGAAACACCCATCCTTGTGTTGGAGGACCTGAAGCCACTCTTGGGCGAGCTGAGGGCCTGGGGGCGGAACCTGAACCAGCTGACCGTCCTGGCCCATCAGGGCCACATCGAAAGCGCCAATCTGCAAGAGGCCACAGAAATGCTGGGCAGAGTCTACGAGGCGGTCAACCGGCTGCTGACAGAGGAAGGGCAGGTGGTGACCCATGGCGACATGCAGTTTCATCCGTGAGAAGAAGCAGACTGCCGGTGCCATGGGCGGCGTCCTGCGGTATGTGGCCCAGGAGCAGAAAACCGTGGACACAGACGGCACCCGCTATCTCACCGGCATCAACTGTGCAGCAGACCTGGCCTATCAGAGCTTCCTGGCCACGAAAAACCTGTATGGCAAGGCCCGCGGCACCTGGTTCTATCACTACGTCCAGTCCTTTCCGCCCCAGGAGCGCGTCACACCGGCGGAGGCCCACCAGATCGCCCAGGAGCTGGCGGAGCGGTTCTTCCCCGACTGCGAAGTGCTGGTGGCTACCCACATCGACCGGGCGCATCTCCACTCCCACCTGGTGGTGAACTCCGTGAAGCCGGACACCGGGGAAAAGCTCCACTTCACCCCCCGGACCTTGGAGCGGATGCGGCTGGTCAGCGACCAAATCTGCCGGGAGCATGGGCTGACCACCCTGAAGCCGTATCGCCCGAAAAAACAGGTCAAAGGACTCCGGCCGGGGGAGTACCGCAGTGCCATGCGGGGACAGAGCTGGAAGTTTCAGCTGATCGCGGTGATCGAGGCGGTCATGGAGCGCACCGGCAACCGGGAGGAGTTCCTGAACGAGCTGCGGCGCCGGGGCTACGATGCCCGGTGGGAGGAAGGCCGGAAACGCATCACCTACATCACCCCTACGGGAATGCGGTGCCGGGACGACAAGCTCCACGAGGAAAAATTTAGGAAGGAGAAGATGGAAGATGAGTTTCGAATCCGACAACGCGCAGCGCAACACCACTTTGGACAGGCTGAAACAGCGGACACCGCCTACGCTGGCGGATCAGCAGCCCAACCTCCTCTACACCATGCCGGTGACGACGGTGGAGCGGCTGGAGGAAGTCCTGCGGAGGACCTTGGCCCTGCAGGAGACCATCCGGGCGGATACGGAGAGACTGGCCACCAAGGAAAATCTGAAGGAGCTGGCCACAGGTCAGCAGCTGGTGGACTGGCTGAATCAGGCCAACAGCATCCATCAGGGGATCTGCCGGGACCTGCGCCAAACGGTCCAGGAGATGAAGGAAGAACACAAACAGGATGGGAGACGGCGCGACGAGTTTATGAGGAAGCTCTCCGAACTGGAAGCCCAGTTCCGCCGGAATTGGGACGAGGCCTCGGCCCGCTTCCAGGGGAAAATCCTGCTGACGATCCTGGCGTCGGGCATCGTGTCGGCAGTGGTCAGCATCCTGATGTGGCGGGTGCTGCTGTAACCGGGCAGATCATCCACCTCCTGGCCCGTCTGGAGGGCAGTGGACAGGAAGTGCCGGTGCAGGACAGCACGTCCCTCCCCGCCCACATGGACCGCAAGGCGTGGGCAAAGGAGCGGCGGCACCACATGGGCCGCCAGGGAGCGGAACCAGAGGAAGGGCAGAAACTCCTCTGAACAGGATCAGGCCCCGGGAAATCCCGGGGCCTGATTTTCCGTCCAGGCAGCTCAAAAGCTGCGCCGCATAAAATAAAGATAAGGCTTCCGACCAAGCGGCCAAGTTGTTACTTTTCTGATAACAGATGCCAGTTCCCCTGGCTATTGGGCCCACGTCGTGGTATGGTGTGTCGCTGACAGGAGGCGGCATACGTGAATGACTACATGCGAGCATTGCACCAGCGGTTCTGCCGGGAACCGGAATGTGAGAAGGTCCGGGCAGAACTGGAGCGGGCCTACCACATACTCCGGCAAAAGATTTCCCAACAAGACCATGGGATGCTATTACGGATCGCAGACCTGGAGATCGAGATTCGGGAGGAACCTTCTCTGACCTCTTTCATCGCCGGGTTTCAGCTGGGTATGGGTATCGCTGGAGAACCGGAGCCCTACTCCTTCGAGGACGAGGACGAAAGACGAGCCGCGGAAAGATTCAAAGCACGGCATCCCCGGCCCAAAAATTGATACGCTATACAAAGAAAAGGGCTGCCACCATCGGCAGCTCTTTCTTAACTTTTTGATAACTGTGGCCGCAGGCCCTGGCTATTTCTTTTTTCTGTGGTATGTTGTGTCGTTGATGAGAACCCGCAGGCTCCATGCATGCGAGCAACCGAGCGGAGCGAGGCACTTAGTGAGTCGTAAAAGGAGGTATGCAACATGGCAAAGAAACGGGCCAATGGAGAGGGCAACATCAGAAAGAGAAAAGATGGCCGCTGGGAGGGGCGGTACACCGCCGGGTACGATCCCAAAACCGGGAAGCGGATCATCAAGAATGTGCTGGGCAAAACCCAGGCAGAGGTCAAGGAGAAACTGAAGACCGCCATTGAAGAAACGCGGGGATTGGATGTAAGCCGCAGCGAGGAGTACACGGTAGCCACTTGGCTGCGGACCTGGTATGCGCTCTACGCCAAGCCCAATATCCGGGTCGCAACGGCTGACCGCTATCAGCTGATGATTGAAACTTACACCATCCCTCGGATCGGAGACATCAAGCTGAAAAATCTGACCTCCCGGCAGCTATAGAAGTTCTACAAGGATCTACTGGAGGACGGTCGGGTCAACCGCAAGAGCGGAAAGGGAAATCCAGGGCTCAGCAGCACCACTGTCCGCAGCGTCCACCTGATGCTCCACTGCGCCTTCCAGCGGACTATCAAAGAGCGGCTGATTCCCCGGAACCCCACGGAGGATTGCATCGCGCCGAAGATGCATAAGATTGAAATGAAAATTCTTCCCCCGGAACACATGAAGGCCTATCTGGATGCAGCGGATCAAAGAGGACTTCTCCCCATGTTCTACCTGGAGCTGGTCAGCGGTCTTCGGAAGGGTGAGTTGGTGGCGCTGCGGTGGGATGACCTGGACACACAAAATCGCACCATCTCCGTCAGCAAACAATATATCAAAAACCCGAACGGAGAACTGACGCTCTCAAGGCCCAAAACGGAGACCTCCGTCCGGCAAGTGTCGATCCCGCAGACGGCGGTGGATCTACTAATCCAGGAGCACGAGAAACACCCGGACAACCCTTACCTGTTCCCCTCCCCGGTGACAGGAGAGATGTACTACCCGGACAGCGTGGTGAACCTCCACAAAAAAATTCTAAAAGATGCCGGACTTGAATACATCAGGTTCCATGATCTGCGGCACACCTTCGCAACCACGGCTCTGCAAAACGGCGTGGACATCAAGACGGTATCCAGCATGCTGGGTCACTACGACGCCGGATTCACCCTCCGCACCTACACCCACGCCACCAGGCAAAAACAGGACGAAGCAGCGGCCACGATGGGTGCCTTCATGGAGCAGATGTTGTGAAGACCAAGATCAGAAAAAGCCGGCCAGGAGGCACAATCCTCCTGCCCGGTACTCTTGTCTCCATTGTTTCCTTTCGGCAAGTGGGTCACGGTGTGGGTCAGACAGTTGACCCACATTTTGACCCACACGAAAAAGTGCAAATCCGCAACAAAAAACACCCGAAATCCGATGATTTCAGGTGTTTTTTGGAGCTGCTGCCCGGATTCGAACCGGGGACCTCATCCTTACCAATAAGACGCGAAATACGATTGTGTCCTCAAAAATGCTTATTTTCTTTAAAATTCAGTGTATTTGTATAGCTTTTCTGTCTCTATAATTGGGGTCTTATTTTTTCATTTAATATCGTTTCACCCCAAATTCACCCCAAGAGCATTTGCACAAAATCGAAGCGTTCAAATTACCTATTTCGTAATAACCTTACGATTTACGGATAATTCTATTCCTTTGCGGTAGAATCTAACGCAAAGGAGCTAAGGCTATGATTAGGATTTTATTGTCCACCAAGCTTGGCGAGCTGAGGTGGACACAGGCGGATCTCGCCCGGGCAACAGGGATACGGCCAGCAACCATCAATGAGCTGTATCACGAGCTGGCCGAACGAGTTTCCCTAGAGCACCTGGACTTGATATGTGAAGCGCTTGGCTGCGAGCTGTCAGAGCTGATAGTTCGCGTCCCTAACACCGAGCCGCGCGTGAAGTCGCGCCGCGGTGAAGATTTGCATAAAGAACAGGAGTAATAGCTCCAGCGCCCCGGACGGGTCAATCGTCCGGGGCGCTTTTTTCATCTTCCGACTCAATAATAATCATCTGGTCATCACTTAAAATAAACGCCAACTTGGCACCACAGAACTCGGCCACTTTGGCTAAGTCCTTCCCTGACCAGCTCCCCCTACTCATTTTGTTTCCCATAGTCTGCTTACTCATGCCGAAATATTTTGCTAAATCAAGCTGTCGTTTCCCGCTTAGTGCAAGTAGCGCTTTAACCTTTTCCGATATAGACATGTGCCACCTCCTTTCATCCAAACCAATAGTACATCAAAATTGTGTATTTGTCAATTTGAAATGTGAAAAAATAAATCATAAATGTTTATCATTTCTATTGACAAGTACATCAATATGGTGTATTATATAACTGTAAGACAGAGAGGTCAAGGCATGAAGAAAGGGCAGCGCCCCTTGCAAAGTCCGCTGCCCAAACCACATAAGGTAAACGGTCGGGAGCCTTACCCCGACCGGGTTACCGGCACCTCCATTATAACCATGTAAGGCAAAATAATCAAGGAGGATTTAAAAATGACACAGAAAGAGTTCACCGAACGCACAGGCTTTGAGCCTACCCCCGAGGAATACACCAGGATTGAGGAAGCCTATTATAACTTTGATGGCGACGCAGAGAAATTTTATAACGATTTCGTGTCGCACGACCGGGCTCATGATTTCTACATCTCTCGTGCGGACGAAATCGCCAGACTAAAGGGTCAAATTCTTGACTTGGATAAACAATTCAAGGACGAGTGCGGGAGATATGAGGCAATGCTAAAAGTTCGAGACCACAGTACAGCTGCAAAAAAATCAGACGAAATTACATACGCCGACATAAACCGCGAGTTCTCTGCCACAGTTGCGGAGTACATTGCCAAGGGCTACATCATCAACACCGGAACTATGAACGGCAGCCAGGGAGAAGTCGCCCATGTTGACCTTACCGACGGGAACGAGATTATCCGCGTCGTGCTTATGTATAACTTCGCCACCTGGCCGGAAAAGGAGTACACAATTATCGTCGGAAGGACTCAGACTAATACTACACCGAATCTGCGGACGAACGAAGCCGAGACCATATGGAATAACGAACTTGAGATAATCAGCTCCACGACCTACACCGAAAAAGAAGTTGGGCCCAGGGAATATGAATATAGAAAAATTATCTGATTTGAAGCCCGGTCATCACCGGGCTTCCTTTAACCGCCGCTGCACCTCATCCCACATCTCACGCTCAATTATCGGCTCATGCGTGCCGGGTATCATCTCGCCGAGCCGAGTGTTGTAGCCGATGTATATAGGGCGTGTCAGAATTTTCTTGACGCTTTCTGCGGACACCTGCCCGCCGAGCTTACCGCGGATGCCTGCCGCCCGCGCGGCCTTGACTGTGCCGTACAGGCTGCCACAGTCGAGAAAAGCCCTGTAAATAAGCCGCACATGCTCCGCCTCACGCTCGTTGATGCTCAGTCCGTCCTTGCCGACGAGGTCGTACCCGAGGACACAGTTGCACGTCCGCTTGCCCTGCGCGGCGCGTTCGGCCATCGCCGCCCGGACACGCTCGACCGTGACCTCCCTCTCCATCTGCGCGAACACGCCGAGCATGCCCATCATGGCCCGGCCCGTCGGTGTCGAGGTGTCGATAGATTCCGTATAGCTCACGAGGGCTATATGGTGCTGCCCTAGCAGCTCGGCGGTAGAGTACAAGTCCATGACGCTGCGCGTGAGCCGCGAGAGCGCCCACACGAGTAGGATGTCGTACTGCTCTCGCTTCGCCGCCCACAACAGCCGGCGCATGGCCGGTCGGTGCTTGATATCTTTCGCGCTTATGCCGGCGTCCTCGTACACGCGCACTATTTCATGCCTCCTATCGGCTGCCCAGTGCTCCAGCGCCGCCCGCTGCGCCGCGAGCGAGTATCCCTCCCGCGCCTGGTCAAGCGTGGATACGCGGATGTATATTGCTACTCTCATGTTATCACTCTCCTTGTTGAGCATAATAGCATATACACAATAATTGTGTATATTAGCTCTTGACAAATACACACTGATTGTGTATAATATAATCACAGTCAGGAAGGAGGCGGGCGGTGAAAACAAAGGATTTAGTCGAGTTGCTTGTAAGAAACGGTTGGGTGCTCAAACGTCACGGTTCAAATCACGACGTGTACTACAAAGACGGCGAGAGGGAAAGCGTGCCGCGGCACCGGGAAACAGACGAAATGTTGGCAAGAGCAATAATCAAGCGGCGGGGGCTGAAATAAGCCCCCCTGCTCTGGACATAATAAATTGAAGGAGAGATGAAAATGAAAGCAGCCTATCCCATTGTAATGAGCAAGGGCAGCGAGTATATAGTCGTGTATGTGCCGGACTTTAACATCAACACTCAGGGTACGGACTACGCTGACGCGATGGAAATGGCGCGAGATGCCATAGGCCTTGTTGGTATTGACATGGAGGATGACAAAGAGGAAATCCCCAAGCCGTCGCCGATAGAGACTATAAAACCGGAGCATGACGGGGACGTTGTAACGCTCGTAGACGTAGATTTTGCAGAGTACCGCAGGAAGAACGATATGCGCACCGTGCGGCGCAATGTCTCGCTTCCGTCATGGCTGGACTCTGCCGCAAAGGAAGCCGACATAAATGTGTCTGCCGTACTGGTCAGGGCTCTTAAACAAGAGCTCCACGTCGCAGACCGTTAAAAAGCGAAAAAGCCCCGGGCAGTCTTAACGGACTGTCCGGGGCTATTATCATATCGGAGGACTATCGACATTGTAGTTATCTGTGGTCGCGGCTGAACCGGCGGCTGACTGTGAAAATCCGCTGGCTTTGGCTGCTTCAAATGTAATGCCGCCCACGGTGTTCGTGTGCTTGCAGAGGTTGTTATACAGCGCGAGCGCGCCGCCAATGACCGCTTCGGCAAGGCCAACAGCCGCCGTCAGGTAAGCTGCCGTGGCCGAAAACCCGTTGCGGATGGCATACCATATCAGGAACATACACTCTTGCGAGATAATGAACCCGGCCATCAGTGTGAGGACAAAAGCTATTTTTGAGAACTGTCTTTTCTTCTTCCTCAAATGCTGTGGCTCCCTCTTCTTTCGGTCGGCCACGTTACTTTTCCATTCTCATAACGACGGCCATGAGCTGCTCACGGGTCAGCATGTCCAGCGGCATCATATTGCTGCCGTCGCCGCCGTTAAAAAGGCCGCTGTTCTTGGCGTACTTGTCCACGCCCTCGACTTTCGCCCAGTCGCTCCAGTCCTTGGCCTGTTGGCGCTGCCTCCAGCGCTCCATAAACTCGTCAAACATTTCATCTGTCATCATATCATCCACCTCCGGTGCTTTTGTTTTGTAATCCGGGAGACAATAGCCCCGTATATTGACGCCGTTGACCTGTATGTACCTGTACCCTACGGACTGGCCGCGGTTGCCCTCGAGTATGGTAAGGTTGTTGCCGTTGACCGCTGCTACGTATCCGACGTGGTCAGGAGTCCCCGTATTGTCGCCGGCGCCGCTATCCTGCCAGTCGTACATGATGATGTCGCCGATGTCCGGGACATAATCGTCCCGCTCCATCCACTGACCGCGCGCCTGGTAGAGCTGCACCATGCGGTAACAGCTGCACTCCGGCAAGATGATATCTTTCAGCCCGGCCTTTATGCCGACGGCAGAGACATACGTCGCGCACCACTCGTCGGTGTACTTGACCTCGTATCCGACCGGCAGAGGCTGCTGCGCGTTGTACAGGTCGATTATCTCCTTGTACTTGCCGCTGGCTTCGGAGTAGCCGAGCCAGCTCTTGCCGACCTCAATGACATATTCCCTCAGCTCCTGCTCTGTCATGCAGCCGTCACCGCCCCAGATGTGGTAGTCTTGTCAAGGCCGTACACTGCAGCTTCTATCATGGAGTCTGTCTGCGCATCTACTGTAATGCCCTGCTCCTCAAGAGACTCGACAACATACGCTTTCTTCTCGGCGCCGCGCCCGGAGCCCTTGAAAAGCTGTTCGGCGGCTGCGACAAGTATGTCAATAACCTGTGCAAGTGTCTCCTGCTGCGCAGCCGTTGTCTTGCTCTTGATGTACGGCACAAGCACGTACACTGCTACGGCGTTTATAACCGCGAATACCGCCGCGATTATAGGTTCCCAATTTATATTCATGGTTTTCTCCTTATAAAAAGTCATGCTTCTGGAGCCTGTCCTTGTATACCCTCTGAATGTTCTCAATGGCGAACTTGGCCCGGTTGTTCTTGTAGTCCTCGTGGTCACGGCAATATCGTTCATACTCGTCAATTACAGCCAAAATCTCAATAAAGTCCTCGCGCGTATGAAGGATATCCCGCAGCAGCTCGTTGTTGAATTGCAAAATCCTTGTGCGGAATAAATCCGCGTTTCGCTCGTCATCGACACGAATATGCGTGTCAAGGTTTTCGCGCAGCACCGAAAGCTGTGTGAGGACTTCGCTGTTGAGCGCGCGTCCGATGGCTTTGGCGACAGCTGACCATGGGTCAAACTTTATCGGGGCGATTTGTATTAGTGTCATAAGGAGGAGTACGAGCCCGCCCCCGCCCAGACATATTTCTTTGATACTCATGCTCCATCCCCTAATAGATAGATTTTGGGCCACCCTGGACAGTCAGGGCGGCCCGTTCGCGCTTGTCATGCATCAACCCGAGGTTCGATGACAACCTCAAGGTCAACGAGGATTTCCTCGACCTGGTCGCGGATGAGCGCGGGAACCTGGTCAAGGGTCTTCTTTCCCTTAACGATGAGGGTCGCGTAAACGACAGCCATGCAATACACCTCCTTCCTCAGCAGCAGCCTAAGCAAAAGCTCACGGAGCCAGCTCATCGCTGTCCTCCGCGAGCAGTGCCGCAACTTCGGCCCTAAGAGTCTCGGGCACGTCTTCGATGGTCTTCAGGCCCTTTTTGATAAGGGCGGCGTAGACCTTTGCCATATTATCAACCTCCCAGCATAAGCTCATAGACCTCGACGAGGCCCATCTGCGTGTTGGTTATATCCTCGCTCACCGATTCGAGCTGTGCTTTCAGCTTGGCGTTCTCCGCTGCCATGTCGCCCGGCTCGGGCTCGTCCGGCTTGCTCTCGTTCCACGCCTGCCATGCCTCCATATTAGGCTCACAGGCCGTCACACGGTGGCGCTGGATGGTCAGGATAACGATACCGTTATACTGCTCGAAAACGGTCGTAGGCAGGCTGTCAGGCCACTGTGCGTAGCCGTCTGGGATTGCCCTCCCGGGCCAGTTCTGTATCGCCGGATAGGCGCCGTTGCTGTCAGGGGTTGTCCTTATAATTTTCATGCCGCGCTTCCCTCCTTACAGAATACGTATGCCGTACACGACGCCGCTGGCGTTGAGCTGCTCGGCTGCGCTGTTGCCGTAGTACGATATAGTCATCGTGGCCTCGTCCCAGCGCACGGGTATGAGCGTCTGCGTGGTGCCGTTATACACAACCATGCTGCCCTGATCCTGAGCATCCTCGGCCGCAGTGCGCACCCAGTAGCCTATCGCAGCCGCGCTGCTGCCGCTCGCCTGGATTATCATGAGCGAGGGGTGGAACGCAAGGCGCGTCTGGCAGGGGTTGCCCTCGCCGCTCGTGCCGGTGCCAATGTATGTAGAGTAATAGCTCTGCTCGAGCACTCCAGCCATACTCTGGTTGCCAGAGCCCTTGACCGCGCTGACTATCGTCTGCGGGAATATGGGCTTGCCGTCGCTGTCCTCCAACTGGATGACGCAGCCCCCGTCAGGTAGCGCAAACTCCGGCACGGAGAACTTGCAGACCTTGTTGACGCCCAGCAGCTCACCGCACTCGGCAGTGACCACAATGACGTGCTCTCCGGAGCGCATGGGGCGCATATCAACGTGCACGCTCACCTGCTCGGCAGCATCCGGCGTACCACTGTACACCTCGTCATCGTCGAGATAGACGTGCGCGTCTATGCCCTGCGCGCCGGCGGGCGTGCTGTTGATGGCAAACGCGAAATCGAACGGTGCCGACTTTGTACCCATATCCTCATCCGGGCCAGAAAAATAGAGCCAGCCGTCATTGATGGCCTGCGCAGTGCTGGTCGCATAAGTGCCTTTGTCGCCATCGTCGTCAACAGCTCTGACTCTGTAATTTACCGTGGCCCAGTCCGGGTCTACGTTGTCTTCATAGCTCAACGCGGAGCCGGAGTAAATTTGCGTCCACGAATCGCCGCCGTCCACATTGCGCTCCAGCTCATACCCAGTGACAGTGCCGTCGCTGTCGGAGGCAGCGCCCCAGGTGATGGTGCAGGTGCCGCCGGCGACCGGCTCGGTGAAGCTGATGCTCGCCGGCGCGGATGGCGGGACGTTGTTGGTGACGCTCAGCGTCGCGCCGGTCGTGTAGTCCGAGCTTGAGAACCCGAGCTCATCGCTGGCGAGGACGCGAGCTGCGAATGCGGTCGTACCTGCCGGGATGGTGTACTCCTGAGACGTGGCCTCAATGTTGGTTGCAATGGTCTGCCAGCTACCGTTATCCAGCTGCACCTGGTAGGTGTATCTGACCGTGGGTAGGTGGACGATGCGGCGTTCGAGACGGTGCCGACGGCGGCGCCTTTACCTAGCCCATAAGTGAAGCTGTCAGCATTGTCGGCTGCGTACCAGCCGCCGTGATACGCGAAAAATCGGATTATATCATTGCTTCCGTTACTTCTAATGCTAAGTTCAGTATCACAATCTACGTCTCCGTCACCAATGCTGAATGTGATAGTACATTTGTATATGAAGTCGAAAGCATTTGCACTTGTTTGAGCAATCCCGAAATACTTTGTGCTAGACACATTAACAACGATACTGCCATTATCAAATTCGACCATGCTTTTGTCTGACTGGTACTCCGTTGAAGTTCCAGCGCTTATAAATGCTGTCGTGGGATTATTTATGACAAATTTGCCATTAACTATGCTGTATGAATCTCCGTATAGTAGGTTGATAGGGCCGTTTTGGAGCACACGTCCTCTAAGGTCATCTCCACTCCAAGACCAAAATCTATCTTCGGCCACCGGGCTTACTTGAACTGCGGCGGAAATTCCGTCGTCCGGCCATGTGGCAATTTGAACTGCTGTAAGATTGTTTTTTGACCACACATATCTATTTGACAAAATACCACCTCCAAAGGGGGAATTAATTTGAGTACACGTTACGTTTGGGAACGATATAACACTGAAAAAGAGCTTGCAAAGATTACAGCCAGCAGTGCTTATGTCGGCTCAGCCGAATATAACACGGACTGGTATGTGGCAGTTGCAAATGAAAGCGCGCTAAACATCAGCAATGGTATAAAAGCATCACAGTACACGATAAGAAGTGCCACCTACTCGGCAAGTATTGGAACTGTTGGACTAAATGCTGGCGAATGTTTTTCCGATATTTTCAATTCTGAGCCTAGTGGCCCTGTTGATATTAAATACCAAGCATCTGAGAGCGCAATCATTAGGCCGCGCACCTTTACCGATGAGCCCGAGAAAGATTTCTATGTGTACGGTGAAATATATATACTGTCGACTACCAGAGTCAAAGGCGATAATTTTCTCGGCACCGTCTCCAACGCTTCCGCTTCCACCTACCCACGCCATAATTACACAGGTCAGATAACCAGCATCTGTGCTATCATCCCGGTCCTGCTAAGGAGGTATAAGCATGTCGCTTAGATACGTGTGGAACCGGTATACTATTACTAGCATCGAGTCATCCATAGGCAGTGGAGAATCCATGGGCGCAAACGCTGGACTTATAGACCTTAACGATAAATTTTGGGGCTGGACTTACAACAGTATGCATCGAACTGCCACGTTGTACGGCGGCCCGGTCTACTTCAATGTGGGCACGTCCTATTCCATTTCAAACGGTCAATTTGTTATAGGTGGCACCACTTTAACAACAGTAGCTAACGGAGAAAGCATCAGCACATCCGGGTATGACCACATATCTTTGGCGGAGTCAACCAATGACATAACGACATGGTATTTTGGATTCGGGAAAACGTCCGTTAACTCGTATAACTCGATACGCAAGTTATACATTAGAGACGATTCATATTCACCAGAAATTGTCCTCGGCTTGCGAAATTCCCCAGACATCTCAATGCAGTGTTCTGACGACACCAGTTGGCAAGCTACGCTATACAACATAGCCAAAGGGCAAAGCGATGGCACCGCCAGCAACGCAGCCTCCACCGCTTACCCACAGGACGGTGTAAGCGGAAATTACTGGTACGAATTGCAGGGCTCGGATAACATCGATGCGGCCTCTGTAGCGTACAATAATCAGGCCCCGATGGGCGGGCAGCCTATAACGATTACCGTCACTCCGGGCAGCGGAAAAGTGTACGGCGGCACCCCGCGATAACCGCGACAAGATAACCAATATTTGTACGATTAGGAGGTGGAGTAATGTCGCTTAGATACGTATGGTCGAAAAGCAACATTACACGTTCACAGCTAAACTCTTATTTACCTACCGGACGTGAGCTGCATGTAGACGTGAACGCAAATGACAGCTTTTGGTCGTGGAGCAGTAGCGGCAGTTATTCTGTCCTGGAAAACGGCCCCGTATATATCCGCTACGGCTCTGGCTACTCAATCTCAAACGGCGGGTTTGCAATAGAAGACTCTACCCTTGTTGAGATTGAAGACGGTACCCGCATTTTGAAAAACGGCAACGGTTTCAAGATAGCCGAACTAAGTTCCAGCGACACTATCTACTGGGGAGTATCTAGCGGTTCTGCAAACAAGTTCGATAGATTATATCAGGCAACATACCGTTCCGGAGATAATGTTGAATTCTATCTTACTTATATCAGCAGCTCAGGCATAGGCGAATACTTTAATTTTCGAGTAAATGGTGCTCAAAGCGTTACAGGTAACGGATACGTATACGCGCTCGCCGAAGGGGCCTCTGTTGGCACAGCTAGCAACGCCAGCTCCACAGCCTACCCACCCCGCAGTTACGCCCCGAAATTAGCCAATATCTGGCCGTAGAGTACGCCATTCATACGGTGTTCTGGGGGAGTGCCAGAATATGCTACGAAGCCCTTGGAGCTGGATGCGCTCAGCAGATACGCAACCACGCTGTCACGGTCGATGAGCACTGCAATCATGGCACCCTCGATGAACAGTCCGCTCACTCCGGCCAGGCTTTCGCCGAGCAGGTTGCGCAGCGGATACTGCACGTTCTCGATGACCAGCCCAACCGTCATGTCCTCAGAATCGCACGGTGCTTGGAAACAGACTATACTTCCCTGAGACACCGTTGCGGGCAGCGTGAGCTCTATTGAACCGGCCTGAAGTTCAGTACCAAGGGCAGTTATGGTTTTCCCTCTTAGCGCGTCAATAACATCCCCAAGTGTCTGCCCTGAGTCGCCAAACGTCAGGTCAGAAGCGTTTCCCGCACCAATCGGTATCCAAGTTGCGTTTCCTTCATCGTCCACTGCTGTACATATGTAATAGATTTTGCTTTCACTGTTATACCAGGTGTCGCCAACAGTAGCGCCTGTAGTCGGCGGAGTACCCGCACTGGACTGAGTAGTCGAACCGGAACCAGGTACATTTATGGAGCCCCATGCCATTAGACATTCTCCTTCCCTTTGATGATATAATACTCGGCGCTTATATCAGCTTGCGGAGTAAGCCTCGAAAAAAGTCTAAGTTTTCCCGCGCTCGTCTGGTATGCGCTGAGCCCGCAGGTTGCAGCAATGCCGGCGCTGGCCGGCAGAGGCTGCAGATTCACTGTGTCGGCCTCTGTGATATTCTCGTTTGTTATGTCGTAGTAATATGGCCACCGCTCAAGGCCGGAGCCGGACGCCCAACCGGAGGCCAGTAGCGTGATGGAGACTGTCTCAGGCTTGTTTGCCTTTTTAGCGTCCATTTCCTCGAACGTGTCAACGGTCGCTGCTGCTAGTTCGGCGGTCTCGCCCTTAGCTTTTAGCAAGCCGGATTTCAGATGACTCAGGAAGATAGATTTCACGATATGTCACCTCCGTTTGGGATGAGGGCGGGGATTTACCCGCCCTCAAGTGTGAATCTCAGGTCTGCTCTTCGGTAGGAAATACCTCGTTGAGCATTTCCGTGACCTCTTCGTCTGTGGCAAAGTCCACGACAGTGGCATCTGCTCCGTTGATTTTGATTTTGCCGGCGGTGCTGGCCTCAACTTTGGTCGCGCCCTCAGCAACACCGTTCAGCTTGGTCTTGTCGGTGGCTGCCATCGCGCCAGCAGCAGTCGTAGTAGCGACTGCCATCTTCAGGCCAGAAGCGTCGGCGCTCAGGCCGTTGGCATTGGCACTGTCAATCTTGACGGACACCTCGTTCTGCGGGGTGATGGTGATGCCATTGCCGCCGGTGTAGGCGTCAACCAGCTCATTGACGGGCAGATAGACGTGAGACGCAGTGTCATCGGCATTCTTGCTGTTGATGACGAAGTCGATGTAGAGGTCTCCGACCTGCGCGCCGGCATACGGCTGGTCAGCAGTCTCAACCGTGAGGATGTCAGCGCTGTTGACGAGGAAGTCCTTGGGGATGTTAATCTTCTCGCCTACCTGCTCACCATCCTTGGTGAGGTAGTAAGTGGAGAAGAATCCTTCCTCGGCAGTCCCCTGCTTAACTACGGAATACTCCGGTGCAGTAAGACCGTCGAGCTCCCCCTTTACCTTCTGAGCGAGCAGCTTAAGCTGACCAAGCTTGGTGGTCTTTTCGGAATCGTACGGCATTTGTATTTCCTCCTGAATCAATATATTTGAGCCGTCGGCTTATTCGCCGTCGGTCTCATCCGTAGGGAATATTTCGTCGAGCATCTCCTCGACCTCGCTGTCAGTAGCTGTATCAACTGAGAGCGTACCGTCCTCGGACGCTTCTACTCCCGGGCCTATCTTCACACCGCCGAGAATATTTTCAGTTGCCACGGGCAACGTGTAACCGTCTCCCGCATCAATGATACCGTAGTATTGGAGTGACCACTCAGCATCGGCTACTATGTCGGCCTCGGGGATGCGCACTGACCAGCATCTAACATATCCGTTGCCGGCGTACATTGCCCTGCACATGCCGGCGCGGCCCGCCACGTTGTAAGATACCTTGTTTGGGTTCGCGTGAACGATATGCGATTCGTCCACTCCGGCAATCGGCACATCTATGTAGTACTTGTACTCGTCGTGGTCTTCCTCGCCGGTTCCGGGGCCAACCTCAGCCCATCCGGACACCGGAATAGTAATGGTGGTCGTTACGGAGCAGCTCACGCTCTTATTTTTTCGTTGACCATCTGCTCAATTATCTTCTGGGCATCAGCCGAGGAAACAAAAGCGCCCGGGTTGTACATAACCTGGACGTTGAGGTCAAGCGCGAGCGAGATGGATATAGGATAACGGCGAATGTCTACGCGGCCGTCTTTCAGCGGATTGACGGGCTGCGGGCTGTCGCCGAGTGTGGCATAGTAGAGGAGGATTTCATCTGTCTCCGCAGTCTTGGCATACACGCCAAACTCACGTAGCCAGAAGCCCTCTTTTAGACCGCCATTGAGGTCGCTGCGGTACTCGATTGTCATGTAGACGGTGCCGCCGTCCTGTACCGGCGTCGTTGATGTGCCCTCAGCCACAGGCGCGACAAGCTCCGTCATGTCTATCGGCTCAACACCCTCCGGCAAAGCGCCGGAGCCAACCATGATGCGGGTAAACTGTATGGTTTCGCCTGCAACCAGGCTTGTTATCAGGTCACGCCCGGCGACGGTGACCGTGCCGCCGTAGTAGCTCATGTTTCATACCTCCTATTGCATAATCACGTCGCCTATGGGCGTCTCTGTGACGCTGTGCATGGCGCTGCCTGATGCCACATGGCTGTTATAAGAAATCTCCCGCTCTAGA
The DNA here is from genome assembly GCA_900544765.1 of uncultured Eubacteriales bacterium. GTDB lineage: Bacteria > Bacillota > Clostridia > Oscillospirales > Oscillospiraceae > Scatomorpha > Scatomorpha gallistercoris. The sequence continues at coordinate 67,287 of UQWI01000006.1, read as the reverse complement.
GTCGGGAGAGTATCTTCTGAAATGCTGCCCATCTGCGCGGAACCGGCTGATAGGCGGGAGCTGAAATCGAATTCCCGCTCCAACGTTGGCAGCGTAGTCTCCGTCATGGCATACCCAAGGCCGCTGGCAATTCCAACAATGCTTGGGGCCAGCGTTATCGTGGAGACGTACTCGATTTTTTCCAGTCTGGAGCGTAGACTCTTAAACCAGTTGATTCGGTCCATCAGCTTCTGATGGCCTTCGTCCGTGACCAGGATGTCCGTGTCATCGACGCTCAAGCGAAAATAGTACGGTTTCCCGCCATACTCGAACCACTCGCTGACCGTAGCCGTTGAAAACACTGCCCGTGTGGCAAGTTCTACCGCTGCGCGGGTGCCCATCATCCTGTGTACTCGCCACGAGTCCTTGAGGGTCTTGCGTTTTTGCTCGAGTGTATAATCGCCATCCCACCAATCAACCTTGAAGTCATAGGCAAGGATGTCAAGCAAGTCTTCCGGGAGCTCATCGATGCGCGCGTAGATGCGTACGAGGTCGATGCTCTCCAACTCTGCAACCAGTGCTTCGGCTATAGCTTCTGCGAGTGCGTGGGCATTCTTGTCTCTGGCAAGGACGGCAGGCAGCACGCGCATCAGATTCTCCACTGTAAGGCCGTGATTACTCATGTTCATGGCCCCCGTTTACCAGTTTGACACTGCGTATTTTGGCAAGCTGCGGTGTGAGGTGTTCGGTGCCGTCGTAGAGCCGCGTGAACACCGGCGAGCGCATCTCCAGGCGCTTGATGCCCGTGTGCATAAGCAAGTCATATAGCTTGGACGGGTTGATATCTCTCCCGAGCTTGGCGCATTGCCAGGCTATGTATTCCTGCGTCGCTGCCTCTACAGCCGCCTCAACCTCTGCGGAGCTGCTTGTAGTTGTAGACGGGATGTAATACGTAACGTCGATGTCGTACTCTACTATGTCGGGGTCGAGGACGGCGACGTAATCAGTAAGCGGCCTGATGGTAGTGTCATTGCAGGCAGCAAGCACTGCCGCCTTGATTTCATCTCCGGCTGGATTCCCATCATCCATGAGGACATATATGTTGACGTGCCCGGCCATTTCCCGGGCTATGCCCACGCTGATACTTTCGACATCCGCAAGACTGCCAGCTGGTTCTATCTCGATAACAAGCAGTCCATTGATGTAGGTACAGGAGTAATCCGCGCCATCGAGCGCTGCAGTGCCGTCAGGTTTGCTGACCTTGACCGCGTCAACGTTTATGGTGTCGCCGCCGAAGAAAGCGTACTTCACGCCGTCACGCTCGTACAGGGGCAGCTCGACGGTCAGCGTGTCAGCGGGCTGCACCGCGGCAACATCGCCAATTTCATTTGAGACACGCTTGGCGTGGTACTCATAGGCTCCCTTCGGGCCGGCCGTACTGTACGCATCCATGCTGGCCCGCATGAGCTCGTAGTATTCGTCATCCGTGGGCACGTCGGCGCCGTCGTCGCTGACCGTAATGTTCTCACAGCATAGGCAATAGTCATAGAGGTCAACGAATGTGTTGATTTGTCCCTCGGCCCAGTCGTTGCCCACAACTCCGGGCGTCTGGCAGCGTATCTGCACATCGACATAAGTGGCGCCTATAGGGACGTACACGTCCTCAACCGTCTCCCATATGAGCGTACTTGCAATGTCGGTGACTCTGTTGCCAGCCGGAATGAGTATGGCTGTATTCTGTGGCTCAGATATGTAAAAACGCTCGGTGCAGACTGCGCACTGAGCGTCCGGACGTTCAAGGACGTATGCCAGCTCTCCGAGGGCGTCAAGGTTCAGTTCCTCGGCACGGCTGGGTATGTTCTGGTTGCCCGTATAGTTTATGAGGACTCGGATTGCTAGAATCGCAGAGGCAACCCAGTCGATAAACAACCTCTCCGGGCTGGCTGGCCGAACAGTCTGCTTGCTTTTATCCGCATAAGAGGCAATCATCCGAGCCTCTACTTCACGGGTATCAGTCGGAACGAACTGATATTCAGTATTCCTGCTCATCTATGATTTCCACCTCCACCGTCGGATTCAGCACTCCCTCAATTGTGCCCATGTCATCGTAATGCACGCCTGTGACACGCACTCTCGGTTCAAAGCGCTCCACGGCCTCGCGTATCTCTGCATACATCATCGTCCTTACCGCATTTATGGGCCTGTCAAGGAAGTCGTGAGACATTCCAAATTCACGATACAACGGCACCGTGCCCTGTCGTGTGGCGATTATTATAGCTACGTTCTGCAGAATGGAGTGAACTGTATCTGTGTCATTGAAGGTGATGCGGCTCAGGTCAGTGACCTTTACTGTGTAGTTCATGTCATCACCTCACATGTATTCTTTCAGCGTCACGCTCACCTTGGCGCTGGTAACGTTGCCATACTTGTCGTAGTGTTCCGGCCTGTAGGTCAGGCCAGTTATAACCCACCGCCAGCGGCCGTAGGCGTAATCGCCCATAACGACAGGGACGGCAATACCATTGAGCTCGTATGTCTCAAGCTGACGATACTCTGCCGCCGGGCTCACGCCGAGATACGCAGAAAGAAGTATCTCTATCTGCACCTGGGAGGGGTCTGTGCCGGTGAACTCGAGCAGCGTGTTGCCGTAGGCGAGCTGGTGTGTGGCATATCTCGCAGAGCTGGACAGCTGGAACGTCTCGAAGGTCTTCACAGCCTCGGAGGATACGTAGAAAGGCACAGCGCCTATACAACCTATTACCATGGGTCTATCCTCCCCAGTATGAATCCGTCAGCACTACGCAGCGGAAGATACACAACCAGCACCGTGTCGTTGACGCTGGGCAACCACGGCTTGATGATAAGGTCGTGTTTGTGACTCGCGAAAGCCGCTTCTCCGCTACCGCCGGACTCGTACTCTGTGCGCTGTTCGCCCTCATAATCTGGAATGAATGGCGGTGTAGACAGCACAGGCAGCCAGTCTGAAATAATATTGAGGTCTTGGAACTTGACGCGCGCCCGGCGAGTATCCGCGTCGACCGCCGTTACGGTTCCTTCACGCACGATATTCTCAAGAGGCGCGTTTGCCATCAATATCCCTCCAACACCCGGCGTAGATTTATCTGTGTGGTATAGCCTCCGCTGCCGGATACGGAGTGCGTGGCCTGCTTGATAATATACTTTCCGCTCCAGTCGCCCCAACGCGCCAAGCGCACGGTCACGCCCGCGACCAATCCCGGGCTCCCCGGAAGCGTAAAGGAACACGTCCGTGAAAACTTGTTGTGCAGACGCAGCAGTTTTTCGGCAAGCTGCTCTGCTTCGGCCACGCTGGCCACGCGTGCAGAAATTTCGAGCTGCTGGTTATCGGTGGCGTCGTCGTTATAGTCCTCGGTCTTGGCGATGCCCTCTATGCATTGACCGTTTCGCGGGTCAACATAGCTCACTCGGCACGATGCATACTGTGTCTCGGCAGCGCTTGTGCCTATGCTGTGCCGCGTATAGCTGCCATCACCGCGAGTTATTGTCATGACCTCAGGGCGGCTCTCATAGTCGCGCTGGTCGAACAGCACGACTATGTTGTTCGTGACCTTGAGGCTGATTCCGGAATTATGGCAGAGTTCACTCAGGAACGCTATGTCGCTGGTTTTGACCTGTTCCTCACGCTCGAAGTACGGATCATCGGCTGAGAGGTACATACACGTCATTCCGGCTTCGCTGCACATCTGATTCGCTATGCCAGAAAGATAGTAGGCCTCCCAAACGCGGTTTTTCTTTGTCTGCCGAATGGAGGCCGAAAATGGAAGAGCCGTGGCCTTTATGGTCACAGTGTTTGGCGGCCCCTCAGCGCTTACAGAGTCAAGTTCAAACAACCCGCACGGCAAAACAACGTCACCGCCGTCGCCATTCCAGTTGCGGGTGGCAATTACGGCGTCAATCTTCATCCGAGACGCCGCAGTTGCCTTTATAAGCTCATCGAGCCATGATTCCGTCCAAATGGCTTCGCGGTCTTGCAGCTTGATTTGGAGGTCGTCGGTTTCGTCCTCTTCATTGTCGGTATAGGTCAGTGACAGGAGGTATGGCCTAATGGAGCGTGTGATATCTACACCCGCAAACGATACTTCAACCGCCGCTCGTCTTGCTATATCTCGGCGGCTCATACACTGCTCACCTGTTTCCACGGCGGCAGCGTGCTGACCGCCTTATCCTCCGGCTCCGGCAGCGTGAGCGTAATACCGGCCGGAAAGATATATATGTTTCGGTATTTGTGATTGAGATTCATGATTTTGTCGGTATAGGCCACGTCGCCGAATACTTTGTAGGAAACACTGTCCCACATATCGCCCTGTACGGTCGTGTACGTGCTCAAGCGTATGACCTCCTTGCTCTCTCAGCCTCAAGGCGCGTTATGAGCGTCTCAAGCTGGGACATAAGTCCTTCGTCGTGTTCGGCCAATATGGCCTGTATGTCAGCGATATTTGACGCCCCGGACAGATGATACTCTGGCGAAAAGTAGATGATGTATCCTCCGCTGTCACCGGGCAGCGCTGCCGGGATGGCACTCTGCGCCTGTAGGGCGGCTGTCTGTTGGGCGTTGAGCACCCGCTCGCCGCCGCGCATATAGACGACCTCAGGGCCATCTTCACCAACAACGGCGAAGCCAGGCGCAGCACTCTGCGTACCTGACGCATAGTGTGGGACGTCGTCTGTGCCGGCGCCACCAGTACCGCCAGAGCCAAGCGCGGCAACCGCAGCCGAGGCAAGCCTGGCATACGCCGCCTGAACATCAGGCAACATAGAACTGGCGCCAGAGATAAAACCCTGTATTGTGGCCTTGCCGCTCTCCTGTGCCTCCGTGCTGAGGTCCATAGCTTCAATGTCGGCCGCGAGTTCGGTCTGAAGCTCATCCATGGCCGTGGTAAAACCAGTCGTGAGGTCAGCCACGCCGCCGGCAGCTTCCTGCTGCGCTTCCTGAAGCGCCTGCCAGTTTTCGACCATCGTAGCAAGGTCGGCGTCGCTCGCACTCGCCATTCCGGCTATAGCATTTACGCTCTCAGCACTACCGTCGGCAAAAGATGCTATCATCTCGCTCAGTCCAGCTATGCCGCTGCTTCGCTCTGTGAGCGCCTGTAGATTGGCGTTATAGTTCTGCCAGTATTCGGTCTGACTTGCCAGTGCGCTGTTGATGGTTGAGGCGCTTGTCGCTGTTACAGATGCCGCCTGCTCCCAAAGCTGATATTGCCCGCCGATGCTCTCAGCTGCCGAATCATAGGCGGCAGCATACGCCTCAGCCAAGGACTGGACTTGCTCGTTAACCGAGGACAGTTCAGACTGCAGCTGCTGAGCATCCTCAGTCATGGCGCCAGCGCTCGCGTCAAGTGCGCCAGTCAAGCTGGCAACAGCTTCTTCGGCGCTTGATATCTCTGCCTCCGCAGCGGCGACAGCTTCCGCGTCCTTATCCATGGCCTTCTGGTAAGCGTCCATGGTATCGCGGGACGTGTTGATTTCTTTGTCTGCGTCGGAAATAGCCTGCTCAAGCTCGTAATATTCTTGAGACAGATAGAACGACGCATCTGCCACGCCGCCGGTCTCCCGAGCTACACGCTGCGCTTCGTCAGACGCGGCCTGCCAGAGCTCATTCATGCGCTCTATGGCGTCTGCCTTTTTCTGCTCAGCGGCCTCGAGCGCAAGCTGGGCCTTTGTATAACCGAGACTGTTTTCCTCGGCCTCAATGAGCACTGCGGAATACTGGCCATACAGGGTATTCAGCTGCTCCTGATAGGCCTGCTGCATGGCGTTCTCACGCCACGCTTCCGTGTTCGCCCTGAGTGCCGCCGTACCTCCCTCAATGGTGTCTGTCTCAAGGTCTATGTAATTCGCAAGCTCGGGTACGACCTGGCAGAGCAGTGTCAGCGTATTGTGGTACTGCCGATGCTCCGCATCTGTACGCATGCCGGCAGCTTCCATTTCCTCGAGCTTGGTGATGTACTGGTCGGCAATATTAGCTGCGGCCATGGTGGACGAAGCCGTATCGTTGAACGTGGCCTGCGCCTCGTCCATGACCTCCTGCATGTCCTCAGTAGCTTCGGTTAGCTCTTTGACCGAGGGCACGGCGTCATTCTTCGCCGCAGTCGCCACAGCAGCGATTACGCCGACCAAAGCGCCTACGCCGGCTGTAATAGCTGCAATGGGCCCAAGTGCCGTAATGGATGCCGCTGCGAAAAGAGCTTTTGCCGCTGTAGCTGCCTTAATCGCCACAGCGTATGCAGTGACGCCAGCCGTGGCCAGTCCGACAACGCCGACGAATGATGTAAGCCCGGCAACAATGGCTGGATTTTCATCCGCGAACTCTGCTAAGCCGCTCAGCAAGTCAGTCATCGCGCCGGCTGCCGCCCGCACGACCGGAGTATATGCGTCGCCTATGGCGCCCTGCAGATTGTGATATGCATTCTGCATCATCTGCAGCTGGCTTTCCGTAGTAGCGTAGCGCTTTTCTGCCTCGGCGGTGAGAGCCGTATTTTCTTCCCAGGCATTATTGGCCGTAGTTACGGCGTCATTGAGTATTCCGTTTGAAGATGCCAGCGCCAGAACAGCATTGCTGAGACGAATCTCCTTGATGCCCAGCTCATCGAGCACGGCAACAGCACTGCCGCCGTTCTGGTCTACGCGGCCGAGACCATCAATAAACATGGACAGGGCGCCTATAGCGTTCTCGCCCCATGCCTGCGCAAACTCGTTAGCGCTCATGCCCGCGACCTCGGCGAAAGCAGCCAGCTTTGGCGAGCCGGTCTGAACCATGGTCTCAAAGTTTTTGAGCAGCGTGGATATGGCACTGCCGCCGGCTTCGGCTTCTATGCCGACGGACGAAAGCGCAGTAGCCACGCCCATTATCTCGGCTTCGCTCAGGCCTATGATAGAGCCGGAAGATGCAAGCCGCGTGCCCATTGCGACTATGTCGGCTTCAGTCGTAGCGAAGTTGTTGCCGAGGTCAACGATAGTGGCGCCCAAACGGCTGTAGCTGTCAGCCGCCATGCCAGTTATGTTCGCAAATTTGGCCAGAGATGAAGCCGCTTCATCGGAAGTGAGGTTTGTGCTTTCGCCGAGGTCTATCATGACCTCTGAGAAGTCAAGGAGGTCTTGCTTTGCGATACCGAGCTGTCCGGCGGCTTCGGCAACACCTGCGATTTCTTCAGCGGCTGCCGGCATCTCCGTAGACATCTCTTTGATATCCGAGGATATGGCTGCAAATTCTTCGTCCGACAGGTCCGTCGTTTTTGCCACGCCGGTCATAGCGGACTCGAAATCTATGGACGCTTCTGCGCAGTCCACAAAAAACCCGGCTATTTCTTTCAGGGCTACGCCTATGCCCGCGGCCGCGAGGGCTTCGCCAACGGAGATTACGGCCTGTGAACCCTTATTGCCAAAATTCTGCGCCGCATCAGCAGCTTCGTCCTGTTGGCGCTTTACATCCTCAATTTCAGAAGCAAGACGGGCACTTTCGGATTCAAGCTGTGACGTGTCAACGCCGGCATCCTCAAGTGCCTTGCCTGTTTCATTGAGCTGGTTTTTGTACTTTTCAAGAGATTGCTCAGTGCGCTCTATCTGACGCTGCTTGGAGATAAGCCGATTTTCGAGACTTGAAGAAAATCCTTCCGTCTCACTTATCTCTCGCTGGATGTTGGCATATTCCTTCCGAAGGGAAGCGAGCTTGTTCGCCGTATTATTTACCGCCGTCTGCTGCTTCTGGTATGCGGATATGTCCGACTGAGTCTTCGAGAGGGACTGTATCTCCTTCTGCATCTCAAGCAGCTCTTGCTGGGCCTTGTTGAAAGTGCCGTTAAAGCTCTTTCCCAGCTCCGCATTGAGCTGAAATAGCATCTCATATTCTTTGCGGCTAGGCAATTACAGTCCCCTCCCCTCTCTATCGTTTTCCGCGTACCTTACGCCTTGCTTCTGCCTTGCGCCTGGCTTCATCACGCTCCTTGCTCAATTCAGCCTCTAGCGCGTTATGCGCGGCAATCCAATGCTGGAGCGAGCCGACGGGCAGCGACAGCCAGTAAAATACCGGTGTGTTGTTTGCGCGCGACAGTGTAAGGCACTGTGCGCGCACCCACTTGCCGCCGTCACCCAGCCAGACGCCTAGCTCCTGATAAAATTTCTGGTGCGGGTGAGTATTCGACGGCCCTCGGAAATGGGCAGCGCCATGAGCACATCACTGCCAATTTTGTCGGTGCAGGCCTTAGCCGCAATCCTCACAAGGTACTGACTGTTCCACTCAGGCAGAAGCGCGCCCTTGCCGAGCACATTTAGCTCATCCTCTACAGCCAGGCTGTCGTTGAGAGTCAGGCTCCCGAAATCGAAGGTCAGTTTTTCATATGTCTTACCCTGACAGGCAAACGGCTTTTTGAACGTGTGGACGTAGATGCCTGATATATCCACCACGTCATTGTCGCTCGGGGAAATGTCAGCGTTCTCGAGAGTGTCCATTGCCTCGTCAGCGCTCATATTTTTCTGCTCGCTCATGTATAACTCCTCCTTTTAAAAGTTCAGGCCCGGGGCAACCCGAGCCTGCCGTTATTACTGTTTACCCAAGGCTTTGCGCACTGAAGCCAGGTAGTCAACACCGTTGACAAAGAACCTCATATTCAGCGGGTCTATATCGAGCGTCTGTTCATCGTCGATATACATAGCCCAGGAGAGCACAGAATACTCACCAGAGCCGTCGCTCCTTGCCGCCGGCGCTATGTTGCCGGGATTGTGGGCGACCGGCTCAACAACCATGATGTTTTTCACCGCGCGAACGACGATTACGCCGTTCACAGTGTCTTCATCCTGCACGGCAGCTCGGAGGTCTATATTGTGCCTGCGGGGCTCGGCAAGGACGATACTCTGCTTGGTCACCGTAGGGAAATTGAGTGTCAGGCGCATGGACTCAATATGGCCGATGACGGCTGTGTCGACGTTGCCGGCGATTCCGGCGCCGGTGAGGGTCTGCGTTATGTAAGAGATATTCGGAAGCGTAGCCTGCGGCATACCGCGGAACTCCGTTCCGTCCTCGTAGAGCGCCCAGTTTATGTTCGTAGCATCAAACATCTACTACACCTCCTCACTCTGCAAAGGCCTCGGTGACGTAGTTGACGTCGTACTCGAGGATAAAATCTATCTCCTGCGCCGGGCTGGGCGGGGTAAGATAGACGTGCAGCCTCATAATACCGGCCATAAGGTCAGTAACCGGGTTTTCGGATGTCAGCATCTCGACGCGGCCTCCCAGGAGATAGCCCATACCCGTAAGGCCGTTAAGCCAGATGTTCGCCGAGCTGAGTATAGAGTCACGCAGCACAGTGTTCATAGGATTGTCCAGCTTAACCCAGAACGTCCTGATAAGCGTATTGCCGACCCAGCCGAACATGCGGCTCACCGGGATGAAGTAGTCCTTCACGTCTGTGTTTCCGGGGTAGCACGCCGTGTAGTTGCCCCATGCGACCCAGCCGTTGATGAAGTTCATTGCTGTACATATGCCATTGGCGTTGAGCACGTCAGCCTGAGCTTTCGTGAGCAGCACCTCGCTGCCGTCGGCCAGAATCAAGCGGTCGCACTGGAGGCCCTTGTTGGACGGGGACTCATAAGGCACACCGCTGTTTTCGGTATCAACCTGAGCCATAAGCCCGGCCTGCTGCACGCTCATATGGTACTTATAATCTCCCAGTCCGAGCATGGGCCAGCAAACAATCTGGTCCGGGTCTACGAAGTTATTGGCGCCCTTTGCCGCAACGGCGTCGGTGTACGTCGTCGCGCCGGAGCTGGTGCAGTCGATGTCTATGACTGCCTTGGCGTGCATCATGCTGTTGATATTTCCGGCCTTTGTGGTCATAACCGCGGCAACAACGGGGTCCCCAGAGTAGCCCGGAGCCAGAAGAAGGTCGGGGATGACGCCGACAGAGGACATGCACAGGTCAATGGCTTCAAACGCCATAGATATGTCAGTGGTGGTCACAGCTTCGGGCGTTACCTTGCTGTATGCGATGTTGACCTGGGACGCCTCGTATGCCGCTCCGTCCTCGAGCAGTTCCACGACCAGCTCGCCATCATCATAGTAGCAGTCATAGTCCGTTCCCTTAATGAGAGCTTCTCCCTCGCCGCCTGCAGCCTTCACGGTGAGTCCGTCATCATTGATGGCTTCAATGGGGAGCTTCACCTGATGGTCAGTGACCGCCATATCTGCCGCCGCGACATCGGTTCGCATATCGCTGTCGGCGGGGTCGAGCACGTTGTAGAGAATAACGGGCTGACAGCCGAAGAGCTGGAAGTGGCTATACATCATCTCGCAGAGAGTGTAAGTCTCCCAGTTGTCGGAGTAACCGAGCTTTTCAACGGCCTCGGCCCAGCTCGTGCACAGTACAGGCTTGCCGGCCTGAACCGGAGACTCAGCAGACTGTACGGGAGCAAGACCGACAACGAAAGGAACGCCGCTATCCGCTACGACCGGCGTACTCACGCTTGTTGCCTGCTGGCGCACATATATTCCATGTTCGGGCATCTGTTTCCCTCCTTACTCCTTCCCGGAAGCCAGCCGATTGTAAAGCGCGTACAGCCGGTTCCCGGGAGTTTTGACTTTGATGCGAGCAGCGGGCAGCATAGTGTCGGAAACTATCATCTTACCAATGAGGGGATGTTTCTCGATAGCCGGCGCAAGCCGCTCGCGGAACTGCGCCTTCGTGCCGCGGAACATCGCGCCGCACTGTATCACGCCGCGGATGCTCGGACCTATATACATGCAAAACCCGGCGGCCTTGCCGTCGGGCTTCACGCTGTTCTTTTTTACCGTAGCCATTTGGCCACCTCCCTTTCTACCGCCGGCATCTTCCAGTTGCTCATCATCTCGCCGGCATAATATGGTGCTGTATCATCTGGATATATGAGCTGTTCAAAACTGTTCTGCAAATCAAGCTCGAACTGGCAGCCGATAACGACCTGACGCAGTAGGGCTATTCGGACGCGCTCCATCAAGTCCAGCAGCAGCATACCCCCGGCCTGCTCGTCATCGGAATAGACGCAGAAGATGCTTCGGACAGCCGTAACGCACTTTATGCGCTGCCCTTCAGCCTGGCTGTCCGAGCCGGTTATGGCTTGATGGATGATGTACGGCGCTTTCTTTGCCGCGGCTGTGCTGTCCGGCAGACGCATAAGGTACACGGTCGCTGGGCGTGGCGCGGGCTGCTCAGCGTCAGCCTTCTGCATACGTACGGGCAGCAGTAGTTCTCCGACAGCGTCTTCGGTAAACTGTTTTAGTTGACGGAGAAGTTCAACTTTGGTCATCCTCGACCACCCCATCCGTTGAGAACGCGCAGGATCTCATGCTCGGCGCGTCGCTCGAAAGTTTCACGCACGGTTTCATCCATCTGCTCGATAACATTCTCGTTGCGCATCATGTGGCCTGTACTGGGACCGAACTTCTGCTCCAGGGGAAACCTCTCCCGACCGATGCGCTCATAAGTGCCGGTGTGGCCACTGATTTTTGCAACAAAGACATGCTCAAGCAGCTGCGCGCCGCCGTTACGCTTGACTTGGGTGCGGACTGAGCCGTCCCTTGCATAACTGGTATTGAACGTGAGCAGCGGAAGAACATTTCCGGCATACGATATACTCATCGAAGCCACACCGGCCGTGGTGGCGCTGGTCTTGGTCTTGATCGTGGTATTGCGCATAAATTCGCCCTTGTTAATGGTGTACTCAGCAGACGCGAAGCGTCCAGCCTGCGTCTTTGCCGTGTCACCGGCTCTTTTCAGAGCGCTTGACGCCGCCTTTATGGCGCCGCCGGGGATGCCGGCGAGGAGCTTGTTGATTCTGTCCAGACTTTGCCCGCCTACGTCCTCAATTTTGATATAGCTCATTCGTCTATTTCCTCAAGTTCCAACTGGAGCATGCCCATTTCACAAATAGAAGAGGCGACATAGAACTCCTGAAAGAAGCCCCCGCCGCCTTCTGTGTTATTGACTTTGATGCGCTGCCCTTTCTCGGGTTGGTGTCCGTCAAGGTCGGACAGTGCGCAGTGCAGAACCGTTGTCGCCTGATAAAGTCCCTGGGCATGGTCTTCTTCGCGCGGTGACCTGTCCTGGGTCTTGATGCCGCGCATGACCACGGGGATATCAATGTACATCACACCGTCGTAGTCAATTGTTCGTAGGTCGGCAAACTCCTCAGTGTTGAGAAATACAGAGTGAATATCACTCTCAACCATGTCCTTGAAACTCATACCACCGGCGCCTCCGCGCTGAGGTCAGGCGGGGCATCCCCTGTCATGACCTCTGTCTGCGTGATAGCCGCAACGATTTCGGCCTTGTTATCCGAGCTGGACACATCAACGTCCATTTCTTCCGCGAGCTTCAGAAGCTCGGCCTTTGTAAGCTCCATGAGCTGCTCTGCATCCAGATGCCCGGTTGTTGCCTCATCTGCGGCAGCGCCCTCGTCGCCCTCTGGTGGGATTTTGTCCGACTCCGTATCTACACTCTGGTAGCTCTTGTCGGCCTCCTCAGGGAGCGCACTAAGGGGCGACACAGGCGATTGCGCGTCAACAAGTTCGGCAACCTTCAACGTTATGAGCCGAATGGCCTCGTCATCGCTTACAGTCACGATGTCGCCTATACGTTTGGTTACTGGGTGCTTCGAGCCGGGCGGCCTATAACCGTAGGCGCCACTGATTATCCGTACTCTCGCCATATCACGCCACCACGTTGGCCGCGTAGATGTACGGGCAGTAGGTGTGAGGAGCAGCGAGCGGACGGGCGCCGAGACGCAGCTTGCGGATGTTATTGGGCTGATCCGCAGTAAACCACGGCACACGTCTTCCGGCGTGGTCGGTAAAGTCGGTGCTGCCGTAGTCCATCTGACTTATCTGGCCATACATGAGATGGCCGCAACCGGGAGCCGTGACCATCGCAGATGTTGCCGGGAAGTAGCTCTGCTCCTTGTTGTTATCGTCCACATAGGTCTCATCGACCGATATGAGATTCAGCCGGTGTCCTCCGAAGTTGATGTAACCCATGTAAACGACGCCGTCATACGGGCTGAGCTGCTGGTTGATTTCGCCGGTTATTATTCCGGAGTTCTTGTCGAGAAGACGCTGTACCTTTTCCATATCGAGTACGGCATCGGCAACGTCAGAGCCAAGAATCAGGTCAGCGGCAGGAAGGCCGCGACGGGAGAGCAGCCGGCACATAGATTTGACATCGCCAAAGAAGTCACCGTCGGCGCTATTCCAGGTGTTCGCTACAGTGTAAGTGTGCTCGCTGGTCTCGTCATAGAACTGCACATAGAGCGTCTCGCCCTCAGTCTTGTCGTCTATGTAAGACTGCATGGTGCAGGCGTTATTTATCATTGTCTGGGCGCACATCCACTCTTCGCGGCGAGCTATGCGCCTTTCCATGTCGGTAAGGTCATCTAGCTGAATGCGAGCTGCGCGCTGCGCCTTATCCATGCCGGGATACAGCGCTTCTCCAAAGCCACGCTTTTTGAGGTCATCGATCGTGAGCGGACGGCTCGGGGCGATGAAAGCGGGCTGGTATTCATGTATTTCGTAGCCCCTGCGCTCTATCGGAATGTCGTTGGCGCGAGAACTCACGAATGCCGCCATTTTCCTGTCGCCCTTACGGTACTCCGTCAGCACCTTGTCAGCCGCAAAGATGTCACCCGCGCCGGTTGTGAAATAGCGGTCACGGAAAAACGACGCGGGCGGCACTATTTCCTCCGTCAGCGCTATCAGCACATAAATATCAAAAAAATTCAGGGTGGCCATATACCTGCCTCCTTCTCAGTTCGCATCCGCAGCGGCCTTGAGGGCTATGTTGCGGATACGGAGATTGTCTATGTCGGTTGCCGTCAGTTCATACTCATCTGCTACGATGAGCTTGTCCGGGTCAAAACAACCGGATACATATACCGAGACTTTTTCGTCCGCGTCGGTGCCGACCTCAATATCGTCACAGAGTATGCCGTAGGGCGCAAGCGTCTCGTCTGCTCCCGCTGCACTGCCCATAATGACAAGAGCGCCGTCTCCGGCAGTGCCGCTGCTCACCGCGAGCAACGTACCGCGCTTATAGGTAACGGGCTCTGCACCGCTGGACTTGCGGATAACCCCGCCGCCGACTCGAGCGTGGGGATAGATGTCGGTTATAAGGCCGTCAAACTCCATATCACCGACGTGCCTGTGTAGATTGACCATGTGTTATGCCTCCTTCCTGCCGAGCAGGGCTTTAACTTCGTGCCTGGCTTCAGCCATGCGCTGTTCAGGGGTTTGAGCTTTGCTCCCCTTGTCGCTGGGCGGCGGCACGGCTCCCACACCGTTCGCACCGCTATCTACGGCATCGGCCATCAGCCCGACGAGAAAGCTCTGACCCTGAGCCGCAGCCTTAACGGCTGCGCGATAGGCCAGTTCCTGTGCCGTGCAGGGTGCGTCGCCGTACTTGGCTTCGTGCACAAGCTCGGCGTCAAAAACTCCCGCAACTGCATCGATGTCTGCAAGGCGCTGACGCTCGGCAGCTGCGGCCTGGGAAGCCTGGGTGCCGGCGTCAGCGGACACGGCAGCTCTGGCCTCGGCCATAATCTGTTCGGCCAGCTCCGGGTTCTCAGCCCTGAGTTGCTCCAAAGTTTTTGCCATGGTATTTCCTCCATTTCGTCCACCGGACGTAGCCGGCTGTATATTTGTCTTAACCGGGGCCGAGGCCTCGGGAGTGACTGTAGGTATGCTGTCCGGGGCAAACATCCCCGGCGCAAGGTGGATAGTCCGGCCGCGTACGTACAAACTGCGCCCGTCGGCGCTGGCTGCGACGGTCACAGGCTCGGCATCCTCTATGAGTTCGTCTGCGAAGCCTTTTTCCACCGCCTCGCGGCCTGTCATATAAGTAGTATCGGCCATCATATGGGACAGGATGGTTTCGGTCAGGCCGGTTTTTCGCTTATAGATAGCGACTTGGGCTTTATCCCAGGCATCATACTGTTCGGCCGCCTCGCGGAGTTCGTCGGCATTGTAACCGCCCCAGAAAAAGCCCCAGCATTTGTGGATCATGATAAGGCTGGACGGGTTGACCTTCACGGTATCGCAGGCGCACATAATCAGGGAACCTCCGGACATGGCCACTCCATCCACAATGCATGTAAGCTGCGTACCGTTTCGGGCCAGCTCACGCAAGCGGTTGTGTATGGTATTTGACACGCCAGCGTCGCCGCCATAGCTGTTCATCCGGATGGTGATGTCCTTGCAGCCCTCAAGAGACTTGAGGTCGTCAAGGAATTCGTCCATCAACACGAACTGGCCCTCAACAGGATTTCCATACCAATCCGTTGGCCGCTGTTCGTATATATCGCCGTACATCGTAATCTCGGCGCTCTGGCCGTCGGTAGTGGCCATACAGTATGCCGGTTTGCGTATGTTTGTGGCTTTCATTCGTTTCCTCCTTCCGCACTGGGTACTGTCTCAGCAATAGCAGCTGGTGTGCTGCGCGCCTCCGAGAGTTTCCTATTCTCGTCGGCAAGCTGTTCAACATTGGCTGCCCAGTCGCCGCCGCCCATCTCGCGCGTAACCTGCTCGTGTGTCTTGAAGCCGTGCTCTGTGAGCGTGACGGCCGCATTCGCCTCTTTAAGCGGGTCGAGCTGGCCTTGAACGGGGCCAATCCAGCGAGCGCCGCACCACGCCGCCCGGATAAGCGGGTCCGCAAAAAATCCAGGAGCGTTTATGCGCCCGAGAGCGACGGCTTCCGAAAGCCAAATCTCATATGCCGGCTGGCAAAAGTCCGTGACAAACCATGCCCGGCGCATACGAAATTCCTCCCACGCTTCCAGCAGCGCCGCGCGGCTGGCAGAGTAGGAGGAGTTATATGTTTTCAGTAGGACTTCATACGGCAGCCCGAGCGCGGCGCCTATCTGCTGGCAAAAAACTCTGACAAATGCGTCAAATGAAGCCGTCGGAATGTTAGGACTTCCAAAGTTTACGTTTTCGCCTTCGTCGAGATGAAAAACAGTGCCCGGGCCCATCTCGTACTCACGCTGCCCACGGGATATGTCGTTGTCAAGCGGATTCTGTACCGGGATACCGGCTATGTTGCCGCCGCCTACCTCGTTGACCGGTATCTGTGTAGGGTCTGTTTTTGTGGTAATCCAAGCGGTAAAGAAACTCTGTATGATAGCAGCTGTCAATGACGCCTCAGTGTATCGACGAAGCTGTAGCAGAGGTTCAATCACCTGGGCAAGGTACGTGACGCCACGGTACTGGTCCGGTCGCTCGCTGGACATGATGTGAAGGATATTCGGCAAGCCGGTTCTGCTGCCGACAGCCTCCACTCGCTGCCACTTTGCCGGTTCAGATGTTATCTGCCACGGATAAGTGTTGTGAACGTAGTACGCGACTGCCAGTCCATCATCATCTACTTCAACGCCGTCGAAAATTCGGTTGCCGTTGTCCGTATTTTCCCCCTCACTCATTGGGCCAATAGTGACGCCCCCGTATTCATTGGGTGTGCGTACACGGTCAGCTTCTACAAGGTGCAGCCGCAAGGTATACGGGCGCTGGCGCTCCTTCGGTCTCCGCTTTATTACGGCGAACACGTCACCGCTCTGGAGCCATGACACAAGAGCAAGCTGCTGCATACCGGCGAAGGTGTTCATTCCGGTGGCGTCACAGCTGTACTTGTTGTCGGCCCACAGCGCAAACTCAGATTCAGCCCGCTTTTCCCACTCCTTCGCGGCTTCAGGCGACATCCCCAGCAACTCACGGTTGATACTGCTCTTGAGTGTCAGGCCCACGCCGACAACCTTTGTTCGGTTAGTATTGACTGCGGAGGTGGCAAGAGGAGAGGACATATAGAGCATACGCCCTCTTTGGCGTAGTGTGTAGTTGTTCCAATCTATGTCCTCGCGCGGCGAGCTGCTGCGGGCGTTGAAGCCCTTGAGCGCCCTCCGCGTCACGCTGGCCCCGGCGTCGCTGTAGCCGCGAACCTGCGGCACCGATTCGGGCAAATATAGTCCCGTGCGCTTATCGTGATAAATCTTGCTCACCTCCTATAAAAGAGCAGGACGGCAGCTAAGGAAGAGTTAAAAGAAACTGCCGCCCTGCGGTAAAAGCCCCAGTGGGACCTATACCCATATTACCAATCCCTTATCACAACGCCGAACGCTGCTCGCGGTCGGCGTCCTTCTATAAGGGCATCCAGCTCATCAAGTTTTTTTTCGATGCTCTCAAGCTCGTCCTCGAGCTGGGGAATGTCGTACCTGGTGAGCTGACGATTGTCAATGCTATAGGACTTCACACCGCCGTCGAGCAGCTTGAGTATGGCACCCTGGAGCTTCTCGTACATCTGAGAGTAGTATTTACGCCGCTCGATGAGCACTTCTCTGGTTGCCAAATAAATCACCTCACCAGTCATCGTAGTATTTATTAAGGGCCGCACCGCGTCGTGTCTGCGCAGCGGGCCTTTTTGTAACTGTCGCCGGTGCGCTCTGGCGCGGGGCCTGACCTCGCGACGCTTTAAGCCGGGCGTCGATAGCGTCCAAATCTGCGGGCAACACCCGGAACGCCGCCATAGCATAGTTGCGGCAGTCAAGGGCTTCGTTTCGCTCGTGACCGGGAATCTTTTTCCATACCCATGGGTTTTTCTTTTTCGGGTCGTATTCAAGCCGCTCGGACATGAGCCCGGCAAAATACGCTGGTCCATAATCATCACGCCGCGGAAAGTGGCAGTAACGCGGACCCGGTGTTTTTACTTTGATGTTATCCATGATAATCTGCTTCCCCGCATCGACGCCGAGATGATACACCCAGCAGTAGCCGATTATTATTTTCCTCATGACTATCTTCTGCTGTTTGGGTGGCCCGGTAAAGGGCCTGTCTGCTCCATCCATGCCCTTTATGGCAAAAACCTTTTTCCCTATGCGCTCGCGGCAGGCCTGGCGAACTTCCTGCGTGAAGTGACCACCCTCATCAACGAAGGTCATACTGATACGCAGACCAATTCCGTCGGCAAATATATAGATGTGCTCCAGCACGTCATCGAGTGCCGCCCACACATTTGGGTCATCCGGGCGGCCCATGATGATACCCTTTTTGATACCCCACGTCTCTCCGAAATGTCCGTGTCCGACAACCTCAAACTCAAGGCGGTCATCTTGGGTGTCAACGCCGCAGGTGAGGACGAGGACACCATCCGGCAGTTCGGCGGGATATTCCTCGCGGCGGGCCAGCAGGCTTTCTTCACTCTCAAGGTCGCCGCGGTCTTCCCACAGCTCGCCGAAGCGGGTATTGTATACGACCTGCAGCTTTGCCGAGCTGTCCTTTGCGTATAGGAATTCAAGTATAGTTGACTCCCAGGACGCCCAGGGAGATACGAAGGAATTGAGCCAGAAAGAGCGTACGCCTCGCTCGTAGGCATCTGGATTCTCGGCCACCCATTTTGCAGGCTGCTTCTTTATCTCCCGCTCTGTAGACACGCACGCGCAGCCAGGGCAGACATACCAGATGTCAGTTACTTTGTACTGAACCTTGTTGTGTATTACAGTCTCCTCACTGCTGTAGCGTATATCCGCGAACTTGATGTCGTGATACTCGCCACAGTGCGGACACTGTATGCACCAGCGCTCCATTGTCCCCTCATAGAAGCTGTCCTCTATGGGGCTCGCGCCCTTTATGGTGGGAGTAGAAACCTCAATGGCCTTCGCGTTGTAGAACGTGATTTGGCGAGCCATGGCCAGGCGCCACGGGTCGCCCTCGTTGCCGGCCGATTTAGCCCAGCGGTCACGTTCGTCTCCGATAACATACCGGATTGGCTTGGACGCGAGCGAGTGTGCTTCCGTGGAACCGCACATTGTGAGTATGCCGCCGGGGAAAGATTTTTGCAGGATAGTGTTATCGCCGCTCCGGCTCTTCGGGGCAGCGACTTTCTTGCGCAGCGTCGGGCTGTCGCGTATCATCGGCGCGATGCGGAGCTTGGAGTAGTCCTTGGCGTCCACGTTGGTTGGGTGGATGAACAGTATACTGCTCGGGTCTTCGTCGATGATATAGCCGATGATGTTGTTTTCAAACTCGCTCTTGCCTATCTGAGAGGAAGAAACGAGGACTATGCGCCGAACCTTCGGGTCGGTGAATGCCTCCAGCGGTTCGCGCAAATATGGTGTGCGGTCACATCTCCATGGACCAGTCTCCGCGCTGCCCTCGGAAGAAAGGCGGCGGTATTTCTCGGCCCATTCTACGACCGTGAGGTCTTCGGGTGGTCGGATGCTGTCCAGCACACCGGCGATGGCCGCATTGAGCTTTGCCGCATTGCGCTTGCTTGTCTTTCTCTCTTCACGCTTAATCTCCGACATCTGCGGCACCCCCCAGGGGAGACCCTTCCCACTGCCGGCGCTCATTTACGCGTGCGGCGTATGCCTCAGGGTCATAGTGGTAATTGGCGAGCTCGCGGAGCATGCGGTTAATCTCCCGACGTATGACGTCGGCAGCCTCGGCAGGGTTGTCCGTGCCGGCAACGTCTGTCGCCAGGCGCCCAGGCAAGGCATTTAGCATATTCCGAATCGAGTACACCAAGTCTTCGGTCATCGCCGCCACGTCCTCGCTGCGGTGCATCTTGCCGGCGAGCTCCTTGGCCTCCATCTGGGCAATGACGGCCTTTGCCTGCTTCAAGGTAACGTTCGCGGAATTGAGCAGCTTTGCCTGCTTGATATCGTCCTCGTCACCTGTTCCCTTTCTGACAAAATCTATATATGCCTGAACGCTCGCAGCCAGCGGGTACCGGCCACGCTTGACCGGCTGGATGATGCCGTCTTTTGCCAGCTGGTGTATGCGATTTGCGCTCAAGCCGAGCACGGCGGCAAGCTCAGATACCTTTACGTCGGTCATCAATGTAATTTCGAAAGCATCTCCTGCCGCCATGCTCAACTTTTACCTCCAAACTTATATAAAACTTTAGTCAAATGCTGAATTTTTGCGCCGGTAACTGAGCGTTTTTCGGGGTCGGCGAACCCGCTTGCGATGCCCCGGGCCCGTCACAGTACCTTTTCGCGCTGGCAGCGGCCTCTGTGCTCTCAGTTGCCGTTGCAACTCGTTGCGCGTCTACGCATATGTCGAAGGTCAAGCGGCTGCCAGCGAGGCGCTCAGGCGCTGCAGCAGGCTATATGTGTGTATACACCACCGCCCGACTGTAGGTGTCATGCCCTTTGGTCATCAGCGCAAGAAATTCCTCGCGTGTGAATCCTGACAAGCGGAATACCTCCTCGGGCTTCATGCCCAGTTGCCTGCCTATCTCATTGACCGTCTTACCTTCGTCCAGCAGCCGCTTAACTATGGCTTTCATCGGCTCTAGCAGATGTGTGCCTCGCGCGCGGTTGTGCGTTATGGTACCGTAGACGTCAGCGCTGTCGTCCCCGTGGTGGTCTACTATGACTACAGGGACTTTGCCGCCGAGCTGCGTGCGCAATGGCTCACGCCCGGCCACAGTCCAGCGATGGAATCCATCAATAATGGTGTAGTCTGGACGAACTACAATAGGAAGCGTCCAGCCGTTTGTGAGTATGGACTGGGTAAGCAGCTTGAGGTTGTCCTCGCTGACCTTGTTGGGGTTATAGTCATTGGCGTGCAGCATATCCCTGTCTACCCATTGGAGGGAAGAGAGCGGCGCGAACAAATCCGTTTCGCTCATTTCTTCGCCTCCTTTCCAGCGTTGTTGTAGTCGTTGTATATCTGCGTCCATAAGATACGCAGCACACGAGACTTGGGGTCTCCGTATAGCAGACCCTCATACATGCGCTTATAGTGGATAGGCTTGGCTATACCGTATGTCTTCACAAAAAGCGAACGCCAATTGGAAAGGTGCTTCTTTGTGTCTGCTGCTATTGTGTACTTCTCAGTGTTGAGAAAAAGAATGTCCTTGCACAGCGCGCAGTAGTCCTTGTCCTCTACCTCGGCTTCTAATTCCCGGCGCTTATGAGTAGTGCGTCGAAACATTTCGCTGTCCCAGTACAGCAGTACAAGGTATGCATTCGGCTCACGGCGCTCGATGCGCTGCCACAGGTCATTGTCGGTCTCAGCTATCCACCGCAGGCCTTGTGTACCGCAGTCACCGAAAAACGCACATAGCCGGAGCTGGTTTTTCTTTACCCCGGCTTCATAGAGGCGCATATAGATGTCCGGGAACTCAAGCCCCCGCTCCTTGATATAGAGCCATACATCGGAATCTTTCCAGTCGTATATTGGATAGAACGGCCCTTTGAGAACTCTCATATCGGAGCGAGATACAGCTTGGAGCCGTGTCAGGGATTCCGCTGTGCGAAGTCCTATCATCTGTATACCGTCAGCAAATGCTTTGGCACAGAAAGTCTGATAGTTCATCTGGCCAGGATACTCAAGATATGGGCTGGACATGATGGCGCCCTTGGGCGGCCTACGCATCCACTCGTCTTCTTTTCCGGGCTCCCAGGTTATCCAGCTCTCCGACGATGACAAGTGGTCAATTACCGAAACCTGCTTGAACGGGAGGCAAAACCAGAGGAATGGAACGCCGACAGAAATGAAGTTGCGCCGCCAGCGCTCGGCCGCTTCGACCATAGATGGATAAAGACCTTCTTCGTCAATGAACGTCACCGTAAGCTGCTTCGGATTTATCGCGCCTTCCCGTATGAGGTCATATGTGATGGAGGCTATACACAGTGAGTCCTTGCCGGATGAGAAGCTGAGGTAGACCTTGCAGCCGTTTGCGAAAACGTTGCGGATGCGCAGCTTCGCCGCTTCAAGCACGTTGATGGTGCTCTCTATCTTCCTCACAGGCATATGCGCTCACCACACTTTGGGCATATCACGAACGCACCCTCCGGCGCGGCCGACGCCGCGCTGGTATCAGCCTGTTCGTGATGCGGCGGCTCAACCACAGCGGAACGCTCTCGGCGTGTCACCGTTTCAACGACTTCCGGTTCATAAACCCCGTAGCTCTCTATCATGTCGTTCGCATCATCCACACTTGCGTTGAGCATCTCAAGGAGATCTGCATCCCAGCCTGGTACATCTACATCTCCGTCCAGCTCACGTATGAGCTCGTCAAAGACGTCGGTGTCGGTTATGCCCAGCTCGTATACCCTGTTATCTGCGAGCATCAGCTTCTTTTTTTGCTTGCTGCTCAGGCCTGTGACCACGTAGCAGTCACAGCTGTCGGTGCCCATGGCCAGCAGCGCTTCGTACAGGCCATTGCCGGCGATAATCTCACCGGTCTCGTCAATGACCACGGGCTTAATTTGCCCGAACATTTCAAGCGAGCGAATGTACTCATGAATCTGCTTCTCGGTATGCCGGCGAACATTCTTGGCTGGCTTGTGTAGCTCAGCAAGCGGCTTCCTGATTATCGTCATGCCCGCACCCCCCTTCGGGAAGCGGCACGCTTTATAAGCGCCGCAACAAGCAGGACGGCAATCAGGTATATTCTCAGCTCTGCCATAAGCGTCCACACGCCCATAACACCAAGGCCAATGAACAGCGGCCAAAAAAGAACGGCCACGCCATCGATGACGAGGCCAAGCTTGCGTCCAAAGATAATGTACTCAGAAAGGATGAAGGTCGATATTGTGGATATGCCGATGAGGCTCACAAGAACAGCCTTGAGGAAGTTCAGCGTAGGGCTGAAGCTCACAAAAGCAAGAGCATAAGTGAACAGCATATAGGCGCCAAACATCAGGCCGCCGTATGTGAATGGCCGGCGTATGTTGACCTTGCGTGTGTGGTCACCGTTGGCATCATTGTAGTCGAGCAACTCGAAAAAGTAGGGATACGTGAATGGCCCCGGCAACAGAAGCAGCCCCTTTGTGATGCCAACCTGAAGGTTTTCCCATTCAAGGCCAAGCTCGATGTGGTTGTATGCTCCTCCGGACTGGGCGAAAGCAAGTATGGTAAGCAGTGCTATAAGCGCATAGACACCATACCATGAGGCGCTGTCGGTGAGCACATTGCGCATAACTCCAAAGCGTAGCAGCAAAAAGATGAACCCTATACAGACTGCGTAGACAATAATGGTGCCGCCAATCGTGCCAATGAATGTGTTCCCAAATATCTCTCGTATGCCGTTCATGTTTATCCATAGCTGGAATATGCTCATGAAGCCCACGAGATATCGCATGAGCTTAGTTTTTATCAGGGTTCGCAACGTAGGCAGGTGGCAAGCGACGATGCCGAACAGGATGCAGGCCACGGAGTTACCCAGTCCCCAAATCATAGACGGTATAAGCCCGTTTTCCATGGTGAGCGTGATGCTGTTCATCATGGAGCCGACGCCGGCCCATGATGCCGCAATGCTCATCGCGTAGTACATGGTTGGCGAAGTCTTGAATTTTAAAACTGTTTTTGAAAACACGTTGATTCTCCTTTTTTAAACGTCGCCGTTGCCCGCTGCTGGCGAACACCGAGCCCGGCGCATACCCGTGCGCAAAGGAGAAACGCACAGGCCAAATCCTCCTTTCCAAAAGAATAGCAGCTCCCGTTCGGGAACCGCTTGGCTGATTTAGGATTTTACGAGCATACCATACCACGCTGATGGTCGAAACATCAAGCATCACGACGCATCACGGGGAATCACGGAGTAACCTTTCGTTGCATAAAGTAACACGAAGAAGCACGGCGTTGCACAGCGTTACAGCTCGCCGCGAGATTCAAGGAAGCGATAACAAGCTGACTTCACGCTGGCTTCTGATGTGTGTTTGCCCACAATGGCAGCCACCTCACCCCAAGATAGGCAGCGAATAAACCGCAGCCTAAATACGAGCTGGAGGTACTCGTCTGGTATGGATTTTATGTAATCGTCAATCTTAGCCTGAGCTTGAGCCAACTCACGGTTTAGGGCTTCGTTACGTTCTTCAAGCGCGGCAATTTCCACGGCCAAACTTCCGACCCTATCCGTCACCCCCGAAGCGTGCGGCATCCCGGTGAGCGCCTGCGCACCGGGATGAGCCGCGTCCCACAGCGACGCCAGTAATTCATTGTTCCTCCGCACCCGCTCGCCGAGACGGATGCATCCTGATAATTCGTGCAGCGTCACTGTGTACCTCCTAACTATTTCTTTTGCCTTGGTTTTGAGCTTAGAGAGTAGGGCTTGCAATAGGTGGTTTTGCCACACACTCCACACTTTTCTCGCCTCTCCTGCCCGTTCTGACTTGCTATGTAGTGTTCTCGCACTATCCCTATGCAGCTCGGGCATATGTAGGCCTTAGAGGAAATCAGCATTTTTAGCTCCAATCCATTTGTGTCTATTTTCTAATGCCGAGATAGCTTTCACGGAAGCCGCTCTCAAACTGCACAGTGTGATAGCGCCCCTCCGGGTGTATGTAAATTACATCAGCGGATAATTGCACTCCATCTTGATTCGGGCCAAAATAAGGGGCCCGTATCACCCTGTCGCCGATCTTGACGTACTCGTGCGGTTCCGGCTCTGATGGTTCCATGTGCTTGTCCGGACTGACAGTCATGTATGAGCGTCGCTTTTTACTCATTGTCCTTTTTCCTCAACTCTCTCAAAATATACTTAACCAGGCAAAGAACCAGCCATACTCCGGTTGCGGTGGCCGATGATGACCGTGTAACCGTCCTGCCATGTCTGCCCGGTAATCTCGCCCGTCACAGTCCGAGGCACGACGGTCAGGTTTTGGAAGACGCCGTTGGCCCTGATGCTGTCGGCCAACTCGGTTAAGTCTCCAAGCTCCTTGCGCGGGTTATCCGGATGCGGGTGCGGCTGCTCCACCGGTATGTGTGTGATGTTTGTCAATTTAACTCCTCCTTGTGCGGCCGATATACCCTCGGTCTGGGTCAAAACAGGCTTAGCTGCCCGTGCTTGTCTTCGTGAACCGGGGACGTATACTCCGGCTTGTGACCATCCGGCTGAGCGGGGACGGAGATAAGCAGCTGCACCGTGGCGAATGCGCGGCGCCAGCTCCAGATCTGGCTGTAGTACATCGGCGTATACCACACGTTGCCGCCTCCGGCCGGCAGCAGCCCTCGGGCATCCCGGCTGGTCGATGGCTCAGTGAGAGTGTTGCCTATGACTACATAGCCCGGGCAGCCCAGCAGGCTCATCTGTATGTAGCACATCATGCCGGCAAGAAAGTCCACGTCCTGAGCGACGAACAGTACCGATGTCTGAAAATTAATGCCGTGGCGCAGACACTCATTGGCGAAGGCCAAAAGTAGAGCTCCCGCTCCGCAGGCCGGGTCATTGACTGAAACCCAGCCCTGTGACTCTATTTTTGCGTTGAGGTCGTCGGATATGCTCATTGACGCCATCATACGGCATACATCATACGGCGTGAAAAACTGCCCGCGCCACTCGTTGCCGAGGTCGAGAGACATGAATAACTCTCCGAGAAAGTCCTGATCCGGGTCTCGGTCCATGTCGGCAACCAGCTCAAACAACATATCTGCGAACGCCTTTAGCTCCGACGCACTATACCGCGCGGCGCGGGATGAATACATCTCTTCACGTTCCTTGCGATATGGTCCGTCGAACACATTGGCTATGGATATCGCCGACATGGTTATCCAGTCCTGCCAGAGCTCCCAGAGAGAGTACTTTCCGGAAAGAGCATTGAGTGTCCGCATAATATTTCTCTGGCTCTCTCCCCTGACATGGCGCAGCACGTTACCCATGGGATTTATCCCTCGATATCCAGTCCTGCGGCATCGTCCGGTTCATCCCCCGGGAGCACCTCACGCGGCGAGGCGCCGGCGAAGGGGCCAATAACGCCGCGAGCTTCCAGCTCGTCTATCAGCTGGGCAGCTTCGGCATAGCCTATATTCATCCGGCGTTGCAGCAGGGCCACTGAGGCTTTGTTCTCAGCGCGGACAATGCGCGTGGCCTCGGCCACGTCATCAGGAGGTACGTCGTCTAGCTTCATCTGTTCCGGCGTCTCTGTGTTCCCGCCATCCACGTCTTCGTTATCATCGTCCTCCTCGGCATATTCCAGGGGCTCAGCCTCACCGTCATAAGAGTCGTCCTCATCGATGACTGGCATAGTGGATGCCGACAGCAGCTGCTTCTCCATCAGGTCACGATGGAAATACTGGAGCCAGCAGAAGTGCAGCTTCTTGAACAGGTTCTTTATACGCGAGAGCAGCGCATCATCTATGCTGAAGGTGTGAATGGTCTTGTATGTCAGCTCGCCGTCCCGGTAGGAAAACACTATAGCGGCGTCTGGGCTGGTGTACCCGCCTTCGTCGGCATTGGCGAGCATATCAAGTTGATCTGCTATATCGCCGGCCGGGCGAATGGTGAGCGTAATCGGATACGAATCACGACGGAAGCGATAGACAAGGTTGTTTTCTTCACACACGTTGTCGAGCTTTTTCTTGTACATCTCGAATCTGGATGCTTCGTTCATGGAAATCTCCTTTCGTTAATCGTCCAGCAGCATCAGCGTGGCGTTCCACGCCGTGTGCACGTGATACTCTCGCAGGTCTGCCTCGGTGACGTACTTGCGTCCGAAGCACGCTTTCATATCTGACCAGACCAGCCAGGGGATGCGGTAGACCTCACCCGTGAGGAAGCCCGCCAGGACATAACAGCGGGCGCCAAGCCGCTGGCAGCGGTCGAGATACTCGGACTGCTCGCGGCTCACGCGGGACTGCTCCAAGCGCTCCGTGGACGTGAATTTGGCCTCAAATATCACCATGCGCCCGCCCTTGATGATGCCCTTGTAGTCCGGCTGGGCCTGCTTCTCGAAGAAAGCGATGAACTTGCCGTTGCCCAAGCTCTTGGTGGGCCGCATCGGCTCTGGCGTTTTCTCTATCAGGGCGAAGCCGCGGTCGGCGTAATAGGCGAACGAGGCGTCAAGGCGCTCCTCAAACCGCCTGCCGTGAGCTTTGGCCACCGCGCCCTGTAGCTGCCGGCGCGGATCAGAATGTTTCTGCGGAGTCGGCGTCTTGTATGCCATCAGGCCACGCCTCCCTGCTCTAACAGCAGCATCCGTTCGCAGTACTCGGCCAAGCGAATGCACGCTTCGTCATCGAACTCTGCCAGGATTTCATAGGCCTCAAGGTAGTCACCAGTGTTGAGAAGGTACATGGCCTTGTTGTACTGCTTGTTCACAGAAGTCAGAGCCTGTTGAGCCTTGGTAAGCTGTTCACCTGAGTCGCCAAACTGCTCTATGGTCGAGAATATGGCTGCTGCGTCGGCATAACGTCCTTCTGACAGTGCCTGTTCGCCATAGTCGTATACGCTTTCCCATGTAGCACGGACGCCAAGAGCGTTGGAAGCCGTGATTAACAGCACTACGGAAACAAAAGCCAGCAAAATGAACATCAGCTTTTTCTGTTCGTTCATGCGTCCCACCTGCTTTCGACGCCGTCCCAATACTCGCCTCCACCAAAGTTGGTAGAGAAATGATTGACTGTCCCGTCGCCTTCAAAATACAGGAACCTTTCCGGAAGCCCGGCAGGAAACCTGTCAGCTGGAATAGTCCATCCCTCGCGCTCCATCTCCCAAAGCGCTATTATCAGCCTAGCCTCGCGGATGTACTGCTCCGGCACCTCTCCTGTCATGCTGAGGCCATGAAATTGGGATTCCTCAGTCATACGCTCGTACAAGGTGCCGCCCCACGCATCAGCCCTGTTTATGGCCGTCCAGAGTGAAGCGAAGCGGTTTGCTGTATTCGTTATCGCGCCTCCCTCTCCCCAAATCAGCCGCCCGGCGACTTCCGCAAGTGCCGAATCAACGGCCGCTATCTTCTCGATGAGCACATCGTCAAACGTCGGAGCCGCTGATACGGCTATGCTCTCGAGCTCTGGCGTAACATCCTCCACCACATCAAGAACGTCAGCCTTCTCCCACTCAGGCGCCGGTAGTTCCATCTCCGGCGGCTCGTCGCTGGCAAGGCCGAGAAGCCGGAACAGAATCGCAAATATAACGATGGCAACAAGCACAAGTATCATGGCTGCGGCCAACCTAAAGACCTCCTTCACCGTCTCTTAAACCTCCAATTCTCACCGCCGGTGCGGCAGCTGTAGTTCCTTGCACGCTCGTAGATCCGTCCCCCTAGCGCCTCATCCAGTTTAGTGACAGTGCCCAAATCCAGCTCGCTGCTAATTATCGTGATAGCCTTTTCCCGCCGGTTATACCGGGCGTTTATGAGCTCGAAAGCTAGGTTTATATCTGCATCGGTGATGCGACCTTTCAGGAAATCGTCTATGTACAACACCTGAACGTTGAACAGCTCGTCCATAAGCGCGGCATAGCGGTCATAATTCCCGTTGACGTAGGCCTTGAGCTGCGGCGCATCCTCGCGCCAGAGCATATACCGGGCATCGCAGCCGGCGCGGATCAGCTCGACGCACACAGCGGTGCACAGGTGCGTCTTGCCGGTCCCGGATGGACCGCAAAGATAAAACCAGTTGCAGCTTCCACCGGGCGTCGCTGGGTTCATCGGATCAGCCGCGAAGGCCCGCGCGCTGGACAGTGCCGCCTGCTGCCACGCCTCCGGAGTGCGATATGTCTCAAACGTGCAGCGTTCCACGAGTGAGCCAAGGCCGCTTTCCTCGAGTCTCTTACTTGCCCGACGCTGCACCTGGCACTTGCAGGGCGCGAGGACAAGGCCTCCGCATTCGTCAAGCCGGGCAACGTAGCCCTTGTTGCGGCACACCGGACAATCCACCCCGGTCAAGTCCCCCGGCTGCTCGTTGTACACGGCTGCCAGGTCAAGTGTTTTGGGCTTCTCTTCCATCGACGGCATAGACGATATCCGGCCCGCTACCTCCGGAGGAAATATCTCGCTGAGCATTGTCGTTACCTCCCTTCCGCTTCCGGCGCTCGTGTCTGGCCTCGCGGCGCTCCACGTCATCGAGCGACTTTACGCCGTCGGCGCAGTAGTTTTTCAAAATCCCGTGTATGTATGACCATGAGCGCGCGCCCTGGTCTATGGCCTCATTGATTGCGTGGCATACGACGTCGCCACCCAGCTCCTCAACGTAGCCCTTGAGCAAGTCCATGCTCGTCGGTGTAGGCGAAGGGTCTATCTTGTCGAAGTACAAGTCGAACGTAGCTGCGAGCCCGGGGTCTCCACCGGCGGGAGCCTGTCCCTCGCGCGCGTGCGCGCGCGGAGTTGTACTACTTACGTTAGGTAGTCCTGTATTTTCAGAGCTATAACTTACAGGGTTATTAATATACTCATGTTCATAGTCACAGTTTTGCATCGGCTTTGGATTCCCTTTTGCTTGGCCGTTTGCATCACCGTTTGTATCTCTGTTTGCATCTTCATTTGCATATCCAAAACTCGAAGCAAAACCATCTGCAAACGGTGATGCAAAATCTCTAGAATCCTTATTCCAACGCTGCCTACTCACAGCTGAACGCACGGCGCTGACTTTGCCGTCATGAACCATGCGCTTTTGATAAAGCACATCTCCATCCAGATTGAGAACGCCCTCTTCAAGCAGCTCATCCAGTCCGCGCTCGATGGTCTTGGCGTCGTATGGCATCTGCCTGGCGAGCTTCCGGGCGAGGTCGGCCACCGGGCGGCCGGAGTGCTTGTCCTTAGACTTGAGGCGCACAATGCCGTACTCTTCGTTCTTGTGCATGATGCACATGAGCCGGATGTATACGCCAGTGGCCTCAGCACTGCACTCATTGAGCTTCTCATCGGATAAGAAGTCCTGGACATATAATTTAAGGTAGGGCAGATTTCTTTTTGCCATGGCGTTGTCGCCCTCCTTTAGAACGGCAATTCGCCGTCATTGTTGTCAGTAAGTTCTGAAAACGACGACTGGTAGTACGGATGCTGCTGAGATGAGGCACTGCCAGGCGAAGCCTGTTGAGGAACAGCTGGCGCTGCCGACGTGTAAGCTGGTGTTTCATAGGAGTAAACGCCCGGTCCCACTGCTGGAACGCGCTGAGAGCCGCCTTCGGCGCGCTTTGCGCTTTCTCCAAAGTAGATGCTCTCGGCCACGGCCTCGGTACTGACACGACGGCTGCCGTCTCTATCCTGCCACTCCCGCATCTGCAGACGTCCGGAGACGACTATCATGCTGCCCTTTTGGAAATACCTGCTGACGAATTCGGCATTGTGGCGCCAGGCGACAACGTCGATGAAATCGGTCTGACGTTCCTCGCCGCGGCTGTAGTCACGTTCTACGGCTATTCGAAAGGTTGTCACCGGTAGCTGTGACGGTGTATATCTGAGCTCCGGGTCGCGTGTCAAACGGCCCATGAGAACAATGTGGTTTAACATATTGACCTCCCCGGGCCGCCTATGTGCGGCCCCATTCCTGCTTATACCGAGCCAATTGTTCCGGGGTGTCTGTTTCTATGCCGAGTTCGCGGGCAACCTCGATTGCTCCATCGATAAGGCGGGCCATCTCTTTGCTGTCCATGCAGTGGGTCTGCTTGTATACCAGGTAGCAGTTGAACAGTCTGCCGCCTTCCTCCCTCGTGTCGAAGCACTTGACGTAGGGATAGATGCTGGACGCATCCACACTGGCTGGGAGCTTGAAGCCAACAGTGAGCCCTTTGTCGTCCTTAGCCAAGGCACCGTACTGCGTGACCAACTCGGCTTTGACGACATCCTCGCTGCCTCCACGTACAGCAGTAATTCTGTTCACGAGAACGTGGAAATAGGCGTTGGCTGTCTTGGAGCGAATCTTTCTGTATTTTTTAATATCGACGTCGAGCTCTGTACCTTTGAGTCGGGCATAGCCTTCGCGGAAGTCCGCGTCCAGCTCGATAGTTATACGCTGCTTGCGGTTAAGCCCAATGGACATATCCACTAGCCTGCCTCTCATCGCGCCGACCACGTCTCCTCATACAGCTCCAGAAGCCCCTGCGCGCTGAGCCAGTCTACGAAGTCGTAAATGAGTTGGTGGACATCCGGAGTGTCCTCGCGCAGATACCGCTCCGTCCAGACTTCGGTGCCGTTGCTGACGAGATATGTGAATGCCCTGGCCTCCGGCACAATTTCGAGATAGACCGGGTGCTGGGTGCTGGTGACGTATTTGCCTCGGTCGTAGCCGCTGGAGAACTTGATGTCGAAAATCTCACCGGCCTTCAGGCAGTCGAGCCTGCCGTATAGGACAAAGTCCAGCCCGTGGACTTGTATGGCCTTGCTGGCCTTGAACTGCAGCACCCCTCCGCGGACAATATAGGCGACGCGGGAGGCTGCATCATACCAGCGGTTGGACTCATCGCCACGTCCATTGACGATATCCGTAACGAGATCCTCAAAGTCAATCCCCCGTTGCATGGCCTCCGTAGTCTCGGTGGGCTCTCGCCTGAGGACCCGCATGAAGTCCTCAAGCGGGTCCTTGGCGTTGCTCGCGTCCTCGTATGGATTCTCCTTCATGGAGTAGAGCCATGAGGACAGCAGCGAGTGAGTAATTAGGTAGCGGGCCATCACTGCGCCTCCTGGTTCTCTTCCTGTATGTATTGTTTATCAGAAGCCTGGTCAGTTGGTGCCTGTGTGTAACGTCCAAGAACAGAATCAAAGAACAGGTTGCACTCCTTAATCTTGGCATTGAAGGCGGCATTTATTTCTTTCTTGGAAGTAAGAGCGTGCTTAATGGCCTTGATGCCAGGCATGGCTGCGTTGGCAGTATCCGCGTCGGAGATGCCTGAGATGATTCTACGGCCTTCGGACATAGCCGCCTCATAGGCCTCCTTCTCTTTAGCGGCCTCAGCGGCCTCGTTATCAGCGTGCTTGTTGTATAGGCTAAAGAGCTTAGTGAGAAAGTCGTTTGGCCTGCCCGGGCCAAGTTCGGGGATTTGCCAAACGCCGTGAATACCGCGCGTGCCCTTTGCAAAATAACGTTCGCAGTTTGAAAATCCGATAGTTCGGTTGTTGCCCTGCATCTCGACAAAACCACCGAGGTCCATCGGCTCCCAGACGTTGTTCTTGGTCTGTCCCTCTACCTTGATACGCAGGCGGGTGTTATCGCCGTCCTTGTCCTCTATGGCATGGAACACGATGATGACATTCTTATCTAGCTCGTAGAAGCAGTAGTCGAAAAGGCGTATAAACTCACGTCCTACAAAGCCATAACCTTTGAGCGAGAGAGAACCGTCGCTCTGGCCATACTTGGGATTCTTTTTGATGGCCCACTGGCTCATGAGGGTCAGGAGCTTACCGCCTGTATCGAACACGATAGACTCAAACTCGGAAAGGTTAGCCGGTACCAAGTCGTTGAGAATTTCGTCATAGCTCTTGGGCTGTATGTAAGGTACGCGGTACTGGGGCTCGATGCGCTCAATACCGAAGTCGACATCAACATGTAGCGGCTTCGGCGCGGAGAGCGCCAACGTTGACTTTCCGATACCGGGATATCCGGCGATAAGCATGCGTATTTTCCGCTTGCTCTCCTGTATTTCGCTGGGATTTCTTATCATGATGGGACCTCCAATATATTCAATCGATATATGAAACCTGGCAGAACGGGCAGCAGGTTATAAGCATGTGCCCGGCCTGCTCTACCGTGTATCCAGGGATCGTGTCCCCGGCCCTGGTCCTGAATGGCTCGTAGATGTTCCGGCCACACTTGTAGCAGTATCCAGAGCGCGGCGCAAACAGCAGGTAGCCGTTGCGCTCGCAGAAGCGCGCCTGGGCTTCCGCAGCCTCCCGGGGCCGGTATGCCGGCGGCAGAAGCGCTTGACTTTTTCCATCGAGGCTGATAGGATGATAAATGAGGTTGATTCCAGTCATATCCTCATCATCGGGAGCCGTTTCTGTTCCAGCAGAGCGGCTCTTTTTCTTTGCCTCACAGTCGCAGCGTTCGCCCGGGTCGAGGTGCGCCCCGCAATCGGGGCAGACTTTGTACTGCATAGGTCAATCCTCCTTGAGTGCCGCTGCATGCTCTCGAACGCTGGCAAGCAGCGGCTTCAGCTCTCGGGTTATCTTCTCGACCTCGCTGTCGGTCAGGCCAATAATGTCCCGCTCCCCGTGTCTGTAGGCGTTCTTTAAGAGGACAACGTCTCCGACAATGGGGTTGCCGTGCATATGAGTGCCGTACATATAGCTGGCAAGAGCGTTGACCGGCAGTCCGAGCAGCAGTCCCTCCTCATTGACCAGCAGGCAGTATGGGCGCCGGAGCAACTTCGGATTGACGTGCTCTATGTAGCCGCCAACTACTTCCCCAGCCGACTTATAGAGCGGGAGGGAAAAGTCCTGCACCCTGAGCTGGTCATCGGTCGTGATTACTATTCCTTTCATGTGAACCACCTATCTTTCTAGTCTTGATTCGTATACATCAGATATTTTGATGGTCTGTCCAAGCTTCCGTATACCTTGTCTGGACTGAGAATCACTTTTCCGCTCGCCTGTTCCTATATGAAGGAGCGTCAATACATCATCAAGATTTATTAGGGCTCGGCTGCCTGCCCAAACGACAGGCAGCTCTCCCTTCTTTATGAGCTGACGGATGTAATATGCAGAAACACAAGTATCAGGGTCTAAACGCTTCAGCTCATCAACTGTCTTCGCAACAGTCCTCATCTTTGGAACACTGCTTTCAGGCATCTATCTCATCTCCTTCCCGGTGACAGCAGGCCCCGAAGAATCATGGTTTCGTTCCCCGAGAGTCGTATCATGCTGTCGCCCTTGGTGATAGCTAGGTAATCGTCATCTCTTCGGACACTCAGCGCATCCGCAGAAACGTCATTGGCTAGGTCATCAAACACGCCGACATCCGGTTCGTAGTCGGCATACTTAGTTGAACGCCGGATTCGCATTGCGCCACCTCCTTAATCTGGTTGCACCCCTAACTTTCCCGCTGTATAATGGCGTCGAAAGGTGGTGAAGATATGTCTTACAAGCGATTCCTCATAGATGCAAGTTCGCAGTCCCCTGAACGCAGAAAACTAATTTGGGAGTTCCTTTGTGCATATTCGGACATCCATTGTTCTAGGGGTACTGGCACAGGTATTTTTGAAGTTTTCTGGACGCCTGACGAAGTTTGTCTCGCTAACTCTGACGAGCTGAACGGCTGTAAAATAGTAAACATCACTCAGGAAAGTCATATATGAACTTCACATCGTCTGATTCCGGGTCTTTCTCTATGACAACTCGGAATTTCTCCTTATTGACCAATGGCTCAGTAATCAGCCTGATTGCATGAATCATACAGTCAAATCGCTCTTTTCGTAGGCCAACTTGCGTTATGTCTCCACCATCGGATTTAGTGGATGAATCAAGGTGTGTCTGTTCGACCCGGCTTGCCGACTCGCCGCGAGCCATATTCTCATTAGGAAAAGCTTTGTTCATGTTCTCTGATCTCCTTCAGAAGCATTCTGACCTTCTTGTTGCGCTCGGTGGATGGGCAGTGAAGTTGCTGGTAGGAGATTAGTGATAACCCTTGTTCCTCTGTCATTGTGGTTATAATTTCTATTAGGAGTTCCAGAAGCAGCCCTTGCCTATGGAGCTCCTTTTTGATTTCGTCCATACGCCCTCACCTCCCTTCAACCGGATTCGCTGCCATCCCTCTGCAAATCGCAGAGGTCTATCCCAACGGCCTCACATATCGCTATCATCTCGTCCTCGGGCAGCTTTCGCTTGCCCATAAATGCCTTTAATTGTATAATTTTAATGAGGAGGTGATAGCCATGATAGATTCTGATAAGCTCAAACGCTCCTTCAGTGGTGACGCAGGATACTGTTACTACAAAAAGTCTGCTCGCGGTGTCATAATTGAGTGGTCTGGAAACGAGGTAGTCTCTGTAGATTGTGAGCATCAGATTTGCCGATATTCTGATGAATGCCCAATCTATAAGCGTCATCCTGTAGGTTTCATCCAGAGCTACCCAAAAGCGCCGTCGCCCACACAGAAAGAATGAACTAGTGTCTCCCCCGTGTTCGTTATGTGAGAATGCGGGGGATATCTATCGTGGATTTCTGCCCTGCGCAATTTCCCCGAGCCCATCTATTTCAGATGCCAGCCTCAGATATGCATCATGCGAGCACATTGCGAAGAAATCCAAAAGTCCCCTCTTGGTGTCGTCCCACCGTATGTTATCAGCATCCGACAGCTCGACAGCAAAGGTGATTTTCGCCATTTCCATGCGCTCGTGAGGAAACACAAATGTTACATCGACAACTTTGGCCATTACCTCTCACCTCCCTTCAACCAGCCTCGTATGTACCAATGCCAAATAGCTCGTTTGGCGTGACCTCAAGCGCGTTAGCGATAGCTATGACATCCGTATCTTTTATCGTACGGCGATGATTCATAAGGGCGCTGAACTGCTTACTCGTAAAGCCTGCCCTCTCCGCAACGGCACATTGTTTGAGACCACGCTCCTCTATGATTCGCCTTGTGTTTTTTACAATGCTTGCCTCGTTCATAGCTCTCGGCCCTCCTTTCCTCAAGAATCTTTAGGTCTATTTCATATTACATCAAGATTCTTTATGTGTCAAGAGTTATTTCTAAAGATTCTTGAAGTTTTGTCTTGCACTCTTGAGACGATTGTGATTTAATAAGTACAAAGAGGTGATAGCAAGCATGGGCATAGGGAAACGCATAAAAGAGGCGCGTGAAAATGCCGGCCTCACGCAAGAGGAACTTGGCAAGCTTGTTGGCGTAACAGGTTCGGCAATAACAAATTATGAAAAAGAAACCAGCCACCCAAAGGAGTCAGTCATGTATTCTCTGATTGAGGTCTTGGGAGTGGACGCCAATTACCTGTTTCAAGATTGCGTAAAAGCAAAAAAAGCCCCGTCCATTTCGGACGAGGCCATGAAAATTGCCGCGCGATATGAGAAGCTGGATGACGTGGGCCGCGGGGCGGTCAACGCCATAATGAAGTACGAAGAAAGCCGCATGGCTGAGGAGCTGCAGAAGGTCAGCCGACTGGATGCAGAGACTGGCGCTATGCTGGACATGATTGTCTACACAGATCCATCGGCTGCCGGCATCCCTCTTTACGCAGAGAACGACTACGAGCGCATTGAGTTCCCTGCCTCCGAAGTCCCGCGCGGCGCCGACTTCGGTGTGCGCATCTCCGGCGATAGCATGGAACCAACCATCCCAGACGGTACTATTGTCTGGGTGCATAAGGTGCCCGAGCTGCAGGAGGGGCAAATCGGCATCTTCATGGTGGACGACGACGGCGCCGTGTGCAAAAGATTTTACAACACTGGCAGCGGCATTGAGCTGCGCTCGGACAACTCCAAATATGACCCCATCAAGGTCAGCGAGTTTGAGCGTCTCGGCATCGTAGGCCGCGTGCTGGGGTATAAGTAAAAAACGAGCCGGAAATCTCCGGCTCATTCAAGGATGCAAAATCGTCTAGAAAAAAGGAAAGGGGGTTGCATACAGCGAGCAACCCCCGACGGCCGAAGCCGAACCTTTAAAATCCGTGAGCATTAAAGCGTGTGCCAAGGTAGCCGCTCACTAGCCCTTGTGTCATTATTATTACCATACCAAGACGTAAAAGTCAAGAAAAAAGACGTAAAAGTCAAGAAAAAGATTTGGGAGATTTATAGATGAAAACAAAATTTAGTATATACTCTTTTGCTTTCTTGCCGGATTATGACGCTCAAATAGAAAATCTGCTAAACCTAGCTCGCCCAGAGCGATGGGACTATGTTCATGATTGTTCGCCTTTTAAGCATCCGGTTCTCCGCAGCTATATAAATCACACATTCCTGAGGCTATTCAGTTTACATCAATCGGAACCAAGCGCTGGTTATATATATGAGAACCCATCTAAGTTTTGCTTCGACACAGGTTTGTTCACAAAGAATTTTGAACCAATATATGCATTGTTCTCCCCCAACAAACCGGGCAGAGCGAAGAAATGGGCGCTTGATGGATTCTTCAAAAAATCGGCATATGAAATGCAAAAAGTACCTGTATTACCTCGCAGAGCTACATACTTCGACAGCATTGAGGATTTGATTTATGACACCCGCATAGATTTGCGTATAAATATTGACCATATACTTGATGACCAAAGAAATAAGGATAGGATTCCCGAGACATACAGAAACCTCCCGAGTTTGCCAATGCTCTTCTTAGGAACCGCGTTAGAATATGCCAAAATACGTATTCAGGAAAACTACAAGGCAGCCGTGCCTCAATATTTCCATGGTCGTATACAGTTTTTAATACCGATTAGTCTCGGAGACCCATCTGTTGTCGATCTTTCGCTTGCTGTAGGAAAGTCTGGCGGCATTTATACGGGCCATACTTGTTTGACACTTGATATGGCATATAATAACGCTCGTCTCATTGCCAAGCCCGAGAGCGACTGGCTCGTTACATATTGATGGATGGGCGGTAGATAGGAGGTCTCCCCTATGATGTACCCATTTCTCACACTTGACGACGGTACGGAGGTTGTCCACTCCGAGGTAAAAGGCGACCACGTCAAGGTCTATATTGAAAAGCCGGACGCCAAGGATTGCTTCCACCACGCGACGTGCTGGCTGCCGAATTATATATGGGAGGATATCTACGGCTTTACCGATGAGGAAATAGAGAGGTACAGGCTAATCATTGAGTCTAACGTGAATAAGATAAAAGGACGTCCTTGAGAGCGATGTTGTGAATTAGCTTGACCGCATCGCCGCCAAGCTCGGCGACGTCATAACCGAGATTGTCAGTCTGCGTAAAACAGTAACCCACGCCGCCGGGGGGGCGGTAATACATAAAGAGAAGGGATACAACATGAAAAAGGTACTTTGTCTTTTCCTCGTAGCTTTGCTTTGCCTGTCGCTCACCGCGTGCGGCAGCAGTCGTGAATCTGCTGAGAGCGTTGTCGAAGCAGCAATTCAGGCGTTCCAAAGCGCTGATCCGGACAAGATTGCTGAGTATTGGGGTGACGGCAGCACAAACGTATCAGAGAGCGAAAGCCCTGAAGATGCTGAAATGACTCAGCAAATGATTGAAGCCATTGCAGGTAATCTGACCTATACTATTACCGGCTCCACGGAAGACGAGGATGGCGGCACGGCTACAGTGACCGTTGATTTCACGAATATTGATATGTCCCCGGTCATTGCTGCATGGATTGGTGATTTGTTCAGCATTGCCATGCAGTATGCCTTCCTGCCCGAGGAGCAGCAACCTACCGACGAAGAACTTAATCAGCAGTATATAGATTCTCTAATGTCTCACATAGAAGAGAACAAAGAAAATACCGTCACCAACACAGCCAATATAGAGCTGACGCTTGTTGATGACAATTGGAAGATTGTATATTCTGAGGAGAACATAGACATGATGCTCGGTGGAATGATGTCGGCGTTGAACAACATTTCTTCCGGCCTAAACGGCACGACAGAATAAAAACAATTCCGCTTATATCCCACATATTCTCGTTATCCATACCGCCGGTGGCGGTATTACATAAAGAAACGGGGTAAAAGAAATGATAGACTTTAATAACGCATCTTTTGTAAAACTCAAGCCGGTTCCCTACAAGAATTATCAGGACATGATAGACCCGCTGCTGATTGGCGGTGAGGAGGTTATAGCGACCTTCCAGGCCATGCGCGACGGCATCGTGTTCACCAACAAGCGTATTATCTCCATCAACGTACAAGGCGTTACCGGCAAGAAGAAAGACTTCACCAGTCTTCCGTATACAAAAATACAGGCTTTCTCTGTTGAAACCTCCGGCGTGTTCGACCTCGACAGCGAGCTGGAACTCTGGTTCAGCGGTCTCGGCAAAGTCAAGCTCGAGTTCTCCGGCAAGGCAGACGTTGCAGAGATTTGTCGCATGATTTCTGAACTGACACTGTAAAACAAAAAACCACCCACGGTGTTGCAGCACTGTGGGTGGCAAAATGCAAAAGACCATAGACCAATATAGGCACCTTTGCGCCTTTCAGTATACCATGACCGGCGCATTGGTGCAAGAAGAAAGGAGAACTGCACCCATGGCCACCGTAGAAAAGCGCGGTAAGAGCTACCGTATTACTGTCGCTGCCGGCATAGATATGAACGGCAAACAAATTCGTCACAGGCTTATCTGGACACCGGACGAAAAAATGACGCCGAGGCAGGTTGAAAAAGAGCTGAATCGGCAGGTTGTGCGCTTCGAGGAACAGGTTAAATCCGGCGCAGCGATCTCGGACGGAAATATCCGCTTCGCAGATTTTGCCCAGCGCTACATGGATGAGTACGGGCGCTTCAATCTGAAGCCGACCACACTAGATAACTACACGCGAAACCTCGTTCGCATAAACCAGGCCATAGGTCACTTGAAGCTGAAGGACATCACACCGCTACATGTCCAGGCCTTCTACAACAACCTGCAAGAAGAGGGTGTGCGCAAACATACCACTGCGAAAGCCACAGACGCCCTCAGAGCCGCTTTAAGCACTCTCGGCATGTCGAGATACGCTCTAGCGCAAAAAGCCGCCCTGGCCCGGAAAACGGTCAATTCAGCGTTCTTTGGAGAAGCCGTCTCCCTCGGATCTGCTGAGAAGATAGCTGCCGCGCTTGGAAAGAAAGTAGACGATGTATTTTTGATTCATACAGATACATCGCCGTTGGCCGCTTCGACTGTACACGCATACCACCGCACGTTGTCATCCATACTTGACAGAGCCGTGAAATGGCGCTGCATCCCCTCCAACCCGGCCACCAATGTTGATTTACCGTCGTTGGCTGGACATGAAGCAAGATACCTTGACGAGCCGGACGCGAAGCGAATGCTCCAGCTTATACAGGCAGAGCCCATCAAATGGCGAGCTCCTATCATGTTCGACTTGCTTTCTGGCTTGCGTCGTGCAGAGCTTCTTGGGCTGCGCTGGCAGGATGTAGACCTAGATAACGGAGTATTGCACATTACGCAGACGTCGAACTATGTTGCCGGAGTAGGAACTTATACCAGCACACCAAAGAGCAAAAAGTCAATTCGCTCTCTGAAAATATCTCGTACTGCTGTGCTAATCCTACTTGAGTTCAGAAGCTGGCAGCAGGAAATGCGAGACAAGCTCGGCGACGCATGGGAAGGCGACCCAGATGATGACCGAGTATTTACAAACGAATTTGGCAAACCCCTTCACCCCTCTTCGCTCACCGGCTGGATGCGAAAGTTTATACGTCGAACGGATCTACCGTCAACCTGCGTGCACTCGCTCCGTCACACATACGCAAGCCTGCTTATAGCCGACCATACACCTCTTGTTGTTATCTCAAGCAATCTAGGCCATGCACAGGTCAGCACAACCAGCAACATATATTCGCATGTAATCGAATCTGCCGAGGCAAAAGCCGTTGAGGTCATTGACAAGTTTTCCGAGGACATTCACCCCAAATTCACCCCAAAGGCCAAGAAAACCGAAGTCTCGTAAAAAAGAAAAACCTTGAAACCCGCATGGTTCCAAGGTTTTTTGTGGAGCTGCTGCCCGGATTCGAACCGGGGACCTCATCCTTACCAAGGATGCGCTCTACCTACTGAGCTACAGCAGCATACTTCACCCCACGGGGTTTAACCCGTGGGGTGTGGCGACCGAGAAGGGACTTGAACCCTCGACCTCTAGCGTGACAGGCTAGCGTTCTAACCGACTGAACTACTCGGCCACATCTGCTGCTTGGTGAGGCGTTTTGCATCGCACTCACAAGCGGCTTTTGTAATATACCAGACATATCTTCATTTGTCAATAGCTTTTTTCAAAAAAACCGAGTTTATTTTCGCCGCCTTGCTTTGAGGGCTCTTGTGTGGTAAAATTACATTATTCTATTGATGGAGGTGCAGCATGAAGAAAGCCGTTTGCCTGCTGCTTGTACTGCTTATCGCGCTGGTACCCGGCGCTGCGTTCGCCGCAGACTCTTCAATATGCTTCATCGCCATCAACGACGACCTGATGACGCTGGACTACCAGGCGTACTCACAGAGCGGGCAGTACTATGTGCCAATCGACACTTTTTCCAGGCTGCGTATATACAGCAGCTATCACAGCGCCGCAAACACCGCCGTTCTCACTTCCTCCACGCGCCAGATGTTTTTCAACGTCGCAACCGGCGAGACATATGACGATCAGAGCAACTATTACTCCACCAGCGCCATCATACGCGGAAACACCGTCTACCTTCCTCTGGACTTTGTTTGCCGCCAGTTCGGCCTGTCGTGGTCGTACATAATCGGCAGCGATTACGGCGACGTGTGCCGCATTACCGACGGCAGCCAGTCCCTGTCCGACTCCATGTTTATCTCGGCGGCGCGCCCGCTCATGGCCACCTGGTACAGGGAGTACACCGGCTCTTCCGTTGCCCCTGACAGCAACGGCGGGGTTAT
Organism: uncultured Eubacteriales bacterium; assembly: GCA_900544765.1. GTDB lineage: Bacteria > Bacillota > Clostridia > Oscillospirales > Oscillospiraceae > Scatomorpha > Scatomorpha gallistercoris. The sequence continues at coordinate 26,086 of UQWI01000006.1, read as the reverse complement.
GAACGCCGACAGCGTCATATTTCTGTCCTTCCAGGGCATGCCAAGCGTTGAGGTCCTCAACGCCCTGCTGAGTTACGGTGTGAAGGCCACCTTCTTCGTAACCGCCTCGGACATACTGGCCGAGCCAAATCTCATCCGCCGCGCCGTAGGAGAAGGACACAACATCGGCCTGCTCTGCTCTTCCGAGCCGGATCTGGAATACGCCGATTTCTCAGAGGAGCTCTGGCAAACTGCGCACACGGTCACTGTGCTCACGGCTTCGTCATCAAGGGAGTTCGACTCGGCATGTGAGAGCTGGGCGGCCGGGGAGGGCCTGGTATTCTGCAATTACAATCTGGACGGCGTTCGCTCCGGCTCCGGCATCACCGCAGCCGAGCTGAACAGCATGCTCTCCGGCGGCCGTTCCCCGCTCATGTACCTGCGCCTTCAGAGCTGTGATTTGACGGACGCAAATATTTCTTCCATACTGTCCATACTCACCAGCGGCAGCGTGGTGCTGGCCGCAAGCGAGACTGGGGAGGGCTGACGAAAAGATATCCCCCGGGTACCACCCGGGGGATTTTTGCGTTCAAGCGTATATGTCGCCTATGCAGACGTTGAGGTCCACCCTGCCTTCTATGCCGTCCACGCTGCCTTCAGACGTGTACTGCCACATATCGTAGTGGTAAGGATAGTCCGTCACTGCCCAATCAGTCGTATAATGTGCAAGCCAGAATGGGTAGTCCAGCAGGCGGTCTATGTACAGGTCCTCATTCACAGTGTTCGGGCTACCGTATGTCATGGCGGTGTAGCCCGCTTCCTCTATCATGCCGCAGAAGGCCAGCGCGCAGTCCGTCACCGTGACGCTGCTTGTGTCTGCCGTACGGGAGCTGGAGTAGCTTATGCGCTCCCAGTCAAACACCACGGGGAAGCTTATATCATATCCCTCTATCCAGTCCAGCGTGGCGTCGGCCTCCTGTATCGCCTCCTCAACCGTCACGGCCTGGGAGAAGAAATACACGCCGACTTCTATTCCGTTTTCGAGAGCGCCCAGTATGTTGTCCTCAAAATATGGATCCTGATAGATTACGCCCTCCGAGTAGCCTCGATATCCCACGCGGATTATAGCGAAGTCTATGCCGTCCTCCGCCACGGCCTCCCAGTCAATTTCGCCCTGATGGTAGCTGACGTCTATACCAACCAGGCTGTCGCTGCCGTAGGCCAGATATCCCTCGTCAGTTATGTAGAAGTCGTCGCTGTCATAGCTGTTGACCGGGATGGCGCCCAGATCCGGCGTGTACTCCGGCTCCGGCTCGCTGTAGGCGTCGTACCTCATCAGTATTGCAGCGCACTCAGCCCTGGAAGCGCTTCCGCCCGGGTCAAATACGTTGCCGTCCCTGCCGGACACTATGCCTGCCTCAGCGGCCCAATCCACAGCGTACAGCGCCCAGGCGCTTATCTCCGCCTCGTCTGCAAAGCTGCTTTGCGTCGAAGGCTCTTCTTCCCCATCGTAGCGCCACAGCATCGTGACAAGCTGCTCACGGGTTATGCTGCCGTCGGGGTCGAACTGCGTGTCGCTCACCCCGTCGGCAATTCCGTTGTACCTCGCCCAATACACGGGTACGGCGTACCAGCTGTCCGCCGCCACGTCGGAGTATGGATAGCCCCAGTCGCTCTCCGGCATATCCGGCTCCCCGGCCAGGCGGTAGAGTATGGTTACCAGCATGGCCCGGGTCATGGAGCCGTCCGGGTTGAACACTCCGTCCGAGACTCCGTCCATTATCCCGTTTTCCTGAGCCCAGTCCACCGCGTCGTAGTACCAGGCATCCTGTGAGACGTCGCTGAAATCCGCAAATGCGGCCGTGCAAAGCGCCAGCGCCGCCAGTATGAAGGCGAGGATTCTTTTTCTCATTTGTTCTCCTTTCTCTCTGCTCAGTGCGGTATGTTCTCCCATGCCCAGCGTGTGCCTGCGGCCTCCGGGACGGACGAAGCATCCCAAATGTGGTCGGTGCGGCGCATTACATCGCTGGTGACATTGAAGTACTGATGTGTAAACTCGTCGGGCAAAACGCTGCTGTATCCGCTCGGGTCGTCCCAGGTCACGTCAACGCAGTACCACTCGCCGTCCAGCCTGACCATGTTCCAAGCGTGCTCTTCGTCGGAGGTGCCGCCGTGTACGGTTATGCACTCTATGCCCGCCAAATCCATCAGCAGCTGGAAGCTGGTCGCATAGCCCAGGCAGATTGCGCGCCCGTTCACCAGCGCGCCGTAAGGGTTGTCGTTGTTGGGCTCCGGCGCATAACCCGGCATTACGCTGAGCGTGTCGGAGTCATAGCGTATGTTATCCACCATGTAGTCGTGTATTGCCAGCTCGCGCTCGGGCTCGCTGAGCGTATCCGGCGCAGCCACAGTCAATATGTAGTCTACAGTTTCGAGTATTTCACGGTCTCGCCTGTCAAGCTCCGCCCAGCTGCCCGTTTTATAGGCCCGTACAATGCGCTCCTCGCTGTACTCCCACCCGTCCTGTGCGCTCACGCCGGGCTCGGGTTTGTGCGCAGCGTTGGGCGTCTCCGCCGGCGGCGTTACGTTCTCAGGCGGCGGCGCATCAAAGCAGCTGTCGAATCTCTCCGCCGCAGCCTGTGAATCCGGCAGGACAATAAGCGCGCACCACTTGTCCCTCGTCACGAGCTCGGCGTTTTCAACCATGTCCGCCTCCTCAGGCATGTAGCCTGTAAAGGCGCGGCCGCGCCCCTGCAAATACGACTCCAGCGCCCTCCCGGCGCTCACCGCAGCGTCCCCTGATGAGAACTCGAACACCGCCACCTCACGGGCGGAGGCGCCTTCAGAGGCAAGCACGGCGCCGTCTGTTACGCTGACCGTGTCGAGGCCGTAAATGTTTGTGACGTATTCGTCATAGAGCTCGCTGTCCGGCCCGATGTACACGAGTTCACCGGCCAAGTCTCCGGCAGTGCTGTGCGCCAGCTGATATGCGCTCCACTCAGTCGTACCGCCGCATGCAGACGTGGACAGCAACAGCGCAAGAGATAAGATGAGCGCCAGCGTTTTGGAACGTGTCAGACTTGTTCCGTGAGTTTGCAGACATTTTACCACAGAATATCCCCCTTGAACACCGGCAATTATATCCTCGCAGCTCCATAAGGACAGAGTTCAAGCCGCCTGACGCTGCCCTTACCGAGCGCCGTCTCACAGCCGCAGATGAACCTGTCGAGCACATCCAGCGGCACATAGCACTGCGCCCATCCGCCGAAGCCGCCGCCGTGGACCCGCACGGCTCCCCTGCCCTCCAGCAGGGCAGAGCACAGCGCGAGCGTCAGCGCCATTGGCTGCGAGCGCACGTTCCCCGGCGGGCTGACATTTTGCAGATACGCGCTCGAAGATTGGCCCGACTGCCTCACGAGCTCAAGGAAAGCCCGGAAATCTCCCGAGGCGAGCGCGGCCCCCGCCTTTGCCGCACGGGCGTCCTCAGACAGGAAGTGCAGTGCACGCATACAGGCGCGGTCGCCCAAGGCCTCGCGCATTTTGGGCAGGGTTTCAACCAGCTCGTCCAGCCCGGCCCCGCGCAGATAGCTGTGTCCCAGGAAGGCGGCGGCGGAGCTCATTTCCGCGGCCACGGCGCTGTACTCATCCGTGAGGTCCTCGTGACCGCTGTGCGAATCCACAAGGCACAGCGCAAAGCCCTCGCGCGCCAAGTCGAGCCGCATATTCGTTAGGATAGGCTCTTCCGGCTCCAGAAGGTCCATAGCAGTCACGCCGCCGCAGGCGCATGCCAGCTGGTCCATGAGGCCGCAGGGCTTGCCGAAATACGAGTTTTCTGCGTTCCATGCGATCTTCGCGCACTCAACGGGCGCAAGCTCACCGCCAAAAAACATCTCATCCACCGCCGTGGCCACAAGTACCTCAAAACACGCGCTGCTGGACAGTCCAGAGCCTATCGGCACGCCGCCAGAAACGCACATATCCAACCCACGTCCGTCAAAGCTCATGCCGCGGGCGGCAAACCCGGCCGCAACGCCCCTTACGAGCGCCGCAGACGTCCCGCGCTCGCACTCGATCGGGTCAAGGTTCTTAAGATCAACATCCACCGGCGGCATGCCCTCAGAGCTCACGCGCAGCCTGCCCGAATTTGTGGCCGATACGGCGGCGTACAGTGAGAGCGACACAGCGGCAGCTATCACACGTCCGTGCTGATGGTCAGTGTGGTTGCCGATGAGCTCTGTACGTCCCGGGGCGCGGAACATGCCGTCGCAGCCGCCGCCATACATGCCGCTCAGAGCTTCAAGGAGCTGAGAAAAGTGTCCATTTGTCAACACGAACCGCCTCCCTGTCCGCACTATAGCACATTTCCCGTGAAAATTCCAGTCCCTGCGGCGGATCGTGTACCGTAAAGCGCCCTTTTGCCTCAGCAGAGAGGTAATTCCATGCATCACCGCCCAGATGCCAAAAACGCCCGGCACGGATGCCGGGCGTTCTCCTTTTTCTTACTCGCAATTAAAGAGGCGCATCTTTTCCATGACCGAGCTCTTCACAGCCTCGACCTCACCGGGTATCAGGTCTATCATGCCGATGCCTTCCTTCCAGCCGTCGTGCGCGGCTTTGGCCGCCGCAGCATTGACGTCAGTGAATATGTTTATCTTGGCGATACCTCGACGTACCGCCTCGCGGAAATCGCTGTCTGACAGGCCGGAGCCGCCGTGCAGCACCAGAGGGACAGGGGTTGCCTCGCGTATGCGGGTGATGCGCTCGAAGTCCAGCTTAGGCGGGAACTTGTAAGCGCCGTGAGCCGTTCCGACGGCCACCGCCAGCGCGTCCACGCCGGTGCGCTCCACGAAGTCGCGCGCCTGCTCAGGCGAGGTGTAGAACTCCTCGGGCACAGCGCCTACGGAAGCGCTGTCCGACGCGGGGTTGTCTCCGACATGGCCGAGCTCCGCCTCTATAGTCGCGCCGTAAGAGTGCGCAATCTTTGCCATTTCGGCAACTTTCCGCACGTTTTCCTCATATTCGTCGGTCGAGCAGTCGTACATTACGGAGCTGAAGCCCAGCTCCAGCGCCTTGACGCAGGTCTCGTACTTCAGGCCGTGGTCGAGATGTACTACGACCGGCACCGACGCGCGCTTAGCCATCGGCAGAAGCAGCCAGCTGAGCTCCTCCAGCGGCCCATAGGGTAGCAGCACCTCCGCCGTGCCGATGACGACCGGGGAACCAAGCTCTTCCGCAGCGGCAATCGTCCCGCGCGCCATCTCCATGTTAACCGTGTTGAAAAGCCCGACAGCCCTGCCCGAGCCCGGCTTCAAAACGTCGTTCAGATTTACAAGCATTTTATCACGCCTTTCTGGCAGCGTTTAGTTCAATATCAGTTCCTGCTTTTGCAGCCCGGAGGTGATGCGCTCAAGCTGCTTATCCAGCGGCAGCAGCGCACCCAGGGCGTCTATGGCCTCGACGCAGTTTGCGCCCGTTGCAGCTGCCAGGTGCAGGCAGTCGTCGAAGCTGTAGCCCGACAGCATAGACGCTATGAACGCGGCGATTGTTGTATCGCCAGCGCCCGTACCGGACACGACTTTTGCCGGGACATAGCTGCGCTCGAACCGGCTCCGTCCTGCCAAGTCTGACACATCTCTCCCCAGCGCCTCCGCGACGCCGGAGAGCGTCTCTCTGCTGCCGGTGCGGCAATAAAAGCCCGCTGCGCCGCACTTGATTATAAGGCTGCGGCAGCCCAAGTCTGAAACTGCGTCGGCAACGGGCAGGACATGCCCGCTTATGCTGAGCCTGTCCGAGCCGATGGCCGCCGTGACTTCGCCGAGCATGTCGCGCCGCACCATGTAGCAGAGTTCCTCGAGGCTGGGCACGAAGAAATCCACATACGGCAGGACGGCGCGCAGGATTTCGCGCCAGTCCTGGCGCCCGGCCTCGCTGGACGGATCTATGGCCGCCATGTCCAAGCTGGTCACGCAGCCCGCCGATTTTGCCCGGCGGAAAACGCGCTCCAGCTCCGCCCCGCCGTTTAAATACATACCGCGCATGATGGGCGGGTATCCGAAGTGAAACCACTGCGCCTCTTCAAGCTCGCGCTCGTCTACGTCCGAAGCTGTGAAGCTCTCGTTTGCTCCTGGGTCGTGCAGGAAAATGCGGTCGGTGCCCGGCGGAGCTATCACTATGCTGTAGCTGGTTTCACAGCCCGGGTCGACTATGAGCCCGGACGCGCCGCCGCGCCGCTCCAAAGCAGCGCGCACCAGCTCGCCGAAGGGGTCTGCGCCTACTTTTCCCATCAGGCGCACATCCGCGCCGAAAAAGCGCAGCGCAAGGCCCGTGTTGGCCACAGCTCCGCCGGTATTTATCTCCGCAGGGCCGACGTTCGTTATACCGCCCGGCCTGATTGACGAGAGCGAGGCCTCCGGCGGGAACACCGGCGTGACGTCGAGGCAGATGTGTCCCGCTACGACGGCACGGCCGGGTATTTTCACATTGGCAGACATCACACCAACCCCATGATGAGGTTCATGACGTACATCTCCAGGGCCTCGTAGTCGCGGTTTTCGACGCACTTGCGCTCGAAATCGTAGTCATAGCGCTCTACCTTGGCCTCCAGGGCCTTGAAGATGTTGAGACTGTTCTCGAGGTGCTTGAAACTGTCTGCATCGCGGGTGGTGCGCATGGCCTTGACGTCAAGCCCGACGTACTCGCCGTGCTCGCCGTAGTTGTTCTCCTTCAGCACCTTGACCTGGTTGAATGCGGAACGCAGGTTCTCGACGCCGAAGGTCTTGTCCTGGTCGTACTTGATGCCGTTCTGGTCGTTGAGGTGGACGGTCATAAGCTTACCCATGGCCAGGGCAAAGCCTATCTCGCAGGCGGGGTCAAGCCCGGCGAGTGTGGCATGGGCGCTCTCGAGGTTGCCTCCGACGCGCTTTGGGTCCTTGGTCGCGGCGGAGACCGCCATGACGTGCCCCATAGTGCCGCAGAAGCTCCGGTCGATGGGCTCGTTGGGCTTCGGCTCTATGCAGACGCGGATGTTGGGGTCGTAGTCGAGCATCTTGTCAATGGCCTCGATGAGCTTTTTCGTGGCCCAGACAGGGCTCTTGCTCTCTGCGCAGAGCGTGCCCTCGCGCGCCAGCCACAGCACGATGAGGTCGGTGTCCAGCTCATGGGCTATGTCAATCGAACGATAGGCCCTCCACATGGCGTACTCCCTGTCCTCCTCGCTCGTGGATGTGAAGCCGCCGTCGGCGCAGTGCGGGTCCATCCACAGGCGCGGCGCGACGAACTCAGCGGCCAGGCCGTACTTGTCAAGCTGCTTTTTGCGCTCTGCGGCGAGGCGCTTTATCTCGTCGACGGAGTAGTTGTTTATCTCGGGGACAGCGTCGTCATCATGGAACTGCACGGCGGAGAAGCCTATCTCGGCGAAGCGGCGGAATTTCTCCTCCATGGGTATCTCGGCGCGAGTAGCCGGGCCGTAAGAGTCTGCGCCGGAGTGGACGTTCCAGGGACCGACGGAAAAACGGAACTTGCTCATTTGTGTACCTCCTGACATTCTTTGCGTGTATAAGCCTCTCGGCACGGATTGTAGTATAATTTTAGCATCGCCCGCCGCGCAGCGCCCACACAAGTTTGCGCTCTCAGCTATGACAAATTTGCTTTTTTGAGCAGTCTCGTGTAAAATGGATTGAGGAAGCGAGGTGAAGCGCGTGAGCGGTGAGTTTGAGATAATAGAGCACAAAGAGCTGCCCGGTCTGAAGGTGTTTTTCGTAAATATGCAGTACCGTTCCGCCCATGCTCACAGCGACTTCGAGTGCTGCCTGCTGTTGGATGGGTATGTGCATATCACCGCCGGTGGACAGACAATCATGCTCTCTCCCGGTGATTTTGTCCCTCTCAGGCCCTGTCTCGCTCACGAGATACGCGCAGGCGGGAAAGGCGCCCTGCTTCTGGCTATACAGATACGGCCAAGTCTGCTTCACGGCTGGAGTTCAGAAAACTCACTGGATTTTGCCTTTATTTCTGCAAAAAGCTGTATGAGTGTGAACGAATTGAGCGAGTTTAACAGCCGTGCGCTTGAGCTTGCGCGCTGTTACATAGAGCGCTGCGACGGCTGGGAATTCGGCTGTATGGGCTCCGCCGGCCTGCTTTTGATGGCCCTGACGGCGCATTTCCCCAAGTGCGGGGCAGCCGCCGGGCGCGACAACCGCCGCCAGGCCCGGATGATGCGCATACTCCGCTTCGTCGAGGACAACTGCACGCGCAAGCTGCTGCTCAGTGAGATAGCGCGCAGCGAGGGCGTGACCGTCTCGTACCTCTCCCACTTCTTCCGTGATAACTTCCACATCTCCTTCCAGGAATACCTCTCCTCCCTGCGATGCGAGCGCGCACGGACGCTGCTCGCAGACCGTGGACGGACGCTGCTGGACATATCCGTTGAGTGCGGCTTTTCGGACGTGAAGTATTTTAACCGCGCGTTTTCCGAGCGCTTCGGCCGCTCCCCGCGCGAATACCGCGCCGGTATGACACAGGGCCCCGGCGAGAATGCGTGCGACCCTGAACAGGAGTTTTTGAGTGAGGAACGCTCGCTGAGGCTGCTGGATTCGCTTCAGTGCGGGAAAGGAGGCTGCAAAGCATGGACAGAGTGATTCTGCTCTCTGACTGCGACGCTTTTTATGCCAGCGTCGAGACGCTTTTGAACCCCTCCCTGGCCGGGAAACCTCTTGCCGTCGCCGGAGATCCGAAGGACAGGCACGGCGTCGTCGTTGCCCGCAACCAGCTGGCAAAGGGCTTCGGCGTGCGCACGACGGACACCGTGTCCGAGGCGAGGCGCAAGTGTCCCGAGATAACCTTCGTGCCGCCTCACCATGAGCGCTACCGTGAAGTCTCAGCGCGTGTAAACGCGCTCTACCTGGAGTACACCGACCTCGTCGAGCCCTACTCGGTGGACGAGTCCTATCTGGACATAACGCACATATCCTCGCGCACCGGGGCCGATGTCGCCGGCGAGATACGGCGGCGCGTCCGCGAGGAGGTGGGCATCACCGTGTCAATCGGCGTGAGCTTCTGCCGTTGTTTCGCCAAGCTGGCCAGCGAGTTCAACAAACCCGACGGCACAGGCGTCATACTGCGCGCAGATATGGAGCGCATTGTCTGGCCGAGGCCTGCAGGCGAGCTGCTGTATGTCGGCAAACGCACTGTGGAGGCCCTGGCCAAGCTGGGCATACGCACCATAGGCGACCTGGCGCAGGCTGAACCGGAGCTGCTGGCGCGCAAGCTGGGCAAACACGGCACTCAGATATGGCGCTACGCAAACGGGCTCGACGACTCGCCCGTCCGCGCCTGGGACGCCCCGCGCGAGGTGAAGAGCATAGGCAGCGGCTACACCTTCCCGCGCGACATCAACTCCGAGAGCGAGATACGCTCCAACCTCTCCGCAATGGCGGACAAGGTAGCGGCTTCGCTGCGGGCCAAGTCGCTCAAATGCCGCGCCGTGCAGGTGTCGATTAAGTCTCCCTCGCTCAAGGTTATACAGCGTCAGCAGCAGCTGGCCGAGCCGACCTTCCTCATGAGCGAGCTGTCTTCGGCCGCTCTGGCCATAGTCCTGTCCAACTGGCCGAAGGGAGCGCCAATACGCGCCCTAACCGTCACCGCGCTGGACCTCATACCTGCCTCCGAGGCCGGAGGCCAAATGTCGGTGTTCGACGACCAGGCCGAGCTCTCGCAGCGTGAAAAGCGCGAGCGCCTTGAGGCAGCGGTCAGCGACATACGCCGACGCTACGGGAAAGGCGCCCTGCGCTACGGCGCTGACGGCATGTGGCGCGGCGATGGAGAGAAATCCTGATAAGTCCAACGCAGATATCCCCGCCTTTCGGCGGGGATATTGCTATTTCAAGACCCAAAGGCTGCGGTCCATCCGCTCATATCACTCAGCGGCGGGGCTGGCGCTCGGGGAGGGGGCCGGGGACGCGGACGGAGATGGGCTGGCCTTGGCCCCGGCGTCCGTCTCGTCTGTGTCTGTTATAGACGTGCCGGAACTGCCTCCCTTGACCTCAATCACCCTTATATCCTCCGCTGTACAGCCGGTCTCGCCGATTATGGTCTCAGTTATCTGCGCCACGCTCGCCGCGCTCAGGCCTTCAACGGGCGCCGGTACGGCCACCGTCACACCGTCGGAGGATATATACACGACGCAGTCCTCAAAGTTCTTCGCCAAGAGCAGGTTTTCAATCTGCGTCTCCTGCATAGACCATGTCGCCATGGCCGCAATTGCGTCCATTGCGCCGTCTATCGTCTCCTGCGACGCGCTCTCGCTGGCTGCTGCGGTCTCAAGCAGCGAAAGGGCCTCATCGCGCGATGTCTGCCGCGTCAGACGCGCCTGGGCGAAGTAGTCGCTGTCCTCGCTCCCGGCGCTGACGCTCTGCTGGTCGCCCGCGCCGTCCTCCGCCCCCACCGGCTCGGATTCATCGGCACGGTTGTACGACCAGTTCAGGTACACCGCCGCGCAGACAAACACCAGCACTGTCGCTATCAGGATGTTCCGCTTTGCCTTTTTCATCATTTTGCCTCCTTAATTATTCTGCCATTGTCAGCACCGTTATCTTGTCGCTGCCCAGCCCGGTGTAGGCCGAGACCGCTTCAACTATGGCCAGCCGCACCTGCGCGCTGCCCGCGCCGTCGCACACCACCGCCGCCCCCTCCTCGGAGCAGAGCACACGCACCCGCCCGGCTCCGTCTATTCCGGAGAGCACATACTCAAGCCTTGTCTCAATCTCGCTGGCCTCTCCGGTGTTCCCGTCCCCTCCGCCGCCCGGCAGCAGGAGCAGCACCAGCGCGCAGAGCAGCAGGAGCAGTATGTATTTGTACTTGCCCAGCGTCTGGAGCGAAAAAGTCACTGTGCCACCTCCCAGCTCTGGCGCTCCGGCGGTATGCCGAGTTCCCCGGTTATGGCGTCGGAGAGCTCTGCGGACCGCCCGCCGGCAGCGCTTATAGTGCAGGTCCAGGGATACCAGTAGCCCTCTTCGCTCCAGCGCAGCGTGACGCGCACCGTACTCAGTTCCACGCCGAGCTTTCCGGCCCTGTCCGATATATATGCCTCGCACTCACGGGCTATGACAGTCTGCTCGTACTCCTCAGCTGAGGCCTCCGCCGAATCCGTTATCTCCCGCGCCGCCTCGGAGTAGCGGCCTATGGCCTTTGACAGCGCCGTCATGTCCAGGCCGGCTATGGGTGAGAGCAGCGCCAGGGCCATTACACAGGCGCAGGCCATGTTCAGCACCCGCCTGGCCCTCCCCTTCGGACAGAGCGCGAGCGCGATGGTACAGAACACCGCAGCCCCCACCAGGGCCCGTATCCAATCCCCCAGCAGAGCGCTCATCCGCTCACCGCCTTTACAGCAGATAGTATGGATATGAACAGCATCGCCGCACAGGCCCCAGTCACGCCCAGCACCAGCGCGAACACGCTGCCGACATCACCTATCAAGTCGGCGAGGCGCTTGTCCGCAAAGCATCCGGCAAGTGCAGCAGCGAGCTTGTACAGCAAATATCGCAGCCCCAGAGACAGGAACGGCACCAGGCATATTGCGGCTATCACCGCCGCGCCCAGCGCGCCCACCGCCCCGCGCAGCAACCCCGCTCCGGCTACAAGAGTCCCGGCGGCGTCCGAAATTATCCCGCCGACCACCGGCAGCACGGTGGATATGGCGGTTTTGGCCGCTTTGCTTGTCATGGCGTCCGCTGCCCCAGTCACTGCGCCGGACAGGCTGAGATACAGCGTAAACGCCGTCATTATGGCCGTTGTCAGACCCGCGCAAACCCATTTTATCAGCTTTCCGGCCCCGTCCAGGGCCGAGCTGCCCAGCGCCGACGCCGCCGTCCGCACGGCGAGCAGCGCGTAGGCCAAAGGCAGGAGTACGCTCTTGCTCAGTGTTATAAATATGTCCATGAATAGGCTGGTCGCGGCGTATTTTGCCGCCGCCGACGCCGCCATACCACCGGCAGCGGCTGTAGCCGTCAGGCAGGGCAGCAGAGCGCGCGAAAACTCGCTCAGGCTCTCTATTGTCTCCGCCCCGGCGTTTATCCACTCGCCCGCGTCGCCGAAGGCCGTCACGGCCACGGCCAGGCATCCGGCCAGGGTCACATACTGCTGCGACGTCTCCGTGGCAAAGGCAGAGCAGGCGGCTATCAGCGCAGATATGGCAACAAGTTTGACAACGCCGTTCAGGGCATCGGCCCAGATAGCGCCGAGCTTTTCCAGCGCGGCGTCCCAGAGACGCGAAAACATACCCTGCGGCTCAAGTGCGTCCTCGACACCCACGCCGCCTATTATATCCCGGGCCTCGTCCGGCACGGCCTCCTCCACTTCACCGGCCCCGAAGAGCTCGAACTGCTCCTCGTCCAGCGCGGCGTTTGCCGGAATTGCAAGCAGCATCGCAAGGAGCAGCGCGAGCATCACTGTGCGCTTCACAGCAGGCCCTCCACTGTATTCAGGAAGGACGAGAACAGCGGAAGCGCACAGAAAAGCGCCGCCACCGCCCCGGCCATATCTACGGCGGAGGCCAGCTGCGCACTGCCGGAGTCCTTGCAGGCGTCCGACGCTATCGAGCAGACGATTCCTACAACGACGCACTTGAGCACCGGCGCAAACACACCGCTCGTCAGGCCCGACAGCTCCCTGGCCTCGCGCGCCGCGTCGGCTATTTGCGACACCAGGCTGAAGGCGAAATATAAAATCACCGCCCCACCGGCCAGGGCGAGGCAGAGCGCCGTCTCCGGATTAGACTTCCTTATCAGCGCGGCCAGCAGCGCCGCACACAGCCCCAGGCAGGAAACTTTCAGCGCGACATCCATCAGAACGCGAAGAGGTCGCCTATGAGCGTAAAAAGCTCACTTATCTTCCGCACCACAAGCACCAGAACTATGACGAGACCGGTTATCGTCACCATCAGGGCCTGCTCTTCCCTGCCCGAGCGGGTCAGCAGTATGTTCAGCACGGCGACGAGTATGCCCACTGCCGCCACCTGGAATATGAGGTCGACCTCCATCTTCGCGTCCTCCTTCAGTAGAGAATCACCGCCAGCAGCACCCCTGCGCAGAGCGGCAGGCCTAGCCTGAGTCGGGCGGTCTGTTGTGACTTTTCGTGCCGCTCCGCAGAGCAGAATTTCAGCCTTTCTATACAGCGCTCTATTGCCGAGCGCTGCTCCTGGGCGCTGTACCGCCCGAGGCTCTTACCCAGCTCCGACAGTGCCGAGGCGGCTTCGTCCGGCAGTTCCTGCACAGAGAGGCAGGCATCCCAAAGCCGAGCAAACTCCATCTCCCCCAGGGCGTCCATAGTGTCCAGCAGGCTGGAATAGAAGTCCCTGCAGGGCTCCGGCCCAGTCTCAGAGAGCAGCCGGAAGCAGTCCGGCAGCGGGCTCAACCTTGCGCTTATCTCACTGCGCAGTATCTCCAGACTGGTTATCATGCCGTTTACCAGCCTTTCACGGCGTTTTTCTGCCAGAACCAGCGAGTATCCGAACGCCCCTGACGCCGCCACCAACATAAACGCAGCTATCAGCCTCATAACTCCGTGACCTCGTACTCCCTTAGCGCGCCGCGCCGACTTATCACGACCACACGCTCGAATATGCCGCAATTGAGGATTTCGCGGTAGAGCTCCCGCCTGAGCATGTCCTGCCTGTCAAAGGCGTGGGCCGTTGCCAGGAGACGCACGCCGCATCCGGCTGCTGTCCGCAGGGCGTCCAAGTCGCCGCGGGCAGTTATTTCGTCCATGGCCAGAATTTGCGGGTTCATGCTGCGCAGAAGCATCAGCGCTCCACGGCGCTTGTCCGCTCCGGTGAGCACGTCTGTCTGCGGGCCTACGTTGAAGAGAGGGACGCCCTCCCACACCCCGGCCACCTCTCCGCGCTCATCCAACAGCCCCACGCGATATGTACTCGATAGCATGCGCACAAGCTCACGCAGCAGAGTGGTCTTGCCCGCGCCCGGCGGGGATATTATCAGCGTGTCCCTGAAGCCGCCGTCCGTCAGCGCAGGGTATATCCCACCGGCACAGCCCTTCACCTCCCTGGGTATGCGTATAACCGCACTGCTCAGCCGCCTGATTGTAAGTATGCGTCCCTCGCTCTCACTGACCGTCCCGCACAGGCCCACACGGCATCCGCCGCGCACTGTGACAAAGCCAGCCGCCACGCTCTCAAGCGCCGTGTGGGCCGAGGCGCGCGTAGCCGCTTCGAGCAGCGAATCCAGGTCTCGCACAGTTACGGCGCGCTGCACCATCCCCCTCTCCCCTTCCTGCGTAAGCACCGCCGGAGGCAGGCCTGTGCGCAGCCTGAATTCTTCCGCCCCCGCCTTTAGCCCACCGGGCAGCGCCCGCGCCGCATCCCTTATGTCGCCCGGCAGCAGCGCCGCAGCGTTTTCAAAACCGTCTTGTCCTCTCATGTGGACAATCTATTCGTCACGTCAGGCGAATATTACTCTTGACACTCAGGCCGTGACGTCTTATAATGTGTATATACACAGTGTATATACACGTCAGGAGGCTAAACTATGGTTCACCACAGCAAAGAACTCGAGCAGCAGTTCGCGCTGCAAACGGCGGCGGCCATGTGCACAGCTGCACGCACGGCGCCAAAGGGTCACGGCAAAGACACCATCCACACTCTTGTGCTCACCGGTGAGGACAAAGAGCGCCTAGCTGAGAAGATGGAGGAAGTCGGAAAGCGGATTATGGGCGAAAAGTGGCCCACCTGGTACGGACGCGACGCGAATAATGTCCGCGCGGCGAACGCAGTCGTGCTGATAGGCGCGGAGCTAAAGACGCGTGGCGTCCCCAACTGCGGGACCTGCGGATTTACGAACTGCGGCGAATGTACCGCCTCCGGCGGGCGCTGCGGCATCATGTTCATCGACCTCGGCGTCGCCGTAGCCTCGGCGGCGGAGACGGCGTCCGAAAACAAATGCGACAACCGCATCATGTTCTCTGTCGGCAGGGCAGCAGCAGAGCTGGACTGCGCCGATGAAAACTGCTATTGGCTGGGTATACCCATTTCCATAAGCGGCAAGAGTATCTTCTACGACCGCGGCATATTCCACGACTGAGTTATGGGACTTTATAAAAGCGAGTGCTACTGCACGAACCTGCGCCGGAGCGCCAACGCCGTCTCAGACTTCTACGACCGCGAGCTGAAGCCATCCGGGCTGACCGCGCCTCAATACTACCTAATGATAAACCTCTCCCGCCTGGGCAGCGCCAATATAACGCACTGGGCTGAGCGCGTCGGCCTCGAGCGCAGCACAATGGTGAGAAATATCCGGCCGCTCGAGGCGCGCGGTCTCATCACGCAGACGGACGGTCACGGCAAGACCTATGCCCTCACCGGCGACGGCAAGTCCGCACTGGACGCCGCCATACCCATGTGGACGGAGGCCCAGCGCAAGCTGCGCGATTATCTGGGCGGCGATGACGCCTCGGCAATCCTGAGAATCGGCGCAAAGCTGCAAAAGCTGAAATAATAAAAGCGACGGCATATGCCGTCGCTTATTATGTGTTTCAAAGCCCGAGGCTTTTAACCCACTCGGCGAGCTCGGCCGTGTCTATACGGCCGTTGAGCATACGCCCAGGCAGGATATCTGCACCGGGTGCGAACTTCTTCATATCCTCCGCCGTGTTGCCTATACCGCTGCCTCCGCTTGTAGCAAAGGGTATCACCTTCTTGCCGTGCAGGTCGAGCCCTTCAAGGAAGGTGCGAATAATGGCCGGGCAGGTGTACCACCAGATGGGGAAACCGACAAACAGAGCGTCGTAGCCGCTCACGTCGGGCAGCTCATCTGCAATCTCCGGGCGCGAGGCCGGGTCGTTCATCTCTATGGTAGAACGGCTGTGCTTATCCATCCAGTTCAGGTCGGCGTGCGAATAGGTCTGTACCGGCTGTATCTCGTACAGCTCGGCATTCGCCACACCAGCCAGGGCCTTTGCCGCGCGCCGGGTGTTGCCGCCTGTGGAGAAATATGCGACAAGGAACTTACTCACGAATTATACCTCCATTCAAATTGCCGCATGGCTTAATATATGGTTAGATAATAACATCTCAGTCCGCCGCCGGTCAAGAAATTCTTTCACGCGCTAAATACAAAAATACCCGCATTTGCAAATGCGGGTATTTTTGCTCAGGCTAAATACTCCTGCGGGTCGACGCCCACACCGTCGGAGTACATCTCATAGTGCAGGTGGTAGACCTCGCCGGCCTCACAGATGGCCGTTGTACCGACCGCCCCTATGGTGTCGCCGGCGCTGACCGTGTCGCCTATCTCCACCGTCGGCAGGGCTGCAAGGTTAGAATACACGCTCTCGTAGCCGCCGCCGTGGCTTATGACCACCGTCGTGCCGTAGAGCGGGTCGTCGCGGATATCCGTAACTGTGCCGTTGGCACTGGCCATGACGTAGGCGCCCAGGTCTGCGGCTATGTCCACGCCGGTGTGCGTTCTCCAGTCGCCCATTGTGGTGTCGTAGAGCAGCGCGTCTACGCTGTGCGGCGTCTCAACCGTGCCGTACACCGGCCACAGCCAGCTCGTGGGCGCGGCGTCTGCTGGCGCGGGCGTCGGGGCGATGGTCGGGGCGGGCGTCGGCTGGACTATAGGCGTCTCGCTGACTACATCAGGCGGCTCGGCGATTACCTGCTCCGCGTCGTCGGGCTCTTCTTCGTTCCAGCCCGGCTCTGCAGTCGGCATCGTAGCGGTTATCGTGGGCTTGTAGTCGTCCAGGCTCTCATCCACAGTCTCATTCCTGCTCAGCAGCGTCCAGGCGGACACGCCTATCACGGCAGCGCACAGGAAAAGGACTATGTAGAAGCCCTTTCCGGCGAAGAATTTCTCCAGAGCGCTCGCCCCGGAGCCGTTTTTATTTTCCATGATTGTACCTCCAAGGACAATAATTGACTACGCAGCCTATTATTGCCGAGGGAGGCGGGGGTTATACACGGGGAGGAAAATTATTTGCGGCTTTTACGTTTTCCTGTTTACAACGGCCCTCGTTTGTTATATTATAAAACTAGATAATCATCCAAGGGAGGAGGCAAGAATATGGGGGAAAAGAAAGTTCGCCTTTTGAACAGAAACGGTGTGCGGACGGCAGTTTTCCTATTCTTTGTAGTTTGCACCATTCTGGCGATAGCATGCGTTACATTCCAGCTTGTGGAATGGCGAATACCCGTATTAGTCGTATATCTTGCCTCCTGGATTCTGGCCTTTTCCGCGACAAGGTGCCCGCATTGCGGGAGATTCAAGGTCCCAATCAGGCCCTTTCGCAAGGCTCCGCCGCGCTGCTTAAACTGCGGCAAAGAGCTTGGACAGGAGGTCGGCAGTGAAGCACCAGTGTGCCGCAGGTTGCGCAATTTGCGCAGCGAGGCCGGGCTGGCTCCGTCGCAGGTGGCCGAACATCTCGGCTTATCTCAGGCAGCCTACTCCAAGTACGAGACAGGCGAGGGAGACGTACCGGCGCAGACACTCACAGAGCTGGCGCGTTTTTTCCACACCACCACGGATTACATCCTTGGACTTAGCGACGAAAGATAAACGGCGGCTTTGTAAGCCGCCGTTTTTTCTAATATGTCTCGCTCAGCGCGTCAATCCTCTCCGGCAGCACGTTGTGTTCACCGGTGTAGCCATCCGCCGGGAGCACGGCGTAGAACAGCCGCCAGCCGTTGCCGGTGTCGATCATGGTCTCCGCCTCGCCGTCGACGTATACGGCCTCGATCTCGGGGTCGGTTATCGCGCCGAAGTCAAGGACGTAGTCATCACCGCGCCAGGTGTATTCAGTCGAAGAGTAGTGCTGCGCAGGTTTGGGTGGATACTCGTCCGGTATTCCCGGGGCAGATGTAACGCCTAATTCCGGCGAGGTATACCAGATCCCACGGCCTGCCACCACAGCTCCCCAAATGTAGGAATACATCCAGTTGTTCTCCTGGTAGAAAACCACAGTCAGCCCGTCGCCGATATCTCGCTCAGCGAGCAGCTCATATGTATGTGTGCCGTCGCTTTCGAGCTCCAGACGCTTTTGCATCAGCCACTCACCTGGCGTGTGCGTATTCATGTACACAAGCGACGCGATGAGCACCGCGAGCGCAATCACAAGCAGCAGAATCATCGCAAACCGCCACGGATGGCGGCGAATTGCAGTCATACCGCTCCCCTCCCCTGCCGTTTTTAGCCATTGTACCTCAGATCGGCATGCTCTGCAACAAAACGCCCTGGGAGTTTCCCAGGGCGTTTTCTTGACTTATCGCGCGATTACTTCTTCAGGTTGAAGAAGGCGTCCTTGCCGGCGTACTTGGCGACGTCGAAGAGCTCTTCCTCGATGCGGAGCAGCTGGTTGTACTTGCAGACGCGGTCGGTGCGGCTGGGGGCGCCGGTCTTGATCTGGCCGGCGTTCAGGCCGACGACGAGGTCGGCGATGGTGGTATCCTCGGTCTCGCCGGAGCGGTGGCTGACGATGGTGGTGTAGCCGGCGCGGTTGGCGAGCTGCATGGTGTCGAGGGTCTCGGTCAGGGTGCCGATCTGGTTGACCTTGATCAGGACGGCGTTGGCAACGTGCTTCTCGAGGCCCATCTTGACGCGGTCGACGTTGGTGACGAACAGGTCGTCGCCGACGAGCTGGACGCGGTCTCCGAGGGCCTTGGTCAGCATGGCCCAGCCTTCCCAGTCGTCCTCGCCCATGCAGTCCTCCATGGAGATGATGGGGTAGTTGTCGGCGAACTTCTTCCACATGTTGACCATCTGGTTGCGGGTCATGGTCTTCTTGGCCTTCGGCAGGGTGTAGGTGCCGTCCTCGTGGTTGTACCAATCCGAAACGGCGGCGTCGATGGCGAGCATAAAGTCCTCGCCGGGCTTGTAGCCGGCTTCCTCAATGGCCTTGACGATGCACTTGAAGGCGTCCTCGTCCTTCTTCAGGTTGGGAGCGTAGCCGCCCTCATCGCCGACACCGGCGGCGGGGGTGCCGTTCTCCTTCAGGACAGCCTTCAGGGTGTGGAACACCTCGGCGCACATGCGGAGGGCTTCCTTCCAGCTGGGGGCGCCGACAGGCATGATCATGAACTCCTGGATGTCAACGTTGTTGGTAGCGTGGGCGCCGCCGTTGAGGATGTTCATCATCGGCACGGGCAGGGTCTTGGCGTTGACGCCGCCGATGTAGTTGTACAGGGGCAGGTTCAGGGCGTTGGCAGCGGCGCGGGCGCAGGCCAGGGAGACGCCGAGCATGGCGTTGGCGCCGAGACGGGTCTTGTTGGGGGTGCCGTCGAGCTCGATGAGCAGCTTGTCGATGCTGACCTGATCGAGGGCGTTCATGCCGAGGAGGGCCTCAGCTATCTCGGTATTGACGTTCTGCACGGCGCGGGTCACGCCCTTGCCCTGGTAGCGGCTCTTGTCGCCGTCGCGGAGCTCGCAAGCCTCGTAGATGCCGGTGGAAGCGCCGGAGGGAACGGCAGCGCGGCCGACGGTGCCGTCGTCGAGGGTGACCTCGACCTCGACGGTCGGATTGCCGCGGCTGTCAAGAATCTCGCGGGCCTGTACGTCAACGATCTCAAAGTACTCTTTCATAGTGAAAACTCCTCTTTATAGAAATTTAGGGGAAATTAAATTGATGGTTAGCCAATCAGAGTGCTGCCGGTCATCTGCTCGGGCTTGTCAAGTCCCATGAGCTGCAGCAGGGTCGGGGCGATGTCGGCAAGCTTGCCCTCATGGAGCTTCAGCTCACCGGCTCCGGCGATGACGAAAGGCACAAGGTTGGTCGTGTGAGCGGTATTGGGGCTGCCGTCCGGCTCCACCATGCGGTCGGCGTTGCCGTGGTCTGCGGTGACCGCCAGGATGATTCCGTTGCGCTTCGCGGCCTCCACGACTTCGCCCAGGCACTTGTCGACAGTCTCAACGGCCTTTACAGCCGCGGGGATGACGCCGGTGTGGCCGACCATGTCGCAGTTGGCGAAGTTGCAGACGTAGAGTTCGCAGCCGCCCTTGTCCATGCGGGCCACGAGGGCGTCCTTGACCTTCTCGGCGCTCATCTCGGGGATGAGGTCATAGGTGGGATACTCCTTGGGGCTGGGGATGAGTTCGCGCTCCTCGCCGGGGTACTGCTTCTCAACGCCGCCGTTCAGGAAGAAGGTGACGTGGGCGTACTTTTCGGTCTCAGCCACGCGATACTGCGTGAGGCCCTTGTCGCTTACATACTCGCCGATGGTGCCCTCTAGCTCCTCAGGCGGGAATGCAATGGGCAGAGGCAGGGCCGCGTCGTACTGCGCGGTGCACACATAGCTGAGCTTCAGCTCATCGGTGTCCATGGTGTGGCCCTCGGGCAGGTAGCCGTTGAGCGCCCAGGTCATCTCACGCGCGCGGTCGGGGCGGAAGTTCATGAATATGACGCTGTCGCCGCTCTTGATTGTACCCTCGGAGCAGATAACAGTGGGCTCCATGAACTCGTCCGTCTTGTCGGCGGCGTAGCTGTCCTTGACAGCCTGCACGGGGTCGGAGGCCATCACGCCCTTGCCGCGCACGATGGCGTCGTAGCCCTTCTGCACGCGCTCCCAGCGCTTGTCGCGGTCCATACCCCAGAAGCGGCCCTGGATGGTGGCAATCCTGGCGTTGCCGAGCTCAGCGCACTTGCCGGCGAGGTCCTGCACGAAACCGGCGCCGGAAGTCGGGTTGACGTCGCGGCCGTCCAGGAAGCAGTGCACATACACATGCTCAAGGCCCTGCTGCTTCGCCATGTCGAGGATGGCGAAGATATGCTTGATGTGGCTGTGTACGCCGCCGTCGCTGAGCAGACCCATGACGTGCAGCGCGCCGCCCGAGGCCTTGGCGTCGGCCATGGCCTTCAGGTAGGCCGGGTTTTTGAAGAAGCTGCCGTCGGCTATGGCGTTGGTTATCCTGGGCAGATCCTGGAACACGACGCGTCCCGCGCCGATGTTGGTGTGGCCGACCTCGCTATTGCCCATCTGGCCTTCCGGCAGGCCCACGTCGAGGCCGGAGGCGGACAGCCTGGTGTTGGGATAGGTTTTGAGCAGCTCGTCCATGACCGGGGTCTTGGCCAGCCAGATGGCGTTGCCCTCGTTGGGCTCGCCGATACCGTAGCCGTCGAGTATGACGAGCGCTACAGGCTTTACAGGTTTATCCATAGAAAATTACTCCTGGGTGGTGCCCTCTATAATGCGGGCAAAATCTTCTACCTTGAGGGAAGCGCCGCCTATGAGGCCGCCGTCTATGTCGGGCTGCGCGAGGAGCTCGTCGCAGTTCTTGGCGTTCATGCTGCCGCCGTAGAGGATGCTGACGCTGCGGGCAACGCGGGCGTCGAACATGGAGCGGATTACCGCACGGATAGCGCCGCAGACCTCGGCGGCCTGCTCGGCGGTGGCGGTGTGTCCGGTGCCGATGGCCCAGATGGGCTCGTAGGCGATGACGCAGTGCTTCACGGCCTTTGGCTCGAGCCCGGCGAGGGCGGCCTTGACCTGGTACTCGATGAACTCGAGGGTGAGCTCCTTCTCACGCTGCTCAAGGCTCTCGCCTACGCAGATGATGGGGGTGATGTTGCAATCGAGCAGCTTCTTGACCTTGGTGTTCACATCGGAGTCGGTCTCGCCGTGATAGGCCCTGCGCTCGCTGTGACCAACGATGCAGTAACGGCAGCCGAGATCCGCGAGCATGGCCGCGTTGACCTCGCCGGTGTAAGCGCCGGAGTCATGGGCGGAGACGTCCTGCGCGCCAAACACAATGCGGCTGTCGCGCATGGCGCGGGCCATGGCCGGGATGATGGGATACGGCACGCAGAGGACAGTGTCGCAGGTCTTGGTCTTGGGCATACGGGGCCTCAGCTCGTCGACAAAGGGACGGGCTTCGCTCGGCACCTTGTTCATCTTCCAGTTGCCGGCGATTATGGTTTTGCGGTACTTTCTGTTCATGGGGAGGGGCTCCTTCCTTCCTTACTTGTCCAGCAGGCAGGCAACGCCGGGCAGCTCCAGGCCCTCGAGGAACTCAAGGGAAGCGCCGCCGCCGGTGCTGATGTGAGTTATCTTGTCGGCATAGCCGCTCTTCTCAACGGCAGAAGCGCTGTCGCCGCCGCCGATAATGGTCACGCCGCCGCAGTTGGCAACAGCCTCGGCCATCGCGAAGGTACCCTTGTTGAAGCTGGCGAACTCGAAAACGCCCATGGGGCCGTTCCAGACGACGGTACCGGCGCCCTTGACGGCGTCCTTGTACATCTCGACGGTCTTGGGGCCGATATCCATGCCCATGAGCTCCTCGGGGATGTCCTCGCCGGTGACAACGGGCTCGGCGTCGGCGTTGAACTCAGCGGCGCAGACGTGGTCGACGGGCAGGAGCAGCTTCACGCCCTTGGCGGCGGCCTTGTCCATCATTTCCTTCGCGTAATCGACGCGGTCGGCCTCGAGCAGGCTCTTGCCGATGGTGTGGCCCTGAGCCAGCTTGAAGGTGTAAGCCATGCCGCCTCCGACGATAATGGTGTCGGCCTTCTCCAGAAGGTTGTTGATGACGCCAATCTTGTCGCTGACCTTGGCGCCGCCGAGGATGGCCACGAAGGGACGGGCGGGGTCGCTCAGGGCCTTGCCCATGACAGATATCTCCTTCTCCACAAGCATACCAGCGTAGGCGGGCAGATAGGCCGCGACGCCGGCGGTGGAGGCGTGGGCGCGGTGCACGGTGCCAAAGGCGTCGGAAACGTAGACTTCAGCCATGGAGGCGAGCTCCTTCGCAAACTCGGGGTCGTTCTTCTCCTCGCGCTTGTCGAAGCGGAGGTTCTCAAGCAGCATGAGCTGGCCCGGCTGCAGGGCGGCGGCCTTGGCGCGGGCGTCGTCGCCGATTATATCCTCGGCCATGATGACGTCCATGCCCAGCAGCTCGCTCAGGCGCTTGGCGACAGGCTTCAGGCTCAGATTGGCCTTCCACTCTCCCTTGGGCTTGCCGAGGTGGGAGCAGGCGATGACGGCGGCGCCGTTCTCAAGCAGGTACTTGATGGTCGGCAGCGCGGCGACTATACGCTTGTCGCTGGTAATCTCGCCGGTCTCCTTGTTCTGCGGGACGTTGAAGTCGCAGCGCAGCAGTACTTTCTTTCCGTGGGGATCGAAGTCGTGTACGGTCTTCTTGTTGTAGTTCATGCTTCATTCCTCCTGTTTCATTTGGCCATGATCTAATAAACCTTTGAAACCCTGCTGCCGCAGTGCCTCGTATGTGAGGATGGCGGCGGCATTCGATAAGTTGAGGCTCCTGGCCTCAGAAACCATCGGGATGCGCACGCAGCGGTCGCGGTACTTTTCACGCAGCCACTCGGGCAGCCCGGCAGTCTCCTTTCCAAACATTAAGGTGACGTCGCCCGACCAGTCGCAGTCCGCGTAGCTCTTCGGGGCCTTCGTCGTAGTGAGCCATAGGTTTGAATCGCCGCGGCGCTCAAAATACTCGTCCAGGCTCTCATAAACGGTCAAGTCGACCAGATACCAGTAATCCAAGCCCGCACGCTTTACGGCGCTGTCTGATATGTCGAAGCCCAGCGGCTTAACCAGATGCAGCCTCGCTCCGGTACAGGCGCAGGTGCGCGCAATGGCGCCGGTGTTGTTTGGTATCTCCGGCTCGACCAGCACGATGTCTATCATTTGCGTCCTCCAGACATGTCACATACGTCTGTGACATTCCTGCTAATTTTTTCGCATGCACATTTTACTACCTATTTGGAAAGATTACAATACCAATTATGCCGTAAAATACGATTTTTTCATTAAATTTTTGTGAAAGCTAGCAAAGAAACCTCATTTGGCGTCACACCGGGCCTGTTTTGTACCGGATTTGGAGTCCCCTGGGCCGCGCGTGAATAACAATTGGCAGTATTAGGTTGGTTTGCGCTGCATTTCACCATTTTATGCGCTAAATTGAAAACGAATTAATTTAAACTAAAGCGCGGCCTCCAAATCCCGTCCGGTGCATGCCCGCCGTCCGAGCTGGGTGAGCCGCCCGCTATTTCTTGTCCATACTGCGCTATGATTCTTGAATTACGCCGCGGATTAGATTATAATGTGGCAGAGAAAGCGGCGTCGCATGCGCCGCGAGGAGGTCAGAATGGAAAGGTATTTCATTATTGTACCCTGCTATAACGAGGAAGAGGTGCTGCCTGAGACGATAAAACGGCTCGGCGAATGCCTTACAACTCTCGTTGAGCGGGGATTTGCCTCTCCCGACAGCCGGGTGCTGTTCGTCAACGACGGCTCATCCGACCGCACCTGGGAGATTATAAAGGAGGCCAACTTCAGGGACGAGCGCTTTGCCGGGCTCTGCCTCGACCAGAACCGCGGGCATCAGACCGCTTTGACCGAAGGGCTCATGTGCGCAAAGGACAAGCGCGCCGTCAGCGTGTCCATAGACGCAGATTTGCAGGACGATGTGAACGCCATCATAGAGATGGCGGAAAAGCACGCCGCCGGCGCGCACATAGTATGCGGCGTCCGCGCCTCGCGCCAGACCGACACCTTTATGAAGCGCAACACCGCGCGCGCCTACTATAAAATAATGCACCTGTTGGGCTCGAGCCTCATATACGACCACGCGGATTTCAGGCTCATGGATCCCGAAGCCCTGGACCGCCTGTCGCTCTATCACGGGGACGACCTCTTCCTGCGCGGGCTCATCACGAGGCTGGGCTGCAGATGCGAGACCGTCAGCTACGACCGCGCGGAGCGCTTCGCCGGTGAGAGCAAGTACACGCTCAAGAAGATGCTAAAGCTGGCTGCCAAGGGCCTCGCCAGCGGCAAGCAGCGCCCGATGAGCGTAGCGCGCGAGCCGTATACCCACACCAAGGAGCTGATTGGCCTTTGAGCGCGTGTTTCGACTGCCCCAGGATGTGCGGGGCCGACCGCGAAGGCGGAGCCACCGGCGTATGCTCCAGCGCACACCTGCCCCGCGCGGCTAGGGCCGCCGCCCACTACGGCGAGGAGCCGTGCATATCCGGATCCCGAGGCAGCGGCACGGTGTTTTTCACCGGCTGCAATCTCGGCTGCGTATACTGCCAGAACGCCGTGATAGCCCAGCCGGGCTCGCCCGGTGTGGAGCTGAGCGTACAGCAGTTGCGCGACGTCCTGCTCCGTCTGCGCGACCAGGGCGTACATAACATCAACCTAGTCACGGGTTCGCACTTCGTCCGTCCCATAGCCGAGGCGCTTGACGGCCTTGAGCTGGGCATTCCCGTGGTCTGGAACTCCTCCGGCTATGAGAGCGTTGAGAGCCTGAGGCGGCTCGAGGGCCTGGTGCAGATATACATGCCGGATTACAAATACTCTATGAAGGCTCCGGCGGAGAAGTACTCCCACGCGCCGGACTACCCCGAGACCGCCGCCGCTGCAATACTCGAGATGTACCGCCAGACCGGGCCGTACCGCATGGACGGCGAGGACATGCTGCTCGGCGGCGTACTCATACGCCACCTCATACTTCCCGGCTGGACGGACAACTCCATAGGCTGCATAGACTTTGTGGCGAATAGCTTCCCCGCCGGGAGCGTGCTCTTCTCGCTTATGAGCCAGTACACGCCCATGTCGGGCGTAGGCGAGCGCTTTCCGGAGCTTGCGCGTGTGGTCGACCCTGCGATAGCCCAAATGCTGTACGAGTACCTGCTGGACCGCGGCATAGAGGACGGTTACTACCAGGAACCTGATTCCAGCGGGGACGAGATGATACCGGAATGGGACTTGACCGGCCTGGGACTTTAAACGCCATCCGGAATCCAATACACAGAGATAATAAAACCCCT
The DNA here is from genome assembly GCA_900544765.1 of uncultured Eubacteriales bacterium. Classification (GTDB taxonomy): domain Bacteria; phylum Bacillota; class Clostridia; order Oscillospirales; family Oscillospiraceae; genus Scatomorpha; species Scatomorpha gallistercoris. Next base: position 328 of record UQWI01000006.1, on the reverse strand, counting down.
AAGGAGGTTAATTAAACATGGATTACAACGAAGTACTCGCAAAGGCACGCACTAACATTGGGCCCTACTGCAAGGCATGTCCCGTCTGCAACGGCAAGGCCTGCGGCAATTCGATGCCCGGCCCAGGCTCCAAGAACCCCGGAAACGGCGCTGCGCGCAACTACGACGCCTGGCAGCGCGTCTATGTCAACATGGACACCATCTGCGACCACGACGCCCCCAGCACCAAGTTCGCCATGTTCGGCCGTGAATTCGACCTTCCCGTTTTCACAGCGCCCATCGGCGCCCTGCCGATGCACTACTCCGATGCGTACGACGACTTCGCCTA